>NZ_JBHYEM010000069.1:0-504 GCF_051860145.1 Allobosea sp. | reverse complement strand
GATCCGCATGTGCGGGGTGAGGCCGGTGATCGAATCCTGGAAGATCAGCGCCAGCGCCGAGCCGCGCAACTGATCGAGCCGGGAACGTGGCATGCCGACCATCTGTTCACCGTTGAACAGCGCCGAGCCGCTGACCATGCCGTTCGACGGCAGCAGGCCGAGCAGGCCGAGCATGGTCTGGCTCTTGCCCGAGCCGGACTCGCCGACGATGCCGAGGCAGCGGCCGGGCTCGAGGCTGAAGCTGACGCTGTCCACGGCGCGGACGATCCCGCGCGGGGTGCGGAAGCTGACCGAGAGGTTCTCGATTTCGAGCAAGGGCATCAGTGTTGCCTTCTTATCTTTGCCGGGGGTCGAGAGCGTCGCGCAGCCCGTCGCCGACATAGTTGAAGGACAGCATGGTGATCGCCAGCAGCGTTGCCGGAAAGCCGAGCGCCCAGGGCGCGCTGTCGAGCTGGCTGGCGCCCTGGTTGATCAGCAGGCCCCAGCTGGTCAGCGGCTCCTGCA
>NZ_JBHYEM010000068.1:0-506 GCF_051860145.1 Allobosea sp. | reverse complement strand
CTCGACGACCAGCTCGGCTTTGCGCCGCTCGAGGCGGCGTCCATGGCGCTCGACCTCTCCAATGCGGCGGCGATCTGGAACAAGGCGCTGCTCGACAATTCGGCGCGGCCTTCCGGCGCGCTGGTCTATCAGCCGAAGGAGGGCGGCAACCTGACGCCCGACCAGTATGGCCGGCTGAAGTGCGAGCTGGAGGAGGGCTATTCCGGCCCGGCGCGGGCCGGACGGCCGATGTTGCTGGAAGGCGGGCTCGACTGGAAGGCGATGGGGCTTTCCCCGCGCGAGATGGATTTCGTCGCGGCGAAGAACGGCGCGGCGCGCGACATCGCGCTCGCCTTCGGCGTGCCGCCCATGCTGATCGGTATTCCGGGGGATGCGACCTATGCCAATTACCAGGAGGCCAACCGCGCCTTCTGGCGCTTGACCGTGCTGCCGCTGGTGCAGCGGACCGCGGCGTCTTTTGCGGCCTGGTTCTCCGAGGATCAGGAGACGGCGCTGCGGCTGGTGCC
>NZ_JBHYEM010000067.1:0-506 GCF_051860145.1 Allobosea sp. | reverse complement strand
ATTCCGGCTGGATCGTCGTCGAGGCCGAGCAGGACCCGAAGAAGGCCGAGCCCAAGACGTACGCCAAGCTCGGCCACGCCAATCTCAGCCGCTTCATCACGGAAGCGGGGCTGGGCTGACACCCTTCACAGCCCTCATCCTGAGGAGCCGCGAAAGCGGCGTCTCGAAGGATGGTTCAGGAGGCTCAGGAATCTTCTGGAGCACCCTTCGAGACGCGATCTTCGATCGCTCCTCAGGATGAGGGCTGAGTACGACAAAGGAGCCCACCCATGTCCCACCTCAAGATCCGCCCCTCCGACCGCCACGGCCTCGTGACCCGCGTCACGCCTGAGAGCGCCGGCTGGACCTATGTCGGCTTCGAGCTGCACCGGCTCAAGGCCGGCGAGAGCGTGGCTGCGGCGACGGGGGATCGCGAGGCCTGCCTCGTCTTCGTCACCGGCAAGGGCGAGGTTACGGCCGGCGGGCAGGAGCTTGGCACCCTCGGCCAGCGCATGTCGCCCTTCGAG
>NZ_JBHYEM010000066.1:0-526 GCF_051860145.1 Allobosea sp. | reverse complement strand
ACCAGCAGGGAACTGTCACACTTGGCACGATCAGGCTGGGTGACAATGCCAGGGAGACAGCAGTGGCGCGCCGGCAGACCGGAATGGTGTTCCAGAGCTTCAACCTGTTTCCACATCTGACTGTGTTGTCGAACTGCACGCTGGCACTGCGGCGCGTACTTCGCATGCCGCGCAAGGAGGCCGAAAGCCTGGCGCGGCATTTCCTGGAAAAGGTCCGTATTCCCGAACAGGCCGACAAATACCCAGCACAACTGTCAGGTGGACAGCAGCAGCGGGTGGCGATCGCGCGGGCGCTCTGCATGAACCCGCGGCTGATGCTGTTCGACGAGCCAACCTCCGCGCTTGATCCGGAAATGGTCAAGGAGGTGCTCGACGTCATGACCGGGCTGGCCCAGGAAGGCATGACCATGATCTGCGTCACCCATGAGATGGGCTTTGCCCGCGAGGTTGCCGACCAGGTCGTGTTCATGGATCAGGGCAGCATTGTCGAACAGGCATCGCCGTTGACGTTCTTTTCGACACCCAG
>NZ_JBHYEM010000065.1:0-535 GCF_051860145.1 Allobosea sp. | reverse complement strand
GGACGGTAGCTGATCACCACCCCCGTGAGCGCTGCGCGATCACGTCCATCGTTCCGATACAGGTACTGCAGCACCTCCTCCCTGCGCGCATGCTCGAAATCGACATCGATGTCGGGCGGCTCATTGCGCTCTTTGGAGATGAATCGCTCGAACAGCACGCTCATGCGGCCCGGATCGACTTCCGTGACACCCGTGCAGTAGCAGACCACGCTGTTGGCGGCGCTGCCGCGGCCCTGGCACACCGTGCGAAGGCCACGATGTCGGCCACCGTGAGGAAGTAGTGTTCGTAGCCCAGGTCTGCAATCAGCGCAAGCTCGTGCTCGATCTGCGTGTGCATCGCGGCCGGAATGCCGTCGGGCCAGCGGCGGCCCGCCCCTTCATAGGTAATTCGGCGCAGGTAGCTGGCGGGTGTTTCCCCTGCGGGCACCACCTCGTCAGGGTACTGGTAACGCAACTCGTCCAGGCTGAAGCTGCATCGCTGGGCGACCTCGAGCGTGCGCGCGAGCAGCTCTACGCTGTAGGTCTGGGCGAGGCG
>NZ_JBHYEM010000064.1:0-535 GCF_051860145.1 Allobosea sp. | reverse complement strand
CATCTTCCTGCAACGGCTCGATCAGGCCCGCGCCAGTCTCGCGGCGCAGCATGCTGCGCTCGCCAATTCCGAGCAGGCCCGCCATGCCGCCGAGGCACGCCAACGCGCCAGCGAGGCCAATGTCGCCAGCGCCGAGGCCGCACTTCGCACGGCGGAAGCCAATTGGGGCCGCATCGAGCCGTTGCGCGAGCGCGGCATCGTCAGCCAGACCAACACGGACCAGAGCCAGCAGGCGCTGGACCAAGCCAAGGCCGCCCTGACGGCGAGCCACGCGGCCGTCGACGTCGCTCGTCAGGACGTGCAGAGCGCCATCGTCAACAAGGCATCGCTGGAAGCGGCTGTGCAGGGCGGCGAGGCCGCCGTGCATCTCGCCGAGATCGACCTGCAGAACACCCGCATCACCGCCCCGCAGGACGGGCGTCTCGGCGAGGTTTCGGCCCGGCTCGGGCAGTATGTCTCGGCCGGTACGCAATTGATGGCGCTGGTGCCGAGCCAGGTCTGGGTGATCGCCAATTTCAAGGAGACCCAGCTCCCC
>NZ_JBHYEM010000063.1:0-537 GCF_051860145.1 Allobosea sp. | reverse complement strand
CCCCGTCCGCCGCCGATCCGTTCATCGGCTGCTGGCAGGTCCACCCCTCCGGTTCCTCCGATCCCTCGGCCTTGATCAAGTACTGCTTCGGCGGCAATGGCGTCGGGACCTACATGGCTTTCGAGCACGGCGACGGATGGGACGGATACTTCGGATACGAGCCGCAGGGCGGCCGGCTGCGAATCTGGTTCCCCGGGTCCACGGATCTGCAGGACGCCGGAGACACCTGCGATGCGCGCTTCGACAGGACGAGCATGACCCTGTCAGAGTGCGGCCGGGAGGGGGTGTACGAGCTTCAGTGCAGGGACGTCCGGATCGGTGAAGTGGGCGACGTCTACTGCACGCCGCGGCCGCAGTAGTGGCGACGCTTTGGTACCTGCGGGCGCGTTTCCCTTCTCCCGCATTCGCGGGAGAAGGTGGCGCGTAGCGCCGGATGAGGGCCGCACCGCGGAGCGGGGCGGGGTGGCGGCGATCATGGCTCTCGCTCTCGGTCTTCCGGGCGCAACACCGGCGCGCTGCGCGCGCCGGCCCTCATCC
>NZ_JBHYEM010000062.1:0-538 GCF_051860145.1 Allobosea sp. | reverse complement strand
CGTCGCCCTGTTCCTGACCGTCCTGGCGCTGACGCTGATCGCCGACGGCATCGGCCGTTCGCTCGACGGCCGCCGCCAGAGCATGTTGTGAGGTCGCCATGTTGAATGTTCGGCATTTGCGGATCGGACTTCCCGTCGGCGGCGACAGGAGTTTTGCGGTCGACGACATCTCCTTCGACCTGGCTGCGGGCAAGACACTTTGCCTCGTGGGCGAGTCGGGGTCCGGCAAATCGGTGACGGGGCAGGCCATTGCCGGCTTGCAACCGAAGATACTGCGCGGCTTGACCACGGGGTCCATCGCGCTCGACGGTGTCGAGCTGTCGGGTCTGACGCAGCGGGAGTGGCAGGTTATTCGCGGTCGTCAGATCGGTGTCGTCTTCCAGGAGCCGATGACGGCGCTCAACCCGATCATGAAGGTCGGCAGGCAGCTCGGCGAGATCTATGCGGCGCATGGCATCCGGCTGAGCCGGGCCGAACTGCGCGACCGGATCCATGCGCTGCTGGAGCGGGTCGGCATTCGTGAGCCCGGCCGGATCGC
>NZ_JBHYEM010000061.1:0-542 GCF_051860145.1 Allobosea sp. | reverse complement strand
CGGCCATCGAGCCCGGCTGTCCCGATACGGTCGATTTGGAGGCGATTGAAACGCTGATTGTGCCCCGGTCCCGCGATCTTGGTGGATTCGAGGTCCGGCGCGCCCTGCCAGCGCCGAACCGTCAGATGGTTGGGCCGTTCATCTTCTTCGATCAGGCTGGACCAGCCGAACTGCTGACTGGGCATGGGATCGACGTCCGACCCCATCCCCATATCGGCATCGGCACAGTCACCTATCTTTACCGCGGCGATTTTCACCATCGTGACAGCACTGGCGCCGACCAGATCATCCGGCCCGGCGCGCTGAACTGGATGGTCGCGGGGCGGGGTGTCACCCATTCCGAACGGACCTCTGCGGCAGCACGAACCGGCCCCAACGGACTGTTCGGCATCCAGACCTGGCTCGCCTTGCCCGACGCGCAAGAGGATGCTCCCCCTTCGTTCGAGCATCACGGCAAGGAAACTCTTCCCGTCATCGAGGATGGCGGCATTTCACTTCGGCTGATCCTCGGCACTGCTTATGGCGCGATTGCGCCGGCAACA
>NZ_JBHYEM010000060.1:0-546 GCF_051860145.1 Allobosea sp. | reverse complement strand
GATCATCGACAGGCTGTCCATCACGCAGCCGAGCACGAGGTAGAGCAGCAGGATGATGGTCAGGACGAGCCACGGCCCATAGCCCTGCTCGATGACGAAGGTCGAGATCAGCTGCGGCACCTGGGTCAGCGCCAGGAAGGCGTTGAAGAAGGCAGCACCCAGCACGATGAAGAAGATCATCGCCGTGCCGACGGCCGTCGCCATGATCGCCTGCCAGAACTTCGCCCAGGTGAGTTCGCCGGACGCGAGGGCGATGATGCCGGTGCCGAGCGCTCCGACCGAGGCGCCCTCCGTCGGCGTGAAAACGCCCGTGTAGATGCCGCCCACCACGGCGATGAAGACGAGCGTCACCGGCCAGACGGCCGCGAGTGCCCGCCAGCGCTCCGGAAAGGCCATGCGCGGCTGGCGGCCGGCGCTCTCCGGATAGAGCCGCACATAGAGCGCGATGACGAGCACGTAGCCGATGGCGGCCAGGATGCCGGGGATGAAGGCGGCGAGGAACAGCTTGGCGATGTTCTGCTCGGTCAGCGTCGCATAGACGACGAG
>NZ_JBHYEM010000059.1:0-589 GCF_051860145.1 Allobosea sp. | reverse complement strand
CAGCCGAAGAGCGCAAGCAACGTGGTCCGCAGATCAATGGCTTGCGCGATGCCGTGCAGGATGCGCTGTCGGCGCGCAGGGAGGCGCTGGCCGAAGCTTCGCAGGCGGCGCGCCTCGCCCGCGAAGTCACCGACATCAGCTTGCCTGTCCGGGAGGGGCCTGAGACGCGGGGGCGCATTCACCCCGTGTCGCAGGTGATCGACGAGATCACGGCGATCTTCGCGGATATGGATTTTTCGATCGCCGAAGGACCCGATATCGAGACCGACTACTTGAATTTCACGGCGCTGAACTTCCCGATCGGGCATCCCGCGCGCGAGATGCATGACACGTTCTTCCTGGCGCCGGATGTGAACGGCGAGCGCAAAGTGCTGCGCACCCATACCTCACCGGTCCAGATCAGGACGATGAAAAGCGTCGAGCCGCCGATACGGGTGATTATTCCGGGACGAACCTATCGGCACGACAGCGATCAAACCCATACGCCGATGTTCCATCAGGTCGAGGGGCTGGTGATCGATAAGACGTCCCATATGGGGCATCTCAAGTGGGTGCTGGAGAGTTTCCTCAAGGCGTTCTTCGAGGTCGA
>NZ_JBHYEM010000058.1:0-591 GCF_051860145.1 Allobosea sp. | reverse complement strand
TACTGTAAGGAGCGATGGCTATGCAGAAGATTCGTAAGGGCGACAAGGTCGTCGTACTCACCGGCAAGGACAAGGGCCGTACCGGTGAAGTTGTTCAGGTCATGCCGAAGGAAGACCGTGCGGTCGTCAAGGGTATCAACCTGGTGAAGCGTCACCAGCGTCAGTCCCAGACCCAGGAAGCCGGCATCATCACCAAGGAAGCTTCGATTCACCTGTCGAACATCGCGATCGCCGACCCCAAGGACGGCAAGCCGACCCGCGTCGGTTTCAAGGTCGAGGGCGACAAGAAGGTTCGTGTAGCAAAGCGTTCGGGAGTGTCGATCGATGGCTGACACCAAGTATGAGCCGCGCCTCAAGAAGGAATACGTCGAGCGTATCCGCAAGGCGCTTCAGGAGCAGTTCTCCTTCGCCAACGAGATGCAGATCCCGCGTCTCGACAAGGTCGTCATCAACATGGGTGTTGGTGAATCGACGGGCGATTCGAAGAAGCCGTCCGTAGCGGCTGGCGACCTCGCAGCGATTGCCGGCCAGAAGCCGGTCATCACGCGCGCCCGCAACTCCATCGCCGGCTTCAAGCTGCGCGAAGGCATG
>NZ_JBHYEM010000057.1:0-600 GCF_051860145.1 Allobosea sp. | reverse complement strand
AGGGCGCTGGAGGGCAAGGCCATGTCGGTCGGCTCAGCGGCCGATGGCGGTTATCTCGTGCCCTCGGAAACGGATACCGAAATCGGCCGCAGGCTTTCCGCCGCCTCGCCGATCCGTGCGCTGGCAACCGTGCGCCAGGTTTCGGGTTCGGTGCTGAAGAAGCCGTTTGCCACCTCCGGCATGGCGGCCGGCTGGGTGGCGGAGACGGCCGCGCGGCCGCAGACCGGCAATGCGCAGCTCGCCGAACTCTCCTTCCCGACCATGGAACTCTACGCCATGCCGGCGGCGACGGCGGCGCTGCTCGACGATGCGGCCGTCGACGTCGAGGGCTGGATCGCCTCCGAGGTCGACATCGTCTTCGCCGAGCAGGAAGGCACTGCCTTCGTCTCCGGCGACGGCACCAACAAGCCGAAGGGTTTCCTGAGCTACACCAATGTCGCCGATGCGAGCTGGAGCTGGGGCAATATCGGTTATATCGCGACGGGTGCGGCGGGCGCCTTCAAGGCGAGCAACCCCTCCGACGCGCTGTTCGACACGGTCTATTCGCTGAAGGCGGGGCACCGACAGAACGGCACCTTCGTGATGAACCGCAAGACGCAG
>NZ_JBHYEM010000056.1:0-601 GCF_051860145.1 Allobosea sp. | reverse complement strand
CATCGCCGAGAACTACAAGAAGCTGCGCCGCCTGCAGGACCAGAACGTCGAGCAGCGCCTGCAGAGCAAGCTCTTGTCGCCGAGCCAGGAGCGGCGCTTCAAGAAGTTCCGCGACGACATCGTCGCCGAGCTGAAGGAGCTGTCGCTCAACCAGCACCGCATCGACGCGCTGGTCGAGCAGCTCTACGACATCAACCGCCGGCTGATGGGCCACGAGGGCCGGCTGCTGCGCCTCGCCGAATCCTACGGCGTGTCGCGCGACAGCTTCCTGCGCGAGTACCAGGGCTCCGAGCTCGATCCGAACTGGACGCGGCGGGTGGCGAACCTGTCCGCCCGCGGCTGGCGCGAGTTCGTCTCGCGCGAGGCCAACCGCATCAGAGAACTGCGCCAGGAGATCCAGAACCAGGCGACCGAGACGGGCCTCGAGATCATCGAGTTCCGCCGCATCGTCCACATGGTGCAGAAGGGCGAGCGCGAGGCCCGGCAGGCGAAGAAGGAGATGGTGGAGGCGAACCTCCGCCTCGTCATCTCCATCGCCAAGAAGTACACGAACCGCGGCCTGCAGTTCCTGGATCTCATCCAGGAGGGCAACATCGGCCTG
>NZ_JBHYEM010000055.1:0-608 GCF_051860145.1 Allobosea sp. | reverse complement strand
AGAGGGTGGCGACTATATACGCCTCAACAACGAGGGCGGCGCGCCGCTGGCGGCCCCGGAGTTCGCTTCAAGGAACTGAGGTTTTTTGGTTAGCGGGTTTCAGAAAGGTCCTTGTTGGTTCGAATTCAAGAGAGCCGCGTGAGCGACACTCGACTGGGTCTGAAGGCGCTAGCTGCCGGGCCCCGACATTGCGTCTGAGCGGTGTCTGTTCTTTGACAATTGAATATTGAAGAAAGAGAAACGTGGGCGGCAGAGTCCTGCTGAACACCTTATCCCGCCAGGGATTTGGCTGTTCGAACGAGACTTTGGCGGACACGTTTTGAGAGAATAGTCTACCAGGACGAGAGATCGTCCAGGTGTGAATGTTCTCGTCAATTCATGCGTGACCAGGTCGCGGCCATCGAGGCTGCGACGTTAAAGCCAATCAAAGTTTCAAAACTTGAGAGTTTGATCCTGGCTCAGAACGAACGCTGGCGGCAGGCTTAACACATGCAAGTCGAGCGCCCCGCAAGGGGAGCGGCAGACGGGTGAGTAACGCGTGGGAATCTACCCAGCTCTACGGAATAACTCAGGGAAACTTGTGCTAATACCGTATACGTCCGATAGGA
>NZ_JBHYEM010000054.1:0-627 GCF_051860145.1 Allobosea sp. | reverse complement strand
CATCCGCTCCTTACACGTCTTTCTCGACCCTCAGAGTGGATGAAGCAGGGATGACAGGTGCCGCACGGGCGCCGCTCGTGCGGCCGCCCACCTGCCATCCCTGTCTCGGTCAGGCGGTGTCCGACACCGGCGTGTTGAGCAACTGCTGCTCCCACAGATAGGCGATCGCACTGCCGCCGATATGATATTTGAGCGCATCGTTGAGCGGGCCGGCGGTATCGGCACGCGCCCAGTCGCGCTGCCATTCAGATGCCAGCGCGAGCCAGGTCATCATGTTGACCCCTGCTGCAATCATGCGCTGGATCGCTACCTCATGCCCCTCCAGCGAGGTACCGCCCGAGGCGTCGGTGATGACGGTCACGTCCCAGCCTTCGCCCGCAGCCTGGATCGCCGGCATGGCGACGAAAATCTCGGTCCACAGACCGGCGATGATCAGTTGTTTGCGACCGGTCGCCTTCACCGCATCAACAACCTGTGGGTCTTCCCAGGTGTTGATAAAGGTCCGATCGATCACCTCCTGATCGGGAAAGACTTCGGTGACATGGGGGAAGATGACCCCGCCGCGGGCTGCAACGACGCTCGTGAGGATCGTTGGTACGCCGAACACCTTGGCGACCTTAGCGAGAG
>NZ_JBHYEM010000053.1:0-683 GCF_051860145.1 Allobosea sp. | reverse complement strand
CTCATCGGTACGCGGGCCGATCAGCGGGTCCGGGTCGAGCTTCCAGTCGCCGGTGTGCAGCACGATGCCATGGCGCGTGCGGATGGCCAGCGCCTGGGCTTCCGGGATGGAATGCGTGACCGGGATGTATTCGCAATCGAAGGGGCCCAGGCGGAAGCGGGTACGCGGCTGGGTCACCACCAGCGGCACTTCCTGCACCAGGCCGGCCTCGGTCAGCTTGCGCGTCAGCACCGCGGCGGCGAAGGGCGTGGCGAAGACCTTGCAGCGGAACTGTCGCCACAGATGCACCACGGCGCCGATGTGGTCCTCATGCGCGTGGGTGATGACCAGGCCGACCAGCCGGTCGCGCCGCGCGGCCAGCCAGGCCGGGTCCGGCACCATGACATCGACTTCGGGGTTGTCGCGCCCGGCGAAGCCGAGGCCGCAATCCACGGCCAGCAGCTGGTCGTCGCAGCGATACACGTTCAGGTTCATGCCGATCTCGCCGGTCCCGCCGAGCGGGAGGAAGGCGAGGTCGCCGGATAGTGCGTTCATGCTTGTCAGTCGGACTCCGATCTCAGCGGGTCGCGGAGCGCGCTGTGGTGGAAGACGGGAACGGGGTTGCGATCGGCCAGCAGGCGCAGGCCCTCGAGCGTGATGTCGGGGTCGGTCCGTTCTATGACAAGGGTGCCCTCGGCGAACAG
>NZ_JBHYEM010000052.1:457-708 GCF_051860145.1 Allobosea sp. | reverse complement strand
CGGAATGGAAGATGGCGGGCGTTGCGAGCACCGGGCGCTCCGCCCTTCCCTCCAGCCAGGCGAAGAGCGGCTCATAGGGCGGCGCAAGCCCGTGCCACAGCGTCTCGATCTCGGCGACATCCTTGCCCGAGAAATCGGCGAGCGCCTGCTTGGCGAGGCGGGCGGAGACGCCGATGCGCAGGCCGCCGGTCGCCAGCTTCAGGAAGGCGAAGCGGGCGGAGGGATCGAGCCGATCGAGAAGATCGCGCACG
>NZ_JBHYEM010000052.1:0-447 GCF_051860145.1 Allobosea sp. | reverse complement strand
GCGATGGTTTCCGCGAGGTCGCCGACATAGTCGTAGGAATAGCGGAAGAGCACCTCATCCATCCGCTCCAGCACGAGTTCGCGCAGGAGCGCCGGCTTGACGCTTTTCAGGTCCAGCGTGCCGGCAAGGGCGGCAAGGCCGTAGCCGCGATCGGGATCGGGCGTATCGCGGAAGTAGTCGGCAAGCAGCGTGAGCTTGCCGCCCCGCGACGGGGTGAGAACGAGGCGGTCGAGGAGTGTGGCGAAGGCTCTCATGGATGACCTTTCGCGCGATGGCAGCGGGTGCGTTTCAGCCTCAATCCCCCTCATCCTCATAGCCGACGAGATGCAGCGGCCGGGCCGGGACGCCAGCGAGTTCGCACCAGCGCACCAGTGCCTCCTCACGGCCATGCGTCACCCAGACCTCGCGCGGCGCAAGCTCGCGGATCGTCTCGGTCAATTCAGGCCA
>NZ_JBHYEM010000051.1:0-737 GCF_051860145.1 Allobosea sp. | reverse complement strand
CTCTCAAAGGAAACCCATGAAACACACCTTCCGCAAGACCGCTTTCGCAGCACTCCTGGCCTTGGCCGCCGCGGGCGCTTCGGCATCCGGCACCCACGCCGGTGGTCACGGCCACGAGGCCGACGAGGCGATCGGCAAGCCCGGCGTGGCCACCAAGACCACCCGCACGATCAACGTCGACATGGCCGACAGCATGCGCTTCACGCCGGCCGACATCAGTGTCAAGCAAGGCGAGACCGTGCGAGCTCGTGATCGGAACCGAGAAGGAGCTCAAGGAGCACTACGAAGTCATGAAGAAGAACCCGGAGATGGAGCACTCCGATCCGAACATGGTGACGCTGGCCGCGGGCAAGACCGGCGAGATCGTCTGGCAGTTCACCAAGGCCGGCAAGGTCGACTTCGCATGCCTGCAGCCCGGCCACTACGACGCCGGCATGAAGGGCGCCGTGAACGTGACCAAGACCGGGAAGTAAGCGAAACACTCCCGCCGCGCACTTCCATCGGAACGCGGCGGGACTCCAAATTCATTCATAGCACAGGAGATCCTCATGTCAAACATCCGCATCGCACTCTTGGCATTCGTTGCCGCACTCTCGTTCGCTGGCGCAGCCGGCGCGCAGTCCTCCAAACCCATGGCTGACATGCCGGGCATGTCCGAGAAGGCGCCTGCGGCCAGCGGATCAGACGCCGCAGCTTCCGAGCTTGCCGAAGGCGAGATCCGCAAGGTGGACAAGGAC
>NZ_JBHYEM010000050.1:460-749 GCF_051860145.1 Allobosea sp. | reverse complement strand
CGTGTGCTGAATCTCGACCAATTCGCAAGTGAGACCGCGTGCTTGACGGGGCGGCTTCATCGGCGGAAACACTGTACCGATCGATCCGATCGACTGGAAAATGACGCCATGCAGCGACTCAGCCGTATCACGCTTGCCGGATTTCTCGCGCTTGCTCTCGCCGCCTGCGCCACGACGCCGCCGCCCGACCTGACGCCGCCGCAGAAGCGACTCGATGCCAAGACCACGCTCGAGAACAAATACTGATCCCGGTCGCCGGCTGGAGCAATTTCCGATCCGACTGGATCGT
>NZ_JBHYEM010000050.1:0-441 GCF_051860145.1 Allobosea sp. | reverse complement strand
CAATTGCGCCGGGATCTGATCGGGCGCATTTTCTTGACGCGAAACGGTATCCACTTCGCTTGAAAATATTCTAGAGCACGCGCCGATCAGATTGTTCCAACCTGATCGGATCCGGCTCTAGCCGGCGACACTTCACCGGCCTGTCATATCGGCTCATCATGGTCGCGCGTTCCTGCCGCGACCATGGATCAGATCCGATGAAACAGACGCTCCTGTCGGCTAGCCTAGTGGCTTCGCTCGTCTTTGGCCTCGGCGCCGTCACGCCGGGCGCCGCCCAGACCGCTCCGACCCTCGACGGCAAGAAGCCGCTGATCGTCGGGCATCGCGGCGCGAGCGGCCACCGGCCCGAGCACACGCTCGAATCCTACAAGCTCGCGATCGAACAGGGCGCCGACTTCATCGAGCCGGACCTGGTCGCCACCAAGGATGGCGTTCTGGTCG
>NZ_JBHYEM010000049.1:0-792 GCF_051860145.1 Allobosea sp. | reverse complement strand
GACCGCCCTTACCGAAATGGGACTAGTCGCCACGCCGCCCGGAATAATCCGCAACGGGGCAATCTACCTGAAGGGCGAAGAAGTGCTGGCCATGCCGCCGACGCGCCTCATCGCCAGCCGGGGAGCCCGCGTCGCCTATGTCTTCCAGGACCCGCTGACGACGCTGCACCCCATGATGGCAATCGGACGCCAGGTGGAGGAGGCGATCGCCGCCCACCAGCCGCTCGGCGCGACAGAGCGCCGCGAAAAAGCGATCGCGCTGCTCGACAAGGTCGGCATCCCCGAGGCCCGCGCCCGTGCCGGCCACTACCCGCACCAGCTTTCGGGCGGCCAGCGCCAGCGCGTCGGCATTGCCATGGCGCTCGCTAACGATCCTGATCTCATCATCGCCGACGAGCCGACCACCGCCCTCGACGTGACCGTGCAGGCGCGTATCCTGGAACTGATGCGCGCTCTTCAGCGCGAACGCGGCATGGCGCTTGTCTTCATCACGCACGATTTCGGCGTCGTGTCGGAAATCTGCGACCGCGTGGCCGTCATGAAGGACGGGGAGATCGTCGAGACCGGCGAAGCGCGGGCGGTGCTCGCCAATCCGCAGCATGCCTATACGAAACGGCTGATCGCCTGCGTCCCGGAACTGGGAAGCGGAAGCCGTTTCCTCGACCGCATGGCCGCGCTTTTCCAGAGGGAGGCGGGGACGTCATGACGGCTCACGCGATCGAGATGCGGGAACTCAGCAAGAGGTTCGGCGGCGGCAGGAGCCTCTTCGGCAAGCCGCGTCATACCATAGAC
>NZ_JBHYEM010000048.1:0-798 GCF_051860145.1 Allobosea sp. | reverse complement strand
GTCCTTCATTGCGAATGGACAGCCGGACGGTTTCGCCCTGCTTGACCTGGATTCGATCGGGTGTGAAGCGCATGCTGTCGCTCATCTTGAATTCCAGCGTTCGTTTGGCCGCGCTCGCATCGCCCGCGATACCCCAGCTCTTTTGTTCCTTGCGTACCGGTCCGCTCGACGCGCTGTGATCCTCATCGCCGTGTGCAAGGGCCAGGCCCGAGAACGCCCGGGTGCTGGCGAGCACCAATGTCTTGATCGATTTCATGTGATTCCTCGGGGTGGTTGAGCTTGTCTGGAAATGGGTTCGATGGTTCTTCGACCCTCAGTGCGCGAGGATCTTGGAGAGGAAGTCTTGCGCGCGCGGCGCCCGGCTCTGGGGACGCCCGAAGAACTCTTCGCTCGAGCAGTCCTCGACGATGCGCCCGTGGTCCATGAAGATCACCCGGTCGCTGACCTGCCGAGCAAACCCCATCTCGTGGGTCACCACCATCATCGTCATGCCTTCGCGTGCGAGCTTCACCATGACGTCGAGGACCTCGCCCACCATCTCCGGGTCGAGCGCCGAGGTCGGCTCATCGAACAGCATGACGATCGGATCCATCGACAGCGCCCGCGCGATCGCGACGCGCTGTTGCTGGCCACCGGAGAGCTGGCCCGGGAACTTGTCCTTGTGAATCGACAAGCCCACACGATCGAGCATGCGCAGCCCGCGCTCGACCGCTTCTGCACGCGAGCGTTTGAGCACCTGAACTTGCGCCAGTACGAGGTTCTCCATCACGCTCAGGTGTGGGAAGAGCTCGAAGTGCT
>NZ_JBHYEM010000047.1:527-812 GCF_051860145.1 Allobosea sp. | reverse complement strand
CCTGAAGAGCTGGACGGTCTCCCGTCCTCCGCCTTCGTCGCGAAGGCGTTCACCGGCGCCAAGCTCGTCAAAGGGTTCAATCACCTGATTGCGGCCACCCTGGCTGCCGATCCGATCGTCGAAGGCGGCTACCGGGTCGTCTTTCTGTCGAGCGACGACGAGGACGCGACCGCTCCCGTGGCGGGTTTGGCCAAACAACTCGGGTTCGCACCCGTCAAGCTGGGAAAGCTCAACGAGGGTGGCGCGCTGGTGCATGCACGCGGCCGCATCTGGGGCGAGCTCATC
>NZ_JBHYEM010000047.1:0-517 GCF_051860145.1 Allobosea sp. | reverse complement strand
AGGAGCAGTAATCGATCTACGACCGTGTGATCGGCGCCGAGAACTGGTCGCGCGCCTGAGCAATTCCGCGTTTCTCCGAAGCGCGAAATTTCTCTAAACTCTTGTTTATCGCATTTTCTTCACGCTAACCGGTACCCACTTCGCTCGAAAATGCTTTAACTTCTTCGAGCAGCGCGCGACCGAATATTTGAAGGCTGGTCTGGTTATGATCAATGATTCTCCTACCTAGCGTGGCGAGGAGGCTCACAGGGCCGTAAGGGAAGGCGGCGTGGCAAGGGGAGCCACGCGGCGTCCAAGGTCGCAGCGCATGTCCGCTTCGCGATATATACTGCCCAGGCGACAAACAAGAGCAGGCGCAGCCGTAAAACAAGCCTTGATATTCTTCCGTAAGGACTGATGATGCGCTCGTCAGGGGGGACATCATGGGCAACGACTATGTAATCAAGCCGGCGGTCACGTCTGGCGCAACATCCGCTGTCGTGAAAACCAATGCCGACGGCACTTCATCGGTGGTACG
>NZ_JBHYEM010000046.1:470-996 GCF_051860145.1 Allobosea sp. | reverse complement strand
AGGATGCCTATGGACTGCTTGGGCTCGCCTGGTGGAGCGCGGTGTTCCCCGGTCTGGTTCTTTCTGCTCTGGCCATCAGCCTCAACCTGGTTGCCGATGCCTTCAACGATGCGGTGCGCGGCCATGAATAGTCTGACTTCCGTGAGCGCCAAGACTGATGCCCTGCTGCGTGTTGCGGGTCTTACGACTGAGCTGCGCACACGCAAAGGCACGGTGCATGCACTCCACAATGTCGGGTTTACCGTGCGTCCAGGCGATCATGCGCGTTCTGCCGCGTCCAATCGACAAGGTAACCTCAGGCTATATCCGTTTTGCGGGCACCGACCTTCTCACATTGTCGGATGCTGAAATGCGCAGGATGCGTGGCGCACGCATCGCGATGATCTTCCAGGATCCGATGAGCCACCTCGATCCTCTGATGCGCATTGGCGATCAGATCGCCGAGGTGGTTCGCGCCCATAAGAAACTCGCCGGGGGCGCTTTGCAACAAGCCGTGCGCGAGGCGCTGACCGCTGCGCAGATCGCC
>NZ_JBHYEM010000046.1:0-460 GCF_051860145.1 Allobosea sp. | reverse complement strand
TGGTGGCTTGCGCCAGCGCGCGCTGATCGCCATGGCGCTTGCCTGCGAGCCACAGCTTCTCATCGCCGATGAACCGACCACGGCGCTGGATGTCACGACCCAGAAACAGATCCTGCAGCTCCTGCGACAGCTCGTTACCGAGCGGCAGATGGGGCTCGTCCTCATTACCCACGACCTCGGCGTGGTGGCAAATGTCTGTGATCGGGTCTATGTGATGTATGCTGGCCAGGTCATTGAGCATGCCGACGTCCATGACTTCTTCGAGCGACCACAGCACCCTTACTCGCAAGGACTGCTCGCCTCTCTGAAGAGCTTGAGTGAGGGCAACGAACGCTTGTCCTCTATCCCCGGCGTTGTGCCCAATCTGGTCGCGCCACCCTCGGGCTGCCGGTTCCGGGCACGCTGCCAGCACGCGTTAGATATCTGCGCTGTCCAGGACCCCACCATCCGGCTTTGCCAC
>NZ_JBHYEM010000045.1:0-1074 GCF_051860145.1 Allobosea sp. | reverse complement strand
CCTACGGCGCCAGACGCGTGTGGCGCGATGTGCTTGAGCAGGATCACCCTTGTGGCCTGCACCGCATCGAGCGGCTCATGCGAGAGCAGGCGCTTCGTGCCCGTCCCAGGCGCCGGGGCTTGCCAAAGGACCGCGGCGAGCGCTGCGCGGTGGCCGACAATGTACTGGAGCGCCAGTTCCAGGCCGATGCACCGAACCAGAAGTGGGTGGCCGACTTCACCTACATATGGACAGCCGAAGGCTGGCTGTATGTGGCAGCGGTGCTGGACCTGTACTCGCGTCGCATCGTGGGCTGGTCGATGCAAGAGAGCATGACTTCGCAACTCGTGGTGGACGCGCTGATGATGGCCATATGGCGCCGGGGCAAACCGGTGGCGCTGCTGCATCACTCGGATCAGGGCAGTCAGTACACCAGCGCGCACTTCCAGCAGTTACTGCGCGAGCAGGGCATCACCTGCAGCATGAGCAGAGCAGGTGAGGTCTGGGACAACTCGGCCATGGAGAGCTTCTTCAGTTCAATGAAGACCGAGCGCACGGCCAGGAAGGTGTACCGCAGCAGGCAGCACGCTCGCGCAGACGTGTTCGACTACATCGAGCGCTTCTACAACCCAACGCGCCGACACTCGACGCTGGGCTACGTCAGTCCCGTACAGTTCGAACAAGCTCAACAAGCTTAGGTCGGTGTCAACGAAACCGGCAGCAGCCCAATACCCCTGGCAAGCTGGTGGGCGGACTGGTCCTGAGGAGAAGCTATGGTCTGCCGGCCCGTACTTTGGCAGGATCATGTCCAGATCAACCACGGAGAAAACACCTTGCGTCTCATCCTGGCCATACTTCTTCCCTTCGTCGCCTTCTTCACGATCGGCCGTCCGATCGCGGGCATCATCTGCTTGATTTTGCAGGTCACCCTCATCGGCTGGCTGCCGGCTGCCATCTGGGCCGTGTATGCGCTCAGCCAGTACAAGACGGATCGCAAGATCGAGAAGGCGCTGAGCGCTCGCCGGAACTTTTGAGACGCGACAGCTACCCGCGCCTCAAAGAGAGGGCGCTCTTGCTTACTAGACGCCTGAGCTA
>NZ_JBHYEM010000044.1:0-9714 GCF_051860145.1 Allobosea sp. | reverse complement strand
GTCTTGCCATGGTCGACGTGACCAATCGTCCCGATGTTGCAATGCGGCTTGTTGCGAGCGAATTTCTCTTTGGCCATCGTAGCCTCCGTCCGTCAAATCTTGTTCAAGTGTTCAGTCGAATGGGTTGCAGGATCAGGCGTATTTGGCCTGGACCTCGGCGGCGACCGCCGAAGGAACCTGCTCATAGTGGTCGAACTGCATCGTGTAGTTGGCGCGTCCCTGGCTGAACGAGCGCAGCTGGTTGACATAGCCGAACATGTTGGCGAGCGGCACCATCGCATTCACGACGACCGCGTTGCCGCGCATGTCCTGGCCCTGGATCTGGCCGCGCCGCGAATTCAGGTCGCCGATGACCGAGCCGGTATAATCTTCCGGGGTCACGACCTCGACCTTCATGATCGGCTCGAGCAGGACCGAACCGCCCTTCTGCAGGCCTTCACGCAGAGCGGCGCGCGATGCGATCTCGAAGGCGAGAGCCGACGAGTCGACCTCGTGGAAGGCGCCGTCGATCAGCGTGACCTTGACATCGACGACCGGGAAGCCGGCGAGCACGCCGGAACCGATGACCGAGTTGAGGCCCTTCTCGACGCCGGGGATATACTCTTTCGGCACCGAGCCGCCGACGACCTTCGACTCGAACTCGAAGCCCTTGCCGGTCTCGTTCGGCTCGATCACCAGCTTGACGCGGGCGAACTGGCCCGTACCGCCGGTCTGCTTCTTGTGGGTGTAGTCGATTTCGGCCTTCTTGGTCAGCGTCTCGCGATAGGCGACCTGCGGCGCGCCGATATTGGCGTCGACCTTGTAGGTGCGCTTCAGGATGTCGACCTTGATGTCGAGATGCAGCTCGCCCATCCCCTTGAGGATGGTCTGGCCGCTCTCCTGGTCGGTCGAGACGCGGAAGGACGGGTCCTCGTTCGCGAGCTTCGACAGGGCCAGGCCCAGCTTCTCCTGGTCGGCCTTGGACTTCGGCTCGATCGCGATCGTGATGACCGGCTCGGGGAACTCCATCCGCTCCAGGATGACGGGCTTCAGCGGGTCGCACAGCGTGTCGCCGGTGCGGACATCCTTGAGGCCGGCCAGGGCGACGATGTCGCCGGCGAAGGCCTCCTTGATGTCCTCGCGGTTATTCGCGTGCATCAGCAGCATGCGGCCGACGCGTTCTTTCTTGTCGCGCGTCGAGTTGATCACGCCGGCGCCGGTCTCGACCTTGCCCGAATAGACGCGGCAGAAGGTGATCGTGCCGACGAAGGGGTCGTCCATGATCTTGAAGGCGAGCATGGAGAAGGGATCCTCGTCCGTCGGATGACGAACGGTCTCTTCCTCGGTCTTGAAGTCGATGCCCTTGATCTCGCCGCGATCGACCGGCGAGGGCAGGAAGTCGACGACCGCGTCGAGCAGGGGCTGCACGCCCTTGTTCTTGAAGGCCGAGCCGCAGAGCACGGGATGGAAGGCGCGACGCTGCACCGCGGTGCGGACCAGCCTGCGCAGGGTCTCGGCATCCGGCTCGGTGCCTTCGAGATAGGCCTCCATCGCCGCATCGTCCATCTCGACGGCGGCTTCGACCAGCTTGTTGCGGTACTCGGCGGCCTTGTCGGCGAGATCGGCCGGGATGTCCTTCTCGGCGAACGAGGCGCCCAGCGCCTCGCCGTCCCAGACGATCGCCTTCATCTTGATCAGGTCGATGACGCCGGCGAAATCCGACTCCGAACCGATCGGGATCTGCAGGCAGACGGGCTTGCCGGCGACGCGGTCGATGATGTCCTGGACGCAGCGATAGAAATCGGCGCCGATCTTGTCCATCTTGTTGACGAAGACGACGCGCGGAACGTCGTACTTGTCGGCCTGGCGCCAGACGGTCTCGGTCTGGGGCTCGACGCCCTGGTTGCCGTCGAGCACGCAGACGGCGCCGTCGAGCACGCGCAGCGAACGCTCGACCTCGATGGTGAAGTCGACGTGGCCGGGGGTGTCGATGATGTTCAGGCGATGGTCGCGCCACAGGCAGGTCGTCGCGGCGGAGGTGATCGTGATGCCACGCTCCTGCTCCTGCGTCATCCAGTCCATGGTGGCCGCGCCATCATGGACTTCGCCGATCTTGTGCGACTTGCCCGTGTAAAACAGGATGCGCTCGGTCGTCGTCGTCTTCCCGGCATCAATGTGGGCCATGATGCCGAAATTGCGATAGCGGTCGATGGGATGGGAGCGGGGCATGAGAGTGCTCTGTTCTTTCCGTCAGGTGCCGCGGATTACCAGCGGTAGTGCGAGAAGGCGCGGTTGGCTTCCGCCATCCGGTGCGTGTCTTCGCGCTTCTTCACCGCGTTGCCGCGGTTATTGGCTGCATCCATCAGCTCGGCCGAAAGACGCTCGACCATGGTCTTGTCGTTGCGGCCGCGCGCGGCCGTGATCAGCCAGCGGATCGCCAGCGCCTGACGGCGCTCGGTACGAACCTCGACCGGAACCTGGTAGGTCGCGCCACCGACGCGACGCGAACGCACCTCGATCGCCGGGGCGACGTTCTCGAGCGCCTGCTTGAACACTGCGAGCGGGTCGGTCTTGGCCTTGCCCTCGATGATGTCGAAGGCGCCATAGACGATCCGCTCGGCGGTCGACTTCTTGCCTTCGTACATCACGGAGTTCATGAACTTCGTGACCACGATATCGCCGAACTTCGGGTCCGGGATAACTTCGCGTTTTTCAGCACTGTGGCGGCGGGACATCGTCTAGTCTCCGGTCAAATCTCAAAAGCTGCGAACCGGCTGGGGCATCTCGCCCCGCCGGTCGGGCAGGAAAATTACTTCGGACGCTTGGCGCCGTATTTCGAACGGCGCTGCTTGCGGTTCTTGACGCCCTGGGTGTCGAGCACGCCGCGCAGGATGTGGTAGCGCACGCCGGGCAAGTCCTTGACGCGACCGCCGCGGATCATGACCACCGAGTGCTCCTGCAGGTTGTGGCCTTCACCCGGGATATAGCCGATCACCTCGAAGCCGTTGGTCAGGCGCACCTTGGCGACCTTACGAAGCGCCGAGTTCGGCTTCTTTGGGGTCGTCGTATAGACGCGCGTGCACACGCCGCGCTTCTGCGGGCAGTTCTCGAGCGCCGGAGCGGTGTTGCGCGCCTTGACGGGCGAGCGCGGCTTGCGGATCAGCTGGCTGATTGTCGGCATTCTGGCCTCTCGCTCCCATGAGCGTTTGGAAAATCTTTTGGTCTCTCCCCGCGCCTTTCGCAGACATGCCATAAACGAAGCCGCGCCATCGGCACTCCGCTAGGGTGCCTCAGGCGCGCTTGCCAAGCAGAGGAACACGGAACAGGCCCGCATTCATGCATCTCGCCATGTCGTCAATCGACGCAGGAATTACGACGGAGTTTCGGTCGCGAAATTCGCTCGCAACGAAGGCAAGCGACAAACGTGTCCGACAACCGTCGACAGTGGCGCGCTTATGACTCAGGTAAGGATTCGCGTCAACCCCGAATCCGGGCCTGTCGTCATTCAGCGGCGCGGACGCGTTCACAGCGCCTGAGAACGGTCATGGCGCCAGAGAACTCGGCAAGCGGCTCAAGGTGAACACGACCAACGCCATCAACGCCAGACAAAGCGATACCTCACGCAACACCATGGCTCACCCCCCGTTTCCATTGATTCCAGGGAGAGGGCTGCGGACAACTCCCGTTTGGGAGGCGGCGGCCCTTACGTCTTCGATCCTCCCCGTCCGGAGCAGGACTTGGCCGCCTCGATGGGCCTACCGCAAGACGAGTCGCGTCAGCAGGGCCGTGAGCTCGCTCTGCCGCGAGACCCCGACCTTCGCGAACACGCGTTTCAGGGTCGTGCGCGTGGTTTCCTCGGAGATGCCGAGCGCCTGCGAGGCATTGCGCGGCGCAAGCCCGGCCCCGACCAGCGCCGCGATCCGGGCCTCCGCCAGTGTCAGCCCGAAAAGATCGCGCACCAGGGCCGGGTCGGCCGGCTCACCGGGCTGGGCGCTGGTGACGACGGCGATCGCGCTCACATCGGCCAGCAGGCGCTCGATATCGTTGCCCGCCGCCGGACGGACCGGCAGGATATGGACCGCGAGGACCCCTTCCCGCTCCACCCCCGGCACGAGCACCGGCCGCGGCGGGGCGCTGAGGCTTTCCGCCGTCCTGTCGCCCGCCGCCGCAATGGCGGCGCGCAGCATCTCCTTTTGCGGCGCCATGCGGGCCGTCAGGCGCCCCCGCGACACCACCAGGCTATCGCCGCCGAGCTGTTCCGCGGCCGGGTTGGCGAAGATCACGCGCCCGGCCCCGTCGAGCAGGAAGACCCCGACGCCGAGCCGCGCCAGCACGTCCGTCAGCGTCAGCTGCGACGCTTCCGCGTTGATGAGCCGGATGCCCAGCCTGAGCGCGTTCTCGACATGGCGGCCGAGGCGGGCCAGCGCCTCGAGCTCGGCATCCGAGAAAGCCGGCTTCGTCTCGAGCCGCTGCACGGAGAGCGCGACCGCGACATGGGGGTCCGGCGAGATGCCGATTCCGGCGAACCATTTCAGGCCGAGACGCTTGAGGAAGCCGGTATAGAAGGGAAACGTCTCGAGCTCGTCCGGCGTTGCGATATGGCGCTCGGTGATGGCGTCGGTCCGGGCCAGATATCCGCGTTCATGGGAGCGGGCGAAGCGGATGTCGTGCCGCCACCATTCGTCCCGCTCGTATTCGAGTTGCCCTTCGGCGAGAGCCGGCGAGACGATTGTCCCGTAGCTGCCGTCGTCGCGCTGGTAGATCAGCAGCGACCCCACATCGTCGAAACAGGCGGCAATCGCGTCGAGCGCGTCCGGCCATAGAGACGGCATGGACGCGGCGGCATAGATTGCTTCCACCGCGACGATGAAACGCTGACCATCCATGGGCTTACCCTCCGGCACCGGTCGAACCGTTAGATCACGATCGAACGGCGGAAGGGTAGCGACTTTCGTATACAGGTTTGTGGCTCGGCCGGTTGCTGCGCCCCAAATGAAAAGGGCCGCCCGAAGGCGGCCCTTTCGCAGTGATGGTTCGACGGGCGCCTTATTCGGCGGCCGGAAGGACGGCGGCGGCTGCCGCGGCCTTGGCGGCAGCGTCCGCCTTCTGGCCGACGATGAGATCGTCGCGGCGCAGAGCCACCTGCTTGATGCGGGCAACCTGGGCGCCAGTGCCGGCCGGGATGAGCGAGCCGACGATGACGTTCTCCTTGAGGCCTTCCAGCGTGTCGTACTTGCCGTTGACCGCCGCCTCGGTGAGGACGCGGGTGGTCTCCTGGAAAGACGCCGCCGAGATGAAGGAGCGGGTCTGCAAGCTCGCCTTGGTGATGCCGAGCAGGACCGGAACGCCGCTTGCCGGCTTCTTGCCCTCCTCCTTCATCTTGGCGTTCACCTCTTCCAGCTCGATCCGATCGATCTGGTCGCCGGTGAGAATGTCGGTATCGCCGGATTCGGTGATCTCGACCTTCTGCAGCATCTGCCGGACGATGACCTCGATGTGCTTGTCGTTGATGCCCACGCCCTGGAGGCGATAGACCTCCTGGATCTCGTTGACGAGATAGGCCGCGAGCTCCTCGACGCCCTTGATCGCCAGGATGTCGTGCGGGGCCGGGTTGCCGTCGAGAATGTAGTCGCCCATCTCGACGACGTCGCCGTCCTGGAGATGGATGTGCTTGCCCTTCGGGATCAGGTACTCGAGCCCGTCCGAGCCGTCATGCGGGGTGAGCGTGACGCGGCGCTTGTTCTTGTAGTCCTTGCCGAAGCCGATGACGCCGGCCTTCTCGGCGATGATCGCCGCATCCTTCGGACGACGCGCCTCGAACAGCTCCGCCACCCGCGGCAGACCGCCGGTGATGTCGCGGGTCTTGGCCGAGTCGGTCGAGACACGGGCCAGCACGTCGCCTGCCTTGATCGAGGCACCCGGCTCCATCGAGATGATGCCGTCGACGGGCAGGATGTAACGGGCCTCGCCGCCGCGCGCGAGCTTGGCGATCTTGCCGTCCGGGCCGTGCACTGTGAGCGCGGGACGCAGGTCCGACGTACGGGCCGAGCCGCGCCAGTCGATGACGACGCGCTTGGAGATGCCGGTCGCCTCGTCGGTCGTCTCGGTGATCGACATGCCGTCCACGAGGTCCTCGTAGCCGACCGTGCCGTCGACCTCCGCCAGGATCGGGCGGGAATAGGGATCCCACTCGATCAGGCGCTGGCCGCGCTTGACCTTGTCGCCCTCGTCGACCCGGAGCTTCGAGCCGAACTGGACGCGATGGACCGCGCGCTCCGCCCCGTCGGGACCGACGATGACGATCGCGATGTTGCGCGCCATGGCGATCAGATCGCCATCCGAGTTGCGCGCCGCGTTGCGGTTGCGCATCTTCACCGTGCCCTCGAAATTGGACTCGACGAAGGACTGGTCCGCGATCGTGGCGGCGCCGCCGATGTGGAAGGTGCGCATGGTGAGCTGCGTACCCGGCTCGCCGATCGACTGCGCCGCGATGACACCGACCGCCTCGCCCATGTTGACGGGCGTGCCGCGGGCAAGATCGCGCCCGTAGCAGGTGGCGCAGACGCCGTTCTTGGTCTCGCAGGTCAGAACCGAACGGATCTTCACCTCCTGGACGCCGGCGGCGTTGATCGCCTCGATATGGCTCTCCTCGATCATCGTGCCCTTCGGCACCAGGACCTTGCCGTCGATATCGGTGACGTCCTCCGCCGCCGAACGGCCGAGGATGCGGATGCCGAGCGAAGCGACGACCTGGCCGGCATCGATGATGGCGCGCATCTTGATGCCGTTATCCGAGCCGCAATCGACCTCCGAGATGATCGCGTCCTGCGCCACGTCGACGAGGCGGCGGGTGAGATAACCCGAGTTCGCCGTCTTGAGCGCGGTGTCGGCGAGGCCCTTGCGGGCGCCGTGCGTCGAGTTGAAGTACTCGAGCACGTCCAGGCCTTCCTTGAAGTTCGAGATGATCGGGCTCTCGATGATCTCGCCCGAGGGCTTGGCCATCAGGCCGCGCATCGCCGCGAGCTGCTTCATCTGCGCCGGCGAGCCGCGGGCGCCCGAGTGCGACATCATGTAGATCGAGTTGATGGGCTTGTCGCGACCGTTCTCGTCCTTCTTCACGGTCGAGATGCGGGCCATCATCTCCTGGGCGAGCTTGTCGGAGCACTTCGCCCAGGCGTCAACGACCTTGTTGTACTTCTCGCCCTGGGTGATCAGGCCGTCCTGGTACTGCTGCTCGTAATCCTTGGCGAGCGCGCGGGTCGTATCGACGATCTCCCACTTGTTCTCCGGCACGACCATGTCGTCCTTGCCGAACGAGATGCCCGCCTTGAAGGCGTGAGTGAAACCGAGCGACATGATGCGGTCGCAGAAGATCACCGATTCCTTCTGACCGCAGCCGCGATAGACGGCGTCGATCATCGCGGAGATTTCCTTCTTGGTCATCAGGCGGTTGCTGACGTCGAAGGTCATCGCCGGGTGCTTCGGCAGAGCGGTCGAGAGGATCACGCGGCCGGGCGTGGTGTCGTAGATCTTGGTGTAGGACTTGCCGTCCTCACCAACGCCGGTCCAGCGGTATTTGATCTTCGAATGCAGCGTCACGACCTTCTCGTGCAGCGCATATTCGAGCTCGCCGAAATCGCCGAAGATCTTGCCCTGGCCCGGCTCGCCGTCGGAGACGATGGAGAGGTAGTAGAGCCCGAGCACGATGTCCTGCGACGGCACGATGATCGGCAGGCCGTTCGCCGGGTGCAGGATGTTGTTGGTCGACATCATCAGCACGCGCGCTTCCAGCTGCGCCTCGAGCGACAGCGGGACGTGCACGGCCATCTGGTCGCCGTCGAAATCGGCGTTGAACGCGGCGCAGACCAGCGGATGCAGCTGGATCGCCTTGCCCTCGATCAGCACCGGCTCGAAGGCCTGGATGCCGAGGCGATGCAGCGTCGGCGCGCGGTTCAGCAGCACCGGATGCTCGCGGATGACCTCGTCCAGGATGTCCCAGACCTCCGGCTTCTCCTTCTCGACCAGCTTCTTGGCCTGCTTGACCGTGGTCGAGTAGCCCTTGGCGTCGAGGCGCGCATAGATGAACGGCTTGAACAGCTCGAGCGCCATCTTCTTCGGCAGCCCGCACTGGTGCAGCTTCATCTCCGGGCCGACGACGATGACCGAGCGGCCGGAATAGTCGACGCGCTTGCCGAGCAGGTTCTGGCGGAACCGGCCCTGCTTGCCCTTCAGCATGTCGGCGAGCGACTTCAGCGGGCGCTTGTTGGCGCCCGTGATGACCCGGCCGCGACGGCCGTTGTCGAACAGCGCATCGACCGATTCCTGCAGCATCCGCTTCTCGTTGCGGATGATGATGTCGGGCGCGCGCAGCTCGATCAGCCGCTTCAGGCGGTTGTTGCGGTTGATGACGCGGCGATAGAGATCGTTCAGGTCCGAGGTCGCGAAGCGGCCGCCATCGAGCGGCACCAGCGGACGCAGGTCGGGCGGAATCACCGGGATGATGGTCATCACCATCCATTCCGGCTTGTTGCCCGACTCCTGGAACGCCTCGATGATCTTGAGGCGCTTCATCAGCTTCTTCGGCTTCAGCTCCGAGGTCGTCGTCGCGATCTCGTGCTTCAGGTCCATGTTGATCTTGTCGAGATCGAGCGCGCGCAGCATCTCGCGGATCGCTTCCGCGCCGATCATCGCGGTGAAGGTGTCAGCGCCGTATTCTTCCTGGCAGCGGACATACTCCTCCTCGGACAGGAGCTGACGGTCCTTCAGCGGCGTCAGGCCCGGCTCGATCACGACATAGGACTCGAAATAGAGCACGCGCTCGAGTTCCTTGAGCGGCATGTCCATCAGGAGGCCGATGCGCGAGGGCAGCGACTTCAGGAACCAGATATGGGCGACCGGCGCGGCGAGCTCGATATGGCCCATGCGCTCGCGCCGGACCCGGGCGAGCGTGACTTCCACGCCGCACTTCTCGCAGATCACGCCCTTGAACTTCATGCGCTTGTACTTGCCGCACAGGCACTCGTAGTCCTTGATCGGCCCAAAGATCCGGGCGCAGAACAGACCGTCGCGCTCGGGCTTGAAGGTCCGGTAATTGATGGTCTCAGGCTTCTTGATCTCGCCATAGGACCAGGACAGGATCTTTTCCGGGCTCGCGATCGAGATGCGGATCGCATCGAAGCCCTGCGGCTGCGGCTGCTGCCCGAAAAGATTCATGACCTCTTGCTTCATCGCCCGTCTCCTGCCGCCGGCGGGGGTCTGGAACCGCCCTGCCCGGCCTTCATGCGATCGGCCGGCGGCGTGAGTGTCGCCGGCATGCTGTGTTCGTCCTGAGCGCTGCCCTTAAGGGCCAGCGCCTTATTCCGCGGCTTCGGCCGGCGGCAATTCGCCCGGCTTCGGCTTGTTGTTGATCAGTTCGACATTGAGGCCGAGCGAGCGCATCTCCTTGACGAGCACGTTGAAGCTCTCCGGGATGCCCGCCTCGAAATTGTCCTCGCCGCGCACGATCGACTCGTAGACCTTCGTGCGGCCGGCCACGTCGTCCGACTTCACCGTCAGCATTTCCTGCAGCGTGTAGGCGGCGCCATAGGCTTCGAGCGCCCACACCTCCATCTCGCCGAAACGCTGACCGCCGAACTGCGCCTTGCCGCCGAGCGGCTGCTGGGTGACCAGCGAGTACGGGCCGATCGAACGGGCGTGGATCTTGTCGTCGACCAGGTGGTGCAGCTTCAGCATGTA
>NZ_JBHYEM010000043.1:0-11197 GCF_051860145.1 Allobosea sp. | reverse complement strand
ATGGAGGAGAAGCTGCGCTTCGCCATCCGCGAAGGCGGACGCACCGTCGGTGCCGGCGTCGTCGCAAGCATCATCGCCTGATCTTCAAGGTCAGGGCTGAAATCGGGGAAGGGCGGCGGCAACGCCGCCCTTTTTCGTTCGGGCCGACGCAGCCGGGTAGGGGGCTTGCGTCAGCGGCATCGGCGCAGCGTCGGCATCGTGCTCTAGTGTGGCGAAACGGGCGGATGTGCCGGGCCTGCATGGATGGAGCCCGGACCTTGGCCGCCCCGACGCAGGGAGGGTTCGATGGGTTTCAAGGCGCCGTTTCCAGGCATTCACGCGATCGTCTTTGCGCTGTTCGACGCGCAGGAGCGTCTCGACCGCGCGGCGATGCGCCGCCAGACCGAGCTCTGCCTGGAGCAGGGCGTGCACGGCATGGCGGCGCTGGGGCTGGCGACGGAGGTCTCGAAGCTCACCGTGCCCGAGCGCCGCGCGGTGATGGAGTGGGTCTCGGAGGATACCGGCGGCAAGCTGCCGCTCGCCTTCACTATCTTCGGCGCGTCGGTTGCCGAGCAGGTCGAGCAGGTCAAGGCGGCGGAGGCGGCGAAGGCCGATTGGGTGATCCTGCAGCCACCGCCGGTCGGCTCCTTCGGTGCGGCCGAATATATCCGCTTCTTCGGGCGCGTCGCCGAGACGACATCGCTTCCGGTCGCGATCCAGAACGCGCCGGCCTATATGGGCCGTGGGCTCTCGGCCGAGGACATCCGCGAGCTCGTCAAGCAGCATCCCAATATCTGCCTGATCAAGGGCGAGGGGCCGGCGGTCGAGATCAGGCATCTGATCGAGGTCACGCAGGAGCGGCTGCCGATCCTGAACGGACGCGGCGGGCTCGAGCTGATCGACAACCTCAAGGCCGGCTGCGTCGGGCTGATCCTGGCGCCCGACACGATCGACCATTCGGTGCGGACCTACGAGCATTACATCGCCGGCGATGAGGCCGGTGCGGAAGCGGCCTATCACGGGGTGCTGCCGGCGATCACCTTCATCATGCAGTCGATCGAAAGCCTGATCTGCTACGGCAAGCGCATCATGGGCGCGCGCGCCGGGATCGAGATCCATGACCGCGCCCCCGCCATGCGGCCCACCGAATTCGGGCTCAGGCTCGTCCAGAAATATGCCGAGCAGCTCGGGCCGTATCGCGAGAAGGCCGCCGGCGCCGCTGATCTGTGAGCATGAACGCGACGCGCCGATGTCGTGGCCGTGATTTCGACTTGAAAACGCCGGCCTCTTGGGGCAAAGCACTGCGCGACTACAGGGGTGTAGCTCAGTTGGTAGAGTACCGGTCTCCAAAACCGGGTGTCGCAGGTTCGAGCCCTGCCGCCCCTGCCAGTCTCACGGTCGTGCTGCGATGACGCAGAACATCTACGACGACGAGACCTTTTTCCAAGGCTACAGCCAGCTTCCACGTTCCGTCCATGGGCTCGACGGCGCGCCGGAATGGGCTTCGCTGCGCCGCCTGCTGCCAGCGGTTCGCGGCAAGCGGGTGCTCGATCTCGGCTGCGGCTTCGGCTGGTTCTGTCGCTGGGCCGCCGGAGAGGGCGCCGCCAGCGTTCTCGGCGTCGAGCTTTCCGAGAAGATGCTGGCACGCGCCCGGGCCGAAACGCGGGATCCGGCGGTGTCCTATCTCAAGGCCGACCTGGAGCGGTTCCGGCCGGAGGCAGACGCCTTCGATCTCGCCTATAGCTCGCTCGCCTTCCACTATCTGCGCGATCTGGAGGGGCTGATCGCTTCCGTCCACGCGGCGTTGAGCCCGGGCGGCGCCCTCGTCTGCTCGGTCGAGCATCCGATCTTCACTGCGCCGAGCAGCCCGAACTGGCGTTCCGACGCGAGCGGGCACGAGACCTGGCCGCTCGACGCCTATCTCGACGAGGGGCCGCGGCGCACCGACTGGCTGGCCGACGGCGTCATCAAGCAGCATCGGACGATCGGGACCTATCTCGGCATCCTGTTGCGGGCCGGCTTCAGCCTCAGCCATCTCGAAGAGTGGGCCCCAAGTCCCGAGCAGGTCGCGGCCAATCCCGAATGGGCTCGCGAGCGCGGCCGTCCGCCCTTTCTGCTGATCGCTTGCCGCAAGCCGGAGGCCGGCTGAGGCAGGAGGTTCTCCGGCTCAAAAGCGCTTGGCTAACGCGCCGGAGCGTTGTAAGAGGCTCCTCATGACGGCGCGCGGCTCCCTGGGCCCCGCGCCGCGAATCTTTCAGGACGTGACGAATCGCTCCTTCGGCGCCTGCCGGATGGCGGTCCGGAACCCGAGGTGACCGCCCGATGGCCAAGACCAATCCGTTCAGCTTCCTGCAGGACGTCCGTTCCGAAGCGTCCAAGGTGACCTGGCCCTCGCGCCGCGAGACGCTGATCACCACCGGCCTCGTGCTGGCCATGGTCGTCGTCGCCAGCCTGTTCTTCCTTTTCACCGATACGGTCATTCGCTGGTCGCTCGGTTTCATCCTCGGCGCACGGTAAGCATGATGCCGAAAAGCGCTGCGCGGTTTTCGGCTGATATCATGCGTCTTATTGAATTGAGACGGATTCACGCTTCCGGTCGGAAGCGACCGGAACCGATCCGGCTCTATGCGGAGTTTTGACGTGAGCACCCGCTGGTACATCGTCCACGCCTATTCGAATTTCGAGAACAAGGTCGCGCAGTCGATCCGCGATCAGGCGGCGCAGCGCAATCTCGCCGACAAGTTCGAGGAAGTGCTCGTGCCGACCGAAAAGGTCGTCGAGGTCCGCCGCGGCCGCAAGGTCGATGCCGAGCGCAAGTTCTTCCCGGGCTATGTCCTGGTCAAATGCGAGATGACCGACGAGGTCTACCATCTCATCAAGAACACGCCGAAGGTCACCGGCTTCCTCGGCGCCGACAAGGCGAAGCCGATGCCGATCCCCGAGCATGAGGCGATGCGGATCAAGGGCCAGGTCGCCGAAGGCATCGAGCGGCCGAAGCCGACTGTGGTCTTCGAGGTCGGCGAGCAGGTCAAGGTCGCCGACGGCCCCTTCGCCTCGTTCAACGGCGTCGTCGAGGATGTCGACCATGCCCGCGCCCGGCTCAAGGTCGCGGTCTCGATCTTCGGCCGCGCGACGCCCGTCGAGCTCGAATACGGGCAGGTCGAGAAGCTTTGATCACGCTCCCGCGAGGCCGCTGCTGGGGCCTCCTTGGGGTTGCGCGGTTTTAAGCGGGTTTTAATCGAACTGACGCAAGGTCTGCGCCGACGATACTGGCGCGGACCGCATGTTCCCCAAAAGCTTCAAAGCAACAGTCGGCCAGCGCTTGGCCGTGTGGGGCGCGCTGCTCGGCATCCTTGCCGGCCTCTTCGCCGCGACCGACCTGATCAGCGCGGCGCGGCTTTCGGGCTTCTCGCGCGATCTGGTCGCCCATACGAGCGCCGCCGACGCGCTGACATCGGCCGATCCTGCCTATCAACGTCTCGTCGCGGCCTTGCTGTCCGATAGCGGGCCGGCGCCGGTGCGGGCGGATCTGGATAGCGTTTCGCAGGCCATGGCTGGGATTGCCGTGCGGCTGCACGGCTCCGTGCATGCCCGGGCGCAGGAAGCCGTCGAGCTGCTCGGTGAGATGTCGCGCAATATCGGGTCCGACCACATCGAGGCCCGCGAGGGCCTGAAGCGCTTGGCGGGCAAGCGCAACGAACTGCGCATCGCCCTGAACGAAGCGATGAGCAATGTCAGCGCCAGGCTGGCCTATCATGTCGAGAACGCCCGCCAGAACAAGATGCTGCTCTCGCTGCTCGGCATCTTCCTCGTCGTCCTGATCGTCTCGCTCGAATATCGCTGGCTGGTGAAGCCGATCATCGGCATGGCGCGGTCGCTCGGATCCGTCGAACAGGATCAGGGCTGGATCGGCAAGCTGGCGATGCGGCGCGACGAGATCGGCATGCTGGCCAGGGCGCTGCTGACGCATCTGCGCGACGAGCAGGTCCAGCAGGCGGCCGCCAGGGGGCGCGTGGCCGCGCTTTCGAGCGAAGTCGAGCGCCAGGAGCGCCTGCAGGCGCAGGGTATGGCGTTCCAGCAGCGCATCGCCGCCATCGCGGCGGCTCTGGAGCGGCACGCCGCGCATATGTCGGGCGCGTCGGGACAATTGTCGCAGTTCTCCGGCTCCGTGGACGAGCATGCGACGGCGGCGGCCCAGTCGACGCAGCGCGCCTCGGCCCATGTCGACGACGTGTCGCGCTCGCTGGCGGAGGTCTCCCATCTACTGACGACGACCGCGAGCGAGGCGCAGCGCACGACGCAGGTCGCCGACGCCGCGAAATCGCTCGTCGAGGAGGCGACCGCGGATACGGTGGCGCTTTGCGAGGCGGTGGGCAGCATCTCGGCGATCATCAAGATCATCAGCGCGGTGGCCAGCCAGACCAACCTGCTGGCCCTCAACGCCACGATCGAGGCGGCGCGGGCCGGCGAAAGCGGGCGCGGCTTCGCGGTTGTCGCCTCGGAGGTCAAGCAATTGGCCAACCGCACGGCGGCGGCGACCGACGAAGTGCGTCTCGGACTCGATTCGATCAATGTCGCGGCGCAGCGCATCACCATGCGCGTCGGCGCGCTGGTGACCTCCGTCAACCAGGTCGAGAGCGCCGCGGATTCGATTGCCGAACTGACGCGCAAGCAGGATGCGAGCTCGCGCTCGATCAGCTCCAGCACCACCAAGACGGCAGGCGACGTCCGCCTCGTGGCCGAGCAGGTCGAGCAGGTGGCCGGCATGGTCGAGGACTGGCGGCGCACTGCCGAGGTGGTGACGTCGGCCTCCGCCGACCTCGATCGCCAGGCGGTGGAACTGCGCCAGGTGGTCGATGGCTTCATCACCGAAACACAACGGGCAAGCGCATGACCATGCTGGTCTCATCCGGTTATGCCGAATCGGCTTCGGGCCTTCCGGCGCAGGCGGCTGCGCGGCGTCCCTTTCCGATGCTGGCGAAGCTCCTGCACTGGACGACGGCGTTGCTGGTCTTCTGCCTGTTCAGCGCCGGTGTGCTGATGAAGCAGATCGGCGACGGACCGATGGCGGACGCGCTCTACACGCTCCACAAGAGCGCGGGCGCGCTCCTGTTCGGGCTGGTGCTGGTCAGGATGAGCCATCGCGTCCTGACAAAGCTGACGGGCCGGTGGCATAGGGACGCCGGCAACCACGCGGTTCATGGCGTGCTCTATGCGGCGCTGATCCTGGTGCCGCTGCTGGGATGGGCGGGCGTCTCGGATTTCGGGGCGCGAGGCCTCTATTTCGGCCTGTCGCTGCCGGCGATCTGGCCGGAAGGGGCGGGGTATTCCGAGCTCCTGTTCAAGAGCCATGCCTGGCTCGCCTTCGCGCTCATCGCGCTCGTCGTGCTGCATATCGGCATCGCGCTCGGCGACTACATCCAGCGCGGGGCGGGGCGACAGGCGACGGCGGCCGCAAAGATGCCGCAGCCGGAAGGCTCTTCCCCTGCGCCGTCTAATATGCCATAGGCCGCGCCTCACATGCGTGGGAGGCGTGCCGGTTCGCCAGCCGGAGTTCCTCGCCGCACCACGCTCTGCAACCACCCCGGTCCGGGACGAGCTATGTCCGGGCGGGGTCGTCGTCGTTTCGGTTGGCTCCGAAGCGGACGGCGGGAGCAGCCATCATGGCAAAGAAGATCACGGGCTACGTGAAGCTTCAGGTGCCGGCGGGCGCGGCCAATCCGTCGCCCCCGATCGGTCCCGCGCTCGGTCAGCGCGGCCTGAACATCATGGAATTCTGCAAGGCCTTCAACGCGAAGACCGCGCAGCTCGAGAAGGGCATGCCGATTCCGGTGATCATCACCGCGTATCAGGACCGCTCCTTCACCTTCGAGATGAAGCAGCCGCCGGTTTCGTATTTCCTGAAGAAGGCCGCCGGCCTCGCTTCGGGTTCGAAGACGCCGGGTCGCGGCGGCAATGTCGGCAAGGTCACCAAGGCGCAGGTCAAGGAGATCGCCGAGAAGAAGATGGCCGATCTGAACTGCGACAGCGTCGATTCCGCCATGGCCATGATCCAGGGCTCCGCCCGGTCCATGGGCCTGGAAGTCGTGGGCTGAGGGGGAACCGAAAATGGCACATGTCGCAAAGCGCGTCGTGAAGGCCCGTGAGGGCATCGACCGCACCAAGCTCTACCCGCTCACCGAGGCCGTCGCGCTGATCAAGGATCGCGCCACCGCGAAATTCGACGAGACCGTCGAGGTCGCGATGAATCTCGGTGTCGATCCGCGCCACGCCGACCAGATGGTCCGCGGCGTCTGCAACCTGCCGAACGGCTCGGGCCGCGTCCTGCGCGTCGCCGTCTTCGCCCGCGGCGCCAAGGCCGAGGAGGCCAAGAAGGCCGGGGCCGACATCGTCGGCGCCGAGGAGCTGGTCGAGACCGTGTCCAAGGGCACGATCGATTTCGACCGCTGCATCGCGACCCCGGACATGATGCCGCTGGTCGGCCGTCTCGGTAAGGTGCTGGGCCCGCGCGGCCTGATGCCGAACCCGAAGGTCGGCACCGTCACCATGGACGTGACCAGTGCGGTCGCGGCCTCGAAGGGCGGCTCTGTCGAGTTCCGCGTCGAGAAGGCCGGCATCGTGCATGCCGCCGTCGGCAAGGTCTCGTTCACGGCCGAGAAGCTGGCCGAGAATATCAAGGCCTTCGCGGATTCGGTCGCCAAGGCGAAGCCCGCCGGCGCCAAGGGCACCTATGTCCAGCGCGTCGCGATCTCCTCGACCATGGGCCCGGGCGTCAAGATCGAGCCGAACACGGTTCTGGGCGGCTGAACGGCTGCTCTGACGGCGGCCACCAGGCCGCCGTCGCTCGCGTCTTGAACTTGCGGGGGCAAGACGCCACTTGGCAGAAGCGAGGGAAGTCGTTATGACGACCCGATGTTTCCATAAGTGATCAGGGCTTCCGCGTGCTTTGCACGAGGGGGTCCGTTTCGCGTTTTTTGGCGGTTCGCCGCCAAAGAATGGGTTTTTCAGGGCTGGAGAGCGATCTTCGGACCAGAATCACCCAGTCCTGTCTGAGACTGCAGGTGCACTGAGGGTTCGCCCGAGGGCATAATTTCGCCAAGAGGCCTGCATAGACGGTGCAAGAGCTTAAACGAGGCCCGCAAGGCCTCGATATGGTTCGAACCATCTCGCCCGATCACGGTGCAAGCCGCGCGAGGGGACAGGGCACTGAGCGTCGCGCAAGCGATCGGACGGTGTCAATCGGCCGAGCCTGCGCGACACGTGCAACTGGCGGTAAGGTTTCGTCCTGCCGCCTACCGGAGAGAGCCCAGTGGAAAGAGCGGCAAAGAATGATGCCGTCGCGACACTGAACGGCGTGTTCGCAAACACGTCGGTCGTTGTCGTGGCCCACTATGCGGGTTTGACGGTCGCGCAGTTCCAGAGGCTTCGTCGCGAGATGAAGTCGGCGGGCGCAACCGTGAAGGTCGCAAAGAACCGGCTGGCCAAGATCGCTCTTGAAGGCACCGACGTCGCGTCCATCAGCCCCCTGCTGAAGGGCCCCACCCTGATCGCCTATTCCAGCGATCCGGTCGCGGCGCCGAAGGTCGCCGTCGCTTTCGCCAAGGACAATGACAAGCTCGTCATCCTCGGCGGCGCGATGGGCAAGACCTCCCTGAACCCGGATGGTGTCAAGGCGCTTGCCACGATGCCTTCGCTCGACGAACTGCGCGCCAAGTTGCTCGGCCTTCTCCTGGCCCCCGCAACGAAGATCGCCCAGCTCTCGACAGCGCCTGCCGCAAAGCTCGCGCGCGTGTTTCAGGCTTATGCCGACAAGGATGCGGCCTGACGCCGTCCCCAAACCTGATCAACGTTCGAACCTCTTTTACGTAGGAACATAACCATGGCTGATCTTGCTAAGCTCGTCGACGAGCTGTCCTCCCTGACGGTCCTCGAGGCCGCCGACCTCGCCAAGCTTCTCGAAGAGAAGTGGGGCGTTTCCGCCGCCGCCGCCGTCGCCGTTGCGGCCGGCCCGGCCGCTGGTGGTGCTGGCGCTGCCGCCGCCGCTGAAGAGCAGACCGAGTTCACCGTCGTTCTTGCCGCCGCCGGCGACAAGAAGATCGAGGTGATCAAGGAAGTCCGCGCCATCACCGGCCTGGGCCTCAAGGAGGCCAAGGATCTGGTCGAGGCCGCCCCGAAGCCGGTCAAGGAGTCGGTTGGCAAGGACGAGGCCGAGAAGCTCAAGAAGCAGCTCGAGGCCGTCGGCGCCAAGGTCGAGCTCAAGTGAGCAGGGCCGGCTGATGCCGGTCCGACCCTAACTGAACACGACAGTCCCGGGGCGGTCTTCCGCCTCCGGGGCTGTTGCGTCGTTTCCGTAGCAACGGACCGACGCACACGAATACGCAGGGGCTTTCCTGGCACAGGCCATGTGAAAGCCAGTTCAGACGATGTCGGCGCGATAGGCGCCGAACGGCTTACCCGGCGGCCTGCGGCCGCCTCACTGAGGCCTTGGTGGCCGCCGGGTAAGCCGTCCAGAGTCGGATGATGCCGGATCGGGTCGATCCAGCATCTGAATCCGCCTCTGAACTGTAGGGTTGGAGCAAGGCGTTCTCCGAAAAGTGGTTTCCACCTTTCGGCGCCGTGCTCCGGAGATTGCGAGGAACAACATGGTCAATTCGCTCCAGGGCCGCAGGCGCGTCCGCAAGTTCTTCGGAAAGCTCAAGGAAGTCGCGCAGATGCCGAACCTCATCGAGGTTCAGAAGGCGTCTTACGACCAGTTCCTGATGGTCGAGGAACCCAAGGGCGGCCGCGGCGACGAGGGCCTGCAGTCGGTCTTCAAGTCGGTTTTCCCGATCGGCGATTTCTCGGGCGCCTCGCTGCTCGAGTTCGTCAAGTACACCTTCGAGCCGCCGAAATACGATGTCGACGAGTGCCGCCAGCGCGGCATGACGTTCTCGGCGCCGCTCAAGGTGACGCTGCGCCTGATCGTGTTCGATATCGATCCCGACACCCAGGCGAAGTCGGTCAAGGACATCAAGGAGCAGGATGTCTACATGGGCGACATGCCGCTCATGACCGATAACGGCACCTTCATCGTCAACGGCACCGAGCGCGTCATCGTCTCGCAGATGCACCGTTCGCCGGGCGTGTTCTTCGACCACGACAAGGGCAAGACCCATTCGTCGGGCAAGCTGCTCTTCGCCGCGCGCATCATCCCCTATCGCGGCTCCTGGCTCGACATCGAGTTCGACGCCAAGGACATCGTCTACGCGCGCATCGACCGGAAGCGGAAGATTCCGGTCACCTCGCTGCTGTTCGCGCTCGGCATGGACGGCGAGGAGATCCTCAACCGCTTCTACGCCCACATCACCTATGCCAAGGACAAGCAGGGCTGGCGCGTGCCTTACGACGCCGAGCGGATGAAGGGCTTCAAGGCGACCGTCGATCTGATCGACGCCGATACCGGCGAAGTCGTGGTCGAGGCCGGCAAGAAGCTGGTCGCCCGGACCGCCCGCCAGCTCGCCGAGAAGGGCCTGAAGTTCCTGCGCGCGACCGACGACGATCTTTACGGCCAGTATGTCGCCGAGGACCTGGTCAACCCGGCCTCGGGCGAGGTCTTCGCCGAGGCCGGCGAGGAGCTCAACGAGAAGCTGCTCAAGCTGCTGACCGACGAGGGCTTCGACGAGATCCCGGTGCTCGACATCGACCACATCACGGTCGGCCCCTATATCCGCAACACGCTCGCCGTGGACAAGAACTCGCGCCGCGAAGAGGCGCTGTTCGACATCTACCGCGTCATGCGTCCCGGCGAGCCGCCGACGCTCGAGACCGCGGAGAACATGTTCCAGTCGCTGTTCTTCGATCCGGAGCGCTACGACCTCTCGGCCGTGGGCCGCGTCAAGATGAACATGCGCCTCGACCTCGACGCCGAGGACACCGTGCGCATCCTGCGCAAGGAGGACATCTTCGCGGTCGTCAAGGCGCTGGTCGACCTGCGCGACGGCAAGGGCGAGATCGACGACATCGACCATCTCGGCAACCGCCGCGTGCGTTCGGTCGGCGAGTTGATGGAGAACCAGTATCGCCTCGGCCTGCTGCGCATGGAGCGCGCCATCAAGGAGCGCATGTCGTCGGTCGATATCGACACGGTGATGCCGCAGGACCTGATCAACGCCAAGCCGGCGGCTGCCGCGGTGCGCGAGTTCTTTGGCTCGTCGCAGCTCTCGCAGTTCATGGACCAGACGAATCCGCTCTCGGAAGTCACTCACAAGCGTCGTCTTTCGGCGCTTGGCCCGGGTGGCCTGACCCGCGAGCGCGCCGGCTTCGAGGTGCGCGACGTGCACCCGACGCATTACGGCCGCATCTGCCCGATCGAGACGCCGGAAGGCCCGAATATCGGCCTGATCAACTCGCTCGCTACCTTCGCGCGGGTGAACAAGTACGGCTTCATCGAGAGCCCCTACCGCCGCATCCGCGACGGCCAGCAGACCGACGAGATCATCTATCTCTCGGCGATGGAGGAGGCGAAGTACAACGTCGCCCAGGCCAACGCCGCCGTCGACAAGGACGGCCGCCTGACCGACGACCTGATCGTCTGCCGCCGCGCCGGCGAGGTCATCGTCACGCCGGTCGACAAGGTCGATTTCCAGGACGTCTCGCCGAAGCAGCTCGTCTCGGTCGCCGCGGCGCTGATCCCGTTCCTCGAGAACGACGACGCGAACCGCGCGCTGATGGGCTCGAACATGCAGCGCCAGGCGGTGCCGCTGGTTCGTGCCGACGCGCCCTTCGTCGGCACCGGCATGGAAGCGGTCGTCGCCCGTGACTCGGGCGCCGCGATCGCGGCCCGCCGCGCCGGCGTCGTCGACCAGGTCGACGCGACGCGTATCGTCATCCGCGCTTCGGACGAGATGGACCCGACCAAGCCGGGCGTCGACATCTACCGGCTGCAGAAGTTCCAGCGCTCCAACCAGTCGACCTGCATCACGCAGCGTCCGCTGGTGCGCGTCGGCGACGTCGTCAAGAAGGGCGACATCGTCGCCGATGGCCCGTCGACGGAGCTCGGCGAGCTCGCGCTCGGCCGCAACGTGCTCGTCGCGTTCATGCCGTGGAACGGCTACAACTTCGAGGACTCGATCCTGCTCTCGGAGAAGATCGTCTCGGAAGACATCTTCACCTCGATCCATATCGAGGAATTCGAGGTCATGGCCCGCGACACCAAGCTGGGCCCCGAGGAAATCACGCG
>NZ_JBHYEM010000042.1:0-13644 GCF_051860145.1 Allobosea sp. | reverse complement strand
CCCCCCCCCCCCCCCCCCCCCCCCCCCCCGGGGGGGGAGGGGGAAGGCGGCGGCCCTCGGCCAGACTCGGCGGCGAGCGACGGAACGTCCGCATCAGGCGATCTTGACGAGCGCGATCTTGCCGCCCTGGACCTGCTCGTAGCGGAATTTCGAATCCGAGATGTCGCCGGTCTCGGTGAAGTCGCAGGGGCCGCTGGCGCCGTCATAGTCGATCGGCTGCTTGGCGGCGATCGCCTTCAGCCCGTCGATGACATTGTCGATCTTGGCGCCGCCCTGGGCCTGGCTGATCTTGCGGACATTGTCCTTGATCGCGGTGCCGGAGGCCTCGCCCGCCATGGCGATCGCCAGCAGCACCAGATTGACCTGGTCGTAGATCTGCGTGGTGTAGGGATCGGGCGAGGCGACCCCGATCAGCTTCACCAGCCGGTCATAGGCCTTGGAGCCTTCGGCCGAGGAGGGCGAGATCGTGTAGGTCTTGTCGACGACCTCGGCCGGCACGCTCTCGACCAGCTTCTGGTTGACCGAATAGCCAAAGGCGACCTTGAGCCCGGAGAAGCCGGCGCGGAAGATGTCCTTGAGCATCACGGCGGTATCGGGCGTGTAGCCGCCAAACACCACAGCATCTGGCTTGAAGCGCATCACCTCGTCGATCTCGGTGCGGTAGGCCGGCTTCTTGTCGTCATAGATCAGCGAGGCGGTCTCGCCGCCGGCCTTCTTCACCGCCTCAGTGATGTTGTCGAACTGGCTCTTGGCGAAGGGCGTCTGCGGCGACAGGAAGAAGACGCGCTTGGCCTTCTCGGCGATGCAGAACTCGCCGAACTTGCGGCCCTGCAAAGTCGTCGTCGGCTGGGTCCGGATCAGGTAGCCCTGATGCGGCAGCTGAGTGATCGAATCCGCGCCGGAGGTCGTCGTCAGGAAGGTCTTCGATTCCCAGCAGAGCGGCGCGACCGCCGTCGTCACCGACGAGGCCCAGGTCCCCATGATCGCCGAGACCTTGTCGACGTCGATCATCTTGCGCGCGGCGCGCACGCCGGCTTCCGGGTTGGTCTGGTCGTCTTCCGAGATCAGCTCGATCTTGCGCCCAAGCACGCCGCCCGCCGCGTTGACCTCGTCGATGACGGCCTTGACCGCCTTGACCATCACCGGGCCGTAGGGGCCGCCCGCCCCGGTCAGCGGCGTCAGCGTGCCGAGCCTGATCGGCGCGCCCTGGGCGATGGCGAGCTTCGGCATGATGCCGCTTCCGGCAAGGGCGGCGGCGCCCGCGAGCAGCGCGCGGCGGTTGGTCACGAAATCGGTCATGGTCATCCCCTTTTTTGGTTGATTGCGGATCGGGTCGGCGTCGTCAGCCGCCGAGGAAGAGCCGGCGGATTTCAGGATCGGCGGCGAGCGCGGGTCCGGCCCCCTCGCGGCTGTTGCGCCCCGAGACGAGGACATAGCCGCGCGTCGAGATCTCGAGCGCCTCGAGCGCGTGCTGCTCGACCATCAGGATCGGCAGCCCGCCCTTGTTGAGCGCCACGATCGCGTCGAACAGCTCCTCTGCCGCCTTGGGCGAAAGCCCCGCGGTCGGCTCGTCGAGCAGGAGCAGGTCGGGCGCATTCATCAGCCCCATCGCCATCGCGAGGATCTGGCGCTGGCCGCCCGAGAGCGTCCGCGCCAGGGCGCGCCGCTTCTCGGCCAGCATCGGATAGCGGCCATAGAGCTCCTCGCTCCGGGGCCGGACCTGGCCGGGATCCTGGAAGCCGCTGATCTCGAGATTCTCCGCCACCGTCATCGCGCCGAAGACATTGCGCTCCTGCGGCACGAATCCGATCCCGGCCTTGGCGCGGCCGAGCGCGCCGGCGGCCGTGACATCGGCCCCGTTCAGGGCGATCCGGCCCTTGCGCGCCGCCACCAGGCCCGCGACGGTCTTGAGCAAGGTCGATTTGCCGGCCCCGTTGGGGCCGATGATCGAGACGATCTCGCCCGGCGCGACGCGCAGCGAGGTGCCTTTCAGGATCTCCTCGGCGGCTCCGTAGCCGGCGACGACGCCTTCGACAGACAGAAGATCGGTCCCGGCAGCCGCGCTCAATGCCGCCTCCCGAGATAGGCTTCCTGCACCCGGATGTCCGAGGCGACCTCCTCGAACGAGCCTTGCGTCAGCGTCCGCCCCTCCGCCATCACGACGACCGGCTCGCAGAGCCGCTTGATCAGCGCCATGTCGTGCTCGATCAGGCAGATCGTCAGGCCGTCGCGGTTGAGCGCGGTGAGATGACCCGCGATCTCGTCGGCGAGGCTCGGATTGACGCCGGCCATCGGCTCGTCGAGCAGCAGGATTTTTGGCTCCGCCATCAGGGCGCGGCCGATCTCGACCAGCTTCTTCTGGCCGCCGGACAGCGCAGTGACGGGATTGTCGAGGACATGGTCGAGCCTGAGCCGGCGCGCGATCCCGAAGGCGCGCTCGGCCAGCTCCGCCTCGCGCCGGCGGGCGCTGGCCGAGCCGAACATCGCCGCGAACAGGTTCTCGCCCGGCTGGTCGGCGCCATAGAGCATCAGGTGCTGGAAGACGCTGAGCTTGGGAAAGCCGCGCGCCAGCTGGAACGAGCGCACCAGCCCCGCCGCGACCAGCTTCTCGGGCGGCTGCCCCGTGGTCTCGGTCTCGCCCAGCCTGACGCCGCCGCCTTTCGGGCGATAAAGGCCCGAGACGACGTTGAACAAGGTCGACTTGCCGGCTCCGTTGGGGCCGATCAACCCGGTGAAGGAGCCGGCCGGCACTGCGAAATCGACGCCGCGCAGCACATGCACGCCATAGAAGTCGAGCTTCAGGTCCGAGACGGTCAGCAGCGCGGTCATGAGGCGTTCGCCCTGCTGGCGGGCCGGAGTGGCTGCGCGGCTTGCGTCGGGAACTGCCGGCGCAGCTGCAGTTTCCAGAAGTCCAGCATCTCGGCGTAATAGGCCGGGTCGCTGCGCAGGACGGTCTGGGCGATCATGCCGCGCACCAGGCACATCGTGGTGTTCATCACGACGCGGGTATGGTCGGGATCCCCGCCGGTCCGCGCCGCCAGCGCGACCCAGACCGCATCGAGCCCGGCATGGAACTCGCGCACCACCGGGACGAGCTCGGCGCGGAAATCGGCGTTGTGCCGGGCCTCCGGCAGGTATTCCATCGTGACGTAGAACAGCCGGTCCGACATCATCTGCCAGATATAGTCGACGATCTCGTCGCTGGAGCCGCCGCGCGCCATGAAGTCCTGGGCGAAACGATGCAGGTCGCGCGTGGAGCGGCCGAGCAGGTCGGCCACGGAGGCGGTGATGATCGCCTCACGGCCCGCGAAATGATGGGTGAGGGCGCCGCGCGAGACGCCGGCCGCCTGGGCGATCTCGGGTGTCGTGGTGCGCGCGATGCCGCGATCATGCAGCAGGTCGATCGTCGCGTTCATCAGCCGCGCGGAGGTCTCCGCGCTGCGCTCCTTCTGCGATCGCCGTTTGCCCGTGCCGCTCAAGCCCCACCCCGCGCTGAACCGATCCGGCAGGCAGGTTGGGACCCAACTTACAAACAGTCAAGACTGTTTCTTATGCAGGGCGTGCTGGAAAATCGCGCGAGGCCAGCCCTTGCGAACGGGCTCGTCGCATCAGCCCTTGGCGCTGTAGGGCAGCCAGGTCGCAACGCCGGGCACGAAGATGATCAGCAAGGTCACGGCCAGCAGCGCGATGATGAAGGGCAGTGCCGCCTTGCTGCCGTCGAGCAGGTTGGTTCGCGCGATGCCGCAGGTCACGAACAGGCTCGCCCCGACCGGCGGCGTGATCAGGCCGATCGCCAGGCCGAGCACCGTGACGATGCCGAACTGGACCGGGTCGATCTCGAGCTTCTTCACCAGCGGCCAGAGCACCGGCACCAGGATGATGATGTTGGCGCCGAGATCGAGCAGCATGCCGGCGATCAGATAGACGCAGAGGATCAGGATCAGCACGAGATAGGGATTGGTCGTCAGCTCCATGATCATCTGGGCCGCGGCCTGCGGGATCTGTTCGCGAGTGACGATCAGCCCGTAGAGCGAGGCCGCCGCGATCATCAGGAGCACGATGCCTGCGGTGATCGCGGTGTCATGGACGATGCCGGGAATGTCGCGCCAGCCGATCGTCCGATAGACATACATGCCGACGAACAGCGAGTAGAGCACCGCGACAACCGAGGCCTCGGTCGGCGTGGCGATGCCGTAGCGGATCGAGCCGATGATCACGACCGGCATGAACAGGCCCCAGATGCTGGCGCGGGTCGCCCGCCCGATGCTGCCGAGCGAGGGCCGCTTGCCGCGCGGATAGCCGCGCCGCACCGCGAAGAGCCATGAGGTGAACATCAGCGCCAGAGCCATCAGCAGGCCCGGGATCACGCCGGCGATGAACAGGTCGCCGACCGAGACGCCTGTCACAACCGCGAAGATGATCATCGGGATCGAGGGCGGGATCATCACCGCGATGGTCGAGGCCGCTGCAGTGACTGCCGCTGTGAACGGCCGGTCATAGCCCTTGGCGATCATCGGCGGGATCAGCGCCCCGCCGGTGGAGGAGGCCTCCGCCACCGCCGAGCCGGTCATGCCGCCCATCAGCGTGCCGGCGGCGACATTGGCATGGGCGAGCCCGCCGCGCAGCCAGCCGACGACGCTGTCGGCGAAATCGACGATGTCCTTGGCGATGCCACTGCGGCCCATGAGGTGACCCGAAAGCAGGAAGAACGGCACGGCGAGCAGGACGAAGGAATCCATCGAGGCCGTCATCTTCTGCACGACGAGCGTCGCCGGCATGCCGCCATAGCTGAGCGCCGCCAACGAGGCGAGCGCCAGCGCAAAGGAGACCGGTACATTCAGCAGGAGCAGGACGGCGAAGCCGACGAGGAGCACGGTCGCCATAGATTCAGACCTCCGGAACCGGCACCTGCGCCGGCGCTTGGGCGCCGGCGAGCCAGCCAACCAGGATGTCGAGGCCGATCAGTACGACCATGGCGCTGTAGCCGGCATAGACGACGCTCATCGGTAGCTCGAGCACGGCCGAGGGCTGCGAATGCGTGATCGCGATCAGCGCGAAGCTGGACTTGAGCGTGTAGAGGCAGAAGGCCAGCACCAGCGCCTCGACCAGCCGCTGGCTCAGCGCGGTCAGTCGCGGGTTGTTCAGATAGGTCACGGCATCGAGCGCGATATGGGCGCGATGCTTCCAGGCGACCCAGGCCGAGAGATAGCCGATCCAGATGAAGAGATAGCGCGCCAGCTCCTCCGACCAGACCAGGGGATCGCCGAAGGCGTAGCGCCAGACCACCTGCGCCGTGCAGGCGAGCGTCATTGCTGAAAAGAGCACGACGAGCAGGGCGAGCGTCGCGCGCTCGATCAATGTCCAGATGCGGGTGATCATCGGCGCCTGTTTCCGTGGGAGACGCAAAGGCCGCATGGCGGCGCAGCGCCGCCATGCGATGAGGGATGAAGCTCAGTTGGCCGCGTCGCGCAGCTTCTTGAGCAGGTCCTGATCGACGTTCTTCTGGGTCGTGGCGATCTCGGCGGTGGCCGCCTGGAAGGGGGCGAGATCGATGGTCTCGACGATCATGCCCTTCTTCTTCAGCTCCTCGAGCTGCTCGGTCTCGAGCTTCTGCGAAGTCTGCCGCTGGAAGATGGTCGCCTCGGTCACGGCCTCGCGCACCGCCTTCTGCTGGTCGGGGGTCAGCTTGGCCCAGACCGCCTTGCTGAACATCACCGCATGCGGGCCATACACATGCCCGGTCAGCGTCAGGTATTTCTGCACCTCCCAGAGCGAGTTGGTGTAGATGATCGTGACTGGGTTCTCCTGGGCGTCGATGACGCCCTGGCCCAGGCTGGTGAAGACCTCGCCCCAGGCCATCGGGATCGGCGCCGCGCCGATCTGCTTGAAGGCGGCGATATGGACCGGGTTCTGCATGGTGCGCAGCTTGACGCCCTTCAGGTCGCCGGGCTCCTTGATCGACTTCTTCGAGGTCAGGTGCCGCCAGCCATTCTCCCACCAGGCGAGCCCGACGATCCCCTTGGCATCCATGCGCTTCAGCAGATCCTGGCCGACCTCGCCGTCCAGCACCTTGTAGGCATGCGCCGAATTCTTGAAGACGAAAGGCAGGTCGAGCACGCCGATCTGCGGCACGAAGGCGTTGAGCGGCCCGGTCGAGACCGCGGCCATGTCGACCGTGCCGAGCTGCAGGCCCTCGACCATCTCGCGCTCCTCGCCGAGCTGACGGTCGGCATAGACCTCGACCTTGACCGTGCCGCCGGTCTTGGCGGCAACGAGCTCGGCGAATTTCACCAGGCCGAACTGGGTCGGGTGCCCGGCTTGCGCGCCATGGCCGGCCTTGATCACGGTCTGGGCATGGGAGAGCGAGGCCGAGAGCGCGAGCGCCGCAACGGCCGATAGGGCGATGGCAAGACGTTTGGTGACGAGACGTTTCATGGAATTTCCTCCTCGATTTTTGTCGTTGGTTTCTGCGTTTCCTCGCCGGCGGCGCTGAACCAGGCGCGCAGCCGCGCATGCTCCAGGACCCCGGGATTGACGACGTGGCGCGGGCGGCGGCGCGCAAGCAGGTCGACGATGCTGCCGAGCCCGTCGCGGGCGATGTTGCCGAAATTCTCGTCGGTCCAGCACAAGGCGTGCGGCGTGACGATGACGTTCTCCATCGCCAGCAGCGGATTGGCCGGATCGACCGGCTCCTGCTCGAAAACATCGAGGCCGGCACCCGCGATCGTGCCGCTGTTCAGCGCTTCGATCAGCGCCGCCTCATCGACGATCGGCCCACGCGCGACATTGATCAGATAGGCCGAGGGCTTCATCGCCCCGAGCCTCTCCGCATTGACGAGATGCCGCGTCGCCTCGTTCAGCAGGCAGGCGACGACGACGAAATCCGCCCGCGCCAGCAGCTCGTCGAGCGGGGCCAGCGCCGCACCCACCTCAGCGAGCTTGTCCGGCGAGCCATAGGGATCGGCGGCGATCAGCTCCATCTCGAAGGGCGCGATCATGCGCAAGGTCTCGAGGCCGATGCTGCCGGCGCCGATCACGCCCAGCACCTTGCCGGTCAGGCCCTGCCCCATATGGTCGGTGCGCTCCTGCCAGCGCCCGGCCCGCGTCAGCCGGTCCTTGATCAGCAGCTTCTGCGCCAGCGCCAGCACGAAGGTCACCGCCATGGTGGCGACCGGCCGGCGCACCGCCTCTGGCGTGTTGGTGACGACGATGCCTGCGGCGCTCATCGCGGCGAGATCGACGGAATCGATGCCGACGCCGTGGCGCGCCACGATCCGCAGGCGGCTGTCGGGCCGCGCCACGCTGGCGGCGGTCACCTTCGGGCTGTTGACATAGAGCGCGTCATAGCGCGCGGCGATCTCGGGCGTGATCTCGCTCAGGCTCTCGGGCACGAACTCCCAGTCGCCGGCGCTGTCGAGCAGCGCAAGCGGCGCGGCTCCGAAGGACGGTTTCCCTTGGCTGTCGAGCAGGTCTCGCGTCAATCCGATGCGGAAACGGTTCGCCATCTCAGCCTCGCGCCAGCGACTTGAGCCCGTCGATGCCGCCTCGCAGAGCCGCCTGGAACAGGTGATGATCGAGCCCGTAGGCGATCATCCGGAAGCCGTGCTCCCAATAGGCGCGGGCCGCCGCTGCATCGCCCGCCATGAAGCCGGCGGGCTTGCCTGCCGCCCGGGCCGCCGCGACGATGCGCTTCACTGCCGCCTGGTAGACGGGATGGTCGAACTGTCCGGGGATGCCCATCGAATTGGTCAGGTCGAAATGACCGATCCAGACGACGTCGATACCCTCGACGCCCGCGATCGCCTCGACATTGGCGAGGCCTTCCACGGTCTCGATCTGCGCGATCACCAGGGTCCGGGCCCGCGCCGCCGCCAGCTTCTGCGCCGGCGCGCCGGGCAGGTAGTCGTCATGGGCGACGCCGAAGGCCGCGCCGCGCCGGCCATGCGGCGGATAATGCGCGTTTGCCGCGATGGAGCGCGCCTGCCCCTCCGTGTCGACCATCGGCACCATCACGCCATGCGCGCCGATATCGAGCGCCCGCGCGATGAAGTGGTATTCGCCGGTCGGCACCCGCACCAGCGGCGCGACCGCGAGCCCGCGGCAGCCGGCGACGAGCGATTTCAGCGTCTCGAAGCCGGAGCCGGCATGCTCCATGTCGAACAGGATGAAATCCGCCCCTGTCGCGTCGACGATCGCCGGCATGCCGGGCGTGAAGAACTCGAACAGCATCGTGCCGAAGGCGTGGCCTTCGCCGGCGAGGCGATCCTTGAGACTGCGCGCGACCATGGTCTGTGTCCGTTCCCTCATGCGCGGACTTGAGCGTCCGTCTTCATGCTTGCTGCCGATGCGGCCTCGCGGCCGGAGCTTTCGCCGCTCAGGTGATGCGGCGCACGCTGTCGCGGATCTCTTCCGGCTCGAACAGGCGCTTCCAGTCCGGCTTCAGGATCGTGTCCTTGCCGAAGACGATCGCCTTGTTGCAGGCATCCGAGAACACGCCCTGCACCTGTTCGAAAGTGACCGCCGCCAGGATGTTGAGATGGCCGAGCAGAAAGTCGCGCGCCGCCTCGCGCGGCACCCCGCGCGCGATCGCCTCCTCCATCGCCTCGCGCATCGCGTCGAGCAGGGTCGCGCAAACGGTCTCCGAGAGGCCGGGCTCGAGGATCGCCATCTGCTCGACGGTGATCCGGTGCGAGCGCATCACTGGCGCCCAGATCGCGCGGGCAACCTCCTCGCCGAGCGCGTAATGCGCCTCGGGACCCTGCATCAGCGCGTTGACGATGTGCTGCTTGGCGGCGATCCCGCCGAAATGGTCGGCCTTGGCCGCCGGGTCGGTCTCGTCGTTGAAGATCGGCGGGTGGCAGGGATGGGTGACGAAATAGGTGATGTCCGTGCGCTCGGGCAAATGCCCGGCATAGGGCGCGGCAGCATCGAGGATCACCACGATCGTACCCGGCTTCAGGCCAGGGACGATCTCGCGCGCCACGGTCCCGACCGCTGTATCCGGCACCGCGAGCACGACGACGTCGGCGCCGTCGAGCGCGGCCGCAGCCTCGATGCAATCGACGCCGAAAGCCGCCTTGACGCGTTCCCGCCCTGCCGGGCTGACCTCGACATGGCGGGTCTCGAAGCGCGAGCCGGCCAGGTTGCGGCCCAGCCGCATGCCCATTTTGCCACCGGCGCCGAACAGCGCGACGATCGTCATGGTCTCACTCCCTGCTGCGTCTTCTTGTTTGCTTACTGGTATGATGAGTGCATCACATGACGATGATCGATTGTCAATCTGGCATACTCATCATATGAGTTTGCCAACGACAACGCGGCCTCGGCCGTAACGCGAAGAGGGTGCGCGTGACCGGCAGTCAGCGAATCGAGGCGGATTATCTGATCGAAACGGCGGAGGATCCGCGCCGCGCCGCCGAGGCCATGGCCGGCGAGCAATCGAGCGGCACCTTCATTTCCGTGCCGGGCGAAACACCGGAACTCACCGCCCGCGCCGCGGCGCGCGTCGAACGGCTCGATCTGCTCGAGACGGTTGCGACCCCCTCGCTGCCCTCTGCGCGGCCCGATGGGGCGCCGGCGCCCGGCGGTTATCGACGCGCCCATGTCACGCTGTCATGGCCGCTCGACACGATCGGTCCATCCCTGCCGAACCTTGTGGCGACGGTCGCCGGCAATCTCTTCGAGCTGAAGCAGTTCTCGGGGCTGCGCCTGCGCGACATCCGCATGCCGGACTCCTTCGCCGACGCCTATCCGGGACCGCGCTTCGGCATCGCCGGCACGCGAAAGCTGGCTGGCGTGGCGCAGGGGCCGCTGATCGGCACCATCGTCAAGCCGAGCGTCGGCTTCGGCCCGCAGGAAACCGCCAGCCTGGTCGCGACCCTGTGCGAAGCCGGCATCGATTTCATCAAGGATGACGAGCTGCAATCGGACGGCCCGCTCTGCCCCTTCGCCGACCGCGTCAAGGCGGTGATGCGGGTGATCGAGACGCAGGCCGACCGCAGCGGCAAGAAGGCGATGTTCGCCTTCAACCTGACCGGCGATCTCGACCAGATGCGGCGCCGGCACGATCTCGTGCTGGCGGCCGGCGGCACCTGCGTCATGGCGAGCCTGAACGCGGTCGGCCTCGTCGGCATGATCGAGCTCGGCCGCGTCTCGCAGCTGCCGATCCACGCGCATCGCAATGGCTGGGGCGCGCTATCGCGGGCGCCGCTGCTCGGCTGGTCCTACACCGCCTGGCACAAGCTCTGGCGGCTGGCCGGAGCCGACCACATGCATGTCAACGGCCTCGCCAACAAGTTCAGCGAGCCGGACGAGAGCGTGATCGAATCCGCCCGCGCTTGTCTCGCCCCGCTCTTCCCCGACCGGCCGATGCCGCTGATGCCGGTCTTCTCCTCGGGGCAGACCGCCTTGCAGGCGCCCGCCACCTATGCCGCGCTCGGCTCGACCGACCTGATCTTCGCCGCGGGCGGCGGCATCCTGGCCCATCCCGACGGTCCGGGCGCCGGCGTCACCGCCCTGCGCGAGGCCTGGGACGCGGCCGTCGCCGGCGTGCCGCTCGACCGGCATGCGCAGCAGCATCCGGCGCTCGCCGGCGCGCTGCGCCGCTTCGGATGAGCGCCGTGGACCAAGGCTCTGCACCCAATGAAGCCGGCCTGCCGCCCGGCCTCCTCCTGGCCTATTACGGCGACGATTTCACCGGCTCGGCCGCCGTCATGGAGGTGATGAGCTTCGCCGGTCTGTCATCGGTGATGTTCCTCGGCGTGCCGTCGCCCGAGCGCCTCGCCCGCTTCCGGGACCGCCGCTGCATCGGCATTGCCGGAATCGCACGCTCGAAGAGCCCGGCCTGGATGGAGGCGGAGCTGCCGGCGATCTACCAGGCCCTCGCCAGCCTCGACGCAGCTCTGCTGCACTACAAGGTCTGCTCGACCTTCGATTCGTCGCCGGATGTCGGCTCGATCGGCAAGGCGCTCGATCTCGGCGCCGCGGTACTGCCCTCGCGCTGGATTCCGCTCATTGTCGGCGCGCCGGAAATCGCGCGCTATCAGGCCTTCGGCAATCTCTTCGCCGGCGCGAACGGCACGGTGCATCGGCTCGACCGTCACCCGACCATGTCGCGCCACCCCGTCACGCCGATGGCCGAGGCCGACATTCGTGCGCATCTCGGCAAGCAGACGACCCGCCGGATCGCGCTGATCGACATGGTCGCATTGCAGCGCGGCGCCGGCCAGTCCCGGCTCGATGCCTTGCGCGGCGATGACCAGCCCGTCGTCGCGATCGATGTCATTGATGCGCTCACGCTGGCCGAGGCCGGCCGCCTCGTCTGGCAGAATCGGCAGGACGGCCGCTTCGCGGTCGGCTCGCAGGGTCTCGAATATGCGCTGGTCGCGCATTGGCGCGCCGCCGGCCTGATCCCGCGCGAAATCCCGCCGCTGCGCGTTCGACCGCTCGAACAAATTGCTGTGGTGTCGGGATCCTGCTCGCCGGTCACCGCCGGGCAGATCGCCCATTCGGAGGCGAACGGCTTTTCGGCGCTTCGCCTCGATGTGACCCGCGCGGTCGACGGCTCTGCCTGGCAGGCCGAGATCGGCCGGGCGGTCGACGCCGCGCTGACGGTCCTCGGCACCGGGCACTCGCCGCTGGTCTATACCGCGAGGGGGCCGGACGATCCGGCAATCGCGGCCCTGGCGGACAGCGTTCGGACCTCCAGCGCAGGCATAGCCGAGGTCAATGACCGGATCGGCGCCGGGCTCGGCCGGATCCTCGCCGGCATTCTCGATGCGGCCCGGCTGCCGCGCGCCCTGATCGCCGGCGGCGACACCTCCGGCCATGCGACACTGGCGCTCGGCATCGATGCGCTCTCGGCCGTGGCGGCGATCGCGCCAGGCTCGCCGCTTTGCCACGCCTATTCCGACGATCCGGCGCGCGACGGGCTTGAACTTGCCCTGAAAGGTGGCCAGATCGGCGGACCGGACTATTTCTGCGCCGTCCGCAATGGCGGCGCCATGGGAAGCGCCTGACGTGAACTCCGAACCGATCCAGCGCCGCAAGCTCTACCAGGACGTCCTGGAGCGGGTGATGGCCCGGATCAGCGCAGGCGAGTTCGCTCCGGGCGAAACCTTGCCCTCCGAGCGCGAGCTGATGGACGCCTACAAGGTCGGGCGGCCTGCGATCCGCGAGGCGCTGCAGCAGCTCGAGCGCTCCGGCATCGTCAGCATCAGCCATGGCGAGCGCGCCCGCGTCGTGCTGCCGACCGCCGAGAGCCTGGTCGACCAGATGACCGGCGCGGCGCGCTATCTGCTCAGCGTCGAGCCGCGCTCGCTCGACCATCTCAAGGAGGCCCGGGTCTTCCTCGAGGCCGGGCTGGCGCGCTTGGCGGCACAGCGCGCCGATGAGGCCGGGCTGGCGCAGCTCCGGCAATGCATCTCCGACCACCGCGACGCCAGCCTCGACGATTTCCTCAGGCGCGACATCGCCTTCCATCGCCAGATCGCGGCGATGAGCGGCAATCCGATCTTCCCCGCGGTCGTCGACGGCATGCTGACCTGGCTCGGCGAATATTACCGCACTCTGGTCCGCGTCCCCGGTGCCGAAAGCCTGACCTTGCAGGAGCACCAGCGGATCTATGACATGATTGCAGCCCGCGACGCCGAAGGGGCCGAACGCGCCATGGCCGACCATCTCAACCGCGCCAACGCGCTCTATCGCCCGCTGCTGGATCAGCCGTCATAAGACGTGCCGAGATCGGAACATCGTCATTCCGGAGCTGCGCCGCTTCGTGGCTCGGCCGGAATGACAGCGCGTTTTCATCTGAAGAGGCCAAGCTCGGGGGACCGCTCGCTGCGTCTCCCGCCGCCCTATAGCTGGCGCCGAAACAAAAAACCCCGGCAGCCTTTCGGCTGCCGGGGTTCTGAATTTGGTTGCGGGGGCAGGATTTGAACCTACGACCTTCAGGTTATGAGCCTGACGAGCTACCGGGCTGCTCCACCCCGCGTCAAAACGAAGACGCGGCGTCGATGCAAAGCATCGAACGCCGCGCTCTGCGGTTCGTCATGTAAAGAGGGATATCCTTGACAGGCCCGGCAACGACCTACTCTCCCGGGTCTTAAGACACAGTACCATCAGCGCTGAGAAGTTTAACGGCCGAGTTCGGGATGGGATCGGGTTCTGGCTTCTCGCTCAAGTCACCGGGCCGGCGAAGGATATGGCAAGCAAAATTGGTCTTTGGTTTGTTCGCATTTTCGAGTGTTGCGGACATTGATCATGAGAACGATCAAGCCGATCGAGCAATTAGTACCGGTAAGCTGAGCACATTACTGCACTTACACACCCGGCCTATCAACGTGGTCGTCTTCCACGGCTCTCAAGGGATATCTCGTTTTGAGGTGGGTTTCCCGCTTAGATGCATTCAGCGGTTATCCCGACCGTACATAGCTACCCTGCACTGCGGCTGGCGCCACAACAGGTCCACCAGAGGTACGTCCACCCCGGTCCTCTCGTACTAAGGGCAGATCCTCTCAAATATCCTACACCCACGGCAGATAGGGACCGAACTGTCTCACGACGTTCTGAACCCAGCTCACGTACCACTTTAATCGGCGAACAGCCGAACCCTTGGGACCTTCTCCAGCCCCAGGATGTGATGAG
>NZ_JBHYEM010000041.1:0-13789 GCF_051860145.1 Allobosea sp. | reverse complement strand
ATCGGACGCAAGGTGGCGATCTAGCTCTTTGTTTTAGCATCGAATTTTTCCGAAAAGTGGATTCCACTTTTCGGTCCGATGCTCTAGACGACCGCGACGAAAGATGGCTCAGCGCTGGGCTTCGGTCGCCATCTTCACGGCGAGCCCGGCCAGCACCGTGCCCATCAGCCAGCGCTGGACCACCGACCAGAGCGGTCTCGTGCGCAGGAACAGCGCAATGCCGCCGGCCGTGAAGATGATCAGCGCATTGACGCTGCCGCTGATCGCGATCTGGATCGCCCCGAGCAGCAGCGACTGGGTCAGGACGCTGCCCGCCGCCGGATCGATGAAATGCGGCAGCAGCGCCAGATAGAACATCGCGATCTTCGGGTTGAGCAGGCTGGTCAGGAAGCCCATCGCGAAAAGCTTGCGCGGCCTGTCGGGAACCAGCTCCCGGATCTGGAAAGGCGAGCGCCCGCCCGGCCTCAGCGCCTGCCAGGCGAGCCAGAGCAGATAGGCGGCGCCGCCGAAGCGCAGCGCGTCATAGGCATAGGGCACCGCAAAGAGCAGCGCCGTGATGCCGAAGGTGGCGCAGAGCATGTAGATGACGAAGCCGAGCACGACGCCGCAGAGCGAGATCAGGCCCGCGGCATGTCCTTGCGAGATCGAGCGCGAGATCAGGTAGACCATGTTCGGACCGGGCGTCAGCACCATGCCGAAGGCAATCAGGGCGAAGGCCAGCAGGTTGGCGGTCTCGGGCATGGCGGGCTCTCCGGAAGGATGCGCCAAAATGCGCGAGGCCCGCAGCGCCGGCAAGGTTCAGGGGCCGCGCCGCAAGCATGGCCCGGCGGCGTTTTGCGGATGCCGGGCTCAGCGCGTGACGTCGGTCAGCGGAGCGACCTTCGGCCAGTTGGCGTCGCCCTTGGCGATATAGCCGGCCGGGTCCTTGTTCCAGGTGCTCTGGATCGACTTGTTGTAGTTGAGATAGAGCTTGCCATCGACGACGGCATAGGCGGCCGGGTCGATATCGGCCTTGTAGCCCTGCGCGGCCGCATAGGCGCAGAAGCCGCCATATTGCGGGGCGTAGCGCTGCGGCTCGGCCATGAAGGCGTCGCGGTTCGCGGCGGTGGCGAAGCGGAAGGTCGCGCCCTTGTGGGTCGCGGTGAACTGCGCCGAGCCCGTGACCGGTCTGGCATCGCGAAAATAGGCGACCGGGTCGTAGCCCTTGATCGCGAGGCCGGTGAGATCATTGACCTCGCCGGCATGCGCAGGGGGCGTGATCATCAAAGCCAGCGCGACGGCGAGCACGGCGCGGCGAGCGGGACCGCGGAACGATGTCAGGGGAGCGATGTCGGACATGGGATTGGCCTCCGGTTGCCGACTCTCATGCCATGGGAGCCTGTCAAAAGCCGGTAGCATCGTCCAAGCACATCTCGTCCGGGTGCTTCACATGCGCTTGAGGCGGGTGTGAAGATCCTAGCGCCTGCCGGCTTCCCGTTTTCCGATCACCGGCCTTGTTGCAGCCGGCGCGTTTCCCGCCGATCATGGCCGCCCTGTCGCTGTGTCAGCCCACCATGTCCCTGTTCAACCGCATTCTCTATACCCTGATTTCCCTGGCGCTGCTGGCCGCCTCGGTGCTGCTGATAGGGGTTGCCGTCTGGCGCACCATCACCGGCTTCTGGACCGGCGATGGCGGGCTCGACACGATGCTCGACGCCATCGGGCTGATCATCATCGCCGTCGCGGTCGCCGATGTCGGCAAGTTCCTGTTCGAGGAGGAGATCATCAACGATCGCGAGTTGCGGCGCCCGGCCGAGGCGCGCGGCTCGCTGACCAAGTTCATGACGATCATCATCATCGCGCTGAGCCTGGAATCACTGGTGCTGATCACCAAGGCCTCGCGCGACAACGTCTCCGACATCGTCTATCCCGCCATGCTCGTGCTGGTCGCGATCCTGGCGATGGTCGGACTCGGCCTCTTCCAGAAGCTCAGCCAGAACACGACCGCCACCGTCGCCGGCGCCAGGGAGGACGAGAAATCCCCGCCCGCCAAGGCTACAGCAGCGAAACGGGCGAAAGCGGAATGAACGCCGCTCCGCGGCAGGCGACGCCGGCGCTCTCTTGCGCACATACCGCGGCCGCCGGCTCGATACCGCCCACGACCGCCTGATCAACGAGCCCTCCCACGCCAGAGCCCACCGCCATGCCGAGGTATCCCGATACGTTCTACGCGCGGACGGTCGCGACGCGGCGCGACCGTCCGCCGCCAAGAGGGCAGGTGGAGGTTGAGATCTGCATCGTCGGCGGCGGCCTGGCCGGGCTGACCTGCGCCTACGAGCTGGCGCGCGCCGGACGATCGGTTGCGATCCTGGAGGCCGAGGCGGTCGGCTGGGGCGCGTCCGGCCGCAATGGCGGCTTCGTCGGCGCCGGCTATTCGCGCGGCCACGCCTCGATTGCCCGCGCCGTCGGCGAGGACGAGGCCCGCGCCCTGCACCGCCTTTCGATCGAGGGCATGCACATCGTCTCGGACATGATCCGCGATCTCGACGTGGCAGCCAGCGTCAGTCCCTTGCCTGGCAAGATCGCGGCCGTCCGCTATGACAGCGGCGACCGGCTGCAGCGGACCCGCGAGCGGCTGGCGCGCGACTACGGCTACGAGGTGGATTTCTGGCCACGCGAACAGGTTCGCGAGATCCTGCGTACGCCGAGCTATCACCAGGCCCTGTTCGACCCCAACTCCTTCCACATTCATCCCCTGAACTATGCCCGTGCAATCGCCGAGGCGATCGAGGCGGCGGGCGGGCTGATCTACGAGGATGCCCGCGTCGTGTCGGCCGAATTGTCGGGCGCGCAGAAGCGTCTCGTGACAGCGGGCGGATCCGTCAGCGCGCAGCACGTCGTGATCGCCTGCGGCGGCTACACCGACAACCTCGTGCCGAAGTTGCGCTCCAGCCATCTGCCGATCGCCACCTATGTCCTGACGACCGAAGCCGCCCCCGAGGCGCTGGCCGAGGTCATCCGGACAAGAGCCGCCGTCAGCGACGACCGGCGCGCAGGGGATTACTACCGCCTCGTCGAGGATGGCGCGCGCCTGCTCTGGGGCGGGCGCATCACCACCCGGACCAGTGAGCCGCACAACCTCGCCGCGATGCTGCGCCAGACGATGATCTCGACCTATCCGCAACTGGCGGGATTGAAGGTCGAAATGGCGTGGTCGGGCCTGATGTCCTACGCGCGCCATTTGATGCCGCAGATCGGCCGGCTCGGCCCCGGTGTATGGCATTGCATGGGTTTCGGCGGGCACGGCCTCAACACGACGGCGATCGGCGGGCGCGTCGTCGCGGAGGGCATCCTGGATGCGACCGACCGCCATCGCCACTTCGCGCCCTTCGGCCTGGTCTGGAACGGCGGCCCCTTCGGCACCGCGGCGGTTCAGGCGACCTATTGGAGCTACCAGCTCGCCGACTGGTGGCGTGAACGCAAGACGGCGTGAGCGCGCCGCTCGAGATGACGGAGCGGGACCGCCACCTGGCGTGACCTGACGGAGCCGTTCCGATCCCCGCAGGGCTACGGCCTGGCGGCGTGTTTCAGCGCGGCTCGTCGACCAGGAACAGATCCGTGTCCTGCGACCGCGCGCCCGCGGCGGTCAGCATCGCGTGGATCTGGCCGCGATGATGGGTCTGGTGGTTGAAGAGATGCATGATCGCGAGTGCCCGCGGCTTGCCCATCTCCCGGCCGGCGGCGCCCGAATACCAGATCAGCGTGCCGCGCAGCCACTTGGCCTCCACGGTCTGCGCCCAGGCGATGATCGCCTCGTCGCGCTCTGCCCGGAGACGGCGGAACTCGGCCCAGTCCTCGATATAGTTCGTCGATGTCCGGCCGCCGATCGGTGGCTTTGGCGTTCCGATCAAGCGAGACAGCCAGACCTCGTCGGCCCAGAGGACGTGGTTGAAGGTGCCGTGGATCGACTTGAAGAAGGCGCCGCGATCGAGCCTGCGGCCCTCTTCTCCCAGGGTATCGGCCGCATCGCACAGGCTACGATTCTGCCAGGCATTGTAGCGCGCCATGGTCTGGACAAAAGCCGGATCGACCATCACGGGCCTCCTCAGATGATATTGGCCTCCGTGAGCGGCCGGCCCGAGACGATGCGCTCATGGCCGAGATCGGCAAGGTCGAGCGTGCGATAACGGCCATGCAATATGTGCTCGGCAAGCCCGCGCCCGACCGCCGGCGACTGCTGCAGGCCATGGCCGGAGAAACCATTGGCGAGATAGAGGTTCGGCAGGCCGGCCGCCGGGCCAAGGATCGCGTTGCCGTCGAGCAGGTTCATGTCATAGGGCCCGGCCCAGGCGCGGCCCGGCCGGATCGCCTCGAAGGCCGGCACGCGATGGGCCAGCGCCGGCCAGACACGCTCCTCGAAGAAGGACCAGTCGACATCCTCGACATCCGGCGCGGTCTCGTCCCAATCCGGATCGACCTCGGCCGACGGGGACGCGCCGCAAATGAACATCTGGCCGTCGCTGCCGCGCTTGCCCTCGGGCCGGCAATAGGCACCGCTCACATCGATCAGCAGCGGGCAGTTATCGACCTCGCCCTTGCAGGTGAAGGTGAAGACGTAACGCTTCCTGGGCTTGACCGGGATGGCGACGCCCGCTGTCGCGGCGAGGCGAGCCCCGTGCGAGCCTGCCGCGTTGACGACCGCGCCGCAGCCGATGCGGCTACCATCCGCAAGCTCGACTGCGACGACGCGCCCGCCTTCCAGGATGTAGCGCGCCGCCTCACCCTGACGATACGCGACGCCGAGCGCCCGCGCCTTCTTGCGAAAGGCCTGCAGCAAGGCCCAGCCGTCGAACCAGCCCTCGCCGCTGACGCCATAGGTGCCGCAGGCGAGATCGTCGACATTGAGCCAGCTGAATTTGCTGCGCAGCATCTCTGCAGCATAAAGCGCAATATCGGCACCTTCCGCCTGCTGCAGCTTCTGGTTCGCGGCGAGGACCGAAGCCCCCTCGCCGCTCGCGACATAGAGATAGCCGCCCTCGTGCAGATCGATCGAGGGCACCTCGCCCTCGACCGCGAGATGCGCTCCGATATTGCGCAGGAACGCGATGCCGTGGAGCGAGATCCGGATATTGACCGGGCTGGAGAATTGCTGCCGGATCGAGGCCGCCGAGAGCGCCGAGGCGGAGTAGCGATAGGTCGGATCCTTCTCGACCACGATCACCTTGCCGTTGAAGCCGGGATCGGCAGCGAGATGATAGGCGACGGAGGAGCCGATCGCGGCCCCTCCGCAAATGACGACGTCGGCGCTCTCGGAAAAGGACGGCATGTCGGCCCTGAGACAGTCGAGCCGCGCGGCGGCGCAGCCGGGGTTGATGAATTCCGCGCATGAATGCCAAGGACAGGCCGGCTTGTCGAGGCCTCAGGGCGCGAGCCCGCACTCCCCGAGCAGCCAATCACGGAACGCGACGACGGCCGGCAGCGCGGCCTTGGTCTCGGGATAGACGAGATAATAGCCCTCTGTGCCGGTCACCGGCCGGTCGACCGGCACGACCAGCGCGCCAGAGCGCAGCTCCTCCTCGACCAGGAAACGCGGCACGATCGCCAGCCCCAATCCCGCCACCGCCGCCTGGGAGACCATGGCGAACTGCTCGAAGCGCGGCCCCATCAGCGCGCGCTCCGGCGGCAGGCCCTGCTTCTCCAGCCAGTTCGCCCAGGCCCGCGGCCGGGTCGATTGCTGCAGCAGCGGGGCGCGCAGCATGTCGGCCGGCGCGTTCAGGCCGAGCCTCTCGACCAAGGACGGTGCGGCGACCGGCACGACCTCTTCGCCCATCAAACGATGCAGGACGGCGCCGGGCCAGACCGGGTCCCCGAAATGGATGGCGGCGTCGATCGGCTCGCGGCCGAAATCGAATGGCACGAGCTTGGTGGCGAAGTTGATGGTGATCCCAGGATGGGCCTCGATGAAGCGCGACAGGCGCGGGATCAGCCAGCGCGTGCCGAAGGTCGGCAGGATGGCGAGGTTGAGGACGCCGGCCGCCCCGCGAAAGGCCATGGCCGAGACGGTGGCGGCAGCGAGGCGCGAAAGCCCGTCGCGGATGCCCTCGGCATAAGCGCCACCGGCGGGCGTGAGGCTGACCCGCTTCTTGACGCGCTGGAACAGGCTGACGCCGAGCACCTTCTCGAGATGCGCCACCTGCCGGCTGACCGCACCCTGGGTCAGGTTCAGCTCCTCGGCCGCGCGCGTGAAACTGCCATGGCGCGCCGCCGCCTCGAAGGCGGCGAGCGCCGAGAGCGAGGGCACGGAGAGGCGGCCGGGAACGAGATCGAACATCATGATCTATACTCATCAACTCGTGAGAACATATCGGTTGCCGAGAGCCGCCGGAAGGGGGCATTCTGCGCCCTCCGGCGCGGCGGCTCCTTCCCGCGCCGTTTGACGTATTTGCACTGGACGGGTCGGAAACAGCACATGGCTTCATCTCTGCCGCAGGACGCGCTCGCATTGCTCAAGCGCCTGGGCGTCGCCGAAACCGCCTATGCCAAGGCCGGTCTGACGGCCCGCTCGCCGATCACCGGCGAAACCGTGACCATCCTGCGTGAGACCAGCGCAGCTGAGGCCGAGGCCGCCATCGGCCGGGCGCAATCGGCCTTCCTCGCCTGGCGCAAGGTGCCGGCGCCGCGCCGCGGCGAGTTCGTCCGCCTGCTCGGCGAGGAGCTGCGCGCCGCCAAGGCCGATCTCGGCCTGCTGGTCACGATCGAGGCCGGCAAGGTCACCTCCGAGGGCCTCGGCGAGGTCCAGGAGATGATCGACATCTGCGATTTCGCGGTCGGCCTTTCGCGCCAGCTCTACGGGCTGACGATCGCCACCGAGCGGCCGAGCCACCGCATGATGGAGACCTGGCATCCGCTCGGCGTCTGCGGCGTGATCTCGGCCTTCAACTTCCCGGTCGCGGTCTGGTCGTGGAACGCGGCGCTCGCCTTCGTCTGCGGCGACAGTGTCGTCTGGAAGCCCTCGGAGAAGACACCGCTGACGGGCCTCGCCGTGCAGGCCATCGTCGAGAAGACGATGAAGCGTTTCGGGCCCGAGGCTCCGGTCGGTCTCTCCGAGGTGCTGATCGGCGGCCGCGAGATCGGCGACATCCTGGTGCAGGACCATCGCGTCCCGGTCGTCTCGGCCACCGGCTCGACCCGGATGGGCAAGGAAGTCGGGCAGAAGCTCGCCGCGCGCTTCGCCCGCGCCATCCTCGAGCTCGGCGGCAACAATGCCGCGATCGTCGCGCCTTCGGCCGATCTCGACATCGCGCTGCGCGGCATCGCCTTCGCCGCCATCGGCACCGCCGGCCAGCGCTGCACGACGCTGCGTCGCCTGATCGTGCATGAGAGCATCTACGACAAGCTCGTGCCGAAGCTCGCCAAGGTCTATGGCAGCGTGAAGATCGGCGACCCCCGCGAAGCCGGCGTGCTGGTCGGCCCGCTGGTCGACGAGGCGGCCTATCACGGCATGCAGAAGGCGCTCTCCGAGGCCAAGGCCGCCGGCGGCAAGGTCCAGGGCGGCGAGAAGGTCGATGTCGGCAGCGGCGGCTTCTATGTCCGCCCGGCGCTGGTCGAGATGCCGGAGCAGGCCGGCCCGGTCGAGCGCGAGACCTTTGCGCCGATCCTCTATGTCATGAAGTACAAGACGCTGGACCAGGCGATCGGGCTGCAGAACGCGGTCGGCGCCGGCCTGTCCTCCTCGATCTTCACGCTCGACATGCGCGAGGCCGAGACCTTCGTTTCGGCAGAAGGCTCGGATTGCGGCATCGCCAATGTCAATATCGGCCCCTCGGGCGCCGAGATCGGCGGCGCGTTCGGCGGCGAAAAGGAGACCGGCGGCGGCCGCGAGGCCGGCTCGGACGCCTGGAAGGCCTATATGCGCCGCGCCACCAATACGCTGAATTACGGTACGACATTGCCGCTGGCGCAGGGCGTCAGCTTCGATGTGGATGCTTGATCGATAAGCCGTCATTCTCGGGCGAAGCGAAGCGCAGACCCGAGAATCTCGTGACCAGCCAGCTGGTTTCCGAGATGGTCGGGTCAAGCCCGACCATGACGATCAGAGGAACAGGGAGTTGAAACCATGGCCGAAGCCGCCCGCAAACCCGCCACGAGCCACAAGCTGGCCGAGTTCACCTGGGACGACGCCTTCCTGCTCGACGAGCAGCTTTCCGAAGACGAGCGCCTGATCCGCGACACCGCCCGCGACTATGCGCAGGAGAAGCTGCTGCCGCGCGTCTCGGAGGCCTATCTCGAGGAGAAGACCGACCGCTCGATCTTCAACGAGATGGGCGCGCTCGGCCTGCTCGGCGTGACGGTGCCGGAGGAGTATGGCTGCGCCGGCGCCAATTACGTCTCCTACGGGCTCGTCGCCCGCGAGGTCGAGCGTGTCGACTCGGGCTACCGCTCGATGATGAGCGTGCAGTCCTCGCTCGTCATGTATCCGATCTACGCCTATGGCGACGAGAACCAGCGCAAGAAATACCTGCCCAAGCTCGCCTCGGGCGAATGGATCGGCTGTTTCGGCCTGACCGAGCCCGATGCCGGCTCCGATCCCGGCGGCATGAAGACCCGCGCCGAGAAGGTGGCCGACGGCTACAAGCTGACCGGCTCGAAGATGTGGATCTCGAACTCGCCGATCGCGGATGTCTTCGTGATCTGGGCGAAGTCGGCGGCGCATGACAACCAGATCCGCGGCTTCATCCTCGAGAAGGGCATGAAGGGCCTCTCCGCCCCGAAGATCAGCGGCAAGCTCTCGTTGCGCGCCTCGATCACCGGCGAGGTCGTCATGGACGGCGTCATCGTGCCGGAAGAGAACCTGCTGCCGAACGTCTCGGGGCTGAAAGGTCCGTTCGGTTGCCTCAACCGCGCCCGCTACGGCATCTCCTGGGGCGTGCTGGGCGCCGCCGAGGACTGCTTCCACCGCGCCCGGCAATACGGGCTCGACCGCAAGCAGTTCAACAAGCCGCTGGCCCAGACGCAGCTCTACCAGAAGAAGCTCGCCGACATGCTGACCGAGATCACGCTCGGCCTGCAGGGCTCGCTCCGCGTCGGCCGCCTGCTCGACGAGGGCAAGATGGCGCCGGAGATGATCTCGCTGGTGAAGCGCAACAATTGCGGCAAGGCGCTCGACATCGCCCGCCAGGCCCGCGACATGCATGGCGGCAACGGCATCTCGATCGAGTTCCAGGTCATGCGCCACGCGGCGAACCTCGAGACGGTCAACACCTATGAGGGCACGCACGACGTCCACGCGCTGATCCTCGGGCGGGCGGTGACCGGGCTGCAGGCGTTCTTCTGAGCCGACGCCCGCGTCATGGCCGGGCTTGACCCGGCCATCTCTCCCAGAACCAACTCCCGAAGAGATGGTCGGCTCAAGGCCGACCATGACGCGGATCAGCCGAATGTCCCAATCCTCTCCCCTCGCCGGCCTGCGTGTCCTCGAACTGGCGCGCATCCTCGCCGGGCCCTGGATCGGCCAGCTGCTCGCCGATCTCGGCGCCGATGTCGTCAAGGTCGAGAGTCCCGAGGGCGACGACACCCGCAACTGGGGCCCGCCCTTCGTCGAGGGCGTCGACGGCAAGACGCTCTCGGCCGCCTATTTCCACGCCGCCAATCGCGGCAAGCGCTCGATCACGGCCGATTTCCGCAGCGAGGAGGGCCGCGCTTTGGTGCGCAAGCTCGCCGGTCACGCCGATGTGGTGATCGAGAACTTCAAGGTCGGCGGCCTCGCCAAATACGGGCTCGACGCCGCTTCGCTGCGCAAGCTGCATCCCAAGCTGATCTATTGCTCGATCACCGGCTTCGGCCAGGACGGGCCCTATGCCGAGCGCGCCGGCTACGACTTCCTGATCCAGGGCATGGCCGGCTCGATGTCGATCACCGGCCAGCCCGACAGCCAGCCGACCAAAGCGGGCTATGCCAAGACCGACATCTTCACCGGGCTCTATGCCACGGTCGGCATTCTCGCCGCGTTGCGCCGGCGCGAGGCGACCGGCGAGGGCGCGACGCTCGACCTCGCCTTGATGGACACGCAGGTCGCGGTCCTCGGCAACCAGGCGCTGAACTACCTGGTCTCGGGCAAGGCGCCGGCCCGGCTCGGCAACGCCCATCCCAATATCGTGCCCTACGAGGTCTTTCCGGTCGCGGATGGCCACATCATCATCGCGACCGGCAATGACGGGCAGTATCGCCGGCTCTGCGAGGTGCTGGGCCGGGCCGATCTCGGCGCGCATCCGGACTATGCCGACAACAAGGGCCGCGTCGCCCAGCGGGCCGTGCTGATCCCGATGCTCGCCTCGCTGACGGCGCGCAGGCACAAGGCCGAGATCCTGGCCGCGCTCGAGCAGGCCGGCGTGCCGGCCGGGCCGATCAACACGATCGACGAGGTCTTCGCCGATCCGCAGGTGGTCGCGCGCGGCGTCAGGGTCGACCTGCCCACCGAGGCTGCCGCCAAGGGCGCGATCCCGACCGTCGCCTCGCCCATCGTCATCGACGGCGAGCGGCAGGTCGCGTCGCGGCCGAGCCCGCGGCTCGGCGAGCACCAAGACGACATTCTGAACGATCCCGCCTGGGGCGGAGGCGGCTGAATGGCCGGCTCACCAGAGGCGGCGGGCGCCGAGCGTGTCGAAGGCGGTGTCGGACGCGACCAGAAGCAGCCCCTCGGTGATCGCCTGCGCTGCCAGCAGGCGATCGAACGGATCGCGGTGTTCGCCGGGAATGGAGCCCGCCAGACGAGCGTGCACATTCAAAAGCGGGAGCGACTGAAATCCGTCCGCTTGCAGCGCCTCGTCGAACGTCGCAAGGACGTTCTCAACCCTGGGCAGTTTTCCGACTCGATGCTTTGTCGCGATCTCCATCGCCGAGACCGGACTGACATAGATCAGGTGATTGCGATCGGTGATCGCGTCCATGACCGATTTGCTCAATGTCCGGCCTCCGAGCCAGAACCACAGCAAGGTCGAGGTATCGAGCAGCAGCCTCAATCGCCATGGCCCTCCCAGAGCCGCAACTCCTCCTCCGGAAGCGGCTCGAAGAACTCCGGCCCGATGGTGAACTGGCCCTTGAATCGCCCCGGCTTGCGCTCGGGCCGCGCCGTCTCGATCGGCACCAGCCGCGCCACCGGCTTGTCGCGGCGCGAGATCACGACCTCGCCACCCTTCTCGACTTGCTCGATCAGGCGGGAGAGATTTGTCTTCGCCTCATGGATGGTGACGCGCGTCATCGCCGTCTCCTCACTCAACCTGACCAACTTAGCTAATTAGGGCGGATGTTTCAATGACCGGACCTCGCACTGGTGGGCAGATCCTCGTCGACCAACTCCTGATCCATGGCGCGACCGATGCGTTCTGCGTGCCGGGCGAGAGCTATCTCGCCGTGCTCGACGCGCTTCATGACGCCGACATGAAGGTGACGATCTGCCGGGCCGAAGGTGGCGCGGCGATGATGGCGGAAGCTGCGGGCAAGCTCACCGGCAAGCCCGGCATCTGCTTCGTGACGCGCGGGCCGGGCGCGACCAACGCCTCGCCGGGCATCCATATCGCCGACCAGGATTCGACGCCGCTGATCCTCTTCGTCGGCCAGATCGAGCGCGGCATGCGCGAGCGCGAGGCTTTTCAGGAGCTCGACTACCGCGCCGTCTTCGGCACCATGACGAAATGGGCGACCGAGATCGACGATGCCGCGCGCATCCCCGAGATCATCAGCCGCGCCTTCCATGTCGCGACCGCCGGCCGCCCCGGCCCGGTGGTGATCGCGCTGCCCGAGGACGTGCTGACCGACCTTGCCGACGTGGCCGATGCCGAACCCTATCAGGTCACCGAGACGCATCCCTCGCTGCTGCAGACCATCGACCTGCAGAAGCGGCTCTGGGCGGCGAAGTCCCCGGTCGCGATCCTCGGCGGCTCGCGCTGGAACCCGCAGGCGATCGAGCGCTTCCAGCGCTTCGCCGAGCGCTTCGACCTACCCGTCGCGGTCTCCTTCCGTCGGCAGATGCTGTTCCCTGCCGATCATCCCAACTTCGCCGGCGATCTCGGCATCGGCCCCAATCCGAAGCTCTTGAAGCGGATCCAGGACAGCGACCTCGTGCTGCTGGTCGGCGGGCGCCTCTCCGAGATGCCGAGCCAGTCCTACACGCTGTTCGGCATCCCCAATCCGGGCCGGCCGCTCGTGCATGTCCATCCCGATCCGGAAGAGCTCGGCCGCGTCTACAAGCCGAGCCTCGCGATCAACGCTTCGCCGACCGCCTTTTGCGCCGCGCTCGAGACCGTGCATCCGCCGCAGGAGATTGCCTGGGCCGGCGCGGCGGCCGAGGCGCATGAATCCTATCTCGGCTGGAGTGAGCAGCCGGCGCCGGTGCCGGGCAAGTTCCATCCCGGCGAGGCGGTGACCTGGCTGCGCCGTCATCTGCCGGCCGACGCCATCCTCTGCAACGGCGCCGGCAATTACGCCACCTGGGTGCATCGCTTCCATCGCTTCAACAAGTTCGCGACGCAGCTCGCGCCGACCTCCGGCTCGATGGGCTATGGCGTGCCGGCCGCGATCGGCGCCAAGCGGCTCTTTCCGGAGCGAACCGTCGTCGCCTTCGCCGGCGACGGCTGCTTCCTGATGAACGGGCAGGATTTCGCCACCGCCGTGCAATACGAGCTGCCGGTGATCGTGGTGGTCATCGATAACGGCATGTATGGCACGATCCGCATGCATCAGGAGAAGCACTATCCCGGCCGCGTCTCGGCGACGACGCTGAAGAACCCGGATTTCGCGGCTTACGCCAAAGCCTTCGGCGGCCATGGCGAGTGTGTCGAGACCACCGCCGAATTCGCGCCGGCCTTCGAGCGCGCGGTCGCTTCGGCTAAGCCGGCGATCATCCATTGCCTGCTCGATCCGGAAGCGATCACGCCGGCGAAGTCGCTGAGCACGATCCGGGAAGAGGCGCTGGCTGCCAAAGGGTGATCAGAAGCGAGCCTTCCCTTCTCCCCTTGCGGGAGAAGGTGGCCCGCCGCAGGCGGGTCGGATGAGGGGTCGCGCGACGCTTCCAAAAGGGGCGTTTTTTCCGTAAAACGCAACCGGAAAGGGCAGCACGACCCCTCATCCGGCGCTGCGCGCCACCTTCTCCCGCAGGGGGAGAAGGGAAGTGCGCGGCTCCTCAGGCTGAGGGCTGAACTTCCCTGCGCCCGAACCACATCCGGCGCAGGAGGCCGTCGCGCCAGAGCAGCACATGGACCAGTGCCGCCGCGACATGGAGCGTGGCGAGCGCCAGCAGCAGGTTGCCGAGCCAATAATGCAGGCCGCGCATCAGCTCATAGGTCGCCTTGTCCGGTCCGATCGGGTGCGGGACGGCGAACCAGCCGAAATACAGGGTCGGGATCTGGAGCGGCGCCGAGGAGACCGTCAGGAAGCCGGTCACCGGCAGCGCGATCAGGCAGAGATAGAGCCCGGCATGGACCGCATCGCTCGCGAGTTGCAGCAGACGCCCGGGATTCGCCGGTGGCGGCGCAGGCCTGATCAGGCGCAGGACAAGCCGCAGCAGGATCAGGCCGGCGACGGTCAGGCCAACCGATTTGTGCAGCTGGTAATACTCGAAGCGCTCGACCAGGTTGCGCGTCTCGTCACGCATCGGCGAGGCGATCACGAACTGGGTCACGACCAGCAGCAGCGTCAGCCAGTGCAGGGTGACGAGAGCGGGATGCCAGCGCGCCGGCCGGCTAGAGCAGGATGCGAAAAAGTGGGAACCGGTTTTTCGCATCGATCCTGCTCTAACTCCTTGATGAGAGACGGA
>NZ_JBHYEM010000040.1:0-15623 GCF_051860145.1 Allobosea sp. | reverse complement strand
AGCAGAGTCTAACCCGACCGTCGCCCGCCGATCAGGAACTCGCGATTTCCGTCTCCGCCTTCGATCGGGGAGGGGATCGGACCGCTGATCGCAAAATCCAGCCCGAGCAGGCGCGCCGCGATCTCCTCGCAGACGCGGGCATGAATGGCCTCGTCGCGGACCACGCCCTTCTTGAGCGCGGCCCGCCCCGCCTCGAATTGCGGCTTGATCAGCGCGACGATCAGGGCATCCCTGGCCAGCAGCTCGGCGACGGCGGGCAGAACGAGCTGCAGCGAGATGAAGCTGACATCGATCACGGCCAGGCTCAGTGCCTGGGAGAAGTCGGAGGCGGCCATCGCCCGGATGTCCCTGGCCTCGAGGCTGGTGACGCGCGGGTCGGTCCGCAGGCTCGCATGGAGCTGCTCGCGGCCGACATCGACGGCATGGACATGCGCCGCGCCGCGCTTCAGCAGGACGTCGGTGAAGCCGCCGGTCGAGGCGCCGACATCGAGGCAGGTCCGGCCGGCCGGGTCGAAGCCGAAGGCGTCCAGCGCCGCCGCCAGCTTGAGCCCGCCGCGCGAGACGTAAGGATGAGGGGCAGCAGCGACGATGACTGCGCCGGGGGCGATCATCTCCGACGCCTTGCGCACCACGACGCCGTCGACCGTGACCAGGCCGGCCGCGACTGCGGCCTGCGCGCGGGCCCGGCTTTCGAAGAAGCCGCGCTCCACGAGGAGATGGTCCGCCCGGCTTTTCATCGCGGCCGCGCTCAGGCGCGACGGATCGCGCTCGGCGCGCCCAGCGCCTGCTCGACGCTGCGCACGATGCCGGCAGCATCGAGCCCGGCTTCCGCGTACATGACCTCGGGCTTGTTCTGGTCCTGGAAGCTATCGGGCAAGGTCAGCGTCCGCACCTTCAGCCCGCCGTCGAGCAGGCCGCTGCGCGCCAGGAGATGCAGGACATGGCTGCCGAAGCCGCCGACCGAGCCTTCCTCGACCGTGACGAGGATCTCGTGCTCGCGGGCCAGCCGCAGGATCAGCGCCTCGTCGAGCGGCTTGGCGAAGCGGGCATCGGCAACCGTCGTCGACAGGCCGCGCTGGCCGAGCAGCTCGGCCGCCGCGAGGCTTTCCGCCAGCCGCGTGCCGAGCGAGAGGATGGCGACGCGCGAGCCCTCGCGGACGATCCGGCCCTTGCCGATCTCGAGCGGAATCCCGGTTTGCGGCATCTCGACGCCGACGCCTTCGCCGCGCGGGTAGCGGAAGGCGATCGGCCCGGCATCATAGGCGGCTGCGGTCGCGACCATATGGGTCAGCTCGGCCTCGTCGGCCGCCGCCATCACCACCATGTCGGGCAGGCAGGCGAGATAGGCAACGTCGAAGGCGCCTGCATGCGTCGCGCCGTCGGCGCCGACCAGCCCGGCCCGGTCGAGCGCGAAGCGCACCGGCAGCTTCTGGATCGCGACGTCATGCACGACCTGGTCATAGGCGCGCTGCAGGAAGGTTGAATAGATCGCGCAGAACGGCTTGTAGCCTTCGCTCGCCAGCCCGGCGGCAAAGGTGACCGCATGCTGCTCGGCGATGCCAACATCGAAGGTGCGGCCGGGAAATTCCTTGCCGAAGGCGTCGAGCCCGGTGCCCGACGGCATGGCGGCGGTGACGGCGACGATCTTCTCGTCCTCGCGCGCGGCCTTGATCAGCGCGTTGGCGAAGACGCCGGTATAGCTTGGCGCATTGGCCGGGGCCTTGGTCTGCTGGCCGGTGACCGGATCGAACTTGACGACGCCGTGATACTTGTCGGCGCTGGCCTCGGCGGGCGCGTAGCCCTTGCCCTTCTGCGTCACGACATGGACGAGGATCGGCCCGGTCCCGGCGTCGCGGACATTGCGCAGCACCGGCAGCAAGTGGTCGAGGTTATGGCCGTCGATCGGCCCGACATAATAGAAGCCGAGCTCCTCGAACAGCGTGCCGCCGGTCCAGAAGCCGCGCGCATATTCCTCGGTGCGCTTGGCCTTCTCGTGGAAGAAGCGCGGCAGCCTCCCGGCCAGGTATTTCGCGACCTCGCGCAGCGAGCGATAGGTCCGCCCCGAGACGAGCCGGGCGAGATAGGCCGACATCGCGCCGACCGGCGGGGCGATCGACATATCGTTGTCGTTGAGGATGACGATCAGCCGCGAGCCGAGCGCGCCGGCATTGTTCATCGCCTCATAGGCCATGCCGGCCGACATCGCGCCGTCGCCGATGACGGCGATGACATTGTTCGGCTTGGCCGACAGGTCGCGTGCCACCGCCATGCCGAGCCCGGCCGAGATCGAGGTCGAGGAATGGGCTGCGCCGAACGGATCGTATTCGCTCTCGACCCGCCGGGTGAAGCCGGAGAGGCCGCCGGGCTGGCGCAGGGTGCGGATGCGCTCGCGCCGGCCGGTCAGGATCTTGTGGGGATAGGCCTGGTGGCCGACATCCCAGATCAGCCGGTCGCGCGGCGTGTCGAACACATGATGCAGCGCCACGGTGAGCTCGACCACGCCGAGGCCGGCGCCGAGATGGCCGCCGGTGACCGAGACGGCGTCGATCGTCTCCGCCCTGAGCTCGTCGGCGAGCTGCTGCAACTGGCTATCGTCGAGCGCGCGCAAGGCGGCCGGATCGGGAACCTGATCGAGGAGAGGTGTGGCGGGGCGGGGCACGGCGCGGCGACGCAATCTTTCAAGCTGATCGATCTCGAATAAAGCCTGCGGGCGGCGCTGGCAAACCGGTGCGTCGTCGCATGCCCGCCTGGGCAGGAAACGGGTGGGGCCGGGGCCGGGCGCATGAGACGCTCTGGCAGCCTTGCAACCATGGGTATCCGCCATGTCGTCCCGCCTGCCTTTCGCCCTGCTTCTCGCCGGAATCGTCGCGCAATTCGCCGACAAGCTGGCACTGGACACGATCACGCTCGCCGCGACGCAGGCCGGCGCGACACCGCGTCTGGTCGGCCTCCTGGTCGCCGCGCAATCGGCCGCCTGGCTGCTCGTCTCGCTGCCCGCCGGCGTCGTCGCGGACCGGATCGCGCCGCGTTCGCTGATTCTGGCCGGCGGTGGGCTGATGCTTCTGGGCTCTCTCGCCGGCGCGGCCCTGCTCGCCTCGGGACAGGCCGGCTGGGCGCTGGCGTTCTCGGCCTTCATCGCGGCGTCCGGACCGGTGATCATCGTGCTCTCGATCTTCGTGCTGCTGCCGAGCCGGGTCGCGGTCGCTGATCTGCCGCGCGCCAATGGCCGGATGGAGCTCGGCCGCGCCGTGCTGAGCCTGGCTGCGCCGTTGCTCGCCGGCTGGGCGGTGGCGCGCGGCGCCGGAGCACTCGGCCTCGTGCTTTGCGCCCTTTGCGGCATCGCCGTGATGGTCGCGGCGCTGCGCCAGCCGGCCGAGCGCCCCGCCGCTCCCGCACGGCAGGCCCTGCATCGCGCCATCGCCGAGGGCGGGGCCTTCGTGGCGCGCCACCCCTATCTCAGGCCGATCGCGCTGTGCGCCATCGGCTGGAACTTCGCCTTCTTCGCCTTCATGGCGCTGTTTGCACCCTATGCCGCGCGCATCCTGCTGATGGAGCCCGGCGCGATCGGCCTCGCCTCGTCGGTCTATGGCGCCGGCCTCGTGCTCGGCGCGCTGGTCGGGCCGGCGCTGATCGCTCGCATGCCGACCGGCGTCCTGCTCGTCTTTGGCCCGGCCTCCTCGCTGCTGGGCGCGCTGGTCGCTGCGGCAGTGCCGGCCGGCTTCGGCTGGGCGGCGCTCGCCTTCGCCTTCTTCCTGTTCGGCTTCGGCCCGATCCTGTGGTCGATCGTCCAGACCAGCCTGCGCCAGGCGGTGACCCCGCAGGCGCTGCTCGGCCGGGTCAGCGCGACGCTGACCACCGCGACCTTCGGCATGCGCCCGCTCGGAGCGCTCGCCGGGGGCCTCGCCGGCGAGTGGCTCGGGCTGGAGCTGGCGATCTGGCTGCCGGCCGCCGTGTTCGGCCTCTCGACGCTGGCGATCCTGGCCTCGACGATGCCGGCCCTGAAGGCGATGCCGGAGGGCGAGCTCAGCCTTCAGGCAGCGGAATGAACTCTTCCGCATCGCCGGGCACCGTGTCGAAGCGCCCGGCCTTCCACTCGGCCTTGGCCTGGTCGATGCGCTCCTTCGAGGAGGAGACGAAGTTCCACCAGATATGGCGCGGCCCGTCCATCGGCTCGCCGCCGACCAGCATCAGCCGGGCCTGGTCGAGCGCCAGGATCGAGATGCGGTCGCCGGGCTTGAAGATCAGCAATTGCCCGGCGCCGAACTCGTCTCCGGCGATGTCGATCTTGCCGGAGACGATATAGACGGCGCGCTCGTCATAATCGGGATCGAGCGGCAGGATCGCACCCGGCGCCAGCACGGCCTCGGCATAGAGCGTCTCCCAGGGGAATTTCACCGGCGAGGTCTGGCCATAGGCCGAGCCCATGATCAGGCTGATGCGCTTGCCGTCGCCGGTGATGCGCGGCAGCTCCGGCGCGGCGTGGTGGATGAATTCGGGCGCGTTCTCCTCATGCGTCTTCGGCAAGGCGAGCCAGGTCTGGATGCCGTAGAGCTTCGGCGCCTTGAGCCGCTCCTCCGGCCCGGTGCGTTCGGAATGGACGATGCCGCGTCCCGCCGTCATCAGGTTGACCGCGCCCGGGCGGATCGGCAGCGCGGTGCCGAGCGAATCGCGGTGCATGATCTCGCCGTCGAAGAGATAGGTCACGGTCGAGAGCCCGATATGCGGATGCGGCCGCACGTCGATGCCCTCGCCGAGCAGGAACTCGGCCGGTCCCATCTGGTCGAAGAAGATGAACGGCCCGACCATCCTGCGGCCGATCGCGGGCAAAGCGCGCCTGACCGAGAAGCCGCCGAGATCGCGGGCGCGGGACACGATCACCTGTTCGAGCGCGGCGCAGGAGCGGGCGTCGCCGGGGATCGGATCGTCCGCGGGCAGTTGCGACATGAGAACCTCCTCCGGGTGAGGGGCGGAGTCTGGCTGCAAGCCGGGCCGGGAGCAAGCGGCCTGCAGGCTTGCCGGTCGATTCCCCGCTCGACAGGGCGAGCCCGCAAAATTATCTATAAAAAATGAGCCAGCCACCCAGGGAAACCGCCGCGATCCGGATCAGCCGGATCCTGGCCGACCGCATTATTTCCGGAGCGATCGAGCCCGGCGCTCGCCTGCGGCAGGACCATGTCGCCGCAGAGTTCGGCGCCAGCCATGTCCCGGTCCGCGAGGCCTTCCAGCGCCTGGAGGCGCAGGGCCTCGCCGTCAGCGAGCCGCGCCGGGGCGTGCGCGTCGCCGCCTTCGATCTCCACGAGGTCCGGGAAGTGGCGGAGATGCGGGCCGCGCTGGAGGTGCTGGCCTTGCGCCATGCCGCCCCGCATCTGACCCGGGCGATCCTCGATCAGGCCGAGGAGGCGACCAAAGCCGGCGACCATTCGCCGGATGTCCGCTCCTGGGAAGAGGCCAATCGCCGCTTCCACCGGCTGATTCTCGCGCCCTGCGGCATGAAGCGGCTGCTGGCTGCGATCGACGATCTGCATGCCGCCAGCGCCCGCTTCCTGTTCGCCGCCTGGCGCTCCGAATGGGAGGCGCGCACCGACCACGATCATCGCGCGATCCTGTCGGCGCTGCGTGAGGGCCAGGTCGAGCAGGCCGCCGCGATTCTCGCCCGGCATGTCCAATGGATCGGGCGCAAGCCGGTCCAGACCGCGTCGGGAGCGACCCGGGAGGCGTTCGCCATCGTCGGCTGAGGTCGCTGGCACCACCGGACTTGCTTTCCCGCCCGTGATGTGGAGTCAGTAATAGATCAGATTCAAAAATTATAGATAATTTGGATCTGACCTCATCACGGAGATCGCAAATGACCGATAGGATTCTGTCCGAGACCCGGCCGCTCGCCGGCCCGCTGCGCCTGTCCGGGCGCCCTGTCCTTCAGCAGGCCGGCGCCGTGCTGGCGGGCACCCTGCTCCTTGCCCTGGCCTCGCAGATCAGCGTGCCGATGGTGCCGGTGCCGGTCACCATGCAGACCTTGGCGGTGACCTTGATCGGCGCCTTCTATGGCTGGCGGCTCGGCGCCGTGACGGTTCTGGCGTGGCTGTTCGAGGCGATGCTCGGCCTGCCGGTGCTGGCCGGCGGCGCATCGGGCCTGGCGCCCTTCATGGGGCCGACCGGCGGCTATCTCGTCTCGTTCCCGATCGTGGCCGCCCTGGTCGGCTGGCTTGCCGAACGGGGCTGGGGCGGCGGCAATCTGCTGCGCTCCTTCATGGCGATGCTGCTCGGCAACGCGCTTTGCCTCGTCTTCGGCTGGGCCTGGCTCGCGACGCTGATCGGCGCGGAGCGGGCGCTGCTCGCCGGCGTGGTGCCGTTCCTGATCGGCGCCGTCCTGAAATCCGCCCTCGGCGCCGCGATCCTGAAGGTGTCCAGCCGCAACGCGGACGCGGATGTGAGCGCCTGACGATGGTGGCCATGCCGCGCGCAGGCTCCGGCCTGCCGCGGCATGGGGCCTCGTCGCCTTAGCTCGCCACGTCCAGTCTGGCAGCCGGCATGCGCCGGATGCGTCCGGCATAATGCGCGCCCGCTAGCTGCAGCGCCTCGGCATCCGCCTTGTGCGCCGCATAGATCAGGAAAGGCTCCTGCCAGACGAGGCCGCAGCGATGCGCCGTCGCCTCGAGCGGGCGCATCAATTCGCGCAGCGAGAAGCGGTTCTGGCCGCCGCGAGCATAGGCCTCAGGCACGTTCCCGGCCGTCGCCGCGATCAGCAGGGGCTTTCCTTCCAGCAGCCGCCCTTCGCTCTCATAGGCGAGATAGAACATCCGGGTCAGCACGGCGTCCTGCCAGGCCTTGAGCAGCGGCGGCGTCGAGTACCACTGCACGGGGAACTGGAAGACGATCCGATCCGCCGCCAGCAGCCGCGCGACCTCCGCGTCGGTGTCGATCACGCCATCCGGATATTCCGCCTGCATGTCGACGATCGTGACGCCGGGCAGGGCACTGGCCGCCTCGCACAGCGCGCGATTGGCGTTCGAGGCGGCATAGGTCGGGTGAAACAGCAGGATCAGGGTGTTCGGCATGGCGTCCTCCTTTGCGATGGCCAAAGGATGGGGCCAGCTCGAAAATCACTCCAATGGATGATCAATATATCGTATTATCGACCCCATGAATTTACGTGCGGTCGATCTCAACCTCCTCGTCATGCTCGACGCGCTGCTCGACGAGGCTCATGTCTCGCGCGCCGCGGAGCGGATCGGCCTGTCGCAACCGGCGGCGTCGAGCGCGCTCGATCGCTGCCGCCACCTCTTCGGCGACCGGCTCCTGGAGCGGGGTAGGGGGCGGATGCGGCTGACGCCGAAGGCGCAGGCACTGCAACAGCCGATCAGGGATCTGCTGGCCGGGATGACGGCGCTGCTGGATCCTCCGGAGCCCGATCTCGCGACCTTGCACGGCACGGTCCGGGTCGTGACGGCCGAGCTGCCGCCCGCGCTGCTGGCCGGTGGATTGTATCAGGACCTGGCGCGCACCGCGCCGCGCCTTACGCTCGCCCTCATGCCCTGGCGCGGTGCGTCGGAGGCGCTCGAGGCGCTGGCGCGCGGTGATGCCGATCTCGCCATCTCGGTCTTTCCCGAGCTCGACAAGGATTTCACCCGGCGGGAATTGCTGCGCGAGCACTATGTCGTCGCCATGCGCAAAGGGCATCCCGCCGCCGCCGGCTTCGATCTCGAGCGCTGGCTCGCCTATCCGCATATCCTGGTGTCGGGACGAGGCGAGACCTATGGCGCGCTCGACGAGGCGCTCTCAGTGCATGGCCGCAAACGCCATATCGGCCTCGTCGTTCCGAGCTTCCTGAGCGTGCCGCCGCTCCTGCTCAGCTCCGACCTGATTGCGCTGCTGCCGAGCCGGACGCTGCCACCCGGGGAGGGTGGGCCATTCGTGACGCTGGCGCCGCCGCTCCCGGTCTCCGGCTTCCCCCTGCACCTGGCATGGCATCGGCGCAGCGAAGGCGATGCCGCTGCCCGTCATGTCGCCCGGTTGATCGAGGCGCGCCTCGCCACTCCCGCCGGGGCGTAGAACCGCGTCAATCCGCCGGCCTGACGCTTTCAATCATCCCGCGACCGGCCTGATGGCGCAGCTTGCCGGTCTCGCAGGTCTTGCAGATTACGCCGAGATACCAGCCGTCGACCACGGTCTCGGCGAAGAGCCCGGATTTGTAGTTGTGCCGCGCGTCGGTCTCGATCAGGTACCAGGGCCGCCCGCCGATATCGGTCAATCCGAGCGGCTGCAGCACCTCGGCATCCTGGCTCGTCGCCTTGAGCACCGCTCTGATCCGCAAATAGCGGTCGAACGGCGATTCGTAGAGCGCCTTGAGCCGCGTCGCGTCATCCGCGCCGGGCCGACGTTCGGCCTGGAACAGGAATGTGCAGGTCTCCTGCGTCTGCTTGCAGTCCGGCGTCTCGCAAACGAGCTGGACGCGGGTGCGGCCGTCCGATCCGGTCTTTCCCTCCAGCGGACCATCGAGCCGCCAGCCTTCCGGCAGGTCGACCGCGATCCCCCGCGGCAAGTGCAGGATCTCGGCCTGGGCGGCGCCAGCCAGGACCGGCGCGAGCGACAGGACGGCGATCGCGAGCCATCGTGAGCCGGTCATGTGCGTGCCTCCGGTTCGGGGCGGATATGATCCCGGGCCAGCCGATCGAAGACCGTCATCTGTCCGGAATCAAGTGCGCGCCGGGGCAGGAGCATCGGCTCCTCCCGCCGCAGATGCAGGAAGATGTGCTCGCCTTTCGTCTCGACGCCGCTGAAGGCCGCCCAGTCCCAGCGATTGACGAGCCCGTCCTGCCGCGTTTCCATCCCGCTTTCGGAGAAGCGGACCTCCGTCTCATAGGTCGCCTTGCTCTCCTGCAGCATCTTGCCGAGCGCCCGCGCATGCTGCCGCCTGAACCAGGGATGCGCCGCGGCGATCGCCAGCACGAGGGCGCAAAGGCCGAGCGCCGGCTTCCAGAACTGCGTCAGGAACATCTCGCCGAAGAGCGGCAGTGCGAATTGCCAGGGCACGCGATTGGAATCGATGCTCCACACGAACAGCATCAGCGCCGGTGCGACCAGGACGGCGCCGAGCATCGCCAAGATGAAACCGCGCCTGCGGCGCCTGCGCATGCCGGGCCGGTCCATCTGGCCGTTCAGCCCGGCCACGCGGTCCTCGAGGTTCTGGCTGAACCTGATGCTGAGCTCCGCCGAGGCGGGCGAGGCCTCGATGGTCCCGTTGCCGGCGGTGGCGTCGCGTCCCTCGGCCGTGCCGCAATAGGCGATCCAGTCATGCAGCCGGCCTTGCTGCTCGGCCGGGATGTCGCGTTTCGGCAGCGCCACGACGTCCTCGACGCCCACCGGCGACAGGAAGAGATGCTCCGGGCCGTCGGTCAGGCTCCCGGCCCGATGACAGGCGAGATGGCTTTGATGATGCGGCGCCGAACTCGCGAGGCCCGTCGCGTCGAAGCGGTGGCTGACCGGCATCGGCGCGTCCTGCCCCTCGTCGATGAACCAGCGCCGCAGGCTGCTGCGGGCATGAAACGGGTAGAGCAGGTAATAGGTCAGGAGAATCGCGGTGAAGCCGGCGATCCCGATGCCGGTCGGTCCGGCCAGCGATTGCAGGAAGAGCCTGAGGAGCAGCGCGCTGTCGCGCTTGCCGCCTTCGCCCCAGGCGCTCGACAGCGCCCCGAGCAGCGTGAGGAAGCAGAGGACCGCGAGCACGATCAGGACGCGCCGGCGCGCCCGGACCATCAGATCGCGATAGGCGAAGGCGGAGGCGGCGACCCGGTCGTCCAGCGTGAGCGAGGTCGCGATCTCGATCGGCGGCGGGGGCATGTCCGCAGGAAGCGGTTTTGCCGCGATGCTGGGAGTCCGCATATCCGCCGGCCGCGATCGGCTACTTGTCCACGTCGAGCGGCGCCGTGCCGGTCGGCTTGCCGTCGGCGCCGAGCGTGATCTTCTCGATCCGCGCCTCGGCCTGCTTCAGCAGCGCATCGCAGCGCGCCTTCAGCGCTTCGCCGCGGGTGTAGATGTCGATCGATTCCTCGAGCGGCACGTCGCCGCGCTCGAGCCGGGCGACGATCGCCTCGAGCTGTTTCAGCGCCTCCTCGAAGGGCAGGGCGGCGATGTCGGAATTGGATTTGGCGTCGGTCAAGGTCGGCGATTCCCGTTGGGGGCCTGTTATCGGCCCTGCCTCCGGTCGCCGCAACCCCGCTCAGACCGGAAGCGCCGAGGTCTTCTTGATCGTGCGCAGTGTCAGCGTCGACTGCACGCGTGTCACGCCCGGAAGCTGCGTGATGATATCGGTGTGGATACGCTCGAAATCGGCGCTGTCGCGATAGATCACCCGCATCAGGTAATCATGCGCGCCGGCCAGCAGGTGGCATTCCAGGATCTCGGGCAGGTTCTGGACCGCCTGCTCGAAGCCTTCCAGCGAGGCGCGGCCCTGCTGGTCGAGCGTGACGAAGACGAAGGCCGTGCCGGGAAAGCCCGCGATCTTGTCGTCGAGCATCATCGCGTAGCCGCGGATCAGCCCGCTCTCCTCGAGCTGCCGGACGCGGCGCAGGCAGGCCGATGGCGAGAGATGGACCTTCTCCGCCAGGTCCGAATTGGTGATGCGGCCGTCATTCTGCAGAATCCGCAGGATCGCGCGGTCGCGGGAATCGAGTTCGATCATCATAGAATTTCCTTCTCGCCGCGATGGTTCGTCGCAAATTTCGCGAGAAGCAAGCAATTTTCTGCATCGATCACCGGCAGATGCGCCGATATCCGCGCCAACTCCCTTCGCAATCGCACAAAACTAGCGCTCGGCACCAATCGCGCGGCTGCCGACGCGCAGGCCAGGCGCCGGTCGCTCGGCAATGACCTCGCGACGGTAGCGGAAGAGCGCCGCCGGCCGCCCGGCCGTGCGGGTCATCGTGCCGGTCGGCTCGACCAGCGCGGCGCTCTCGACCAGCCGCCTGAAGTTCTGCTTGTGCAGATGTCGGCCGGAGATCGCCTCGACCGTATTCTGGAGCGCGGTCAGGGTGAAGGCGTCCGGCATCAGCTCAAACACGACCGGGCGGTATTTGAGCTTGGCCCGCAGCCGGCCGATCGCGGTGGCGAGGATGCGGCGATGATCGAAGCGCATCGCCTGGCCGAGCAGCGGGCCGGGCGCCTGCTCGCGCGAGCCCGGCCCGCGGTCCCGTTGCGCCTCGAAGGCGAGGCCGGAATCGTAGAGCAACTCGTAGCGCTCGAGCGTCTTCTCCTCGTCCCAGGGCGCGCCGGCCTCGCCGAAACAGGCTGCCAGCCGCTGCTGCCGCGACAGCGCGCGCCGGTCCTGCTCGGCCCGCTCGGCTGCCTTGTCCTCGGCCCAGCGCCGCAGCAGCGGCAGGATCGTCGAATCGAGCAGGGTGGGGCGCCCGGCGCGCCAGTCCTCCCAGGGGAAGAAGCCGTACCACGGGCGGAAGGCGGCCTGCGCCGTCAGCGTCGGAGCGCGCGTCAGCGCCAGATAGCCGACGGAGACGACATGCGGGCCGGCCTCGCGGATCTCGGCCTGACGGCCGCGGTCGCCGAACGTATAGAGCTGCTCGACATAGCCCAGCGATAGCGCCGTCTGGTCGGCGACCCAGGAGCGCAGGCCGATCTCGAAGGTCCGATGCGCCAGGGGGTCGAACGGGCCGTAGGGCAGGCCCGGAGTCTCGTCGCCGTCGCCGGCCTGCGCGGTCAGGATATGGGGCTGGCCGCCCGAGAAGGCGACGATGGCGGCCGCAAGGCCGATCTCGATGGCGGGGGGCGTCAAGTCTGGCATGTCGGGGCCACGATGCCGCAAGCCTGCGTCGGCCTCAATCGAGATCGATCCGGAACGGCGTTCCCTCGAACGCGTCTGCCCCCCGGCCGATGCGCTCGACCGCGAGCGTCATGCGCCCGCCGCGTCCGAGAATCTGGTCGGCGACGGCGACCAGCCGGGCATTGGGCGTCGCCGAGGGCGAGGCGGCCCGCAAGGCGAGCGCGATCTCGTTCTCGCAGCGCCCGGGCCGCAGGGCGCAGGCGGCGATATAGGCGGCCGCCGTCGAGCGGCTGATGCCGGCCCAGCAATGGAACAGGATCGGGGCGGCGCGGTCCCAGTCCCGCACGAAGCGCAGCACGCGCTGGACATGGTCCTCGCCGGGCATGACATGCCCGTCCATTGGCACGGTGATGTCCGACATGCCGATGAAGAGATGGCGCTCGGCGGCGATGCCGACCGGGCGCTCGACCATGGTGTCGACATTGATCAGCGTCACCACATGGCTCGCGCCAATGGCGGCGACCGTCTCGTGCAGCTTCGACAGGGACGAGACGTGGAGGCTTGGCATGGAGCTTGGGTCCGACGCGATACGCCCCGAAGGATGGCGCGAGTCGGTGACGATGATATGGCCTGAAGCGGGTTTGGGGCTAGAAGGGCGCTGCCACCCTCGCGGCCTCGTTCCACAGGAGCCTTCATGAATCTCTGGCTGCGCCTGCTCTGGCTCCTGCTGACGACGCCCTTCCGGCCGAAGCTGAAGCCGCCTTTCGAGCCGTCGGTCCTGCCGTTCCGCGTCTGGTTCCACGATCTCGACACCAGCCTGCACATGAATAATGGCCGCTACTGGAGCCTGATGGATCTCGGCCGCACCGACCTGATGCTGCGCACCGGCCTGTGGCGCACGATCCTGCGCGAGGGCTGGGTGCCGGTGGTCAATTCCGGGATGATCCGCTTCCGCCGCGAGCTCAGGCTGTTCCGGCCCTTCCGGATCGAGACCGCGATCCTGTGCTGGACCGAGAGCTGGCTCGTCATGCAGCACCGCGTCGTCAGCCGCGGCCGGGACGGTAGCGAGATCGTCGCGGCGGTCGCGCTGGTGCGGGCCGCCCTCTATGACCGGGGCGACAAGAGCTTCGTGCCGGTCGCGCGCCTGATGGAGGAGATGGGCCTCAGCGTCGAGAGCCCGCCGGCGAGCCCGGAAGTCGCGGCCTTCCTCGCCTCGGAGGAGGCGATGCGTCAGGCCGGAGCCGCCGAGCGCTGAGCGCTCCGCCGTCATTGTGAGCGCAGCGAAGCAATCCAGAGCTTCACGCGCAGCCCCTGGATTGCTTCGTCGGCTGCGCCTCCTCGCAATGACGGGGAGGGGCTATTCCGCCGCCAGCCGCGTCGCGCGCCATTGCGCCAGCAGGGCCCGCAGCGCGCCGGGCTTCAGCGGCTTGTTGAGGATATGCACGTCGAAGGCGGCCGCCGCCTCGCGGACCTGCGGCGAGCGGTCGGCGGTGAGCAGGATCGCCGGAAGCGGCAGGCGGGCGCGCTCGCGCAGCGCCGCAATGGCGGCCAGGCCGTCGCCATGGTCGAGATGATAATCCGCGATCACCACATTGGGCTCGCCGCCGGTCCTCGGCAGGGCAAGCGCCTCGTCGAGCCCGGGCGCGATCGCGACGGTGCAGCCCCAGCCTTCGAGCAGCCGCTTCATGCCGTCGAGAATGGCGGGCTCGTTGTCGATCACCATCAGCCTGAGCCCGGCCAGCTGCCCGGCCGGGGAATGGCGCGGCGCCGCCCCGGTCGCCATCGCCGGAAGCGGGGCGGCGCGCGGCACCAGCACGCAGAAGCGCGTGCCGCGCCCCGATGTCGAAACGAGCGTCAGCTTGTGGTCGAGCGTGCGCGCGATGCGCTCGACGATCGAGAGGCCGAGGCCGAGCCCGCGGGCGACCTTGGCGCCCTGGTCGAGCCGCTGGAACTCGCGAAACACCGTCTTCTGCTTGCTGAGCGGGATGCCGAGCCCGGTATCGAGCACCTCGATCGAGATCTGGTTGCCGCGCCTACGGCAGCCGACCAGCACCTTGCCGTTCGGCGTGTATTTGAGCGCGTTCGAGATCAGGTTCTGCAGCAGGCGCCGGAGCAGGCGCCGGTCCGAGCGCAACGCAACGGAGCTCGCCACAAAGACGAGCCGCAGGCCCTTCTCCTGGGCGCTCGGCTCGAACTCGCGCTGGAGCTGGCGCATCAATTCGTCGAGCCGGAAGCTCGTCAGCTCCGGTTTCAGCGCGCCGCCGTCGAGCCGCGAGATCTCCAGCAGCGCCGTCAGGATCTCCTCGACGGCATCCAGCGAGGCGTCGATGTTCTCGGCGAGCTCGGGGCTCGCCGCGATCCGGTCGCGCTCGACCAGTGCCGTGGCGTAGAGGCGGGCTGCGTTGAGCGGCTGCAGCAGGTCATGGCTCGCGGCGGCCAGGAAGCGGGTCTTCGAGGCGTTCGCCTCCTCCGCTCCGGCCTTGGCGCGCTGCAGCTCGGCATTGACGTGCAGGATCTCCTCGGTGCGCTCGGCGACGCGGCGCTCCAGGCTCTCGTTGGTCCGCTCCAGCTCCTCATGCGCCGCGACCGTCTCGGTGATGTCGGTATAGGTCGTCACCAGACCGCCATCCGGCAGCGGGTTCGAGCGGATCTCGATCACCTTGGTCGATGGGTAGAGCTTGAGCCGCACCGGCTCGCGGTCGTTGACGAAGCTTTCGAGCCGCGCCGCCATCAGGTCGTCCTGCTCGCCGTCGCCATAGGCGCCGCGCGCCGCGTTGTAGCGCACGATCTCGTCGAGCCCGGTGCCGAAGCGCACCAGCGATTGCGGCAGGTCGTAGAGCTCGATGAAGGCCTGGTTCCAGGCCAGCATCCTGAGGTCGCGGTCGAGCACGGTGATGCCCTGTCCGGCATGGTCGAGCCCGTGCTGCAGGATGTCGCGATTGTATTGCAGCGCCGCCGAGGCGTCGTCTAGCAGCTTGAAGGCCGCCTCGGTCGACAGGTTCCGGCGGCGCAGCAGGAGCGAGAGCACGAGCCGCGAGGACGCTGCCCCGATGGCGGAGGAGAGCAGATGCTCGCCGAAGCGCAGCATGTGGATGTCGGCCTCGCGATTGCCGCCCGGCACCTCGCCACGCCCGCTGGCGAACCCGTCGAAGGCGCGCTGCGTCCGCTCCTGGCCGAGATAGCGGCCGATGGTCGATTGCAGCTCCGCTTCGGTGACGCTGGAGCGCCAGAGCGAGAAGGACTGGGCCATGGTCGCCCGGTCGGATTCGACGAAGGCATTGGCCTGCAGCCGCTCCATCGCATTGGCCGGTCGCAAAAGCGAGAAGCCGACATAGCAAAGGATGTTGAGCCCCAGGCTCCAGGCGACGCCATGCGGCAGCGACGGCAGGTCGAGCCCGAACAGCGCCTCGGGCCGCAGGGCCGCGATTCCGAGCGGGCCCTTGGCGATCAGCTCGCTCCAGGGGCCGTCCGGATGGGACAGGCTCGGTATCAGCAAGGTATAGGCCCAGAGGGTGGTGCCCACCGTCAGGCCGGCTGCCGCGCCGAGCGCCGTCCCCCGCCGCCAGAGCAGGCCGCCGAAGAAAGCGGGCGCGATCTGCGCGGTCGCGGCGAAGGACAGGAGGCCGATCGAGACCAGCGCGGCCTCGCCGGCGGCACGGTAATAGGCATAGCCCAGCAGGATCACGATCAGGATCGCGACGCGCCGGATGATCACGACCTGCGAGCCGAGGTCGCCGCCGGTGCTGCTGTTGCCGGCGCGCCGCGCCCTCGCAGCCGAGCGGTCCGGATCGCTCAGCAGGCCGCGCCCGCGCAGCAGCAGCGGCATGACGAGATGGTTCGAGATCATGATCGC
>NZ_JBHYEM010000039.1:0-19192 GCF_051860145.1 Allobosea sp. | reverse complement strand
TCGGGCGACGCTAGATCGCCGTGCGTCCTATCGGACGCAAGGTGACGATCTATCTCTTTGTTTTAGCATCGGATTTTTCCGAAAAGCGGATTCCACTTTTCGGTCCGATGCTCTAGCCTCGACGCCGGAGCACACAGAGCCCGCCCAAGAGGCGGGTTCTTTTTTGATCGCTCAGCTTTGAGAAGGCCCGCCGAAGCCTCGGCCCAAGCCGCTGCGATCAGATAATTTCAGGATATCGTTTGGAGGAGATTGGTGGAGCCAGGCGGAATCGAACCGCCGACCTCTTGAATGCCATTCAAGCGCTCTCCCAACTGAGCTATGGCCCCACACGCGCCGATTGATCTGGGGGTCAATCGGCCATTCCGGTCCATCGCGTCCCGGCCTCACTCTGGAAGCCCGGCGATGTCCGCGTCGCCACTCTCGCGGCGCAGCGCTCTATAGGCGGGCTTGGCCGAAGACTCAAGCGCCTATCTGTCGAAATATCGTCCGGCCTCAGACGTCCTCGTCGCCCTCGATGTCGCTGTCGATCAGATCGGCGACATCGTCGTCACCATCCTCGTCCTCCTCGAGGAAGGTGTCGTCCTCGGGAGTGACATCGTCGTCCTCGACCTCGATGTCGTCCTCGCTGGTGACGACGGCCTCCTTCTCGCTCGTCTCGGCATCGGCCTCGTCGAGCGAGACTATTTCGACGGCGTTGTCGGCGGTCTCGGTTTCTTCCTCGTCCTCGGCCGGCTTGGCGGCGACCGCTGCTGCTGCCGCCGCTTTGGCCTGCGGCTCGAACATCGAGCGCGGGAAGGACTGACCCGTGTAGGGAGACACGATCGGGTCCTTGTCCAGGTCGTAGAATTTGCGCCCCGTGGTCGGGCAAACGCGCTTGGTGCCAAGTTCCGGTTTCGCCACTGCGTCGGACCTTCAATCATGCATGTTCTGAAAAGCAGGCGCGTCCGTTAGTCGGCACGGACGGCGCTGTCAAATGCTGATTTCGTGGCGAAAGCAAGTTCGGCTCGCGTGGGGCCGCGAGGCGATCTGATCCGGGGCGCGAAACCGCTTTCCGACAAGGAGTTAGCGCCTGATGTCGCGCGAAGGCCGCTTTCCGCGGCCGCGCGTCGTGCTCGGCACGCGTGACGCGCGGCAGATGGTCATGCTAGGCAGCGGGCGTTCCGGAACGACCAGCCGACAGAGACCCGACGTGGCGCAGGCAGAACACCCCTCACCCGTGACCGCTCGCGCGAAGGGGCCGCTGTCCGGCCGCGTCCGCGTGCCCGGCGACAAGTCGATCTCGCATCGGGCGATGATCTTCGGCCTGCTGGCGATCGGCGAGACGAGGATCTCCGGCCTGCTCGAGGGCGAGGACGTGCTACGCACGGCCGATGCCGCGCGGGCGCTCGGCGCGATCGTGCATCATGACGGGCCCGGCGCCTGGCGCGTGCAGGGCGTCGGCGTCGGCGGGCTGAGGGAGCCCTCGGGGCTCCTCGATTTCGGCAATGCCGGCACCGGCTCCCGGCTGATGATGGGGGTCTGCGGCGCCCATCCGATCACCACGACCTTCGATGGCGACGCCTCGCTGCGCAAGCGCCCGATGCGGCGCATCCTCGACCCGCTCGCGCTGATGGGCGCGACCATCGTGGCGCAGGAGGAGGGCGGGCGCGTGCCGCTGACGATCCGCGGCCCGCGCGAGGCGGTGCCGATCACCTATCGCACGCCGGTCGCCTCGGCGCAGATCAAGTCGGCCGTGCTGCTGGCCGGGCTCGTCGCGCCGGGCGAGACCACCGTGATCGAGAGCGAGGCGACGCGCGACCATACCGAGACGATGCTGGCGCATTTCGGCGCCGAGGTCGCGGTGGCACCGGACGGCAGGCATGGCCGGCGCGTCGTGCTCAAGGGCCAACCCGAATTGCAGGCTGCGCCGATCGTGGTGCCGGCCGACCCGTCCTCGGCCGCCTTCCCGCTGGTCGCGGCGCTGATCGTGCCGGGCTCCGACATCCTGATCGAAAGCGTGATGGTGAACCCGCTGCGCAGCGGGCTGCTGACCACCCTGCGCGAGATGGGCGCCGATATCAGCGTCGAGAACGAGGCCAACCAGGGCGGCGAGAGCGTCGCGACGCTGCGGGTGCGCGCCGGCGCGCTGAAAGGCGTCGAGGTGCCGCCCGAGCGCGCGCCGTCGATGATCGACGAATATCCGGTGCTGGCGGTCGCGGCCGCCTTCGCCAGTGGCACGACCCGGATGCGCGGGCTGCAGGAGCTGCGCGTCAAGGAATCCGACCGGCTCGCGGCCGTCGCGGCCGGGCTCGAGGCAGCGGGCGTGACCTGCCGGATCGAGGGCGACGACCTCGTGGTCGAAGGCGGGGACGGCGAGGTTGCGGGCGGCGGCACGGCTGCGACCCATCTCGACCACCGCATCGCCATGAGCTTCCTGGTGATGGGCCTTGCGGCGCGCAAGCCGATGCAGGTCGATGACGGCGCGATGATCGCCACCAGCTTCCCGAGCTTCATCAGCCTGATGAACGGGCTCGGCGCCGAGATCGGCTGAACGCGGCATGGGCAAGCGCGGCGTGGACAAGCGTCTGGTCATCGCGGTCGACGGCCCGGCCGCCTCGGGCAAGGGCACGCTGGCAAAGCGGCTGGCGGCGCATTACCGCCTGCCGGCGCTCGATACCGGCCTGCTCTACCGGATGGTGGCCCGCGCCATGCTCGATGCCGGGCACGACATCCATGACCCGCAGGCGGCGGAAGCGACCGTCGCCAGCTTCGAGGAGGCCGATTTTCCCGAGGACCGGCTGCGCGGCCGCGAGATCGGCGAAGCCGCCTCGGTGGTCGCCGCCATGCCGGCGGTGCGCAAGGGCCTGATCGAGCGGCAGCGCCGGTTCGCGGCGCAGCCGCAGGGCGCGGTGCTCGACGGGCGCGATATCGGTACTGTGATCTGCCCGCAGGCGCCGGCCAAGCTCTTCGTCACCGCGACGCCGGAGGTGCGCGCCGCGCGCCGCCACAAGGAGCTGGCGGGACGGGGCGAAACCGCGACATTCGAGGGCATCCTGGCCGATATCCGACGCCGCGACGCGCGCGATTCGGGCCGCAGCGATGCGCCGCTGAAGGCGGCGGAGGATGCCGTGATCCTCGACACCTCGGCCCTTACGGTCGAGGAGGCCGTCGCAGCGGCCATCGCCATCGTGGATGACCGCCTCTCCGGCTGAGCCTGCCGCTAAATCGCCCTTGGCGAGAGCGCCGCGCGGGCGCAGACTTCTGTCGCGACATGATGACGGAGGTTACGATGCGGCGCGGGCTGTTCGGTCTCTTGAGTCTTGCGGCCGTCGGCCTATCGACCGCGCCGCCCCTTTATGCGCAAACGCCGGCGGCGCCGGCCGAGGAGGTCGACGTTGCGCTCGTGCTCGCGGTCGACGTCTCCTATTCGATGGATATCGACGAGCTCGCCTTGCAGCGCACCGGCTATATCGAGGCCTTCCGCTCGAAGCAGCTGCACGAGGCAATCGGAAAAGGCGCGATCGGCAAGATCGCGGTCACCTATTTCGAATGGGCGGGCGGGCATTTCCAGCATATCGTCAAGCCCTGGACGATCATCGACACCCCGCAATCGGCAATCGCCTTCGCCGAGGAACTGGGCGAGGCGCCGACGAGGCGCGGCCGGCGCACCTCGATCTCGGGTGCGATCGAGCTCGGCATGACCCTGCTCGAGCAGTCGAACGTGAGCGCGATGCGCCGGGTGATCGACATCTCGGGCGACGGCGCCAACAATGACGGACGGCCGGTGACGGTGGCGCGCGACGAGGCCCGCGACAAGGGCATCAGCATCAATGGGCTGCCGGTGATGCTGAAGCAGGCGAGCTATTTCGACATCGACAATCTCGACGCCTATTACGAGGACTGCGTCGTCACCGGGGTCGGCGCCTTCGTGATCCCGATCCGCGAGCGCCACCAGTTCGTCGACGCGACCCGCAACAAGCTCGTGCGCGAGATCGCGGAGGTGCCGGCAGGCGAGGCGGCGATCCAGAAGGCGCAGGCCAAGGAGCCGCGCACCTCCTGCCTCTCCGGCGAGCGGCAATGGCGCGACCGGATGGGGAATTGAGCGCTTATTCCGGCTGATCCTCGTCGCGGGATCCCAGCAAAGCGTCGACATCGCGCCCGCGATAAAGGATGCGCAGCACGACGACCTCCTCGTTGGTTGTCAGGAAGGCGATGGTCGCGCGCCTGCGATAGCCGAGAAGCCGCAATCCGGGTGCGAGATCATCGCGGCGCGTGCCGCGTTCCGGAGCATGGCTGAGGCCCAGGCAGTAGTCTTTCAGGGCGTCGATGAAGCCGCGGGCCGTGTTCTTGCCGGAACGCTCGGCGACATAAGCGAACAGAGAATCGAGATCGTCCTGCGCCTCCGGAGCGAGGAGAACCCGAAACTGCCTCACTCCCGCACCGCTTTCGTCCGCTTCGCCTCATAGCGCGCCTCGACCCTGGCAAAGGCCTCTTCCGCCGGAATCGCCCGGGACGGGTCGGCCCGGTAGGCTTCATAGGCCGGCACGATCTCCTGGCGCAGCCAGTTTTCAACGGCCGCGTCGCGCGCCTGCAGTGTCCGCAAGCCATCGCGAATGACCTCGCTTTCCGAGGCGTATTCGCCGGAGGCGACCTTGTCCTTGACCATCTGCGCCATCTCATGCGGCAGGGTGATGCTGAGCGACGTGGTGCTGCGCATAGGGTGATCTCCTAGCATGAGCCTAGCAGACACGATTCAATCGTGCCAACGCCGCTCAGGTCCCGCGCGGCTTGGCCCGCGTCGTCGGCTGGGCCGCAGCCGGGTCGTCCGGCCAGAGATGGCGCGGATAGCGGCCCTTCATCTCGGCCTTCACGGCGGCCCAGGAGCCGCGCCAGAAGCCCGGCAGGTCGCGCGTGACCTGGATCGACCGATGCGCCGGCGAGAGTAGCTCCAGCACCAGCGGCACGCGCCCTGCCGCCAGCGCCGGGTGGCGGGCGAGCCCATAGAGCTCCTGGACCCGGACCGAAATGGTCGGGCCGGCCTCGGCGGCGTAGTCGACGGCGAGGGTGGAGCCGGTCGGCGCGGTGAAATGGGTCGGCGCCTCGGCATCGAGCCGCCGCTTCAACTCCCAGGGCAGCAGGGTCGCGAGCGCGGCGTCGAGATCGGCAGGCGCGATCGCCGCCAGCGCGGCACGGCCCTCGACATGCGGCGCCAGCCAGAGCTCCGGCTCCTGCGCCAGCCCGCTATCGGAGAGGTCGGGCCAGGCGGGATCGTCGGCTTCCGCCCGGCGCAGGAAGGCGACGCGCTCGCGCAATTGCAGCTGCGCCTTCGTCCAGGGCAGGAGCGCGATGCCGAGCGCGGCCACGCCCTTCGCGAGCGCAACGGCATTCTCCGGCGTCGCCGCCAGCGGCAGCGGGCGCTCCGCGAGGCTGAGCGCGCCATAGCGCCTGACCGCGCGCGAGCGCAGGGCCCGGGCAGCGCGGTCGAAGACGGTTTCCGTGCGCTCCTCCAGGCCGAAGGGGGTCAGGCCCTCTCCTGCCAGCCGCATGATCTCGTCCTCGCCGATCGCGGCCGCGCCGAGGATGCGCGCCTGCTGCGCCGCACCGCTCATCTCGGCCACGACGATCCAGGGCTCGCGCGCCAGGCGCTGGGCCGGCTCCAGCGCAGCGCCACGGCCATTGGCGAGGAGATATTGGCCCGCGCCGGGCGCGCGGGCCCTGGCGACACGGTCGGGATAGGCCAGCGCCAGCAGGAATCCCGCGGAGCCGGGCGCGCCCGAGTGGGCCTCGCCGGCCTGTCCGGCCAATCGCGCCCAGCCATCGGCGAGGCGGCGTATGTCGGCGGCGCGGCCGCCACGCTCGCGCTCGAGGCGCTCGATCCGCTCGGCGAGATCGACCCCGTCGCCGCCGAGCCCACGCTCGACCAGCACGGCCGCCAGTTTGGCGGCCTCGCCGGCCTGGCCGAAACGCGAAGCGACCACGACCATGCGTGCCAGGCGCGGCGGCAGCGGCAGGGCCTGCAGGGCGCGGCCGTCCGGCGTGATCCGGCCGTCATGGTCGAGCGCGGCGAGGTTTTCCAGCAGCGCGCGCGCCTCCTTCAGCGCCGGGGCAGGCGGCGGGTCGAGGAAGGCCAGAGAGGCCGGATCGGCGACGCCCCAGGCGGCGCAATCGAGCATGAGGGGAGCGAGATCGGCCGAGAGGATCTCGGGCCGCGCGAAGGCTTCGAGCGCGCCGGTGCCGGCCTCGTCCCAGAGCCGGTAGCAGATTCCCGGCTCGGTGCGGCCGGCGCGGCCGCGGCGCTGGTCGCACGCCGCGCGGCTGGCGCGGCGGGTCTCCAGCCGGGTCACGCCGATATCGGGCTCGTAGACCGGCACGCGAGCGAGGCCGGAATCGATCACCACGCGCACGCCCTCGATCGTCAGCGAGGTCTCGGCGATCGCCGTCGCCAGCACGACCTTGCGCTGGCCGGCCGGCGCCGGCAGCACGGCGCGGTCCTGCTCGGCCTGGTCGAGCGCGCCATAAAGCGGCGCGAGTTCGACGGCAGGGTCGCGCAGCCTCTCGCGCAGCCGCTCCTCGACGCGCCTGATCTCGCCCTGGCCGGGCAGGAAGACCAGCAGCGAGCCGGACTGCTCGTTCAGCGCTTGCAGCACGGCGTCCGCGACCTGGTCCTCGATGCGCTTCAGCGGATCGCGGCTGCGATAGCGGGTCTCGACGGGATAGGCCCGACCCTGCGATTCGATGACGGGCGCCGCTCCGAGCAATTTTGCCACACGCGCGCCGTCGAGCGTCGCCGACATCACCAGGATGCGCAGATCCTCGCGCAGGCCGCCCTGGGCGTCGAGCGCCAAAGCCAGGCCGAAATCGGCATCGAGCGAGCGCTCGTGGAATTCGTCGAAGAGCACGGCCGCGACCCCGTCGAGCGCCGGGTCGTCGAGGATCATGCGGGCGAAGACGCCTTCGGTGACGACCTCGACCCGGGTCCTCGGGCCGATCTTCGAGCCGAGCCGGACGCGCAGGCCGACCGTCTCGCCGACACGCTCGCCAAGCGTCTGCGCCATGCGGGCTGCGGCGGCGCGGGCCGCGAGCCGACGCGGCTCGAGCAGGATCAGCTTGCCGCCCTTGGTCCAGGGCTCGTCGAGCAGGGCGAGCGGCACGCGCGTCGTCTTGCCGGCGCCGGGCGGGGCGACGAGCACGGCATTCGGCCCCGCGCGCAAGGCCGCGGCGAGATCGCCAAGGACGGCATCGATCGGAAGCGGAGCATCGAAAACGCGCATGGCGCGATGTGGCCCACGCCGCGCGCCGAGGCAAGCTTGCGCCGAGACTCAGGCGGCCCGGCGCAACCCGACCTCGAAGGCGCTGACCGCGATCGTCCCGGCCCGGACCGAGACCAGGGTGTTGCAAGCGAGGGCCTGCCAGCAGTCGCGGGCCGCGTCGACCGGCTCGGAGGCGACGACGACGCTGTCGCCGCGGTTGCAGACATAGAGCGTCGGCGGCTTCGCGTCGGAGGACCAGCGCACGGCATGGATCGTATCGCCATCGGCGAGGGCGGCCGCGCAGCGCAGCGGCTCGCGCACGCCCGCCGCCTGCATCAGCGCGAGCGCATCACCGAGCGCCGAGGCCAACGCTTCGCCCGGCGCCAGGCCCTGCGCCATGCGGGCGAGCGTCAGCAGGAAGATCGCTTCGGAATCGGTGGTGCCGACGCGGGCGGCGTAGAGCTCGTCCGGGATCAGGCTCTCGAGCCTGCGGCGGATCAGGGCGTAGCCGCCGATCTGGCCGTTATGCATGAAGAGATGGCGGCCATGGACGAAAGGGTGGCAATTGGCCCGGGTCGTCGCCGTGCCGGTGGCGGCGCGGACATGGGCGAAGAAGAGATGCGAGCGGACGAGGCGGGCGATCGAGAGCAGGTTCTCGTCCGACCAGGCCGGCCTGACCTCGCGATACTGGCCGGGCTCGGGCTTGTCGCCATACCAGCCGACGCCGAAGCCGTCGCCATTGGTGCCACTCTTGCACTCCTCGGCATGGAGCGACTGGTGAATCAGCGAGTGGCAAGGCGAGGCGATGAAATCCTCAAGGAAAACCGGAACGCCCGAATAGGCGAGAAAACGGCACATGGTCGGTCCCGAATCAGCATGCGGGCGGGACGCCGCAGGAGGAGATTATTCCACGAGAATGAATGCCGACATAACGATTCTTCTCCGTAGCTCAGCCCGCGCAGGAGAAAGCGAGCTTGGCTTCCTTGCGGCTTCGGCCGACCTTGACCTCGATCTCGAGCGGGGCGCAGGTGGCGTTGTCGACCAGGAAAGCCTTGTGGATGCGGCCCTCCTCGCCAAAGAGGAAGCCGCCATAGACCCGCCTGACCAGGATCTTCTCGCCGGTCTTGGTCCGCTGGCGGACGGTGATCGAGGCAAGGTCGCGGGCGATCTTGTCCGATGACTTGGTGTTCTTGGCGCCACTGAAGATCAGCGTCACCAGAATCGCGTCGGCCGGCTCGCCGATCTCGCCCTCGCCGGTGACCGTGTTGTGCAGCGCCTTCCTCGTGCCGACGAGATTGTCCGAGAGCGTGCCCGAGCGCTCCAGGAAGAGCTGGGCTCGGATATCCTCGACCGCGACCTGCGCCTGCGCGGGAGCGGCCACCGCCAGCCCCAGACCCAGCAGAAGAACGGAAAAGATCAGCCTCATCGTCAGCCCCCGCTTCGATTCGCGCACCCATCGGCACGATTGTACAGCTAGCCAATTTCGCTGCCTGGTTGCTAGCCTTTCCACCAGCCTTTACTCGGCAACGCAACCGGGCGATGACGGGAATCAATAAAATGCGGGAGCGGGGGAACGGCTTTTGAAGACGATGATTTCGCGCGCGGGCGCGGCCCTGGCGCTTTGCCTGGCCCCCGGCGCGGCCTTCGCGGCCGGCGATATCGGCGGCGCGACGCTCGGTGGCGCCTGGGCCCTGCCCTTCGCCGGCATGCTGCTCTCGATCGCGCTCGGGCCGGTCCTGTTCCCGCATCTCTGGGAGCATCATTACGGCAAGTTCGCCGCCTTCTGGGCCGTGCTGGTGCTGGTGCCGCTGGTGCTGCTGCGCGGCTTCGACCCGGCGCTCGGGGCGCTGCTGCATACCGCGCTGCTCGAATACATCCCCTTCATCATCCTGCTCTTCGCGCTGTTCACGATCGCCGGCGGCATCCTGATCATGGGCAACCTGCACGGCACGCCGGCGACCAACACGGCGCTGCTGGCGATCGGGACCGCTATGGCGAGCGTGGTCGGCACCACGGGCGCCTCGATCATCATGATCCGGCCGGTGCTGCGCGCCAATGACAACCGCCGCCACAACGTCCATGTCGTGGTCTTCTTCATCTTCCTGGTCTCGAATATCGGCGGCTCGCTGACGCCGCTGGGCGACCCGCCGCTCTTCCTCGGCTTCCTGCGCGGCGTCGACTTCTTCTGGACGACGCAACACCTGCTGCCGGAAACCAGCTTCGCCGTCGTCGTGCTGCTCGCCTTGTTCTTCGCGCTCGACAGCTGGTTCTTCCGCAAGGAGGAGAATGTCCCGCCACTCAAGGATCCGACGCCGGACCGCGCCATCAAGCTCTACGGCAAGGTCAATATCCTGCTGCTCGGCGGCGTCATCGCCGCGATCCTGATGTCGGCGAACTGGAAGCCCGGAATCGTCTTCGACGTCCACGGCGTGCATGTCGAGCTGCAGAACCTGGTGCGCGACGTCGTCCTGCTCGGGCTCGCCGGGCTCTCGCTCATGCTGACGCCGAAGCAAGTGCGCGCCGGCAACGAGTTCAGCTGGGGGCCGATCAAGGAGGTCGCGAAGCTCTTCGCCGGCATCTTCGTCTGCATCATCCCGGTGCTGGCGATGCTCCAGGCGGGCAAGGACGGCGCCTTCGCGCCGCTGGTCGCGCTGGTCAGCAATCCCGACGGCAGCGCCAACAACGTCGCCTATTTCTGGCTGACCGGCATCCTGTCCTCATTCCTCGACAACGCGCCGACCTATCTGGTCTTCTTCGAGCTCGCCGGCGGCAGCGCCCAGGCGCTGATGACGACGGGCGCACTGACCCTGACCGCGATCTCGGCCGGCGCGGTCTTCATGGGAGCGAACAGCTATATCGGCAACGCGCCGAACTTCATGGTCTACGCCATCGCCAAGGACCGGAAGGTCAACATGCCGAGCTTCTTCGGCTACATGCTCTGGTCGGGCGCGATCCTGATCCCGCTATTCCTGCTGCAGACGGTGATCTTCTTCAGGTAGATGATCAGTCTCCTTCGAACGATCGTCGAGCTGCTGGTGGTGATGACCTTCAGCGTCTGGCTGGCGATCTACTCATCGCTGGGCGTCAGCACGGCGTCGGGATCGAAGGGCTGGCAGATGGTCGGGCTGCTGGTGGCCGTGAGCCTGCCCCTTTTCTACGGGGTGCTCCGGGTCGCGATATGGCGGTTGTCGCGCAAGCGGGTCGGCGACAAGCCTCGCAAAGGCTGATCTGTGGTGCCGTGTCGGCCATTCGTCCTGAGATGCTCGGGTCAAGCCCGAGCATGACGGTTGCGCCTCACGGCCGCCCGGTCGGCACGCCCTCGCGAATCTTTTTAGAAAACTCCGGATCGTCGAGCGAGAGCGTCCGCGCCCGCTCGCCGATGCGTCCGCGCCGGATCAGCTCGTCGAGCGGCATGTCGGAGCGGATCGCGCCGATGCGGGCAAGATAGCCCGGCAGATAGCCCGAGAGCAGCACGCGCGGGTCGAGCGGCAGCGAGAAGGTCCAGCCGGGCGCGACCGAGCCGACGAGATGGTAGACCACCGTCGTGCAATTGGTCGTCAGCGTGTTGTACCAGCGCGGCTCCTGCGCCAGCCGGTTCACGTCGGCGATATAGGCGAGCAGCACGTCGCGGGCCTGGGCCGGCGAGGCGGCGAGCCGGAACAGCCTGACATCCTCGCCGCGCGCATGGGTGCGCAGGCCAACGATGTCGCGCTCATCGGCGGCGACATAGGCCATCTCATAGGTGCGGAAGAAGCCGGCGAGCGAGGACCATTCCTCGCCCTTCTCGCGCCTGACCTCGATCGAGAAGGTCAGCGGCGGCGAATCCGCAAAAGTGAAGCTGACGAGGAGATGGGCGATCGTCTCGCCCGACCAGTAGGACAGGAACAGGTCGACGCCCTCGATCTTCGCCAGATCGTAGCTGCGCGTCTCCCAGCGCTGGTCGTAATCGGCCTCGGTGCGCCAGCGGAAATCGCGCAGGTTGGTGACGGTGATGCGCTCGCCCTCGCGCGTGATCTGCGGCAGGCGGGCGAGCTCGGGAATCCAGTTGCGCTCATGCGAGGGCTGGAGGCCGTTCCACCAGCCGAGCAGGCCGAGGAAGAGGATGGCGAAACCGAGCGGCAGCCGCGCCGCGCCGGTCCAGATGCCGACCAGGCCGGCAAGGACCGCGACGCCGAAGCCAATGGCGGCAACGATGGCGACCGCCCCGTTGAGGCGGAAGAGCAGGAGACCGACGCCCCAAAGCCCGGCACTGAGGATCGCGAGCGTGGTCAGGAGCTGGAAGGCAACGAAAAAGAGGCGGCTCATCGCCGCCTCTCGTAGCACATCGAAACGATTCGGGCGCTCACGCCGCCAGCGAATTGGTCGGCGCGGCGGCCTTCACCGCGTCGTCAACATGGCCCTCGAAGCGCTTGAAGTTCTCGCGGAACATCGCGACCAGCTTCTTGGCGGTCTCGGCGAACTCGGCTTTGTCCTGCCAGGTCTTGACCGGGTAGAGGATGTGCGGCTCGACGCCGGGCACCGAGGTCGGCACCGCGAAGCCGAAATAGGGATCGCGGCGGAAATCGGCGCGGTTCAGCGAACCGTCGAGCGCCGAGGTCAGCAGGCGGCGGGTGACGCGGATCGGCATGCGCCGGCCGGTGCCGTATTTGCCGCCGGTCCAGCCGGTATTGACCAGCCAGCAATCGACATGGTGCTTGGCGATGAGATCGCGCAGCAGGTTGCCGTAGACCGACGGGTGGCGTGGCATGAACGGCGCGCCGAAGCAGGTCGAGAAGGTCGCCTCCGGATCCTTCACGCCCTTCTCGGTGCCGGCGACCTTGGCGGTGTAGCCCGAGAGGAAGTGATACATCGCCTCGGCGCCGGTCAGCTTGGCGATCGGCGGCAGCACGCCGAAAGCGTCGCAGGTCAGCATCACGATGTTCTTGGGATGGCCGGCCCGGCCGGTCGCGCTCGCATTCGGGATGAAGTCGAGCGGGTAGGCGCAGCGCGTGTTCTCGGTCCTGGAGGCGTCGTCGAAATCCGGCGCGCGCGAGATCGGGTCGAGCACGACGTTCTCCAGCACCGTGCCGAAGCGCTCGGTGGTGGCGTAGATCTCGGGCTCGGCGTCGCGCGAGAGGCGGATCGTCTTGGCGTAGCAGCCGCCCTCGAAATTGAAGACGCCCTTGTTCGACCAGCCATGCTCGTCATCGCCGAGCAAGGTGCGGTTGGGATCGGCCGACAGCGTGGTCTTGCCGGTGCCCGAGAGGCCGAAGAAAACGGCGACGTCGTTCTCCGAGGCGGCATTGGCCGAGCAATGCATCGGCATGACGCCGGCGCCCGGCAGGGTGAAGTTGAGATAGGTGAAGACCGATTTCTTCATCTCGCCGGCATAGGAGGTGCCGCCGATCAGCACGATCCTGCGGGTGAAGTCGATGGCGATCACGGTCTCGCTGCGGCAGCCATGGCGGGCCGGGTCGGCCTTGAAGCTCGGCAGGTCGACGATGGTCAGATCCGGGACATAGGAGGCGAGCTCCTCGACATCGGGGCGGATCAGCAGGTTGCGGATGAAGAGCGAGTGCCAGGCATATTCGGTGAAGACGCGGGCCTTGACGCGATGGGCCGGGTCGGCGCCGCCATGGAGGTCCTGCGCGAAAAGCTCCTTGCCCTCGGCATGCGCCAGGAAATCGGCGAGCAGCGTGTCGAACTGCGCCGTCGAGATGGCGCCGTTATTCTCCCACCAGACGCTATCCTCGGTGGTGGCGTCGCGGACGACGAACTTGTCCTTGGGCGAACGGCCGGTATGGATGCCGGTATCGGCCCGGAGCGCGCCGCCACGGGCGAGTTCGGTCTCGCCGCGTTTGAGCGATTCCTCGTAGAGCCGCGGAGCCTCGAGGTTCCAGGATACGGCCTTGAGCTTGCGGAAGCCGAACGTGTCGGCCCCGTGCGCCGCGTTGAAATGACCGATGGTCTTCACTGAATTCCTCCCGAGACGCCGCCCGCCTGTTGCGGACGCTCTAGTTCTGTGAAGCGCGCGAGCCTCCGGCCCGCGCGGACGAGATGGGGTGCAAGAGTTCGGACGGCTCTTTAGGGCCATGATGACGCCGGCTCAAGTCGGGGGGAAGTCCGGCGGCCAACGAAAACGAGCTAAATCGTTTGAATTATTGGAGGCAGGCCGGCCGCTCAGGCAGCCGCGCGCGCCTTTGCCGCAAGCGCGACGAGCGTCGCCCTGAGCGGCCCCGGCCCATCGACCGGCGCGTCGAAGGGCAGGCGCAGCACGGCATCGCCGAGCGCGAGGTCGAGCCCGTCGGGATCGAGCCCGGTGATGCGCCAGGCGCCATCCTGGGCGCCGAGCAGCACTGTCGCGTAGAGCCTGACCGCGTCGGCATGGTCGGCGTTCATATGTGCCACCGCTCCCTCCTCGGCGGCGGCAAGCGCCCGGGCCGCCGCGGCGTCGCTGAGGATATCGGCCGGCGCCGGCTCATAGGCCCGGCCGAAGCCGCCGTTCAGGCTGGCGCCCTCGACCGCCAGAGCGAAGAAGGAGAAATCCGGGAAATCGACATAAAGCGCCGCCTTGGGCTGGCGGGCGAGGAAGCGGCGGCGGATGCGCGCGCCGTCCTCACCCTCGCGCTCGACGCGCCGGGCCCGGACGCGCAGGCTGAGGCGCGGATGGGCGAGCGGGTCGCCCTTGCCGCCCGGCGCGATCAGGAGCGAGGCGCGCGGATCGGCGAGCAGATTGGCGGTATGGCCCGACAGCGTCGAGACCAGGATCAGCGGCGTGCCGTCGGCATCGGTCGCCAGGCTGGTCAGGCTGGCGAAGGGGTGACCGTCGCCCGACAGGGTCGCGAGCGCAGCGTGACGGGCGCTGCGCAGCAGCCCGCGCGACAGGCCACGCGCCGTCTCGTCCATCGGCCTGATCGGGTCCTGCTTCGGCTTTTCGGGAGTCTCAGGCATGAAATCCTCGGGAACCTCTGGGAGTTTCAGGTCTTTTTCAGGCAGGGACGTAGCGAAACCGTCACGCCCCCGCTAGATTGCGGCCATGGTTTAGCCGCTCTCTCGCGAGAGTGGACCCTGCATTGCAACGCGGCGAAGAGACGTAAAGCCCATGCCAACCATTGCGCTGGTCGATGACGACCGCAACATCCTGACCTCGGTCTCCATTGCGCTGGAAGCCGAAGGCTACCGGATCCTGACCTATACGGACGGGGCGTCGGCGCTCGACGGACTGAAGCAGAACCCGCCGGACCTGGCCATCTTCGACATCAAGATGCCGCGCATGGACGGGATGGAGCTGCTGCGGCGGCTGCGCCAGAAATCCGACCTGCCGGTGATCTTCCTGACCTCGAAGGACGAGGAGATCGACGAGCTCTTCGGCCTGAAGATGGGCGCCGACGACTTCATCCGGAAGCCGTTCTCGCAGCGCCTGCTGGTCGAGCGCGTCAAGGCGATCCTGCGCCGCGCCGGCGCCAAGGACGTCAGCGCCCCGGCGCGCCCCGAGGACGCCAAGGCGCTCGAGCGCGGCCAGCTCCGCATGGACCCGGAGCGCCATACCTGCACCTGGAAGAACGAGCCGGTGACGCTGACGGTCACCGAATTCCTGATCCTGCAGTCGCTGGCGCAGCGGCCGGGCGTGGTGAAAAGCCGCAACGCCCTGATGGACGCGGCCTATGACGACGAGGTCTATGTCGACGACCGCACCATCGACAGCCACATCAAGCGGCTGCGCAAGAAGTTCAATCAGGTCGATGTCGATTTCGACATGATCGAGACGCTGTACGGTGTCGGCTACCGTTTCAAGGAGATGTGAGGACCGCATCGTTGCCTTGACCTGCTCCGAGAGCCGGACGAAGAGCGAGGGCGGGATTCCTGCGAAAAGCCGGTATCCATTTTTCGCATCCCGCCTAGAGCACGCGCCGATCAGATTGCGCAGCAATCCGATCGGATCACGCGTTCTCTATCTCAAAGTTTAGAGACGGATTCACCGATCAGGTTTATCCAACCTGATCGGATCCGGCTCTAGGGACCGCTCAACGCCTTCGTCGAACCGGAACGCATCACGCATGGCGACGATTGAACAGGACAGACCGCGGAGCGAAGGGAGCCAGGGGCGCCCGGCATTTCGGCGACGTCTGATGCTGTTCGGACGGCATGCGCTGCGCGCCGTCTCCTCGCGCGCCGCCTCCAGCCTGACGCGGCGCATCGTCGTGCTCAACCTCGCCGGGCTGGTCGCGCTCCTGCTCGGCTTCCTCTATCTCAACCAGTTCCGCGAGGGGCTGATCGAATCCCGCGTCCAGAGCCTGCTGACGCAGGGCGAGATCATCGCCGGCGCGATCGCCGCCTCGGCGACGGTCGAGACCGACGCGATCACCATCGATCCTGACAAGCTGCTCCAGCTCCAGGCCGGCGAAAGCGCCGGCATCGCCGAGGACCCGCTCGATTTCTCGATCAATCCCGAGAAGGTCGCGCCGCTGCTGCGCCGGCTGGTTACGCCGACCAAGACGCGCGCGCGGGTCTATGACAAGGACGGCATGCTGACGCTGGATTCGCGCAATCTCTATTCGCGCGGCGACGTGCTCAGGCTCGACCTGCCGCGGCTCGGCGAGGCGGACGAGCCGCCACTGCTCGAGCGGACCTGGAACATGCTGCGCAACCGGCTCGGCCGCGCCGATGTCCCGGCCTATGACGATTTCGCCAATGCCAACGGCAAGTCCTATCCTGAGGTGGCGCGCGCGCTGAACGGCGTCCCGGCGAGCGTCGTGCGGGTCAATACCCGCGGACAGACGATCGTCTCGGTCGCGGTGCCGGTGCAGCGCTTCCGCTCGGTGCGCGGCGCGCTGCTGCTCTCGACCCAGGGCGGCGACATCGACAGCATCATCGCCGGCGAGCGCTACGCGATCTTCCAGGTCTTCGCCGTCGCGGCCGGCGTGATGATCGTGCTCTCGGTGCTGCTCGCGGGCACCATCGCCGAGCCGATCCGCAAGCTCGCCGACGCGGCGCAGCGCGTGCGCAAGGGCGTCAAGGCTCGCGAGGAGATCCCCGATTTCTCGAGCCGCCATGACGAGATCGGCCATCTCTCCGGCTCGCTGCGCGACATGACCAAGGCGCTCTACAACCGCATCGAGGCGATCGAGAGTTTTGCCGCCGACGTCGCCCATGAGCTCAAGAACCCGCTGACCTCGCTGCGCAGCGCCGTCGAGACCTTGCCGCGGGCCAAGAACGACGATTCGCGCGGACGGCTTCTCGCCGTGATCCAGCACGATGTCAGGCGCCTCGACCGGCTGATCTCCGATATTTCCGACGCCTCGCGGCTCGATGCCGAGCTGGCGCGCAACGATGCGGCGCCGGTCGACATGGCGCAAGTGCTGGAGGCCGTCGTCACGCTGCAGAACCAGCTGCGCCGCGACGGGCAGCCCGGAATCGAGCTCGCGGTCGAGCGCCGCGGACAGCGTCCGGGCGGGCGCAACGACTTCCTGGTGATGGGGCACGATTCCCGGCTGGGCCAGGTCATGGTCAACCTGATCGACAATGCCCGCTCGTTCTCGCAGCCCGACAAACCCGTACGCGTCATACTGTCGCGCGTCGGCCCCGACGTGCTGATCAGCGTCGAGGATGACGGGCCGGGCATCCCGCCGCATGCGATCGAGCGCATCTTCGAGCGCTTCTACACCGACCGCCCGGACGAGGGCTTTGGGCAGAATTCCGGTCTCGGCCTGTCGATCTCGCGCCAGATCATCGAAGCGCATCGCGGCGGCATCCGGGCCGAGAACCGGCTCGACCGGGCGAGCGGCGCCGACGAGCCGCGCCGGCTCGGCGCCCGGTTCGTCGTGCGGCTGCCCGCCGTGCAGCACCCTACCTGAACCCGATGAGCGACGTGGAGCCGGGCGAGAACGCGGAACGCGTGCATGCCAGCGCGATCGCCATCGGCGAGGCCGGCGTGCTCATTCGCGGCGCGTCCGGGGCCGGAAAATCGACATTGGCGCTGGCCCTGATCGGCCTGGCGAAGCAGGAGGGGCTGTTCGCCCGGCTGGTCGCCGACGACCGGACGGCGCTCACAGTGCGCGGCGACCGGCTGATCGCCCGCCCCGTCGCGCGGCTCGAAGGGCTCGTCGAGCGGCGCGGGCTCGGCCTGACGCCGGAGCCGCATCTGCCGGCCGCGGTGATCCGGCTCGTGGTCGATTGCAGCGGCGAGGAGCCCGAGCGCATGCCCGAGCCGGAGGCGCTGGTCGAGCGGCTCAGCGGCATCGACCTGCCGCGCCTGACCGTCAGGGGCCGCGCCGGCGACGAGCGCCTCGTCATGACGGCGCTCAAGCTCTTCCTCAGCGAGGCCTGAGCCTCGTTTTCGACAAGATTCGGGCGAGCCGTCTTGCCTATCCTTCGCGCCTGCCGCATAAACCGCGACCTTGTCCGGGCGCCTTCCAAGCGCCCTCCGGTGCGATAGTGAATGATCGGACTCGTCCTTGTGACGCATGGGCATCTGGCGACCGAGTTCCGCTCAGCGCTCGAACATGTCGTCGGACCCCAGCAGAACCTCGCCACCATCGCCATCGCCCCCGATGACGACATGGAGGGCCGCCGGCGCGACATCATCGCGGCGGTCGAGGCCGTCGAGACCGGCAAGGGCGTGATCGTGCTCACCGACATGTTCGGCGGCACGCCGTCCAACCTGGCGATCTCGGTGATGGAGCCCGGCCGGATCGACGTCGTCGCCGGCATCAACCTGCCGATGCTGATCAAGCTCGCCAGCGTGCGCGAGGAGAAGACCCTCGACGAGGCCGTGACCAGCGCGCAGGATGCGGGCCGGAAATACATCACGGTCGCGAGCCGGGTGCTGGCAGGCAAATGAGGGCGGACGGCCACGTGGACGAGATGCGCGAGGACGATGGCGACTGCCCAGAGCCGGTGATCCCCAACGGCGCGCTCTATTGTGAGCTGCCGATCGTCAACAAGAAGGGCCTGCACGCCCGCGCTACGGCGAAATTCGTGCAATGCGCCGCGAATTTCGACGCCGACATCACGGTGACGCGCTGCGGCGAGACCGTCGGCGCAACCTCGATCATGGGCATCCTGACGCTGGGCGCCGGCATCGGCTCGACCATCACCGTGGTGGCCAAGGGCCGCGAGGCCCATGACGCGCTGAAGGCGCTGGAAGCGCTCGTCGCCGACAAGTTCGGCGAGGGGGAGTAGCGGGTCTCTCCGTCATTCCCGGGCGGAGCGCAGCGCAGACCCGGGAATCTCTTTCAGGAAAAGGCGCCGATCCTGCGCCTCATCGTCAGAGATGCTCGGGTCAAGCCCGAGCATGACGGGTTCCGTATGCTCGGCACCTGGACACATAAAGACATCTTTATATCTTTGATTGCGTTCCGGCGCCGGCGCTGCTAGAGAGCCGGCGCCATTCGAGACACTCGCATTTTGTGGAGCAGCCCCGTGTCGAAGACCGATTACGTCGTCAAGGACATCAGCCTCGCGGATTACGGCCGCAAGGAAATCAACATGGCCCAGGACGAGATGCCGGGCCTGATGGCGATCCGCGCCGAGCACAAGGGCAGTGCTCCGCTCAAGGGCGCGCGCATTGCCGGCTGCCTGCACATGACGATCCAGACCGCCGTGCTGATCGAGACGCTGACGACCCTCGGCGCCGATGTGCGCTGGTCCTCCTGCAACATCTTCTCGACCCAGGACCATGCCGCGGCCGCGATCGCCGCGAGCGGCGTGCCGGTCTTCGCGATCAAGGGCGAGAGCCTGGAAGAGTATTGGGAATACGTCCTGCGCACCGCGACCTGGGGCGACGGCGGCACGCCCAACATGATCCTGGACGATGGCGGCGACCTGACCATGCTGATCATCCTCGGCGCCGAGGCGGAAGCCGGCAAGGCCGAGTTCCTCGACAAGCCGGGCAATGAGGAAGAGACCATCTTCTTCAAGCTGATCAAGCGCCAGCTCAAGGACAATCCGGGCTGGTTCACCAAGACCCGCGCCGCGATCAAGGG
>NZ_JBHYEM010000038.1:0-19346 GCF_051860145.1 Allobosea sp. | reverse complement strand
GCGGCGAGGCTCAGGCCAACGATCTCGGGCCTGCACCTCACCCCTACCCCTCTCCTTCCCGGAGAGGGGTTCCCGCGGTTGACGCGGCGCGGTCCCTCACCGGTTGAGCCTGACAGCCCCGCTCCCCGACAGGTCATAGCCGCCGAGCTCCTGCGCGCGCGCGGCCATGTCGGGGCCGCGCATCCAGGCGAGCAGGGTCTGCGCCTGCGGCTCGAAATAGCTGCGCCGGCGCAGGACGAGGTCGACATGCTCCCAGACCAGCGGCAGGAAATCGAGGCCGAAGGCGGTCGCGATGGCGCGCGAGGCGATGCCGCAATCGGCGCGGCCGGTGCGGATCGCCAGCGCCAGGTCCTGCCCGGTGGAGGAGACGCCATCGGCCACGATCATGGCGCCGGCCGGGATCGATTCGCGTTCCAGCAGGCTCTGCAGCAGCAATTGCGCGCCGGCGCCCTGCTGGCGGCGGGCGAAGCGGGCGCGCCGGGCGATGGCGGAGGCGATGCCGGCGAGCCCGAGCGGATTGCCGGGCGCGACCAGCAGGCCCTGCTCGCGCCGGGCGAAGGCGATCACCACCGCATCGTGCAGAACGGCGTAGGAGCGGATCGCGACGAGATTGGCCTCGTCATCGTCGGGCGTCGCATGGAGATGGATCGCCGCGATGGCGACCTCGTTGCGCAGCAGCCGGTCGAGCCCGGCCTGCGAGCCTTCCGCCAACAGGGCGTAGCCGGAGCCTGAATCGCGGACCGCGACCTCGAGCAGCGAATCCTGGCTGCCGCCGATGATCGGCGGCGGATTCACCCATTGCATCCCCTCCGGCCGGGCGAGGCCGGCCTCGAGCCAGCGGTCGAGCGCGGCACGGGGGAACAGCCATTTGCCGCTGACCTTGGTGCAGGGCACGGCGCCATGCGCGACCAGCTCGTAGAGCTTGCGCTCCTTCAGCCGCAGATAGGCGGCGGCTTCCTCGGTAGTCAGGTAGACCTGGCTCTGCACCTTGCTGCGAATTCCTGCATTCGTTCCAAAGTTGGCTTTTTGTCGCATTGAATTCTAGCATTTACAAGCGTTTGCAGGATGCAGGCGGACGTAAGGGGAGGCAGGTCGGCGCGGTGGAGTTCGGAGCGATCTTTCAGGCGGCGTTCGCGCTGGTGGTCGGCCTCGATCCCGGCTTCCTGGCGATCGTCGGCCTGTCGCTGCGGGTGACGCTCACCGCCGTCCTCATCGCCGGGCTGATCGGCCTGCCGCTCGGGGCGGCGCTGGCGCTGGCGCGCTTTCCCGGCCGCGCTGCCGTGATCGTTTGCCTCAATGCGCTGATGGGCCTGCCGCCCGTCGTCGCCGGGCTCGTCGTTTTCCTGCTGCTGTCGCGATCCGGCCCGCTCGGCTCGCTCGCGCTGCTGTTCACGCCGACGGCGATGATCATTGCGCAGGTGATCCTCGTTCTGCCGATCGTGATCGCGCTGACCCGCCAGACGGTCGAGGACCTGTGGAGCGAGTATCGCGACCATCTGCGCTCGGTCGGGCTCGACGGCATGCGCGCCATCCCGACCTTGCTCTTCGACGGGCGCTTCGCGCTCGCCACCGCCCTGCTCGCCGGCTTCGGCCGGGCGAGCGCCGAGGTCGGCGCGGTGTTGATCGTCGGCGGCAACATCGCCGGCTACACGCGCACCATGACCACGACGATCACGCTCGAGACCTCGAAGGGCGACCTGCCGCTGGCGCTCGGGCTCGGGCTGGTGCTGATCTCGCTGACGCTGGCGATCAATGCGGTCGCCTTCGGGGCCAGCCGCATCGGCGCGCGCTATGCGGGATGAGCGCCATGCGTGACATCGTCTCGATCCTGCCGCTCGGCGTCGAACGCATCTCCTTCCTCGGGGACGGCCGCACGCTGGTCGACGAGGTCAGCTTCAACGTCCCGCAAGGCGGGCTGACCGTGCTGCTCGGCCCCAACGGCGCCGGCAAGTCGCTGACGCTCAGGCTCTGCCACGGCCTGCTCAAGCCGAGCGCTGGCAGGATCGGATGGGCGAACGGCGCGCCGTCCGGCGGGGTGAAGCGCCATGCCATGGTCTTCCAGAAGCCGATCATGCTGCGCCGCTCGGTCGAGGCCAATGTCGCGCATGCGCTGGCGGCGGCTGGCGTCTCCGGCGTGGAGCGAGGCACGCGCTGCCGCGAGGCGCTCGCGCGCTTCGGCCTCAGCGGGCTTGCGGCACAGCCGGCCCGGCTGCTTTCGGGCGGCGAGCAGCAGCGGCTCGCGATCGCGCGCGCCTGGGCGCTGCGGCCCGAGCTCCTCTTCCTCGACGAGCCGACCTCGCAGCTCGATCCCGCCGCGACGCGCCAGATCGAGGAGCTTTTGTCGGGCCTCGTCGCCGAGGGCATCACGGTGATGATGTCGACCCATGATCTCGGCCAGGCGCGCCGCCTCGCCGGCCGGGTGCTCTTCCTGCATCGCGGCCGGCTCGTCGAGGACACGCCGGCCGCCGCCTTCTTCGCCGGCCCGCAATCGCCCGAGGCAAAAGCCTTCCTGGGTGGAGAGCTGATCTGGTGAACACCTTTCCAACGACAGAACCGAGGAGACGACCATGAGCCTGTTCGACCGCCGCCGCCTGATCGCGGCCGGCCTGTTCACCTGCCTCGCCGGCCTGGCGCAGGCACAGACGACGACGGCGCCGGCCAATCCCGCCGGCAGCGCCACCTCCCAGAGCGGCGACACCCGCTTCATCACGGTGTCCTCGACGACCTCGACCCAGGATTCGGGCCTGTTCGGCCATATCCTGCCGCTGTTCAAGGCCAAGACCGGGATCGAGGTCCGGGTCATCTCGCAGGGCACCGGCCAGGCGCTCGACACCGGGCGCCGCGGCGACGCCGACGTCGTCTTCGTCCATGCCCGGGCGCAGGAGGAGAAATTCGTGGCGGAGGGCTTCGGGCTCGAGCGCAAGCCGGTGATGTATAACGACTTCGTGCTGATCGGCCCGAAGAGCGACCCGGCCGGCATCGCCGGAGCCAAGGACATCGCAGCGGCGCTGAAGGCGATCAGCGAGAAGGGCTCGCCCTTCGTCTCGCGCGGCGACAAGTCCGGCACGCATGCGGCCGAGCTCAATCTCTGGAAGGTCGCGGGCGTCGATCTCGAGGCCAAGAAAGGGCCGTGGTATCGCGAGATCGGCCAGGGCATGGGCGCGGCGCTGAACAGCGCCAATGCGATGAACGCCTATGTGCTGGCCGATCGCGGCACCTGGATCTCGTTCAAGAATCGCGGCGACCTGACCATTTCGGTCGAGGGCGACAGGCGGCTGTTCAACCAGTACGGCGTCATCGCCGTGAACCCGGCCAAGCACCCGCATGTGAAGATCAATGACGGCCAGTCCTTCGTGAACTGGCTCGTCAGTCCGGAAGGGCAGAAGGCGATCGCCGATTACAAGATCGACGGCCAGCAGCTCTTCTTCCCGAACGCGACCCAGGTCGGGGCATGATGCGATGCGCCGCTTCCTCCTGGCCGGGCTCGTCGGGCTGATGGCTCTGGTCGGCTCCGGGGTTCCCGCCGGCGCGCAGGAGCCGGTCCTGCTCCATGCCGCCGGCAGCCTGAAGGCTGCGCTCACCGAGGTGGCGCAGGCCTTCGAGGCGCAGACCGGGATCGCGGTCAAGCCAGCCTTCGGCGCCTCCGGCCTGCTGCGCGAGCGTATCGCCAAGGGCGAGGCGGCCGAGGTCTTCGCCTCCGCCGATCTCGGCAACCCGCAGGCCCTGGCGCAGGCCGGGCTGGCGGGCCCGGTCGTGCTCTTCGCCCGCAACGAGCTTTGCGCCTTCGCGCGGCCCGGTGTCGCCGTCACCCCGGAGACGCTGCTGGAGCGCATGCTCGATCCGGCGGTGAAGCTCGGCACCTCGACGCCGAAGGCCGACCCCTCGGGCGACTATGCTTTCGCGGTCTTCGCCCGGGCCGAGGCGGTGAAGCCGGGCGCGAAAGCGGCGCTCGAAGCCAAGGCGCTGCAGCTCACCGGCGGGCCGGGAAGCGTGCCGGCGCCCGCCGGCGTCAATGTCTATGGCCATAAGCTCGGCAATGGCGAGGCGGACCTGTTCCTGGCCTATTGCACCAATGCCCAGCCGCTCGCCACGGAGCAGCCGGGCGTGACGCTGGTCAGGCTCCCGGCGGCGCTCGCGGTCGGGGCGGATTACGGGCTGACCGTGCTCGGCAACGCCTCGCCAAACGCCTACCGGCTCGCCATGTTCATGCTCTCGCAAGCAGGCCAGGAGATCCTGGCGAAGCATGGTTTTTCCGCGCCGCTCCTGCCGCGCGAGGGCAAGAACTGACGGGATGGGCTGATGGACTGGCAGGCGACGCGACCGGGCGAGACATCCATGCCGCTGCCCGAGCGGCAGGACGCGCATCTCGTCTTCATCGGCCGGCTGCGCACGCCCTTCGCCTCGCGTGACGACTGCCCGCGCCAGGGCGACGCCGAGGCCGGGCCGCTTTGCCGCGTCGAGATCGACGAGCCCTGGCGTCCGGCGCTGGCCGGGATCGAGCGTTTCGCGCATCTCGACCTGCTCTACTGGATGCACCAGGCGCGGCGCGACCTGCTGACCCAGACACCGCGGGGAGGCGAGACGCTGGGCACCTTCGCGCTGCGCTCGCCGGTCAGGCCCAATCCGATCGCGCTGTCGCGGGTCAGGCTGATCGGCGTGGAGGACGGCGCGCTCGTGGTGCGCGGGCTCGATTGCCTCGACGGCACGCCGCTGATCGACATCAAGCCGAACCGCTGTGCGCATTCCGTGGAGGTGCGAACGTGACGAGCCGGACTCTCTCCCTTCCCCCTTGTGGGGAAGGGTCGGGGATGGGGGTGGTTCCGCTTGGTGAGCGCTCACCCGGCCATTCGCCCCCACCCCTCTCCCCTCCCCACAAGGGGGAGGGGAAGCGCCTATCGAACGAGCGGGGAAGGTGGAATGAGCGCTATTTTCTCCCGTCGTTCGATCCTCGCCGGCATCGCGACGCTGGCCGCGCCGCGCATCGCGAGGGCCGCGACGGTGCGGGATAGCGCCGGACGCGAGATCGCGATTCCGGCCAAAGTCGAGCGCGTCTTTCCCGCCGGACCGCCGGCGGCGATCACGCTCTATACGCTGGCGCCGGACCTGTTGCTCGGCTGGCCGCGGGCCAACCGGGCCGACGAACGCGAATTCCTGCTGCCGGGCATCGGCGACAGGCCCGAGATCGGCCGGATCACCGGGCGCGGCAACAGCGCCAATCTCGAAGCGGTGCTGGAATTGAAGCCCGACCTGATCGTCGATGCCGGCTCGACCGGCAAGACCTATGTCGAGCTCGCCGGGCGCGTGCAGGAACAGACCGGCATCCCCTATGCGCTGCTCGACGGGCGCTTCGCGCAGATCCCGGCGAGCTATCGCATCCTCGGTAGGCTCACCGGACACGACGAGCGGGCCGAGAGGCTGGCGCGCTGGTGCGAGGAGGCGATGGCGACGATCACCGGGCGCATCGCGATGGTTCCCGAGGAGAAGCGCCCCTCGGTCTATTACGCGCGCGGCCCGCGGGGCCTGGAGACCGGGCTCGGCGGCTCGATCAATGTCGAGACGCTGTCCTTTCTCGGGGCGCGCAATGTCGCCGCCGCGACGCCAGGCAGCGGGCTCGCCAATGTCTCGCTCGAGCAGGTGCTGGCCTGGAACCCCGAAGTGATCGTCACCATCGATCTCGGCTTCGCCGAGAGCGTGCGCAGCGATCCCGGCTGGGCGGATATCCGGGCGGTGCGCGAGGGCCGGGTGCACCTCTCGCCGAAACTGCCCTTTGGCTGGGTCGATTTCCCGCCCTCGGTCAACCGCATGATCGGGCTGTGGTGGCTGGCGAAGCTGCTCTATCCGGCGCAGTTCCCCGAGGATATCCGGGTGCTGGCGCGCGAGTTCCACACGCTGTTCTACCAGGTGACACCGAGCGAGGCGCAGCTCGACCGCATCCTGTCCGGGCGGGGGTGAGCCCTTGCCGCCATCCTCCCTGCGCGGAAACCTGATCGCCTTTGGCCTGCTGCTGCTGGCGATCCTGCTCGCCTTCGGGCTGGGACGCTTTCCTGTCGGCCCCGGCGACCTCGGCCGACTGGTCTGGTCGCTCATGAGCGGGCAGCCGTCCGGCCTGCCGCCGCAGGTTGAGACCGTGATCTGGAACATCCGCGGCCCGCGCGTGATCGCGGCCCTGCTTTGCGGCGCGGCGCTCGCCGTTGCCGGGGCGGCCTTCCAGGGCCTGTTCCGCAATCCGCTGGTCTCGCCCGACATCCTTGGCGCCTCCTCGGGCGCGGCGCTCGGCGCGGTGATCGGCATCTATTTCTCGCTCGGCATCGTCGGCATCCAGTTCGCCGCCTTCCTCGGCGGGCTGGTCGCCGTCGGGGCGGTCTATGCCGTGGGCTCGACCATCCGCCGCGGCGATCCGGTGCTGGTTCTGGTGCTGACCGGCGTCGTCGTCGGCTCGCTGCTCGGCGCCGGGATCGGGTTGGTGAAATACTGGGCCGATCCCTACAACCAGCTTCCGGCGATGACCTTCTGGCTGCTCGGCAGCCTCGCCGGCACCGCGCCGCCCGATCTCGTGCCGCTGCTCGGCCCGGTCCTGCTCGGCTCGGCCGTGCTGATCGCGCTGCGCTGGCGCATGAACGCGATGTCGCTGCCGGAGGAGGAGGCGCGCGCGCTCGGGCTCGCGACCGGCCCCTTACGCGTCGCGATCGTCGCCGCGGCGACGCTGGTGACGGCGGCGAGCGTCGCGGCCGCCGGGATCATCGGCTGGGTCGGGCTTGTCGTGCCGCATCTGGCGCGCTTCCTGGTCGGGCCCGATTTCGGCAAGCTGCTGCCGACGGCGGCGCTGCTCGGCGGCGGCTATCTCCTGATCATCGACACGCTGGCGCGCACCGCAGCCCCGGTCGAGACGCCGCTCGGCATCCTGACCGCGGTGATCGGCACGCCCTTCTTCATCTGGCTGCTGGCCTCGGCGCGCGGGGGCTGGTCGTGAGCCTGAGCGCCAGCGGCCTCGCCTATGGCTATCCCGAGCGCCGCATCGGCGAGGACGTCACGCTCGACCTCAAGGCCGGCGAGGTGCTGGCGCTGCTCGGGCCCAATGGCGGCGGCAAGACGACGCTGCTGAAGACGCTGCTCGGCCTGCTGCCGCCGCAGGCCGGGATGCTCTCGCTCGACGGCCGGCCGCTCGGGTCGCTTTCGATCGGCGAGCGGGCGCGGGCGCTCGGCTATGTGCCGCAGGCCCATGCCGGCACCTTCGCCTTCTCCGTCTTCGCGGTGGTGCTGATGGGGCGGACCGCGCATGGCGGGCTCTTCGCCGCGCCGTCGCGCCATGACCGGGAGGTGGCGCAGGCGATGCTGGAGCGGCTCGGCATCGCGGCGCTCGGCCAGCGCCCCTATACGCAGATCTCCGGCGGCGAGCGCCAGCTCGTGCTGATCGCCCGGGCGTTGGCGCAGGAGCCGCGCTACGTCATCCTCGACGAGCCGACGGCGAGCCTCGATTTCGGCAACCAGGGCAAGGTGATGGCGCAGATCAGGCGGCTCGCGGCCGAGGGGCTGGGCGTGCTCTTCACCACGCATGATCTCAACCAGGCGCTGGCCCATGCCGACCGCGTCATGCTGCTGCGCGAGGGGCGGGCGCTGGCGAGCGGGCCGGCGGCGGAGCTGCTGACGCCGGAGCGGCTCGGGGAACTCTATGGTGCCCCGATCGAGACGGTGCGCGACGCTCAGGGGCGGGTGGCGTTCCTGCCGGGAGCATAGCGCCACCGCCATTGGCGCATGAGCCCCTGGCCGCGCTGATGCGTTGTTGCCGAAAGGAGAGAGCTCATGCCGCTGACGCTCAAGGGTTCATGCCGCTGCGGCGCCGTCCGCTTCTCGGTGGAGAGCCATACGCCGCAGCCCTACCAGCTCTGCTATTGCTCGATCTGCCGCAAGACGGCGGGCGGCGGTGGCTTCGCCATCAACATCATGGGCGACGCCGCGACGCTCAAGGTCGAGGGTGAGGAGGCTGTCGGCCTGTTCCACGCCGAGATCCGCAACGAGAGTGGCGCCTGCCATGTCTCGAGCGGCGAGCGGCGCTTCTGCACATCCTGCGGCACGGCGCTCTTCGTCTCCGATCCGGCCTGGCCGGATCTCGTCCACCCCTTTGCCTCGGCGATCGACAGCGATCTGCCGGTGCCGCCGGAGAAGACCCATCTCCTGCTGCGCTTCAAGGCGGGCTGGGTCGAGCCCGATATCGGCCCGAACGACCAGAGCTTCGACGGCTACCCCGTCGAATCGATCGAGCAATGGCACCGCAAGCGCGGGCTTTGGGTCGATTGAGCGGCGGGCGATCTTCGCCAATCGTCAACCAAAGGTTGCGTTAGGGGAGCGTCGCCCCGTCTATTGTCAACCGCACGTCTTCATCGCCGGGCGAAGCTGGGTAAAGTGAAGCGCCGCGTTCCCGAGGCAGGTCCGTCGCGGACGGCTGCGGGGACGCTGCGCCGCATGGGGGAAACGAGAGATGTCACGCAACTCCGAACGTCCGGACCGTGCCGGCGCGCGTCGCGGACTGCTTGCGCTCGCGCTTGCTACCTCGCTGACGACGCCGGCCATGGCGCAGCAGCCGACGCTAGCCGCGATCGAGGCGCTGCTGCCCGAATTCGAGAAGCAGGTCGCGCGCGGCATGCAGGATTTCTCGGTGCCGGGCCTCGCGGTCGGCATCGTCCATGACGACAAGCTGATCTACAGCAAGGGGTTTGGCGTCAGGGAGGTAGGCAAGGCCGAGCCCGTCACGCCGGAGACGATCTTCCAGATCGGCTCGACCACGAAGGCCTTCTTCGCGACGACGCTGGCCCAGGCGGTCGATGCCGGCAGGCTGAAATGGAGCGACCATGTCAGCGACTTCGTGCCGGCCTTCCAGCTCTCGGACCCGTTCGTCTCGCGCGATTTCCGCATCCTCGACATCGCGGCGCAGCGCAGCGGCCTGACGCCCTATGTCAATGACGGGCTCGCCTTCCTCGGCTTCGACAAGGAGACGCTGTTCCGGTCGATGCGCGCCGCGCCGCAGATCGGGATTTTTCGTTCGGATTTCCGCTATCTCAACATCCCGCATCTGGCCGGCGGCGAGATCGTCGCCAAGGTCAATGGCGCGCCGTCCTGGTTCGATTCGGCCAAGGCGAGCCTGCTCGATCCTCTCGGCATGACCGCGACAAGCGGGACGGCGGACGCGATCGCGCAGGCGCCGAACCACGCCACCGGGCACCGCCCTGACGACAAGCCGGTCGCGATCCCGTTCCATGCCGCGTTCCCCTATGCGCTGGGTCCGGCCGGCGCGCTCAACTCCAACATCCCCGACATGGCGAAGTGGCTGCGCCTGCAGCTCGGCCGCGGGCATTTCGGCGAGAAGGTCATCGTCTCCGAGGAGAATCTCGACGTGACCTGGACGCCGCGCGTCGCGGTGAACGAGCGGATGAGCTACGCCGTCGGCTGGCTCGCGATGGCGACGCCGCGCGGCCGGGCGATCTGGCATAATGGCGGCACCTCGGGCTTCGGCGCCCATGCCGGCTTCCTGCCGGATGCCAGGACGGGCATCGTGATCCTGAGCAATATCGGCAGCCCGGCGCTCGCCGATGCGCTGGCCCTCTGGTTCTACGACCGCGTGCTCGGCAATCCCGCCGTGGACAATATCGCGCTGGCTTCGGCCGCCGCCAAGAAGCACCGGGAGCAGGAGCGTCAGGAGCAGACGGCCTTCGTCGTCGGCCCGCCGCCGGCGAACGCGGCTGCCTTCGCCGCAACCTATGCCTCGCCGATCCTTGGCGATGGCGTGGTCTCGCTGGTCGACGGCAAGCTGCAATTGAGGCTCGAGCGGACCGATCTCACCATGCTGCTCGAGGCGAACAGGGACGATCCGAACCTGTTCCAGGCGCGGCTTGCGCCGAGCGGCGGCTATGCGCCGATCGTCGCGATCGTCGGCGACACCCCCTTCGTGCAGATGCGCTTCGAGCGCGACATGGCCGGGCGGATCACGCAGCTGCGCTGGATCAATCCGGAACTGCCGCATTCCTTCAGCCGCCAGGCCGACCAGTGAGCGAGGGACCGATGATGAGCTTTCATACCTTCGCGAGAATGGGCTTCACACGACTTGGCTTCGCGCGACTTGGCCTGGTGATCGGGCTGCTCGCGCTCGACATTCCCGGCAGCGCCGTCTCCGCAGCGATGCCGACGCCCGCGATCCAGCCGCCGGCGCTGGTCGAGCCCGCCCGCTCGATCCTGCGCGACCTGTTCCGAGACGATGGCGGGGACGATTTCGTCCATGACGACCATTACGACTGGAACGACTACCGCAACGCGACCTCGCGCAAGGACCGCATCCGCGACTTCTACGAGATGCAGCGGCAGGACCAGAAGAGCTACTGGAAGCAGCAGAAAGAGATCCAGAAGGGCATGATCAAGCGCCAGCGCGGCTGGTAGCGCTCCTCTTCATCGGCCGGCTTCCTGTCGTCATTGCGAGCACAGCGAAGCAATCCAGGAGGTCGGTCGCAGTCCTCTGGATTGCTTCGTCGCTTCGCTTCTCGCAATGACGGCCGCGCGCGCCTATCCCCGCCCGAGCTCGACCGGCACCGAGAACGAGCGCTTCACCTGGCCGAGCGCGAAGCTCGATTCGATCGAGGCGACATTGTCGAGCCGGGTCAGCTTGTCCTTGAGGAAACGCTCATAGGCGGCGAGGTCGCTGACGATGATGCGCAGCAGATAGTCGCGCGGGCCGGTCATCAGGTAGCAGTCGGCGACCTCGGGCCAGCGCGCCACGGCGGCGCCGAACCGGTCGAGCTCCTCCTCGCGCTGACGCTCCAGCTTGATCGAGGCGAAGACCGAGACCGGCAGGCCGAGCTTCTTCTGGTCGACCACCGCGACATAGCCCTGGATGATGCCGGCCTCTTCCAGAAGGCGCACCCGGCGCGCGCAGGGCGAGGGCGAGAGCCCGACCTTCTCGGCGAGGTCCTGATTGCTCATGCGCCCGTCTGCCTGGAGGGCCTGGACGATGCGCCGGTCGATCTCGTCGAGTTTGTGCTCTGGCATTTTTCCTCACCTGACGCCGCGAACTTAGCGGAAACCGGCAGGCGCGGAAGTGCCCAGGTCGGGATCTGTGATATTCCCGTCACGGTTGCAGAATTGCTGTGTTTCAGCGCTGGCGGACACTGGCTCTCGGGATCGGAAGGAGTCTACTCGGGCTCCCTCCCAGCGGATTCCGACATGCTCAACCGCCTGCTCTCGCTCTGCCTTCTCGCGGCCGCGCTCTCCGGCTGCGTCTCCGTCCCGAACCCACTCGCGCCGGACCAGGTCGAAGCCCTCCACCTCACCGCGGTGACCGTCGAGGTCGACCCCGCGGCAATCCTCTGGTGGGGCGACGGCGATCGGGCCTATGCCCGCAGCAAGGGCCTGCCGGAACAGGACTCGGAGGCGCTGTCGAAGACGCCGGAGGCGCGCGCCTTCATCGCCAGTGCCGCCTCGAACAAGATCTCCGCCGCCCTCGAACGCCAGCTCAGGCCGGTCCTTGCCGGCCAGCGGCCGGTGAAGGTCGTCGCGGTCGTGCGCAATCTGCGCGTGACGTCGGTCATCCAGCGCATCCTGGTCGGTGGCCCTCACGAGATGACCGCGGACGTGACGATCACCGATGCCAAGACCGGCACGCCGATCCTGTCTCGTCCAGGTTTGCGAGCGATTGCTCTCGCCGGCGAGGGGCTCGGCGGCACGTTCATCGACGCGGCCTTCATGGCTGATCCGATCGATCGGCTGACGGGGAATTTCGCCGAGAACTTCCGGAACTGGCTCCTGCCGCAGCAACCGCCGCAATAGGAGTTTCCGGCGATCTTGGTGGTTTCCGCCAAATCTGATGGCGTCGGAGCTCATCTTTAGCAGCCTTCGCCACACGAACCATGCATGATGGCCCGCGCTGGAGGCCATCATGTCCGATCCCCGTCTGCCCATCCTCGCCGAGCTGGAAAAGAAGATCCTCTGGCTCGCGTCCTGGACGATCCACAACGCCAACCACCTGCGCGACAATGGCGACGGCATGAAGGTCGGCGGGCACCAGGCCTCCTCGGCCTCGCTGGCGACGATCATGACGGCGCTCTACATGGCGGCGCTGAAGCCGCAGGACCGAGTCGCGGTGAAGCCGCATGCCTCGCCGATCTTCCACGCCATCAACTACCTGATGGGGCTGCAGACCCGCGAAAAACTTGAGAATTTCCGCGGCTACAAGGGCGCGCAGAGCTATCCCTCGCGCACCAAGGACATCGACGATGTCGATTTCTCGACCGGCTCGGTGGGCTTGGGCGTGGCGCAGACGCTCTTCTCCTCGCTGACCCAGGACTATGTGAAGGCGCATGGCTGGGGCGATGGGCGGCCGGACGGGCGCATGGTCTCGCTGATCGGCGATGCCGAACTCGACGAGGGCAATATCTTCGAGGCCCTGATGGAGGGCTGGAAGCACGGCGTGCGCAACACCTGGTGGGTGATCGACTATAATCGCCAGTCGCTAGACGCGGTCATTCGCGAGGGGCTCTACGACCGGTTCGAGACGATGTTCCGCAATTTCGGCTGGGATGTCGTGACGCTGAAATACGGCTCGCTGCAGCAGGCGGCCTTCAAGGAGAAGGGCGGCGAGCGGCTTAAAAGCTGGATCGACTCCTGCCCGAACCAGCTCTACTCGGCCCTGACCTTCCAGGGCGGGGCGGCCTGGCGCAAGCGCCTGATGGACGATCTCGGTGACCAGGGGCCGGTGACGAAGCTGATCGAGAAGCGTTCCGACGCCGCGCTCTCGGCGCTGATGTGCAATCTCGGCGGGCACGACCTGCCTTCGCTGCTGGAGGCTTTCGAGGGCATCGACCATGACCGGCCGGTCTGTTTCCTGGCCTATACCGTCAAGGGTTTTGGGCTGCCTCTCGCCGGGCACAAGGACAATCATGCCGGGCTGATGACCAAGGAGCAGATGGAGGGCTTCAAGCAGGCCAACCAGGTGCGACCCGGTCATGAATGGGATCTGTTCGAGGGGCTGTCGCTGCCGGAAAGCGAGATCCGAGCCTATCTCGACCAGGTGCCGTTCTTCGCCGAGGGACGCCGCCGCTTCTCGGCGCCGACCCTGCCGGTGCCGGAAAAGCTCGAAGCCGGCATCCAGGCGACGATGTCGACGCAAATGGGCTTCGGCAAGGTGCTGGACGAGCTGGCGAAGCTCGGCGGCCCGCTGGCCGACCGCATCGTCACTACGGCGCCCGACGTCACGGTCTCGACCAATCTCGGTCCCTGGGTGAACCGGCGCGGCCTGTTCGCGCGTGCCTCGATGGCCGACACCTTCAAGGACGAGCGCATTCCCTCGATGCAGAAATGGGAGTTCTCGCCCAAGGGCCAGCATATCGAGCTCGGCATCGCCGAGATGAACCTGTTCATCAACCTCTCGGCGCTCGGCCTGTCGCATTCGATCTTCGGCGAGCGCCTGATCCCGATCGGCACGCTCTACGACCCCTTCATCTCGCGCGGGCTCGATGCGCTGAACTATGCCTGCTACCAGGACGCGCGCTTCATGGTGGTGGCGACGCCGTCGGGCGTGACGCTGGCGCCGGAGGGCGGCGCGCATCAGTCGATCGCGACGCCGCTGATCGGCATGAGCCAGGACGGGCTCTGCGCCTTCGAGCCGGCCTTCGTCGACGAGCTCGCCGTGATGATGCGCTGGTCCTTCGAATACCTGCAGAAGGATGGCGAGGGCGACCCCGACGAGCGCACCTGGCTGCGCGACGAGACCGGCGGCTCGGTCTATCTCAGGCTCTCGACGCGTCAGGTCGAGCAGCCGCAGCGGGCGATGACACTGGGCCTGGAGCGCGAGATCATCGACGGCGCCTACTGGCTCCGGAAGCCGGGGCCGAACGCCTCGGTCGTGATCGCCTATACGGGAGCGGTCGCACCCGAGGCGATCGAGGCGGTAGGGCTGCTCGCCGAGGACCGGCGCGATGTCGGGCTGCTCGCCATCACCTCGGCCGACCGGCTCAATGCCGGCTGGCAGGCCGCGGAGCGGGCGCGCCAGCGCGGCAACCATGCCGCGACCAGCCATATCGAGCGCCTGCTCGGCGAGCTCTCGCGCGATTGCGGCATCGTCTCGGTGCTGGACGGGCATCCGGCGACGCTGGCCTGGCTCGGCAGCGTCCATGGCCACAAGCAGAAGGCGCTCGGCGTCGAGCATTTCGGCCAGACCGGAACGGTCGCCGACCTCTACCGGCATTTCGGCATCGACGCGAACGCGATCGTGCACGCGGCGCAGGCCGCGGCGCCAGGCCGGCCGGTGCGGTATCTGAAGGCGTTGCCGTAACCTGCGTCATGCTCGGGCTTGACCCGAGCATCTCAGGACGAGAGGGCGCCTCTTCCGGCAAGAGATTCTCGGGTCTGCGCTTCGCTCCGCCCGAGAATGACGTTTTCCTACTCCCCCAGCCTCTGCTTCACGTTGACCCCGGCGAGCAGCGCCCCGCCGATCAGGAAGAACGCGATCAGCACGGCGAGCCCGGCCTGCTGGCTGGCGAAGAGGCTGGTCGCCAGCGCCACCAAAGTCGGCCCCATGAAGGAGGTCACCTTGCCCGAGAGCGCGAAGAGGCCGAAGAACTCGCCATGCCGGCCGGCCGGCGCGAGGCGGGCCATCAGGCTGCGCGAGGAGGCCTGGAGCGGGCCGGCGACGAGGCCGATCAGCAGGCCGAGCGCGAGATAGACCCGCTCGGGAACGGAGGCGAACAGGCCGTCCCCGACCACGGCAGGCGCGGCCGGGATGACGAAGCCGACATGCGCCGGCCCGAGCGAGAGGATGCCGATACAGGCGAAGAGCAGGCAGGCGATGGCGCCCAGCACTACCGGCTTGCCGCCGATGCGGTCGTCGAGCCTTCCGCCGATCCAGGCGCCGAGCGTGCCGGTGACGGTCAGCAGGATGCCGAAGATGCCGAGCTCGATGGTCTGCCAGCCGAAGACGCCGGCGGCATAGATGCCGCCGAAGGCGAAGAGCGCGACGAGCCCGTCCTGATAGATCATGTTGGCCAACAGGAAGCGGCCGAGCGAGGGCAGGCGCGGCAGCTCGGCCAGCGTCGCCTTCAGGCGCGTCAGCCCGCCCTGAGCCGCCTCGCGCAGGCGCATGCCGGTTCGCGGGGCGTCGGGCGTCAGCAGGAACATCGGCGTGACGAAGATGACGAACCAGAGCGCGGTCAGCAGGCCCGAGGCCCTGTCGCCCTCGCGTGCCGCGGCGTCGAGGCCGAAGATCGGGGAGAGGCCGGCGAGCGTCTTGCCGGTCAGCGGGTCGGCCGCGAGCAGGGCCAAGGTCAGCGCCAGCGAGATCAGCCCGCCGAGATAACCGATCGCCCAGCCCGTGCCGGAGAGCCAGCCGAGGCGTTCGGGCGGCACCAGCCGGGTCATCATCGCGTTGTTGAAGATGGTCGCGAATTCGGCGCCGATCGTGGCGATGACGAAGCCGGTCAGCGCGAGCGGCACGGCCAGCGGCGATCCCGGCTTCGCGAACCAGAGCAGGGCGGAACCGATGACGAGCAGCGTGCCGAAGACGGCGATCCAGGGCTTGCGCGGGCCGGTGCGGTCGGCGATGCCGCCGACCAGCGGCGAGAGCAGGGCGATGCACAGGCCGGCGAAGCCGGTGGCGTAGCCCCAGAGCGCCTGGCCCTGCGTCGGGTCGGAGGCGAGCGTGGCGGCGAAGAAGGGCGCGAAGACGAAGGTCGTGACCAGCGTGAAGAAGGGCTGGGCCGCCCAGTCGAAGAACAGCCAGGCGGTGACGGCGCGCCGCGGCGGGTAGGCCCGAGGCGGCGCCTCGCTGGCGGTCGTCGCAAGGCCGCTCACTGCAGAGTCGTTTCGGGGTCGCTGCCGCCGCGGGCGAGCTCGATCTCGGTGATCGCGACCAGGACCTCGGCCCGGCTCTTCAGGCTCGGCGCCTCGAGCAAAGCCTGCTTCTCGCGCGGGCCGAAGGGGCACATCATCGAGAGCGCGTTGACCAGGGCCTCGTTCGGCGCCTCGTTGACGCCCTTCCAGTCGATCTTGAAGTCGTTCGCCTTGGCGAAGGCGCGCAGGGCCTTCAGCAGGCCGGCGCGGTCGACCTCCTCCTCGCCGGCGCGGGCGCTGAAATCGACGGTGAAATCGTCATAGGAGACCCGTGCCTGCCGATAGGCGGTGGTGACCGAGAGCTCGTCGACGACGCGAAAGCGCGCGATCCCGGTCAGGGTCAGGATGTAGCGGTCGTCGCCGGTCTCGGAGAACTGCGTGATCCGCCCCAGGCAGCCGACGCGCAGCAGCCCCGGCGTCGCGGCCTGACGCCCGCTCTCCGGCTCGGGCTGGATCATGCCGATGGTGCGGTGGCCGCGCAGCGCGTCGTCCACCATGGCGAGATAGCGCGGCTCGAAGATGTTGAGCGGCATCTGCCCGCGCGGAAGCAGCAGCGCGCCGGCCAGCGGGAAGACCGGGATCACCAGCGGGCAATCCTCGGCCCCGTGATAGACGGCGTTCATGCCCATCGGCAGCTCGCTCCCTTCCACCTCGCACCCGTCAGGAGAACAGCAGCGTCGAAAGCTTGCGCCGCCCGGCGATGCTGTGCTCGTCCATCGGCCCCCACGCCTCGAAGAACTGCAGGAGCTGCTTGCGCGCGCCGTCGTCGTTCCATTTGCGGTCGGCCTTGATGATGGCGACGAGATGGTCGACCGCCTCCTCGCGCCGGTCGCGGGCGTTCAATGCCAGCGCCAGGTCGAAGCGCGCCTGATGGTCCTTCGGATTGGCGGCGACCCTGGCTTCGAGCTCGGCCGTGTCGCCGAGCGAGGCGGCCTGCTCGGCGAGCTCGATCGCGGCGCGCACCGCGGCAATGGCGGGGTCGCCCGCCTTGGCTGCCGGCGCGGCCGAGAGAATGCCCTTGGCGCCCTCGAGATCGCCCATGTCGAGATGGAGCCGCGCCAGGCCGGCGAGCGCCACGGTGTTCTCGGGCTCGAGCGCCAGCACATTGGCGAAGAGCTCGCTCGCACCGGCGGCGTCGCCGGCCTCGAGCGCCGCCTGCGCCGCCGTAAGCAGTTCCTCGCTCTCGCCGGGGCCGACCGGCCCGACCAGCTTCTCGACGAAGGCCTTGACCTGGCTTTCGGGCTGCGCGCCCATGAAGCCGTCGATCGGCTGGCCCTGCTGGAAGGCGATCACGGCCGGAATCGACTGTATGCCGAGCTGGCCGGGAATGGCGGGGTGCTCGTCGATATTCATCTTGACGAGCTTGACCTTGCCGCCCGCCTCCTTGACCACCTTCTCGATGATCGGGGTGAGCTGCTTGCAGGGGCCGCACCAGGGCGCCCAGAAATCGACCAGCACCGGCTGGGTCATCGATTCGGCGATGACATCCTGCCGGAAGCCCTGCGTCGTCGTATCCTTGATCAGGCCGGGTTGCTCGGCCGCATCGCCATTGACCAGCATGGGTCGTCCTTCGTTTCGTCAACAGGCCGGATCGCGATCCGGCGGTACCATGAGCCGTCGTCTGGATCCTGCCGCCTTTTAGGGCATGATCCGGGCATCCGAAACCGGCTTGTTCCGGCGGCCGGACGGCGCGGTCCATAGATGGGGAGCTTCTGCCGCTCTGTCCATCGCCGGGCGCGATGTTCTCCGAATGCGGGCCGGCATCATGTCTCGGGCGGCGCCGGCAGATCGACGACCAGCGGCTCGTGGCCGGTAGCGCGCAGGAAGCGCAGCATGTCGTCGCGGGCGATCGCAAGTGTCGCGGTGTTGACCAGCGGGTGAAAATTCATCGCTTCGCCGGTCATCAGGCGGGAATCGAGCACCACGGCGACCCTGCCCTCGCGGTCGTTGATGACGGCGAAGGCGGTGACCGAGCCCGGCGTGACGCCGAGCGTCTCCAGCAGCAGCTCGGCCGAGCCGAAGGAGAGCCGTCCGCTGGCACCGAGCGTCTCGTGCAGGCGCTTCAGGTCGATGCGGGTGCTCTCCAGCGCCGAGACCAGGAAGAGCCGGCCCTTCTTGTCCTTCAGGAACAGGTTCTTGGTGTGATGCCCGGGAACCACGCCGCGCAGCGACTTCGATTCCGCGACGGTGAAGACCGCCTCGTGATCGATCTTGGTCGTGACGATGCCGAGCGTGTCGAGCGCGGAGAGGAGATCGGCCGGCCCGGCCGGACCTGAGGCATCGATAGGCAGGGAAAGGATGGTCATGAACGGCTTCGCAAGGGTTGGACTGGGTGTTCGGGCCCGTCGCCGGGTCCGAGCGACCACATGAGCGATCGGGCGAGCGGCGTCCAGAGCCCGACCGGCAGGCCTGCCTTGCGCAGGGCTTCGCCGACCCAGACATTGCAGCTGCGCAGCAGCCAGAACCGGTCCCGCCCGCGCAGGAAGGCGTCGCCGGTGCCATGGGTGACGTCGGGGAGCACGACGGGGGCTCCGTCCGCGCCCAGTTGCAGGCTGCGTTCGATATGGGCGACGAGACGCCGGTAGCCCGCTTGCGTCACCGTGAAGCGGCGCGCCTCCTCGCCGGCCAGGATCGAGATCACCGGCTGGACATGGACGACCGAGCGATCGAAGGCGACGGCCTTGAGCGCGAGGCCCACCGACAGGTCGGCGAGCGTGCCGAGCTCGGTATAGGCCGCCTGCGAGCCCCAGCCGAAGGCGAGCCAGGGCGCATCGAGCGATTGCCGCGTGATCGGAGAGGCCTGCAGCAGCGGCCGCCAGTCCTTGGCCTCGCTCAGGGTCGGCACGACGATGTCGGTGTGGAAACCGTTGGTCACGACATAGATCGCGATGGGGGCGCCTTCCGACGGCGACGCCTCGGAACGATAGGGCAGGGCGCCGGCGAGGATGGCGACGCCTGCCGCGAGAACCAGGGCGGCGAGGGTCAGCGCGCCGATGCACAGGCCGCGCCAGAGCGTGCGAATCGCAGGGCCGGGTTCCGGTGATCTCAGCATGCCTGTCGGGAGCCGCGCCGCCGCATCGCCCGACGATGCCCGAGGGCTCGCGCCAAGTCGAGCCGATGGCGGCTTGCCGAAACGGCCGCGCCTTGTGAAGATTGCGCAACAAGGCGCTTGCGCTTCGCTGCGCTTTGAGGCAATAACCCGGCCGCGCCATTGGCGCGCCATGTCCGGATGCGGGTGTAGCTCAGGGGTAGAGCACAACCTTGCCAAGGTTGGGGTCGAGGGTTCGAATCCCTTCGCCCGCTCCAGACAATCTCAAGGCTTGAGAAGCATGCAAGCGTCGGGTTTCCCGGCGCTTTTTGCTTTTCTAGCCCGGGTGGTTCGAGGCGAATTCCGAACGGCTCCGAAAGCCCGTGGTTACACCGCGGTTACAGGTTCGCTTCGGGAGCACATAGTTCGCTTAGGTGCGTTTCCGCTAATCCTC
>NZ_JBHYEM010000037.1:0-19587 GCF_051860145.1 Allobosea sp. | reverse complement strand
ACTTTTCGGAAAAATCCGATGCTAAAACAAAGAGATAGATCGTCACCTTGCGTCCGATAGGACGCACGGCGATCTAGCGTCGCCCGAAGCCACCATAGGCGCTGCCGTTGAAGGCGTGCTCGCCGCGGGCCTGGTTGGCCCGGCGTGACGCGTCGCTGATGCCCTTTTGCACGCCGGCTTCCGCCAATCCCGGTCCGTAACCAATGCCTTTACCAACGAAACCGCCGACCCTGCTGCCGGGTGGTCCTGCAATTTTACCACCAAAGTAGCTGCCGATCGCGGAGCCAAATGCGCCCAACGTGGAATCGTAGCTGATGCCTCCGCCTCCGCCGCCTCCGCCCTCGCCACCATGGGCGATGCGAATTCCCAGTCGTTCTTCGAGCGTGTCGTACATAAGATCACCTCCTGATACGAAACCGCGCAAAATCACGCTGCTTCAACCTTTGCAATCTATCCTGCCGCGATCAACCCGGTCGCAGCCGGGGCATCGCGAACCCCCTTTTTGCCGGGTCCGGGTCCGCTTGAAGCCTCCGTCGAGGTTCCGCCTCGCCGTCGATATCCTGAAAAAGTCGCTTGATCGCAGCAGCTTGGACCGACACTTCGGCGCCGGGCTTTTTCAAGTTGAGGAGCGGTCAAAAAAGAACCCGCCTCTTGGGCGGGTTCTGAGTATTTTTAGCTTAGCGCTGTCCAGAGCGACCAAAGCCGCCATATGAGCTGCCGTTATAGGCGTGCTCGCCGCGCGCCTGATTGGCCCGGTGTGAGGCGTCGTTGATGCCTCTTTGCACGCCAGCGTCCACTGCTGCTCGCCCAAATCCCCCTACGGCGCGGCCGGCGAGAGAGCCGGCAACGCCGCCGGCCGGTCCTGCCACCCTACCCAGCAAGCCGCCGATCGCGGCGCCCAGCGAACCGCCGGTGGAATTGTATCCGCCGCCACCGCCGCCACCGCGCTCGCCACCATGGGCGATGCGGATTCCCAGTCGTTCTTCGAGCGTATCGTACATAAGATCATCTCCTGATACGAAACCGCGCAAAATCACGCTGCTTCAACTTTTGCAATATAGCGTGACGCGATCAAGACCGTCGGTCGCTGGCAAGTTCATCGTGGCAGGCAAGTCTTCGTGGCAGGCAAGTCATGGTGACAGGCCATTTCGCCAGGTCTGGATTCGCTTGAAGCTGCCGTCGATGTGCCGCCTCACCGCATGGGCACGATCGAGATGGGCGAAGTGGTTGCGTTGCAGATCGCGGATGAGATGGCGCGCATCGCCGAACGGCGCGACGACGTCGATGAACCACAAACGAGCGCCGGACGCCCAGCGATCATGCGCAGGCGTCTCGCCGCGCAGCCGCAAGGCCTCGTGGCATGCGTCATCGACGAGCGCCCATGTCACGAAAGAGATCGGCGACCTCCTCTCGTCAAAATAGATCTTGCATTGGCCAACGCGCAAAGCGGGTAGAAAGTTGCGGCCGATATCGGCGATCGACCAGTTGCGATGCAGGGGCGAATGCAGCGCGAGCTCCGTCATCATGCCCAGCGCTTCGAAATGGCTGATGCTGGCTTCGCGATCCGGAGGGCTGCCGGCCATCATCGCTCTCCGAAACTGTCCTGGACCGCCTTGTAGATCGGCTCGAAGAAATAGCTGATCAGCCGACGCTGGCCGGTGATGACATCGGTGGTCGCTGTCATGCCGACGGCGAACCGGATCTCTTTCCCCGGCAGCTCGATGCTGTTCCGGTCGAGCTTGAGGCGCACCGCATAGACCCATTTGTTCGGCACGACCTCGCCGCGCGCATCGGCGCCGACATTGGTGACGCGGCCGCGGACGATGCCGTAGCGCTCGGCCGGAAACGCGTCGAACTTGACGAAGGCGCTTTGGCCGACTTCGAGAAAGCCGACATCGCGATTGTCGAAGAACGCCTCGATCTCGATCGCGTCGTCGGACGGCACGATCGACATCAGGTTCGCGCCCGCCTTGACGAAGCCGCCGACGGTGAACACCGACAGGTTCTCGACCCGCCCGCTGGTCGGCGCTGTCAGCGAGAGATTGGCGAGCTGCGTCTTCGCCGCGCGCAGATCGGCACTGAAGCTCTGCAAGGCGATCTCGGCATCGTTGAGCTGCTTGCGATAGGTCGACAGGGCGTTCGAGATCACGCCGCTTCGCTGCTTGATGGCGACCTCGGCTTCCGCCGCCAGGCCGTCCAGTTCGCGTCGCGTGACGAGCGCCTCGCCCTCGATGGCCTTGAGCTCGCGCAAGCGCGACAGATAGTCGAACTCGCTGATCGTGCCCTGCTTGCGCAGCGCGTCGGCGGAGGCAAATCTCTGCGCGACGATGTCCCGGTCGGCATCGGCCTTTTGCAGGCGCGCCTGCTGGGTCTTCTCGTTCTGGGTGATGCGCCGGCGCTGCGCATCGGTTTGCGCGATCTGGTCGCGCAGCGCCGACAGGATCGCGCCGATCAGCGCCTCGGCGCCGTCGACCTGCATGGCCCCATTCGCGGACTCGCGGCGGAAGATCGCCTTGCCCGCGTCGATGAATCCTTCATCCATCGGATCGCCGGCGGTCAGCGGCGCGATGATCGAACGAGCGACCGCCGCTTCCTGCAGCTGGCGCTGGATATTCGCCTCGATCCGCTTGATGTCGCTCTCGACCGCCGTCGTGTCCATCGCGACCAGGGGAGTGCCCGTCGCGACCGTTTGCCCCTCCGACACGAAGATGTTCAGGATCTTGCCGTCGACCTGTGGCTGGACGACCTGGACGCGGCCGACCGGGATCACCTTGCCTTGCCCGCGCGAGACGATCTCGGTCTTGGCCAGGCAGCTGCCGATGACGATCACCAGGAACATGCCGACCAGCGTCCAGGCCGTGAAGCGAATGGTCGGCGAGACCGGCTTGTCGATACCGTCGCTGGTCATGGCGCTACCCCGCTCCGCGAGCGATAACGCTCCGGCTCGCTGAGATCGACGACATCGACATCGGACCCGAGCAGATCGGCCTTGTGGCTGATGACGATGAGCGTCTTGTCGCGCGCGAGACGCTTGAGCGTCTCGACCACCACGCTCGCGGATTGCGCGTCGAGCGCGCTGGTCGGCTCGTCGAGGATCAGGGCGCTCGGATTGGTGAGCAGGGAGCGCGCCAGCGCGATGCGCTGACGTTGGCCGCCGGAAAGATGGCTGCCGTACTCGCCGACATCGCTGTGGATGCCTTTGGGCAGCCGGCTGACGAAGCCGTCGCTGGCGCTGGCGGCCAGCGCCAGCGCGATGTCCTGGTCGGTGGCGTCCGGCTTGGCCAGCAGCAGGTTTTCGAGGACTGAGCCGGAGAACAGGGAGGCGTCCTGCGGCAGATAGGCTATCGCCCGGCGCACGCTGCGGGGATCGAAATCCGCGAGGTTCTGGCCGTTCGCCTCGACCCGTCCCGCTCCCGGGTCGTAAAGCCCACTCAAGAGCTTGGCCAGGGTCGATTTCCCGCATCCGGAATCCCCGACGATCAGGGTCGGGCGGTTTGGCTCGAAGTCGAGCGTCATGTCGCGCAGGACGGGATGATCCGGCAGATAGCCGAATGACAGGCCCTTGAGGCCGAGCCGCAGCGGACCCTCGGCTTGCAATGCCGGGCGGGCGGCCTGGGTCTCGGCCTCGGCGTTGAGAAGATCGCCCAGCCGCAGCCGGGCGACCTTCAGTCCCTGCCATTGCTCCCAGACCGAAGACAGCGAAAAGATCGGCCCGGAGACCTTCTCCGCGAGAAGGTGGAAGGCGATCAGTTGCCCGAGCGTGATCTCGTTTTGCAGGACGAGCCGCGAGCCGAAGAAGATGATCAGAATGACCGAGCCGTTGTTGAGCAGGCTGCCGACGAAGCCATTGGCGATGTGAAGCTTGGAGACGCGGAACCCGGTACGAAGGCTCTCCGCGAGGGTTTGCTGAAAACGGTCGACATGGACGTTCTCGGAGGCCAGCGCCTTGACCGTCACGATATTGGCGAGCCCTTCGACCAGGCGCGACTGGTGGCGGGATTCCGCGAAGAACGAGGCCTGCATGCGCTGGCGGATGAACGGTCCGATGACCCCGAACGCGATGATCTGCAGGGGCAGCATGATCAGGACGATGGCGGTCAGGAATGGGCTGATCGACAGGAGCGCGACGATGTAGATGATCGCGAACAGCACATCGAGGACGATGCCGGAGACCGTTCCGGTCAGGAAGGCGCGAACCGTGTCGATCTCGCCGATCCGGGTGAGCGTTTCGCCGACCTGCCAGCGCTGCAGATGGCGCAGCGGCAGATGGAGGACATGGTCGAAGATCCGGCGTGCCAGCTCCCCCGTCAGGCGGTTGGCCATATGCGTGCCGAGATAGGAGGCGAGCGCGTCGAGCCCGGCCGAGAAAACCGCCGTCAGGATCAGGATGACGACGATCAGGCTCAGCGTCGCCTCGCGCTGAAACGGCAGCACGCGGTCGATGATCGTTTGAAAGACGAAGGGCTGAACCAGGCCGAGCAGCCGCAGCACGATCGCGACGACCATGATCTCGATGATCAGCGGCGTATATTTCTGCGTCGATTGCGTGAACCACGAGAGCGGTGCCGGCTGTGACGTCAGGTCGTTCAAACGTGAGCTCCACGATGGAGAACGGAAATCGTGATGTGAATCGCGCCAGTGTCTCCGGTGGTTGTTTCGTTCGTGTCACGCCGCCATGCTGGTGGCATCTCGCCGGGGCCGGTCATGCGAGCCGGCCCTCCTTGCTCGGGAATCCGCTGGCCCCCGCGCCGCAGCGCGCCCGGCAGCTCAGCCGTCCGCCCAGCGCTGCTGCTGCGCCGTGATCGACATGTAGTCGAAGGAGAAATCCGAGATCGACCAATAGCGCAGGCTGTCTTGCTGGAAGGCCCAGAGATGGTCGTAGATTGTCTTGAAGTTTGGGTTCGCGGCCGACATCTCGGCATAGAGGTCCTTGGTGATCTTGTAGCTCGCCTTGAGGATGTCGTTCGGCAACGGCCGCAGCTGGGCGCCGCCGGCGATGAGCCGCTTCAGCGCCGCGGGGTTCAGCGCGTCGTATTTGGCCTGCATGTCGTGGCCGGCCGCGGCCGCGCAGGTCTTCAGCACCTTTTGGTAGGCCGGCGGTAGGCTGTTCCATTTCTCCAGGTTGATGAAGAAGCTCAGCTCGGCGCTGCCGTCCCAGAAGCCGGGATAGTAGTAATAGGGCGCCACCTTGGCGAAGCCGAGCTTCTCGTCGTCATAGGGTCCGACGAACTCGACCGCGTCGAGGACGCCGCGCTCCAGCGCCGGGTAGATGTCGCCCGCTCCGAGCTGCTGCGGCACCACGCCCATCTTCTGCAGCACGTTGCCGCCGAGCCCGCCGATCCGCATCTTCAGGCCCTGCAGGTCGGCGGCCGACTTGATCTCCTTGCGGAACCAGCCGCCCATCTGCGCGCCGGTATTGCCGGCGGGCAGGTTGTAGATGTTGAACTTGGCGTAGAACTCGTTGAGCAGCTCGAGCCCGCCGGCATGGAAGAGCCAGGCCTGCATCTGCCGGCTGTTCGGCCCCCACGGGATCACCGTGCCGAAGGCGAAGGCGGTATCCTTGCCCGAATAGAAATAGGAGCCGGAATGCCCCATCTCGACGGTGCCGGTGGTCACGGCGTCGGCGACCTGGAGCGCCGGCACGATCTCGCCCGTGGCGAAGACCTGGATCTTGAACTTGCCGTCGGTGACGGCGGCGACGGCCTCCGACAGATAGGTGCAGGCCCCGAACAGGGTGTCGAGCGATTTGGGATAGCTGGACGCCAGGCGCCATGAAACCGTCGGTTGGCTCTGGGCGATGGCAGGGCTGACAATGGTGGGACTCGCGATACCGGCGGCGGCACTGACGCCGGCGCCCTTCAGGAATGCTCTGCGCTTCATCGAAAACGGTTTCCTGCCCTGATTTTTCTGGTTCGCCGGGATCGGCATGGCGGCGAGCATGCCACGCGCCGGTTGCAGCCGACAAGGAATGCACGAGGAAGCCGGCTTTGAGCCTGGCGCAAACTGGCAAGGAACGCGGCAGGGCAGACCCTGGGCTTCAGCCCTCCGCCTTGGCCTCCATGAGCTTGACCATCGCCGTCAGCGCCCTGTTCGCCGGCGTGGCGATGCCGAGCCTCGCGCCGGTGCGAACGACATATCCGTTGAGATGGCCGATCTCGGTCCGCTTCCCGCGCGCGAGGTCCTGCGCAGTCGACGAAAGCTGGTTCGCCATCGCCGCGGCGAGGCCGAGCACGGTGGCGGGCAGGTTGTCCGTGACGCGGACGCCGGCACGCTCGGCCACGGCGAGGCATTCGGCGACCACGTCCTGCATGACGTCGCGCACGCCCTCCACCTCGACCATCCGGCCATAGGACAATTGCGGAATGGCGGAGAGCGCGTTGTAGGCGCAGTTCACGATCAGCTTCGTCCACAGCACCCCGATCACGTTGTCGGACACATCGGTCGGAATGGCGGCGCGGCTGAAGGCCTCGGCGATCTCGACGCTCGCCGGGCCGGCCCCGATCACGAGCTCGCCGCGGCCATGATGCCTGACATGCCCCGGTCCCGGCATGTCGGTCGCGACATAGACCGCTGCGGGGATCACGGGCCGCTGCAGGACATCCTGCAGGCGCTCGGCATTGTCGACGCCGTTCTGCAAGCTGAGGATCGAGGTCTTCGCGCTAAGATGAGGCGCCATCTCCCGGCCGGCGGCAGGGGTGTCGTCCGACTTCACGCAGAACAGCACGATCTCGGCATCGGCGACGCCGGACGCGTCGGCGATCGCGTCGACCTTAACGGCCTCGGTGAAGGCCTTGGTCTCGAGGATCAGGCCGCGCGCCTGCACGGCCGCGACATGCTGCGGCCGCGCGACGAGCGTGACGGAGTGGCCGGCCCGCGCCAGCATGGCACCATAGTAACAGCCGACGGCGCCGGCCCCCATGACGGCGATCTTCATCGATCCGGTCATCCTTTGTTCAATGGCGGATTGCAGGTTTCGGCGCGCTGCGGGCGAGGCTTTCGCCGGGCTCGGCGGCCTGCGCAGCGGCCCTGCCGGGCTGCCGCGGCCACAGGAACCGGCGATCGAGCACTCCGGGGCTGGCGCAGCCGAGATGGATCAGGGTGTTCAGGAGTTCGTCGCGAAAAATCTCGATGGTCGCGGCCGGGCCATGGGACAGTCCCAGCGCCGCCACGCCGAACAGGAACGGCCGTCCCATCAGCACGAAATCGGCGCCGAGCGCCAGGCTGCGCGCGATGTCGTCGCCTGTCCGCACGCCGCTATCCAGGATGATGGTCAGATCCTCGCCGGCCGCGGCCCTGATCTCGGGCAGCACCTCGATCGGGGCAGGCGCCGAATCGAGCTGGCGGCCGCCATGGTTGGAGACGACGATGCCGTCCGCGCCGAGCTTCGCCGCGATGCGCGCATCCTCCGGGTTGAGAATGCCCTTGATGACCAGATGATGCGGCCATGCCTCCCGGATGCGCTCCAGGCGCTGCCAGTCCAGAGCGGCGCAGGAGAGCTGCCGTGAGACGAATTCGGCATGGGCGAGCCCGCTCAGCCCGCCCTTGCTCTCGGCGAAATTGGCCATGGCAGGACGCTCGCCGCGCGCTGCGCGATAGAGCCAGGCCGGGTGACGTGCGACATCGAGGATCGTTCGCAGCGAGGGGCGCAGCGGAATGGCGAGCCCGTTGACGAGATCGCGGACGCGCTTGGCCGGGACGGGGATGTCCACCGTCACGACGAGCGTCTCGACGCCCGCTCGCAGCGCCCGCTGGATCAGCGCTGTGGCCATCGCCTCATCAGTGCCCGGGTAGAGCTGGAACCACAGGTTCTCGCGCGCGATGTCGCGGATCGCCTCGATCGAGGTGGTTGCGGCCGTGGACAGCACATAGGGAATGTTCCGCTCCTGCGCCGCCCGCGCCAGGGCGCGGTCGGTGCCGGGGCGAACCAGGTCCGCGAAACCCATCGGCGCGATGCCGAACGGAGCTGCGTAGCGCCGGCCGAACAGGGTCACCTCTGTGCTCGCGCCCGAGCAGTCGCGCAGCGCCCGCGGCACCAGCGCGATCTCGTCGAAGCGCACGCGGTTGCGGGTGACCGCGATCTCGGAGCCGGCCCCGCCCTCGATGAAGTCGAAGACGGCGCGCGGCAGGCGCTTGCGCGCGACGGTTTCCATCTGCCTCGTCGAGAAGAGGCGCCGGTTCGAGATGACTTGGGTCACGGCGGGATCGTCACTCGCTTCTGAAAGATCGCCCGGACCTTAGCATGATGCCGCCGGCGCTGATCCATGCCCTCTCGACAGGCGGCCATGCCGCGGGGCGCGCGGCCGCCCACCGAGACGTGAACCGGCGTGATGCACGATCGTGGCTGCACGGGCTGACTTTGCCACCCGGCACAGGCTAGACGCTTCTCCGATCGCGTCGCCGGCCGAACGGCCCGCGACCAACCCTGCGTCCCATCGAGTCCGGAAACGCCCATGACCAGCCGTCGCCACCTGCTTGCGCTCACTCTTCTGGCGCCTCTCCTGTCAGGTCTTGGAGGAGGCTCCTCCCTCGCGCAGGAGATCGATGTCGAGGCCATCCTCAACGATCCGGAAGCGCCCGTGGCCGGCAACCCCAAGGGCGACGTCACCATCGTCGCCTTCCTCGATTACAACTGCCCCTTCTGCAAGGTGTCGGCGCCGGTGCTCGAGCGCGTCGTCAAGGAGGATGGCAAGGTCCGGCTGGTCTACAAGGACTGGCCGGTGATCACGGAGGCCTCGGTCTATGGCGCGCAGCTCGCGCTCGCGGCGCATTACCAGGGCAAGTACGAGGTCGCGCACAAGGCGCTGATGGCGATCCGCGGCGGCAAGGTCTCGCGCGAGAAGATGCTCGAAGCGGTCAAGGCCACCGGCCTCGACATGGCGCGGCTGCAGGCCGATCTCGCCGCGAACAACGACAAGATCCTCGCCTTGCTGAAGCGCAATCTGGCGCAGGCCGATTCGCTCGGCCTGCAGGGGACGCCGGTCTATCTGGTCGGCCCGTTCCGGACCTCGACGCTGGACTATGCCGGTTTCAAGCAGGTCATCTCGGATGCGCGCGGCAAGCAGGGCGCGCAATGAGGCTTGTTTCGCTATCCTGACAGCCGGCTCTAAACCGCGTGCCGCTTGATCCAGGCGACATAGGCATCCATCCATTTTTGCAGGAAGGCCTTGCTGCTCTCGCCGATCTCGCCGGAATCGGTGAACAGGCCGTCCTTGGCCTGGATGAAGATCTCGGGCTGGCCGAGCGTCGGCACGTCGAGATAGGCGAGCACGTTGCGCAGGTGCTGCTGCGCCAGCGCAGTGCCGATCGCGCCGACCGAGACGCCCAGCACGCCCGCGGGCTTGCCGGCGAAGGCGCTTTGCCCATAGGGCCGCGAGGCGTTGTCGATGGCGTTCTTCAGCACGCCGGGGATCGAGCGGTTATATTCCGGCGTCACGAAGAGCAGACCCTGCGAGCCGGCGATCTCCGCCTTCAGCCGCTTGACCGGGGCGGCCTGGTTGGCGTCCTCGTCCTGGTTGTAGAGCGGCAGGTCGCCGATCTCGACCTGATGGAACTTGAAATCCTGAGGCGCCAGTTTTGCGAGCGCGCTGGCGAGCTTGCGGTTCAGGGAATCGTGCCGGAGGCTGCCGACGAGGACGGCAATTTTGTATTCGCTCATGATCTGTCCCATGCGGAAGACGTGGTTGCGGCATCGAGCCTAGTGCTCGGTACGGGAGTTGTCGCCCGCCATCATGGCGGTTGCGCGTCAATGTGATGATCGGTCCCTGCGCCGGCCGGTTGCGGCGCAGGGTCATGCCAGATCGTCTATTCAGCCGGCGTCGGCGCTCCGGCCTGAACCGGCTTGTCCTTGGCCGGCGCGCCCTCGCGCCAGGCGATGAGGCGGTAGAACATCGGGATGAAGAAGGTGGCGACGAAGGTCGCCGCCAGCATGCCGCCGATCACGCCGGTGCCGATCGAGTGCCGGCTCGCCGAGCCGGCGCCGGTGCTGATCGCCAGCGGCACCACGCCCAGGATGAAGGCGAGCGAGGTCATCACGATCGGCCGGAAGCGCAGCCGGGCCGCCTCGAGGGCGGCGTCCGCGGCGCTCTTGCCCTCCTGCCGCGCGAGCACGGCGAACTCGACGATCAGGATGGCGTTCTTGGCGGCAAGGCCGATCAGCGTGACCATGCCGATCTGGAAATAGATGTCGTTGGTCAGGCCGCGCAGCCAGACGGCGAGCAGGGCCCCGAACAGCGCGAAGGGCACCGCCATGATCACCGCCAGCGGCAGGGTCCATTTCTCGTACTGGGCGGCGAGGATCAAAAACACCATGATGATGCCGAAGATCATCGCCTGCGAGCCGGTGCCGCTGGTCGCCAGCTCCTGATAGGCCGAGCCGGTCCAGGCGATCTGGAAGCCCTGCGGCAGGGCCTCCCGCGCGACCTCCTGCATGGCGGCGATGGCCGCGCCCGAGGTGTAGCCGGGGGCGGGATTGCCCATCACCTTGGCGGCCGCGAAGGCGTTGAAGCGCTCGAACTGGTCGGGCCCGACCACGCGCTCGGCCTTCACCAGCGCGTCGAGCGGCACCATCTTGGCGTTGCTCGAGCGCACGAAGACCTGCTTGAGATCCTTCGGCGTCTGCCTGAACGCAGCTTCCGATTGCAGGTTGACCCGGTAGTTGCGGCCATAGAGCGTGAAGTCGTTGACATAGAGGCTGCCGAAGGTGCTCTGCATCGTCTCGAAGACGGAGCTGATCGGCACGCCCAGCGCCTTGGCCATGTCGCGGTCGAGATCGAGCCGGTATTGCGGGACATTGGTGTCGAAGGTCGTGCGCACCCCCGCCAGTTCCGGGCGCTTGGCCGCGGCCTCGACCAGTTGCGTCGTTGCGGCCGAGAGCGACTGGACGCCGCCGCCGGTCCGGTCCTGCACATAGAACTCGAACCCGCCGGTATTGCTGAGCCCGCTGATCGGCGGCGGGTTGAAGAACAGTATCATCGCGTCCTTGATCCCGGCATTCATGCCGATGAAGGTCGCGGGCAGGTTGCGCGCGTCGAGATCGGGCGTCTTGCGCAGCTCCCAGTCCTTCAGCGTCACGAAGGTCGTGGCGGCGCTGGTCTTCTCGCCGCCTGAGAGCAGGTCGAAGCCCGAAATCGCGAAGACGTTCTCGACCGCCGGGTGCCGGCTGATATTGGCCGCCGCCTCGTCCATCGCGGCGACGGTCCGGTTCAGCGAGGCGGCCGGCGGCAGGACCGCGACGCCAAGCAGCACGCCCTGGTCCTCGTCGGGAACGAGCGAGCCGGGCACCACCTTGAACATTAGCCCGGTGCCGACCAGAAGCGCGGCGAAGAGCACGAGGCCGATCGCGAAGCGCTTGGCGAGGAAGCCGACGCCCGAGACGTAGCCGCCCGTCATCTTCTCGAAGAAGCGGTTGAACAGCCGGAACGGCAGCGCCGGCTCGCGATGTCCCGGCTTCAGGATCAGCGCGCAGAGCGCCGGCGTCAGGGTGAGCGCGACGATGCCGGAGATCGTCACCGACATCGCGATCGTCACCGCGAACTGCTTATACATCGCGCCCGCCAGCCCGCCCATGAACGAGACCGGGATGAAGACCGCGCAGAGCACCAGGACGATGGCGATGACCGGCCCCGTCACCTCGCCCATCGCCTTGATCGCGGCCTCGCGCGGCGGAAGATGCTCGGTCGCCATGATCCGTTCGACGTTCTCGAGCACGACGATCGCGTCGTCGACGACGATGCCGATGGCCAGCACGAGCCCGAACAGGGTCAGCAGATTGATCGAGAAGCCGAACATGTACATGCCGGCGAAGGTGCCGATGATCGAGATCGGCACGGCGATCACCGGGATCAGCGTCGCCCGGAAATTCTGCAGGAAGAGGAAGACCACGAGGACGACGAGGACGATCGCCTCGATGAAGGTCTTGATCACCTCCTTGATCGAGACCTCGATGAATTTCGTCGTGTCATAGGGGATGTTGTAGGTCATCCCCTCGGGAAAGGAGGTCTTGAGCTCGTCGAGGCGGGTCTTGAGGGCCTCCATCGTCGCCAGCGCATTGGCGCCGGTCTGGAGATAGACCGCGATCGGGACTGCGGCCTTGCCGTTGAGCTTGCTGTCGACCGAATAGCTGGCTGCGCCGAGCTCGACCCGCGCCACATCCTTGAGCCGCAGCGTGGCGGCGTTGATGTCCGAGCGCAGGATGATGTTGCCGAAGGCCTCCGCGTCGGGCAGGCGCCCCTGCGTCGTCGCCGTATAGGTGAAGGGCGTCGAGGGGTCGTTGGGTTCGTCGCCGAAGCGGCCGGCGGCGAACTGCGCGTTCTGCTCGCGGATCGCGGTCGCGACATCGGTGGTGGTCAGTCCGTAGCGGGCGAGCTTGTCGGGGCTGAGCCAGATCCGCATCGAATAGTCGCGCTGGCCGAGCAGGGCGGCGTCGCCGACGCCGGGAATGCGCTTCAGGTCGTCGATGACGTTGAGCAGCGCGTAATTGCCGACATAGGTCGCGTCATAGCGCCCGTCCTCGGAGAACATCGCGACGAGGCCGAGGATCGAGGTCGAGCGCTGGCTCACCGTGACGCCGAGCCGCGTCACCTCCTGCGGCAGGGTCGGCGTGGCGCGCTGCACCCGGTTGTTGACGTCGATGGTCGCCTGGTCGGGGTCGGTTTCCTGCGAGAAGGTCACGGTCAGCGACATCTGGCCGCTGCTCGAGTTCGAGGACTGCATGTAGAGCATGCCCTCGACGCCGTTGATCTGCTGCTCGAGCGGCGCGGCGACCGTTTGCGCGATCGTTTCGGCGCTGGCGCCGGGATAGGTCGCGCTGACCACGATCTGCGGCGGCGTCAGTTCGGGATATTGCGCGATCGGCAGGGCGCGGATCGCGACGATGCCGGCCAGCACGATGACGATCGAGATGACCGCCGCGAAGACGGGCCTGTCGATGAAGAAGCGATTCATGACTTCGGAGCCTCGGCCGCCTTCGGCGCGATCGAGACCGGTGCGCCCGGCCTCACCTTGATGATGCCCTCGGTGATCAGCTTGTCACCGGGCTTGAGGCCGGAATTGACGACCCAGCCATCGGCGACCTGGCGGCCGAGCTCGACCGGGCGCAGCTCCGCCTTGCCCTCGCTGTTGACCGTGTAGACGAACTGTCCGCGCGGGCCCTGCGAGACGGCGGTCGACGGCACCACGACGGCATTGTCGAGCACGATCCCGTTGACGATGGCGCGCAGGAACTGCCCGGGCAGGAGCCGACCCTCCGGGTTGGCGACGACGGCGCGCAGTCGCAGCGTCCCGGTTTCGGGGTCGAGGCCGGCGGAGGCGAAGTCGATCGTGCCGGTCTGCGTGTATTTGCTGCCGTCCCCGAACACGAGATCGACGGACAGCACCGCGCCGACGCGGTCCCAGACGCCCTGCTCCTCGAGCAGCCTTCGGCTGGCGGCGAGCTCGCTCTCGCTGACCGAGAAGATCACATGGACCGGGTCGCGCTGGGTGATCCGGGTCAGCAGCCCGGCATCGCCGGAGGTGCCGATCAGGCTGCCTTCGGGAACCTGTTCCAGGCTGGTGACGCCGCTGATCGGCGCCCGCACCTTGGTATAGCCGAGATTAAGCTCGGCGACGCTGACATCGGCCTCCGCCATGGCGACGGCGGCGGTGGCGAGGTCCTTCGCCGAGAGCGCGTCGTCGCGGGCCTTGTCGGTGCCGGAGCCCGTCGCCGCCAGGCGCGTATAGCGCTCGGCGTCGCGCGTGGCCTGCGCCAATTGCGCGTGCGCCTGCTGGAGCTGCGCCCGCGATTTCGCCAGATCCGCCTCGTAGCGCTTCGGATCGATCTCGAACAGCACGTCGCCGGCCTTGACCTGCGCGCCCTCGACGAAGTCGCGCTTGAGCAGGATGCCGCCGACCTGGGCGCGGACCTGGACCTCGCGCGAGGCCTCGACGCGGGCGGCATATTCGAAGCTCAGCGGCACCTTGCCGGCCTTGACCTCGACTGCGGTCACCTGCGGCGGAGGCGGCGCCGCCGGTCCGCCCTGCGCCAGCGCGGCGCTTGCCGCGAAGGCCTGGCCGGCGAGAAGCAGGCCGAGCAGCCCGAGGCGGCGCAAGGGTCCGAAAGATGTCATGGCTGGCGTCCTTTGGGCATGGTCCGCGCCGTGTTGGCCGTGGTCCGGTGAGATGGCTCGCATGGAGCAGGATGGCGGATTTTCGGCGGCGCCGCAGCCGCTTTCTGCGCCGGTCGCGCGGCGCGGCTCACGATCGTTCCTTCTGCGGTCGGTGGCCGGGCAGGAAAAGCGCGATCAGATTGTCCTGCAGCCGCTCGCGGAAGGTGTCGCGATCGACCGGCGGCGTGAGCAGCGATTGCGGCAGCTCCGGCGCCGTGGTCGGGACGAGGAGCGCCCCGCCCAGGATGGTGAAGGCGATGGTCGGGTCGCTCGCGGGCGTCACGCCCTCCCGGATCGCCTCGGCGAAGAGCGGGTCGGTCGCGGCGATGGCCGGCAGGATCAGGCGCTCGGTCAGCGCCGCCAGCCGCTCGCCGCTCTCGCGGGTCTGCTGCGCGATGAAGAGGCTGAGCTCCGGATGCTCGAAGCTGAACGCGACGAAGAGGCGGATGGCATCGGCGAGACGCTCGCCGACCGGTCGCTTCTCGGCCGTCAGCTCGCGGATCGCGCCGTGCAGCCGGGCGGTCTGCGCGGCGACGTCCTCGACGCTCGCCAGCCAGAGCCCTTCCTTGCCGCCGAAATGCACGCGCACCAGCCCGGCATCGACATTGGCCGCGGCGGCCAGGCTGCGCAGGTCGACGCTGTCATAGCCATGGCGGGCGAAGGCGCTGGTCGCGGCCTTGAGCAGCGCGTCCCGTCCGGGCGGCTGGTCCTTGTGGCGGCGGCCGCGCGGACGCGGGGCCGGTTGCCCGGACTGGGAGAGAGTGGGTCGGGCCATGCCGCTTCACGATTTAATTCTACAGTTGCAGATATTCTCTCGCATCACGTTCGGCAAGGGGTCAAGTCCGCCGGCATTCCCGGCTCAGGCGAGCCCGGCCTCGTTCAGGCTCCGGCGCAGATGCGCGACGCCTTGCTTCGCATAGGTCAGCGGATGAGCTTTCTCCGGGTCCTGCTCGGCCTCGACCACGACCCAGCCGGAATAGCCGGGCAGGGCCCGGAACAGGCCGGGATAATCGACCATCCCGTCGCCCGGCACGGTATAGACGCCGAGCTCCTCGCCCTCGCCGAGCACCGCGTCGAGAAAGCTCCAATCCCCGGCGCGGGCCCGCTCCATCACCGCCCGCCGCACGTCCTTGGCATGGACATGGCTGATCCGGTCGCGATAGCGCGCCGCCAGCGCGGTCGGGTCCGCTCCGCCCCAGCTCGCATGGCCGGTATCGAGCAGGAGATGCACGGCGGGGCCGGCCGCGGCCATGAAGGCCTCGATATCGGCCTCGCTCTGCACGATCGTGCCCATGTGATGGTGGTAGACCAGCCTGACGCCCTCGCTCAGCGTGTGTTCGGCGAGCTGCGTGACCCGCTCGCCGAAGGGCTGCCAGTCGCCTGCCCGCATCACCGGGCGTTGCGACAGCGGCTTGGCGCGGTCGCCATGGATCGCGTTCGAGGTCTCGGCGAAGACCAGCACCGTCGCGCCCATCGCCTTGAGCAGGTCGAGATGCGGGCGCAGATGCCTCATTTCGGCTTCGACGTCGCGGCGCAGCAGCTCGGCCGAATACCAGCCCGAGATGCAGGCCAGGCCGAAGGGCGCGAGCGCCGCCTTCAGCGCGGCCGGCTCGCGCGGAAACTTGTGGCCGAGCTCCATGCCCTCGAAGCCGGCCTCGCGCGCCTGCGCCAGGCAGGTCTCGAGCGGCGTCGCCCCGCCGATCTCGCGCAGGTCGTCATTCGACCAGCCAATGGGGTTGGCGCCGATGCGGATGGGCATGGATGAACGTCCTCAGCTTCTCGTCAAACGCGGGCCACCCGCCGAGTCCTCATCCTGAGGAGCGCCACAGGCGCGTCTCGAAGGATGCTCCAGAGGGCGCTGGAACATCCTTCGAGACGCCGCTTTCGCGGCTCCTCAGGATGAGGGCTTCAATCGGGGGATGAACGCTTCTCATGGCCGCTGTTTGATCGCGGCATCGTAACGTTCGCGCGCCGCATTCACCTCCGGCCGCTCCGAGACCTCCGGCACGGCGACATCCCACCAATGCCCGCCGGCCTCGGTCGCGGCCAGGGGGTCGGTGTCGACGACGATGACGCTGGTGCGGTCATGGTTGCGAGCGTCGCCCAGCGCCGCTTCGAGTTCGGCGAGGCCTTCGACCCTGCGCGCGATCGCGCCCATCGCGCCGGCATGGGCGGCGAAATCGATCGCCGGCAGCGCCTCGTGACGCGTATCGCGCAACAGGTTGTTGAAGGAGGCGCCGCCCGTCGCGTTCTGCAGCCGGTTGATGCAGCCGAAGCCGCGATTGTCGAGCACGACGATCACCAGCTTCAGGCCGAGCATCACCGAGGTCGCGATCTCGGAATTCATCATCAGGTAGGAGCCGTCGCCGACCATGACGACGACCTCGCGGGCGGGATCGGCCAGCTTGACGCCGAGCCCGCCGGCGATCTCGTAGCCCATGCAGGAATAGCCGTATTCGAGATGGTAGCCGCCGGGCGCGCCGGCCTGCCAGAGCTTGTGCAATTCGCCCGGCAGCCCGCCGGCGGCGCAGACGACGACGTCGCTGGGCTCGCTCCAGCGCTGCACGGCGCCTATCACCTGCGCATCGCTCGGCAAAGGTTGGTTGCCGGCTTCGGTGCAACGCGCGGCGAGGCTGAGCCAGCCCAGCCGCTCGGCCTGCGCCCGTTCCGTCCAGGCGGCCGGCGCGCGATGGTCGCCCAAGGCCGCGCTCAGTTCGGCGAGACCGGCCTGCGCGTCGCAGACCAGAGGCTGGCCGCGATGCTTGCCGGCATCGAAGACTTGCACGTTCAGCCCGATGATCCGGCAGTCCGGATTGGCGAAGAGCGTGCGCGAGCCGGTGGTGAAATCCTGCAGCCGCGTGCCGATCGCGAGCACGAGATCAGCTTCGCCCGCCAGGGCATTGGCGGCGCCGGTCCCGGTCACGCCGATCGCGCCGAGATTGAGCGCGTGCTGCGCCGGCAGGGCGCTCTTGCCTCCTTGTGTCTCGGCGGCGGGAATGCCATGCGCCATGCAGAATTCAGCCAGCGCCGCTTCGGCCTCGCTGTAGAGCACGCCGCCGCCGGCGATGACGAGCGGCTTGCGGGCCGCCTTGAGCAGCCGGACCGCCTCGGCGAGTTCCTGCCTGTCCGGCCGAGCGCGACGCGGCGTCCAGAGTCGCTCAGCGAAGAAGCTCTCGGGATAGTCGTACGCCTCGGTCTGCACGTCCTGGCACAGCGCGAGCGTCACCGGCCCGCATTCGGCCGGGTCGGTCAGCACGGCCATGGCGCGCTCGAAGGCCGGCATCAATTGCTCTGGCCGCGTCAGCCGGTCGAAATAGCGCGAGACCGGCCTGAAGCAGTCATTGGCGGAGATGGTGCCGTCGCCAAAATCCTCGATCTGCTGCAGCACCGGGTCGGGCCGCCGCCCTGCGAAGACGTCGCCCGGCAGCAGGAGCAGCGGCAGGCGGTTGACATGGGCGACGGCAGCGGCGGTGACCATGTTGGTCGCGCCCGGCCCGATCGAGCTCGTCACCGCCATCATCCGGCGCCGGCGCGAGGCCTTGGCGAAGGCGATCGCCGCATGCGCCATGGCCTGCTCGTTATGGCCGCGATAGGTCGGCAGCGCCTCGCCCGCCGCCTGCAGCGCCTCGCCGAGCCCGGCGACATTGCCATGGCCGAAAATCGCCCAGACCCCCGCGAAGAGCGGCAGGGTCTCGCCCTCGATCACCGTCTTCTGCGCCTGCATGGCGCGCACCAGCGCCTGCGCCATGGTGAGGCGGACCGTGCCCATCGGGATCTCCCTCCAGCCTTGCCGTCCAGTCGCGATCTGGCGGATAAGGTGCCATCGCGGGGACGGGATGAGAAGCCGATGCGCATGGGGCTGTTGGGGGCGGGTCGGATCGGCCGCATTCACGGGCAAAATCTCGCCGCCAGCAGGGATGCGGCGCTGGTTTCGGTCGCCGATGCCGTGCCCGAGGCGGCAATGAGGCTGGCGGCCGAAACCGGCGCGGCCGTTGCCAGCCTCGATGCGATCCTGGCCGACCGCACGCTGGACGCGGTGCTGATCTGCACGCCGACCGACACCCATGCCGAGCTGATCGAGGCGGCCGTCGCCTCGGGCAAGGCGGTGTTTTGCGAGAAGCCGGTCGATCTCGATGCCGGACGGATCCGGCGCTGCCTTGATGCGGTCGCGCGCGCCGGCAAGCCGCTGATGATGGGCTTCAACCGCCGCTTCGATCCGAGTTTCGCCGGGCTCGAACGGCGGCTGCGGGCGGGCGAGGCCGGCGCGGTCGAGCTCGTCAGCGTGATCTCGCGCGATCCCGCGCCGCCGCCGGTCGATTATGTCAGGCGCTCCGGCGGCCTCTTCCGCGACATGATGATCCATGATTTCGACATGGTCCGCTTCCTCCTGGCCGAGGAGCCGGTCGAGGTCTTCGCGCTCGGCGCGGCCCTGGTCGATCCGGCCATCGGCGCGGCCGGCGACGTCGATACCGCGGCGGTGCTGCTGCGCACCGGTTCGGGCAGGATCGCGCAGATTTCGAATTCGCGCCGCGCCAGCTATGGCTACGACCAGCGCGTCGAGGTCCATGGCTCGAAGGGCATGCTGCGGGCCGGCAATATTCACCAGACCACGGTCGAGATCGCCACTGCGGCAGGCTTCCGGGCCGATCCGGTGCAGAACTTCTTCCTCGAGCGCTATGCCTCAGCCTACCGCGCGGAGCTGAATGCTTTCATCGCCGCAGTGAAGGGCGAGGCGCCACCATCGCCCTCCGGCGAGGACGGCCTGAAGGCCCAGATCCTGGCCGATGCCGCGACCGAGTCCGCCCGCAGCGGCAGGCCCGTCACGGTCGATCTCGCGGCGCTCTGAGCGAACCGCGCCGGCGCTGTCCTAACGCGCCGCCACGCCATCGACTCGCCGCCTGAAATCGGCAACCATGGGTAGGTGCCGCAGCGGCAACAAAGACGCGCGGCGTGTGGCGGGTGGTTGCGGGGCGGAGCATGCCGAGGGGTGCGGCAGGGCCGGGCGTCATGGCGGACTCCGCCGAAACGGGGCTGCCGGTCGAGATCGCCTTCCTGACGCGTCACGGCGTGCCGCCATCGGCCCTGCATGCGGCGGCCGCGCGGGCGGAGCGGATCGGCGTCGAACCGGCCCGCGAGGTCCTCGCCTCCGGCCTGGTGACCGAGACCGCGTTCTACGCGGCGCTTGCAGCCGAGCTTGGCCTGAGCTTTCACCGAGGCGAGCTGCCGCTGCGCCCGGGTGGCGTGTTCGGCGCGATCCTGCGCGAAGGTGTCGCTCCGGTGGCGGATGGCACCGACGGTCCCTTCCGTTTCGTTCTCGCGCCCTCTGGCCCAGCCCTGCGGCGCATGCTGGAGGCCGGCCCAAGGGCGCGCGCCGATATTGCCGTCATGACGCCGAGCGCCTTCGCGGCGGCTCTGCGCAGGGCCAACGCGACGGCGCTGGCGCGGC
>NZ_JBHYEM010000036.1:0-21834 GCF_051860145.1 Allobosea sp. | reverse complement strand
CGAGAAGCAGCCTGAATTGCCGAAGAACTCGGCCGATCTGGCCCTGACCCGCCTCGACAAATACCGCAACGCGGCCGGCGGCACGCCGACCGCCGATCTGCGCGGGCGCATGCAGAAGACCATGCAGGACAATTGCGCGGTCTACCGCACCGGCGAGACGCTGGAGGAGGGCCACAAGCTGATCCACCAGGTCTGGGCCGGGATCGAGGACATTGCCACCACCGACCGCTCGCTGATCTGGAACTCGGATCTGGTCGAGACGCTGGAATTCGACAACCTGATCACCCAGGCCGTCGTCACCATGGATTCGGCGCTGAACCGGCCGGAAAGCCGCGGCGCCCATGCCCGCGAGGACTATCCCGAGCGCGACGACAAGGACTGGATGAAGCACACCCTGTCCTGGATCGACGACGAGACGCGCAACGTCACGCTCGACGATCGCCCGGTCCACACCTACACGCTCTCGAATGATATCGAGTACATCAAGCCCAAGGCGCGGGTGTACTGAGTGAAGCTATTAGAGTGGCTGGCCGGACTGTGAGATGGAAATAAACTCAGCTCACCTGCTTACGCAGGTAGTTAAAGCAGTTGCTGCGGCCGCTATATCTGCCCGCAGTGTCGATGATGTTGTTTCTGATCTCCGCTTTCTCAGATTTAATGACGACGGCGTTCTCGCATTGATTGATTCCACGTTGAACGGTGATAATCTTCAACCAAAATGTATCGAGGAAGCCCTATCAGATTTCAACGATCACGAGTGGAAAGTTGCCGACGTTGCTGCTCGGCTATTGGATCGTTGCCAGAAGGTATCTAATATTACGCGCGGAGAGCTTGAGTTGATTCATTGGCGCAAACCGCAAGTTCGCCGTGATGTTCAACAAGCTTTGAATGCCTTCGGTCAGAAGAACTTTAAAATCGACGTCGAACGATTGAAACGAATTAGATCATCAATCGTGGATCTCAATCGCGCGGTCGATGAAGCGGAGCACACATTGCTTCATGGGCGCAGGAGCTAAGAATGGCCGAATTCAACCTCCCGCAAAACTCCCGCCTGGTCGAGGGCAAGGCCTGGCCGAAGCCGGCCGGCGCCACGAAGCTGACCGAGTTCAAGGTCTATCGCTGGAACCCGGACGACACCGAGAACCCGCGCACCGACACCTATTTCGTCGACCGCGAGGATTGCGGGCCGATGGTGCTCGACGCGCTGATCTGGATCAAATCCAAGATCGACCCGACGCTGACCTTCCGCCGCTCCTGCCGCGAGGGCATCTGCGGTTCCTGCGCCATGAACATGGACGGCAAGAACGGGCTCGCCTGCACCACCGGCATCGACGAATGCGGCGCGAAAGGCCGGGTCGCGATCTATCCGTTGCCGCATATGCCGGTGATCAAGGACCTGGTGCCGGACCTGACGCAGTTCTACGCCCAGCACGCCTCGGTCGAGCCCTGGCTCCAGACGACGACGCCGGCGCCGGAGAAGGAATGGGCGCAGTCCAAGGGCGACCGCGAGAAGCTCGACGGGCTCTACGAGTGCATCCTCTGCGCCTGCTGCACCACCTCCTGCCCGAGCTACTGGTGGAATGGCGACCGCTATCTCGGCCCGGCCGTGCTGCTGCAGGCCTATCGCTGGCTGATCGACTCCCGCGACGAGGCGACTGGCGAGCGCCTCGACGATCTGGAAGATCCCTTCCGGCTCTATCGCTGCCACACGATCATGAACTGCGCCAATGCCTGCCCGAAGGGTCTCAACCCGGCCAAGGCGATCGCGGAGATCAAGAAGATGATGGTGGCCCGGCAGGTCTGAGCCGGCGCGAACTCTACTGGCGCGGCCGTCCGACGCGACGGCCTGCGCTTCCGGTGCTCACGTACTCAAGAAGATGATGGCGGTCCGGCAGGTCTGAGGCCTATCCGTCATTGCGAGCGCAGCGAAGCAATCCAGCATCGAGCCAGATGGATTCTGGATTGCTTCGTCGCTACGCTTCTCGCAATGACGACGGAACGCTTCGGAAGGGAAGTGATGATCCACTTCGTTTCCGGTGACATCCTCCAGGCTCGCGAGCAGTACATCGCGCAAGGTGTCGCCGCTGGAAATCAGGAAGGTCTCGGAACCGGCCTTGCCTTCAAAATCTCGTCCCGATGGCCGCAAGTCCAGGCCGCTTTCAAGCGCCATGCCCGGCAAGGGCGGTTCAGCGGCGGCGACATCTGGGTCCACCCGCCATTGGAAAACGGTCCAGGCTTCATCTACCTAGCGACACAGCCGGATATGTATCACGCCACGCTGCCCTTCCTTCGGCGCTCGGTCAGGAAGCTGGCGAACTGGGCCAGGGCATCGACGGCCGAATCCATAGCGCTGCCGAAAATCGGGGCCGGACTCGGAAAGCTGTCCTGGTCGGAGGAGGTCAGGCCGCTGCTGATCGAAAGCCTGAGCGATCACCCCTGCGCCTTTGTCGTCTATGAGGACTACAGCCATGAGATGGACGGCGGCAGGTCTTCCTGAGTCCCTGCGCTAAGATCAAGCGCTGCACTTTCCGCAATTCCGCCTTCGATTTCGCCGTTTTCGGCCCTCAATCGATCACGCCCGCGACAAGACGCCGCGCTCTCCTCGTGACGCTAAGTCATTCCAAGAGGGCGAATCATGTCGCAACCCAACGAAAGCAATGCCGAACCACCAGTCCTGCCGCAGGGTTTCATGCCGCGGCGGTTCGGGCGCAGCCCCGGCCTGAAATTCTTCTTCATCGGCTTCCTGGCGCTGCTGCTGCTGATCCCGCTGATGTTCGTCTCGGGGCTGCGCAACGAGCGCTCCGCCACGGCCAATCAGGCGGCGCGCGAGATCGGCGAGGCCTGGGGCCGCGAGCAGGTCGTCGGCGGGCCGGCGCTGCTCGTGCCCTATCTGGTCCCGGCCAAGGTCGCCAATACCGCGCCGACGCGCGAGGTCGCGATCTTCCTGCCGGATGACCTCCAGGCGACCAGCGAGGCCGCGACCGAGATCAGGCGGCGCTCGATCTTCGACACGCCGGTCTATCGCGGCAAGGTCAGTCTGCAGGCGCGCTTCCTGCCGCCCGATTTCAAGTCGATCTCCTCGGACGCCGTGCAGCCGCTCTGGAGCGAGGCGGTGCTCGCCGTCGGCGTCGCCGATGTCCGCGGCCTGAAGAACCGTGCGGCGGCGCAGATCCGCGACGGGGCGGCGATCGAGCTCGAGCCGACCTTCGGCGCCGGAATCCGCGAGGGCAACGGCATCCATGCGGCTCTGCGCGAGGTCGACCTGACCAGGCCGCTGGAGGTGTCGGTCGCGCTCGATCTCAACGGCTCGCGCAGCCTGTCGATCGTCCCGATGGCGAAGAACAGCGCCATCAGGATGAGCTCGAACTGGCAGCATCCGAGTTTCTCCGGCGCGCATCTGCCGGATGACCGGGTGATCGACGCCAGCGGCTTCTCGGCCTCTTGGCGCGTCTCGCATCTGGCGCGCAACCTGCCGCTCGCCTTCAGCTATGACCGGCGCGCCGACATGACCTTTCTGTCGGGCGGCGTCGGTGCCCGCTTCTACCAGCCTGTCGATCTCTACCAGCTCGTCGATCGCGCCATCAAATACGCGGTGCTGTTCGTCGGCGCGGTCTTCCTCGCCGTGTTCGGCCTGGAACTGGTGGCGCGCGACAACCTTCATGCCGTCCAGTACACGCTCGTCGGCTTCGCGCTGGTGCTGTTCTATGTGCTGCTGCTCTCGCTGGCGGAGCATCTCGGCTTCCTCAGAGCCTATCTGGCGGCAGCCGCCGCGACGACCGGGCTGATCGCGCTCTATATCGGTCTCGTCCTGCGCAGCGTCGCGCGCGGCGCCGTGCTCGCGCTGATCCTCGCGACGGGCTACGGGCTGGTCTATGCGCTGCTGAAATCGGAGGATTTCGCCCTGCTCGCGGGCGCGATCGGCGCCTTCGTCGCGCTGGCGACGCTGATGCTGGCCACAGCCAGGGTGAACTGGTCGGGACTCGGGGACGGGATGGCGAGAAGCGTCTCCGGGCCCGCCGCAACGCCCAAGACGCCAGCCTGAGCAGCGTCAGGACAGGTAGCGGCCCGGCGCGAAAGGCGCCGGGTCCGCCAGCGGCTTTTCGCCTGCAACCAGCGCCGCCAGCATCTCGCCCGTCACCGGCCCGGTCGAGAAGCCGATATGCTGATTGCCGAAGGCGAGCCAGAGTCCGGGATGGCGCGGCGCCTCGCCGATCATCGGCAGCGAGTCCGGCAGGGTCGGACGCGAGCCGCGCCAGGTCGTCTCCTCCGTCGGGCCGGCAAGCGGAAAGGCCTCGCGGGCGCTGGGCAGCACCATGTCGATCTGGGCATGGTCGGAGGGCGCGTCGCGGTCGGCGAGCTCGACGCCGCTGGTCAGGCGGTAGCCCTTCTCCATCGGCGTCAGGAAATAATAGCCGTCGACATCGTGGACGGGCCGGCTGAGCTTGCGGCCGTCCTCGGGACGGTAATGCCGGTGATAGCCGCGCTCGACCCCGAGCGGGACCTTGAGGCCGAGCGGGCGCAGCAGGTCGGCGCTCCACGGGCCGAGCGCGACGACGGCGAGATCGGCATCGAGGGCGCCGGCATCGGTCGTGGCACGCCAGCCCTGCGGCGTGGCAGTGAGGCTCGTCGCTGCAGCCTTCACCAGCTTGCCGCCACGGGCGGCGAACAGCGCCGCATAGGCGGTGACGACGGCTTGGGGCCAGTCGACCGAGCCGCTCTCGTGCAGCCACAGCCCGGCAGAAAAGATCGGGTTCAGGTCGGGCTCCAGCCCGGATATGCCCTGCCGGTCGAGGATCTCGGTGCGGAAGCCGTGGTCCTCCAGGAAATCATGCTCGGCCCTGGCCTTTTCGTGGCCCTCGGTGCCGCGCCAGAGCTTCAGCGTGCCGGTCTCGCGCAGGCGGTGACTGACGCCGGCCTCCGCCATCCAGGCCTTGTGCAGGCTCAGGGCCGGTGCGGTCAGGCCTGCGAGTCCGGTGGCGCGGGGGGCAAGCCGCGACGGGCGCGCCTCGGCGAGGAAGCGCAGGATCCAGCCCGGGTTGCGCAGGAGATGGCCGAGCCGGTAGCGGATCGCGGCCGTGTCATTGCGCAGATAGGCGGGCAGGCTCTTCCAGAGCGAGGGATTGTTCAGTGGCTGGATCGAGGACGGGCTGATCACGCCGGCATTGCCATAGGAGGTCTCGCTGCCGGGCTCGCGCCGGTCGATCAGAGTGACCTGAAGCCCGCGCTTCTGCAGGGCGAGCGCGCAGGAGACGCCGACCATGCCGGCGCCGAGGACCAAGGCCGTGCGGGTCATGTCGCTGGTTCTGCCGTGGAAGAATCTGCCGGCAGAGCCGGCGTCTGGAGCCAATGGTCGAGGAAGCCGTCGAGCCAGAGGCGGACGGCGGGATCGTACTGGTACCAGCCGTCGAGATGCTGGTGGCGCAGCTGCGCGCCCGGCATCAGGGTGCGCTCATAGCCGCGCACCGACCAGCGGCACATCATCGCCGGGGTCACTTCGGGGTGGAACTGGACGCCATAGGCTTTTGGGCCGGAGCGGATCGCCTGCACCGGAAAATCGCCGCCGGTGGCGAGGCACTCGGCGCCCGGCGCGCAGTCGAAGCCGTCGCGGTGCCATTGATAGACCGTGCCCGGCCAGGCGACGCCATGCGTCGCCTCCTCAGTGCGGCCGGCCTCGGTCATCAGCAGCGGGTAATAGCCGATCTCGGCCCGGCCCTCGGCATGGGTGTAGACCCTGGCCCCGAGATGGCGCGCCAGCATCTGCGCGCCGAGGCAGATGCCGAGAAAGGGCGCCTCCTCCTTCAGGCAGGTGCCGATCCAGTCGGTCTCGGCCTTGACGTAATCGTAGGGGTCGTTGGCGCTCATCGGGCCGCCGAAGATCACGGCGCCGGCATGCTCGCGCATCGTCTGCGGCAGCGGGTCGCCATAGCGCGGCTTGCGGATGTCGAGCGCATGGCCGCGCGCCGCGAGCAGCCGGCCGACACGGCCGGGCGTCGAATGCTCCTGATGCAGGACGATGAGCACCGGCTTCGGCGCCGGGCCCTTGCGGCGGAGGGCTGCGGGCGTTCGGGTCTTGCGAGCGGCGCGGAAACGAAAGTTCTGGTCGTTCATCACGGGCTTCGGGTTCGCTCACATGCCTGGGTCGCAGCCATAGAGGCGGAGTCCATTCATGCACTGACAATGCGGTTCCAGACGGAACTGGGCAAGCAATTCATGCGCCAGCACCGCATGACGCGCCGGCGCTTTCCGCATGGCGGCGTTCACGATTGGGTCCGGATGCCGGATTATGGTCGATTTCCACCCCACGATCGTGGCCATTGAGGCATCGAGACGACAGGCCAGTGATGAAGGTCGTGATCAGCCATCATGTCGATGCCTCCGAGCCCGACGAACAAGGCTTTCACGACTACCATTACGAGTACGATATCTATCGGTTCTCCTTCGCAGAGCGTTGCTATGTCGTCCGCTCCTATCGCGATCAGCCCGAGCGGGCGGATTTCCTGTCCTGCCAGGAGGGGAGCGAGAGCCGCCTGGTCGGCCCGAGGGACCTGGCTGATCCGCTACTCGCCGGGGCGGTCGACTATCTGCGCGCGGCTGGCAAGACGAGCCTCGAGCGGCTGGGTGCGGAGGGCTATATTCCGCTCGAAGCGCCCTGACGAGCAGAGTGACGGCGCCATAGTCGCTGCGCAGCGGAACAGGCGATCTCTGCCGAAATACCAATGATTAAAGCTTTGATGTGAGGTTCCGCTGCGTTCGAGGGACGAGCCCTGCTTGACTTCCGGTTCGCGTTCGATCATGAGAATGAACGTTCATTCTCATTTCTCGGGATATCTGATTTGCCGCCGCATCTCGCAGCCGCCCTGGCCGACCGTGGCCTGACGGAACGCCGTACCCGCATCCTCGATGCGGCGGAGCGGGTTTTTGCGCGCGGCGGCTTCCATACGACGACGATGAACGACGTCGCGGCCGAGGCTGGGATGAGCCCGGGCAATCTCTACCGCTATTTCGCCTCAAAGGACGCGATCATTGCCGGCATGGCCGAGCGCGACCGGATGGCGATCGCAGAGGATTTCGCGGCGCTGGATCCGGTCAAGGGCGGCCTGCTCGACCAGCTCGAGCGCCTCGGCCGGCGCCATCTCGTCGGGGAGCCGCGCGAAAAGGCGGTCATCGCCCTGCTGATCTGGGCCGAATCCTCCCGCAACCCGGCCATGGCCAGCATGTGCGCCAGCATCGACAGCACCGTCGCCCAGGGCATGAGCGCGGCGGTGGCCGCCGCCAAGGCGAGCGGCGAATTGCCGGCCAATCTCGATGACGGGCGCTTCCTGCAGGCGATCTTCATGATGGCCGACGGATTTTTCTGTGGCCGTGCCGCGGACCCGAATTTCGATACGGAGTCTGCTGCCGAGACCTTGTTCGCCGCCATGCGAGGCTTGGCGCAGGTGCTGCTCCTGCCCGCCTCCGACCGAGCCCAACCATGACCGCTCCGAGAGCTTTTCCCATGTCCCTGCCATCCCTTCCGCGCCTGGCGGCTTTGTCCTGGCTTGCGCTCGTTGCGCTGCCGGCCGTGCCGGCGCTGGCCCAGACGCCGGCCAGCGCAGCCGCCCAGGCCCAGCCTGCCGCCGGCCCCTCGGTCACGGTCACGACCGCCAAGATGGCGGAGATCGTGCAGAGCGTCGTCGTTTCGGGCTCGATGATCGCGCGCGACGAGGTCCTGGTCGCGCCCGAGGTCGACGGGCTGGTGATCGTCGAGTTGCTGGCAGAGGAAGGCGACCGCGTCACTGCGGGCCAGGTGCTGGCGCGGCTGTCGCGCACCACGCTCGAGGTCCAGAAGGCGCAGAACGACGCGCAGATCGCGCGGGCCGAGGCGGCGATCGCCCAGGCCAATGCGCAGATCGTCGAGGCCCAGGCCAATCTCGTCCAGGCCAACAACGCCTTCGACCGGACCAAGGCGCTGCGCAACAGCGGCAATGCCAGCCTGGAGACCTTCGACCAGCGCGACGCGGCCGCACGCTCGGCCAATGCGCGGGTGAACTCGTCGCGCCAGGCGCTGGCGATCACCACGGCCGATCTCGCCCTCGCCAAGGCGCAAGGGCGCGATATCGAGGTGAAGCTCGCCCGCACCGAGATCAAGGCGCCGGCCGCCGGCGTCGTCAGCCGGCGCAGCGCCAAGCTCGGCGCCATGGCGACGCTGGCTGCAGCTGAGCCGCTCTTCCGGATCATCGCCGACGGGGCGATCGAGCTCGAGGCCGAGGTCGCCGAGGTCGAGCTGCCCTCGCTCAAGCCCGGCCAGCGGGTCGCGGTCACCCCTGCGGGCAGCGACAAGGCGCTGGAGGGCGAGATCCGTCTGATCGCGCCGGAGGTCGACAAGGCGTCCCGGCTCGGGCGCCTGCGCGTCTCGCTCAAGGGCAATCCCCCGGTCGCGATCGGCTCCTTCGCGCGCGGCGTGATCGAGACCGGACGCAAGACCAGCATCACCCTGCCGCTCTCGGCGATCACCTACACCCGCGGCGGCGCGACGGTTCAGAGCGTCGCCGACGGCAAGGTCACGACCAAGAAGGTCACGCTCGGGCTCGCCGGCGACGGCCGGGCCGAGATCGCCTCGGGGCTCAACGAAGGCGAGAGCGTGGTGGCGCGCGCCGGCACCTTCGTGCGCGACGGCGACGTGATCACGCCGATCGCGTCGAACTGACGGGGCGCTGGGATGAACATCAACTTCTCGGCCTGGTCGATCCGCAAGCCGGTTCCGGCCATCCTGCTCTTCGTCGTGCTCTGCGTGCTCGGGCTGATGTCCTTCTCGAACCTGCCGGTCACGCGTTTCCCCAATATCGACATCCCGCTGGTCTCGGTGACGGTGACGCAGGCGGGCGCGGCCCCGGCCGAGCTCGAGAGCCAGGTTTCGAAGCGCGTCGAGGACGCGGTCGCCAACATCACCGGCGTCAAGCATGTGATGTCGACGCTCACCGACGGCCAGTCGCAGAGCATCATCGAGTTCCGCCTGGAGACCAATACCGACCGGGCGGTGAACGACGTCAAGGACGCGATCGCCAAGATCAGGGCCGACCTGCCGCGCACGATCGACGAGCCGATCATCCAGCGCATCGATGTCGAGGGCCAGTCGATCCTGACCTATGGCGCCGCCTCGCCCGGCATGACGCTGGAGCAGCTCTCCTGGCATGTCGACGATGTCGTCGCGCGCGAATTGCAGGGGCTGAAGGGCGTCGGCCGCATCGACCGCTATGGCGGCGTCGACCGCGAGATCAGGATCTCGCTCGATCCCGACCGGCTGCTGGCGCTCGGCACCACGGCCGGCGAGGTCAACCGCCAGATCCGTGCCACCAATGTCGATCTCGCCGGCGGGCGCGGCGAGGTCGGCGGCCAGGAACAGGCGATCCGCACGCTCGCCGGGGCGCGCACCGTCGCGGAGCTGGGCGAGACCAAGATCTCGCTGACCGGCGGCCGCGAGGTCCGGCTCAAGGAACTCGGCCGCGTCGAGGATTCCAATTCGGAGCCGCGCTCCTTCGGCCGGCTCGACAAGAGCCCGGTCGTCACCTTCGCGGTGTTCCGTTCGAAGGGCTCGAGCGAGTTGTCGGTCAAGGACGTCGTCGCCGCCAGGGTCGCCGATCTCAACAAGCGCTATCCCGACATCCAGCTCAAGCCGATCGACGACGCGGTCTCCTATACCCATGGCAACTACAAGGCGGCGATGGAGACGCTGCTGGAGGGCGCTGGCCTCGCCGTGCTCGTGGTCTTCCTGTTCCTGAAGAACTGGCGCGCCACGCTGATCACGGCGATCGCGCTGCCGCTCTCGGCGATCCCGACCTTCTGGGCGATGGAGCTGATGGGCTTCTCGCTCAATCTGGTCAGCCTGCTCGGCATTACGCTGGTCACCGGCATCCTGGTCGACGACGCGATCGTCGAGATCGAGAACATCGTGCGCCATATGCGCATGGGCAAATCGCCCTATCGCGCCGCGATGGAGGCGGCCGACGAGATCGGCCTCGCCGTCATCGCGATCACGCTGACCATCGTCGCGATCTTCGCGCCGGTCTCGTTCATGGGCGGCGTCGCCGGGCAGTATTTCCGGCAGTTCGGCCTGACCGTCGCGGTCGCGGTGCTGTTCTCGCTGCTGGTGGCGCGATTGATCACGCCGATGATGGCGGCCTATCTGATGCGGCCGGTCAAGCACGAGGATCCCAAGCCCGGCATGTTCATGCGCGGCTATATCGGCCTGCTCAAGCTCTCGCTTGCGCGCCTGCGGCTTCCGCTGCTGCCGCGCTTCGACGGCTCGGGCCGCTGGCGCAAGCTGCCCTTCAACACGGCCTATCTGACGCTCGTGATCGGCTTCGGCTTCCTCTTCGCCTCGATCGCGGCGACGCAATATCTGCCGACCGGCTTCATTCCCGAGGAGGACACCTCGCGCGTCGTCGCCTCGGTCGAGCTGCCGCCCGGCGCGACGCTGGAGGACACCCGCGTCACCACCGACATCATCACCGACAAGCTGCGCGAGATCCCGGAGGTGACCCAGGTCTTCGTGCTCGGCGGCGCCTCGCCGACCGGCCAGCGCGAGGTTAGGCGCGCCTCCGTCTTCATCATGCTCAAGCCGAAGGCCGAGCGCGACGTCGCCCAGAAGGAGCTCAAGGTCACCATCGCCGAGAAGCTCGCCGCCGTGCCGGACGTGCGCGCCTGGTATGTCAACGAGCGCGGCGAGCGCGAGATGGCCTTCTCGATCCTGTCGAAGGACGGCGACGCGCTCGACGAGGCCGTGGCCCGGATCGAGGCGCGGATGCGCAAGGTCGACGGCTATCTCAACGTCGCCACCGCCGGCTCCCTGAGCCGGCCGGAGCTGCGCGTCACGCCCAAGCTCGAGCAGGCGGCCAATCTCGGCGTCACGCCGGAGGCGATCTCGGAGGCGATCCGCGTCGCGACCATCGGCGATGTCGGCGCCAATCTCGCCAAGTTCAATGCCGGCGACCGGCTGGTGCCGATCCGCGTCCAGCTCGACGAGGCCGCCCGCACCGACATGCGCAACATCGCGGCCTTGCGCGTCACCAACACGGCCGGCGTCTCGATCCCGCTCACTGCCGTTGCCGATATCGGCTTCGGCGAGGGGCCGAGCTCGATCGACCGCTATGACCGCGTCCGCCGCGCCCAGATCGGCGCCGATTTGAAGCGCGGCTTCGAGCTCGGCACGGCGCAGGAGAAATTCCAGGAGATCGTCAAGGAGGTCGGCCTGCCGCAAGGTGTCACCATCGCCGCGACCGGCGACGCCGAGATCCAGGGCGAGGTGGTGCAGGGCTTCATCACGGCGATGACGACCGGGTTGATGCTGGTGCTCGCCGTGCTGATCCTGCTCTTCGGCTCGGTCTTCCAGCCGATCACCATCCTGCTCTCGCTGCCGCTCTCCTTCGGCGGCGTGGTGATCGCGCTGCTCGCGACCCACAACCCGGTCTCGATGCCGGTCTATATCGGGCTCCTGATGCTGATGGGCATCGTCACCAAGAACGCGATCATGCTGGTCGATTTCGCGGTCGAGGAGATCGGGCGCGGCAAGGACCGTTTCACGGCGCTGCTCGAGGCCGGGCGCAAGCGCGCCCGCCCGATCGTGATGACGACGATCGCGATGGCGGCGGGCATGCTGCCCTCGGCCTATGGCGTCGGCGACGGCGGCGAGTTCCGCGCGCCGATGGCGATCGCGGTGATCGGCGGCCTGATCGTCTCGACCGTGCTCTCGCTCGTCTTCGTGCCGTCCTTCTTCATGGTGATGGACGATGCCGGCCGCGGCGTCGCCTGGCTCTTCGGCCGCTTCTTCAGCAAGGCCGAGGACGAGAGTCTGTGGGAGCCGATCCATGGCGAGGAATCGCCCGGCGAAGCCAGCGCCAAGGCGATGAGCGGAAAACTGCCGCCGCCGCGATTGGCGGCGGAGTGAGGAGAGGGTTAGCTCAGGCGCTCGAGCGGGAACGGTGTCGGCTCGTAGAGTGCGTGGAGATCGAGCTTCGCGATGCGTTCGCGCTCCCATTGACGAAGGAGGTCGACGAGCGCCGTCCTGTCACCGGCCTCCAATAGCGGCCGCACAGCCTCCGTCGTCCTGCTCAGGATCGGTCCCCAGTAGCCGTCCGGGCGCTCGATCAACCGCTTGTCCAGCGCCCGGCATTTCTCCAGTGCCGCATCGAGATCTCCCCGCGCGATCTCGACGCGGATTTCAACGTCGGGGCAAGCGGGTAGACGGTTCCCCATCTTGGCGAATTCGGGCTCGGTGGCGAGAAGGTCTACGAAGCCCTCGATGGTCCGGGCAGCCCTGAGGCGGGGCAGGATCTGCTCGTCGATGCAGGCCACGAACAACTCGTGAATGCCGGGCGTCGACCAGAACCAGAGCTGATGCGGGATCGGCAGGAACCACATCTCCCATTCCATGGTGAAACCCGTGCCGAAAGTGGGGCAGAAATGCCAGATCACCCGAAAATGTTCCGCGTTCGAAGTGCGCGAAATGTCGATCCGGCTGATGATGTGATCGATCGGGCGGTGAAAAAGATATGGCCCTTTCTGAAAAAGCTCGTTCCCCGCTCCGGTCACCGGCTTCACGAGCTTGTCGATCTGACGGATTGTCGTCATCTGCTCGGCCTGACCTCTGTCACGATGATCCGACGCACGCTGCCGAAATATCGCCTGACCGCGGCTGCAATTTCCATGGATCGGCCCGGTAACAACCCGGACTTGCCGGTCTTGATATCATAGACGCAGATCGTACCGTCAGGGAGTTGTTCAAAGACATCAACGCGAAGCGAGTCGCGAGTACCGTAGCGCACGCCCCGATCGTCGGCGCCCTCCTTCGCGCTTTTCAGGAACGATCGCTCTGCACGGAAATACGGGTCGCGAAGATCATCGATCTGAAACTTGAGATTCGTGTGGACCGCGGTGCCGTAGACTGCGTCCGATGGATAGTTGCTGCGCGGGCCGGCGACCGTGACAGCGTCGTCGGTGCGGCTGCGCACTTCCGGAAAGCGTGGGCAGGCGCGTTCGACCTCGTCGGGTTTGAGCTGACCGACGAAGCTCGGCTCCAGGCTGGTTGTGCCGGGTGCGTATTCGCGGGCATTGAAGCCGAGGACCGCCTGGAGGTCATCGACCCGATTGCGGGTCGAAAACCAAGTGTACAGCGTCAGTGCAGTCGTGATCGTCGTCTGAGCTGCACCGGGCGCAAATAGGATCGCTGGCGCGAAGGTCTGTTGCACCGTCGCGTCTGGCTCCGGCCCGTTCGGTGTCCACAGCGCGCGGCTCAGGACCTCGCCATCCGGCCCACCGGTACGGATCGTCTGGGTCTGGTCGGAGGTCTCGAAGGTGGTTTTTTCGCCATCGGGCAAAGTGACGGTGTGGCGCTCGTCCCGAGCGTTCGTCTCGCGGGACGCGGCGAATTCGGATTGGATCGAACTGCCATCGCGATTGACGATCTGGCGTTCGGCCAGCGAACCGTCGTCGCGGAAGTCTTCGGTAAAGGACGACCAGGTCTCCTCACCGGTCGAATCGACGGTCGTCGTCGTGTCGGTCGTGGCTTCACCGCCACCGGTGGCCTCGAACCCGAAGCCGAGGTCAAAAAAAGGAGACCCCGAGCCGCTGCCGCCGCCTCCGCTGGTCCATTGCCCGCCATCCGAATTGCCTGCCGGGACGCGCGGCTGGCTGGGATTGTATTTGCGAGAGACCAGGTGGCGCTGAAGCAGGAGGGCCTCGACGCTGGCGAAATTCAGGAGCCAGTCGACTTCTGCGGCTTCGCTGCGCCAATGGGCATTGTCGCTGACGTGAGAGTTCGGCGTGATTGATGGCTGCATGGCGCGCTCCGCAATGGAAGCGCGTTATTCTGAGGGCGTTTCAGGCGACGGGGATAAGTGCGCGCGTCCTACCCCCGCCGCACCAGCAGCACCGCCGCCAGGATCGCGACTCCGCCAAAGGCCTGCGCGGGGCCGGGCTGCTCGGCGAAGAGGGCCCAGGCCGCCAGCACGCTGACCAGAGCCGGCCAGACCATGACCAGCGAGGCGGCGCCGGCGCCGTAATGGCCGAGTGCGAGCGTGATCAGGCCCTGGCCGAGCGCATGCGAGACGAGGCCGAGCGCGGCGACGGCGAGCCAGCCCTGCAGGCTCTGCGGCAGGATCGTCTCGCCGAGCACGAGCGCCGCCGCGAGGCAGAAGACGGCGCAGAGCGCGCTCGAGACCAGGCTGATCAGGCCAGCTTCCGCGAGGTCGCGGGCGCGGCGGATGGCGAGGATATAGCCGGCATAGGCGATGGCCGCGCCGACCGCGAGCGTGTCGCCAAAAATGCCGTTCGCGGCGGCCGGTGTGGCGCTGGCGGCGGCGAGCTGCGGCAGGACCAGCATCAGGCCGCCGGCGACGGCGAGCATCAGCGCGCCGAGCACGCGGCAGGTCGGCGTCTCGCCGAGCAGGAGCCAGGCGGCGAGCACGACCACGACCGGCGAGAGATTGCCGAGCAGCGAGGCGTTGGCGATGGTCGTGAAGCCGAGCGAGGCGTTGTAGAGCGTGACGTCGACGGCGAAGGCGAGGCCGGCGAGCGCGATCGGCCAGAGCGCGCGCGAGCCCAGAGCCGGCGCAAGCCGGTCGCGCCCTTCCAGCGCCGTCCAGGCGGCGAGCACCGGCAGCGCGAAGATCATGCGCCAGAAGCCGGCCGCGGCCGGGCCGACATCGGCATAGCGCACGAAGACGCCGGAGAAGCCGATGCAGGTCGCGCCAAGCAGCAAAGCGAGGAACATCGCGAGGGCCGGCGTCGCCGGGCGGGGCATGGCGAGATCGGGCGTGGTCATCGGAAACGGTCCTTTCGATGCCCTCGATATAGGAAGCTTCCGTCAATCGGAAAAACGGATTATTCTCATTGATCCATTCGGAAAAGCGATGGAGCAAACCATGGCGATCCATTTCGATCTGGCCGCGCTCGACATGCTGGTGACGGTGGCTGAAATGGGCAGCTTCACCGCCGCCAGCGCCCGGCTCGGCCGTACCCAATCGGCGGTCTCGGTGCGCATCCAGGACCTCGAGGCGCAGCTCGGCCAGAAGCTGCTGGAGCGCTCGCGCCGGGGCGTGACGCCGACCGATGCCGGCGAGCGGCTGATCGGCCATGCGAGGCGCCTGCTCACAGTCGAGCGCGAGGCGCTGGACGATCTCGGTGGGCAGGCGGCGAGCGGGCGGCTGCGCGTCGGTGTGCCGGACGATTATGTCGACGCCTATTTGCGCCCGCTGATCGCGCGTTTCGCGGCCGAGCATCCCCGCGTCGAGCTCGAGCTGCGCTGCGACCTGTCGAAGAATATCGAGCCGGCGCTGGCGGCGGGCGAGTTCGACCTCGCGGTGGTGACGCAGGATCCGAAGCGGCCGAAGGGCGAGCTCCTGCGGCGCGAGCCGATGGTCTGGGTCGCGGCGCGCGGCCACCGGCCGGAGCTGCAGGAGACCTTGCCGCTCGCCTTGTTCTCCGAGGGCTGCCGGGCGCGGCCGCGCATCCTGGCGGCGCTGAACGCGGCGGGCCGCGCGCATCGGCTGGTGTTCTCGTCCTCGCATACCTCGGGCGTGATCTCGGCGGTCGAGGCCGGGTTCTGCGTCAGCGCGATCACCGAGAGCGCGGTGCCGCACAGCCTGCGCCGGCTCGGCCCCGCCGACGACCTGCCGCCACTATTCGAGCTTTCGGTCGGGCTGATCATGGGGCCGCAGCCGGGCCTCGCCGCGCGCCGCTTCGCCCAGGCGCTGCGCGACGAGATGGCGGCGCCACGGCTCGCGGCGTGAGGCTTCCTTTGACGGCACGCCGCACCGGAGATCTCTTCCCCACAAGGGGGAAGGGAGGCGTTTCACCGTTCAATGGTCGAGCCCGCATTGCCCTGCCGCGCGCGGGCCACTACTGAGAAGCCATGAAATTCCTCGACCAAGCCAAGATCTATGTGAAGGCCGGTGACGGCGGCGCCGGCTGCGTCTCGTTCCGGCGCGAAAAATTCATCGAGTTCGGCGGGCCCAATGGCGGCGATGGCGGGCGCGGCGGCGATGTCGTGATCGAATGCGTCCAGGGTCTCAACACGCTGATCGACTTCCGCTTCCAGCAGCATTTCAAGGCCAAGATCGGCGAGCACGGCATGGGCAAGGACCGGCATGGCGCCAATGGCCCTGCCGTCGTGCTCAAGGTGCCGCCGGGCACGCAGGTCTTCGACGAGGATGGCGAGACCCTGGTCGCCGACCTGACCGAGCCCGGCCAGCGCTTCGTGCTGTGCAAGGGCGGCAATGGCGGCTTCGGCAACGCCTATTTCAAGACCGCGACCAACCAGGCGCCGCGCCATGCCAATCCAGGCCTGCCCGGCGAGGAGCGCTGGGTCTGGCTGCGCCTCAAGCTGATCGCCGATGCCGGGCTGGTCGGGCTGCCCAATGCCGGTAAATCAACCTTCCTCGCCACGGTGACGGCGGCCAAGCCGAAGATCGCCGATTATCCCTTCACGACGCTGCATCCCGGCCTCGGCGTGGTCCGCGTCGATGCCCGCGAGATGGTGCTCGCCGATATTCCCGGCCTGATCGAGGGCGCGCATGAGGGCCATGGCCTCGGCGACCGGTTCCTTGGCCATGTCGAGCGCTGCCGCGTGCTGCTGCACCTGGTCGAAGGCACGACCGAGCATGCCGGAAAGGCCTACAAGACGGTGCGCCAGGAGCTCGCCGCCTATGGCGAGGGCCTCGCCGAGAAGCCGGAGATCGTGGCGCTGTCGAAGGCCGACGCGCTCTCGCCCGAACTGCTCAAGGAGCAGGTGGCGCGGCTGAAGCGGGCGGCCAAGCGCATGCCGATCGTGCTCTCCTCGGCCTCGGGCCAGGGCGTCGAGGAGGCGCTGCGGGCGCTGTTCGCGATCGTCGAGGCGGCGCGGGCGGATGAGGCGGCCGAGAGCGCGCCGGCGCAGGAGGCCGGCTGGCGGCCGTAAGGCGGACGCCCCAAGAGATCGTAAACCCTCATCACCGGGGCCGCGGCGCAACGCGCTTGCGGGAGGCGCCGGCCTGCCGTCTAACTGGCCGGCCTGACCAGAAGGATGGACCGTCCCGTGATCTCGAAGCTCGTGCCTATCGTCGTCGCCGCCGCGCTGCTCGGCGGAGCGGCCCTCGCGCAGTCGCAGCGTCCCGCTTCCGCCCCGGCGCCTGCCGCGGCACCTCCGGGCGGCGTCTCGCAGCCCGACAACACCACGGCGAGCTATGGCGACTGGGTCTATCGCTGCCAGCAGGGCGTCGGCACGCGGGTCTGCGAGATCGTGCAGACCTTGCAGGTCCAGGGCCAGCGCGGGCCGGCGGCCCTGATCGCGCTCGGCCGGCCGGTGCGCAGCGAGCCCTACAAGCTCGTCGTGCAGGTGCCGCCCAATGTCACGCTCGGAGGCAATGCCGGGGTGCGCGTCGCGCTCGGCGAGAAGGACGAGGGCGTGCTCGCCGGCTTCCAGCGCTGCCTGCCGGGCGGCTGCTTCGCCGAGATCGGCGTCAGCGAGGACCTGCTGAAGCGCTGGCGCGCGGCGAGCGATGCCGGCCAGCTGCGCTATCAGGATGCCGGCAACCGCAGCGTCGCGCTGCCCTTCTCCTTCCGCGGCTTCACCGCGGCCTCGGACGCGCTCGCGCGCGAGCCCTGAGCGCGGGGTCGCCGTTAGGCGCGCCTAACCTGCCGAAGGGCGATCGCGAACGAAAAGCGACGTCTCCTTGCCAAGGAACTGCACCGTCCGATCGAAGCGGAAGCCGCCACGGCGCGCGACTTTGACGGACGGATCGTTCTCCGGCGCGATCAGGCAGACCGAGCGGCTGTGCGAGGTGCGTTCGTCGAGCCAGTCGAGCGCGGCGCCGAGCGCCTCGCCGGCAAAGCCCTGCCCATGCGCCCATCCGGCGAGAACCCAGCCGGCTTCCGGCAGGCCGCGGAGCGACGGCGTGACCGGGCGGTAAAAATCCGCGAAACCGAGATCGCCGACGAAGCGGCCGCTGCGTTTCTCGGTCAGGGCCCAATAGCCATAGCCCAGAAGCGGCCAGAGACCGCGATAGCGCAGCAGCCGGGCCCAGCTCTCCTGGGGCGTGGATGGCGCCCCGATGTAACGGGTGACGGCCTCGTCGGCCCACATGTCCGCGAGGTGCTCGAACTGGTCGAGGCGATGCAGATCGAGGATGAGGCGCTCGGTCTCGATGCGAATGGCTTCAGCTCTCCGCGAATTGCAGCCGGTGCAGGCGGGCATAGGTGCCGTCGCGCGCGATCAGCGCGTCATGGCTGCCGGTCTCGACGATGCGGCCCTCCTCGAGCACGACGATGAGATCGGCCTCGCGCACGGTCGAGAGCCGATGCGCGATGACGAGCGTCGTGCGGTGCTTCATCAGCCGCGCCAGCGCCTGCTGGACGAGCCGCTCCGATTCGGTGTCGAGGGCGCTGGTCGCCTCGTCGAGCAGCAGGATCGGCGCGTCCTTGAGGATGGCGCGGGCGATGGCGACGCGCTGGCGCTCGCCGCCCGAGAGCTTTGCGCCGCGCTCGCCGACCTGCGAATCATAGCCCTCCGGCATCGCCATGATGAAGTCATGCGCGGCGGCGTCCTTGGCGGCGGCGATGATCTCCGCCTCGCTCGCATCCGGCCGGCCGAAGGCGATATTGGCGCGCACCGTGTCGTCGAAGAGCACGACATCCTGGCTGACCACGCCGATCTGGCTGCGCAGGCTGGCCAGCGTGACGTCGCGCAGGTCCTGCCCGTCGATCTCGATGCGGCCCTCATTCGGGTCGTAGAGGCGCGGCGCCAGCGCGAGCAAGGTCGACTTGCCGGAGCCAGAGCGGCCGACCAGCGCGGTGGTCTTGCCACCCTCGGCGACGAGCTCGATGCCTTCGAGCGCGCGGGCATCATCGCGATAACGGAAGCGCAAATGGCGGAAGGCGATCTCGCCGGCACTGACCGCGAGCGGCTTCGCGTCGGGGCGCTGCGTGATCAGCGGCTTCTCGTCGATCAGCGCGTAATAGCGCTTCAGCGAGGCGCCGGCCTCCTGGACGATGGCGTTGAGGTTGCCGAGCGAGCGCATCGGCTGCGCCGCCAGCAGCAGGGCCGAGACATAGCCGGTGAAATCGCCGACCGTCGAGCCGCCCGAGGTGATGCGCACGCCGATCGCGGCGAGCACGCCGGCGACCGCGATGCCGCCAGCGACCTCGAGCAGCGGGTCGAGCCGGCCGCGCGCATTGGCGGCCTTCATCTTCAGCGTGCGGATGGTCTCGAAGGCGGCGGCGGCGCGGGTCTTGAGATAGGGCTCGAGCGAATCGGTCTTGGCGACGCGGGCGCCCTGCAGGCTTTCGGTGACGAGGCTCGCCATGATGCCGGTCTGCTCCTGCTGCGACATCGCCATGCGGCGCAGCTTCTTGCCGATCCGGCCGATCGGGCGCGCCACGAGCGGGGCGATCAGGAGCACGACCAGCGTCATTTGCCAGTCGATCCAGAGCATGGCGCCGACCAGCGCGATCGCGGTCAGGACATCGCGCACGGCGATGTTGATCAGCCGGGTCAGCGCCTCCTTGACGAAGGTGAAATCGGTGGTGAAGCGCTGGGTCAGCGAGGCGGGGTTCTCCCGCTGCAGCTGCGCCAGGTCGGCGTCGATCAGATGCGCATAGAGCGCGGTCTGCATGTCGGCCTCGATGCGGCTGACGACGCTGTTGGTCATCACGGTCTGGGCCAGAAGGGAAAAGCCCTTGATCGCGGTGACGATGACCACGACGGTCGCGACCGCGTTGACCACGCCGATCTGGAAGCCGATCGATTTCGAGACCAGCCGCTCCATGCGCCGCACGAAGCCGGTCGCCTCGGCCGTCAGCGGGTCGGCGAAGGCATCGAAGGCCGCCTTGATCAGCAGGGGATAGAAGCTCGTCGTCGCCGCGATGACGACGACGAGCGCCAGGATCATCGCCATTTGCGGCATGTAGGCGCTGATGCGCTCGCGCCAGACGCGGGCGAAGAGCGCGAAGGTGTCGTCGGTGACGCGGCCGATCTTCATGCGGCGGGGCCTAACATGGCCGCTCGCGATGCGCTACTGGCGGAGCGGGCGGGCCGCCGCGCCCCGGCCGGTCTTGCTTGCGACACGAAGCTGGCGTCCGATGGCCATAGTGATTCAGGAGATGTCGAGAGCCCATGCCCCTATCCCCTCCGGCCCAGCCCGGCCAGAGCTTCGCCGAGATCGACACGCCCGCGCTGGTTCTCGATCTCGATGCCTTCGAGCGCAACCTCGTCGCCATGGCCGCCTTCACCCAGGCCCATGGCGTGCGCCACCGTCCCCACGCCAAGACCCATAAGAGTCCCGATATCGCGCTGCTGCAGATGGCGCATGGCGCGGTCGGCCAATGCGTCCAGAAGGTCGCCGAGGCGGAGATCCTGGTCGCCGGCGGCGTCACCGACGTGCTGGTCACCAACGAGATCGTCGGGCCGGCCAAGCTCGACCGGCTTGCCAGGCTGGCGCGGCATGCGCGGATCGGGCTCTGCGTCGACCATCCCGAGGGCGTGCGCGAAGCGGCGGAAGCCGCGGCGCGGCACGACGTCATGCTCGACATCCTGGTCGAGCTCGATATCGGCGGCCGGCGCTGCGGCGTCGCGGTCGGCGAGGCGGTCAGGATCGCCGAGGCCGTTGCGCGCAGCAACACGCTGCGCTTTTCCGGCCTCCAGGCCTATCATGGCTCGGCCCAGCACATGCGCTCGATCGACGAGCGGCGTGAGGCGATCGAGCGGGCGGGCCTGCTCACCCGCAACGCGGTCGAGCGGCTGATGCAGGCCGGGCTCAATTGCGAGATCGTCAGCGGTGCCGGCACCGGGACCTTCGAGCTCGAGAGCCAGTCCGGGATCTGGAACGAGATCCAGGCCGGCTCCTATATCTTCATGGACGCCGATTATGCCCGCAACCGCCAGGCCGACGGCACGCCGTTCCGGACCTTCGAGCATGCGCTCTTCGTGCTCGCCGGCGTGATGAGCAAGCCGGTGCCCGATCGCGCCATCGTCGATGCCGGCCACAAGGCGGCGGCGGTCGATTCCGGCATGCCGGTGCCGTTCCAGCGTGACGGCGTGATCTACGTCAAACCGTCGGACGAGCATGGCGTGCTGACCGGCGACCCGATCGCGCTGCCGCATCGCGGCGACCGGCTGCTGCTGGTGCCGGGCCATTGCGACCCGACGGTCAATCTGCACGACTGGTATGTCGGGGTGCGCGGCCTGCACGGGCCGGATGCCCATGTCGAGACGCTCTGGCCGGTGGCGGGGCGCGGCGCCCTGACCTGAGGGCGTTCGGGTTGAACGGAGTCTCGCGCCAAAATCCCCGCCGGCTGGTGCCGCGAGGGTTTTGCTGGTCGCTTGCGGATCCGAGGGGATGCGCGGGACGAGATGGCGTCGCAGCCTGACGCCGCGTGTCGATGTCGATGTCGAGATGTCGAGGCAGCGCCGCTGGGCCGCCACCTCGTCCCGCGCGCGGTTCTCTATGACCCGTCCGTCCGGCGGCCTGGCAGGCCTCCCGGGCGCAAGCCCGGCGACGGACGGGCCTCCGCCGCCACGACCCGCGACGGTCGTGGCTGACGGACACCGCCACTCCGCCCGGCCGCACGATGCCTCGCGACAGCCCCCTTGGTCGGGCGGAGCGAGGCGAAGAATAAGGGCGTTCGAGACAGCGGGGATAAGCGGGCGCGGCTATCCCCGGCGGTGGGAGCACGGCGCGGGGAACCCTCTCCCGGAGGGAGAGGGTAGGGTGAGGGGTAGGCCCCTGGACCCGTTGCGCGAGCCCTCACCGCGGCGAGGCTCAGGCCAACGATCTCGGGCCTGCACCTCACCCCTACCCCTCTCCTTCCCGGAGAGGGGTTCCCGCG
>NZ_JBHYEM010000035.1:0-23918 GCF_051860145.1 Allobosea sp. | reverse complement strand
CGCCGGGCGTGAAAGTCACCGCCAAGAATTTTGGCCGCGACCGGCGCTACCCGATCGTCAACCGCTTCCGGGATTCGGGCGAGGCCGCCTATTCGCCGGATGCCGTACTGGTGAAAGGCGTCGGGAAGCCGGGCGGCGAGAGCTTCGACTTCTGAACGCTTCAGGAGGTCGAGGATTGAGGCGCGGGGAACCCTCTCCCGAGTGGGAGAGGGCAGGGTGAGGGCAGGCCCGAAATTGTAAGGGCGCGCCGCACCAGGCTGCCGTGGCGGATATCGCCCGCCCTGTTCTGCGCTGTCCGGCCCTCACCCCTACCCCTCTCCCACTCGGGAGAGGGGATCCCGCGCGTCAATTGTCCTTCCTGAACAAACCCGCCATAAGCCGACCATGACCACTCCGCTCGTCCGCTTCGCGCCGTCTCCGACCGGCTATCTGCATATCGGCAACGCCCGGCCGGCGCTGTTCAACTTCCTGTTCGCGCGCCGTCATGGCGGGCGCTTCCTGCTGCGCTATGACGATACCGACATCGCCCGCTCGAAGGACGAGTTCGCCGAGGCCATCGCCGAGGATCTCGCCTGGCTCGGCATCGTGCCGGACGAGACGTTCCGCCAGTCGCAGCGGATCGCGGATTACGACGCGGCGGCGCGGCGCTTGCGCGAGCAGGGCCGGCTCTACCCCTGCTATGAGACGGCCGAGGAGCTCGATCGGCGCCGCAAGCGCCAGCTCGCCCGCGGCCTGCCGCCGATCTACGACCGTGCCGCGTTGAAGCTGACCGCGGAAGAACGGGCTGCCCTGGAGGCCGAGGGCCGCAAGCCGCATTGGCGCTTCAAGCTCGAGCCGCGCACCGTCTCCTGGGACGACCTCGTGCGTGGGCAGGCGCATATCGACTGCGCCTCGCTCTCGGACCAGGTGCTGATCCGCGAGGACGGCACTTATCTCTATCACCTGCCTTCGGTGGTCGACGATATCGGTTCCGGGATCACGCACATCATCCGGGGCGAGGACCACGTCACCAACACGGCGGTGCATATCCAGATCTTCGAGGCGCTCAGTGCTGCCCTGCCGGCCTTCGGCCATGTCAACCTGCTGACCACCGCGAGCGGCGAGGGGCTGTCAAAACGCCTCGGTCATCTCTCGCTGCGGGGCCTGCGCGAATCCGGCGTCGAGGCGCTCGCGGTCGCGGCGCTGGCCGTGCTGGTCGGCTCATCCGATGCGGTCAGGCCGGTCTCCAGCCTCGACGAACTGGCGGGCCTGGTCGATCTCGCTCATGTCTCGCGCGCGCCGGCGAAATTCGACGAGCATGAGCTCGAGGCGTTGAGCGCGCGCACCCTGCATCATTTCGACTTCGCCCAGGTCGAGGAGCGGTTGAAGGCGCTGGATGTCCCCGCGACGGAGCCGTTCTGGCTCGCGGTGCGCGGCAATCTGGCGAAGCTGGCGGATGCGAAGGACTGGTGGCGGGTGGTGGCGGGGCCGCTGGCGCCCGTGATCGCCGACGCCGATTTCGCGAAGGCGGCCGCCTCGCTCCTGCCGGCCGAACCCTTCGACGCGACCACCTGGAAGAGCTGGACGCAGGCCGTGGGCGCAGCGACCGGCGCCAAGGGCAAGGCGCTGTTCATGCCGCTGCGCCAGGCGCTGACCGGCCTCGATCATGGGCCGGAGCTCGCTGCGCTGCTGCCGCTGATTGGCCGGGAGAAGGCGCTGCGGCGGCTGGGCGGCGAAAGCGCCTGAGCGTCATTCTCGGGCGAAGCCCTCGGGTCCGACCTTCGGTCGGCCCAAGGATAAACTCCGCGCAGACCCGAGAATCTCATGACGAGAGGGCGCCGGTCGGATTCTCATCCGGCCTGAGATGCTCGGGTCAAGCCCGAGCATGACGCAGTGCATTCCTCACTCGTGCCGATCCATCGCCGTCTGGTGCTTGGTGTCGCGCATGGTCGAATAGACCAGCAGCGAGAGGAAAATCACGCCCGAGAGGTAGTAGTAGAACCACTGCTCGTGGCCCTGCTGCTTGAAGAACAGCGCGATTGCCGGGGCCGTGCCGCCGAAGATCGAGACCGTCACCGCATAGGGCACGGCGACGCCGGTGGCGCGGATCGCCGTCGGGAACAGCTCGGCCTTCACCACGGCGTTGATCGAGGTGTAGCCGGCGACGAAGATCCAGGCGCCCGAGATCAGCAGGAAGGCGACCCAGGGCGATTTCGTCTGCGACAGCAGCGTCAGGATCGGCACCGTCATCAGGGTGCCGGCGACGCCGAAGAAGATCAGCATCGGCTTGCGGCCGATCCGGTCCGAGAGCGCGCCATAGACCGGCTGCAGCAGCGAAGCGAAGATCAGCGAGCCGGCGATGACATAGGTCGTGGTGATGTCGCTGAGCCCGACCGTCTGCTTCACGAAGGTCTGCATATAGGTGGTGAAGGTGTAGAAGGCCGCCGTGCCGCCGGCGGTGAGGCCGACGACGATCGCCACCTCGCGCGGATATTTCATCAGGCCGCGCAGCGAGCTTTCCCGCCTCTTCGTCTTGCTGGCTTCGACGAAGGAGTCCGTTTCGTGCATGTGGCGGCGCATGAACATCGCCGTGATGGCGAGCAGGGCGCCGATCACGAACGGGATGCGCCAGCCCCAGTCGACCAGCTGCTCATGCGTCAGGAAGACGTTCTGGAGCAGCAGCAGCACCACGATGGCGGTGAGCTGGCCGCCGATCAGCGTGACGTATTGGAAGCTCGAATAGAAGCCGCGATGGTTCGGGTCGGCGATCTCGGTGAGATAGGTCGCGCTCGCCCCGTATTCGCCCCCTAAGCTCAGGCCCTCGATGATCCGCGCCAGCGCCAGCAGGGCCGGCGCCGCGAAGCCGATCGTGGCATAGGTCGGCGTCAGCGCGATGATCAGCGAGCCGAAGCACATCATCAGCACCGAGATCGTCAGCGACAGCCGCCGGCCATAGCGGTCGGCGAGATGCCCGAACAGCCAGCCGCCGATCGGCCGCACGATGAAGCCGGCGGCGAACAGCGTCGCCGCGTTGAGCTGCTGCACCACGGGATCGTGCGAGGGGAAGAAATGCGGCGCGAAATAGAGCGCGAAGGCGGTGTAGGCGTAGAAATCGTACCATTCGACCAGGTTGCCGACCGAGCCCATGAAGATGGCCTTCAGGCGGCGGCGTGCATCGGCCAGATCGATGCCGGTTTGCGGCTCGGCGAACGTTTCGGACATGGGAAGCCTCTGGAAGGCCGTGTCGGGTGCCGTCAGTCGCAGGGCCGCATCGTCAGATCGAGGAGCGATCGCGGCGGGGGCCTGGGGGCGTTCCGGACCGGCCGATGGTGTGGAGTTAGGCCATCTATGCGCCGATCGCGGCCATGCGTCCAGCGCCGATCGCGGCGTTTGTTCGGGGTAGGGCCTTGGAAAAACGCATGGCGCCGCTTTGTCCAATCACCCGTCATTCCGGGGCAGGCCGCAGGCCTGAGCCCGGAATCCAGAAACACCGTGGCCAGTCAATGTGGCGGAGCCGTCGCAACTTCTCCGCAGCGGCCCGTGTTTCTGGGTTCCGGGTTCGCTGCTGCGCAGCGCCCCGGAATGACGGCCCGCCATTGCCCTTAAGGCCGCGCCGCGGACGGCCCGAGATTGGGCGCGAGATTCGGCGCGACGATCCGGACCGTCCGCTTCTCGCCGGTGACGCTCTTGGTCTCTTTCTTGAGGCCATCGCCCTGCTGGACGGTTTTCTCCGACTCGACGGTCTGCGGTCCCATGCCGGCCGATTCGGTGCCCGATGTCGGCGAGTTCTCGGACGGCATCGGCTTGTCGTCGGCAGGGTCGGGCAGGGCGGGGGCCTGCGCCGTCGGGGCGGGCGCCGGCGTCGCGGTCTTGCGTTTGGGGTCGGGCTTGGGGCGCGACATCTCCAGCGAGCTCTGTTCGGTGACGGTGATGTCGCCCTTGCGCTTGTCGAGCAGGTCCTCGGCATTGCGCAGGGCCTGGACCCAGCTCTGGCCGGGCGACCGGCAGGTGCAGGCGGCGTCGAAGCTGCGGATGTATTTCCCGGCATTCGGCAAGGAGGAATAGGGCGTGCCGGTGCTGCGCTGGACCGCGTTCTGGATATCGCCGCCGGTCGACATGCCGAAGGCGGTCGTCTCGGTGCCGGGGCAGAGCGCCTGGCACATCTCGTCCTGGCCCTCGCGGCCGCCCGGGCTGTTGGCGAGCGGGAAGAAGAAGCCGTCGCAGGTCCGCACGCAGACGGTGTAGGCGCCGCCCTGGCGCGGGCCGGTGGGCTCCGCCGGGCGCTCCTCGGGGTCGAGCTCCGGCAAGGTCGAATCGATCTCGCCCCGGCGCGGCTCAATTCCGAAGATCGTCTCGAAGAAGCCGCGCTGCTGCGGCGCGGCGCGGCAGTTATTGTCGATCATCGCGGCGAGCTGCGCGCGCCGTTGCTCGAGGCCGCCGCCCTGCGCCTGCTGCTGCAGCGGCCCGAGCTGGGCCTGCAACTGGTTGATTCGGGCGCGCATGCCGCCGCATTGCGGCGGCGGCGCCTCGCCGAAGAACAGGAAGCCGCCGCGTTCGCAGCCCATGGCGCGGTACTGGCCGATGATTTGCGAAAGCTGTGCGCCGACGCGCTGCGCCGCCTGGGCCGCGCCGGGATTGCCGCCGCGCTGGCCCTGCAGGCTGGCGAGCTCGCTGCGCCAGGCATTGCAGGCCGGCGACTGCGCGAGGGCCGTGCCGCCCATCGCGGACAGGGCCAGAAGCATTGCGCCGAGGCGCCTGGTCAATCCAAATCTCATCGCCGATCGGGCCATCTCACCTGCATGTTCGATCCGCCCCCGCGGCCGCTTTGCCGTTCGGTACAACACCACCTGCCAAACGCGACGGAACTCTGGACGGCTCCTGCGACGGCTCGGCACAGAGTCGCACGATCGACCGTAAACGACCCCCGCATGCCATATTTGGCCGCGAGCGGCAATCACGGCTCGCCTTCGTGATAGGCCCCGGCGAGATGGCGGCCGCGCTCGGTCAGCATCGAGAGCACGCGCTCGAAGACGCGCAGCTCCTCCGCCGCCAGTCCTTCGGTCCAGCGCGCTTCGAAGGCGAGCGCGAGCGGCACGATATCGGCATAGATCCGGGCGCCGGGGCCGGTCAGGGCGACGAAGGATTCGCGCCGGTCCTCGCGGTTCTCGCTGCGCGAGACCAGCCCCCGCTTCTCGAGCTCGCCGACGGCGCGCGAGACTTTGGTCTTGTGCATCTGGGTGATCTCGCCGATGTCGCGCGAGGTCATCCGCCCGAACTCGCCGAGCTGCGCGATCACCCGCCATTCGGGAATGCCGATGCCGAAGCGGGCGCTGTAGATGCGTCCGAGCGCGCGGCTGGCATAGGAGCCGACGACATTGAGGCGATAGGGCAGGAACCGCTCCAGCCGCAACGCGGTTTCCGGGTCGGGAATTTCGGAGTCGGGCGACGGTGATCTGATTGACATTAGTTTCATCTGTAACTAATTGAGGCGGATATCAAGGCGCCGATCGCGATCATTCCGGAACTGGCGTGCTTGTCAAAGCCGCCGCAAGGAAATCCTAACGGAAACGCCGGCCGCGGAAGGGGAGGAACCCATGAACGTCCAGACGCAGATTCATACTCCCCCGCTTCGTCAGGCCGGATCGGGCCCGCGCTACATGTCCGGTTTCGGCAACAGTTTCGAGACCGAGTCGCTGCCCGGCGCATTGCCGGTCGGCCGCAACTCGCCGCAGAAGGCGGCCTACGGGCTCTATGCCGAGCAGCTCTCCGGCTCGCCCTTCACCGCGCCGCGCTCCACGAACGAGCGCTCCTGGCTCTATCGCATCCGCCCGAGCGTCAAGCATGGCGGGCGCTGGACCAAGGTCGACCGGGGGCTGATCCGCAGCGCGCCCTGCCGCGACGAGGCCGATCTGCCGATCGGGCAATTGCGCTGGAGCCCGATTCCGGTGCCGGCCGAGACGCTGACCTTCGTCACCGGCCTGCGCACGCTGACCACGGCCGGAGATGCCGATACGCAGGCCGGCATGGCCGCGCATATGCTCTTCGTCACCGCCTCGATGGAGCGCGAATACGTCTTCTGCGCCGATGGCGAATTGCTGGTCGTGGCGCAGGAGGGCGATCTGCGCTTCTGCACCGAGTTCGGGGTGATCGAGATCGAGCCGGGCGAGATCTGCGTGATCCCGCGTGGCGTCGTCTTCCGCTGCGAGCTTCCCGGCGGCCCGGCCCGCGCCTATGTCTGCGAGAACTATGGCGGCGGCTTCACCTTGCCCGATCGCGGGCCGATTGGCGCCAATTGCCTCGCCAACCCGCGCGATTTCCTCACCCCCATTGCCGCCTATGAGGACGACGAGACGCCCTCGACGCTCTACGCCAAATGGGGCGGCGAGCTCTATTCCACGCCGATCGGCCAGTCGCCGCTCGACGTCGTCGCCTGGCACGGCAATTACGCGCCCTATAAATACGACCTGCGCCATTATTCGCCGGTCGGCGCCATCTCCTTCGACCATCCCGATCCGTCGATCTTCACGGTGCTGACCGCGCCCTCCGAGACGCCCGGCACCGCCAATATCGATTTCGTGATCTTCCCTGAGCGCTGGGCCGTGGCCGAGAACACCTTCCGGCCGCCCTGGTACCACCGCAACATCATGTCGGAGTTCATGGGGCTGATCTACGGCGTCTATGACGCCAAGCCCGAGGGCTTCACGCCGGGCGGCTTCAGCCTGCACAACATGATGCTGCCGCACGGGCCGGACGCCACCGCCTTCGACCATGCCAGCACCACCGAGCTCAAGCCGGTGAAGCTGACGGGCACGATGGCCTTCATGTTCGAGACCCGCTTTGCCCAGCGCGTCACCGGCTATGCCGCCGGCCTGCCGGCGCTGCAGCCTGATTACAGCGCCTGCTGGGACGGGCTGAAGAAGCGTTTCGACCCCGGCAAGCGCGAGGCCTGGTAGGGCGCCGTCGGTGCAAGGCTCTTGCGCGGCGGCGATGCCTGTCGCTCAATGCAGTTTCGAGTTTCGCAAGGAGCCTCTCTTCGCAAGGAGCCTTTCTTGGCGACGTCAGCGAAAACGCCGCGCCGGCGCCGCAAGGGCGCGAGCCTGCCGCGCTCGACCGGCGGTCGGGCCGTGTTCGACGGCCCTGCCATGATGCGGCTCTGGGCCCGGCACTGGCTCGACTTCTGTCGCGGAATGCCCCTGCGCGGCCGCCGCCTGCTCGACGGCATGGAGCGCGACCCGGCGAAGCGTGTCCATGACTTCCGCCGGTTGATGAAGGCCTGGCGCTCCCTGCTGAAGCTCGCCCCCCCGGCTCTGGCCGAGGAGGCGGCGGCGCTCAGGGCCGAGATCAAGCAGCTGCGCCAGAGCTTTGGCGCGAGCCGCGACGCCGCGGTCGTTGCGCGCACCCTGCAGCAGCTCTCGCCGAAGGCCGATGGCAGGCTCGTGCTCCCGGCCGACCGGGCGCCGGCGCCGGAGACCGTCGCGGCGATGCGCGATGCGCTCGACCGGCTCTCCGTCAGGATGGAAGCCTGGTCGGTGGCGGGAGAGCGCGGCGGCTTCCTGCTCGCGGCGTTCCGGAGGAGCTATCGCAAGGCGCGCCGCGCCGCCAGGCATGATCCGCGCCGGATGAGCCTGGAGCGCCTTCACGCCTGGCGCACCCGCGTCATCGATCTCGGCTATCAGCTCAGCTTCTTCCAGCCGGCCGCTCCGTTCTACTACAAGGACCAGATCGACGCCGCGGAGCGGCTGCGGACGCATCTCGGTGCGGTCGTCGATCTCGACATGGCCGACAGGCAGCTTGCCGCAGAGGCCGAGCCGCAGACGAAAATCCGCAAGAAGCTCGGGCGGCGCGTCGCGAGGCAGCGCGGCAAGGCGGCCGCGATGATCGGGCGCGTGCTCGGCGAGCGGCCGAGAACGGCCTGCGCGCATCTCGCGGCGGCGATGACCCACCAGGAACCGCGCCGGATCAGACTTGTCTGACCCGGCGCCAGGCCTGCCGCTATTGCGTGCCTCAGCGCGATTTCAGCCGGTTCATGAAGGCGTCGTAGGAGAGCTCCGCGACCTGCCACCAGAGCAGGTTCTCGCCGCGGAAGGCGACCATCGACTCGTAGCCCTTCTTGAACAGCTCGCTCTTGGCCGAGGTCTCGGCATAGTACTCTTCGGCCGCCTTCAGCGAGGCTTCCATCACCGGCTGCGGGAAGGCGCGCAGCTGCGCGCCCTGGGCGACGAGCTTGCGCAGCCCGCCCGGATTGACGAAGTCGTATTTCGCCAGCATCCAGTTATTCGCCGCCTCGCAGGCATTGTGGACGATGGCCTGATAATGCTTCGGCAGCTTGCTCCACTGCTCCTGGTTGATGACGAGGTGCAGCATGGCGCCGCCCTCCCACCAGCCGGGATAATAGTAATAGGGCGCGACCTTCACGAAGCCGAGCTTCTCGTCGTCATAGGGGCCGACGAACTCGGCGGCGTCGATCGTACCGCGCTCGAGCGCGGGATAGACGTCGCCCGGCGCGATCTGCGTCGGCACCACGCCGAGCCTGGCCAGCACCGAGCCGCCCATGCCGCCGATGCGAAACTTGAGCCCCTTCAGGTCTTCGACGCTCTTCAGCTCCTTGCGGAAGAAGCCGCCCATCTGGCAGCCGGAATTGCCGCAGGGGATCGAGTAGGCGTTGAACTTGGCCAGGGCCTCGTTGATGATCGGCTCGCCGCCGCCGAAATACCACCAGCTATGCTGCTGGCGGGCATTGAGCCCGAACGGGATGCCGGTTCCGAGCCCGAGCGCCGGCTCCTTGCCGATATAGAAATAGACCGGCGTATGCGCGCATTCGACCGTGCCGGAGGTGACCGCGTCCAATGCCTGCAGGCCGGGCACGATCTCGCCGGCCGAGAAGGTCTGGATCTGGAACTTGCCGTCGGTCGCGTCCGACATGAACTTCGCGAATTGCTGCGCCGTGCCGTAGATCGTGTCGAGCTGCTTGGGGAAGCTCGAGGTCAGGCGCCATTTCACCTCAGGCTGCGATTGCGCGATCGCGGGCATCGCGATCGGCGTGGCGGCCGCCGCCAACGCACCGGTTTTCAAAAAGTCGCGGCGTTTCATAAGCTGTCCTCCCAAGGGTTTGTTGCGCGCAATCTCGCGTGTTCGTCACGGATTGGAAAGAGATGAAACTCGCCTCCCTCATGCATGGCCGGGATGGCCGCCTCGTCGTGGTCTCGAAGGACCTGACGCGCGCCACCGACGCTTTCCCCGTGGTCGCGACGCTGCAGGCGGCGCTCGACGACTGGGGCCGGTACGCACCGCACCTGGCCGACCTCGCCGAGGGGCTGGAGCATGGCTCGGTGCCGTCCTTCCGCTTCCACGAGCATGACTGCGCCTCGCCCCTGCCGCGGGCCTATCAGTGGCTCGACGGCTCGGCCTATGTGAACCATGTCGCGCTGGTGCGGAAGGCGCGCGGCGCCGAGATGCCCGAAAGCTTCTGGAGCGACCCGCTGATGTACCAGGGCGGCTCGGACTCCGCGCTCGGGCCGCGCCAGCCGATCCGCGCCCGCAGCGAGGAGGACGGCATCGATTTCGAGGCCGAGATCGCGGTCGTCACCGGCGACGTGCCGATGGGCGTCGCAGCCGAGGCCGCGCGCGATCACATCCGGCTCGTCATGCTCGCAAACGACGTGAGCTTGCGGAATCTGATTGCGAGCGAACTGGCGAAAGGCTTTGGTTTCGTTCAGTCGAAGCCACCGACGGCCTTCTCTCCGGTGGCCGTCACGCCCGACGAACTGGGCGATGCCTGGCAGGACGGCAAGCTCGCTCTGCCGCTGCTCTCGCAGCTCAACGGCCAGCCTTTCGGCAGGCCCGATGCCGGCGTCGACATGACCTTCGATTTCGGTACGCTGATCGCCCATGCCGCGAAGACCCGCCCGCTCTCGGCTGGCACGATCATCGGCTCCGGCACGATCTCGAACCGCGATGCCGAGGGCGGGCCGGGCAAGCCCGTCGCGGAAGGCGGCGTCGGCTATGCCTGCATCGCCGAGCAGCGCATGGTCGAGATCATCGCGACCGGGACCGCCGCTACGCCCTTCCTGCGCTTCGGCGACACCGTGCGCATCGAGATGAAGGACGCGGAAGGCCATTCCATCTTCGGCGCCATCGAACAGGACGTGCTGCCTCATGTCGATTGACAAGCCAGCCTTCGCCTCCAGCGCCGATCTCGGCGAGAAGACCATTTCCTTCGACGAGATCGGCAAGGGCGTCTACGCCTATACCGCCGAGGGCGATCCCAATACCGGGGTCGTGGTCGGCGACGACAGCGTGCTCGTCTTCGATGCGCAGGCCACGCCAAAAATGGCGGAGACCGTGATCGCGCGCGTCCGCAAGGTCACCGACAAGCCGATCAGCCATGTCGTGCTCTCGCATTATCACGCGGTGCGCGTGCTCGGCGCGCCGGCCTATGGCGCCCGCGAGATCATCTGCTCGGATGTCGCCCGCGCGATGATCGTCGAGCGCGGCGAGGAGGACAAGGCGAGCGAGATCGGCCGCTTTCCGCGCCTGTTCCAGGGCGCCGACTCGATCCGTCCGGGCCTGACCTGGCCGAGCGCGACCTTCTCCGACACGCTCTCGGTCTGGCTCGGCAAGCGCGAGGTCCGGCTGATGAAGCTCGGCCGCGGCCACACCGCCGGCGACATCGTCGCCTGGGTTCCCGATGCGAAGACCTCCTTCGCCGGCGATCTCGTCGAGTACGGCGCCACGCCCTATTGCGGCGATGCGCATTTCGGCGACTGGCCGGCGACGCTCGACCGGCTCTCGGCGCTCGGCTCGGCCGCGATGGTGCCGGGTCGCGGCGCGGCGCTGACCAGCGCCGGCATGGTCGCGGACGGCATCAAGGGCACCCGCGCCTTCCTGAGCGACCTCTATGCGGCGGTGAAGCAGAACGCCGCGGCCGGCCGCTCGCTGCGCGAGACCTTCGAGCGCGTCCACGCGGCCCTGAAGCCGGCCTATGGCGACTGGGTCATCTTCGAGCACTGCCTGCCCTTCAACGTCTCGCGCGCCTATGACGAGGCCAACGGGCTCGATCACCCGCGCATCTGGACCGACGAGCGCGATCGCCAGATGTGGGTCGAGCTCCGGGGCTGACGGCGATGTCGCTGCTCGGCCATCTCCGCAAGGCGGCCCGCAACAATGCCTGGGCCAATGACCGGTTGCTGCGCGCCTGCGCCGAGCTCGACGATCCGGCTTTTCGTGCGGCGCGCACCAGCTTCTTCCCGTCGCTGCACGAGACGCTGAACCACAACCTCTCGATCGACCTCTACTATCTCGACGCGTTGGAGGAGGGCGGGCGCGGCCTGACGGTGTTCGAGACCTTCCGGCCGCTGGATTGCGCCGCGCTGCTCATCGTCCAGGGCGAGACCGATCGCCGCCTGATCGCCTTTTGCGACGCGCAGACGGATGAAAGCCTGGGGCGCCGCGTCGGGACCGACCGCGGCGACGAGGGCAGGGTGCCCGAGCGCGTCGACGACCTGCTGGCCCATCTCTTCCAGCACCAGACCCATCATCGCGGTCAGGCCCATGCGATGCTATCCGGCACGGCGGTCTCACCGCCGCAGCTCGACGAGTATTTCCTGGCCTTCGACGCGGCCCGGCGCGAGGCCGAGCTGGCGCGGCTCGGAATCGAGGGGCCGGAGGCGATCGGATGAGCGGGCGGCTGAGCCGAGCAGCGGTCAGTAAGCGGCTGCGAGGCCGGGGAACATCGGAAAATGCTTGAGGTTCAAAGTCGCCAGTCGCAGTCCATGATGATCGGCCGTCGCGGCGATCAGGGCGTCCGCGATGTCGAGACCATGGCTCTTCTGGAAGCGGCGCAGCAGCTCGCCGGCACTCTCGGCAATCGCCTGGTCGATGTCGAGCAGGGTGCTCCCGGCCAGGACCGCGTCGATTCCGCGCCGGTCCCGCTCGCCACGTTGTCCCGCGCGCAGCTCGCTGACGCTGATCACCGAAAGGTGAGGCCGCGCAGGCATGTTCATGATGAAATCGATGGCCGGCGCATGGTTGCGCAAGCCGTCGATCACGACGCAGCTATCGAGCAGGATCGTCATTTCTGCTGCCAGTGCCGCGCAAGGCTCTCGGCGCGCCGGACACTGTTCCCGCGCCTCTTGGCGGCCGCGTCATCGAGGTCGGTGCGATCGGCCCAGATGCCGAAGGCCTTGGCCCAGCCTGCCTTCCAGTCGTCATCGTCCGACTGCTCGCTCTCGGCAATGGCAAGATCGACGCCATGCCTGATCAACTCGCTCTGCTTGCGGCCGGTGCGGCGGCTCAGCCGTTGCAGCGCGAGCTTCTGGTCCTCTCGCAGGAACACCTGGGCCTTGCGCATGGCGGAGCATCCTCAAGTTCGACATACATATTATATGGCGGAAAGCTGCACTGCGCCACTCCAGAGCCGTAGCGGCGGGGAGACCGTCTGAGCCATGGCCGCCGAACGCCGCTTCGCCTATCGCCGCAGCCCCGACCAGGACGCGCTTAGTCCGGCCCGCCACCCTGTCGTCATTGTCGGGGCCGGCCCGGTCGGGCTGACGCTGGCGCTCGATCTGGCGCGGCGCGCGGTTCCCGTCGTGCTGATCGACGATTCCGACCGGATCGGCGAAGGCTCGCGCGCGATCTGCTTCGCCAAGCGCACGCTGGAGATTTTTGACAGGCTGGGGCTGGCCGGGCCCATGGTCGAGAAAGGCGTCACCTGGCAGAAGGGCAAGGTCTTTCGCGGGCAGGCGATGCTCTACGAGTTCGACCTGCTGCCCGAGCCCGATCACAAGCAGCCCGCCTTCATCAATCTCCAGCAATATCATGTCGAGGCCGCGCTCGCCGCGGCGGCCGAAGCCGAGCCGCTGCTCGACCTGCGCTGGTCGAACCGCCTGGCCGGGATCGAGCCGCGCAATGACGGCGCGCTCCTCACCATCGAGACGCCCGACGGTCCCTACCGGCTCGATGCCGGCTGGGTCGTCGCCTGCGACGGCGCGCGCTCGCCGACCCGGACCCGGCTCGGGCTGGAATTCCGCGGCGAGGCCTTCGAGGACAAGTTCCTGATCGCCGATGTCAGGATGCGCGCCGCCTTTCCGACCGAGCGCTGGTTCTGGTTCGCGCCGCCCTTCCATTCCGGCCAGTCGGCGCTGCTGCACAAGCAACCCGACGACATCTGGCGCATCGACCTCCAGCTCGACCGCGATGCCGATCCCGAGCGCGAAAAGCGTCCGGAGAGCGTCCGCCCCCGCATCGAGCAGATGCTCGGCCATGGCGATTTCGAACTGGAATGGGTCTCGGTCTATCGTTTCCAGTGCCGCCGGCTCGACCGTTTCGTGCATGGAAGGGTGATCTTTGCCGGCGACGCTGCCCATCAGGTCTCGCCCTTTGGCGCGCGCGGCGCCAATTCCGGCATCCAGGACGCCGACAATCTCGGCTGGAAGCTCGCTCTGGTCGTCACGGACCGCAGTCCGGCCTCGCTGATCGACAGCTATGACGCCGAGCGCGTCGAGGCGGCGGAGGAGAACATCCTGCACTCGACCCGCGCCACCGATTTCATCGCGCCGCGCTCGCCGGGCGAACGGATCCTGCGCGATGCCGCCTTGGCGCTGGCCGGCACGACCGGCTTCGGCCGGCGCTTCGTCAATTCCGGCAGGCTCTCGCAACCGACCGCCTATACCGGCTCGCCGCTGTCGACGCCCGCCCCCGACTGGCAGGGCGGCGTGCCGCCGGGAGCCACCTTCCTGGACGCGCCCCTGCCGAGCGGCGCGAACGGCCGGATCTGGTTGTCCGAGACGCTGGCTGACGGGCAACCGGTGCTGATTGCGTGCACAGCAGATAGCAAGGCGCTCGCGCTGCCCGGCGTCACGCGCATCGATATCGCGCCGGCCGAAGCCGGGAACGGCGTCCTGGCCCGGCGCTACGGGCTGGCTCCGGGCGACGCCGTCCTGCTGCGGCCCGATGGCCATGTCGCCGCCCGGTTCCATGATGCGACGCCGGCCGGTATCGCGGCCGCGATCGAGACCCTGGAAGGACGCCGCGCGTGACCGATCCGAAAGCTCTCCTCACCGAACCGAACCTCGCCGACCCCGACGCGGCCTATCGGCTGATCGTGCAGGCGCATCGCGATCTGAGCGAGGCCGAAAGCGCCGCCTTCAACGCCAGGCTCGTGCTGATCCTCGCCAACCATCTCGGCGACGTCGAGATTCTGCGTCAGGCCTTGGCGCTGGCACGCGAGGCGCGGTAACGTCTGTCGCCTGCCGCCGGAGCCGTCGCCGCGATGATCGATCCCGTCCCCCTGTATCCAAGCACCATCCCGCTCGCCTTCTTCATCTGGGGGCCGGCCCTGGTGATGCTGCTGTTCTGGCTCGTCGGGTTCTGGGCGAGCCGCCAGGGCGTGGCGCGGATGCTCGAGAGCGACTGGAAAGGCTTCACCGTCTCGGATGTCGAGAAGCTCTTCTCGGCCTATGGCGACGACCGCCGCAGCCGCTACCGCCATCGGGTGCTGCCGGCCGATGCCGCCTTCGCCCTGACCTATGCGATCGTCGGCGCCGTCATCGTCGCCGGGGTCTCGATGCGCGGCTATCCCTGGTGGGTCGCGACGCTGTGCGGCGGCGGCTGGCTCTTCGGCGGGCTTTGCGACGTCGTCGAGAATTTCGGGGTGGCGCGGCTGCTCGACAAATATCCGAAGGTCGAGCCGGGCGACGTCGCCTTCGCCAGCGGCTTCACGCGCCTCAAGCTCGTGCTTTTCACGCTGGGCGTGATCGGCGCGCTGGTCGCGGCCTATCTCGTGTTCAAGCCGCTGGCGGTATAGCCGCTTTCGGCTGCACTGGTGCGCCGGGGCGCGGCATCCCATATCCTGCCGGCCGTCATACGGGTAGGCCGTCCTGCGGGCAGGCCGTGCTGCGGGAAAGCGTCGGGAGAGTTCAGAATGCGGTTTCGTCGTCATGCCCTGGCCTTGCTGGCCGTTTTTGCCCTCGGCAGCGCCGCGATTGCGCCGGCCCAGGCCCAGGAAGACCTGATCTTCCGGAAATCGACGGTCTGGAAAATGCTGACGCCGAACGACAAGCTCGCCGTCTACGGCGTCGACGACCCCATCGTCGAGGGCGTCGCCTGCCATTACACCATCCCCGAAAAGGGCGGTGTCTCCGGCATGTTCGGCGTGGCCGAGGAGGTCTCGGAGATCTCGCTGGCCTGCCGGCAGATCGGTCCGATCAAATTCAAGGAGAAGGCCGAGCAGGGCGATGTCGTCTTCCGCGAGCGCCGCTCGATCGTCTGGAAGAAGATGCAGATCGTGCGCGGCTGCGACGCCAAGCGCAACGTGCTGGTCTATCTGGTCTATTCCGACAAGCTGATCGACGGTTCGCCGCAGAACTCGACCTCGACCGTCCCGATCATGCCCTGGGGCGGCTCGGGCGACGCGCCGAAATGCGCGGACTGGATCAGGTGAGGCGGGGCCTCACTCGCCGCAGGTGATGGAGAGCGGCTGCTCGGCTTCCGAGGTCAGGCTGGGCTTGCTCACCGACCCGGTGAAATCCTCGCGCGCGGCGACGCCGAACGAAACCGCCTTGGCGAAGCCCTGGGCTTCGCACCAGGCGTCGGCGACGATCTTGCCGCATTCGGAGGTCTTCGTGGACAGGCAATCGGCGACACCGTAGCCGTCGCTCGCCGGAATCAGGAAGATGCGCTGGTCGCTGGGAGCCGCGACGGTCTTCGACGTCGGCAGCACCGAGAGCGACAGGCCGGCTCCGATGATTCCGAAGAGGCCGATCAGGGCGATGGCGCGGCGCATTCTCGATGTTTCCTCGTGACCCGACAGGCCCAAGAACCTTCGAATCACGAAGATGGCGCCCGCCGGTTAAATTTCGATGAATTGCGTCCGCAAGATGGTGCGACGCAGCAATTGGGGCCGCCCTCTTGACGCAAAGCCCGCGCACAGGCAATCAGTTTTTCCATGACGCGAGCCGCCATCCGGATTTGCATTATTTGCCGCTAGCTTTCGCTGGCCGGCTGCTCACGTCCTCGTCCTGAAACGACCTGACAAAAGCGCCCCGGCCAGCGGCCTGGATTCCAAGCCTTTCGTCGCCCTTTCGCTCAGGACCGTTTCGATGTCGCCCAATCTGAGGCTCTACAACACGCTGACGCGGACGAAGGAGAGCTTCGTCCCGATCGATCCCGATCACGTCCGCATGTATGTCTGCGGCCCGACGGTCTATGACTATGCCCATATCGGCAATGCCCGGCCGGTCATCGTCTTCGACGTGCTCTACCGGCTGCTGCGGCATCTCTATGGCGTTGAGCATGTCACCTATGCCCGCAACCTCACCGACGTCGACGACAAGATCAACGCCCGCGCCGCCCGCGATTTTCCGGGACTGCCGCTGAACGAGGCGATCGCCAAGGTCACGGTAGGCACGACGGCGCAGTTCCACGCCGATGTCGCCGCCCTGGGCAATCTGCCGCCGGACGAGGAGCCGCGCGCCACCGATCATATCGGTGAGATGAAGGCGATCATCGAGCGCCTGATCGCGCGCGGCGTCGCCTATGTCGCCGAGGAGCATGTCCTCTTCCACGTGCCGGCCGTGGCGGGGCTGAAAAACGCGCCGAAATACGGCTCGCTCGCCCGCCGCCCGCTCGACGAGATGATCGCCGGCGCGCGGGTCGACGTGGCGCCCTACAAGCGCGACCCGATGGATTTCGTGCTGTGGAAGCCGAGCCGCGACGGCGTCGATCCCGGCTGGCCGTCGCCGGCGGGCATCGCGACGCCCGGCCGCCCCGGCTGGCATATCGAATGCTCGGCCATGTCGATGGCCAAGCTGCTCACGCCCTTCGGCGGCGGGCTGCAATGCGACGATCCGGCCAAGAATGTCTTCGACATCCATGGCGGCGGCATCGACCTCGTCTTCCCGCATCACGAGAACGAGATCGCCCAGTCCTGCTGCGCCTTCGGCGGCGCTGGCGGAGCCGCGCGCATGGCCAATATCTGGATGCATAACGGCTTCCTGCAGGTCGAGGGCGAGAAGATGTCGAAATCGCTCGGCAACTTCGTCACCATCAACGAGTTGCTGGAAACCGAGGTTTTTGGCGGGCGCAAATGGCCCGGCGAGGTGCTGCGGCTTGCAATGCTGAAGACGCATTACCGCCAGCCCATCGACTGGACGGTGAAGGCGCTCGAGGAGGCGGAGAAGACGCTTGCCGATTGGGCGGCCGTCGCTGGCGAGGCTGGGGCCGGGCAGGTTCCCGCCCCGGTGGTCGAGGCGTTGGCCGACGATCTCAATATATCGCAGGCGGTCGCCGAACTTCATGCTCTGCGCAAGGCCGGCGATTACGGAAGCCTGAAGGCGAGCCTCGCTCTGCTCGGTATTTCCTTGCCGCAGGTTGCCGCGGCCGAAGTCGACGATGCCTTGCGCGCGAAGGTCGAGACCTTGACGACCGCCCGCCTCGAAGCCCGGCGCTCCAAGAACTTCGCCGAATCCGACCGGATCCGCGACGAGCTCGCCGCCATGGGCATCGCCCTCAAGGACGGCAAGGACCCGGCGACCGGCGAACCCGTCACCACCTGGGAGATGAAGCGATGAACCGCGACATCACCCCCGCAGTCCACATCAAGAAGCAAGAAGAACGACGTTCATGACCCCGCACAAGATTCGCCCCGCCGGCTCGCTCTCCATCGCGATGAAGCTCGTCATGCTCGCCATGGTCGTGCCGAGGGTGCTGCGCTATCGCCTGAGATCGCGGCTATGACCGCGCGCATCCATCTCTTCGACACGACGCTGCGCGACGGCGCGCAGACGACGGGCGTCGATTTCTCGCTCGACGACAAGCGCGCGGTCGCGGCCATGCTCGACAAGCTCGGCATCGACTATGTCGAGGGCGGCTATCCCGGCGCCAACCCGCTCGATACGGCCTTTTTTGCCGATAAGCCGACGGTGAACGCCAAGTTCGCTGCCTTCGGCATGACCAAGCGGGCAGGGCGCTCGGCCGCCAACGATCCCGGCATCGCAGCCCTGCTCGAGGCCAAGGCCGACGCCATCGTCTTCGTTGCCAAGAGCTGGGACTACCATGTCCATGTCGCGCTCGAGATCCCGCTCGAGGACAATCTCGAAGGCATCACCGAGAGCGTGAAGGCCGCCAAGGCGGCCGGGCGCGAGGTCATGCTCGACTGCGAGCACTTCTTCGACGGCTACAAGGCCAATCGCGACTATGCGCTCGCCTGCGCCCGCGCCGCCTATGAGGCCGGCGCGCGCTGGGTCGTGCTCTGCGACACCAATGGCGGCACCTTGCCGGACGAGATCGGGGCAATCGTCGCGGAGGTCGCCAAGCTGGTGCCGGGCGATCATCTCGGCATCCATGCCCATGACGATTGCGGCTGCGCCGTCGCCAATTCACTCGCGGCCGTCGAGGCCGGCGCGCGCCAGATCCAGGGCACGCTGAACGGGCTCGGCGAGCGCTGCGGCAACGCCAATCTGGTGACGCTGATCGGCACGCTGAAGCTCAAGGAGAAATATCGCGAGCGCTTCAGCCTCGGCATCGACGAGGTTCAGCTCGGCCAGCTCGCCCATGTCTCGCGCGCGCTCGACGAGATGCTGAACCGCGCGCCCAACGTGCACGCGCCCTTCGTCGGCTCCTCGGCCTTCGCCACCAAGGCCGGCATCCATGCCTCGGCCGTGCTCAAGGACCCGCGCACCTATGAGCATGTGCCGCCCGAGGCGACCGGCAATATCCGCAAGGTGCTGGTCTCCGACCAGGGCGGCAAGTCGAACCTCGTCGCCGAGCTGGAGCGCATCGGCGTCACGCTCGGCCGCGACGATCCAAGGCTCTCGCGCGTGCTGGAAGAGCTCAAGGAGAAGGAAGCGCAGGGCTACGCCTTCGAGGGAGCGGATGCCTCGTTCTACCTGCTCGCCAAGCGCATCCTGGGTGAGCTGCCGGCCTATTTCGAGATCGAGCGCTTCACCGCCAATGTCGAGCGCCGCTACAATGCGCTCGGCGAGCTCGTCACCTTCTCCGAGGCGATCGTCAAGGTGAAGGTCGGCGAGGAGACGCTGATCTCGGTCGCCGAAAGCATGCTCGGGCCGGTCAACGCGCTCGATCTCGCCTTGCGCAAGGACCTTGGCCGTTACCAGTCGCTGATCGGCGGCCTCAGGCTGGTCGACTACAAGGTCCGTGTCTTCCAGGGCGGCACCGACGCCGTCACCCGCGTTCTGATCGAATCCGCCGACGAGCGCGGCGAGCGCTGGACCACGGTCGGCGTCAGCGCCAACATCATCGACGCCTCGTTCCAGGCGCTGGTCGACTCGATCACCTACAAGCTGATGCGCGAGGGTGCGACGGCGTAGGACGTCCTTCTCCCCTCGGGGGAGAAGGTCCCGGCAGGGGGATGAGGGCAGTACGACCAGGTGAAGCGAAGGTAGGTCGCAACCATCCTTCCCTCATCCGTCAGCGCTTCGCGCTGCCACCTTCTCCCCCGAGGGGAGAAGGGATGCGCCTCAATCCGTCAGCCGCAGCGTCTTCTCGCGGCAGAGGTCGACGCCGTCATTGTCGCTCTCGACCTCGTCCTCGAAGCGCCCAAGGATGTAATAGGTGCAGCCGGCCGGCTTGCTGAGCTTGAGCGAGACGCTCTTGCCCGGCGCCAGCGGCTTGGCGAGCTTGGCGACGAGGCGGGCCTGCTCGCCGGTGGTGGCGATCTCGAGCGTGTTCAGCGGCACGGTCCGGGCATTGGTGATCTTGATCTGACCCGGAGGCCGGGCCGATTGCGCCAGCGCCGGCAAGGCCGCGAGGCAGAGCGAGGCGGAAGCGCCGATCAAGCCGGCCGAGATAACATGCTGGATTCTCATGGTTGTTTCTTCCCCGATCGTGAGTTTCGGACCTTCCTGAACCATCTCACACCGCTCATGGGTCGAGAACAAGGCAGATGGCGGCGGTCCCCGCCGCAATCGTTTCCTTGTGTTTGGCCCCATGTATTCCCATCCGATTGGGGCCTATATGGGCGAGCCAACCTGGAATCGTTTGAAGATGTCCCCGCCTGCCGCGCCGTCTCCGGCGCCGACTTTCGCCCGCTCGGCCGTGCTTCAGCCGGGTTCCGGCTTCGTCGCGACCTTCCGTGCGCTCTGGCCCTATCTCTGGCCGCCGGACCGCGCCGACCTGCGCCAGCGCGTCGTCGCCGCCTTCATCCTGCTGGTCACCGGCCGCCTCGTGCTGATGGGCGTGCCCTTCACCTTCAAATGGGCGACCGACGCCCTGGCGAACAACCCGACGAGCCTCGGGCACTGGCTGCCCTGGCTGGTTGGCGCCCCGCTCGCGCTGACGGTGATCTACGGCCTCGCGCGCGTCGGCTCCTCGGCCTTCATCCAGTTGCGCGACGCGCTGTTCGCGCCGGTCTTCATGCATGCGGTCCGCACTTTGGCGCTGCAGACCTTCGGCCATTTGCACCATCTCTCGCTGCGCTTCCATCTCGAGCGCAAGACCGGCGGCCTGACCCGCGTGCTGGAGCGCGGCCGCAACGGCATCGAGGAAATGGTCCGCCTCGGCCTGAACCAGCTCGTGCCGGTCGTGGTCGAGGTCGTGCTGATCATCGCCGTGCTGCTGGTGATGTTCGACTGGCTCTATGTCGTCGTGCTGGTGACGATGGTCACCGGCTACATGGCCTACACCATCAAGGCGACCGAGTGGCGCATCGCCATCCGCGGCGCCATGAACGAATCCGACACCGACGCCAATTCGAAGGCGATCGACTCGCTGCTCAACTACGAGACCGTGAAGTATTTCGGCGCCGAGGCGCGCGAGACGGCGCGCTACGACCTCTCGATGGCGCGCTATGAGCGCAATTCGGTGAAGGCCTATACCTCGCTGGCCTGGCTCAATTTCGGCCAGGCCGCGATCTTCGCTGCCGGCCTGACCATCTCGATGGTGATGGCGGTGCGCGGCTTCCAGGCCGGCACGCACACCGTCGGCGATTTCGTGCTGATCAACGCCATGCTGATCCAGCTCTACCAGCCGCTGAATTTCATGGGCACGGTCTATCGCGAGATCAAGCAGGCGACGCTCGACATCGAGCAGATGTTCTCGCTGATCGGCCGCGATCCGGAGATCCAGGATCATCCCGGCGCACCGCCTTTGCGCGTCGATGCCGGCGAGGTCCGCTTCGAGGACGTGCATTTCGCCTATATCCCCGAGCGGCCGATCCTGAAGGGCATTTCTTTCACCGTGCCGCCGGGCCGGACCATCGCCATCGTCGGCCCGTCGGGCGCCGGCAAGTCGACGATCTCGCGCCTGCTCTTCCGCTTCTACGAGCCGGGCGAGGGCCGCATCCTGATCGACGGGCAGGACATCGCCACGATCCAGCAGGTCTCGCTACGTTCCGCGATCGGCATGGTCCCGCAGGACACCGTGCTGTTCAACGACACTATTCGATACAACATCCGCTATGGCCGGCCGGAGGCGACCGAGGCCGAGGTCGCGGAGGCGGCGCGGCTCGCCCAGATCGACCGCTTCATCCGCTCGCTGCCGGAGGGCTACGAGACCTCGGTCGGCGAGCGCGGCCTGAAACTCTCGGGCGGCGAGTAGCAGCGCGTCGCCATCGCCCGCACCATCCTGAAAGGCCCGCCGATCCTGGTGCTGGACGAGGCGACCTCGGCACTCGATTCCTTCACCGAGAAGGAGATCCAGGATGCGCTCGACCGGGTCAGCGAGGGCCGCACCACGCTGGTCATCGCCCATCGTCTCTCGACCGTGATCAATGCCGACGAGATCATCGTGCTCGACAAGGGCCTGATCGTCGAGCGCGGCCATCATCGCGAGCTGCTCGCGGCCGACGGCGTCTATGCCGCGCTCTGGAACCGCCAACGCCAGGTCGACGAGGCCAAGGCGACGCTGAAGCGCGCGACCGAGGAGGAGGAGGTCAGCGTCCGGGTCAGCCTGACGGAGTAGCGCGTTACTCATCCGAATCGGCCGGATCGTCATTGCGAGGAGCGAAGCGACGAAGCGATCCAGGGGCGGACGCGCTCTACGAAACTGGATCGCTTCGCTTCGCTCGCGATGACGTTGGATGCTCAGGCATAGATCCCGGGTCGCCCTGCGGTCGCCCGGGATGACAGCGGCCTTTCCAACCCTCTGAAATGCCTGATTCTCACGAGGAAATGTCTCGCCAGACGGGGCGCGATTCCTGCATGATGCGGGGACGCGGCGGCGACCGCCGGCCGTGCGAAGTTGGGGGGCTTCATCATGTTCGATCCGACGACACTGACCGGCTTTCACACCTGGCTCAGCCTGATCGCGATCCTCGCAGGCTTCTTCGTCGTACCGGCCCTGCTGAAGGGCCACACCAGGCCGGGCTGGACCGGGGCCTTCCTCTCGACGGCTTTTGCCACGAGCGCGACCGGCTTCGCCTTTCCGTTCACCGGAATCCTGCCCTCGCATGTCTTCGGCGTGGTCTCGCTCATCCTGATCGTCCTCGCCGGCTATGGGCTCTATGCGCGGATGCTGCAGGGGGCCTGGCGGCGCATCTACGCGATCTGCGTCGTGGTCGCGCAATACCCGCTCTGTTTCGTCGCGGTGGTGCAGGCCTTCCTGAAGGTGCCGGCGCTGAACGCGCTCGCGCCGACCCAGTCCGAGCCGCCCTTCGCCATCGCGCAGGGCCTGCTGTTCGTGGTCTTCGCGGCGCTGACCGTCATGGCGGCGCGCCGCTTCACGCGCAGCCCGACCGCGCTGGCCTGAGGCTCAGCCGCTGCCATAGCCGCCGATGATCGGCAGGATCTCGCCGGTGATGTAGCTCGAGCATTGTGCCGAGGCGAGGAAGACATAGGCCGGCGCGATCTCCTCGGGCTGGGCCGGGCGCTTCATCGGCGTCTGGCTGCCAAACTCGGCGACGTCCTCGGCCGTCTTGTCGGACGGGTTGAGCGGGCTCCAGACCGGCCCGGGCGCGACGGCGTTGACGCGGATGCCGCGCGGCACGAGATGCGTCGAGAGCGAGCGCGTGAAGGCGTGGATGCCGCCCTTGGTGGTCGCGTAGTCGATCAGCTTCTCGCTACCCATCAGGCCGGTGACCGAGCCGGAATTCACGATCGCGCCGCCGGGCTTCATATGGGCCAGCGCCGCCTGCGCCATGTGGAAATAGCCGTAGAGATTGGTCTTCAAGGTCGTGTCGAAATGCTCCTCGGTCAGATCCTCGAAGCGCGGGGCGTGAACCTGGAAGGCGGCGTTGTTGACCAGCACGTCGAGCTTGCCGAAGGCCTTGACCACCTGCGCCACCGCCTTGCGGCAGAACTCTGCGTCGCGCACGTCGCCGGCGATCGCGAGCCCGCGCCGGTTTTCCGCCTTGATCGCTTCCAGCGTCACGGCCGCGTCCTCGTTCTCGCCGAGATGCAGGATCGCGACATCGGCGCCTTCGCGCGCGAACAGCACGGCGACCGCCCGGCCGATCCCGGAATCGCCGCCGGTGACGATCGCGACCTTGCCCTCGAGCTTGCCCGAGCCCCTGTAATAGGGCGCGTCATACATGGGCGCAGGGTCGAGCCGCGCCTCCGAGCCCGGCTTCGGCTGATGCTGCTTCTTGAAGGGCGGCTCCGGATAGAGCCGCGCCCCGGCCTGCATCGCACCGTGGGAAACCTTCTGCGGGCGGGCATCGGCGCGGGCGACCTGTTTCTGGATGCGCCGCTGCTGCTTGGCGGCGGATTTCACCGCCTTGGGCGGCTTCGCGACCGCCCGGGCCGGGGATTTGGCCTTCGCTGAGGATTTCGCCACTGGTCGCTCCCTGTTCGCGGGTTGTCGAGAGGGAACGTCGGGTCGGGGTGGTGGTTCCGCCGAGCTCGCACCGCCCGCGCCAAAATCCCCGCCGGCTGGTGCCGCGAGGTTTTGCTGGTCGCTTGGCGTATCCGAGGGGATGCGCGGGACGAGATGGCGCCGCAGCCTGACGCCGCGTGTCGATGTCGATGTCGAAATGTCGAGGCAGCGCC
>NZ_JBHYEM010000034.1:0-26059 GCF_051860145.1 Allobosea sp. | reverse complement strand
GATTGCGCGCGTCGGGCAGGCCGAGCGCGCGCCCGGACGCGATGGCGCGCTCGGGTGTCGAGGACAGGGCGCCGGCCGCAAGCTCGGCCATGCCGTCGAGCGCGATCGCATGGCGGTGCACCGCGCCGATGAAGGCGTCGCGGCCGCCACCGACCATCGCGTAGCGCAGCTTGCGCGGGAATTCCTCGCTCATATCCGGTCCATGATCAAAGGCGCGGCCGCCGGGGCGGCCGCGCGGAACAACAGGCAACCGGCTCAGAACGGCGAGTCGGGGTGGTAGAAGTCCTTGGCGTTGCTCTTGTCGATCAGCACCGAGGGGATGATCGTCGTCGCTGGCAGCTTCTCGCCCTTCAATCGCGCCTCGGCGGTCAGCTGGATCGCCTCGTAGATGAACTTGGGCGAGTAGCTGACATTGGCCTCGATCCGCGGATCCTTGCCGTCCATCAGCGTCTTGACCATGTCCTTGGCGCCGGCGCCGCCGAAGACGATCTTGATGTCCTTGCGGCCGGCCTGCTCGATCGCGCGCAGCGCGCCGACCATCATGTCGTCATCCGCCGCCCAGAGCGCGTCGATCTCCTTGAAGCGGGTCAGGAAGTCCTGGGTGACCTTGAAGGCGTCGTCGCGGTTCCAGTTGGCGTATTTGGCGTCGAGCAGCTTGATGTCGGGATGGTTCTTCAGCACACCGGCGAAGGCATCCATGCGCTCGTTGTCGAGCGTGGTCGGGATGCCGCGCAGCGCCACGACATTGCCCTTGCCGCCGAGCTTCTTGGCGATGTACTCGGCCGGAACCTTGCCGAAGGCGGTGTTGTCGCCGGCGACATAGGCGTCCTGGGCGCTGGTATCGGTCAGGCCGCGATCGACCACCGTCACATAGGCGCCCTTGGCCTTCACATTCGCGACCGGCCGCGTCAGCGCCGCCGATTCGAAGGGGAAGACGACGAGCGCGTTGATCTTGTTGACCGTGCTCAGATCCTGAAGCTGGTTCGCCTGCTCGGTCGCATTGGCGGCCGTGCGGATCGTGATCTTCAGGTCCTTGTGCTTGGCTTCCAGGTCCTTCTTGGCCTGGTTCGCCCAGTAGTTGATGCCGCCCATGAAGCTGTGGGTGGCAGCCGGGATCGAGACGCCGAGATTGACCGGCTCGGCCGCGACGAGGCCGGAGCCTGCGAAGGTGAAGGCCGCGGCGGCGACGGCCGATTTCAGAATGTGACGCCTGTTCTTCAGTGACATCGTTTCCTCTCCTCTTTCAGGCGCTTAGCGGCGCCCCTTCTGCAAAAACGCGACGGTGATGATGACGAAGCCCTGCACGGCGGCGTTCAGATAGACGCTGATGATGCTCGTCAGGTTGAGGATGTTGCTGATCACCGAGAGCAGGATCGCGCCGATGACCGTGCCGGCGATGCTGCCCGCGCCGCCCTTCAGCGCCGCGCCGCCGACGATCACCGAGGCGATCGCCTCGAGCTCCCAGAGCAGCCCCGTCGTCGGCGAGGCCGAGCCGAGCCGCGGCACATAGAGCAGGGTCGCGATGCCGACGCAGATGCCGAGCAGCATATAGGTCAGGATCTTGATGCGATCGACGTCGACCGCGGCATAGCGCGCGACGGCCTCGCTCGAGCCGATCGCCTGGACATAACGTCCATAGGCGGTCTTGTTCAGGATCAGCCCGCCGACGAGCGCGACCAAGAGGAAGATCCAGACCGGCACGGGCACGCCGAGGACGACGCCGTAATAGACCGGCGCGTAGAGGTCGGCGAGATCGTTGGCCAGCGTCAGCGCGCCTCCATCGGCGAAATAGGTCAGGTAGGCGCGGAAGATGCCGAGCGTGCCGAGCGTCACGATGAAGGGCTCGATCCGCCCCTTAGCGATCAGGAGCCCGTGGATCAGCCCGAAACAGGCGCCGAGCAGCACCGCGAGCGCCGCGCCAAGCACAACCGCCAGCAAGGGCGAAGCCAGCGCCGGCCCGGCCCAGTTCATGAACATGATGACGCAGCCGGCGATCAAGGCGGCCATCGAGCCGACCGAGAGGTCGATGCCGCCCGAGATGATCACGAAGCACATGCCGACGGCGATGATGCCGATAAAGGCCGTGCGGGTCAGGACGTTCAGCAGATTGTCCGTGGTGGCGAAATCGCTGTTGAGCAGCGTTCCGGCGATGCAGAGCGCAATGAGGCCGAGGACCGGCCCGACGCTTCCGAGCCGCTCGGTGAAGGACTGTTTCGCCTCGGCGCGCCAGGCTCCGGTCCCTGCCGCATCGGCGGCGGCGATCTCTGTCTCAGGCTGCGACATGCCGCGTCCCCGTGGCGTAAGCGATCATGATTTCTTCCGTGAGTTCCTCTCCCGTCAGCGTCGCGGCGATCCGGCCGGCGCGCATGACGGCGACGCGATGGGCGAGGCCGATCAGTTCGACCAGCTCCGAGGAGATGACGATCACCGCCAGCCCCTGCTCGGCCAGCCGGTGGATCAGGTGATAGATCTCGCGCTTGGCGCCGACATCGACGCCCCGCGTCGGCTCGTCGAGGACGAGCACCTTCGGCTCCGGATGCAGCACCTTGGCCAGCGCCAGCTTCTGCTGGTTACCGCCCGACAGGCTCGACGCCTTGACCGAGAGCGAGCCGGCGCGGATGCCGAAGGCGTCCACGGCGCGCTCCAGCGCCTGCCTTTCCGCCGAGGGATCGAGCCATGGCTTCGCATAGCGGCCGAGCGCCATCAGCGTCAGGTTCGGGCGGAGCGTGAAGTCGACATGCAGGCCCTTGCCCTTGCGGTCCTCGCTCAAATAGGTGAGCCCATGCTCGGCTGCCTCGCGCGGCGAGCGGGGCTTCACCCCCCGCCCCTGCAATTCGATCTCGCCGCTCGATGGGCGCAGGCCCAGAATGCCCTCGAACAGCTCGGTGCGCCCGGCGCCGACCAGCCCGGCGAAGCCGAGGATCTCGCCCGGCCGCACCTCGAATTCGACCTCCTGCGCCCAGCCCGGAACGCTGAAATTCCGCACGCGCAGCGCCGGCGCACGGCTCTCGTCCACCGTGGAGCGCGGCGGGAACTGGTCGGCGATCTCGCGGCCAACCATCATCGTCGCCATGGTGTGGCGCGTGATCTCGGCTGTCGGCGAGCGGCCGACGAAGCGCCCGTCCCGCATCACGATCACCTCGTCGGTGATCCGCTCGACCTCGTCGAGCTTGTGCGAGATGTAGATCACGGTGACGCCCTCAGCCCGCATCCGCGTGATCAGCGCGAAGAGCCGCGCGACCTCGGACGGCGTCAATGTCGCAGTCGGCTCGTCCATGATCAGCAGCCGCGCCTTGCGCGATACCGCCTTGGCGATCTCGACGAGCTGCTTCTCGGCGACGATCAGCCGGCGCACCGGCGTCGCCGGATCGATCTCGAGCCCGACCTGCCGCAGAGCCGCCGTCGCGCCTTCGCGCATCGCCACCTCGTCGAGGAACCAGCCCTTCATCGGCTCATGACCGAGGAAGATGTTGCCGGCGACGGTCAGGTCCTCGGCCAGGTTGAACTCCTGGTGGATCAGGACGATGCCGCGCGCCTCGGCCTCGCGCGAGGAGCCGAAGGCGACCTGCTCGCCATCGACCGTCACGCTGCCACCGCTCGCGGCCTCGTAGCCCGCGAGGATCTTCATCAGCGTCGACTTGCCGGCCCCGTTCTCGCCGAGCAGGCCGTAGATGCGGCCGGGCTCGAGCGCGAAGCTGACGCCGTGCAGCACCTCGACCGGTCCGAAGCTCTTGACGACGCCCTCGAAGGCGACGGCGACGCCGGCCTGGTCATTCGCAACCCGCGTCATGATGCGATGCTCCCGTTGCGAAGGGCCTCGCGCATCGCGAGCACGCCAGCGCCGATCAGCCCGGCCTCGCCGCCGAGCGGTCCGTAGGTGACCTCGAGATGGCGCGTCGAGAGCGCGAGCGAGCGCTGGTTCACGCTTTGCCTGATCGCCGCCAGGAACATCGGGCCAATCGCGGAGACACCACCGCCGATGAAGACATGCGAGGGATTGTAGAAATTGACGAGCGCGGCCAGCACCTGGCCGATCAGTTGCCCTGCCCGCCGGACGACCGCGTCGGCGGCTTCGTCGCCGGCCCGGCTCGCCGCCCCGACATCGATCGCCTCCAGCTGACCTTTGGCCTTCAGCATCTCCGCGAGCCAGGGACTGCGGCCGGTCTCGGCCGCCTCCTGCGCCATCGCGACGATGGCGGGGGCCGCGGCCATCGCCTCGACACAGCCCTTGTTGCCGCAGCGGCAGAGCGGCCCATCCGGATCGACGCAGATATGACCAATATCGCCGGCCGAGCCCGTCGCCCCGCGATAGAGCTCGCCATGGCAGACGATCCCGCAGCCGATGCCGGTGCCGATCTTGATGACGAGGAAGTCCTCGATCTGGCGATGCTGGCGCCAGAGCGTGCCGAGCGCCATCAGGTTCACGTCATTGTCGATGAAGACGGGAGCCGGCGTGACCTCGCGCATGTCGTCGCGGATCGAAAAGCTGTCCCAACCCGGCATGAGCGGCGGGTTGACGAGTTGGCCGACCGCGAAATTCACCGGCCCCGGCACGCCGATGCCGACCGATAGCACGGCTTCCGGCGCGATGCCGTGCTCGGCCAGCATCATTGGCATCAGCGAGCGCAGCCTGGACATGATCGGGCCAGGACCGCCCTGCACGTCGGCTGCCTGCGAATGGCGCGCGATGATCGTCAGGTCGGGCCGCAGCAGGGCAAGGTCGAGGCTGGTCGCGCCGATATCGACGCCGAACAGGACGCCGAGGCCGGCATTGACGCGCAGCGTCTCGGGGCGTCGCCCACCCGTCGAGTGCTGCAGGCCGGCCTCGTCGAGCAGACCCTGTTCGAGCAACCCGGCCGCGAGCGTGTTGGTCTTGCTGCGCGAGAACTGGAGCGTGTCGGCCAGCGCATGGCGCGCGCAGCCGCCCGACCAGAAGGTCGCTTCGAGCACCGCGAGCTCGCTCGGGCTCAGGCGTTGCCACGGCAGCGCGATATCCGCCTCCTGCTCGTTTCCTCGGCGGACCTTGCCGGCCGCTCTGCCCCGAAGGCTAGGCGAAGCCGCCGACCGCGCTCAAGACCGAACTTCGGCCTGATATAGGCCAAAGTGCGGGTTAAGCGCGAGCATGATGATGCCCTCCGGGGACTGGACGAGCCGATCGCCCCTGGGGCAACCTCCGCCCGCCGCAACCGAAGAAAGCAGAGCCTATGCCAGCGACCATGAAGGGTCCCGCGATTTTCCTGGCCCAGTTCGCCGGCGATTCCGCGCCTTTCTCCTCCTGGCCCGAGATCACACGCTGGGCTGCCGGGCTGGGTTATCGCGGTGTGCAGCTCCCGTCCTGGGATGCGCGCTTCTTCGATCTCGCCAGGGCAGCGGAGTCGCAGGATTATTGCGACGAGATTGCCGGGGTCGCGCAGGAGAACGGCGTCGTCATCACCGAATTGTCGACGCATCTCCAGGGGCAGCTCGTCGCCACCCATCCCGCCTATGACGCGGCCTTCGACGCCTTCGCCCCAGCCGCCGTGCACGGCAAACCGGCCGAGCGGCAGGCCTGGGCGGTCGAGCAGATGCGCCACGCCGCCAAAGCCTCACGGCGGCTCGGGCTGAACGGCTCGGTCAGCTTCACCGGCGCGCTCGCCTGGCCCTTCGTCTATCCCTGGCCGCAACGCCCGCCGGGGCTCGCGGAAGAGGCTTTCACGGAGCTCGCGCGCCGCTGGCGCCCGATCCTCGACGCTTACGATGCAGAGGGCGTGGATGTCGGCTTCGAGCTGCATCCGGGCGAGGACGTGTTCGACGGCGCGACCTTCGAGCAGTTCCTGGCGCGACTCGACAATCATCCGCGCTGCCGGATCAACTATGATCCGTCGCATTTCCTGCTGCAGCAGCTCGATTATCTCGCCTTCATCGACATCTATCACGAGCGGATCAGCGCCTTTCACGTCAAGGATGCCGAGTTCCGCCCCAATGGACGCCAGGGCGTCTATTCGGGCTACGCGCCCTGGATCGACCGCGCCGGCCGCTTCCGCTCGCTCGGGGACGGCCAGGTCGAGTTCAAGGCGGTCTTTTCCAAGCTCGCCCAATACGGCTTCGACGGCTGGGCAGTGCTCGAATGGGAATGCGCGCTGAAGCACCCGGAGGACGGCGCGCGCGAAGGCGCGGCCTTCATCGCCGAGCACATCATCAGGGTCACCGAAACCGCCTTCGACGATTTCGCCGGCGGCGGCGATCCAGGATTGGCGCGGCGAATGCTTGGGCTCGCCTGAACCGGAACCCAATCTCCCATCCTCCGTACAAGCTGCTAAAGCGGCGCGTCTGAAGCCTCTTACGTGGATTCCCTCATGTCGCATAACAGTCTTTCGATCGGCATCATCGGTGCCGGCATCATGGGCGAGCGCATGCTGCGCGCGGTTCTCGACCAGCCGCCGGGATTGCTGCGGGTCAGCGGCATCTGGGATCCGGCGGAAGAGGCGATGGCGCGCCTCGCCTCCGCCTTGCCCGACATCCCTCGCCTGTCCGACGCGGCCGCGTTGATCGCGGCGAGCGACTGCGTCTATATCGCCTCGCCGCCAGCCTCGCATCTCGCCCATGCTCGCGCCGCGCTCTCAGCCGGCAGAAGCGTCTTCTGCGAGAAGCCGCTGGCGGTCGATGTCGCCGACGCGCGCGCCTTCGTCGCGGAGGCCGCAGACAGGGGCGCGGTCAACTTCCCGTTCGCCTCCTCGCCCGCCGTCACCACCCTGTCCGAGTGGATCGCGCAGGGTGAGATCGGCTCCGTGCAGCGCGCCAGTATCGAAGTCGCATTCAAGACCTGGCCGCGCCCCTGGCAGGCCGATGCCGCAGGCTGGCTCGACAGGCCGGCCCAGGGCGGCTTTACCCGCGAGGTCGTCTCGCATTTCCTGTTCCTGAGTCGCCGGCTGGTCGGCGCGCTCCATGGGTTGGACGCGAGTGCCGAATTCCCCGAAACGGGCCGCTCGGAACGCCGGGTCGCGGCGCGGCTTCTCACCGGCGATGTGCCGCTCGCGCTCACGGGCGGCGTCGGCACGACGACGAAGGACGACCACAACATCTGGACGCTGGAAGGCGACCAGGGCGCGGTCCGGCTCTGCGACTGGTCGATCGCCGAGCGTCGGCTGCCTGACGGGAGCTGGCAGCGCGCGCCCGACGCCCTGCCGCAGGAGCAGGCGCGACCCCTCGCCCTCAAGCGCCAGCTCGAAGGCGTCGCCCGCCTGACCCGCGGCGAGCCGCATCATCTCGCGACGCTCTCCGAGGCGCTGAACGTCCAGGAGATCGTCGAAGCCGTTCTCGCGAGCGGGCAGCGGAGCGCCTGAACCGGCCTCGCGGAAGCGCCTGATTGCGGCGCATTCTCCCGGCCACGGCAAGGCTTCCGAAACCCTCGCGGCATCGGGCCGGTTGCACTTGCGCCGCGCAGGTGCCCTTCAAACGGAGTGTTAGTCACTTCGCGACACGGTTTGACCGTGAATGCGTTCGAACAGGCCATAGCTTCAGCTCGCGCCGCGCCGGCGCCGCCGACCCGGGACAGCCCCTATGCCGGGCAGCGGGCGCGCGACTTCAAGCGCCTGCGTTTCGAGCCCGGGCTGGAGGACGAATATCGCCGCCATATGCGCATCGAGCAGCGGACGAGCACGCTGGTCTGCGCGGTCACGGCGCTCGCGATCTGGCTCGCCTTCATCGGACTTGACCTGACGCGGCTCGACCTGCGGGCGGAGTTCGCCGCGCGCAACTACGACGCCCTGCTCGCAGCAGCTCTGCGCTGGAGTACGCTCGTCCTTCTGCTGGCGCTGGTTTCGGTGCTGGCTGGCAAGCGCCTGCCGCGCGGCTATAACCGGCTGACCTTCGTCGTTCTCGTCCTGATCGGGGCCACCAGCTCGATCAGCGCCAATGTCTTCAAGCTCCGCGACCTCGCCCAGGCCGATCTAGCGGAGTTCGTGATCATCATGGCGGTCTTCCTGCCGGTCGGACTGACCTTCTACCAGAGCGTCGCCGCCGCGGCTTTGATCGCTGTGCTGAATGCCGTGCTCGGCTTCGCCATGCTCGGGCCGAGCCACATGCATGAGCATGTCCGCCTCTCGATCCTGCTGTTCTTCGCGGTCTTCGTCGGTGCGGTCGGCGCCTATCTGCGGGAATATGCGCAGCGCGATCATTTCCTGCTGCGGCGCATGCTCCACAACCACGCCATGTTCGACGCGCTGACCGGTATCGGCAACCGGCGCTTCTTCGAGGAGCATGCCGCGACGGCGCTTCTCCAGAGCCGACGAGACCGCATCGGCCTCGTCTTCGCGATCCTCGATGTCGATCACTTCAAGAAATACAACGACCACTATGGGCATCAGGCCGGCGACCTGGCGCTGCGCACCATCGCGCGCACGCTCCAGGGCCAGATGCGCCGGCCGATGGACATGGCCGCGCGCCTCGGCGGCGAGGAATTCGGCCTGATCCTCTACGGCATCGAGCCACAGCGGGCTCGCGGCGTGTTCGATGCGATCGTCCAGGCCATAGCTGCGCTCGAGATCACGCATGTCATGTCGGACACCGCCCCCCACCTGACCGTCAGCGTCGGCGCCGCGCATTTCGACGGCGTCGAGACGCTGGAACAGCTCTACCGGCGCGCCGACATGCTGCTTTACGAGAGCAAGGCCGCAGGCCGGAATCGGGCCTCGTTCGGCTAGCGCCGTCGCACGGAAAGGTGGAACTTTTCGCGCCCGTTTGCGTTCTCCGCGCGGGCGATCCCACGGAGGTTACGCCATGCTCACCGCGGCCCTTCTTTCCCTGTCCATCTCCACAGGTCTTGTCCTGCCAGTCTCCGACAATCCGCCCCGCTTCGACATCGCGAGTTCGTGCCGCCATGTCGGGGAGAGCGGCATGGGCGTCGGGCGCACGGCCGATGCCTGCCGCGACGACGAGCGCAAGGCGCAGGCCACCTTGCAGCAGCAATGGCGCCGCTACCCGGCGGCGAGCCGCGGCACCTGTGTCGAGGGCGCCCGGCTCGGTGGTCCTCCGAGCTATGTCCAGGTCCTCACCTGCCTGGAAATGGCCGCGCGCAAGTGACGCGCGCACGTAAAATGGCGCCATTGCCCGCGGCGCATTGAGCAATGCCCGCTACCGCGCTAGGCTCCTCCCGCTCCGTCACGGGAGGCTGCCATGAAGCCTGCATTCCTGACCGACGCCCAAATCGATGCGCGCGCCTTGGCGCATCGTCGCGAACTCGGCTTTCGCGACGATCAGGGCATCGATTTCATCACGCTGATGACCAAGCTGAAGCGGCGTTATCCGAACTTCGCTTATGAGCGCGTTCCCGATAGCCAGCTCGGCGAGGCTGAGGCGCAATGGGACTCGCAGACCAAACGCCTGCTGGTCCCCGAAGCGGTCTATGCCGCCGCCAATCGCGGCGAAGGCCGGGCGCTGATGACGGTGGCGCATGAGGTCGGCCATGCGTTGCTCGGCCACGAGGGCGCGCTGCATCGCGCGCCTGCCGGTAATCGCACTGAGCGCCTCTCACCCCGCGTCCGCGCGATGGAATACCAGGCGAGGCGCTACGCCGCCGCCTTCCTGATCCCCGATATCGAGCCCGTCCGTCATTTGAGCGCCGGCGAGATGAGCGAGCATTACGGCGTCAGCATGAGCGCCGCGATGCTGCGCAAGAGCGAGTTGAGGTAGCAGCGCTTGCTCCTTCGGCCAGTTCCGCTCAATCTCGCTTCAGGGCGCTGAAATCGAAGGCGAACCATGTTGCGCAACGGACTGACGGCAATGACTTTATTGGTTCTGGCGGGAGCACCCGGCCCAGCCCTCGCGCAGAGCTGCGACGACCTGTGGGTCGCCCGCAACGAAATCTACAAGGCGCAGGGCTACTGTTTCCGCACGCAGCGCGGCATCGCCGCGTTCGGCAATGCCGGCTGTCAATACGACAATGCCGAGGATCTGCCGCTCTCGAACAGCCAGCGCCGCACCATTGCCGACATCCAGCGCGAGGAGCGCGCCCGCCGCTGTCCACGCTGAAGCCCTGTCTTCCATCCGATAGCTGTGGAAGGCTGACGCTCGCGCACCGGCCGGCGATTCGCCGTGGTAAGAGCTGTCGGAAAGCTCAGCCCTCATCCCGAGGAGACATCCTTCGAGACGCGATCTTCGATCGCTCCTCAGGATGAGGGCTCGACTTTCGACAGGTTGCGATCGAGGAGCGGCAAGGCCAGAGCATGACGACGGGCATCGACATGGGCTCGACGAGGGACGGGCAACCCGGCCTGCTCGATCTCGCCGAGCTGCTGGCGACGCGTCTTCTGGTCCAGGGTAATTCCGGCTCCGGCAAGTCGCATCTGCTGCGCCGCCTGCTCGAGCAAAGCGCGCCGCTGGTGCAGCAGGCCGTGATCGATCCCGAAGGCGATTTCGTCTCGCTGGCCGAGCAGTTCGGCCATGTCGTCGTCGATGCCGCCTGCGGCGATGCCGAGCTCCAGCGTATCGCGCTGCGCGTCCGCCAGCACCGCGTCTCTGTCGTGCTCAATCTCGAGAATCTCGATGCCGACGAGCAATTGCGTGCCGCCGCCGCCTTCCTCGGCGGGCTCTTCGACGTCGAGCGCAGCATGTGGTTCCCGATGCTGGTCGTGGTCGACGAGGCGCAGCTCTTCGCGCCCGTGATGGCGGGCGAGGCCTCCGACGAGGCCCGCCGCCTTTCGCTCGGGGCGATGACCAACCTGATGTGCCGGGGCCGCAAGCGCGGGCTCGCCGGCGTCATCGCCACGCAGCGCCTCGCCAAGCTCGCCAAGAACGTCGCGGCCGAGGCCTCGAACTTCCTGATGGGGCGCACCTTTCTCGACATCGACATGCAGCGCGCCGCCGATCTGCTCGGCATGGAGCGGCGCCAGGCCGAGATGTTCCGCGATCTCGAGCGCGGCCAGTTCGTCGCGCTGGGCCCGGCCCTGTCGAAGCGCCCGCTGCCCTTGCGCATCGGCACCGTCTCCTCGGTCGACCGCGGCGGCGCGCCCGGCCTGATGCCCCTGCCCGAACAGGCGCCGGAGGATGCGAGCAAGCTGATCTTCGAGGCCGGCGCCAACGAGCCCGCGCCGACCGCCTGGACCGCAAGACCGGCGCCGCGTCCGCGGCCGCCCGCCAATGACGTGCTGCGCCAGATCGAGAACTACCGCCCCGCCCCCGTTCCCGAGCCGGAACCCGAGATCCCGATGGAGCCGGAGGAGCGCGAGGCGATCATGGCCGAGATCCTGCGCGACCTGATGGGCGATCCGGAGACCCGCACGCGCCAGGTCGCGGTGCTCTACCAGGATTTCACGGTGCGCTGCCGCATGCGCCGGGTCGCCCAGGCCTCGCTCAGCCTCGACGAGTTCCGCCGCCGGCTCGCCATCGCCCGCGCCGGCGCGAATGACGAGGTGGCGGGCTCCGACGCCTGGCAGGCCGCGCTCACCGCGGCGGCGACGCTGCCGGACGACCTGCAGAGCCTGTTCCTGTTCATCGCGCGGACCGCGATCGAGCAGGCGCCCTGCCCAACCGATGCCGAGCTGGCCGAGGTCTATGGCAGTCATTCGCCGAGCCGGGCACGCCGGCTGCTCGGCTATATCGAGGAGCGCGGGCTCCTGGTCTGCCATGTCGATTTCCGCGGCCAGCGCACGCTGGCGCTGCCGACGATCGGCATCGAGACCGCGCCCGGGCTCGCCCAGCCCCGCAGCACCAAGGGGCTGCCGCGGGGCCTCAGGGCCTGAGGACGCCGGTCAGTGGCCCTTGCCGGCGGTCGCCACCGTCATCTTGTCGACCCAGGCGATGCCGATGGCCGAGAAGATGAAGACGACATGGATGATCGTCTGCAGGATCACGCCGGTCTCGGTGTAGTTCGTGACACGGCCGGTATTGCCGATATTGCCGGCCTCGATGAAGGTCCTGAGCAGATGGATCGACGAGATGCCGATGATCGCCATCGCCAGCTTGATCTTCAGGATGCTCGCATTGACGTGGCTCAGCCATTCCGGCTGGTCGGGGTGTCCCTGCAATTTCAGCCGCGAGACGAAGGTCTCGTAGCCGCCGACGATGACCATGATCAGCAGGTTCGAGATCATCACCACGTCGATCAGCCCGAGCACGACGAGCATGATCTGCTGCTCGCCGAACTCGGTCGCATGGGTGACGAGGTGCCAGAGTTCCTTCAGGAACAGGAAGACATAGACGCACTGCGCCACGATGAGGCCGAGATAGAGCGGTACCTGCAGCCAGCGGGAGCCGAAGATGATCATCGGCAGCGGCTTCATCGCCTCGGCGGGTGTGAGCGTCGGGGTTTCGCCTGGATGCGACATGGATGGTTTCCGGGTCCGGTGCTGGAGGTCGTGCTGCAAAGCAACATCGTGCTGCCGCTAGATGGTGCGGAAGCGGGCGGGAGACAAGCGCAAATTCTGCGGCGGACAGCTTACTGAAACGGCAAAGTGTGGCGATAGCCTGCCGCAAGATGAAAAATCGTCCATCTTTGCGCGCAGGCCTTTCATCACGGGGCCTCACGCTATAAATTGGCTGGAATTGGAGGAACACCCGCGTTCCTCTCACGTTGGAGAGGAAAGGAGTTTCGTCATGATCAAGACCTTGACCATCGCCGCCGCCCTGGCCGGAAGCGTGATCCTCGCTGCCCCGGCAAGCGCGGCGCCGCTCAGCGCGACCGCTGGTTCGACGGCGGCTCTCGCCGGGGCTGGCCAGGATCTCATCCAGAGCGTGCAGTATCGCCGATATGGTGGCTATCGCGGCGGCCCGCGCTACGGCTATCGCGGCGGCGGCTACGGCTATCGTGGCGGTTATGGCTACCGGGGCGGCTACTACCGTGGCGGCCGCGGTGCGGCCGTCGGCGCCGGCATTGCCGCTGGCGTGCTCGGCGGCGCTCTGGCTGCCGGCGCGCTCGCCGCGCCGCCGGTCTATGCGGCCCCTGCCCCGGTCTATGTCTCTCCGGATGCCGATGCGGTCGCCTATTGCTCGCGCCGCTTCCGTTCCTATGATCCGGAGACCGGCACCTATATCGCGACGGGCGGCGTGGTTCGCGCCTGCCCCTGAGGCCCCTCGCGGGACAGATTGAAGAGCCTCCCCGTGGCGACACGGGGAGGTTTTTTGTTGTTTCCGGCTTCCCCGCAGCGCTGCTGACGCGCAATGGCAAGACCGCCGCCCGTGCAGGCTTGCCACCACCCCGTCCATGACGCTTATTCTCAGCCTGCCCTGACTCGGAGCCTGAACCGTTGCGCATCGCCACCTGGAACGTCAATTCGGTCCGCCAGCGGCTTGGCCATCTGCTCGATTTCCTGAAGGAAGCCGAGCCGGACGCGCTTTGCCTGCAGGAGCTGAAATGCCTCGACGGCGATTTTCCGCGCAACGAGGTCGAGGAGGCGGGCTGGCAGGTCGAGACCCATGGCCAGAAGGGTTTTAACGGCGTCGCGATCCTCAGCCGCGCCAAGCTGGAGGATGTCCGCCGCGGCCTGCCCGGCGACGAGACCGACGAGCAGGCGCGCTATCTGGAAGGCGTCCTGCCCTATGCCGGCGGCGTCGTCCGCATCGCCTCGATCTATTTGCCCAACGGCAATCCGCCCAATACCGAGAAATACCCTTACAAGCTCGGCTGGATGCGCCGGCTGACGGCCCATGCGCAGACGCTCCTCGCCCATGAGGAGCCGCTCGTGCTCGCCGGCGACTACAATGTCATTCCCGAGCCGCGCGACGCACGCGATCCGGCCGCCTGGATCGACGATGCGCTGTTCCTGCCGCCGACGCGCTCGGCCTTTCGCGACCTGATCAATCTCGGATTGACCGAGGCCTTGCGGGCAACGACCGATTCGCCGGGCCTCTACACGTTCTGGGACTACCAGGCCGGCGCCTGGCAGCGGAACAACGGGATCCGGATCGACCATCTCCTGCTGTCGCCGCAGGCGGCCGACAGGCTGAACGGCGTCAGCATCAGCAAGCATGTCCGGGACTGGGAGAAGCCCTCGGACCACGTGCCGGTGATGATCGAGCTGAAAGCGGCCTGACGCTCGCTGGCGATTCGCCGCCTCTCAATCGGCCGACCCCCGCTTCACGCCATTCTTGAGGAACACCCGGAAGGGCGTGGTGCCAGAGGCGCTGCCGTCGATCGAGCGCCATTTGCCGTTGGCGCAAAGCGTTCCGCCCTGGACCTCGACCGCCTCGAAGACGATCGTATTGCGGTAGACGGCGCCATTCGGGTCGATCGCGCGGAAATTCGTGGTGCATTTGCCGCCAGCGACGACCGGATCGTAGTCATGGATCATGATGCCGCCGCCGCCCGTGCTCGCGAACGGATCCGTCAGCGGCGCCCAGGTTTCGTAATTCTCCTGCGCGGCGGCAGGAATGGGCGAAGCCAGCAGCGCCAGCACCGCGATGGAATTTCTGATGATCGACATGGACTCGGCCTCCTCGGGGTGATCCGAGGACTACGCCGACCCGGCAGCGACGGATGCGCCGGCCCGCCGTCTCAGCGCTGGCGGGTTGTCCCCTGCTGCCGTTCGACCAGCACCGTCGCCGCGCTGCGATCGCCCGCGGAGGCCGAGGAGAACGCCGCGTCGTAACGCTCCAGGATCCAGGCCTCCCGGGTCGGGTCGGCGGCCTCGCGGGCCAGCGAGAGCCACATCAGGCCTTGCGAGACCTGGCGCGGCACGCCGTCGCTGCCGCGCACCAGCATGTCGCCGAAGACGGCGCGCGCCGGGACATGGCCCTTTTCGGCGGCAAGCTTCATCCAGCGCGCCGCCTGGCGCTGGTCGCGCCGCGTGCCCTGGCCGTTCATGTAGAGCCGCGCGAGGTTGTACTGGCCGTCCGGATCGCCGAAATAGGAGGCGGCGTAGTGGAACATGTCGAAGGCGCGGTCGGCATTGGGCTTCACATAGCTGCCCTTGATGCCGTCCATGAAGTAGCCGCCGAGAGCGACGAAAGCGCTGCCGACGATGCGGCCATCGGCCGTGCCCGGAATCGCGTCGGCATTCTCATCCGCAATCTTGGAGAAATACTCGAAGGCCTTGAGATCGTTCGTCGGAACGCCCTCTCCGCCGGCATACATGCGGCCCAGCTTGAACTGCGCGGTGAGATGGCCCTGCGCCGCGGCATATTCGAGCGCGCGCACGGCCCCGGCCTGATCGCCGGCCGTTGTATCGCGCATCCAGGCCTTGAGCGCGTCGCGCGCGCTGGTGAAGGGCACGAGCGGCAGCGCCGTATGCGCGGCCGGCGCGTTCGGAGCGGGCGCCAGGGCACGGCCGCCGGCCAGCGGCGGCGAGCCCGGGACCACCGCCTCCGGCTCCGGCAGCGCAATGCCCGGAATCGGCCGCGGCGGAATCGGCGGCTCGCGCCCGGCAACGGTATCCTGCGCCCAGGCTGTCTGATGGCAGCCCAGGATCAGGAACATTCCGGCGATGATGGCGTCAGATATCCGCATAGCAATGGGTTTCGGCCGCCCCTCCCGGGTGCGTCACGGCTCCGCCTTTGGCCGAGCCGACGGTCTGGGCGTATTTCCATAGCGCGCCCGAATTGTAGTCGGTCTTGCGCGGGCTCCAGGCCTTACGACGCTCCTCAAGTTCGGCATCAGAAAGGCGGACTGCGAGCTTTCCTGTGATCGCGTCGAGCTCGATGATGTCGCCGTCACGGATCAGCCCGATCGGCCCTCCGACAGCCGCTTCCGGGCCGACATGGCCGACGCAGAAGCCGCGTGTGGCGCCGGAGAATCGACCGTCGGTGATCAGCGCGACCTTGTCGCCCACGCCCTGGCCATAGAGCGCAGCCGTGGTCGATAGCATTTCGCGCATGCCGGGGCCGCCCTTGGGGCCCTCATAGCGAATGACCAGCACGTCGCCGACCTGGTATTCGCGCTTGCTGACGCAAGCGAACGCGTCTTCCTCGCAGTCGAAGCAACGCGCCGGGCCGGTGAAGACCAGTTGCTCGGGCGTCATGCCCGCGATCTTCACGATCGCGCCCTCGGGCGCCAGATTGCCCTCCAGGCCGACGACGCCGCCATTGTCGGAGAGCGGCTTGTTGGCGGGCCGGATCACGTCCTGCTCGTCGTTCCATTTCACCGAGGCGAGGTTCTCCGCGATGGTGCGGCCGGTGACCGTCATGCAGTCGCCGTGCAGATAGCCGTGGTCGAGCAGCGTCTTCATCAGCAGCGGGATGCCGCCGACCTCGAACATGTCCTTGGCGACGTATTTTCCGCCCGGCTTAAGGTCGGCGATATAGGGCGTCTTCTTGAAGATCTCGGCGACGGCGAAGAGATCGAAATCGATGCCGCATTCATGCGCGATCGCCGGCAGATGCAGCGCGCCATTGGTCGAGCCGCCCGAGGCGGCGACGACCATCGCGGCATTCTCGAGCGCCTTGCGGGTGACGATATCGCGCGGGCGGATGTTCTTCGCGATCAGCTCCATCACCATCTCGCCGGCGGTGTAGCAGAAGGTGTCGCGGACATCGTAGGGCGCCGGCGCCCCGCAGCTGTAGGGCAGCGCCAGGCCGATCGCCTCGGCGACGGTCGCCATGGTGTTGGCGGTGAACTGGGCGCCGCAGGAGCCCGAGGACGGACAGGCCACCTCCTCCAGCTCCTTCAGGTCCTCGTCGGACATGGCGCCGACCGAATGCTTGCCGACCGCCTCGAACACGTCCTGGACGGTGACCGGCTTGCCCTTGAAATTGCCGGGCAGGATCGAGCCGCCATAGATGAAGATCGACGGCACGTTGAGGCGCACCATCGCCATCATCATGCCGGGCAGCGACTTGTCGCAGCCTGCAAGGCCGACGAGCGCGTCATAGCAATGGCCGCGCATGGTCAGCTCGACCGAGTCGGCGATCACCTCGCGCGAGGCCAGCGACGACTTCATGCCCTGGTGGCCCATGGCGATGCCGTCGGTCACGGTGATGGTGCAGAACTCGCGCGGCGTGCCGGCGGCCGAGGCGACGCCCTTCTTCACGGCCTGAGCCTGGCGCATCAGCGCGATGTTGCAGGGCGCCGCCTCGTTCCAGCAGGACGCCACGCCCACGAAGGGCTGCGCGATCTGCTTCGAGGTCATCCCCATCGCATAATAGTAGGAACGATGCGGAGCACGCGCCGGCCCGACGCTCACATGCCGGCTGGGGAGTTTCGACTTATCGAAAACGCGCGCGTCCATCACATACTTTCCCCGTCCCGCCCTGCGCTTACGGCCCGCGGCAGATGTGCCACGCAGCCCGCGCCGGACGCAACGTTTACGCTTCGGAAGGGCACAGCCGAACCTTGCGTTCCGGCCGACCGGTCCGAACTTTAAATCATCTAAATCTCAGTAACTTATCGCCTGCCTTTGCTGGGGATGCTTTGTGGCGGCTTCGCGGCAGGTCGGACGTCGGCGGGCAAGGCCAGCGCGATGCCCGTCGAACGTTGCAGTAATGTCACAATTTCACGGACGCAAAGAGGTTGCGTTAACCCCGACGCCACTGCCCGAGGCCGTGGCGCCCTATCGAAACGGGCGGCTCGATCAGGGCCGCCGCGGCGGCTCAGAGCACCATCGGCAGCACGAAGAAGCCGCCGACGACCGCGACCACGAGGAGCGCCGCGCTCAGCGGCAGGTGCTTCTCGATGAAGATCCGGATGTCGTCGCCGTAGAAGCGCAGCGCCAGCGCGATCATCGCGAAAAAGGTGACGCGCGAGACCACCATGCCGACCGTGAACTTCCAGATGTCGAAATGCAGGAAGCCGGACATGATCGTGACGATCTTGAACGGGATCGGGGTCAGCCCCTTGGTCACCAGCACCCAGAACCAGAAATCCTGGGAGGTCGCGATCAGCTGGGCGGCCTTGTCCTGCAGACCATAGATGCCGATCAGCCAGGAGCCGACGGAATCATAGAGCAGCGCGCCGATCGCATAGCCGAGATAGCCGCCCGTCACCGCTCCGAGCGAACAGATGCCGGCATAGAACCAGGCCCGGTCCGGACGCGCGATGCACATCGGCAGCAGCAGCGGGATCGGGGGCAGCGGGCTGACCGAGCTCTCGACGAAGGTCAGCGCGAAAAGCAGCCAGGGTGCCGCCGGGTGGGACGCGTAGGATACGCACCAATCATAAGCTCGCTTGAGCATGCGTCGGAACTGTCGCTTCGTGCTGTGGATCGGATTGCGCATGGCAGGCTTGCGCCCAGCGCGCATCTAATCGCGTTCTCGTGAATATGCCAGAGCTCTCTTACATCAAGGTCAATTTGGCGACGGTTTCATGACGGGTTCTTGGCGAAGGGCCGCGGCGTTTCGTCCGCGCAGGGCTTGTCGTCCTGCGTCCTTCCGGACGCAACGAAGACGATCAGGCTCTTGTTTCGGCACCGGATCTTGCCGAAAGCCGGTTTCCACCTTCCGGTTCGATGCTCTTAGGACAGCCGCGCCAGCGCCTCGCCGATCTTGAGCTTGCGCGCCTCGGCCTGCGCCTTGCGCTCGCGGTTCTCCTCGACGACCTCCTCGGGCGCGCGCGCCACGAAGTCCGGATTGCCGAGCTTGCGCTCGACGGCGAGGATGTCCTGGTCGAGCTTGGCGAGCTCCTTGGCCAGGCGCGCCCGCTCGGCGTCGAGATCGATGATCCCGGCCAGCGGCAGCGCCGCGACCTCGCCGCGCACGATGACCTGCGCCGATTGCGGCGGAGCGACATCGGCGAAGACGATCTCGGAAACGCGAGCCAGCCGCTCGATCATCGGCGCCCACGCCTCGATCGCAGCCTTCGTCGCCGCGCTCGCCTTGACCAGCACCAGCGGCGCCTGGGCGCCGGCCGGGACATTGGTCTCCGAGCGCACCGAGCGGATGTCGGAGATCAGGTCGACGACGAAACCGATCTCGGCTTCCGCCGCCTCGTCCTTGAGCGCCGAGAGATCGGGCCAGCGCGTCAGGCAGACCAGCGCGGCATCGCCCCTGGCAAGCTTGCGGGGAGCACCCTCGCCCGCCTTCACCGCCCAGAGCTCTTCGGTCAGGAAGGGCATGAAGGGATGCAGAAGCTGGCACATCAGGTCGATGACATGCGCGACCGTCGCCTGCGTCTCCGCCCGCTCCGCAGCGGCGACGCCCTCGCCCTGCAGCACGGGCTTGGCGAGCTCGAGATACCAGTCGCAGAACTGGTTCCAGACGAAGCGATAGGCGCTGCCCGCGGCCTCGTTGAACTTGAAGGTGGTGACGCCGGCCGCGATCTCCTCAGTGGCGCGCGCCGCTTCGCTCAGGATCCAGCGATTGAGCGGCTGCTCGACCGCGGCCGGATCAAAACCTTCGGCACGCGCGCAGCCGTTCATCTCGGCGAAGCGCGCCGCGTTCCAGATCTTGGTCGCGAAATTGCGGTAGCCCTCGACACGCGCGGTCGCGAGCTTGATGTCGCGCCCCTGCGCCGCCATCGCCGCGAAGGTGAAGCGCAACGCATCCGCGCCATAGGTGTCGATGAGCACGAGCGGGTCGATGACGTTGCCCTTCGACTTCGACATCTTCGCGCCCTTCTCGTCGCGAACCATCGCGTGGAGATAGACGTCGCGGAACGGCACCTCGTCCATGAAGTTGAGGCCCATCATCATCATCCGGGCGACCCAGAAGAAGATGATGTCGAAGCCGGTGACCAGCGTCGCGGTCGGGTAATAGCGCTTGAGTTCCGCGGTCTCCTCGGGCCAGCCCAAGGTCGAGAACGGCCAGAGCGCCGATGAGAACCAGGTGTCGAGCACGTCGTCGTCGCGGGTCAGGGTGACCGGCCCGCCATAATGGCCAAGCGCAAGCGCCTGCGCGCCCGCTTCCGACTCGGCGACGAAGCATTCGCCGTCCGGCCCATACCAGGCCGGAATCTGGTGGCCCCACCAGAGCTGGCGCGAAACGCACCAGGGCTCGATGTTCTCGAGCCAGTCATTATAGGTCTTGGTCCAGCTTTCCGGCGTGATCCTGGTCTTGCCGTCCTTGACCGCCCTGAGCGCGCGCTGCGCCAGCGGCTGGACGTCGACATACCATTGATCGGTCAGCCAGGGCTCGATCACGACGTCGGAGCGGTCGCCATGCGGCACCGTATGCGTGTTCGGCTCGACCTTGCGCAGCAGCCCGCGCGCCGCCATCAGCCCGACCACCGCCTTGCGCGCGGCGAAGCGGTCGAGCCCGTCGAGCGCCAGCGTCTCGGCTTCCGGCGCAGCGCCTTCCAGGAAGTCGGCATTGTCCTGAATCAGGATGCGCGCTTCGCCGTTCAGGATATTGACGACCCTGAGGGAATTGCGCTTGCCGACGTCGAAGTCGTTGAAGTCGTGCGCCGGGGTGATCTTGACCGCGCCGGTGCCCTTCTCCGGATCGGCATAGTCGTCGCCGAAGATCGGGATGACGCGGCCGACCAGCGGCAGCACCGCGTTCCTGCCGATCAGCTCCTTGAGCTTGTCGTTTTCCGGATGCACCGCGACGCCGGTGTCGCCCAGCATCGTCTCCGGCCGGGTCGTCGCGACGGTGATGTAGGTCGAGGCGTCCTCCGGATCGTAGGCGACGCCCTCGATCGGATAGTCGAAATAATAGAGATGGCCGTTGGGGTCCCTGGCGAGCGCCTTCTCCAGCTTGGCGGCGTCGAACGCCTCCTCGCCGTCGCGCTGCCATTTGAACGAGCCGGTCTTCTCGAGCTGGAGCACCTCGATGTCGGAGATCGCGGTCTGGAACTTCGGATCCCAGTTCACCAGCCGCTTGGCGCGGTAGATCAGCCCCTGCCTATGCAGGCTGACGAAGACCTTGAGCACCGCGGCCGAGAGCCCCTCGTCCATGGTGAAGCGCTCGCGCGACCAGTCGCAGGAGGCGCCGAGGCGCTTGAGCTGGTTGACGATCGTGCCACCCGACTCCTCCTTCCACTTCCAGACCTCGGCCAGGAAAGCCTCGCGGCCCATCGTCCGCCGGTCGGTCTTGTTCTCGCTCGCGAGCTTGCGCTCGACCACCATTTGCGTCGCGATGCCGGCATGGTCCGTGCCCGGCTGCCAGAGCACGTCCTTGCCGCGCATCCGCTCGAAGCGGCAGAGCAGGTCCTGCAGCGTGTTGTTGAGCGCGTGGCCCATATGCAGCGAGCCGGTGACGTTCGGCGGCGGGATGACGATGCAATAGGGCTCCGCGCCCGGCTGCGCACCGCGCCCGGCCTTGAAGGCGTCCGCCGCCTCCCAGGCTGCGCTGACGCGCGCCTCGACAGTGGCGGGCTCGAATGTCTTGTCCATCATCGCTTCGCTCGAACGCAAAATGGCCGGGGAAAGCCCCGGCCGAAATTCCAGGCCAAAAGGTCGTGAACCTTAAGACCCCATGCGCGGGCTCCACGTCAACGGCTTCGACGCCATTTACGGGCCTGCGCGGCCTGCGGACGGCCTCAGGCGGCGTTCGATTCGAGGAACCAGAGCGCCTTGTCGAGCATGCGCGAATAGGCGGTCAGGATATCGGCCGTGTCGGCGTCTCCTGCCTCGTCGGATTTGTCGATCGCCTCGCGCACGGAATTCGCCGTCGCGGCATAGCGATCGATCAGCGCGGCGAGATGGTCCTTCACCGCGACGATATCGGTCGGATAGGGCTTCAGCCCCGTGCCTGAGGCTACGACCTGGCTCGTCCCGAGCGCGGTTCCGCCGAGCTGGGCGACACGCTCCGCCACCGTGTCGACATGGATGTCGAGATCCTTGCGGAACCCATCGAGCATCAGGTGGATGCCGATGAAGCCGGGGCCCTTCAGGTTCCAGTGCGCCTGCTTGGTGACCAGGGCGAGGTCGATCCCGTCGGCCAGGCGATCATTGAGCAGGGAGATGACCTGCGTTTTCGTGTTGGACTTGAGCGCGATGCGGCTGGCCGGCTTTTTCATGATCTGTCCTCGCTTGGGGCGGCGCCAAGGGCGGCGGCCTGCGACACTATTTACTCCTGGGGGCGCCGCGCGTTCCCTCGCGCGCCCGGGACCCGGCGCGGGATCTGGCGACGGTCCGAAAACCCGCGGCGGACGGAACACCTGCGGTCGCGGTCGGTTGAGTGGGAGAAACCAGGAGATTTCCCCATGACCCACCATACCGACCAGGACCGCGCCTGGAGCATGATCGAGGAGATCGGCATCTGCATGCTGGTCACTCATGACGGCAGCGGCGACCAGCTGCGCGCCCGTCCGATGAGCGCGCATGCGGCACGAGACGAGGACGCGATCTATTTCCTGACCGATATCCGCAACCACAAGGACGACGAGGTCGAGATCAACGACAATGTCTGCCTGACCTTCGCCGAGAACGACGACTATCGCTATGTCTCCGTGACCGGCACCGCAAACATGCTCGACGACCGGCGCAAGATCGACGAGCTCTGGTCGACGGCGGCAAAAGCTTTCTGGGAAAGCAAGGACGACCCGAATATCCGCGTGCTGCGCGTTCGCCCCGCCATGGCCGAGTTCTGGGACAATCCGGGCAAGATCGTCACCACCGTCAAGATGGCGGCGGCGGCCGTGACCGGTTCCAAGCCCAATCTGGGCGAGAACCGCAAGCTGATCCTTTGAACCGCCTTTGCTCCGGAGCGACCCGATGAAGCTTCTCGTTCATGCCCTCGGCGCCTGGGTCGCGGTCGAATCCGCCTCCGGACGCTTCTCCCGCCCCGTGGCGGTCGGCCTCGCCATGCTGGTCTCGCGCCTGGGCGCGCCGACAGTGGCGCTGACGCTCGCCGGGCTCGCGATCAAGCGGCTCGATGAGGAAGGCGCCTTCGATGAGCTGAAAACCGCGCTGCGCGACCGGAACGCCCGGTTGCTGCGCTGAACGATGCCCGGCGGCCGAGGCTCAGTTCCGGCCGCCGCGGGCGACCCGTTCGATCTCGGCGCGGACGAGCCGCTCGACCATCGTCGGGAGGTTGTCGTCGAGCCAGGTCTTCAGCATCGGCTTGAGCATGTCCTTGACCAGGTCCTCGAGCGTGCGGGCATTGTTGCTCAGGACGGTGTGAGCCAGCGCGCCGAAGGCGCTGGTCACCGCGGAGCCGGCCTGATCCGAGATCAGCGCGGTCATGTCCAGCGGCAGCTGCTGTGGCGGCGGAGCCGGCGCGAAGGGCGGGGGCGCAAAGCTCTGCAGCAGCTCCGGCTCCGGTGCGGGCGTCACCGGTTCAGGCTCGGGGGTCTCCAGGAACTCGACATCGAGGCCGGCCTGCTCGGGCTCGGCCGGTTGCGGGGCCTCGGGCTCGGGCGCGACGAGATTCGCTTCGGCGCCGAGGTCGAGCACGTCGTCGTCGACCGCCTCGGGTTCGGCAGCGGGGGCAGGTTCGGGCTCGGGCTGCACGACCGGCGCGGGCGCGCTGGCCTCCGCGGGCTTGACCTCGTCATCCGCGATGATCCGGCGGATGGAGGCGAGAATCTCCTCCATCGACGGTTCGTTGGGCTTCGGTTGCGCGCTCATGCTGGGTCCGACCACTCGACTCCGGGCGCGCGGATCGAATCAAACGCAGCCCCGAGTTGAGTATTCCACGCAAAGACCGGCAAGCAAGGCGGCTTCCATTCAGCCCACAGGAGAAATCCCGGTTGTTGCCGGAATGTCTCCTATCGGGGGAGAGCGGGGTTCGCGCCCCGGCTGGTCCCAAGGCGGCGAAAGCGCAGCGCCTTTGACGACGCGGCGGAGCGAATCGTCGCTCCGCCGTCGCGATAACTCAGCGGCCGTCCGGCGTCTGGGTGCCCCAGAGCAGGCCCTTGACCTGGTCGTAATGCTTGCGCGAGTCGTAGACCGCCGTCTTGAGCTTCAGCGTTTCGGCCGAGAGCTTGCCGATCGCCGACAGGACCGAATAGGACGCGACCACACGGTCGCGCTGCGCCGTCACCAGGGTGGAACGGGCAATCACCAGTTCCTGCTGGGCGTTGAGCACATCGAGCGTGGTGCGCTGGCCGACCTTGGCTTCCTCACGGACGCCAGCTAGCGCGGTCTCCGCGGCCTGGACCTGGGCCTGCGCGGCGACGATCTGAGCCTTCGCCGCCTCGAGCCCGCCCCAGGCCGAGACCACCGCGGCGCGGACTGTATCGCGCGACGTATCGACCTCGATGCGGCGCTGGCCGGCGGTTTCCTTGGCCTGACGGGTCCGCGAATAGATCTGCCCACCCTCGTAGATCGGAATCGTCAGGGTCGCGACGGCGCTGGCCGAGAACCGGTTGTCGCCAAAGAGCTGGTTGTCATAGCGCTGCTGGACGAGGCCACGGACGCCGACGGTCGGATAGAGGTCGGATTCGGTCACCTTCACCTGCAGCTCCGCGGCATCGACGCCATGGAGTGAGGCGATGATGGCCGGATGTCCGGCCAGTGCCGAGTTGAGCGCGACCGGCAGCGATTTCGGCAGCAGGTTCTCGATCGGCCGGCCCGGAGCGAGCTGCTTCGGCTCGGCCCCGACATTCTGGCGATAGCGCGCGATGCTGGTCTTGAGGTTCGATTCGGCCAGGATGGCCTGCGACTGCGCCTGCGACAGGCGCGCCTCGGCCTGGGCGACGTCGGTGCGGGTCACTTCTCCGACCTGAAATCGGTCCCGCGTCTGACGCAGCTGCTCCTCCAGAACCTCGACGTTGTTGCGGTTGAGATTGAGGATCGCGGTGTCGCGCAGCACGTTCATGTAAGAGGTGGCGGCGTCGAGCAGCACGTTCTGCTCGGTGTTGCGCAAGGTGGCGCGCGCGCCCAGCACCTGCGATTCGGCCTGGCTGACGGTGCTGCGGGTCTTGCCGCTGTCGAAGATGTTCTGGTCGATCTGGACGCCGGCGCCGCGCGGCGCCAAGCGCGACGTGCTGTTTCCCACGCCGGGCAGGTTGGAATCGACGATGCTGGCGCCGATATCGGCCGACGCGGTGATCCGCGGACGGTAGCCGGAGAGCGCCTGCGGCACGTTCTCGTTGGTGGCACGCACCGAGGCGCGCTGGGCATTGAGTGTCGGGTTGGCGGAGTAGGCACGCGCCAGCGCCGCATCCATAGTTTGCGCCACGGCCGAATCGGCCTGGCTTGCGGCCAGAACGCTCGTCAGAACCGCCAAAAGACCGTATCGGGCCTTCGTCTTGAAGTCTTTTTCTCTCACGTGGACGCCTCTTGTGCGGACTGGTGTCACGCCCAGGCATCGCCCCAGCCTCGGCATACTTGCAACAACTCATAACCGGAGCGGCCCGCCACGCCAATGTCGTGACGCGCCAAACTGCTGTTTCCCTGCCGCAGTGCCGCAAAAATGCGACACCGCCGGCTCAGAAAACGAAGCTCGGTACCCGGCGAAATTCCTCCAGAATCGGCGCCGCCGCATCGAAAACCGGCCGCGCCGACATCGCATGCTCGGTTTTCTGGTAAAGTTTGACCCGTGCCGCCCGGCCCTGCCCCTCGATTGCGATCAGCCGGCCGCCATTGCGCACCAGCGCGAAAAGACTGTCCGGCGCCGTCTCGCACGCGCCACTGACCAGAATCGCATCGAAATCGGACGGTTCGGGAGGCGTCGCGCTGAGCGTGACATTCGCGATGCCGGCGCGTTCGAACGCTGCGCGCGCCAGGGCAAGCGCAGCGGCGTCCGGCTCCCATAGCGTAGTGGAAGCGCCCATCCCGGCCATCAGCGCCGCGCCGTAGCCGCTCGCACCGCCATATTCGAGCACCCGCTCGCCCGGCTCGATATCGAGAACCTGGATCATGCGCGCGATCACCATCGGCGCCATCAGAGCGCGCCCGGTGCCCGGCAACGCGACGGGCTGGTCGAGATAGGCGAGATGGGACAGATCAGTAGGAACGAAGGCCTCACGGGGCACCCGGTCGGCGGCGGCGAGAACCGCGCGGTCGGTCACGTCATAGGTGCGCAGCTGGCAATCGACCATCATCCGGCGCAGCTCGGCGAAGCTGTCCATATCCTCAATCTCCGTCTGCAGGGCGGATGCTCCGCCCGCGTCAGCTTTTGTTCGAGGCCGCGTCAAAAGGCAAGATGGCGAGGCAAGACGGCGAGCGCGAACGGCGTCGCCGAAACCATGCGGAGCAGATCCTTGGGGTAGGGTCTTTGGGGGGAAGCTAGACCGCAATGCAGTGCTTGCGGAAACTGGCTCCCGGAGCAGGATTCGAACCTGCGACCAATCGATTAACAGTCGATTGCTCTACCGCTGAGCTATCCGGGA
>NZ_JBHYEM010000033.1:0-30079 GCF_051860145.1 Allobosea sp. | reverse complement strand
GAGCCCTTCTGGATTGCTTCGCTGACGCTCGCAATGACGGGGACGAACCGGCAGCCGATCTCACGCCTCGTGCAGCCGGCGGTAGATGCCGTTGGCTGCGACGAGGTCGGCATGGCTGCCCTGCTCGGCGATGCCGGTTGCGTCGACCACGACGATCCGGTCGGCGTCGCGGATCGTCGCGAGCCGGTGCGCGATCATCAGTGTCGTGCGGCCCTGCGACAGCTCCGAGAGCGATTGCTGGATGGCGCGCTCGGTCTCGGTGTCCAGCGCCGAGGTCGCCTCGTCCAGGATCAGGATCGGCGGGTTCTTCAGGAAGATCCGGGCGATGGCGAGGCGCTGCTTCTGCCCGCCCGAGAGCTTCACGCCGCGCTCGCCGATGACGGTGTCGAGCCCGTCCGGCATCGCGGCGATGACCTGGTCAAGCCGGGCGCGGCGGGCGGCCTCGAGGATCTCCTCTTCCGTGGCCTCGAGCCGGCCATAGGCGATGTTCTCGCGCATCGTGCCGGCGAACAGGAAGACGTCCTGCTGGACGATGCCGATCTGCCCGCGCAGCGAGGCCAGCGTCATGTCGCGGATGTCGATGCCGTCGATGGTGATCCGCCCGCCACTGACCTCGTAGAAGCGCGGCAGGAGCGAGCAGATCGTCGTCTTGCCGGCGCCCGACGGGCCGACGAAGGCGACCGTCTCGCCGGGCCTTATCGCCAGGTCGATGCCGGCCAGCACCTGCCGGCCGGTCTGGTAGGAGAAGGAGACGTTCTCGTAGCGGATTTCGCCGGCGAGGCGCGGCGTCTCTCGCGCGTCGGCGCGGTCGGCGATATCGGGCTCGGTATCGAGGAACTCGGTATAGCGTCGGAAGCCGGCAATGCCCTTCGGATAGGTCTCGATCACCGAGTTGATCTTCTCGATCGGCCGGAAGAACACCGTGATCAGCAGGAGGAAGCCGACGAAGCCGCCCTGGCTCAGGCTGCCCATGATGACGAGATAGCTGCCGGCGACCATCACCACCATCTGGGTCAGGCGCATGCTGAGATAGCTCAGCGAGATGGTCGCCGCCATGATCCGGTAGGCGTCGAGCTTGGTCTGCCGGTAGTTCTGGTTGTCGCGGGCGAAGAGCTGGCGCTCGTGCTCCTCGTTGGCGAAGGCCTGGACGACGCGGATGCCGCCGACATTCTCCTCGATGCGCGCATTGAAGCTGCCGACGCGGGAGAACAGCATCTGCCAGTTGCGCGTCATCCGCCCGCCATAGCGGCTGGTCAGCCAGCCGGTCAGCGGCACGATCGCCGCGGTGACCAGCGCGAGCTGCGGGCTGACCATGAACATCAGCGCGAAGGCTCCGATCAGCGTCATGATGGCGATGAACAGGTCTTCGGGTCCGTGATGCGCGACCTCGCCGATCTCCTCCAGGTCCTTGGTCAGGCGGGCGACGAGATGGCCGGTCTTCTGGTTGTCGAAAAAGCTGAAGGAGAGCTTCTGGAGATGGTCGAACGCCTTGCGGCGCATCTCGGTCTCGATGTTGATGCCGAGCATGTGACCCCAATAGGTCACCACCGCCATCAGCCCGCTATTGACCAGGTAGATCACCAGCAGCCCGGCGGCACAGACCAGGATCAGCCCCCAGTTCTGCCCCGGCAGCAGCCAGTCGATGAAGAACTTCACCGCCATGGGGAAGGCGAGCTCGAGCAGGCCCGACAGGACCGCGCAGGAAAAATCCAGCAGGAAGAGCCCGCGATGCGGTGCGTAATAGGCGAAGAAGCGGCGAAGCATGGTGGCGATGTCTTCTCAAATCCGGCCGTGCTCGGATCGGTCTCGTGCGATCGCCGGCCTGCGTCCCGCCCGCGCCCGGGAGGCGCGAGCGGCGCCAGTCTCTATAGGAACTATCGGGCCGGAGCGGAATGCCGTTTGCGCATGGCGGGGGCCCTCAAGGCCCGTCCCCGTCAGGCCGGGTCGTCAGGTTCATGGCGATGCCGAGCGCCAGTCCGATGCCGATGCCGGCCCCGATACTATCCAGTGCAATGCCGATCGCGACACCTATGGCGATACCGATCGCGATCCATTGGCCGAGCCTTAGTCCCTGCTTCATCATGATGAACCCGAGGCGCGGGCAGGGGTTCCCCGCCCCGCGCATCCGCTCACCGGTTGTAGCGCACGGGCACGGCCAGCGAGATGGCGCCGCGTCCCAGGCCGTCCGGCGGCGCCGGCACCGGGCTCGCGCGCCGGACCATGCTGACCGCTTCCTGATCGAGCACGGGATCGCCCGAGCTGCCGGCGAGCCTTGCCGAGATGACGCGGCCGCTCTGGTCGATCGAGAAGGCGACCTGGACCGTGCCCGGGCTGGCTCCGCCCGGGAAGCGCTTGTAGCGATTGAGATGAGCGATCAGCATGCCGCGCCAGGACGCGGTCGAGACCGAGGGCCGCGCAGCCGCGCCGGCCGGCGCAGCCGATGGCGCGGCGGCCGGGGCGGTCGAAGGCGGCGGCGCGGCGGCCCGCTTCGCGCGTGGCCGCTCACGCTCGACCTTGCGTTCGACGACGCGCTGCTTCGGCGGCGGCGGCTTGCGTTCAATGCGCTTGGGCGGAGGGGGAGGCGGAGGAGCGAGCACGGCGGCCGGATCCGGCAATTGCGGCAGCTCCGGCAGCTTGATCTCCGGTTCCGGCACCTGGACGGGCTCCGGCTCGATCTCCGACTCCGGCGGCGGGTCCGGCTCCTTCACCGGCTCGGGAGGCTCCGGCGGCGGCGGCTCGACCTCGGTCGCCTGCGGTGCCGGCGGCAGTTCTTCGGGTGGCGCCTCGGGCGCGACGGAGACGGCGGCGAGCTCGATCATGATCGCGGGCTCGGGCGCCCCGGCCGCGGCCTCGTTCGGCCGCCAGCTCAACGCGAACCAGGCCATGCCGCCATGGGCGGTCGCGACCACGAGCGCGGCCGTGCCCCAGCGCAGCAGGGTAGTCCAGAGGCTCGACGTCCCCTTGCCGCTGCGGGCTGTGCTCATGGCCGGGCTCCGCCCGCGGGAGCGGCGTTGCCCTGGCCGGTATCCTCGAGGCCGACCAGCGCGATCTTGAGGTAGCCGGCATTGCGCAGCAGGTTCATCACCTCCATCAGGTCGCGATAGGCGACAGCGCCGTCGGCACGCAGGAAGACGCGCTGCTCGCGGTCGCTGCTGGTCTGCTGGTCGAGGATTGCCTGGAGCTGCTCGCGCGGCACGCCGTCATTGCCGAGCGCCAGCGAGAGGTCGCCCTTCACGGTCAGGAAGACCGGCTTGTCGGGCCGCGGCTGCGGCTGCGCGTTCGAGACCGGCAGGTCGACCGCGACATCGACGGTCGAGAGCGGGGCCGCGACCATGAAGATGATCAGCAGCACCAGGATGACGTCGATGAAGGGCGTGACGTTGATCTCGGAGACTTCGGCGAGATCGCCGTCCTGCGGATCCTTGAGCGAGACGGCCATGGCTCACTCCGCCGACATCAGCGGCGGCACCGCGTGCAGCGGCCGGCCGGGGCGTTGCGCCGCGCGGCGCGCCCGCTCGAGATCGCGCGAGAGATGGCGCAGCACCTCGCCCGAGGCGTCCGAGAGCACGGCGCGGTAGCCGGAGATCGCACGGGCGAAGACGTTGTAGATGATCACCGCCGGAATCGCCGCGACGAGGCCGATCGCGGTCGCAAGCAGCGCCTCGGCGATGCCCGGCGCGACCACGGCGAGATTGGTCGTCTTCGACTGCGAGATGCCGATGAAGGAGTTCATGATGCCCCAGACCGTGCCGAACAGGCCGACGAAGGGCGCCGTCGAGCCGATCGTCGCGAGCAGGCCGGTGCCGCGCGCCATGGCGCGTCCGGCCCGGGCTTCGAGCCGGGAGAGCGCGATCGCGACGCGCTCCTTGATGCCATCGTCGGACAGCTCCACCGAGCGGCGGGTCTCGTCGCGGGCGATCTGCACGAGCTCGGCGACGGTGCCGCGCCGGGTCCAGCCCGTCGCGATCGCCTCCGCAGCGGCTTCGAGGCTGTCGGCCTCCTCCAGTCGGTTCGCGGCGCGCCGCGCCTTGGCCTTGGCGCCCATCAGTTCGAGTGCTTTCGCAAGCCAGATCGTCCAGGTCACCAGCGAGGCGAAGACGAGGCCGACCATCACCGCCTTCACGACGATGTCGGCTGCCATGAACATGCCCCAGGGCGACAGGTCATGCGGCAGCGCCGCGGTCACCACGGGAGCAGGCGCTGGCTGAGCCGCAGGCGGTTGCGTCGGGACAGGCTGGCCATGCGCGCCGCTCGGGCTCTCGGCCGGGCCGGGCGTTGCCGGCTGTTCGGCCGTGGGAGGCGCAGCGGGCGTCTGGGCGAAGCTCGTACCAGCGGGAGCCGCGAGCGCCAGCGCAAGGGCGAGGCCAAGCAGCATCGGTTTGGGCCAGCCGACGCGGTTGGCGTGGCTTGATCTGCGGCCGAGCTTGTCCTGGGCGGTCATGTCGATAGGCTCTCTGTGGTCCCGATAGAGAATCTGCGCTGAGTGCGGAAGGCAATAATTCCACAATTTAATTAGAAAAAATCAAAACTAGGAGTATCAATATGTCGCCGTTACTGACGATTTGTCTTCCGGATGTCAAAGGTAAAGATCAGGAACGTGACGGCATGAAGGCTTTGTTTTGGGAATCCATCTGCGTCATATCGCCGGCCGGCTGGAATCTTCGCCGATTCTGGAATTCCGCTATTTTTAAATAGCTTATCCTCGCCGCCCGTGGCGCGTCGTCCGCCACCAGGCGCGGACGGCGTCGCGGGTGCGCAGCGCCGCGGCATAGAGCGAGCTGGCACGCACCCAGCTCAGCAGGCGCGTGCGCAGGTCGACGATGATCGCCATGCCCCAGGCGAACCAGCCGATGGTCAGGAGCCTGGCGCGGCCGGCATGATAGATGCGCTCGACGATCAGGAAGCTCGCCAGATAGGCGAAGGCCAGGATGACGAGCCCGAGAACCGCCTGGCCGCGCCCGATCAGGATGAGGCCGACGAGCTTCAGCGGCTCGGCAATCGCAAAGGGCACCGCGAGCAGGGCGAGGATGGCGTAACGCGGCAATTGCGCGATCGCCGCCTCGGCCCGCTCGACCAGCTTGCGCTCCGCCAGCCAGCGCGCCGCCGGGCGGTAGATCGGGCGCGCCGCCTCGTCGAGCAGGATCAGCAGCGCCAGCGCGCCGCGCGCGACCAGCAGCAGGCCGCGCCCGAGCGCCGCAGCCATGGTGGAGAAGGAGACAGGCGTCATCGCGCTTCAATGGCGCGCCGGGCCCGGCCTTCGCAAGGGGGGCGAGCCAAATCAGGCCGTGCGGGACCTCGACCGGCCTTCCTCTTCGGGCCGCGTCCTCGATCGATCAGGTCGACTGGGGAATGCGCGCGATGACCTTGATCTCGAAATCGAAGCCCGCCAGCCAGTTCACGCCGATCGCGGTCCAGTTCGGGTAGGGTTTTTCGCCGATCGCCTTCAGCCGGACGGCGGTGACGGTCTCCCATTGCGTGGCCGGGTCGGTGTGGAAGGAGGTCACGTCGACGACGTCGTCGAACGTGCAGCCGGCGGCCTTCAGCACTGCCGTGAGATTGTCGAAGGCAAGCTGGACTTGGCTTTCGAAGACCGGCTCGGGCGAGCCGTCCTCGCGGCTACCGACCTGGCCCGAGACGAACAGAAGATCGCCCGAGCGGATCGCCGCCGAATAGCGGTTGATCTCGTAGAGCGCCTGCCGTCCGGCAGGAAAGACCGCATCGCGTTTCGCCATCGTTTTTCACTCCATTCAGGCAAGGCAGGCATCCCCGCCTCCCTGAGATACGCCCCCTATGGCGGCATATCGGAGCATACGTGCCGTATGTCAACACGCATACGAGGCGTATGCGTGTTGTTGAGGCGGGCCGCAGGGAGTTTCCGCGCAGCCCGGTATGTCGCGCCCTCAATCGGTGAAGACGACGGTCTTCTTGCCGTTCAGCACGACGCGGTCTTCGAGATGCTGCAGCACCGCCCGCGCCAGCACGCGCCGCTCGATATCGCGGCCTTTGCGCACCAGCGCGTCGGGCGTATCGCGATGCGAGATGCGCTCGACGTCCTGCTCGATGATCGGCCCCTCGTCGAGGTCGGGCGTGACGTAATGCGCCGTCGCGCCGATCAGCTTCACGCCGCGCTCATGCGCCTGGTGATAGGGCTTGGCGCCCTTGAAGCCGGGCAGGAAGGAATGGTGGATGTTGATGCAGCGGCCGAGCAGCTTGGCCGAGAGCCCGTCCGACAGGACCTGCATGTAGCGCGCGAGCACGACGAGATCGGTGCCGCTTTCCTGCACGAGCTGCCAGATCCGTGCCTCCTGCTCCATCTTGGTCTGCCGGGTGATCGGAAGATGATGGAAGGGCAGATCGCCGATATCGGTCGAGGCGATGCTGTCGCGGCCATGGTTGGAGACGATTCCCGCGATTTCCATCGGCAATTCGCCGATGCGCCAGCGATAGATCAGGTCGGCGAGGCAATGGTCGAATTTCGAGACCAGCAGCATCACGCGCTTCTTCGCATGCTGCTCGCGCAAGGTGAAATCCATGGCGAAGCGCTCGGCGAGCGTGCCGAACGCTTCGGTGATCTCGGCATGCGAGCGGCTCTCGTCGAGGCGCTCGAAGACGACGCGCATGAAGAAGCGCCCGGTCTCGAGATCGTCGAATTGCTGGGCGTCGCGGATGGTGCAGCCGGTCTCGAACAGCAGGCTAGATACGGCGGCGACGATGCCCGGACGGTCGGGGCAGGAGAGGGTGAGGATGGCGATACGATCGGACATGGCTGGCGCCGCCCGGTCAGGGCGGTCCTCCTGAAGAGAAATGGGAAAAAGGCGAGGTTTTGAGGGCGCGCGCCGCGCTGCGCTCAACCTCGTCCCGTCGTCGCCAGGCAGCCGAATTCCGCGACCGATGCGGAGAGCCAGGACCAGAAGCTGCCCGCCATGCTGCGCGCGGCCGCGATCTCGAAGACCCCGTCGCCCGACGCCGGATCGTCCGCGAGCCGCCAGAGATGCACGCCCATATAGGCGATGCTCGTCAGGGCGGTTGCGCCGACTGGGAAAACCGAAGGGTGCAGGTCGATCATGCAGCCCTTGGCGAGGGCGTCGCGGATATTCGGTCCCGACAGCCGCAATGTCGCGCGACCGTCCGACTGGTCGCTGACGGCCGCCACCGCACCGAGGTCGCGCAGCAGCTCCGCGAAGCCGTCCCGGCTCTCGGCGATGAGCAGCCATTGCTCCGGCCCGGCCCAGATCAGGCCGTGCCCGTTCGCGAAGACGGCGCGCGGCGTCGCCGGCAGATCGAGCCCCATCGGCTTCAGCGCCGCTGCCAGCGCATCGTGCCCGCCTTCCGTCGCGATCAGGCTGGCGATTCCGAGCCCGTCGCGCGTTGCGACCGAGATTCCGGCCTGCCCGGTCGCGCCGAAGGGGCCCGGCGCGATGATGCCGGCCCAGGGGCCGCGCGGCTGCCACGCCGCCATGGTCGCTGCCTCAGACATGCAGGCGCGCTCCTTCCGGATCGACGAAGATCGGGTTGCAGATCTCGACGACGATGTCGCCGTTGCGGACGGGATCGACGGCGCGGATGCGCTCGCCGATGCGCTGCGGCCCGTTCCTGAGCAGGCCGAGCCCGATCCAGTGCTTCAGCACCGGCGAATAGGCGACCGAGGTCATGTAGCCCTCGTCATGCGCCATGGTCGCCGGCTTGCCGATGCCGATGAAATGCGCGCCGGCGCGCAGGCGCTGTCCGGTCTCGACCGGCCTGAAGCCGACGAGCATCGGACGGTCCGCCTCGACCAGCGCCGCGCGCCCGGCCATGACGCGGCCGAGGAAATCCTTCTTCGACGACATCATCCGGCCAAGACCGAGATCGCGTGCGGTGGTCTGGCCGTTGAGCTCGTTGCCGGCGACATGGCCCTTCTCGATCCGCATCACGCCGAGCGCCTCGGTGCCATAGGGCGTGATGCCGTGCTCGGCGCCCGCCGCCATCAGAGCCTGCATCATCGCCTCGCCATGATCGGCCGGGACGGCGAGCTCATAGGCGAGCTCGCCGGAGAAGGAGATGCGGAAGAGCCGGGCGGGGATACCGCCGCCGACCGTGACGGAGCGCGCCGCGAGATAGGGGAAGGCCTCGTTCGAGAGATCGTGCTGGGCATCGACGACGCCGCGCAGCACCTCGCGCGCCTTCGGCCCGGCGATAGCGGCCTGCGCCCATTGCTCCGAGACCGAGGTCATGCGGACGTCGAGATCGGGCCACAGCACCTGGTGGCAGAATTCGAGATGCTGCATCACCTTGCCGGCATTGGCCGTGGTGGTCGTCATCAGGAAATGCGCCTCGGCCAGCCGCGAGGTGGTGCCGTCATCCATGACGAAGCCGTCCTCGCGCAGCATCAGCCCGTAGCGCGCCTTGCCGACGGGGAGCGCCTTCCAGCCATTGATATAGACGCGCTCGAGGAACTCGGCGGCGCCGGCGCCCTGGATGTCGATCTTGCCGAGCGTCGAGACGTCGCAGAGACCGACGCCGTTGCGCACCGCCAGCACCTCGCGGTTGACCGTGGTCAGCCAATGATCCTCGCCGGGTTTCGGATAATACTGGGCGCGCATCCAGGCGCCGCTCTCGACGAAGACGGCGCCCTGCTCCTGCGACCAGCGATGCGTGGGCGCAAGCCGGATCGGCCGGAAATCCTTGCCGCGATGATGGCCGGCCAGCGCGCCGATCGCGACCGGCGTATAGGGCGGGCGGAAGATCGTCGTGCCGGTCTCGGGGATCGTCCTGCCGGTCTGCTCGGCCATGATGGCGAGGCCGCTGATGTTCGAGGTCTTGCCCTGGTCGGTCGCCATGCCGAGCGTGGTGTAGCGCTTGAGATGCTCGACGGGCTTGAACCCTTCGCGCGCCGCAAGCTCGACATCGCTGTCGGTGACGTCGTTCTGAAAATCGACGAAGGCCTTCCCCTTGCCGCCCTTGACCCGCCAGACAGGCGAGACCGCGCTCGCCTCCGGGTCGGTCTTCGGGACGGGCGGCAGCGCCTTCGCTTTGAGGCCGCAATCGGCTGCGGCCTCGGCGCCGAGCCGTGCGCCGTCTTCCAGCGTCTGCGCCAGGGTGAAGCGGCCGGCGGCGGTTCCGGCGACGCTCAGGCCGGCGGGCAGCGTGCCCGGCACGAAGGCCTGGATCGCCTCGTCCCAGACCGGCCGCGTATTCTGGTGCGAGGTCAGGTGCAGCGTCGGGTTCCAGCCATTCGAGACGGCGAGCAGGTCGCAGGCGATGCCTGTCTCCTGTCCCGAGGCCTCGCGGATCGTCACCTGGCTCAGCGCCTTGCCGCCCGAGGCGCGGCTGACGGTGCTGCCGGCGAAGAGGCGCGCGCCGATCGCCTTGGCGAGTGCGACGAGCGCTGCATCGAGCTGCGGGCGCGGATCGACGATGGCCGCGACCCTGGCGCCTGCGGCGGCGAGGTCGCGCGCTGTCGCCCAGCCATCGTCACCGGTGGTGAAGACCACGGCCTCGCGCCCGGGCAGCACGGCATAGCGATTGAGATAGGCCCTGACGGAGCCGGCCAGCATCACGCCCGGCGTGTCGTTGCCGGCGAAGACGATCGGCCGCTCGATCGCGCCGGCCGCCAGCACGGCGCGCTTCGCATGGATGCGCCAGGCCCGCTGGCGCGGCTGATGCGCCGGCGGCACCGGCAGATGGTCGTTGACGCGCTCGATCACGCCATAGATGCCGTGATCATAGACGCCATAGACCGTGCTGCGCGGCATGATCCGCACCTCGGGCAGGCTCGCAAGCTCGGCGAGCGTGTCGGCGAGCCATTCCGAGCCGGCGCGCGCCTCGATCTCGCGCTTGTCGGCGAGCAGGCGGCCGCCCGGCCGGAAATCCTCGTCGCAGAGGATGACGCGGGCGCCGCTGCGCCCCGCTGCCAACGCGGCCGAGAGCCCGGCCGGCCCGCCGCCGATGACGAGCACGTCGCAGAAGGCGAAGGCCTTCTCGTAATGGTCCGGATCCTCGGCCATCGCGGCCCGGCCGAGTCCCGCCGCACGGCGGATCAGCGGCTCGTAGAGCTTCTCCCAGAAGCTCGCCGGCCACATGAAGGTCTTGTAGTAGAAGCCGGCGGTCAGGGCCGGCGCGAGCAGCGAGTTGACCGACAGGATGTCGAAGGCGAGCGAGGGCCAGCGGTTCTGGCTGGCGGCCTCGAGCCCGTCATAGAGCTCGGCGACCGTGGCCCGCGTGTTCGGCTCGCGCCGTGCGCCCGAGCGCAGCTCGACCAGCGCATTGGGCTCCTCCGGCCCGGCCGAGAGGATGCCGCGCGGCCGGTGGTATTTGAAGGAGCGGCCGACGAGGCGCACGCCATTGGCGAGCAATGCCGAGGCCAGCGTGTCGCCGGCAAAACCCAGGTAGCTCTTGCCGTCGAAGCGGAAGCCCTGCGGCTGCGCCCGCTCGATCAGGCCGCCATCGCCGCGGCGGAAAGGCTGCTCGGCGCTCATGCCGCGTCTCCCTTGGCGAGCGCCTTGGCTGGCTCGACCGCCTCGATGGCATGGCTCCTGGTGTTGCGGGTCACGACCAGCCAGGCATGGCAGCCGGCGCCGTGATACCAGAGCTCGCGATGCCGCCCGGCCGGATTGCCGCGCTGGTAGACATAGTCGTGCATCGCCGCTTCCGTCGTTGCCATTCCGTCGGGCCGCTTCGGATTGGCGTCGCCGAGATAAGTGAATTCCTGGACGTCGCGGGCGCCGCAATAAGGGCAGGTGATGCGCATGGGGAAGGTATCCTGAGCCGGCTCAGTGCAGATTTGGCTGGGCGCCGGCGCCCTTTTCGTCGATGACGCGGCCGGTCGCGAAACGGTCGAGCCTGAAGGCGGTCGCGACCTCGTGCGGTTCGTCTCGGGCGATCAGATGCGCGAAGCACCAGCCCGAGGCCGGCGTCGCCTTGAAGCCGCCATAGCACCAGCCGGCATTGAGATAGAGGCCCTGGACCGGCGTGTGGTCGATGATCGGCGAGCCGTCCATCGACATGTCCATGATGCCACCCCAGTGGCGCAGCATGCGGATGCGGCCGAGTCCCGGCCAGAGCGCCATCGCCGATTCCATCACGTCCTCGATCACTGGCAAATTGCCGCGCTGGGCGTAGGAGTTGTAGCCGTCGATATCGCCGCCGAAGACGAGCCCGCCCTTGTCCGACTGGCTGATGTAGAAATGACCGGCGCCATAGGTCACGACATTGTCGATCAGCGGCTTGACGCCTTCCGAGACGAAAGCCTGCAGCACATGGCTCTCGATCGGCAGCCGCATCCCGGCCATCGCCACCAGCCGCGAGGAATTGCCGGCGACGGCCAGCGCGACCTTCTTCGCCCTGATCGCGCCACGCGTCGTCTGCACGCCGGTGATGCGGCCGTCCGTGATGTCGAGCCCGGTGACCTCGCAGTTCTGGACGATGTCGACGCCGCGCTGGTCGGCGGCGCGGGCATAGCCCCAGGCGACGGCGTCGTGCCGCACTGAGCCGCCGCGCTTCTGCAGGAGCCCGCCCTGGATCGGGAAGCGGCCATCCTCGTAGTTCAGGAACGGCACCATGGCGCGCACCTGTTCGCGGTCGAGCAGGTCGGCATCGACCCCGGCGAGCCGCATGGCGTTGCCGCGCCTAGCGAAAGCGTCGCGCTGGGCGTCCGAATGGAAGAGGTTCAGCACGCCGCGCTGGCTGACCATCGCGTTGTAGTTGATGTCCTGCTCCAGCCCCTCCCAGAGCTTCAGGGAGTGCTCGTAGAACGGCGTGTTGCCGGGCAGGAGGTAGTTCGAGCGGATGATCGTGGTGTTCCGCCCGACATTGCCCGAGCCGATATAGCCCTTCTCGATCACCGCCACGTTCGTGATGCCGTGCTGGCTCGCGAGGTAATAGGCTGTTGCCAGCCCGTGGCCGCCGCCGCCAATGACCAGCACGTCGTATTCGCCCTTCGGCGCGGCGTCGCGCCAGGCCGGCGTCCAGCCGCGATGGCCTTTCAGCGTCTGGGCAGCGAGGGAGAAGATCGAATAGCGCATCGGATACCCGGAGGTCTTGTACCAGAAGGTCTCGGCCGGACAGGATTTGGCGCCGGGCTTGTCATCGTGAGATTGCCGAACATAGTCTGGCGGACATGACCATCAGCGACGCGAGTTTGACTTTGAGCGACGGAGGCAGCGAAGCCGCGCCGACTCATGTCGGCTTCCTGCTCATCCCCGATTTCGCGCTGCTCGCCTATGCCTCCGCGATCGAGCCGCTGCGCGCCGCGAACCGGCTCTCCGGCCGCAATCTTTATCGCTGGAGCCATGTCTCGATCGACGGCGCCCCGGCGCCGGCCTCGAACGGCGTCGACATCCGGGCCGATTTCGGCGTCGGCGAGGAGGCCCGGCTCGACTACCTTCTCGTCTGCGCCGGCGGCAATCCGGCCGCCTTCCAGCATCCCGCCACCTTCGCCTGGCTCAGGCAGCTGGCGCGCCGCGGCGTCAGGCTCGGCGGCGTCTCGGGCGGGCCCTATATCCTGGCGCGGGCGAACGTGCTCGGCGGCTATCGCTTCACGATCCACTGGGAGCATGCGCCGGCCTTCATCGAGGACTACCCGAATCTCGACCTGCGCCGCTCGCTCTACGAGATCGACCGCGACCGGCTGACCTCCAGCGGCGGCACCGCCCCCCTCGACATGATGCACGCCGTCATTGCCCGCGAGCATGGCAGCGAGCTCGCGCTCGCGGTCAGCGAATGGTTCCTGCAGACCCATGTCAGGGAAGGCGAGGGGCCGCAGCGCATGCCGCTGCGCGAACGGCTCGGCGTCAGCCATGCGCCGCTGCTGCGCGTCGTCGGGCGGATGGAGCAGAACCTGGAGGCGCCCCTGTCGCGTGGTGAGCTCGCCCGCACCGCCGGCGTCTCGCTGCGCCAGCTCGAGCGGCTGTTCCGGCTGCATCTCGGCCGCTCGCTCGGCGAGCATTATCTCGGCCTGCGGCTGGAGCGCGCCCGTGACCTGCTGCGCCAGACCAGCCTCTCGGTGCTCGAGATCGCGCTGGCCTGCGGCTTTTCGAGCGCGAGCCATTTTTCTCGGGCCTATCGCGCCCGCTTCAGCCATTCGCCTCGCGCCGAGCGCGTTCCCCACCGCAAGGCGGTTTGGCGCTGAAGATCAAGCAAACGTCGCTTTGCGACAAATCTTCCGCGGCATAGGCCGGAACTCTAGGTCCAACGAATAACGGGGACCGGATGCCATGAAACGTACCATCACGCTCGCGCTCGCCTGCGCCGCCATGCTCGCCGCCTTGCCGGCGCTCGCCCAGGACTCGCTCGCCAAGATCAAGGAGAAGGGCGTCCTCACCGTCGGCGTCAAGAACGACTACAAGCCCTGGGGCTTCCTCGAGCCGTCGGGCAAGATCGTCGGGCTCGAGATCGACCTCGCCCAGTCCGTCGCCGACAAGCTCGGCGTCAAGCTCGAGATGCTCCCGGTGATCGCGGCCAACCGCATGGAGTTCCTCAAGCAGGGCCGCATCGACATGGTGCTGGCGACGATGGGCGACACCGCTGACCGCCGCAAGGTCGTCGGCATGGTCGAGCCCAACTACTATGCCGGCGCCACCAATGTGCTGGCGCCCAAGAGCGCCAACCTGAAGAAATGGGAGGACCTGAAGGGCCGCAAGGTCTGCGGCGTCCAGGGCGCCTATTACAACCGCCGCGTCACGCAGATGTATGCGCCCGAGCTCGTCGTCTTCCCCTCGGTGCCGGATGCGCTCAACGCACTGCAGGGAAATAACTGCGTCGCCTTCCTGTTCGACGACACGCTGATCGTCTCGACGCTCGCCGGCGGCGACGCGAAATGGGCGAATTACGAGATGCCGCTGGTCTCCGAGGACCCGCAGCTCTGGGCCATCGGCATCCGGCTCGAGGACATGGACGCGCCCTTCGGCAAGCTCCTCAAGGAGATGTCGGTCGACTGGCACAAAAGCGGCAAGCTGCTCGAGCTCGAGACCAAATGGGGCATCAAGCAGAGCCCCTATCTGATCGAGACCAACAAGAAGCTGAAGGCGGCGTCGTAAGCTTCAGCCGTCATTCCCGGGCGAAGCGAAGCGCAGACCCGGGAATCTCGTGACCAGAGAGCTGGTTTCCGAGATGGTCGGGTCAAGCCCGACCATGACGGCGCGCAGCTTGCCAAGGTTCTCCCATGATCGCCTCCTTCTTCCAGTGGCTCAATGACGCGCACGGGCTGAACTTCTCGGTCTTCTACGACGCGTTCGACCGCTCGCGCTTCCTCACCGGGCTATGGACGACGATCTATATCTGCGTCGTCTCGATCGTCGCCTCGCTGGCGCTGGGCCTTCTCGGCGTCTGGCTCGCCGGCGGCAATTCGCGGATCGGGCGGCTCGTCGTGCGCGCCTATGTCCAATTCTTCCGCAACACGCCGCCGCTGGTGCAACTCTCCTTCTTCTATTTCGCCGTGGCGAGCCTGCTACCGACGGTCGGCGACGGTTTCGGCGGCCAGTCTCCGCTGGTCTCCGGCACCGGCTGGGCGATCATCGCCTTCTCGCTCTTCGCCGGCGCCTTCAATGTCGAGATTTTTCGGGCAGGCATCGAGGCGGTGCCCTCGACCACGATCGAGGCGGCGGAGTCGCTCGGCTATACCCGCCTGCAGCTCTATCTCCATGTCGTCCTGCCGCTCGCCTTCCGCATCTGCCTGCCGGCGCTCAACAACAACCTGATCAACCTGGTGAAGACCACGACCCTGGCCTATGCCATCGGCGTGCCGGAGCTGCTCTATGCCGCCTCGCAGATCTGGTCGGAAATGTTCAATGTCCGCGAGATGATGAACGTCCTGCTCGTCACCTATGTCGCGCTCGTCGCCGTGCTGGTCTGGATCATGGGGCGCTGGGAGCGGGCGATGCGCATCCCCGGCTATTCGACATGAGGGCGGGCGTAACCGACCTGCCGGTGCTCATGCCCTTCCGGGCGCCGACGCCGATCGCTCCTTCGGGCTTTGCCGCTCCGACGCTGCTCGGCGGCGGCACGCTTGCCTCCTTCGCCATCCTCTTTTGCGCCTCGCTGACGCTGGCCCAGGTCGCGGCGCGTCCTGCGACCGAAAGCGCGATGACCGTGCTGCTGCGCTGGGCGCCGCTGATCTTCGAGGGCTTCCTGTTCAACATCCTGATCAGCTTCCTCTCTATGGCGCTCGGCACCCTCGTCGGCCTGCTGGTCGGCATCGCGCAGGTCTCGCTCGTCGCGCCGCTGCGCAAGAGCGCCTGGGGCCTGACCCAGTTCTTCCGCAACGCGCCCTGGCTGGTGCTGCTGTTCTACGCGATGTTCCTGCTGCCCTTCGAGTTCAGGCTGTTTGGCCTCACCATCGCCTTCCCCGCCTGGGTCAAGGCGATCATCGGGCTGGCGCTGCCGGTCGCCGCCAATGTCTCCGAGATCGTGCGCGGCGGCATCAGGTCGATCCCCTCCGGCCAATGGGAATCGGCCGAGGCGCTCGCCTTCACGCGCAGGCAGACGATGTGGATGATCATCCTGCCGCAGGCCTTCAAGCGGATGATCCCGCCCTGGATGAACCTCTACGCCATCCTGACCATGGCGACGACGCTGATCTCGGTCGTCGGCATCCAGGACGGGCTGACCATCACCCGCGCGGCGCTGGTCGCGGAGAGCCGGCCCGAGCTGATGATCCCGATGTATCTGCTGCTGCTGCTGATGTTCTTCGCCTATTGCTACCCGATCGCGCGGGCGACCCTGGCGCTCGAGCGCCGCTTCAACGTGAAGGGCTGACGCGATGGCGAGCCGGCATCAACTGGGCGAGCCCGTCGTGGTCGTCGCGGGCGTGGAGAAATCCTTCGGCGCGCTCAAGGTCCTCAAGGATGTCGGCCTGACCGTGCGCCGCGGCGAGACCGTCTGCATCATCGGGCCGTCCGGCTCCGGCAAGTCGACGCTGCTGCGCTGCATCAACGCGCTGGTTCCGATCAGCAAGGGCTCGATCAAGGTCGCCGGCCGCGAGGTCAATGACGCTGCGCTCGACAAGCTGGCGCTGCGCCGCGACGTCGGCATCGTCTTCCAGCAATACAACCTGTTCCCGCACAAGAGCGCGCTGCAGAACGTCATGATGGCGCCGCTGCACGTGCTGAAGCAGGACAAGGCGGCGGTCGAGGAGCGCGCCCGCAGGCTGCTCGCCAAGGTCGGGCTCTCGGACAAGCTCGCGACCTATCCGGGCGAGCTTTCCGGCGGCCAGCAGCAGCGCGTCGCCATCGCCCGCTCGCTCGCCATGAACCCGAAGGTGATGCTGTTCGACGAGGTCACGGCGGCGCTCGATCCCGAGACCAAGAAGGAGGTGCTCGTCACCATCCAGGATCTCGCCGCCGAGGGCATGACCTGCATCCTCGTCACCCATGAGATGGGCTTTGCCCGCGAGGTCGCCGACCATGTCTATTTCACCGATGGCGGGCTGATCGTCGAGCACGGCGCGCCGGCCGATCTCTTCGGCAGCCCGCGCGAGGAGCGGACGAGGGCCTTTCTCGACAAGGTGCTTTGAGGCGGCGCCCGATGGGTGTCGCATTCCGGCAGCCGCCTGTCGCAAATCGCTGGCTGGCCCGGCCTGCGGCGCGGAACAATAGCCGCCATCGACTTCACGAGACGCGCCATGTCCTCCGCTCATCCGCATGACCCGAAATCTGTCGCCGGCAAGGACCTTCAGGTCGCGGAGCGGGCTCAGCTTCTGGTGATCGGGGCAGGGCATGCCGGCCTGACGGCCGCGATCGAAGCTGCGGAACGCGGGCTCTCGGTGGTTCTGGTCGACGAGAACCCGGTCCCTTTCAGGACGATGGGCGACGACGTGCCGCTGCATTACGGGCAGGGCATGGCCGGCGAGGCGCGCAACCGCAACGCCATGATGGAGGCGCTCGTTGCCTCCGAGCCCCTGATCGAGGCCGCGTTCGAGGCCGGCGTCGACCTGCGCCTCGGCACCGCCTGCTGGGGGCTCTACGGCAATGGGCCCGGCGTCGCCTGGCTGCCCGGCACCGTCGCCGGCCTGGTCGATGACGAGCGCTCCTGGCTGGTCGGCGCCGAGCATGTCGTCGTCGCGGCGGGTCGGCGCGACATGGGGCTCGCCTTCCCGGGCTGGGAGAAGCCCGGCGTGATGGGCGCGACGGCGGCCGTCTCGCTCGCCACGCGCTATGGCACGCTCGCGCCGCGCCGGATCGTGCTGCTCGGCACCTCGGCCGAGGCCCTGGCGGCGGCGCTCGCGCTGCGCGAGGCTGGCGTCGAGCTTGCCGCGATCGTCGAGCAGGCGGCCGAGCCGGTCGGACCGGCCGAGCTCGTCGCGGCCTTGCGCGCCGGCGGGATCGAGATCCTGACCCGTCATGTCGTGCGCGAGGCTGCGGGGCGCGACGGCGTCGAGGCCGCTCTGGTCAGCGCGGTCGATGCCGAGGGCCGCACCACCGGCGAGGAGCGCCGCATCGCCTGCGACGGTATCATGCTCGCCGTTGGCGCGACCCCGGTGATCGATCTTCTCGATGCGCTCGGCTGCCGGATCGCCTTCCAGCCCGAGCGTGGCGGCTATGCGCCGGTGCTCGACGCAGACCAGCGCACCTCCCGAACCGGCATTCACGCGATCGGCGACTGCGCCGGCCTCTGGCCGGCGAAGACCCGGGATCGCTCGCTGTCTGAGCGCGAGGCCAAGCGCGCCGTCGCTGCCATCGTCGCTGCGCTCGGCCTAGCCGATGCCGGCGCTATTCCCGCCGCGGTCGTTCCCGATACCCCGGATCATGACCTTGGCGCCTATCGTCTCGCCTGGGTACGCGCCAGTGTCGTCGAGGCGCGCGGCGAGATGCATGTCTGTCAATGCGAGGAGGTCACGGCGCGCGAGATCCTCGAGGTCCGGCCGCCGCGCTATCTCGACTGGCAGAACGAGCGCCGCAATGATCGCTCGCTCTCGGCCCTGCTCGGCGAGGAGCCGCCCAATCCGGACCAGATCAAGCGCCTGACGCGCGCCGGCATGGGCCCGTGCCAGGGCAGGCGCTGCCGCGAGCAGGTCGCCGCGCTGCTCGCGCTCGGCGGCGCCGTCCCGCTTTCGGCGATCCCGCTGGCGAGCTACCGCGCTCCGGTCCGGCCGCTGCCTCTGTCGGTCGCCGGCCAGCTTCCGGAAGCTCCCGAGCAGGCCGAGCACTGGGACACCTGGTTCGGCATGCATGCGCAATGGCGCCCGTTCTGGGACGTGCCGGAGCTCTATACCGTGGCGTCCAACGACGCGACCGGCCCCGTGGCGAGCGAGTGAGCGAGGCGGCGATGGAACAGGTCAGGGGAGCTTCGGTCGTCATCGTCGGCGGCGGCGTCACCGGCCTCAGCGCCGGCTGGTGGCTGGCGCGCGACGGCGTCGATGTCCTCGTCATCGAGAAGGGGATGATCGGTTGGGAGGCGTCGGGCCGCAACGGTGGCGGCTGCTCGCATCATCATTCGCCCCTCTTCATGGAGGAGCAGCGGCTCTGGCCGCAAATGGACGCGCTGCTCGGCTACCCGACCGAGTTCGCGCCGAGCCGCATCCGCCTCGCCTCTAGCGAGCACCAGATGGGCCTTTATGCGCGGGCCCTGCGCAATGCCGAGCGCCAGGGCTTCAGGTCGGAGATCCTCGATCCGAAGCAGATCCGCGAACTGGTCCCGCTCGCCGGCGACACCATGATCGGCGGCTTTTTCTATCATTTCGGCGGCCACGCCAATCCGCACCGCACCTTGCAGGGCTATGCCTGGGCGCTGCAGGACCATGGCGGCCGTGTCATGCAGCATTGCGCCGTCACCGGCTTCCGCATGGCGGGCGGCAAGGTGACGGGCGTCGAGACCGATCGCGGCGTCATCGCCTGCGACCAGCTCGTCATCGCCGCTGGCCCGCAGACCGGCCGTCTCTCGGCGATGCTCGGCCATGAGGTGCCGATGGCCTCGGCCCGCGCCGAGATGATCGTCACCGAGCCGCTGCCGCTGATGCCTTATGGCGGTGTCGACGGCAACGGCCTCTATGGCCGCCAGACCCTGCGCGGCAACCTCGCCTATGGCGGCGGGCCGCATGAATGGCTCGATGTCCTCGACAATTCCGCGCCGGCCAAGCCCGCGACGCCGCTGATGGGCCATATCGGGCGCAGGCTGGCCGAGTTGCTGCCCAGGGCGAGCCATGCCCGCATCATCCGCTCCTGGGCCGGGGTGATCGAGAACACGCCGGACGGCAGGCCGGTGATCGACCGGCTTACCTCGCCGGACAATGTCGTGGTCGCGACCCTCTCCAGCGTCGGTTTCGGCCTCTCGCCGGCGAGCGGCCACGCCATTCGCGACCTCGTCGTCGACGGGGCCTGCTCCTTTGCCGACATCTCCTCCTTCAAGCTCGCCCGCTTCGCCGAGCTCGAGCCGAACTGGCGCGAGCTGCAGGGCTGGCAGGCGCTCGCGGCGCAGGAGGCGCTGGCGGCGTGATGTAACGTCATTGCGAGCGCAGCGAAGCAATCCAGGCCCGCGCACTCTGCCCCTGGATTGCTTCGTCGCTGCGCTCCTCGCAATGACGAGTCAGAGCTGCCTTACGAAGCGATCGTCACATCCGAGCGCGGTCGCGAGGAGCAGGCGAGGATAAAGCCCTGCGCCTCCTCCTCGGCCGATAGCCCGCCCTCGTGTCGCATCGCGACCTCGCCTTCGACCAGGCTGACGCGACAGGTGCCGCACATCCCCGAGGCGCAGCCGCAGGGGATCACCACGGTCTGGCGCGTCGCGGCCTGCAGCAAGGTCTCGTCGGCCCGGGCGGAGAAGCTCTTGCCGTCGAAGCGGATGCTGAACCCGGCTTCGGGCGCATCGTCCGGCACCGGCAGGGGAGCAGCCGGCGCAACCGCACCGAAATGCTCGACATGGAACGGCTGGCGCCGGCCGCCCTCGGCGGCATGGATCAGCCGGGCCTCGTCCATGAAGCCGGCCGGCCCGCAGCAGAACACCTCGCGTCGTCCGAAATCCGGGACCGCCACGGAGAGCAGCCGGCGATTGAGCCTGCCCGAGAAGCCGAACCAGCCCGGCTCAGGCTGGCTCGCCAGCATCGCGACTTTCAGATTTGGCATGCGTCGCTGCAGCTCAGCCAGCTCTGCCCCGAACAGCAGGTCGGCGGGCGTTCGCGCCGCATGCAGCCAGGCGATATCCGCTTCAGGCGCCGTGGCGGCGAGGTGGCGCAGCATCGCCATCAGCGGGCTCGCGCCCGAGCCGGCCGAGACCAGCGCCAGATGGTCGCCGTTGCGCCCGGCGATGACGAAGCGCCCACGCGGCGCGCGCGCCTCGATCCGGTCCCCGACCGCCAGCCGCTCATGCATGAAGCGCGTCGCACGGCCACGGGCATGCGCCTTGATGGTCATCGCCACGGTCTCGTCGCGGCCGGGCGCCGAGGCGAGCGAGAAGGTGCGATGCACGGTCTCGCCGTCGAGCGACAGTTTCAGGGTCATCGACTGGCCGGCCTGATAGGCGAGCGCGCCGGTTTCGGGCCGGAACACGAAGGTCTTGATGTCGTGCGTCTCGGGCCGGATCTCGACCAGGGCGAACATCAGCATCGCCGCTCGGTCCTTGGTCTCTGGCGGCTCCAGCGTTTCGGTCTCGCTCATTCCGCAGCGATCCTCATCGGCGAGGGCGTTCCGACGAAATTCTGCATCTTGCCGGCATACCAGTTGGTGAAATGCGTCAGCATGAACTCCGACGGCGAATAGGGGCCGGGCCGGTAGGCCATCGAGCGGATGCCGATATGGTTGACGGCGGCGAGCTCGGCGTCCTGCGCGTCCGTCGCGGTCCAGACCTCGGTCAGGCGCTTGATGTCGTAATCGACGCCCTCGACCGCATCCTCATGCACCAGCCAGGTCGTGCGCAGCGCCGTCCGGCCCGCCGAGAGCGGCAGCACGCGGAAATGGATGATGTGGTCGGCGAGGAAATGGTTCCAGTTGTTCGGCGCCCGGAACATCCGCACCGAGCCGAGATCGGGATCGGTGAAATCGCCGAGCAGCTTGTTGCAGGCCGAGCCGCCATCCATCGTGAAGGACAGCGCGCCCTCATGGAAGGGCAGGCGGATGCAGCGGAATTCGTTGCCGCCATCGGCCGGCTGGTGCGGCAGGCCGAGGTCGTCCCATTTTGCCGTCTTCCGCGCGATCAGCTCCTGGAACTGCGCCGGGCCGAGCGGATCGTCCGGCAGCGCGAACTCGACCAGCGAGACCAGCAGCTCCGGATGGTTCGCCGCGCAGTGATAGCATTCGCGGTTGTTCTCGATGACGAGCTTCCAGTTCGCCTCCTCGATGATCGTCTTCTCGAAGGCGACCTTGGTGCGGTCGGGCATATGCGGCGCGATATAGGGCGTCACTGCCTGCCGGAAGCGGGTGATGTCCGGCGGGGTCTCGGCGAGGCAGAGATAGACAATGCCGCAGATCACCTCGACATGGGCCGGTTTCAGCCCATAGCCGCCGCGGTCGAAATCGGCCGGCATCTGGCGCGCGTTGAGCAGGCTGCCGTCGAGCTCGTAGACCCACTGGTGATAGGGGCAGACCAGCCGCGTCGCCCGGCCCTTCGCCTTGGCGCAGATGCGTGAGCCGCGATGCCGGCAGGAATTGTGGAAGGCGCGGATGCCGCCGTCGCGGTCGCGCAGGATCACGACCGGGTTCGTGCCGATCTCCAGCGTGACATAGTCGCCCGGCTTCGGGATCTCGCAGGCGCTGCAGGCGAAGAGCCATTCGGTCTCGAACACGGCCTTGATGTCGGCCTCGTGCATCGCCTCGTCGACATAGAAGGCCTGCGGCAGGCTGAAGCCTTCGCGGCGCTCAGTGAGCAGGCGGCGGATATGGTCGCGGTCGATCATGGGCGGACCTCGAAAGCGATGGGTCCACGATGATGCGACGGCGCACCTCCGCGCGGCCGGAACATTCCGACCTGGCCCATGAGCTTTGCGACAGGCCGTCGTCGTTTTCATTGTAACAATGTCGGAAAGCCGCTTTTCTGCGCAGAGCGTCCGCAGCATCATCACGGCGTGGCCAGGGATGGGGACGGCAGTGACCACAGAGCGACCGGCGGGCACGCGCATCGTCACCCTTCTGCTCGTCGAAGGTTTTTCGATGATGAGCGTCGCGTCGGCGATCGAGCCGCTGCGCTCGCTCAACCGGCTGATCGACCGCGAGGCCTGGCGCTGGCGCCTGGCGAGCCTGGACGGGGAGGTGCTGGCCGCCTCGAACGGCATCCCGCTGCCGACCGAGACGGTCGAGACGGCGCTCGCCGGCACGGACTACCTGTTCGTCTGCGGCGGCCTGCGCATCCAGTCGGTCGACGAGCGCCGCTATCTCTCGGTCCTGCGCAAGGCCGCGCGTGCCGGCGTCGCGGTCGGCTCGCTGTCGACCGGCACCTATCTGCTGGCGCGCGCCGGGTTGCTCGACGGCTATCGCTGCACCATCCACTGGGAGAACCGCCCGGCCTTCCAGGAGGAGTTCCCCGATCTCGTCTGCACCGACAAGATCTACGAGATCGATCGCGACCGGCTGACCTGCTCGGGGGGCACTGCGGCGATGGACCTGATGCTGCATTTGATCATCGAGCGCCATGGCGGCGATCTTGCCCGCCGCGTCGCCAACCAGTTCCATCACGAGCGCATCCGCGACGAGCGCGACAACCAGAGCGGCGGCCGCCAGGAGCGCCTCGCCAACCTGCCGCCGCCGGTGCGCGCCGCGATCCGGCTGATGCAGCACCATGTCGAGGACACGCTCTCGATCGCTCAGATCGCCGAGCGCACCGGCATGAGCGCGCGCCAGATCGAGCGCCTGTTCCTGCGCTATCTCGAGATGAGCCCGGCGCGCTATTACCTCTCGCTGCGCATCGACCGGGCCCGCGAGCTCCTGCTCTATTCGGACCGGCCCATCCTCGAGGTGGCGATCGCGGCCGGCTTCACCTCAACCTCGCATTTCGCCCATTGGTTCAAGCGATTGCAGGGCGTCAGGCCGTCGCAGCTGCGCGGCCGCACGGGAGGCGAGGCAGAGCGCGCCGACGGCAGCCGCGAGGCCGCGACCGGACGGGCGCCGGGCTGATCGACGGCGCGACATTTCGGCCCGGATTCCAAAGCGACGGGAACGCTGGTCGCCGCTTCGGGTTACCGACATGCAGGAGGGACCGGCGATGGCGACGGCGGAGAAGCGGGCGGTGATCTATCGCATGGTCATGCCCGAGCATGTCTGCCCCTATGGGCTCAAATCCGTCGACCTGCTGAAGCGTCAGGGCTATGCGGTCGAGGACCACTGGCTGAAGACCCGCGCCGAGACCGACGCGTTCAAGGCCGAGCACGGCGTCAAGACGACGCCGCAGACCTTCATCGATGGAAAGCGCATCGGCGGTCACGACGACCTGCGGCGCTTCTTCGGCAAGACGGTCAAGGATCCCGATGCGGTCAGCTACGAGCCGGTGATCGTGGTCTTCACTGTGGCGGCCCTGATGGCGATGGCGGCGAGCTGGGCGACGCTCGGCTCGGTCTTCACGCTGCGCGCGGCGGAATGGTTCATCGCCTTCAGCATGTGCATCCTGGCGCTGCTGAAGCTGCAGGACATCGAGACCTTCTCGTCCATGTTCCTGAACTACGACCTGCTGGCGCGCCGCTACGTGCCCTATTCCTATGTCTATCCCTATGCCGAGCTCTTTGCCGGGGTGCTGATGGTCGCGGGCGTCATGATGTGGCTGTCGATCCCGGTCGCCGCCTTCATCGGTATCGTGGGCGCGGCCTCGGTCTTCAAGGCCGTCTATATCGACCGGCGCGAGCTCAAATGCGCCTGCGTCGGCGGCAGCAGCAAGGTGCCGCTCGGCTTCGTCTCGCTGACCGAGAACCTGATGATGGTGGCGATGGCGCTCTGGATGGCGGTGAAGATGGCGTAGCGTGCAGTCAGGCCTTCACAGGCGCGTTCCGGCGGCGTCGGTTCTGCGACATTCCATGTCGCTTCCTCGGCCCGAGCCTGGAACGGTTCTGATCGACACTTCCTTTCGACAAGGCGGATAACCGTCGCGAGGGGAGCGCAGTGGAGACCATCGCCTTCATCATGGCGAATCTTCCGGTGATCGGGCAGCGCATGCTCGAGCATGTCTCCCTCGTCGGCGTCTCGGTCGGCGTCGCCATCCTGACCGGCGTCCCGCTCGGCATCCTGATCACCCAAAGCCGCACCGCCGCCGACCGCGTACTCTATGTCGCGGCGGTGATCATGACGATCCCGTCGATCGCGCTGTTCGGCATCCTGATCCCGATCCTGTCGCTGGTCGGCCAGGGCATCGGCTATTTGCCGGCGGTGATCGCGCTGATCCTCTATGCCCAGCTTCCGATCATCCGGAACACCTATACGGCGATCATGAATGTCGATCCCGCGCTGCGCGAGGCCGCCAAGGGCATGGGCATGACCACGCTGGAGCGGCTGCGCCGGGTCGAGCTGCCGCTGGCACTGCCGGTGATCATCAACGGCGTGCGCAGCGCCGTCGTCCTCAACATCGCGATCGGCGCGATCGCCACCTATATCGGCGCCGGCGGGCTCGGCACCTTCATCTCGCGCGGTATCTCGCAGACCGATATCCGCCAGCTCCTGACCGGCGCCTTCGCCGTCAGCCTGCTCGCGATCATCGCCGACTACGCCCTCATCGCCACCCAGCGATTCCTGACCTCTCCCGGATTGAGGCTGAGATGATTCGTCTCGACCAGGTCTCCAAGCATTTCGGCACCATGGTCGCGGTCGACCGCATCGACATGGAAGTGCCGGAGGGCGCCGTCTGCGTGCTGCTCGGGCCTTCGGGCTGCGGCAAGACCACCACGATGAAGATGATCAACCGGCTGATCCCGCCGACCTCCGGCAAGATCTTCGTCGACGGTCGCGACACCGCCTCGGTCGACGCGGTCACGCTGCGCCGCTCGATCGGCTATGTCATTCAGCAGATCGGCCTCTTCCCCAACATGACGGTCGAGGACAATATCTGCGTCGTACCGGACCTGCTCGGCTGGCCGCGCGCCAAATCACGCAAGCGCGCCGCCGAGCTGCTCGAGATGGTCAATCTCGACCCGGGCGTCTTCCTGAAGCGCTATCCCAAGGAACTCTCCGGCGGCCAGCAGCAGCGTGTCGGCGTGGTCCGCGCGCTCGCCGCTGACCCACCGGTGCTGCTGATGGACGAGCCCTTCGGCGCGATCGACCCGATCAACCGCGAGGTCATCCAGGACGAGTTCATGAAGCTCCAGGCGGAGCTCAAGAAGACCATCGTCTTCGTCAGCCACGACATCGACGAGGCCGTGAAGATGGCGACGCGCATCGCGATCTTCCGCGACGGCAAGCTGATCCAATACGACACGCCGGACAATATCCTGGCCCACCCGATCGACGCCTTCGTCTCGGAATTCGTCGGCTCCGACCGGACGCTGAAGCGGCTGCGCCTGATCAAGGTCACGGATGCGATGATGAGCGACCCGCCGCGGGTGCGCGCCGAGGACACGCTCGAGACTGCCGTGAAGCTGATGGACGAGCACGGCCATGTCTCGATCGTCATGGTCGGTCCGCGCGGCCGGGCCCGCGGCGTCATCCGGGCGGAGGCCGCGCGCGAGCTCAAGGGGCTGGTCGGCGAGCATCAGGAGCCGTTGCCCGGCATTGTCAACGTCAAGGACGACCTGCGCTCGGCCGTCTCGCAGATGTTCACCCATGGCGTGACCTGGCTCGCCTGCGTCGACGATGACGGTTTCTTCAAGGGCTACATCACGCAGAAGGGCATCACCCAGGTGCTCGGCGCCACCTACAGGGACCGCTGAGATGGCGGCGACCGGCCTCCAGAGCGCGTTTCGCCTGCTGCTCCTGGCGGCGGTCTTCGCTTTCGGGGCCTATTTGCAGGCACGGGGCCTGCTGCCCGCCATCCTCGGCCACGGCAAGGACGTGCTCTATCTCATCCGCCAGCATCTCGCGCTGGCGGCGGTGTCTGGCGCGATCGCGATCGCCGTCGGCATTCCATTGGGCGTATTGCTGACCCGGCCGCGCTTCGAGGGCGTCGCCGATGCGGTGACGCAGGTCGTCAATCTCGGCACCACCATCCCGACGCTCGCCTTGCTCGCGATCTCGATGTCCTTCCTCGGCATCGGCTCGCCGCCGGCGATCTTCGCGCTCTTCGTGCTGACGCTGCTGCCGATCGTGCTCAACACCATCGCCGGCCTGCGCTCGGTGCCGCAGCCGCTGATCGAAGCGGCGCGCGGCATGGGCATGACCCCGCGCCAGATCCTGTTCCGCGTCGAGCTGCCCAACGCGGTCTTCGTCATCCTGGCCGGGATCCGCACCGCGCTTGCCATCAATATCGGCACGGTGCCGCTCGCCTTCCTGATCGGCGGCGGCGGTCTCGGCGAGCTGATCTTCACCGGCATCGACCTGATGGAGCCGAGCATGCTGCTGGCCGGCGCGATCCCGACGGCGCTGCTCGCCATCTTCGTCGATTTCATGATTGGCCAGATCCAGTTCTGGCTGGTTCCGAAGGGCGTCAACCCGTTGCGCTGAGCAGCGTGATTTCAACCAAGCAAAGGGGAACAACCATGCTGAAACGTAGCTTTCTCGCTCTCGCCGGCGCCGCGCTCGCATTGTCGGTGGCGCCGCTCTCCGCCCAGGCCCAGAACGTGGTCGTCGGCGGCAAGAATTTCACCGAGCAGCAGATCATGGCCGAGATGACGACGCAGATGCTCAAGGCGAAGGGCTTCACCGTCGACAAGCGCGCCGGGCTCGGCACCACGCCGCTGCGCCAGGCGCAGGAGGCCGGCCAGATCGACGTCTATTGGGAATATACCGGCACCTCGCTGATCACCTTCAACAAGGTGACCGACAAGATGGATGCGACCGCGACCTACGCCAAGGTGAAGGAGCTCGACGCCGCCAAGGGGCTGGTCTGGCTGAACCCGTCCAAGGCCAACAACACCTATGCGCTGGCCATGCGCAAGAAGGACGCCGAGGCGAAGGGCATCAAGTCGCTCGCTGATCTCGCCGCCAAGGTGAAGGGCGGCCAGGCGCTGAAATTCGGCTGCAATGCCGAGTTCTATGCCCGGCCGGACGGGCTCAACCCGCTGCAGACCACCTATGGCTTCGAGTTCGGCCGCGAGAACGTCGTGCGCATGGATACCGGGCTGGTCTACCAGGCGCTGCGCGATGCCCAAGTCGATGTCGGCCTCGTCTTCGCCACCGACGGGCGCGTGCCGGCCTTCGATTTCGTCATCCTGACCGACGACAAGGGCTATTTCCCGACCTATGCGATGACCCCCGTCATCCGCAAGGAGACGCTCGACAAGAACCCGAAGCTCGCCGAGGCGCTGAACGCGCTGTCCGCCAAGCTCGACGACGCCACCATGGCCAGGCTCAATGCTTCGGTCGACGTCGACAAGAAGAGTATCGAGGAGGTCGCCGCAGGCTTCCTCAAGGCACAGTCCCTGGTCTGATCCATGTCACGAAGCGGAGGCGCAAGGCCTCCGCTTCGTAGATCGCGAGCGACGATGTCCCGCCTCAGGCTGGGCGCAGCCCAGATCGAATGCCGTCCCGGCGATGTTTCCGGCAATCTCGCGAGCCATGTCGCGATGATCGAGCGGGCGCGCCGGGCCGGCGTCGACCTTCTGGTCTTCCCCGAGCTCTCGCTCACCGATTACCTCTCCGATCCCGATTGCGAGGCGCTCGGACTGGCACGCGACGCCGCCGAGCTCGCGCTGCTGGCCGGGGCCGCCGCGCCGATGGCGGTTTCCGTGGGGTTCATCGAGCGTGGCTCCGATGGCGCGCATTTCAATGCGCAGGCTCTCCTCGCCGCGGGTGTGGTCGCCTCGGTGCATCGCAAGCTCAACCTGCCGGGCTATGGGCAAATGCGCGAGGACAAGGTCTATGCCCGGGGCGACGCGCTCGCGCTGGCGCCGCTCGCCGGCGGCTGGCGGGCAGCGACCCTGATTTGCGCCGATAGCTGGAACCCGGCCTGGCCCTGGCTCGCCGCACTCGCCGGCGCAAGTCTCCTGATCCTGCCGACGGCATCGGCCCGCGAGGCGGTCGGCGGCGGCTTCGACAATGCGCGTGGCTGGGAGGTCAATCTCGCCCATACCGCGCTGACCTACGGCCTGCCGACCATCTTCGCCAATCATTGTGGCCGTCGTGGCGGGCTCGATTTCTGGGGCGGCTCGCGCATTCTCGACGCCTCGGGCGCGGTTCTCAGCCAGGCCGGGGCGGAGCCGGATCTCGTCGTCGCCGAGATCGCCCTTTCGGACGGAGAGGCCGCCCGCGCCCGACTGCCGACCATCCGCGACAGCGATCCCAGGCGCGTCCGGCGCCTTCTCGATGCCGTGCTCTCCCAGACCGAAGAGGGTTGAACCATGTCGCCGCTCGCCTTCATCCACGGGCTGCGCCCGGGCGATCTGCCGCAGCCCGTGCTGCACCAGGCGCGGCGCTGCCTGCTCGACCTCGTCGGCGTCGCCGCCAGCGGTCGCGGCACCGAGCTTTCGCGCATCGTGCATGGTTTCGCGCTTCGCCAGATGGGCGCGAGCGCGGGTGGCGCCAGGCTGCTCTTCGACGGACGCCGGGCCAGCGCCGCGGGTGCCGCCTTCGCCGGCGCCTCGACGATCGATTCCTTCGACGCCCATGACGGTCATGCCCTGACCAAGGGCCATGCCGGCGTCGCGATCCTGCCGGCGCTGCTCGCCGTCGCCGATGCCGAAGGCCTCATCGCCGACGGGCGGCTCGACGGCGGCGAAGTGCTGACCGCGCTCGTCCTCGGCTACGAGATCGCGACGCGGGCCGGCATCGCGTTGCATGGCAGCGTCAGCGACTACCATACCTCCGGCGCCTGGAACGCGCTGGCCTGCGCCGCCGTCGCGGCGCGGCTCCTCGGTCTCGACCACGGCCGGACCCGCCACGCCCTCGGCATCGCCGAATATCATGGTCCGCGCAGCCAGATGATGCGCTGCATCGACCATCCGACCATGCTCAAGGACGGTTCGGGCTGGGGCGCCTTCGCTGGCGTCTCGGCCGCCTATCTGGCGCAGGACGGCTTTACCGGCGCGCCTGCGATCACGCTGGAGGCGCCGGAGCAGGCCGGCCTCTGGGCCGATCTCGGGAGCCGCTGGTACATCCTGGAGCAGTATTTCAAGCCCTGGCCTGTCTGCCGCTGGGCCCAGCCGGCGGTCGAGGCGGCCGCGATGCTGCTGGCCGAGCACGAGATCGCCGCCGACGAGATCGTCCGGGTCGAGGTCGGGAGCTTCGCCGAGGCCGTGCGGCTGGGCGCGGCGCCGCCGCTGACCACCGAAGCCGCGCAATATGCGCTCGGCTTCCCGCTGGCCGCTTTCCTCGTCCGCCGCAGGCTGGGCGGCGCCGAGATCGGGGCCGAAGGGCTCGCCGACCCGGCCATCGCAGCGATGCGCGAGCGAATCGTCCTGCATGAGGACGCCGACCTCTCGCGCCAGTTTCCGGCCAAGCGGCTTGCGACGCTTCGGATCACCATGCGCGACGGCCGGATCCTGTCATCGAAGCCCACCGCGGCGCGCGGCGATCCGGACGACCCGCTCCCCGATGAAGCCGTCATGCGCAAATTCCTGGAGCTGAGCCGCGACATGGATCCAGCGCTCGCTCGCTCCCTTGCCGATGGGACCATGGGCCTCGGGGCCGAGACCCTCAGCCTGGATGGCTTGCTCGCGCCGCTTTTCATCCCGCTCGCGAGGCTCCAGCAAGCAGCTTAGCCGGCTGACGCATGGCGCGCCTTCCCGCCATGCGGCGGACGGGCCTGTTCCTCCGCGCCGGCCTCTCTAACATGCCGGGTTCACGGAGGATGAGATGACGGACTGGATCAAGGCGAGGACGGAGGCGCAGGCCATCGCGGCGGCTTGGGCGGGCGAGGCGGGGCCGGGCGGCGCAATCGTGCTGTTCGATGCCGCGGGGCGGCATGAGGGTTTTGGCGGCGGTTTCGCCAGCCTGGAGCATGGCACGCCCTTCACGCCCGATACGCCGAACCGCCTTGCCTCGATCAGCAAGCATGTGATGGCGGCGACGCTGCTGCGCGAAGGCGTGCCGCTCGACCGGCCGCTCGGTGAGCTGCTCGAAGGGCTGCCGCCCGCCATCGCCGCCGTGCCCTTCGGCCGCGCGCTCGACAT
>NZ_JBHYEM010000032.1:0-37573 GCF_051860145.1 Allobosea sp. | reverse complement strand
CGGTTCCCGAAGCCTCCCGGGAGCGAGGCGCAACCCTCGCCCGCAGGCGCCGCACCCACCCCGCCACACGACATGCCTCCGGTTGGCTGCCCCTCGGGGATGGGATGCGGAGGATTATAGGGGAGATGCGAAGGGCGGGGATAAGCGCGCTGCTGTGACGTAGCGGTGGCGAGATGGCGGCCGAGTTCGCTTCCGACCCATTGCGGACGTTCCTGATGTCCGCTTCGGTCGCAAATGCCCGAGTCGGGATGTCTCTGATCAACGCGTCTCGAGGTAAAGGATTGTCGCTCCCGAGATCGCGAGAACCGTTAGCTGGGCAAGGAGAGAGGGCGTCAGGAGGCGAATTTATCGAACACGTTGAGGAGCAGCATCTCAATGTGGGCGGCGACCGCGTTGGCGCCGACCTTCAGACTGTTCGGGTGGCCACAGCCGTTCCGCAGGTTCAGGCCAGCCACGAGTTGCGTCTTCACGTTCTTGCCGACCATCCCGATGGCTGCGATCCGGTCGAGGAAGTCGACTTCCTTCATGCGCCCGAGGTCGTCCGTGGTCGCCGCGACCTTCCACTTCCCATCGACCTTCTTCGCCTCGGTGTTGAAGGCTGCCAGATGGTTGGCCACCACCTCGTTGTGCAGGACGCCGACCGCAGCGAGCCACGACATGACAATGGCTGACCGGTAGAGGGCCGCCTCGTGGCACTGGATGGCCTCGGCTACGAAGGCGCGCGTCGTGTCGTCCCTGATCGAGGCCAAGTGCTTGCGCAGGTCCTGGGCGACCTTCGCGGCGGCGGGCGGAAGCTTGCTTACGCCGTGTTCTTCGAGCCGCGCGTGGCCCTTCTCCGACACCTCGTAGCCGCCGGGCATCTTAAGGGTTGTGCCCTTTGCCTTCGTCAGGATGTCGGCGATATTCCACGTCTTCATGTTGCAGCCGGCTTCCTGCGCCCGCGCCATGATGGCGGGGTTCTTCGCCGGCTGGTTGAGGCTCGCGATGACAAGGAGGACCTTGTCGGCCCGGGATAGGCCGTCGCGCTGGAGGGCCAGCTTGAGATCGTCAGGACTGAGCAATTTTGGCCTTCAAGCGCGCCAGTTCGTTCGCAGACAGGGACATCTGATCGCCCGTCATCGTCATGAGCAGCTTCCCAGCGACGAGCCGCTTCAGAGTCGTACTGAGATTTCCAGTCATCGCCTGATTATAGTACCCGTGGGCTTGCTGCATGTCGGCGAGTAGCTCCTTGCGGGTGAAGCTCTTTCGACCCTGGCACACTTGGAGGTGGGCGGCGGCGGCGAGCGCGATATCCCTCGCGGACTTGCCACCGAGCCGGGCTGCAACGGTTTGCACCGAGAGGTTGGCAATACCGGCGAGAACGTCCGCGTCTCCGTCCCCATTCTCCGGATCGTTGAGCGGCGGCAGGGCGTCAAAGGTGCCGGGAGGCGCGGCGCCGGCCAACGACTCGATATGGCTGAAGAGGTCCTTCACCGCCTCGTTGTCGTAGACGGCGTCGCCTTCATACTCAAACTCGATGTGACCCATCTTGATCTTGAGCTTGGTTGGCATGGTCGTTCCTCTGCCGCTAGGGCAGCAGAGGAGTAGTCCCGGATGGAGTCAAGCTCACGCCCGAAGTTACTGTGGATGGACAGACAGTTGAGTGCGGAGCCTCTGGCCGTAAGGGGCCGGGTTAGTCGGCGCTCGGCTGGCAGCGTCCGCTTCGACCCACTTCGGACTCAAAGCATCGAGCTGGCAGGCAGCCTTAGATCCCCCCACGGCATCTCTCGAACTAGCGACTAAGGGTAAACCACCAAAACCCAAGACAGCCGGCAACCGCGATGAACATTAGTAGCCGAGTTCTGAGCGAGGCTTCATTCGTCGCATGCACCAACCAACTGTGCTACTGACCTGATTTATGTGCGAGCCAGAACGTAAAGGCGGCGAACATAATGGTAGCGCTACCGCTACACCGCCTTATATCGCGCCGGTTAAGGTCCACTTCCCACCCAAAGCGGAAGGCCGCCCAGGATCACCGCACAGGGTGCATCGCTCACTGGCAACACCGGATCCGGCACCTTGAGACGTGGACGGCCGGGACAAGCCCAACCATGACGGGCAAGGCACGCCAGACTCCCCCGGCGAGCCTGCATGCGGCTGCCGGACTGCGTATCCTTTTGCAGCGGCCCCTGCGTGAGCGTATTGTGAATGGGGCGGCCCTTCGTTGTGATGGAGGGGCGCCTGATCTCCCAACCGGGGAGGACGTCATGGGACGCAAATTCATCGACTGCCGTGAATTCCCGAGCGAGATGAACTGCTCGGTCGCGATCATGGCCGACAACGAGGGCGAGCTCCTGGAGGCGGCTGTACAGCATGCCGTCGCGGTGCACGGGCACCAGGACACGCCCGAGCTGCGGGACCAGATCAAGGGCGTCATCAAAGACGGCATGCCGCCCGAGATGGCTCCAGGTCGAGCGGCCTGACGGCTCAGGTCCTGCCTCGTCACGGCCCGCGACGATTCCGGCGAGGTGGCCGGAGCTGCTGCGCATGGCGCATCCTCCCTCGCTGACATCACGGCGGCCTCCTCGCCGTCATTCCGGATCTGCGCCGCTTCGCAGCTTGTCCGGAATGACGGTGGTTCCCCGTATTACCGACCCGAACTAGAAGAGTATGCAGGCGCAGCCTCGGCAAGCCGCGAGCGGAGGACGGGGCTGCGTCGACGCCTCTTCCGTATACTGCATGCAGTGCTAAGGTCGCGGCGCCTGAAACGGTTTAAATCGAGAGAAACGCGAGGATACGCATGTCTGGGCACAACAAGGTCGCCATCATCACCGGCGCGGGATCGGGCGTCGGCCGGGCCGTCGCCATCGCCTTCCTCAAGGATGGCTACCGCACGGTGCTCGCCGGGCGCCGGGCGGACGCGCTGGAGGAGACGATCAAGCTCTCGGGGGCTCCGGCCGCCCAGGCGCTCGCGGTGCCGACCGACGTGACCGACCAGGCCTCGGTGAAGAACCTCTTCGCCACGACCAAGGACAAGTTCGGTCGGCTCGACGTTCTGTTCAACAATGCCGGCGTCAATGCGCCGGGCGGCATCCTGCTCGAGGACCTCTCGCGGGAGCAGTGGCAGGCGGTGGTCGACACCAACCTGACCGGCCCCTTCCTGTGCACGCAGGAGGCTTTCAAGCTGATGAAGGACCAGGAGCCGCGCGGCGGGCGCATCATCAATAACGGCTCGATCTCGGCCTATGCGCCGCGGCCGAACTCGGTCGCCTATACCGCGACCAAGCATGCGATCAGCGGCCTGACTCGCACCGCCTCGCTCGACGGGCGCAAATACGACATCGCCGTCGGCCAGGTCGATATCGGCAATGCGCTGACCGAGATGGCGCAGCGCATGACCCAGGGCGTGCCGCAGGCCGACGGCTCGATCAAGGTCGAGCAGGTCATGGACGTCACCCATGTCGCGACCTCGGTGCTGCACATGGCGAGCCTGCCGATCGAGGCGAACGTGCTGTTCATGAACATCATGGCCAGCAAGATGCCGTTCGTGGGCAGAGGCTGACGTCCGGCGTCATTCTCGGGCAAAGCGCAGCGTAGACCCGAGAATCTCAGGCAGGATGGGGCGCCTTTCCGTCACGAGATGCTCGGGTCAAGCCCGAGCATGACGGCAGGGTGTGACTTGCGCCGCTCGCGCTTTGGGTGACAGTGGACACTTCCTGCCGGGAGCGTCCTGTCTTGTCCGCATTCGATTCCCCGCAAAAATCTCGGGACGTGGATGCCAGGCCCGGCCATGACGCAGAGGGCGAGGCCGGGCATGCCTCTTTCGTCGATGCGGCCGTCGCCAAGGCCTATCGCCTGACGATCTGGGGCATCGCGCTCGGCATCTTCATCTTCGCCGGCAATGTCGTGATGTGGGCGCGCGCGACCGGCAATGCGCAGCTCTTCAAGGATGGTGTCGACTGGGTCTATGACGTCGCGCTCTACGGCATCGCCGCGCTGGTCTTCGGGCGCGACGCGCGGGCCGAGCGCTGGGCCGCGCTGGGCATCGGCGCGGTGATGGCGGTGGCCGGCCTGCACACGCTCTACGATCTCTGGGACAAGATCGTCCGGCCGCGGCCGATCGAGGTCTGGACGCTCGGCTTCTCGGCCGCGAGCGCCATCGTCGTCGCGGTGCTGATCATCGGTCTGCTGTGGCGCTTCCGGCGCGAGGCCAATCCGGTGATCAAGGCGACCTGGCTGTCCTCCCGCAACGACCTGATCTCGACGACAGGCTTCGCGCTGGTCGGGCTCGTGGCACGCGTCATGCCGGTGCGCTGGCCGGAATACCTGTTCGATCTCGTGGTCGCCGCGATCTGCTTCCAGGCGGCCTGGGCGATCTGGAAAGCCGCGCAGCCGGATTTGCGCAACAAGGCGGCGACAGGCGCAGTTGGCGGGCTATAAAGGCGGCATCATTCGAGGACGCCGCCGATGTCGATCGCCGAGAAACTGCCTTCCATCCTGATCGCCAATCGCGGCGAGATCGCCTGCCGCGTCATCCGCACGGCGCGGCGGCTCGGCCTGCGCACCATCGCGGTGCATTCCGACGCGGACGAGGATGCGCTCTTCGTCCAGATGGCGGACGAGGCCTATCCGATCGGCCCCGCGCCGGCGCGCGAGAGCTATCTCGACGCCGACAAGATCCTGGCGGTGGCGAAGCAGGCGGGCGCGGCCTGCATCCATCCGGGCTACGGCTTCCTCTCCGAGAATGCCGATTTCGCCGATGCCTGCGCCGCGGCCGGCATCGTCTTCGTCGGCCCGCCGGCCTCGGCGATCCGGGCCATGGGCCTGAAGGATGCCGCCAAGGCGCTGGTCGAGACGGCAAGCGTGCCGGTCGTGCCGGGTTATCATGGAGCGGAGCAGGGCGCGGACTTCCTGCGCGCGGAAGCCCGGCGCATCGGCTATCCCGTGCTGATCAAGGCGGTCGCCGGCGGCGGCGGCAAGGGCATGAAGAAGGTCGATCGGCCGGAGGATTTCGACGACGCGCTGGCGAGCGCCCAACGCGAGGGCAAGAGCGCCTTCGGCGATGCGCGCGTGCTGGTCGAGAAATACGTGCTCAGCCCCCGCCATGTCGAGATCCAGGTCTTTGGCGACAGCCATGGCAATGTCGTCCATCTCTACGAGCGCGACTGCTCGCTGCAGCGCCGCCATCAGAAGGTGATCGAGGAGGCGCCGGCGCCGGGCATGAGCGGCGAGGTTCGCGCCGCCATGGGCAAGGCCGCGACCGAGGCGGCGAAGGCGGTCGGCTATGTCGGGGCCGGCACGGTCGAGTTCATCGCCGATGGACGCGAGGGGCTGAAGGCCGACCGCTTCTACTTCATGGAGATGAACACGCGGCTCCAGGTCGAGCATCCGGTGACGGAGGCGATCACCGGGCTCGATCTGGTCGAGCTCCAGCTCAGGGTCGCGGCCGGCGAGCCGCTCGGATTCTCGCAGGCCGACGTCAAGGCCAAAGGCCACGCGGTCGAGGCGCGGCTCTATGCCGAGGATCCCGAGAAAGGTTTTCTGCCCTCGACCGGCAAGCTCTGGGCGCTGCAGTTTCCGGACGGGCCGGGCATCCGCATCGATACCGGCGTCGAGGCCGGCGATACGGTGACGCCGTTCTATGATCCGATGATCGCCAAGGTGATTGCCCACGCCCCGACGCGCAATGAGGCGCTCGACCGGCTGGCGCAGGCGCTGGGCGAGACGATCGTCGCCGGTCCGCGCACCAATCTCGCTTTCCTCAAGGCGCTCGCCGAGGCCGAGGGTTTTCGGCAGGGCCCGTTCGACACCGGCTTCATCGAGCGCAATATCGAGGCGCTCGGTGCGGTGCCGCAGCCGCTCGATGCCGCCGCGATCGCCGCCGTGGCGCTGCAACTCGAAGAGGAGCGCCAGGAGGCCGGCATCGTCGCGGCGGCCTCGCAGGAGGGCGGGGCGCTCTCGCCCTGGATCGTCGCCGACGCCTTCTCGCTGATGCCGCGCCCGCCGCTCGGCCTGCCGCTCCTGGTCGATGGCGAGCGCGTCGAGGCGCAGATCGAATGGCATGACGAGGGCGCGCGCGTCAGTTTGCCGGGCCACGAGATCGACGAGGGCGAGCACGAGATCACATTGGCGCAGGGCGAGCGCGGCCATTGGTTTGCGCTGCATCGCGGGCGGCAAAGCGCGGTTTCGCTGTTCGACCCCTTCTCGGTCGATCTCGACGCGGCCGCAGGCTCGGGCGGCGTGATCAAGGCGCCGATGCATGGCAAGCTCATCGCGCTCTTCGTCCAGCCGGGCGAGCTCGTGACCAAGGGCCAGCGGCTGGCGATCGTCGAGGCGATGAAGATGGAGCATGTGCTGACCGCCCCGCGCGACGGCACCGTGACCGAGGTCGTGGGCGAGCCGGGCGGGCAGGTGGCGGAAGGCGCGAAGGTGGTGGTGCTGGGGGATTGAGGGCGTGACGCTCGAACGCGCGGCACCAGGGGTCGGGACCAATGTCGGCGGACCCTGATGTGGGCATCTCGTTGCGGTTCCGGGGCGATACCCTCGACCCCGATGCCGTCAGCGCTGCGTTGCAGGTCAGCCCCACCCGTGCGCGCCGCAAGGGCGAAACCTTCCATACGCCTTCCGGGACCGCGATACTCGCTCGGACGGGCCTTTGGTCGGTCCGTGTCGAAAGGGAAGCGCCGGGCGACCTGGACGAGAAGATCTCGACGCTGCTCGCCGGATTGAGCGGAGACCTCGCGGTCTGGAAGCAGCTCTGCGAGGTGCTCCAGGGCGATATCTTCTGCGGCGTGTTCCTGACGGAGGAAAGCGGGGTGATGCTGAAGCCCGAAACGATGCTGGCAATTGGCCAAAGAGGGCTCACGCTCGATCTGGATATCTACGCCCCGGATGAGTCCGACGATCCTTAGACCGTGTTCAGCCAACCCTTATGGTCGGGCTTGTCCCGATCATCCACGTCTTCGGATGCGATGGCTGTTCAAGACGTGGATGCTCGCCACAGGGCGAACATGACGGCTAAAGCTCGTCCAGCGCCACTAACGCCCGCTCCGCCACAGCGAGGTTGATCTCCGCCAGCGGATCGTCGTCGCCGAGGAACCAGGCCGCCGAGAGGCCGCACCAGGCCAGGATCCACATCAGCAGACGGCGGCGTTCCAGCCCCGATTTCGCCAGCACGATCTTCAGCCGGCGCTCGAAATAGCCAGGCGCGATCGCGACCGGCGGCTCGGGGTCGGCGAGATCGGGATCGCAGAACAGGATGGTGTATTCGAAGGCGCGGTCGCCGATCACGCATTTCGGGTCGATGGCGAGCCAGCCGCGCGCGCCGAAATCGAGCACGTTGTCGTGGTGGAGATCGGCATGGAGCGGCACGATCTCGCGCTGCGCCGCCAGCAATTCGGTCGCCGCAGTGGCCGAACGGGACAGGATGCCGCCCCGTTTGGCGGCCATCGGGAAAAGCTCCTCGAACCAGGTCTCGAGCGGGATCAGCCCGGCGGGCGCGGGGCCGCGCGGCTTCTGCAAGCGCGCGATCGCCTCGCAGAGGATCACTGTCGCCTCGTCATCGGCGGCAGGCCCGCTGCGGGCCATGGCCGAGAGCGAGCGCCGGCCGGTGGCGCGCTCGAGCAGCATCGCGTCGCCGCTCTCGCTGCGGGCGAGCAGGCGCGCGGCGCCGTCGCCGTTCCAGTATTCCAGAGGCAGGTAGCCGAGGCGCTCGTGCTCCCCCGCCGGCAGCTTCAGCATGGCCGGCGCGCCGGCCTGGCGGACGGGCAGGAGGTTGCTGCCGGGCGTGACGATCGGGTCGCCGTCGGGCAAGAGGCCCCAGCGCGCAAGATGGGGCGAGAAGTCGTAGCCGGGCGACGGGTTCTGGGCCGGCGGTAAGTCTTGGGCAGGCATGGGCTGGTCAGGTCTCGATCATCCGGTTGCGGCCGATCAGCGGATATTGCTCGACCTCGTAGATCTGGCCGGAGACCGGGGCGCTGTCGTCCGAGAGCCAGAAGGCGGTATGGGCGGCGATCTCCTCGGGCTGCATGATCCGGCCGGTCGGCGCGAAAAGCGGTGAGACATGCTTCTCCCAGCCGGCTTTCCGGCCCTCGCGCTGCTGCGTCGCGTCCTCGTTGGCGGTGAAGGTCCAGCCGACATTCAGGCAGTTGAGGCGGATGCGCTCGGGCCCGAGCGCGTCGGCGAGATTGCGGGTCATCGTCGTCAGCGCGCCCTTCGACATCGAATAGACGGTCAAGTCGGCCTGGCCGCAGAGCGCGTTGATCGAGCCGATGGTGACGATCGAGCCGCCGGATTTCTGCAGGCGGAAGGCGGCAATCGCGGCCTCCGTGCAAAGCAGCGGCGCGCGGGCATTGACCGCGAAGACATGGTCGAAGAAGGCTGCCGTCGTCGTGCCGATGGCGCCGCGCGGATAGATGCCGGCATTGTTGACGAGCCCGTCGATGCGGCCGAAGGCCTTGACCGTGGCGTCGACCAGCGCATGGGCGGTGGCGGGCTCGGCAAGGTCGCCGGTCGCGCCATGGGCCGAGGCCCCGAGCTTCTTGCAGGTCGCCTCGACCTCGGCTTCGTCGCGGCCATGGACCAGCACCTTCGCCCCGTCGGCGATCAGTCGTTCGGCCATCGCATAGCCGATGCCGGCCGTGCTGCCGGTGACGAGAATGGCTTTTCCGGCGAGTCCGCGCATGATCGTTCCTCCTTGCTCCTGACTAGCCCGTCTCCCCTCCGCCGTCATCCCGGGCGACCGAAGGGAGGCCCGGGATCCATCATAAAGCGTTGCGCCCTACGATGGATCCCGGCGCTCCGCTCCGCTGCGGGCGGGATGACGGCGGAGGGTTGGCGAGTGTCCCGCTGCTGTGGAGAAATGCCGCGCACTCTGGCCCGGTTCGCGGGCGCGCATTAAGATGCGCGCCATGCCGCTTCATTTGCTCAAACTCTGCGTCGGCGCCGAGTCGATCCGCGATCTCGAGGACTGGATCGAGGAGCGCATGGCCCAGCGCCGCCGGCTCGGCCAGCTGGAGGAGCAGCTGCACACGACGCGGATGGTGCCCAAGCGCATCGAGGAGATCGTCGCCGGCGGCTCGCTCTACTGGGTGATCAAGGGCCAGATCTCGGCGCGCCAGCGCCTGATCGAGATCCGCCCCTTCACCGATGCCGACGGCATCGGCCGCTGCCATTTGGTGATGGAGCCGGTGGTGGTGCCGGTCCAGCCGCGGCCGTTCCGGCCCTTCCAGGGCTGGCGCTACCTGCAGGAGAAAGACGCGCCTCGCGATATCGGGGAGGGCGGCGATCTCGGCGAGATGCCGGAGGAACTGCGGCGGGAGCTGGCGGGGCTGGGGTTGTTGTAGGGTGCGCTAGTTAAGCTCAGTCCGGCGCGAACATTCTCTGCCGTGCAGTGATCGCCGATCAGATCATGCGAGGCTGAGAATAGCGCGCATCGCACGTGGTTGCTCCTCGATGCTGAGCTTCGTCATCACGCCATCGTGGAGCTTCAAGCCGACATCACAGACCTCCCGGTCACTGCCGTTCTTGGTATTCGCGAGCAGGTCCAGCTCGGGCTTGGTAAAACCGACCGCACCAAACAGTTTGGCCCAGTACTGTGTGTCCAAGACAGGAGCGACACCCGGCCTTCCCTTGCCATCGAGATAGCCGGCTTCGAGCTGCTGGAGGACAGCATTGAACAGATCCTTGCCGGATCGATCGAGCGCATTCACGTCACGAATCCCGGTTTCGAAGAATTCCCGGCAAAGCTTGGCGTTGGCTGTTTCGAGATGAGTCATCAGCGCGTGCTGTGCCTTCCAGATGGCGATCACCTTTTCGTCCTGAGCCGCCATGATCGCGGGTCCGACGAGGGTCTTGCGCAACTCCGCAACCTTGGCTCGCGATTTATCGGTGGTCTTTCCATCGATATCCTGGGTCAAGGCCTCCTTCAGGGCAGCACTCGCGCTCGGATTATCGCGAAGGAGCGCGCCAACCAGAGGGGTCGCTCGGAAACGTGCCATCTCGGTTTCGATGCGGTTGGGTTTGCCAAATTCACGCGCCGCCCAAAGTATCATCTGGGCGACGCCGAAGGCGATAACAGCGCTCAACACGCCGATCAGGGTGATTTTGCCGACATTCTTCCAGGAACCGCTTGATCTCATCACACATCTCTCAGCCGTATGCGGTGATTTCAACGAAGTTCGCGCGGGTTTCGTGCCACGCTTCGAATCACACCGCGATATTATCGATCAGCCGCGTCCCGCCCAGCCGCGCCGCGACCAGCAAGCGGATCGGGCCGTCCGCCGGGCCGTTGACCAGCGCCAGCGTCTCGGCGTGGCGCGCCTCGAGATAGTCGAGCTCGAAGCCGGCGGTGATGATCTCGGTCTGGGCGTCGGTGAGCGCCTGGAAGAGCGGGTCCTCGTTGCGGATGCGCGCGGCGAGGCCCTGCATGACGCGGTGAAGCAGCGGCGCCAGTGCGCGTTCTTCGGGCGTGAGGTAGCGGTTGCGCGAGGACATGGCGAGGCCGTCCGGCTCGCGATGGGTCGGGGCAGGGACGATCCGGATGCCGAGATCGAGATCGGCCGCCATCCGCGTCACCACCTTGAGCTGCTGATAATCCTTCTCGCCGAAGACGGCGCAATCGGCGCGGCTTTGCGTGAAGAGCTTGCAGCAAACCGTTGCGACGCCTTCGAAATGGGTCGGGCGGAAGCGGTCGTCGAGGCCGACCGCGGCGGGCCCGAGCAGCAGCACGCGCGTGGCGAAGCCGGGTGGATACATCTCCTCGACCTGCGGGAAGAAGATCGCGTCGGCACCGGCCGCCTCCAGCAAGGCGCGGTCGGTGTCGAAGGTGCGGGGGTATTTCTTGAAGTCCTCGTGCGGCGCGAACTGGGTCGGGTTGACGAAGATCGAGACGACGACGCGGCGCGCATGCTGCTGCGCCAGCTTCACCAGCGCGATATGGCCCTCGTGCAGCGCGCCCATGGTCGGCACCAGCGCGACCTTCTCGCCGGCCTCGTGCCAGCCGGCGACGGCGGCGCGCATCGCCGCCACCGTCTCGAAAACCGCAAGCTGCGTCATCACTTCCCCCTGCATCGGCGCAGGGACGGGTAGCAAATGCCGATGCGATGGCCAATATCAGGTTTGGATTCAGTTGCGAGCCGGGAGGCCCATGGCACGGGAGAGCGACAAGGCAGTCGGCAAGCCGGCGAATGCCGCACCGGCGCAGGTCGGTGCGTCCGCGCCCGGCGAGATCGACCGGTTCCTCGGGGCGGCGAAGCAGCTCGCGCCGCTGGCGACCGGGCAGGCGGGCCGGCTCGTCTTCGCGCTCGACGCCACGATGAGCCGCCAGCCGACCTGGGATCTCGCCTGCTCGCTGCAGGCGCGGATGTTCGAGGTCGCGGCCGGCACCGGCGGGCTCGCCGTGCAGCTCGTCTATTTCCGGGGCTTTGGCGAATGCCGCGCCTCGGGCTGGATCGGCGAGCCGCAGCGCCTGACCGGGCTGATGACGCAGATCGCCTGCGAGGGCGGGCAGACCCAGATCGCGCGCGTGCTGAGGCATGTCCGTGACGAGGCCAAGGCGGTGCCGGTGCGCGCCTTCGTCTTCGTCGGCGACGCGATGGAGGAGGATGTCGATGCGCTGGCGGCGCTGGCCGGCGAGCTCGGCCTGCGCGGCATCCGCGGCTTCCTCTTCCAGGAGGGTTTCGATCCGGCGGCGAGCGCCGGTTTCGCGACGATGGCGCGGCTGACCGGCGGCGCCCATGCGCGCTTCGACGTCAACGCGCCAGGTTCGCTGCTCGAGCTGCTGCGCGGGGCGGCGGCCTATGCCAGCGGCGGGCGCGAGGCGATGACGCGGCTCGCCGGCGCCAGCCCGGCGGTGAAAGGGCTGCTCGCGGCGATGGAGGGAGGACGCCGGTGACACTGCTCTACGGGGTCGCGGCTGTCATTCTGATCTGGTGGGTTTCAAAACTCTTCGCCGGAGCCAATCCGCAGGTCATGGCCAAGGCCGCCAAGACCCTGGGCGGCGTCGTCTCGCTCGGCGTGGCGGCCCTACTGATGATGCGCGGCCGGCTCGACATGGCAGTCTTCGTCGGCGGCATCGGTGCCTGGCTGCTCGGCTGGAGCGCCTATGGGCCGGGCGGCATGCGGTTTCCCTGGGGGGACAACAAGGAAACGCCGGGCACCCGCTCCAAGGTCTCGTCGGTTCTGCTCGAGATGGAACTCGACCATGACAGCGGCGGGATGATCGGGACGGTCCGGAGCGGCAGCTTCACCGGGCGCGAGCTCGACAGCCTCAGCCTGCCGGAGCTCGGCCTCCTGATGCGCGAGTGCCTGGCCCAGGATCCGGAGGGCGCGCGGCTGCTAGAGGCTTATCTCGACCGCAGGACGCCCGGCTGGCGTGAACACGCAGACCGTGACGGCGACGCGGGGCAGGGCGGCGCGGCGCGCCCGGGCGCGATGACGCAGCAGGAGGCCTACGAGATCCTGGGGCTTCAGCCGGGGGCGGGTGACGGGGCGGTCCGCGAGGCGCATCGGGCCCTGATGAAGCGCATCCACCCGGATGCCGGGGGCACCAGCGGCCTTGCCGCTCGCGTCAATCAGGCCAAGGATACTTTGCTGAAGTGAAATGCCTGGCTGAAACGACATGGCCGAGGTCCTTTCCTAGTTCGTTCAGCCGCGGGTGGCGAAGCAGGCGAAGCCGCCGCGCTTGAGTGTCGCGCAGGCGTTCTGGGCGTCCTTCGGATCCTCGAACCCGGCGAAGCGGGCGCGGAACAGCGTGGCGCCGCCCTTCTCGACCTTCTCGGTGAAGGGCGCAGCATCGGCGAGCTGGCCGAACGCCTTGGCCTTGGCCCGGCTCAGGATGTCCTTGGCCTTGGCCTCGTCGTCGGTCGCGCCGAGCTGGATCACCCATTTGCCGGAGGCGGTGGCGACGCTGCGGGCGTCGCTCGCCTTGGTGTCGGGCGCAGCCTTGGCGAGCGTGGTCAGGCCGGCCTCATGCGGCTTGGCCTGGGCGATCGCGGGGGCAGTCTCGGGCTGGCGCAGCTCGATCTTCTGCACGACGGCCTTGGCGGTCGGCGCTTCCTCGGGCTCGGCAAGCTTGGCGATCGAGGAGGTGACGTCGACATTCGCCGGCGGGCGCAGGATCTTGCCGTCGGCCGGCGGCGCGCCGATCGACCAGCGCATGGCCGAGGGCGTCGTGGTGGCGGTCACAGGGCGCACACCCGAAACCTGCAGAGGCCGGGCGCCGAGATTGAGCGGACGCGGCGGAGCCATCGGCGTCGTGGTCGCGACATAGGCGCGGGCCGCTGCCGGAAGCGCGGGCTCGGCCTCGATCTGCGGGCGCGGCACCGGGATCGGCGCGGGCTCAGGCGCAGTCGCGACCTGCACCGGCGGCTGGATCGCGGCCGGTCGGGACGGGGGCTCGATCCGGGCCGGCTCGGCATCGGCCACGAGCACGGAAGAGCGTCCGCCGGTCGAGGCGCGCGGCAGGCTGGCGACGACGAGGTCGGCCATGATCTTGTCGCGGGCGCCGCCCGAGCGTCCGCCGAGCACGACCGAGACGATCTGGCGGCCGTCGGCCTTGGCCGAGGTCATCAGGTTGAAGCCGGAGGCGCGGGTATAGCCGGTCTTGATGCCGTCGACGCCTTCGACGCGGCCGAGCAGCCTGTTGTGGTTGCGGTAGGAGCCGCCCGCATAGTTGAAGACGCGGGTGCCGAACATCGGGTAGTAGCGCGGGAAGCGCTCCTGGATGGCGCGGCCGAGGATGGTGAGGTCGCGCGCCGTCGTGATGTTCGGCGGGCTGTGCGGCAGGCCATGCGGGTTGTAGAAACTGGTCCGGCTCATGCCGAGCGAGCGGGCCCGCGCCGTCATCATCCTAGCGAATTCGTCTTCGGAGCCGCCGACATTCTCGGCGATCGCCATGGCGACGTCATTGGCCGACTTGGTGACCAGCGCCAGGATGGCGTCGCGGACCTCGATGGTCTCGCCGGGCGAGAAGCCGATCTTGGACGGGGCCTGGCGGGCGGCGTAGGACGAGACGCTGAGCGGGGTATCCATCCGGAAACGGCCGCGCTCGAGCTGCTCGAACAGCAGGTAAAGGGTCATCACCTTGGTGAGGGAGGCCGGAATCCGCGGCGCGTCCTCGTTGACCGAATGCAGCGCGCGCCCGGTCTTCACGTCGACGACCATGGCGGCGTAGGGCGGCGTGTAGCCGCCGCCGGCATGACGCCGCTTCTTGCGCGCCGCTTCCGCCGGAGCGGTCGCGACGCTGAGCGCGACGATCACAACACCGATCATTCCGACGATTGCGCGAAGACGCGCACGCCGGGAACCAACGCGACCAAGAACCATGCAACCCGCCTCAACTCAGATCTGTCGTCCGGCCTCTTACAGCGTGGCAAGAACGACACAGTTCAAGAGGTTAGGCGGCTGCGGTTACGGAGCCGTTAAAATGCAATCGATCTTCCCCGGTCGGCTCGCAGGACCGTCCCCCCGCATCGTCGCGCCGTCCCGCGTTTGATGCATTGCAGCGCGTCCTTGACAGTTATGTTGCGCTGCACAATATGGCGGAAGTCCCCGGCGATGAAGTTTTCATCAGACCTTGGGGCGCGGAAACAGGGCCCCCCGGCTCACAGCAAGGAGGCAACGCCGAGGCGTTGTGGAAAACATGATCCAGCAGTTCGAGACCATCCAGAAGGCTTCCAAAGAGAACGTCGATGCGGCCCTGAAGGCTTTCGGCGCCACCTCGAAGGGCGTGCAGACCATCGCCGTCGAAGCCACCGATTACGCCAAGAAGTCCTTCGAGGCCGGCACCGCGACGATCGAGAAGCTCGCCGGCGTCAAGACCTTCGACAAGGCGCTCGAGATCCAGGCCGACTACGTCAAGTCCTCGTTCGAGGGCGCCGTCGCCCAGCTGACCAAGATGGGCGAGCTCTACAGCGCGCTGGCCAAGGATGCCTACAAGCCGTTCGAGGGCATCGTCGCCAAGGCCGTTCCGGCCGGCAAGTGAAGGCCTGATGCCGGGCTGCTGAGGCGGCACGGCGCCAAGTTGTTGCGTTGAGTTCAGGAAGCCCGGCCGTCTGGCCGGGCTTTTTTGTTGAGCGCGCGGCGGGATCGGTGTTGCTAGCCCGCCGCCGCAAAGCGCAACTCGCCGTCGTTCAGGAAGCAGGTCTTGCTGAAAACCGCCGTGTCGAGCTGGTTGGGCAAGCGGATATCGCCGATGTCGGGCAATGGCTTCGTCGACGGATCATAGGAGCGGGCGATCTGCGCGATGAACACCAGGATCAGTTCCCGCTCACGGGCGAAGGCCTTGAGGGCGTGAACCTGGGATGCCAGGTCCGGGTTCTCCCGCTTCTGATCGAGCAGCTGCAGATAGTCGATGACCGCCAGGCTGCCGCGGGGCTGTGTGGCCAGCTTCTCCATGACGTAGCCGGCGCTGATGGCGTCCGAGTCGTCGAACCCGAACAGATCCTTGTAGTTCGCCCAGGCGACGCCGAGACTGCGGAAGCGGTCGAGGACTTCCTTGATCGTATATTCGAGCGTGAAGAACGTGGCGCGATTGCCGGATTTCATCGCCTCCACCGCGAGTTCGAGACTGAGCAAGGTCTTGCCGTGGCCGGGCCGCGCGCCGATCAGCAAGAGATCGCCGGGCACCAGCCGGGCAAAGAGCCTGGCGGCGGGGGAGGCGGCGGCCACCCTGGCGGCCAGCAGGCTCCAGCCGGCGTAACCCTGACCGGCGGCGATCTGGTCGAGGGCCTCGTGGAGCGGAATCTTCCGCTCGCGGGACAGGATCCTGGCCTGGCGTTTCAGATGATAGAGGGGCGCGGACAGCTTCACTTCGGAACCTCCTATTGCGAGCGTTGGGCGCAATCCCTCCTTATGCGTGAGCTCGAACAGTGGGTTCGACGATGCAAACGGCCCCGCATGACAAATGCTTCCCCGACGGAGGGAGGAGGCGTGGGCTCAGCCAGAACCGGATGATAGCCGATTCTCCGTTCGTGGAGAATAGCCGGTCGCCGCGCCGAGCGGGGGGAGGCCGCTCGAGTCGACCCTGAAAAAAGACAGCGATAATGCTGGTTTTGTTTCATGAAATAGCACCGTCAGGTGACGTGAAAGTCGACGCCGACGAGCGCCATCCCGAGCCGCCCGGCGACATGGCGGGAGGCGATATTGTCCCATGACGTGCTGTAGAACGGCGTGGCGCCTTGCGCCTTCACGGCACGCGCCCAGCCGGCGACCGCAGCGGAGGCGTAGCCCCTTCGACGATAATCACTATGGGTTTCGACGCCCGCGCAATGCACCTCGGCGCTGATGCGGACGCTGGCGCAGAGCGCGACGGCGTGGCCGTCCTCGATCATGGCGACGAAGGGTCGCCGATGCGGAACGTCCGGCAGCCAGTCCGCAAAGCGTTCGCGCAGCAGGTCGGCGTTCCCGCCGTCGATGGTGACCGGCACGCGGCTCGGCGCGACGTCCCGGACCGACATATAGGCCGGGCCGGACCACTGCTTTTCCACAGGCGTGTGAGCGGCCAGGACCGCGAGATAGCGCTCATGCCGGAAGGGGAGCTCCTCGAAGGCCCGGTCCGCGGGCTCCTGCTCGCAAAGCTCGGCGAGGCGGCCGGCGACCTCTTCCGGCACGTCCGCCCGGAAGCGGAAGATCGGGCCCGCCGCGGTGCGCATCAGATGAAATCTCGGCGCGGGCCGCCGTTCCCACTCGTTTGTGCAATGAAGCCGCCCTTCGGCGTCGCGGCGATAGAGCGCGTCCATGCGCTTCAGCAGGAGGGCGTGCAGTGTCTCGGGCGGGGCGGCATTCGGAGAATCCATCAGGCCGTGTTGGTGCGACAATGTGGTGCGACAATGAACCGGGGCGGGTGCGAGAGACGAAATGCCGTTTATCCGTCACGCTTGCGCCCAATCGGCATGGAACGGACTGGCGGAGCGGCGGGGAGGTCTGTAAATTCGTTCCCGGCGTATTATCTCCCGGAGAGCGTCAGGACGATAATCTTGAAAACGATGGCAGCGAAGACGAATGGGACAAGGGCGGTGCCGGAGGACGGCGCCGAGGATGTCCTGCGCGCGCCGCTGGCCATGGCCGACCGCCCGAAGCGCACCGCTCCGCCCTCCGATGGCGGGCGCGAGGGAACCGGCACGGCCGTTCTGACCCGGACCCGGACCCGCAAGCCCAATCTCTACCGGGTCCTGCTGCTCAACGACGACTACACGCCGATGGAGTTCGTGGTGCACGTGCTCGAGCGGTTCTTCAACAAGGACCGGGCCGAGGCGACGCGGATCATGATGCATGTGCATCAGAACGGCGTCGGCGAATGCGGGATCTTCACCTACGAGGTCGCCGAGACCAAGGTGACGCTGGTGATGGATCTCGCACGCAAGCATATGCACCCCCTGCAATGCGTGATGGAAAAGAAGTAATCTTGGGCATCGACAGCCTGGATTCGTTCGCCCTTCTGGAATCGGAATAGGAGCGCATCAGTGCCGAGTTTCTCGCGCAGTCTCGAACAGGCGCTTCACCGGGCTCTCGCCCTCGCCAACGAGCGCCACCACGAATACGCTACCCTGGAGCATCTCCTGCTCGCGCTGGTCGACGACCAGGATGCGGCAGCGGTCATGCGCGCCTGCAGCGTCGATCTCGACACGCTGCGGCGCAATCTCGTCGATTACATCGATGCGGAGCTGACCAATCTCGTGACAGACGGGCGCGATGATTCGAAGCCCACCGCCGGCTTCCAGCGCGTGATCCAGCGCGCCGTCATCCATGTCCAGTCCTCGGGGCGCGAGGAGGTCACCGGTGCCAATGTGCTGGTGGCGATGTTCGCCGAGCGCGAGAGCCACGCCGCCTATTTCCTGCAGGAGCAGGACATGACCCGCTACGACGCGGTCAACTATATCAGCCACGGCATCGCCAAGCGCCCCGGCGCCGGCGAGAGCCGGCCGCCGCGCGGCGTCGAGGAGGAGCCCGAGCAGCAGCGCGATTCACGCGCCGACCCGGGTAACGAGGCCGACAAGGACAAGAAGAAGAAGGAAAGCGCGCTCGACGCCTATTGCGTCAATCTCAACCGCAAGGCGCGCGACGGCCGCATCGACCCGCTGATCGGGCGCGAGGCCGAGGTGCAGCGCACGATCCAGATCCTCTGCCGCCGGCAGAAGAACAACCCGCTGCTGGTCGGCGACCCCGGCGTCGGCAAGACCGCGATCGCCGAGGGGCTGGCGCTCAAGATCATTCGCGGCGAGGTGCCCGAGGTGCTCGAGGACGCGACGGTGTTCTCGCTCGACATGGGCACGCTGCTCGCCGGCACGCGCTATCGCGGCGATTTCGAGGAACGCCTCAAGCAGGTGATGAAGGAGATCGAGGCCCACCCGAAGGCGATCATGTTCATCGACGAGATCCATACGGTGATCGGCGCGGGCGCGACCTCGGGCGGGGCGATGGACGCCTCCAACCTGTTGAAGCCGGCGCTGGCCTCGGGCACGCTGCGCTGCATCGGCTCGACCACCTACAAGGAGTACCGCCAGTATTTCGAGAAGGACCGGGCGCTGGTCCGGCGCTTCCAGAAGATCGACGTCAACGAGCCGTCGGTGCCGGATACGATCGAGATCCTGAAGGGGCTGAAGCCCTATTTCGAGGAGTTCCACAAGCTGCGCTACACCGCCGACGCCATCAAGGCGGCGGTGGAGCTCTCGGCGCGCTACATCCATGACCGCAAGCTGCCGGACAAGGCGATCGACGTGATCGACGAGACCGGCGCCTCGCAGATGCTGGTGACCGAGAACAAGCGCAAGAAGGTCATCGGCGTGAAGGAGATCGAGGCTGCGGTCGCGACCATGGCGCGCATCCCGGCCAAGACCGTCTCCAAGGACGATGCCGAGGTGCTGCGCAATCTCGAGGCGACGCTGAAGCGCACCGTCTACGGCCAGGAAAAGGCGATCGAGGCGCTGTCCTCCTCGATCAAGCTGGCGCGGGCCGGCCTGCGCGACGGCGAGAAGCCGATCGGCTGCTATCTCTTCGCCGGACCGACTGGCGTCGGCAAGACCGAGGTGGCGCGCCAGCTCGCCTCGTCGCTCGGCGTCGAGCTGGTCCGTTTCGACATGTCGGAATACATGGAGCGCCACACCGTCTCGCGGCTGATCGGCGCGCCTCCCGGCTATGTCGGCTTCGACCAGGGCGGCCTGCTGACCGACCAGATCGACCAGCACCCGCATTCGGTGCTGCTGCTCGACGAGATCGAGAAGGCCCATCCCGACCTGTTCAACATCCTCCTGCAGGTGATGGACCACGGCAAGCTGACCGACAATAACGGCAAGCAGGTCGATTTCAGGAACGTCATCCTGATCATGACCACCAATGCCGGCGCCGCCGACATGGCGCGCGCGGCCTATGGCTTCACCCGCAGCAAGCGCGAGGGCGACGACACCGAGGCGGTCAACCGGCTGTTCGCGCCGGAATTCCGCAACCGGCTGGATTCCGTCATCTCCTTCGGCCATCTGCCGAAGACGGTCGTGGCGCGTGTCGTCGACAAGTTCGTGCTGCAGCTCGAGGCGCAGCTCGCCGACCGCAACGTCACGATCGAGCTCACCGACGAGGCGCGCGAATGGCTGGTCGAGCATGGCTATGACGAGGCGATGGGCGCCAGGCCGATGGCCCGGCTGATCCAGCAGACGATCAAGACGCCGCTCGCCGACGAGGTGCTGTTCGGGCGGCTGAAGGCCGGTGGCGCGGTCAAGGTCGTCGTGGTCCAGTCGGAGACCGGCATCAAGGTCCTGGGGCTCGAATTCCCCGAGGGGCCGGTCAAGCCGCGCCCGGAAAAGGACGTCGCGGCTGCGTCGGAGAAGCATCGACGCAAGCCGAAGTCGCGCGCGAAGATCGCCGGCCCCGGCAAGCCCGCCACCTCCGGGCCGCGCCGGGGACCGAAATCAGGTGTTGACGGCAAGCCCGGCGGGCCGGCAGAACCGCCGAAGGCGCTGCGAAGCGTCAGGACTGTCCCCAAGGTTCCGCTGACCAAGGCCTGAGACCGTGTTCTTCCGCCGCAAGACAGACGATGCCGCCGTCCAGACGCTCGGCGAGGTTGCGGCGCAGCCGGCCAAGCAGAAGCTCGGCTGGTTCGAGAAGCGCGACCGCCGCAGGCGGCGGCGCATCATGTTCGAGGAGATCCTCGGCTGGATCCTCGTCCCGGCCTTCATCTACCTGATCTATCTCGGGGTGAGGGCCATCGGCGGCGTGCCGAAGGAACTGATCGATTTCGGCAACGAGCTGATCGGCATCATCATGAAGGGCGGCTCCTGATCGGGGCGCCTTTGCAAGCGGTGCAGGGCTGATCGTCCGGCACCGGATGTCGGTTTCTCGCGTAGTCCAGTCTAGAACGGGTCATGATCTCCCGGCCATGCGGCCGGTATCCCTCGGACCCGTTTCGTCAGGCGCGCAAATTCTTCCATGAGCGTATCGGCCGACTGGAGCTGGCAGCGCACGGCGCTGGCCGGCATGCGCGACGCGCTTTCGCTTCCCGCCTGGGTCGTCGGCTTCGGACTGGTCGGGGTCGGCTCGCTGGCGCGCGACGTCGGCTATCCGGTCGAGGCCGCGGTGCTCTCGACCATCCTGGTCTGGGCGGGGCCGTCGCAGGTCATCTTCTTCGCCTCGATCGCGGCCGGCGCCGCCTGGAGCGCGATCGCGCTCGCGATCGGCTTCGCGTCGCTGCGCTTCCTGCCGATGACGGTGGCGATCCTGCCCTTGCTGCGGCGGCCGGGGCAGGGCGTCGCAACGCAGCTCCTGCTCGCCCATTATGTCGCGGTGACCACCTGGACGGAGGGGCTGCGCCGCCTGCCGGGGATCGCGCCACCCCAGCGCGTCCCTTATTTCCTCGGTTTCGCCAATGCCTGCATGGCCGTGAGCGCGGCGGGCACCTTCGCAGGCTATTATCTCGTCGGCGCGCTGCCGGTGCCGCTGGCGGCCGGGCTGCTCTGCCTGACGCCGATCTTCTTCCTGGCCTCGCTCGCCGCCGGCATCCGGCATCGCGGTGACGTCGTCGCCTTGACGCTCGGACTGGTCCTGGCACCGCTTGCCGACCGGCTGATGGGCGGCGGCTTCGACCTGATCGTGTCAGGGCTGGTCGGCGGCAGCATCGCCTTTGCCGTGCAGCGGATCAGGAGGCGGCGCGCATGACCCAGCCGATCGCCTGGCTCGACGGCGCGTTCTGGCCCTATCTCGCGCTGCTGCTCTTCGCTGTGCTGCCGAGCGAGATCTGGCGCTGGCTCGCGGTCGTCTTCGCGCGGCGCATCGACGGGGATTCTCCCGCTCTCGACTGGGTGAGGGCGGTCGCGACCGCCTTGCTCGCAGGTGTCGTCGCCAAGCTGATCCTGTCGCCGCCGGGCGCGCTCGCCGCCCTGCCGCTGGCGCTCAGGATCGGGGCGCTGGCGGTGACGCTGGCGATCGTGCTGTTCGACCGGCGCAAGGTGTTCCCCGCGGTCATCGCCGGGGAGGTCGTGCTGGTCGCCGGTGGCTGGTGGCTGGGCTGAGGGTTCAGCCAGCCTGCAGGCCCAGATGCCGCAGCTTGTCGGGGTTGCGCATGACATAGATCGCGTGGACGACGCCGTCGCGGATGTCGAGCGCGGTGGCCTGCAGCCTCCCGCCCTGCTCGATGCTGAGATAGCCGGGCAGGCCGTTGATCATGACCGGCCGGATCAACGTCGACTCAGCTCCTGCCCCGCCGAATTTCCGGATGATGCCGGAGAAGAAGCGCGAGACGCGGTCCAGGCCGAAGACCACGTTGAGCGTTGCGGGCACCTTGCCGCCGCCGTCGCTGTGGAGGGCGACATCCCGGGCGAGCAGGGTCTGGAGCTCGCTGGGATCGGCCTTGTGCACGGCCCTGAAGAAGGCCTCGACGAAGCGCTTCGCCTCGGCGGGATCGACCTTGTTGCGCGGCGGCATGTCGATGCGGACATGTTCGCGCGCCCGTTTGGCGAGCTGGCGGCAGGCGCTTTCGCTGCGGTCGATAGCGCGGGCGATCTCGGCGAAATCCTGCTCGAAGACATCGTGCAGGAGGAAGGCGGCGCGCTCGAGCGGCGAGAGCCGTTCGAGCGCCAGCATCAGCGCGATCGGCGCATCCAGCTCGTCATCGGCCGCGGGCGCTGGCCCGATGGCCTCGACCAGCGGCTCGGGCAGCCAGGTGCCGACATAGTACTCGCGCCGGCTGCGGGCCGACTTCATCTGGTCGAGGCAGAGTCGCGTCACGGTCCGGGCGAGATAGGCGCGGGGATTGGCGATCTCCGCGGCATCGATCTCGTGCCAGCGCAGCCAGGCGTCCTGAACGATGTCCTCGGCGTCGCTGACCGAACCCAGCATGCGATAGGCAAGACGGGTCAGGAAGCGCCGATGGCTTTCGAACAGGTCGTCCGGCGGCGCAGCCGTCATCAGCGCGCGCGGTCGTTGGGATGGGCCGAGCGGAAGCCGATCGAGATCCGGTTCCATGTGTTGATCGTGCCGATCAGCAAGGTGAGCTTGACCATCTCCTCCTCGCTGAAATGGCGGAGCGCCTCCTCGTATTCAGCGTCGGGGGCGTGGGTCTGGGAGATCAGCGTCAGCGCGTCGGTCCAGGCGAGCGCCGCGCGCTCGCGCGGCGTATAGAGCGCGGATTCCTGCCAGGCGTCGAGCAGGAAGAGCCGGGCCGGGTTCTCGCCTTCCTTGATGGCGTCGGACGAGTGCATGTGCAGGCAATAGGCGCAGCCATTGATCTGCGAGGCGCGCATCTTGACCAGATGGATCAGGCTGTGCTCGAGGCCGCTCGCCTTCACCGACGCTTCGAGGGCGAGCATGGGCTTCAGGGTTTCGGCAGCGATCGTATAGGGATTGAGGCGTTTGCTCATGGCTGGGTCTCACTGCTGGTGCGAATTTACGGGCCGGCGCGGATCTGTGCCGGGTCTGCCTGTGACGGCGCCGCGGCTCAGGCCGCGGCGGCCTCGCGGCGGCGATCCTGCGGGTGGCGGGTGCGGAAGCCGCAATTGATCCGGTTCCAGACATTGATCATGCCGATCGCGACCGAGAGATCGACGCATTCCTTCTCGCTGAAATGCTCGCGCAGTTCGGCGAAGGCCGCGTCGTTCGGGGCGCGATCGGCGAGTCGCGTCAGCTCCTCGGTCCAGCGCAGGGCGGCGCGCTCGCGCGGGGTGTAGAGCTCGGACTCCTCCCAGGCGCTCAGCAAGGTGATGCGGGCCTCGGTCTCGCCGGCTTTGCGGGCATCGGCCATGTGCATGTGCAGGCAATAGGCGCAGCGGTTGATCTGCGAGGCGCGGATCTTCACCAGCTCCTGCAGGCTGGGCTCCAGCTCCGACTGGTTCACATAGTCCTGCAGGCCGAGCATGGCCTTGTAGGCGTCGGGGGCGACCTGGAAGGCATTGAGGCGTTGGGTCATGGTCTTCTCCATCAGCTTCGATGAAGACAGGACGAGATGGTAAGCGCCCGCGTGACATGACGCGCTAAATTTTTTCGACGGCCCGATCCAATAAAACCGCCCGTCATTCCGGCCGCAGCGAAGCGGAGCGCCGGAATCCATCGTAGGGTTCTACGCTCTACGATGGATTCCGGACCTGCGCCGCTCTGCGGCTTGTCCGGAATGACGGCGCGGGTGAACGGAAGGGCCGTTCCGAGACCCCTCAGCCCGCCTTCAGCGCGTCCCGGATTTTTTCCGCATTGGCGGCGAGCACCTCGGGCTTTTCCATCGCGCCGGTATGGGGCCTGAGGGCGACGCCCTCGAAACGCGGCATGACATGGACATGCAGGTGGAAGACGACCTGGCCGCCGGCGGGCTCGTTGAATTGCTGGATGGTGACGCCGTCGGCCGAGAAGGCGCGCTTCACGGCATGGGCGAGCTTCTGCGTGGTCAGCGCCACCGCCTTCAGGGCCTCCGGCTGCGCGTCGAAGATGTTGCGGCAGGCGGCCTTGGGCACGACCAGCACATGGCCGTCGGCGCGCGGCATGATGTCCATGATCGCGATGGTCTCGCCGTCCTCGTAGACTGTCTGCGAGGGCAGCTCGCCGCGCAGGATCTTGGCGAAGACATTGGCGGGGTCGTAGCTGGTCATCTCAGTCATCCGGTCGGTTGCGTCAGGCCTCGCCACCCTTGCGGAACGGGCTTTCGGCTGCAAGCTCCTGCTGCGCCTGAGCGATGTGCATGCGTTCGCTGTCCAGATAGGCCGCGACGGCCCGGCGCAATCCCGGATCGGCGAGGTAATGGGCCGAGCGGGTGACGACCGGGCGGTAGCCGCGCGCAATCTTGTGCTCGCCCTGCGCGCCGGCCTCGACGCGGGCGAGACCATGGGCGATCGCGTAGTCGATGGCCTGATGGTAGCAGAGCTCGAAATGCAGGAAGGGATGGTCCTCGATGCAGCCCCAGTTGCGGCCGTAAAGCATATTGCGGCCGCGAAAATTGATGGCGCCGGCGATATAGCGGCCGGCGCGGCGCGCCATCACGAGCACGATGCGCTCGCCCATCGCCTGGCCGATGGCCGAGAAGAAGCGGCGGTTCAGATAGGGCCGGCCCCATTTGCGCGAGCCGGTATCCTCGTAGAAGGCGTGGAAATCGTCCCAGACGGCTTCCGTCAGCTTTGCGCCGCTCAGAACCTCGACAGTGATCCCGGCGGAGAGCGCCTCGCGCCGCTCGCGCTTCAGCGCCTTGCGCTTGCGCGAGGCGAGGGTGGCGAGGAACTCGTCATAGCTGGCGAAACCCTCATTCTGCCAATGGAACTGCAGGTCGTGCCGTTCGAGATAGCCGGCGGCGGTCAAGGCCCCGAGGTCCGGCTCCTGCGCGAAGGTGACATGGATGGATGAGGCGCGGACCTGGTCGCGCAGCGCCTCCAGTCCCGCGATCAGCCCGGCGCGCGCCTCGTCGGCGCGCGACCCGTCCGCGACCAGCAGGCGCGGCCCGGTTGCCGGGGTGAAGGGCGCGGCGACCTGGATCTTGGGGTAGTAGCGCCCGCCGGCCCGTTCATAGGCGTCGGCCCAGCCATGGTCGAAGACATATTCGCCCTGGCTGTGGCCCTTGACGAAGCTCGGCGCTGCGGCGAGCAGCCGGTCCTCGCCATCCTCGACCAGGAGATAGGCGGGCGACCAGCCGCTGCGCCCGCCGACACATCCGCTCTCCTCCAGCGCACGCAGAAAAGCGTGCGAAACGAAGGGGTTGTCCCTGTTGAGCTCAGATAATGAATCCGCTGCTTCGCAGGCTGATTCAGGTGCGACGGCAATGGCGCCTGCCGGCCTGGCCTGGGGATTGGCGCAGGCGTCCCAGGCCGCTGCCGGCACGGCCTTCAATGAGGTTGCGACCCGGACCCTCAGGTCGCTGCGGTCGCGGGTGACGCTCAAGGACGAAAACCCTCGAAGACCATCTGGTCCGCGTGACGGGCGGCCTTGTTGCGCTCCTCGGGAGTGCGCACCGTCCAGCTCATCAGCGGCAATCCCAGCGCCTTGCGGCAAAGGAACGGCGCCGCGCTCGGCAGGTCGGCGACTTTCCAGGAGAGGAAGTCCGGCCGGCTCTCCTCGAAATGCAGCAGGTTGGCGAGGGCGTGCTTCTCGGCGGCATCGAGATGGGCGTAGTCCGGATAGCGGTCGTAGTCGTTCATCGCGACGATGCCGCGCGGGATCGCCGGAGCGAGATCGCGCAGGGCCGTGACGACCAGCGGATCAAAGGACTTGAACACGATCGGCTGGCGGGCCCGCTCGGTGACGATCGCGGCGGCGCGGCGCGTCAGCGCAAGATCGCCGTCGAAGCGGCTCTTGATCTCGATCACCAGCGGCACGCGGCCGGCAATCCGGTCGAGAAAGGCCGGAAGCGTCGGGATCGTGTCGCCGCTGCCCTTCAGGGCGATGCCGGCAAGGGCGTCCGCCGTCCTGGCGTTCAGGTTGCCCGTCTCGCCGGTGAGCCGGTCGAGCACGAAATCGTGAAAGACCATCGCCTCGCCGTCGGCGCTGAGCTGGACGTCGCATTCGATGCCGAAGCCACCGGCGATGGCGGCGTCGGCGGCCGACAGGCTGTTCTCGATCAGCCCGGCAGCCGCGTCATGCAGGCCGCGATGCGCGATCGGCCGCGCCACCAGCCAGGCGAGGGAGGGGCACGCGGCCATCAGGCGATCTCGAACATCGCCTCGACCTCGACGGCCGCGTCGGCCGGCAATTCGGCGACGCCAACGGTCGAGCGGGCATGGCGGCCGCGCTCGCCGAGCACCTGGACCATCAGGTCGGAGGCGCCGTTCATGATCGCCGGAAGCGCCGAGAAATGCGGGGTCGCATTGATGAAGCCGCCGAGCCGCACGCAGCGGCGGATGCGCTCCAGATCGCCGCCGAGCGCGGCCTTGGCCTGGGCGAGGACGTTGATCCCGCAAAGCCGCGCCGCCTCGAGCCCGGCCTCGTTGAAGATCTCGGCGCCGAGCTTGCCCTTGTGCTTGTCGTCGAGCTTGCCGTCGAGGCCGAAGCAGATCTGGCCGGAGATCACCAAGAGGTTGCCGGTGATGACATAGGGCACGTAATTCGCCACCGGAGCGGCCGGAGCGGGCAGGGTGATGCCAAGGGTTTTCAGGTTGGCTTCGATTTCGCTCATCGGTCAGGCTCCGGCTCTCGATCGGCGGAAATGCGGGTTCACAACGGCAAATGGCGCGCCGCGCTAGGTTTCGCAACGGTGCGAGCCCTTCATGGCCGATGGCCGGATCGCCCGCAAGCTTGGCACAGGCTCGGCAGGGTTGCGCCGCCCCGCTTTTGCCGCGGCTCCCGCCTTGTTTGTGCCATTGCCGCATTGCACTAGATTCACAGTCAGATGCAGCAGGATGACGAGCGCATGGTCAGATTCGGTTTCGGTCTCGTGGGATCGGCGGGGGCGGCGGCGCTCCTGCTGACGGCTTTGCCCGGCGCCGCGCTCGGGCAGCCGGCGAAGGCGGGAAATCGCGTCATCCTCGTGCCGCATCGCGCCGTCTACGACCTCGTGCTCGACGACGGCAAGCCGGCCAAGAATGTCGAGGCCGCGCGCGGGCGCATCGCCTTCGATTTCACCGGCGACGCCTGCGAAGGCTATGCGCTCTCGTTCCGGCAGGTGACGCAGCTCACCAGCAGCGAAGGCGGCCCGCGCACCATCGACGCCCGCACCACGAGCTTCGAGGCGGGCGACGGCGAGAGCTACCGGTTCAAGACCGAGAGCTCGGTGGCCGGGGCGCCGGCCGAGATCGTCGACGGCACCGCCAAGAAGTCCGGCGCCAAGGGCTATGACGTCAAGCTGACCGCGCCCAAGGCCGAGACGCATCACGAGGCCGGTGACGCGCTCTTCCCCAATGCGCAGATGAAAGCCGTGATCGAGGCCGCCCGCGCCGGCCAGAGCACGCTCAACGTGCGGCTCTATGACGGGGCCAATAGCGGCAAGGAGGTTTATGACACGCTCTCGGTCATCGGCAAGCGCATCGAGGGGCCGCCGGCCGAGACGCCGCTGAAGCGGCCGGAATTCGAGAAGCTGGCGCGCTGGCCGGTCACCGTCTCCTATTTCAAGGTCGGCTCCGGCGAGGTCACGCCGACCTATACGATCTCGTTCGAGCTCTACGAGAACGGCGTCACCGGCATGGTCCGGATGGATTATGGCAGCTTCGCGCTGCGCGGCACGCTCACGCGTCTGGATCTTCTGCCGCAGCAGGGTTGCGCGAAATAGCGCCGGGCTCCGAGCGCGGCCGCTCCGGCGCGCGCAGGCTCAGGCCCTTGCCGATCGCGGCATCGCCGTAGCGGGCGCGCAGCTTGTCGAGCGCGCCCTCCATGGCCTTCAGCCGCGGCGTCGCGACATCGGCGAGGTCGCCATGGTCGGCTTCCGATGGCGGGCTGAAATCGCTGGCGCCGATGCCGATCAGCCGATAGCGCTGGCCGGTGCATTCGCGCTTCAGCAGCTCGCGCCCGGCGGCGAAGAGGCGCCCGGCGAGTTGGGTCGGCTCCGGCAGGCGGCTCGCGCGCGTGATCGAGTGGAACTCCGCCGTCTTCAGCTTCAGGGTGATGGTCCGGCCCGCAAGCTCCTGAGCCTTCAAGCGTTTCGAGGTTTTCTCGCAAAGCCGCCAGAGGATCGGCTCGAGCTCGTCGAAACGCGAGAGGTCGACATCGAGCGTGGTCTCGCTCGAGACGCTCTTGGTCTCGTGGTCCGGCGTGACCTTGCGCGCGTCGATGCCGTTCGCCAGGTTCTTCAGCCGCGGCCCGTCCTTTCCGGCGAGGCGGAACAGCGCCTCGACCGGCGCCTCGCGCAAATCTCCGATCAGGCGGAAGCCGGCTTCCGCCAGCTTGGCGGCGCTGGCCTGTCCGATGCCCGGGATCAGGCTGACCGGCTTGTCGGCGAGGAAGGCGATCGCCTCGCCGCGCCCGATGATCGAGAAGCCGCGCGGCTTGTCGAGGTCCGAGGCGACCTTGGCGAGGAACTTTGCGTAGGAGAGCCCGACGGAAATCGTGATGCCGATCTCGGTCTCGATCCGCCTGGCGAAGCGCGCGAGCGTGACCGCGGGGCTGGCATGATGCAGCCGCTCCGTGCCTGAGAGGTCGAGAAAGGCCTCGTCGATCGAGAGCGGCTCGACCAGGGGCGTGAGCTCCCGCATCATTTGCCGGACCTCGCGCCCGACCGCGACATATTTCGCCATGTCGGGCCTGACCACCACGGCGTCGGGGCAGGCCTTCAGCGCCTTGAACATCGGCATTGCCGAGCGCACGCCATAGGTGCGCGCGATGTAGCAGGCGGTCGAGACGACACCGCGCTTGCGGCCGCCGATGATCACCGGCTTGTCGAGCAGGGAAGGGTCGTCGCGCTTCTCGATCGCGGCATAGAAGGCGTCGCAGTCGATATGGGCGAGGCTGAGCGTATCGCGTTCGGGATGGCTGATCAGGCGCGGCGAGCCGCAGGCGGCGCAGCGGCGCAGCAGTGCGTCCCCGCCGTCATGGTCGGCGAGGCAGTCGCGGCACAGCGCTCTCTGGCCTGGGCGTTTATGGTCTGGGTCGTTCAAGGGTCACCGGGCGGCGGGCCGGCGAGGGTTTCACGCGCCTGCCCAATCATTTCCGGATTCAGGCTTAAATTTCCGGCAAACTCCAGCAGCAACGATTCGTTGCCGCGGAGATGATCGAGGACCGCGACCAGAAAGCCCGGTTCGCGGGCCGCTGCCCGCAATGTGTCGGGGCCGACGCCGGTAGCGGCCAGAAACGGCTCGATTCGTGCAGGTTCCGCGGCGAGGAAGCCGAGCGCGCGCAAGGCGAGGGTCTCGGCGTCGGGAGAAGCGATCAGGCGTGGCATGGCGATTATTCGTGTCCAGGTGGCGGATCAGGTTTGCGTTTCGTCAATGGGTCGCGTGCTAGCGTGATCATCGAACGGAGCCGTCGGCTTGGAAAGTCCGGATTGAGCCGGCCCTTTCCGGAGCGCGCGGACGAGGGGGCGGCATGACTAAGACGGTTCTTATCGTCGAAGACAACGAGCTCAACATGAAGCTCTTCAACGACCTTCTCGAAGCGCATGGCTATGCCACGCTCAAGACGGCCGACGGCATCGAGGCCATCGAACTGGCCCGGACGCATCATCCCGACCTGATCCTGATGGACATCCAGCTGCCCGAGGTCTCGGGGCTGGAGGTGACGAAATGGATCAAGGAGGACGACGCGCTCAAGTCGATCCCGGTCATCGCCGTCACGGCCTTCGCGATGAAGGGCGACGAGGAGCGGATCCGCGAGGGCGGCTGCGAGGCCTATCTCTCGAAGCCGATTTCGGTCGCCAAATTCCTGGAGACCGTTCGCGCCTATGCCGGCGCGGCCTGAGGACACGAAAGCATCGCCATGTCAGCGCGTGTCCTTGTCGTCGACGACATCATAACGAATGTGAAGCTGCTCGAAGCGAAGCTGTCGGCCGAGTATTTCGGGGTCGTGACGGCGCTGAACGGGCTCGACGCGCTGGCGATCTGCGAGCGCGGCGAGGCCGATATCGTCCTGCTCGACGTGATGATGCCGGGCATGAACGGTTTCGAGGTTTGCCGCCGCCTGAAGAACGGCCCGACGACCGCCCATATCCCGGTGGTGATGGTCACCGCGCTCGACCAGCCAAGCGACAGGCTCAAGGGGCTCGATGCCGGCGCCGACGATTTCCTGACCAAGCCGCTCGACGATACCGCGCTGTTCGCCCGGGTGCGCAGCCTGGTGCGGCTGAAATCGGTGACCGACGAATTGCGCAACCGCGCGATGGCCTCGCGACGCCTCGGCATCGCCGACCCGCTGGCGGCTGCAGCGTCCGAATCGGGACTGAATGGCCGCATCCTGCTGATCGAGGACCGGCCGACCGCGGCGGAGCGCCTGTCGAACGCGCTCTCGGCCTTCCACAGCGTCGAGGTCGAGGCCGATCCGCACCAGGCGCTGGTCAAGGCGGCGGAAGGCGATTTCGAGGCGATTCTCGTCAGCCTCGATCTCAAGGATCACGATGGCCTGCGACTGTGCAGCCAGCTGCGTTCGCTGGAGCGGACACGCAATGTCTCGGTGCTGATGCTGGGTGAGGCGGAGGATCGCGGTCGCATCCTGCGCGGGCTCGAGATCGGCGCGCATGATTTCCTGGTTCGCCCCGTCGACCGCAACGAGTTGCTGGCGCGCGTGCGCACGCAGGTGCGCCGCAAGCGCTTCACCGAGCGGCTGCGCGACAGCGTGCAGTCCTCGATGGAAATGGCGGTGATGGACCAGCTCACCGGCCTGCATAACCGGCGCTATCTCGACAGCCGCATGACGACGCTGTTCGACGAATCGGTGCTGCGCGCCCGCGCCCTGGCCATGCTCCTGCTCGATGTCGACCGCTTCAAGGCGGTCAACGACACCTGGGGCCATGATGCCGGCGACGAGGTGCTGCGCGAATTCGCGGACCGGGTGCGCGCCTGCACGCGCGGCATCGATCTCGTCGCCCGGATGGGCGGGGAGGAGGTCGTGGTGGTGTTGCCCGACACGACGCTCGAGGCCGCCTTCGCCGTGGCCGAGCGGATCCGTGAGAAGGTCGAGGCCGAGCCCTTCGCCATCTATCGCAACACCCAGGCGATCTCGATCACCGTTTCGATCGGTGTCGCCAGTCGTCGCGCCGGCGATCCGTCGCCCGCCGAGATGACGAAGCGAGCCGACGATGCGCTCTACCGGGCCAAGGAAAGCGGCAGGAACCGCGTCATCGTCGCCAGCGCTGCGTAAACCACGTGCGTAAACCTTTCCAGGTAAGGTTAAGCGTCGATGAATATTGGTGAATCGATCTGATTCAATTGCAATCGAAAGGCGGGCTTGTAGGGTCGTTTCCAGCGCAGCCCATCATGGGTTGCCCGAAACGCCCCTCGGGTGCTCAGGTCCGCCGCATCTCCTGGGAAACCGAAGGGCTCGGCCGGTCGGCAGCGGGATATCTGGCCTCATCAGAACCGTCGTCGGCCGGCCACATCGCCTTTCCGGCTCTTCGTCAGAAGTAGCGCGAGAGCCAGGCCGGCAGGGCGTAGCCGATCAGCCCGAAAACCACGAGCAAGCCGATCAGCAGCAGCGCTGCCTTGACCCGGCTCAGCGCGAAGCGCGATGAATCGAGTTCGACGAGCAGCTTGAGGAAGCCGCGCAGCGGATTATGCGGCGGCGGGTGCCGCTCGGCATTCTTGTCGCCATTGGTCAAACGAAATCCCCCGAAACGCGACCGGATCAAACCGGCGTCGCAAATGGGGGTCACCGCCCCTTACGGCAAGTCCCCATGCCTACGCATTTGCCCGGCTGCTGCCAGTCCCCTTTCGCGCATCATAACACGATCCGGGATCGCGGGCGCGCCACAGGATTGCTGCGCTGCAGCGCAATTATCCCCGGGGGAGGCGCTTCGTGATAATCTGATGACGATTCGCATCCGGCTCGTTGCGGATGAGAAGAGGCTGGCCTGACATCCTCGAACCGGGAGCGACCCATGCGTAGCATCGCATTGGCGCTCTGCCTCGCGGCGTTCTTGCCGGGCGGAGGGCTTGTCCAAGCGCATAGTTGGTACCCGTATGATTGTTGCAGCGACCGGGACTGCTGGCCGATGGGGCTGGACGTCGACGCGCGTGAACCCGATCCCCGCATCGTGCCGGGCGGCTATCTGACCCATGACGGGGTCTATGTTCCCGAAAGCGCGACGCGGGCGTCCCTGGACGGCCGCTACCACATCTGTCGACGTGGCGGGACGCTGACCGGCAGCGTGATCGCACCGTCGCAGAAGCCGTTCTGCCTGTTCGTGCCCAGGCCGACATTCTGAGCACGGGCGAAGCGGGCCAAAAGAAAAACCGCCCGGAAGGGGCGGTCTTTCGAAGTCTTGCCTATGCCGAAGGATCGGCCAGGATCACTTGATCTTGGCTTCCTTGAACTCGACGTGCTTGCGCGCGACCGGGTCGTATTTCTTCTTCGACATCTTCTCCGTCATCGTGCGGGAGTTCTTCTTCGTCACGTAGAAGAAGCCGGTATCCGCCGTCGACAGCAGCTTGATCTTGATGGTCACGGCCTTGGCCATGGGGGTGATCCTCGAGCCTGGGGGGCCGCGGTCTGGCCCTCATAAAAGAAAATGGCCGGGGCGACCCGGCAAACCGATACCGGGGAGATGCCGCAACCAAGCGGTGAAGTCAAGAAAGAATGACCGGCCGGACGCATCCTTACGCCAGGGCCGGCCCAGCGGCGCTAAAGCTCCTCGCGCACGAAGCGCAGGTTCTTCTCCCAGAAATAGGGCACCGGCAGATGCGGGCCGAATCCCGCGTCAAGCCTCGCCTCGACCTCCTGGATGATGACCTTGGTGATGGTCGGCAGGTCGAGCTGCCTCGCCTCCTCGAAACTGACCCAGACAAGCTCGATCAGTTCGGAATCCGGACCCGTCACGCCTTCGACCTTGCCGGCGACGGCGCTGTAGTCGACCACGAAGAAGCGGGTGTCGAAGCGCTTGGGACGCCGCGGCGGTGTGATGGCGCGTGCCACGAAGGTGACGGCGCCGAGATCCGGATAGACGCCGTGGCCGGCGAATTCGGCCCAGGTGCCTTCCGGCGGGTTCTCCGGGACCCCGAACTCGGCCGAGCCGAAGAGCAGGCCGGTTTCCTCGTAAGTCTCGCGAATGGCGGCCAGCGCCAGCGCCCGGGCCTTCGACGGGCTTGGGCGCACGCAACGCGCCGAGAGCCGGTCCTCGCAGATCTGGGGCAGGGTGCCGGTCGCCACCATGCGCCGGTCGCCGGCATCGACGCGGCCGCCCGGAAACACGAACTTGCCGGGCATGAACTTGTGCCCGGGATGGCGCTTGCCCATCAGCACGCGCGGCTGCGCCGCGCTGCGGTCGAGAATCAGCATCGTCGCCGCGTCATGCGGCCGGACATTGACGGCGACCCGGGTCCGCTCGGCCTGGGTCAGGATGACGGCATTGTCGTTCACGGGCGCGGCGCCACGGACGCGCCCGGCTGACGCTCGGGCCTTGCGGGCTCGCCGCTGAAGCCGTGCATCCGCATCGCCCATTGCAGCCCGATGACGCCGCCCTTGACCGGCTGCATCAGGAGGAGGGAGAGGATCACGGTCAGCGGCAGCCAGATCGACATGTGCAGCCACATCGGCCATTCGGCATATTTCTCGGCCATCAGCAGCCCGCCGACGATGATGTGGCCGACGATGGTGATGACGATATAGGGCGGCAGGTCGTCGGCGCGCTGGTGATGCAGCGCCTCGCCGCAGGCCTCGCAGCTGTCGACCGGCTTCAGGAAGGCGCGAAACAGCCGACCCTCGCCGCAATGCGGGCAGCGGCCCATGAGGCCGCGGCCGATGGCCAGGCGCCAGTCGCGCTCAGCCGTGCCATCGATGGAAGAGTGAACTTGAACCGACATCATCGCCTCTTGCCGGGCTTGGTCCTGCCCGCCTTGCCGAAGGGCGCCTTGCTCTTCGCGCGGCCGGACAATGGTGGTCGCGACGGTTTTTTGCCAGAGCGGCCCGGTGTCACATGCCTGCCCTCCGAGAGCAACTCGAAGCGCAGGGCGCCGGCGACCGGCGCCGCCTCGACAAGCTTGACATGGACCCGGTCGCCCAGGCGCCAGCTTTCGCCGCTGCGCTCGCCGATCATCGCATGGGCGGCCTCGTCATAGCGATAATAGTCGGCGCCGAGCGTCGAGGCGGGGATGAAGCCGTCGGCACCGGTGCCGTCGAGCTTCACGAACAGGCCGGCGCGGTTCACCCCGCCGATGCGCCCATCGAAGCTGGCGCCGATCTGGTCGGCGAGGAAATGGGCGATCAGCCGGTCGGTGGTCTCGCGCTCGGCCGCCATGGCGCGGCGTTCGGCCGCGGAGATCCGGGTCGAGACCTCGCGCAGCTCGGCGAGCGTGGTCGATCGGGGCAGGCCGTCATCGCCGAGCTTCAGGGCAGAGATCAGGCCGCGATGCACGACGAGGTCGGCATAGCGCCGGATCGGTGAGGTGAAATGGGCGTAGCGGCGCAGGTTGAGGCCGAAATGCCCGTAATTCTCGGCGACATATTCGGCCTGGGCCTGGGTGCGCAGGATGACCTCGTTGAGGAAGAGCTCGTTTTCCGAGCCCTTGATCATGGCGAGGATGCGGTTGAACAGCACGGGCCGGAGCGCACCGTCCTTCGGCAGCTTGATGCCGATCGAGGCCAGGACCTCACCGAGCGCCCGCATCTTCTCGAGCGACGGCTCGTCATGGCAGCGATAGATCAGCGGGCTGCCCGCCTTCTCCAGCGTCTCGGCCGCCGCGACATTGGCGAGGATCATGAACTCCTCGATCAGCCGGTGCGCGGCGAGACGGTCGGGCGTGATCACGCGCTCGACCTTGCCGTCGGGGGTCAGCACGAGCTTGCGCTCGGGCAGGTCGAGATCGAGCGGCTGGCGCTGGTCGCGGGCGCGGGAGGCGACGCCATAGGCGGCCCAGAGCGGCATCAGGATGCTCTCGCGGATCGGCCCGGTGGTCTCGTCGGGCTTGCCGTCGATCGCTCCTTGAGTCTGCTGATAGGAGAGCTTGGCGGCCGAGCGCATCAGGATGCGGTGGAAGGAGTGGCTCTTCTTGCTGCCATCGGCCTTGAGGACGAGACGCACCGCCAGCGCCGGCCGGTCCTCGCCGCCGCGCAGCGAGCAGAGATCGTTCGAAATCCGCTCCGGCAGCATCGGCACGACCCGGTCGGGGAAATAGACCGAGTTGCCGCGTTCCAGCGCCTCGCGGTCGAGCGCCGAGCCGGGCCGGACATAGGATGAGACATCGGCGATGGCGACGGTGACGACATAGCCGCCTTCATTGGCCGGATCATCGTCGGGCGCGGCATGGACCGCGTCGTCATGGTCCTTGGCGTCGGCGGGGTCGATGGTGATCAGCGGCAGCGCGCGCCAGTCCTCGCGGCCCTTGACGGTGGCCGGGCGCGCGGCTTCCGCCTCGGCGAGGGTAGCGGGGGAGAATTCGTTGGGGATGCCGTGGGCATGGATCGCGATCAGGCTGACGGCGCGCTCGGATTTGAGCGAGCCGAGCCGCTCGCGCACGCGCGCCTCCGGCGGGCCGAAACGGCTCTCGCGCCTGAGCGAGACCGAGACGAGGTCGCCATCCTGCGCCTCGCCGGTCTGGCCCTTCGGGATCAGTGCCTCGCGCCCCTGTGCCTTCTTGTCGACCGGGACGAGGCGGCCCGAGCCGTCGGGCAGGGCGCGGAAGATGCCGAGCACCTGCGCCTTGCCCTTGCCCATGACCTTGAGAACGCGCCCGGAATAGGGATAGCCGTCGATCCCCCTGAGCCGGGTCAGCTTGAGCAGGACCTGGTCGCCGACACCCGGCGCCGGGCCGGCGCTCTTGCGCGAGCGGACCTCGCGCGGACGCTCGATCAGGATCCGGGGTGGCGCGCCTTCGTCGGCCTCGTTCCATTCGAGCGGAATGGCGGCGAGGTCGCCGTCGCGGTCGCGCGTCTTGATCTCGCAGAGCAGGACCGGAGGCAGGGCGCCGCGCGGATGGACCGGGCGCTCCTTGCCGTCGCCGCCGATCTCGCCCTCTTCGGCGAGTTCCTTGAGCAGGCGCTTCAGCCAGATCTTGCCGCCGGCCGACAGGCCGAAGGCCTTGGCGATCTCGCGGCGGCCGACCTCGCGGCCGGCGGTGCGCTCCGACTCGACGAAATCGAGGATCGCCTCGCGGCTGGGCTCAGGCGCGGGCGACGGCACGGGCGAAACTCATCTGGTCGGAATGGGATACGATAGACACGCTGAGATTCTGCCATGTCCCGGACGCGGGCGCCAGAACCGGGCTCGCGCAGCAGGTTCCCGAAATGAGAAGGGCTGCCCTCGCGGGCAGCCCTTCCATTGTCGAACCGCGGTCCGGCGAACCGGACCCAAAGGCGCGAAAACTCACGCGGAACAAGACCCCCGCAGGGAATGAGTCCAGGTCCGCCCGCCTTGCACCAGCGGTTGATGACAATGAGACACTGGATCACCTCCTTTCAGTTGTTACCGACAAGACAGAGGCTAGGGCGATTCTCAGGGCTACGTAAATGACAAAAATAGCGCTGTGCTCCTCTCGCGGAATCGCGGCGCGGACGCGGAAAATCGCCACTCGAAGCGGCATGCCTCAAAACTGAGCACGAAATCTGCCTAGCGATTGATCAGAAATATCGCAGATGCAGCATCCTTGCGTGCAATGCAGTATCGCCCGCAGGAAATGCCTCCAAAATGCGTGACGAGACAGAGCTTTGCGCGCGCCAGCGCCCGGCTCGAGCCGGTTGGCACGTCGCTTGCGAACCTTTTGCGACGGGCCGGGGAGGCCCGCCGGCCCTCGTGAAGAAGGGCCCGGTCAAGCAGGTCGCTCGAGGGGACAATTTCCGTGAAACAGACACGTCGCGTCATTCTGGGCGCCGCACTGGCCGGCGCCACATTGCTCGGTTCCTTCCTGCCCGCGAGCGCGCAGGAGACCATCAAGGTCGGCATCCTTCACTCGCTTTCCGGGACGATGGCGATCTCGGAGACGACGCTGAAGGACGTCATGCTCATGCTCATCGAGGAGCAGAACGAGAAGGGCGGCGTGCTCGGCAAGAAGCTCGAGGCCGTCGTCGTCGATCCCGCCTCGAACTGGCCGCTCTTCGCCGAGAAGGCACGCGAGCTGATCGCCAAGGAGAAGGTCTCGGCCGTGTTCGGCTGCTGGACGTCCGTGTCGCGCAAGTCGGTGCTGCCGGTGTTCAAGGAGCTGAACTCGATCCTGTTCTATCCGGTCCAGTACGAGGGCGAGGAGAGCGAGCGCAACGTGTTCTATACCGGCGCCGCGCCGAACCAGCAGGCGATCCCGGCCGTCGACTATCTCGCCAAGGAGGAGAAGGTCGAGCGCTGGGTGCTCGCCGGCACCGACTATGTCTATCCGCGCACGACCAACAAGATCCTGGAAGCCTACCTTCTCGCCAAGGGCGTCAAGAAGGAGGACATCCTGATCAACTACACGCCCTTCGGCCATTCCGACTGGCAGACCATCGTCTCCGACATCAAGAAGTTCGGCTCGGCCGGCAAGAAGACGGCCGTGGTCTCGACCATCAACGGCGACGCCAACGTGCCGTTCTACAAGGAGCTCGGCAACCAGGGCATCAAGGCGACCGACATCCCGGTCGTCGCCTTCTCGGTCGGCGAGGAGGA
>NZ_JBHYEM010000031.1:0-38125 GCF_051860145.1 Allobosea sp. | reverse complement strand
GAGGTCGCCGCCGGTGCTGCTGTTGCCGGCGCGCCGCGCCCTCGCAGCCGAGCGGTCCGGATCGCTCAGCTGGCCGCGCCCGCGCAGCAGCAGCGGCATGACGAGATGGTTCGAGATCATGATCGCCAGCGCGACCGAGGCGACGATCACCATCGCGGTCGCGGCCGACAGGCCGCCGATGAAGACGACGAGCGCGAGCACGCTCGCGCCGCGCTCGAGCGGCAGCAAGAGCACCGTCATGTCGCGGTCGATGCCGGGGCCCGGCATCAGCAATTCTCCCGCGACGGCGAGAGGCAGCACGAAGAGGTTGATCAGCACGAGATAGAGCGGGAACATCCAGGCGGCGCGGCGGACATCGCGCACGTCCCGGTTCTCGACGATGGTCATATGGAACTGCCGCGCCAGCAGCAGCGCGGCGAAGGCCGACAGCACGCTGAGCGTCAGGAAGGTCGGCCAGCTCGAGGTCCGCTCCCAGATCGGCAAGGCGCCGTCCGGCATCCGGGCTGCCCTGGTCAGCAGGTCGCCGGGCCCGTTGAACAGGCCGTAGACGACGAAAACGCCGAGCACGAGGAAGGCGACCAGCTTGACCACCGATTCGGAAGCGATCGCGAGCACGAGGCCGTCCTGGTGCTCGGTCGCGTCGATATGCCTTGTGCCGAAGGCGCAGGCGAAGCCGGCGAGCACCATGGCGACGAGGAAGGCGAGGTCACTCAGCACCGGGACGTCCGGCGTCAGCGCCTTTCCGCCCGTCGCAATCAGGAAGACCGAGAGCGAGTTCGCGACGGCCTTGAGCTGCAGCGCGATATAGGGCAGCGCGCCGATGACCGCGACGAGGCAGACCAGCGCCGCCACGCGCTCGCTCTTGCCGTAGCGCGCGCCCACGAAATCCGCGATCGAGGTGATGTTCTGCGATTTCGCGATCTCGACGATGCGCGCGACGAAGCGGTGGCCGAAGCCGATCACCAGGATCGGCCCGACATAGATGCCGAGGAAGTCGAGCCCGGCCCGATTGGCGAAGCCGACAGAGCCGTAGAAGGTCCAGGAGGTGCAATAGACCCCGAGCGCCAGCGCATAGATCGTCGTGCGCGCCCGCCCGGTCATCAGCCTGCGGCCCGAGGTATCGGCTGCGTGCGCGATCGCGAACAGGACGCAGAGATATCCGAGCGCGACCAGAACGACAGACCAGGCCGGGATCATCTTGGCTCCATGGCAGAACGGCAATCGCAGCCTAATGCATGACGCTGCGGAGCGCGATGCGGCTTTCGGCCGAGCCCAACCCTCTGATCGAACGTGGATTCCGGCAAGTTCGGCTTCTAACCAACGCGACACTCGGCTAGCCTGCCAGCGTCGCGCAGGCCGCCGAGCACGCGACAGGCCGACCATTCGCACAGAAGGGGCAGGGTAATGCTGAAGGAATTCAAAGAATTCGCCATGAAAGGCAACGTCATCGACCTCGCCATCGGCGTGGTCATTGGCGCCGCCTTCGGCAGGATCGTTGATTCGCTCGTCAGCGACATCATCATGCCGATCATCGGCGCCATTCTCGGCGGACTCGACTTCTCGAACTATTTCGTCGGGCTCAGCGGCGCCGTCAACGCGCCCGTCCTGGTCGAGGCCAAGAAGCAGGGCGCGGTTCTCGCCTATGGCTCGTTCCTGACGGTCGCGGTCAATTTCCTGATCATCGCCTTCGTGCTCTTCCTCGTGGTCAAGGCGATCAACCAGTTGAAGCGGACCAAGGAGGCCGAGCCCGCCCCGCCTGCGCCGCCGGCGGAAGACGTCGTGCTGCTCGGCGAGATCCGCGATCTGCTGAAGCGGAAGACGGTCTGAATCGTCGATCGGTCGCGGGCGATTCATCACCGCGACCGATCGACCCGATCTCCCGATTTCATGCCTCCCGGCGCCGGCTTCGGCTAAAGGGAGACATGGAACCTGCGAGGTCATATCGATGACGACGAGCACGCTGCCGGGCGCCCGCCTGATCGCCGATTTGCGGCCAGAGGCCCGCAACGCCCCCGAAAGCGGTATCGTCGAGGTCGTCAATCACGGCCGGCTCAAGCCCGGCCTGATCCCGCTCTGGGTCGGCGAAGGCGACCTACCGACACCGGATTTCATCATCCGCGCCGCAAACAAGTCGCTGGCGGATGGCGAGACCTTCTACACCTGGCAGCGCGGCATCCCCGAATTGCGCGAGGCGCTGGCGCGCTATCACACGACGCTTTACGGGCAGCCGCTGTCCTCCGAGCGCTTCTTCGTCACCGGTTCCGGCATGCAGTCGGTCCAGATCGCCGTCAGGCTGATCGCGGGGCCCGGCGACGAGCTCGTCATCCCGACGCCGGCCTGGCCGAATTTCGCCGCTGCGATCGGCATCGCCGGCGCCAGGGCCGTCTGCGTGCCGATGGATTATATCCAGGGCCGCTTCTCGCTCGATCTCGACAAGCTCGCGGCGGCGATCACGCCGAAGACGCGCGCGCTGGTGATCAACTCGCCGGCGAACCCGACCGGCTGGACCGCGACCAGGGACGAGATGACGGCGCTGCTGGCCCTTGCCCGCAAGCATGGCATCTGGATCATCGCCGACGAGATCTACGGCCGCTTCGTCTATGGCGGCGCGCCGCGCGCGGCCTCCTTCCATGACGTGATGGACGCCGAGGACCGCGTCCTCTTCGTCCAGACCTTCTCCAAGAACTGGGCCATGACCGGCTGGCGCATCGGCTGGATCGAGGCGCCCGCCGCCCTCGGGCAAGTCATCGAGAACCTGATCCAGTACTCGACCTCCGGCTCGCCGGTCTTCGTCCAGCGCGCCGCCATCGCCGCGATCGACGAGGGCGAGCCCTTCGTCGCCGAGCAGATCGCACGCGCCACTGAGGGTCGCAGGATCATCGCGGAAGGCCTCAAGGCGACGAACCGGGTCTCGCTCTCGGCGCCGGACGGGGCGTTCTACCAGTTCTTCAGCGTCGACGGCCGCGAGGACTCGCGCGCGCTCGCCATCGATCTGGTCGACAGGGCCAATGTCGGCCTCGCGCCCGGCACCGCCTTCGGGCCCGGCGGCGAGACCGGGCTGCGCTTGTGCTTTGCCCGCAAGGCATCCGATCTGGTCGAGACCGTAGCGCGCCTGCAGAAGGCGCTAGCCGGCTGAGGCGTCGCCGGACGCAACGCCCCCCTGCGCGGCGGCAGCCTCTTCCCGTTTGACCCTGCCGGGTCCTGTGTTCATTGATCGGCCTTGCGTCGTGCCTCCTCGGCGCCTGTTCCGAGAGACATGACCGGCCCGACCTATATTCCCTACCGGCTCAGGACATTGTCGCGCGAAGCGGCGGTGATCGGCTGCGCGGCGGTCGGCGGCGCGCTTTTCGCGCTGTTCGACGTGCCGGCGGCCTGGCTCTCAGGCTCGATGCTGCTGGTCTCGATCGTCGGCGTCGCCAAGCGCCTGCCCGACCTGCGCAAGCCCTGGTTCGATTCGACCATGCTGATGTCGGGCGTGCTGATCGGCTCGTCGGCGACGCCCGAGGCGCTCGCCGCCACGGCGCGCTATCCCGGCTCGCTCGCGGTCCTGTTCGTCGCGCTCGCCGCCATCATGCTCGCGACCGGCGCCTATCTGCGCTATGTCGCGCGCTGGTCCTGGATCGACTCCCTGCTGGCGGCCGCCCCGGGGGCGCTCTCGGCGGTGATCGCGGTCGCCCATGCCAAGGGCGCCAATCTCGGCCGTATCGCCGTGATCCAGCTCTTCCGCATCCTCGTCCTGGTCGCGATCCTGCCCAGCCTGATGCGGGCGATGGGCGATGGCGCCATCGGTCAGCCGCCGGCCGTGATCGTCGCCAACCTCCAGGATACGATCCTCCTGCTCGGCTGTGCTCTCGCGACGGGGCTCGTCTTCGAGCGCATCGGCGTTACCGCGCCCTTCATCCTCGGCGCGACGATGGCGAGCGCCGTGCTGCACGGTGCCGGCATCGTGCATGGCACCTTGCCGCCCGAGATCGCGACGGTGGTGATGGTCATGCTCGGCGCCGCGATGGGCGGGCGTGTCTCGAACCTCAAGCGCGGCGAGATCGCCGGGCTGTTCCCGCTCGCCATCGGTGGTTTCGTCGTCTCGATGGTGGTGGCCTTCGCCTTCGCCTGGCCGGCGGCCTGGCTGGCCGGCGTGCCCTATGCCAGCGCCATGGCGGCGTTCGCGCCGGGCGGGCTCGAGGCCATGGCGATGCTGGCCTTCGCCATGGGGCTCGACCCGCTCTATGTCGGCGCGCATCACCTCGCGCGCTTCATGCTGCTGGGCCTCGCCATGCCGCTGCTCGTTGCCCGGATGAAGCCCGAGCCGCCGAGTTCCTGATTCTCGCGCCGCCCGGGAGGCGTCAGCCCTTCGGCCAGCTCGCGCCATTGGTGTGGGTGAGGATGGCGTAGAGCGAGGTCGTGCCGCAGATGAAGAGGCGGTTGCGCTTCGGCCCGCCCCAGCAGAGATTCGCCACCACCTCCGGGACCAGCACCTTGCCGATCAGCGTGCCGTCGGGATGGTAGATATGCACGCCGTCCGCCGCGCTGGTCCAGAGCCGGCCCGTCGCATCGAAGCGGAAGCCGTCGAACAAGCCGGCCGTGCAGGTCGCGAAGACCTCGGAGGCTCCGAGCCTCGTGCCGTCGCCCGTCACGGCGAGCTTGCGGATATGGCGCGGGCCGTTCACCGGGTCATGGCTCGCCCCGGTATCGGCGATGTAGAGCATGCTCTCGTCGGGCGAGAAGGCGAGGCCGTTGGGCTTGACGAAATCGTCGGCGACGATGGTCAGCGCGCCGCTTTGCGGATCGATGCGATAGACGTTGCAGCGCCCGATCTCGCTCTCGGCTTTGTCGCCCTCGTAATCGCTCAGGATGCCGTAATCGGGATCGGTGAACCAGATCGAGCCGTCCGACTTCACCACCACGTCGTTCGGCGAATTCAGGCGCTTGCCCTGGTAATGGCTCGCCAGCACCGTGACCGAGCCGTCATGCTCGGTCCGCGTTACCTGCCGCCCGCCATGCTCGCAAGTGACGAGCCGGCCCTGCTGGTCGACGGTGTTGCCATTGGCGTTGCGCGCGGACTGGCGAAAGGTGCCGACCTGGCCGGAGAGGGCGTCGTAGCGCAGGATCCGGTCGTTCGGGATGTCGGACCAGACGACGCTGTTATGCGCCGGGAACCAGGCCGGTCCCTCGGTCCAGCGGGCACCCGTCCAGAGCCGCTCCATCCGAGCCGAAGCCGGGACGATCCGGTTGAAACGCAGGTCGAGCACCTCGACGCGAAAGCCTTCGATGAAGCCGAATGTCATGCCTGTCCTCCCTGGGCGCGGCAAGATCGACGATCGCGGGCGTCTTCACAACCGATGTCTGTGTCGACCTGCGATGCGAGGGGCGCGGGGAACCCTCTCCTGGAAGGAGAGGGCAGGGTGAGGTGTAGGCCGTTCGACCAGTTCCGCGGGTGCCCACCGAGCGGTTGGGTTGAGGCTTGCGATGTCCCTCCCGAACACCTCACCCTACCCCTCTCCTTCCAGGAGAGGGGTTCCCGCGGTTCCGCGCCTCTACAGATCCAATCCCGCATCCCAATAGGGCGTCGCCCCGTAGAGCTCCGCCAGATAATCGACGAAGACGCGCACCTTCTGTTCCATGTGCCGCCGGCTCGGATAGACGGCATAGACCGCGACGCGCTTGCCGACCGAATAGTCCGGCAGGACGCGCATGAGCTGTCCCGATTTCAGCTCTGGCCCGACATCCCAGGTCGAGCGCAGCGCGATGCCGACGCCGGCGAGCAGCGCCTCGCGCACGACCTCGCTGGAATTGGTCCGCAGCGGTCCGTTGACGCGCACGCTGACCGGGCCCGACGGCCCGTCCAGCCGCCACTGGTCGGCGTTGTGGGCGATCAGCGTGTGCTGCGAGAGCTCCTCGATGCTATCCGGCATGCCGCGGGCGGCGACATAGTCCGGCGCGGCGCAGAGCACGCGGTGATTGGGCGCGAGGCGCTTCGCGACCAGGCTCGAATCCTGCAGATCGGCGATCCTCACCGCGAGATCGAAGCCTTCCGCGATGATGTCGACGAAGGAATCACTCAGGATCAGGTCGACGGTCACCATCGGATTGGCGTCGAGGAAGGGCTTGAGATGCGGCGCAATGTGCAGCCGGCCGAACGAGGTCGGGGCCGAGACGCGCAAGGTTCCGCGCGCCTGTCCCGTGCCGCTGGCGACCCAGGCCTCGGCATCCTCGATCGAGGCGAGCACCGAGACGACGCGCTCGTAAAAGCCCTGTCCTGCTTCGGTCAGCGACAATTGCCGCGTCGTGCGCTGGAGCAGCCGGACGCCGAGCCGTTCTTCCAGCCGCCGGATGCGCTTGGAGATCACCGCCGGCGAGAGCTTCAGCTGGCGCCCGGCCGCCGACATGCTCTTGGCCGTCACCACATGCGCGAAGACATCGAGATCGCCGAACCGGTCCATGGTCGCCCACCTTTTCCAATTCAGAAATAATCATGGCTTTTGCCTGCGCTGCAAGCGTGTTCGAATTGGTCTAACCTGTTTGCAAGGCGCAGGACGCAAGCGCTATGTCGTGGCCACGGCCGAGGAGGAGATCATGAGCGCCATCGCATTTCCGACGCCTCGTGCCGACATCCTCGCCCGGCGCGATGCGATCATCGCCGGCCTCGCCGGGCTCGTCGCTCCCGAGGCCCTGATCACCTCCGATGACGAGCGCCGCCCCTATGAGACCGACGCGCTGACCGCCTATCGCCGCATGCCGCTCGCGGTCGTGCTGCCTTCGACGACGCAGGAGGTCGCCGCGGTGCTGCGCTATTGCGGCGAGCAGGGCGTGCCGGTCGTGCCGCGCGGGGCGGGCACCTCGCTCGCCGGCGGCGCAATCCCGCAGGAGGACGCCGTCGTGATCGGCGTCTCGAAGATGAACCGCATCCTCGAGATCGACTACGCCAACCGCGTCGCGAAAGTGCAGGCCGGCGTCACCAATCTCGCCGTCACCGGCGCGGTGATGGCGGAGGGCTTCTTCTACGCGCCCGATCCCTCCTCGCAGCTCGCCTGCTCGATCGGCGGCAATATCGGCATGAATTCCGGCGGCGCGCATTGCCTGAAATACGGCGTCACCACCAACAATGTGCTCGGCGTCACCCTGGTCATGCTCGACGGCTCCATCGTTGAAATTGGGGGCAGCCACCTCGATTCGGGCGGGCTCGACCTGCTCGGCCTCGTCGTCGGCTCGGAAGGCCAGCTCGGCATCGTCACCGAGGCGACGGTGCGCATCCTGCGTTCGGCCGAGGGCGCGCGGCCCGTGCTGTTCGGCTTCCCGTCGAGCGAGGAGGCGGGCGCGGCCGTGGCTGCCATCATTGGCGCCGGCATCATTCCGGTCGCGATGGAGTTCATGGACAAGCCGGCGATCGAGATCTGCGAGGCTTTTGCCAAGGCGGGCTATCCGATGGATGTCGAGGCGCTGCTGATCATCGAGGTCGAGGGCTCCGACGAGGAGATGGACGCCCAGCTCGCCCGCATCGTCGCGATCGCCCGCGAGCACGGCGTCAAGACGGTCAAGGAGAGCAAATCGGCGATGGAGACGGCGGCGATCTGGAAGGGCCGGAAATCGGCCTTCGGCGCGACGGGGCGCATCGCCGACTATATCTGCATGGACGGCACGATCCCGACCGGGCAGCTGCCCTTCGTGCTCAGGCGGATGGCGGAGATCGTCAAGGGCTACGGCCTGCGCGTCGCCAATGTCTTCCATGCCGGCGACGGCAACCTGCACCCGCTGATCCTCTATAACTGCAACGATCCGGTCGAGGCGCAGAAAGCCGAGGATGCCGGCAACGACATCCTCAAGCTCTGCGTCGAGGTCGGCGGCTGCCTCACCGGCGAGCATGGCGTCGGCATCGAGAAGCGCGACCTGATGACCGTCCAGTTCAACGAGGCCGACCTGCACCAGCAGATGCGCGTGCGGGCGGTGTTCGACGGCCAATGGCTGATGAACCCGGCCAAGGTGTTCCCGCTCGAAGGCAGGGTGGCGGCGTGACCATCCATACGCCCACCACCGAGGCGCAGGCCTGCGCCGTCGTCGCCTCGCTCGCCACTGGCGGCACGCCGGTTTCCATCCAGGGCGGCGGCACGCGGGCCGGCTTCGGCCGTCCGGCGCAGGTCGTCAGCACCATCTCCAGCGCCGGGTTGGCCGGCATCACGCTCTACGAGCCGGCCGAGATGGTGATCGGCGCGCGCGCCGGGACGCCGCTCGCGCTGGTGCAGCAGACTTTGGCCGATCGCGGCCAGATGCTGCCCTTCGAGCCGATGGACCATCGCCCGCTGCTCGGAAGCGAAGGCGAGCCGACGATCGGCGCCGTCGCGGCCGGGAATATTTCCGGCCCGCGCCGGATCAATGCCGGAGCGGCGCGCGATTCCCTGATCGGCATCAGGCTGATCAACGGCCGTGGCGAGATGGTCAAATCCGGCGGCCGCGTCATGAAGAACGTCACCGGGCTCGACCTGGTCAAGCTCGTCGCCGGCGCGCATGGCACGCTCGGCTTCCTCACCGAAGTCGTGTTCCGCGTGCTGCCGCGGCCCGAGCGCACCGTCACGCTGGTCTGGCATGGCCTCGCCGACGAGCGGGCGGTGAGCCTGCTCTCGGCCGCGCTGGGCTCGCCCTTCGAACCGATGGCGGCCGCGCATCTGCCGGCCGGCATCGGCACCGAGCAGGCGCGCACGCTGCTCCGGCTCGAGAACTTTTCCGCCTCGATCGACTATCGTGCGGGGGCCCTGTCCGAGCTGCTCGGCGATCATGGCGAGCCGAAGCTGGTCGAGGGCGAGGCATCCGAGGCGCTATGGCGCATGGTGCGGGATGCGACCTTCTTCGCCGATAGCGGCGAGGCGGTCTGGCGCCTGTCGCTCGCGCCGACCGCGGGGCCACGCGCCGTCGCCGCGATCGCTGCCGCTGTGCCGGGCGCGCGCTGGTTCTATGACTGGGGCGGCGGACTGGTCTGGCTGGCCGTGCCCGCCGAGGACGACGCCGGAGCAGCCGCCATTCGGGCCGCGATCAGGCCGCTTGGCGGCCACGCCACGCTGGTGCGCGCGCCCGATGCGATTCGCGCCGCCGTCCCGGTCTTCGAGCCGCTGTCCGAGCCGCTGCTGCGGGTCACAGCCGGTATCAAGAGCAGTTTCGACCCGGCCGGAATTTTCGAGCCGGGCCGGATGTATGCGGGGGTCTAGGAGATACTGAATGAAGCTCTATGTCTTCGCTTGCAAGAACATCACGAATATATGGGCTGGTATCGGAGCCAAGCGCTGGGCTGTATCGATAGCGGAACCCGCAATTATGCAAGCCAGAGCTACTCGCGCGCGAAATGTCAGAGTTGGAAACTGTGGGATAATTTACTGCAGCCATCCGACATATAAATCTTTGACTACTCCTTTTCTGATTGGGTCAGCTCCTAATGTAGGTGCGTCAGAAAAAGAAGTATGGCCTGAAGAATGGCGCATGCCATTCGACATAATACCTCTAGGCTCTCCCAGGCGTCATTGGACAGCTAAAGACGCAATTGCGAAATTGCCGTTTAATGCAGCCACCCGCCGAACCAACGTAGCCAGCGTTCTAAAGCCTATCGGCACCGTCGTATTTAGTCCGATCGAAATCGGGGACGACGATTGGTCAATGTTGCTCGAAAAGCTGACGTAGACGCCATGCAGACCAATTTCACGCCCGAGCACCTCGCCTCCGATCCGCGCCTGCCGGCCTCGGAGAAGATCCTGCGCACCTGCGTCCATTGCGGCTTCTGCACCGCGACCTGCCCGACCTATCTCCTGCTCGGCGACGAGCTCGATTCCCCGCGCGGGCGCATCTACCTGATCAAGGACATGCTGGAGAACGGCAAGCCCGCGACCGAGCAGGTGGTGACCCATATCGACCGCTGCCTCTCTTGCCTCTCCTGCATGACGACCTGCCCCTCGGGCGTGAACTACATGCACCTCGTCGACCATGCCCGCGCCCATATCGAGGAGACCTATCAGCGCTCCTGGCATGACCGCGCCCTGCGTCGCGTGCTGGCGGCGATCCTGCCCTACCCCGACCGTTTCCGTTGGGCGATGCTGGCTGCGATGTTCGGCAAGCCTTTTGGCGGGCTTTTCGGATTGTTGCCGCAGGTCGGCGGCCGGCTGAAGGCGATGCTGGCGCTGGCTCCGGCAGGCCTGCCGACGCGCTCCAACATGGAGGGGCCGCGGGTCTTCCCTGCCGGCGTGCGCCGCAAGCGCGTCGCGCTGCTCTCGGGCTGCGCCCAGCCGGTGCTCGACCCTGCGATCAACGAGGCGACGGTCCGTCTGCTCACCCGCCATGGCGTCGAGGTCGTGCTGCCCAAGGGCGAGGGCTGCTGCGGCGCGCTCGTGCATCATATGGGCCGCGAGCATGACGCGCTCGGCTTCGCCCGGCGCAATATCGACGCCTGGATGGCCGAGATCGACGGCGAGGGGCTCGACGCGATCCTGATCACGGCCTCGGGCTGCGGCACGACGATCAAGGATTACGGCTTCATGTTCCGCAACGAGCCGGCCTATGCCGAGAAGGCCGCCAGGGTGTCCGGGCTCGCCAAGGACATCACCGAATTCCTGGAGACCATCGAGCTGCGCCATGTCCGCGAGACGCCGCTGCCCGTCACCTATCACTCGGCCTGCTCGATGCAGCATGGCCAGCAGCTCAAGGATGGGCCGAAGCGGCTGCTGACCGACGCCGGCTTCAAGGTCAAGGAGGTGCCGGAGGGCCATATCTGCTGCGGTTCGGCCGGGGTCTACAACATCCTCCAGCCCGAGCTCGCCGGGCAGCTGCGCGAGCGCAAGATCGGCCATATCGAGAAGACCAAGCCGCAGATCGTCGCGACCGGCAATATCGGCTGCATGACCCAGCTGGCGAAGGGCTTTGCCGACAAGGGGGCGGCGACGCCGGTCGTCCACACCGCCGAATTGCTCGACTGGACGACGGGCGGGCCACTGCCCGAGAAGCTGGCGCGGGCGGGCATCGAGGACGTGACGGCCACCGGGCCACGGCCGCGCAAGGACATGCTCTTCGCGGCGGAGTGAGCGGACCCCCTCTCCCCTTGCGGGAGAGGGTTGGGGTGAGGGGTCGCGCAACGCTTCGCAAGGTTTTGGCCTTCCGGCGCTATGCGGAGAAGGCAGTGCGACCCCTCATCCGGCCCTCCGGGCCACCTTCTCCCGCAAGGGGAGAAGGGAACAAGCTTGCCGAGCGCCGCTGTCCGGTCTAACCCGCCATGCAACCCATTTCTGGGTAGCTAACACTCATATCTGAGTGCCCGATCACCACATCTGAGTTCAGATCGCCATGTCGAAGCCCGACAAGCTGAAAGCCCGCCAGCCGCGCGGTTTCGTCGATCGCGGTCCGGCCGATGTCGCCGCGACCGAGCGCATGCTCTCCGTCATTCGCGAGCAGTTCGCGCTTTATGGCTTCGATCCGGTCGAGACGCCCTTCGTCGAATATACTGACGCGCTCGGCAAATTCCTGCCGGACCAGGACCGGCCGAACGAGGGCGTCTTCTCCTTCCAGGACGATGACGAGCAGTGGCTCTCGCTCCGCTACGACCTGACCGCGCCGCTCGCCCGCTATGTCGCCGAGAATTTTGACGCGCTGCCAAAGCCCTATCGCAGCTATCGCGCCGGCTATGTCTTCCGCAACGAGAAGCCGGGGCCGGGCCGCTTCCGCCAGTTCATGCAGTTCGACGCCGACATCGTCGGCGCGGGGAGCGTCGCCGCCGATGCCGAGATCTGCATGCTCGCGGCGGACACGATGGAGGCGCTTGGGATCAGGCGCGGCGATTATGTCGTCAAGGTCAACAACCGAAAGGTGCTCGACGGCGTGATGGATGCCGCTGGCATCGATCAGGCTGCACGCCTCGCCGTTCTGCGCGCGATCGACAAGGCCGACAAGTTTCCGTTGGAGGAAGTCGGCAAGTTGCTCGGCGAGGGCCGCAAGGACGAGAGCGGCGACTTCACGAAAGGAGCGGGGCTTTCGGCCGCGCAGGCCGAGACGATTCTGCGCTACCTTGCGCTTGGCCAGAAGTTGGCTGAGCTCGGCAAGTCGACGGCAGCCGACAGCGCCAAGGCGGGTGAATTGTCGGCCGAGGCCGTCTCCGAGCTGCGCACGCTCGTCGAGAGCGCGGAGAACGGCCGCGTCGGCATCGAGGAACTGGAGCAGATCCGCGAACTCGTGACCGCGGCAGGTTATCTCGGCCGCATCATCATCGACCCCTCCGTCGTCCGCGGTCTCGAATACTATACCGGCCCGGTCTACGAGGTGGAACTCACCTTCCCGGTCACCAACGAGGACGGCCAGGTCGTGCGCTTCGGCTCGGTCGCCGGCGGCGGGCGCTATGACGGGCTCGTCGGGCGCTTCCGGCCCGAGCCCGTGCCGGCGACCGGCTTCTCGATCGGCGTCTCGCGGCTCTATTCGGCGCTGAAGGCGGTCAAGTCGCCGATCGTCAATGCCAAGGCCGAGCTGCCGCTCGTCGTCGTCACGGCGATGGATAACAAATCGCCGGAGCACATGCCGGCCTATCAGGCTTTTGTCTCGCAGCTTCGCCAAGTGAAGGACGAGAACGGCAAGCCGCTGCTGCGCGCCGATCTCTATCTCGGCTCCTCGGGCTTCAACGCCCAGATGAAATATGCCGACAAGCGCGGCGCCGTTTGCGCCGTGATCCAGGGTTCCTCCGAGCGCGAGGCCGGCACGGTGGTGATCAAGGACCTGATCCTCGGCGCCGAGCTCGCCGCCGCCGGCCGGGACGTCAAGGATTCCGCCGAACACAAGGAGCGGCAGGCGCAGGCGCAGTTCGCGGTTCCGGAGGCGGAACTGGTCGAGGGCGTGAAGCGGGTGCTGGGGCGGCACGCATAAAACCTTCTCCCCTCGGGGGAGAAGGTGTCGCCAAAGGCGACGGATGAGGGCAGGATCGACCGGGTGAGACGCCAGAGCCGGTCAGCGCGCCGGACTTCCCTCATCCGACCCGGCTTTGCCGGGCCACCTTCTCCCCCAAGGGGAGAAGGGAATCCCGCTAACCCATTTCCCGAAAAACAATCGAAAATTTGCCGCACCGCTGCTAGGACGGCGGCGCAACAGGATGAGTGAACCGTGCCCGCGACCCGCGCCAGCATCGAGACCGTGATCGCGCTCCTCGCGGGCGAGGGATATGCGCGCGCCGAGCCGGCGATCCTGCAGCCGGCCGATGTCTTCCTTGACCTCTCCGGCGAGGATATCCGCCGCCGGATCTTCATGACGCAGGATGCCGACGGCCGCGACTGGTGCCTGCGGCCCGAATACACCATTCCCGTCGCGCTCGATCACATCGCGGCGGGCGTCAGCGAGCCGGCGGCCTATGCCTATGCCGGCCCGGTCTTCCGGATGCGCTCGCGCGAGCCGGGCGAGTTCGCGCAGGCGGGGCTGGAATCCTTCGGCCGCACTGATTTCGCCGCCGCCGATGCCGAGATCATGGCCCTGACCATCGACGCCACCGCCGCGCTCGGCTTGACGCAACCGCGCGTCCTGATGGGCGATGTCGCGCTGCTCAGCGCGCTGCTCGACGGGCTCGGCGTGCCTCAGGGCGCGCGCCGCCGGCTGATGCGCGCGGTCGTGCAGGGCAGGGGAGCCGAGGCGGCCGAGGCGCTCGATCCGCCGGCCGTGAACGGCGAGACCGCACATGCCGGCCTGCTCAAGGCGCTGGAGGGGCAGGACCCCAAGGCGGCGAAGGCCTTCGTCGAGGACGTGCTCTCGATCGCCGGCATCTCGACGGTCGGCGGGCGCTCGGCCGGCGACATCGCCGAGCGCTTCCTGGCCCGCGCCGCCGAGCGCGAGAACCCGGTCAATGCCGATGTGAAGGCCGTGCTCGGCCAGGCGCTCGCCGTCGCGGGTGATCCCGACAGCGCCAGCGCCGCCTTGCGCGCGCTCGCCGACCAGGCCTCGCTCGACCTTGGCCGCGAACTCGACGCGTTCGACGAGCGCACCGGCTTCCTCGCGGTGCGCGGCGTCGATGTCGGCGCGATCGCCTTTTCGACCGGCTTCGCCCGCAATCTCGACTACTACACCGGCTTCATCTTCGAGCTGCATGACGCCAGGCGAAGCGACGGCCGGCCCGTCGCCGGCGGCGGCCGCTATGACAACGTGCTCGGCCGCCTCGGCTCGCCCCGGCCGATCCCGGCGGTCGGAGCCTCGCTCTGGCTCGACCGGCTGACGGGAGAACCTGCATGAGTGACGCCCCGCTGGTTCTGGCCGTCCCCTCGAAGGGCCGGCTGCAGGAAAACGCCACCGCATTTTTCGGCCGGGCCGGCCTGAAATTCGTGCAGTCGCGCGGCTCGCGTGACTATCGCGGCACGATCGCGGGCCTGGACGGCGCCGAGGTGGCGTTCCTCTCGGCCTCCGAGATCGTCTCGCAGCTCGCCTCCGGTGCCGTTCATCTCGGCATCACCGGCGAGGATCTGGTGCGCGAGCAGGTCGCCGATGCCGATGCCGCCGTCGAGCTCCTGACGCCGCTCGGCTTCGGCAACGCCAATGTCGTCGTCGCCGTGCCGCAGGCCTGGATCGACGTCCGCACCATGGCCGATCTCGACGATGTCGCCAGCCACATGCGCGCCCGCCAGGGCCGCAAGCTCCGCGTCGCCACCAAATATGTGAACCTGACGCGCCGCTTCTTCGCCGAGCACGGCATCGCCGATTACCGCATCGTCGAGAGCCTGGGCGCGACCGAGGGCGCGCCGGCCGCCGGCTCGGCCGAGATCATCGTCGACATCACCACGACCGGCTCGACGCTCGCCGCAAACGCGTTGAAGATTCTCGACGATGGCGTGATGCTCGCCTCCGAGGCCAATCTCGTCGCCTCGGTCCGGGCGCCTTGGAGCGAGCGGGCGCGTGCGGCCGCGAGCGCCATCCTGTCGCGCATCGCTGCCGAGGAAGAGGCCCGCTCGGTACGCGAGATCCGGGCGCGGCCTGCCGGCCTGACGACTGAGGCGATCGACGAACTCGCCGCGCGTTTCGGCGCGCGGCTTCCGTTCGGCGCGGCCGGCGAGAGCGGGCTCGTCACTCTCCATTGCCCGGAGAAGGCGGTCTTCGCTCTTGTCGACCAGCTTTCGCGATCAGGGGCGGACGAGATCACCGTCAACGCGCCGGCCTATGTCTTCCGCAAGGCCAATCCGCTGATCGAGCGGCTCCTGGCCCGCATCTGACATCGCGGGCGCCGCCTGCGCCGCGGGTCGGATTTTCGACGCATTCGCCGGTGACCTTGGGTGCGCTGCGCGTCTGCCGGCTTGAAAAGGCCGATGATCGCAGTTGATCCCGCAACGATAGGGCTCTACGCGCTTTCATGAGACCGGGGCGTGGGTTAGAGCAGGATGCGAAAAAGTGGGAACCGGTTTTTCGCATCGACCCTGCTCTCACTTATTGATGAGAGACGGATTCAGCTTTCAGATGGGATCGCGGTGCGATTCGCTCTGAAAGCATCCGGCTCTAGTCCCGGCCCCGCATAGGTAAAGACATGATGAATCGACGCCTTGGCTACGCCGCTGTCCTCGCCCTGAGCCTCGCACCGATGCTGCTGGTGTCTCCGGCTTCCGCCCAGCGTCGCGGGCCGGCGCCGCAACAGCCGACCGAACCCCAGCAGCGGCAAACCGCGAAGCCCGAGCAGAATTTTCCGCTCGGCGCCTCCTGGAGCGCGATTTCGCTGAACGGCAAGCCCATCAGGGATCGCAAGGCCACGCTGCAGGTCGACGCCAACCTGCGCGGCACCGGCTTCAGCGGCTGCAACACCTTCTCGGCTTCGGCCTATCCTTTGCGCGAGCAGGGTTTCGCCGTCGGGCCGGTGGCGCTGACCAAGCGCAGCTGCGACAAGGCCGCGCAGGATTTCGAACGCGCCTATCTCATCGCGTTGCGTGCCGCCCGCAACTGGGAGCTCGTCGCCGGCAGGCTGGTGATCAAGGGCGGCGGCGGCGAGCTGCAGTTCGACCGCGGAATTTGAGCCGCCGGCTAGACAGGATCGCGGTGTCTTTCCGGGGCATTGCGCAGCAATGAGCCCGGAACCCAGAATCGCCGTCGGTCATGTGTGGAGCGCAACGCGCAGCGCATTGTGTGCGCGGTCAGCGGTTCTGGGTTCCGGGCTCGACCCTGCGGGCCGCCCTGGAATGACGGCGTGTTTCCGCCTCAAGACAGCAAGCTCTAGCCTGTCGGCTCTGCGGCCATCACCCGCGGGCTGTAGGTCCCGTCTTCGTTCGGCTGCATGGTGATGATCTCGTCATGCATCTGCCGCAGCGTCGAGCGGTGGCCGATCGAGACGATCCTGGTCTGCGGCAGTTCCCGGTCGATGACGTCGTAGATTACTCCCTCGAGCTTCTCGTCGAGCGAGGCCGTGGCCTCGTCGAGGAACAGCCAGTCCGGCCTGGCCAGCAAGGCGCGTGCGACCGCGAGGCGCTGCTGCTCGCCGCCCGAGAGCCGCTGGCCCCAGAGATCGACCTCGTCCAGCCGCTCGGCCAGATGCGCCAGCTTCACCTTGCCCATGGCCGCCACGATATCCGCATCCGGATAGGTGTCCTCGGCGGCGGGGTAGGCGATCGCGGCGCGCAGCGTGCCTTGCGGCAGGTATGGGCGCTGCGGCAGCAGCATGATGTTCGCGCCCGCCGGAATGCCGACCTTGCCCTCGCCGAACGGCCAGATCCCGGCGATCGCCCTGAACAGGGTCGACTTGCCCGAGCCTGACGGCCCGATCACCAACGTCGAGCGCGCCTTGCCGAGGTCGAGGCCGTCGAGCCGCACGATCGGCTGGCCATTGGGCAAAGCGAGCGTCGCCGCCCCGATTTGGACGGTCGCGTCCGGGATGGTCTCGCGCTGTACGCCGGCCTCGGTCCGCGTCTCCTGCCGCGCATCGGCGATGGCGCTCTCGAAGGAGGTGAGGCGGTTGATCGAGGCGAGATAGGACGCGATCGACGAATAGCTGTTGATGATGAAGGAGAGCGCCGTCTGAACCCGGTCGAAGGCGCCGGCGACCTGCATCATGATGCCGAGCGTGATCGTGCCGGCGAAATAGTAGGGCGCGAGAATGATATAGGGCAGGACGACGCTGGTCTGGTTGTAGGACAGCGTGAAGGTGGTGAGTTTGAGGCGGCGCCAGACCAGCCGATAGAAGTTCTCCACGATGTCGCGGAAGCGCTGCGCCAGATGCGCGCGTTCCGTGGGCTCGCCTGTCATCAGCGCGATCTGCTCCGAGTATTCGCGCAACCGCGCCAGCGAGAAGCGGAAATTCGCCTCCCGCTTCTCCTGCTCGAATTCGAGCCCGATCAGCGGCCGGCCGATCAGGTGGGTGATCCAGGTCGCCGCCGCCGCATAGAGGAAGGCGACCCAGAAGATATAGCCGGGTATCTGGATGCTGGTGCCGGGCAGCGTGAAGGCGACCTGGATGTTCCAGAGAATGATCGAGAAGGAGACCAGCGTCGAGACCTGCGACAGCAGCGGCAGGGCGAAGCCATAGGTCTGGTTGACGAAGGAGCGGGTATCTTCCGCGATGCGCTGGTCGGGGTTGTCGACGCTGCCGGCGAGCGCGATGCGGTAATGCGTGGCGTGGTCGAGCCAGCGCGCGCTGTATTCGTTCGCCATCCACTGCCGCCAGCGGATCAGGACGGTGTAGTTCGCGAACATCTCGACAAGGTTCGAGATGACCCAGAGCACGGCCCAGAAGCAGAAGACATAGAACAGCTGGTACCAGAACGCCGCCGCATCCTTGTTCTGGAGCGCGTCATACATGTCGCGGTTGAAGAAGGAGAGCCGCAAGCTGATGCCGACCTGGATCTGGTTGAGCACGATCAGGAAGGTGAACAGCGCCACGGCGAGCGTGCCGAGGCGGATGCTGAACGGGCCGATCGGCCAGAGATTGGCGGTGGTGATCTCGTCTGATTCGAAATAGGGCGAGGCCAGCCGCGCGATCCGCCCGATCACCGGCACGAAGGATATGGCGTAGATCAGCACGGCGAAGACGCCGACGGTCGTCGGCAGGCTCGTCGGCACGGCCGGAATGCCCGATGCGGCCGGCCAGAAGCCCGCTTGCGCGAGCAGCGCCGCGCCGCCGAACAGCACGTATTCGATGGCGAAGACCGCCGAGAATATCCGCAGGAAAAAGGCCAGCGTCGGCGCACGGAAGGTCACGAGCGCCAGCAGCAGCCCGACCACGCCCATGCCGAACGTGCCGGCGCTGCCGCTCTGCTGCCCCACCACGAGCGCGATGACGGCCAGCGCGGCGACAATGAAGCTCAACGGACGCATAGGTCTTCCTTATGGGGAATCGACGCCGGGACCGGCGCATGCGGGCTCTTGTTGTAGCCGACCGCAGCAGACAAAAAAGCCCGGCTCAAGGCCGGGCTTCGCTTTTCAGCGTTTTGTGATGGGGCTCAGGCCCGGTCGAGCGACCAGCGTCCGGCGCCGGCGGCGAACAGGACGAGGAAGCCGCCGACCACCGAGATGTTCTTCATGAAGATCATCTGCTGCATCGGCTGCGCCCAGTTGGTGTGGAAGAGCAGCGTGGCGGCGAGCGTGAAGGCGGCAAGCGCGAGCGCGGCATAACGGGTCTTCCAGCCGACGACGACCATCAGCCCGCCGAGGAGCTCGACGGCGATCACCAACGGCAGCAGCGCTGCGGGCACTCCGGCCGAGGCCATGTATTGCTGGGTGCCGGCATAGCCGCCGATCTTGGAATAGCCGGCGAGGACGAACATCAGCGCGAGAAGGACCCGGCCGACGAGCTTGGCGGTGTCCGAGAGGGCAGGTGAGTTCAGCATGAGGCAGGCTTTCGCGAAGGGTTGCCACAGAGCGCGGCAGGACGCCGCAGCTGTGGCAATCTAGGGCCTACAACCAAAGTCTAGGCAAGGGAGGGCCCGCGGCGGCGTACCGAACCGGCCCATTCCGCTGTTGAAAACACGCGATGCGAGGCTCTCCGGCGTCATTGCGAGGAGGCGCAGCCGACGAAGCAATCCAAGGGGACTGAGCGAGCCCCCTGGATTGCTTCGCTAACGCTCGCAATGACGGCTGGCGCCGCTAACGAGAAAGGCCCGGCTTGCGCCGGGCCTTCTTGTTCTTGGAGAGGCAGGACTTCGATCAGAAGTCCATGCCGCCACTGGAACCGGGCCTGCCCGGTTCCAGAACTTTCCGTCTTGGGCGTCAGGACTTCCTCAGAAGTCCATGCCGCCCATGCCGCCGCCGCCGCCCATCGGGGGCATCGGGGCGTCCTTCTTCGGCGCCTCGGCGATCATCGCCTCGGTGGTGATCAGCAGGCCGGCGATCGAAGCCGCGTCCTGGATCGCCGTGCGCACGACCTTGGTCGGGTCGATGATGCCGGCCTTGACCAGATCGCCGTACACGCCGGTCTGGGCATTGTAGCCGTAGGCATATTCCTTCGACTCGAGCAGCTTGCCGACCACGACCGCGCCGTCATCGCCGGCGTTGTCGACGATCTGCTTGGCAGGCGACATGATCGCCTTGCGGACGATCTCGACACCGGTCTTCTGGTCGTCGTTCTGGGTCTTGATCGCCTTGACGGTCGAGAGCGCGCGCAGGAGGGCGACGCCGCCACCCGGCAGGACGCCTTCTTCCACGGCCGCGCGGGTCGCGTTCAGGGCGTCGTCGACGCGATCCTTCTTCTCCTTGACCTCGACCTCGGTCGCGCCGCCGACGCGGATGACCGCGACGCCGCCGGCGAGCTTGGCCAGGCGCTCCTGGAGCTTCTCACGGTCGTAGTCCGAGGAGGTCTCCTCGATCTGCGCCTTGATCTGCGAAACGCGGCCCTCGATGTCCTTCTTCTTTCCGGCGCCGTCGATGATCGTGGTGTTCTCCTTCTCGATGCGCACCTTCTTGGCGCGTCCGAGCATGGCGAGCGTCACGGTCTCGAGCTTGATGCCGAGGTCTTCCGAGATCATCTGGCCGGCGGTCAGGATCGAGATGTCCTCGAGCATGGCCTTGCGGCGATCACCGAAGCCCGGAGCCTTGACGGCCGCGACCTTCAGGCCGCCACGCAGCTTGTTGACGACGAGCGTGGCCAGGGCCTCGCCCTCGACGTCCTCGGCGATGATGAGCAGCGGCTTGCCGGTCTGCACGACGGCCTCGAGGATCGGGAGCATCGCCTGGAGCGACGACAGCTTCTTCTCGAAGACGAGGATGTAGGGGTCCTCGAGCTCGGCGACCATCTTCTCGGCATTGGTGATGAAGTAGGGCGAGAGATAGCCACGGTCGAACTGCATGCCCTCGACGACGTCGAGCTCGGTCTCGGCGGTCTTGGCTTCCTCGACGGTGATGACACCCTCGTTGCCGACCTTCTGCATGGCGGTCGCGATCATCTTGCCGACCGACTCGTCGCCATTCGCCGAGATGGTGCCGACCTGCGCGACTTCCGCGTTGGTCGTGACCTTCTTGGAGTTCTTCTTGAGGTCGGCGACGATGGCGTCGACGGCCAGATCGATGCCGCGCTTCAGGTCCATCGGATTCATGCCGGCGGCGACCGACTTCAGGCCTTCGCGCATGATGGCGGCGGCGAGAACCGTCGCGGTCGTGGTGCCGTCACCGGCGGCGTCGTTCTGCTTCGAGGCCACTTCGCGCACCATCTGGGCGCCCATGTTCTCGAACTTGTCGGCGAGCTCGATCTCCTTGGCGACGGTGACGCCGTCCTTGGTGATGCGCGGGGCGCCGAACGACTTGTCGATCACGACGTTGCGGCCCTTCGGGCCGAGCGTCACCTTGACCGCGTTGTTGAGGATTTCCACGCCGCGCAGCATCCGGTCGCGCGCGTCGGTGGAGAACTTGACGTCTTTAGCAGCCATGCGAGCCACTCCTTATGAGAAAACGGGAAAGACGGGTCGCTGGCTTCAGCCGACGATGCCCATGATGTCGGATTCCTTCATGATCAGGAGATCCTTGCCATCGATCTTGACCTCGGTGCCGGACCACTTGCCGAACAGGACGCGATCGCCCTTCTTGACGTCCAGCGGGGTCAGCTTGCCGGCCTCGTCGCGGCCGCCCGGGCCAACGGCGACGACCTCGCCCTCCTGGGGCTTTTCCTTGGCGGTGTCGGGGATGATGATGCCACCCTTGGTCTTCTCTTCGCCGTCAAGGCGACGGACCACGACGCGGTCATGCAGCGGACGGAACTTCATGGTTCTGTCTTCCTCTAAGGTGTAAACTGAACGGACGGTCGGCGAGGGTAGCCGCGACCGGCATCTGTTAGCAGTCTCGATCATCGAGTGCTAACGGATGCGGCGGAGATAGGCCCGCCCTGTCGGTGAGTCAAGGAAGCATCGCGCCGCAAAGTGAATCGCGAGGCATCCTGAAAGACGATTGCGGCAGGAGCGCGGGCGACGCACTATCCTCGGGCCATGACGATCCCCGCACATGACCCCCGCCTCGACGACATCGCCCGCTCCTGCGTGGCGCTGCATGTCCGGATGACGGCCCGCGCCGTGACCCGCGCCTATGACGAGGCGATGCGGCCGAGTGGGCTGAAGATCACCCAGTTCGTCCTGCTGTCGGCGCTCAGCACCGGCGCCTTTCGCTCGGTCACGGAGCTGGCGGAGCGCTTCGCCCTCGAGCGCACCTCGCTGACCCGCAACCTGCAATTGCTCGCGGCCGAGGCCCTGATCGAGCCGGTCGAGTGCAAGGGCAGGGCGCTGGTCTATGCCGTCACCGACAAGGGGCGCGCGGCGATCGAGGCGGCGATCCCATTCTGGCAGGCGGCGCAGGAGCGGATCGAGGGCGGGCTCGGCCGCGAGCGCTGGAGCGAGACCCGCGACGGCTTGCGCGCGCTGCGTCGCGTCGCCCGCGGCGCGGCCTGAGCGGAGGTCATTTCCTCCATCGTCATGGTCGCCCTTGTGGCGGCCATCCACGTCTTCGCTTGTCGAGTGCGGTGTTCAAGACGTGGATGCTCGGCACAGGGCCGAGCATGACGGACAGGCAACGGAGCAAACTCGTATGGAACGCTTGACCGCCGAAACTTGGGCCACGTAATGTGTATCTACACAGTACGAGGAATCACGGAATGTCGCGCAAGATCGGTGTCGTTTCACGCGACGTCCTGCTGGCCGAGGATGGCCTCTCCTTCCTGCGCGGCATGATGGAGGGGCGTCACCCCGGTGCGCCTTTCGCCGATGCCATGGATTTCGATCTGGCCGAGGTCGAGGAGGGGAGGGTGGTCTTCGTCGGCAAGCCGGCGGCCCGCTATTTCAATCCGCTCGGGACGATCCATGGCGGCTGGACCGCGACCATCCTCGATTCAGCGATGGCCTGTGCGGCGCATGCGACGCTGAAGGCCGGCGAGGGCTACACGACGCTGGAGATGAAGATCAACTATGTGCGCCCGGTCATGCCGGAAAGCGGCACGGTGCGCTGCGAGGGCAAGCTCATCCATCGCGGCGGCACGGTGGCGACGACCGAGGGCAGGCTGGTCGACGAGCGCGGTAAATTGCTGGCGCATGGCACCGAGACTTGCCTGATCTTCCCGGCAAAGGCCCAGCCGCCGGCCCGCTAGTTCCGGGCGCGATAGGCGCTGGGGCTCGTGCCCATCACGCGCCGGAAGCGGCGGTTGAAGCTCGAGAGGTCGCCGAACCCGGCATCGAAGGCGATGCTCGCGACCTGCATGTCGGACTGGCGCAGCATCAAGGCAGCGCGATGCAGCCGTGTCCGCAGCAGGAACTGGTGCGGCGTCATGCCGACCTGCGCCCGGAACACCCGCAGGAAGTGATAACGGCTCATCGCGGCGTCGCGGGCCAGGCGCGCCAATGAGAGAGGTTCGTCGCATTCCGCCTCGATGCGCCGTACCGCTTCGGTGATCCGCCCGGTGTCGCGCGCGTTCGCCGTGGCAGGTGCAGGCAACCGCGCCGCCAATGTCGCAACGACCGCCCCGGCGAGCCGGAGCGCGACGTCCTCATAGATCGCGGCATCGCCGGGCGCGGCCTCCGCTGCCGCGACGAGCCGTGCGAGCGCCAGCGACGGCGGCAGATGCGCACGCGAAAACGCCGGCTGGGCGCCGGGCACCGCCGCGACGATCTCCTCCAGATAGTCGGGCGCGAACTGGAAGGCGAGGCAGCGATCGCCGGCCGCGTGCTCGTGGCCGCATTCGAAACAGGCGCCCTGGTTGCCGAGCAGCAGCGAGCCCGGCGCGAGCAGGGCGTCCCCTTGCGAGGATCGATATTGGAAGCTGCCATGGGTGACGACAGCGATGCAGCACTGCGCGTGCTGCTCCTCGAAAACCGGATCGCCCGGGCCCGCCGTGCAGACGATGTCGCGCACGCGCCAGCCGGGGCCGGAAGCCAGAAGATGCGAGGTTGCCGTCATCCCGGTCGCTTCATGCCGATCGAGCAATTTTTCCCAAGCGCCGCCCCCTCGGAACGGCCTAGCTCAGGACATCCTGCATCTTATTGGAGCCTGAACATGGCAGTGACCGCCGCGACATTCCAGGATTTGCTCCACGCTGATGCCCCTGCGCCCGACCGGGTCGAAAAGCTGGATCTCTATGGCTGGCTCATCGGCGCCTGGACGATGGATGCCGTGATCCATGCCGATGACGGGGCGCGGCATGAGGGCAGGGGCGAGATCCGCTTCGGCTGGGTTCTCGAAGGCCGCGCCATCCAGGATGTCTGGGTCCTGCCCGGCTTTTTCTACGGCACGACCTTGCGGGTCTACGATCCGGCGCTCGACGCCTGGCACATCCTGTGGAGCGATCCGCTCAAGCAATATTACACCCGCCAGATCGGCCGCGCGGACGGGCGCGATATCGTTCAGCACGGCGTGCTGGAGGACGGCACGGCGATCCGCTGGCGTTTCACCGAGATCACGCCGGATACGTTCCGCTGGCTCGGCGAGCTTTCGTCCGACGGCGGCGGGACCTGGCGCCTTCAGGCCGATTTCCGCGCCCGCCGCATCCCGTCCTGACATCGCTTACCAGGAGAACCACGATGTTCGATCATATCTCGATTGGCGTGCGCGACCTTGCCCGGTCGAAGCGCTTCTACGACGCCTCCCTCAGTGCGCTCGGCTATCGCTGCCTGAGCGAGGACGACAGTTCGCTCGGTTACGGCGCAGACAGCGTCGCCTTCTGGATCGGCGCCGCCAAGGCTCCCGTCCCGCCGGAACCGGACTCCAACCTGCATTTCTGCTTCGTCGCCCCGAGCCGTGCCAGTGTGGATGGCTTTCATGAAGCGGCGCTGCGCGAGGGCGGCAAGGACAACGGCGCGCCCGGCCTGCGCCGGGACTATGGCCCGAACTATTACGCGGCCTTCGTCGTCGATCCGGACGGCTACCGGATCGAGGCCTATTGCAGCGCTTCCGCCTGACCGCTCAGCGCCGGCTGACCGCGATCGCTCCGGCGACGATCAGCAGCGCTCCGGCATAGGTCGTCCAGAGCGGTATCTCGTCGAAGAAGGCGAAGCCGAGCAGGCTCGCCCAGATCAGGGCCGTGTATTCGATCGGCGCCAGTCGCGAGGCCGGCGCCCGTGCGAAGGCGGAGGTCAGCGTCAGGTGGCCGGCGACGCCGAGCATGCCGGCGCAGACATAGACGAAGAGGTCGCGGGCGGTCATCGGCATGAAGGCGAACCAGGCGGGGATCGCCAGGCACAGCGCCGGACCGCAGGTCTGGAAGGCAACGATGACCGCCGGGTGTTCCTTCACCGCGATCCGCCGCAGCAGGATCAGGTTGAAGGCGTAGGAGACGGCCGAGAACAGCGCGGCGGCGACACCGAGCTCGGCGCCGGTGACGCCTCCCTGCAGCCGCGGCCAGACCATCACCAGCATCCCGGCCAGTCCGAAGCCGAGCGCCTGGAAGATGCGGCTGTCGAGCTTCTCCTTCAGCAGCAGGCCGCCGAGCAGCGCCACGAAGACCGGCGCCAGGAACGAGAGCGTCAGGGCCTCGGCCAGCGGCAGCTGCGAGATCGAGTAGAAGAAGCTGCCGGCGGTGAGCACCACCAGCGGAATGCGCAGGGTGTTGCCGATCAGGCTTTCGCGGGTCGGGAAGGCCGGGCGTGCCAGCGCGAGCACGATGAGCGCGCAGAGGCCGCCGGCGGCGAAGCGCATGAACAGCGCGAGGATGAAGGGATGCTGCTGCATCTGCGCCTTGATCACCGCATCCATGACGGTGAGCAGCGCGATGCCGATGACGGCGCGCAGGGCTGTGCCCGCGGTCATGCCGCGTGGCCGCTCAGGCGTTTGCGGAAATGATATTCCCAGGTCGCGGAGACGTCGGCGAGATAGCGCTGCCCAGGCCAGCGCACGAAGCCGAGCTTTTCGTAGAAGCGGTGGCCGCGGGCGAAGCGGCTGTCCGACCAGAGCATCATCTCGGCATGGCGGCCCGCTTCGGCAAAGCCCAGCGCCTCCGCGAAGAGCGCCTGCGCCAGGCCTGCGCCGCGCCAGGCGGGGTCGACATAGACCTTGGTCAGCTCCGCCGCGTTCTGCTCCGGCACCGGCGCAACGCCGATCGAGCCCGCGATCCGCCCGTCTGGCGCGTCCGCGATCCAGAGCCGGCCGCCCTTGGCCGCGAAATGGCTCGCCGGCCGGCGCAGCTCCGGAAATTCCGACCATTCGAAATGGCAGTTCGGATATTCCGCGAAGCTGGCGGCGATCAGCGCGGCGAGCGGCATTGAATCATCGTCGCGCGCGGCGCGCAGAGGCGGAAGGGTCGAGGTCATGCAGCAGCGATGCAGAGCAATCCGCGCCGGCGCAAGGGGAGCGGCCGTCGCTGCACGCATGGCCTCAGCGCAGCAATGCAAGCGTTGCATCCCCGACCAGTTTGAGCGACGCGATCGCCAGCAGCACGTAGCACCAGAAGAACAGCGTCCGCTGCTCCAGCCGCTCATGTACGATCCGGCCGAGCCAGACGCCGACGGGCGCTGCCGGCGCCAGCGCCAGCGCAGCCCAGAGCGCCTCGGGCCGGTCGAGGCCGAGCGCGAGATAAGGCGGCAGCTTGAGCCAGTTCCCCAGCGTGAAGAAGGCGACCGTGGTTCCGACCAGCAGCGTCTTGGAGAGCCCCCTCGCCAGGAGATACATCGCGACGGGCGGTCCGCCGGCATGGGCCACGAAGGTGGTGAAGCCCGACGCCGTGCCGGCGATCAGCGCGAGACCGGGCCGGACGGGGCTTGCGCCCGGTGCGGCGCGCCGGCCTCTGGCGAACCAATGCGCTGTGAAGCCGAGCGTCGTCAGCCCGATGATCAATGTCACGATCCGCGCGTCGACCAGGCGGAAGACGAGATAGCCGATGCCGATACCGACCAGCAGGCCCGGCAGCAGCCAGATCAGATCGGGCTTCGACCAGGTCGCGCGCCCAAAGCGCTGCAGCGCGAAGAGGTCCGTCAGCGCCACCAGCACCGCGACGATGATCGCCGCCGAGAGCGGGTCCGTCACCAGCGCGAGCAGCGGGATGCCGACGATCGCGAGGCCACCGCCAAAGGCGCCCTTGCCGATCGCGATCAGCAGCGTGGTCGCCCAGCCGACCAGATAGAACAGCGGGTCGCCCGGCATCAGCGGCTCGTTCCGGCGAGAGAGCGGCAAGCTTCCGCTTGGAAAACCCCCGGCGGGCGGCTAGGCCAGTCATGTCTCGAGGTTTCGATCGCCGCGTGAGTCGCGCGGCGTGTCCATGGCGCCATGACCGAGTTCATATGACCGTTCTCGTGCCCTTCGTCATCAATGCCGGGCTGAACTTCGTCCTCGGGCTGCTCATCGCCTATTTTCTCGGTCCCGCCGCCTTCGGTCTCTATGCCATAGGCGCGGCGATCGTCGTCCTGGTCAACACGGCACTGCTCGACTGGCTCAAGCTCTCCGCCATCCGCTTCTATTCGCTGACGGCGCGCGAGAGCCAGCCGGAGATCCGCGCGACGCTCGATCTCCTGGCCGCCGGCATCACCATCGCGCTGTCGGGCCTGCTCGTCGCGGCGATCGCGGTCGGGATCGACTTCAAGCTCCCGGCGATGCTGCTCGCGGCCTCGGTCCTCGGCGGCATCGGCGCCGGACTGTTCGACTATCACGGCGCGATCGCCCGGGCCCGCTTCCTCGATGCGGTCTATGCCAGGCTGATCATCGTCAAGAACGTCCTGGCGCTGGCTTTGATGGTGGGCGGCGCCTGGCTGACCCAGGACCCGGCCATCGTCCTGCTGGGAGGGCTGCTCAGCGTCGCGGTCGCGCTGCTGGTGGTGCGCCGCGCGCTGGCCGACGCGCCGCTGTCGCTGGGCGGGGCGCGCAAGGAGCTCGCCTGGACCTTCCTGCGCTATTCCCTGCCGCTGGTCGCCGGGAATGCGATCTACTCGCTGATTCCGCTGATCAATCGTTCCCTGCTCGCCAATGCGGACGGCTTTGCCGAGGCCGGCTATTTTTCGCTCGCCTCCGATATGGGGCTGCGGCTGTTCGGGACATTGGGCGCGACACTCGAGATCGTGCTGCTGCGCGAGGTCATCCGGCTCGATGAAATGCGCGGTCGCCTGGCCGCCCAGAAGCGCATAGCCGGGAACATGGTCGTGGTCCTGATGATCGCGCTGCCGGCGGCAGTCGGGCTCTGGCTCGTGCTGCCGGCCTTCGAGCGCCTGCTGGTGCCCGCCAGCTTCCAGGGCCGGTTCTCCGCCTATATGACGATCCTGATCCCCGGCTTCGTCGCGATCACCCTGTTCCAGGCGGCCTTCTACCCGGTCTTCCTGATCGGCAAGCGCACCGGCATCGCCACGCTGGCCGCGGCGCTGGGCCTCGCCGTCAATCTGGCGCTGGTCTTCGGCCCGAGCCTCGTCGACGGGCCGGAACGTTTCGCCTTCGCGCAGATGACGGGCTTCCTGGTCGCGCTCGCCGTGACCGGCTTGGCCGCGCTGCGCGCCTTGCCGGTCCGGCCGTCGCTGCGAGAAACGGGCTGCGTGCTATTGGCCGTCGCGCTGATGGCCGTCGCGATCTGGCCGCTGTCGGGCCGCTTCGCGGCGCCGCTCGAACTCGCCGCGCAGATCGCCCTTGGCGCGCTTGTCTATGGCGCGGTGATTCTGACCTGCGATGTCGTGGGCTGCCGGACCAGGCTCAGGCTCTGGTGGCAGGCGCGTCGAATCGGCCGGGCCTGATCGGCGCGGGCGCCCGTTGCGACGCCATTACGATGCATGCCGTTGCGGAACGGCCGAATCCGGTGTCGAGCTTGGCGCGGCCGTGGACGTGTCAAATTTTACTAAAACAACGCCTTAATACAAATATCCAGTTATCCGAAAATTATAATAAAATACCTTGTGGCGGTATTTACCAGCCGGTCAATAATATAGAGCGTCGCGCCGATATTGTCGTTTGATAGGCGATATTAACACAATGACCTTTCGGCATCTTTGGCATGACAAGCGTGGTCTGGACCTGCAACCAAATCTCCGCAACACTGCGCAACCATCGGTTGGCGGCTGGCGCTGTTTTGCGCCGTTTTTGGGGCGACCTGCTCGATCCACCGAACTCTTGTCTGGTGCGCTCCGTCCGGGGCGCATCCGCGGAGAGCCGCACTGCGAATGCGACGTTGATAGGGAAGGGGGATCTCTATGAATCGGCCACGCTTTAACGCCTTGCTGTCGACGACCTCGGCGCTCGTCCTGGTCATGGCGGCCGAGACGGCCTGGGCCGGGTGCGGCGCGACGAGCGCCGGCGATGACGTGGTCACCTGCAACGCGGTGACGCTGCCCAATCCCACAGTCGCCCCGGTCAATCTCCTGGCGGGCAACGACACGCTCACCGTCGACAGCGGCACCTATAGTGGCGGGATCACCGGCGGCGCCGGGGCCAAGACCATCACCCTCGTCGGCGGCACCGTGGCGAGCTACGCCAACGCGGGCGGCACGACGAACCTCACCTTCGTCGCTGGCAGCACGACCCTGATCACTGGCGGCGTGACCACCGGGAGTGGCGCCGACCGGTTCGAGATCAACGCCGGCACGGTCAACGGCGCCGTGCAGCAGGGCTTCGGCATCGACACCTTCATCATGAACGGCGGAACGATCGGCTCGCTGCAGCAGAGCGACGGCCGCGACACCTTCCTGATGACGGGCGGCACCATCCTCGGCGCCTTCGAGGACGGCGATGTCGCGACGATGACGGGCGGCACCATCGGCCGCGTCGACATGAAGCTCGACAACAACATCTTCGACATGTCAGGCGGCCGGATCATCGGCAACCTCGTCACCGGCTTCGGCAACGACACGATCACCATCTCGAGCGGGACGATCGGCGGCAATATCAGCGTCAGCGGCGGCACCGACATCGTCACGGTGACCGGCGGCGCGATCGCCGGCGAGATCCGGATGAGCACCGGCAACGACACCTTCACCTGGGCAGGTGGGGGCACGATCGGCGGCCTGATCGACATGGGAACCGGCGACGACACCGCGACGCTGCGCGATCTCAGCCTGCCGGCGACGCAGACCATCACCGGCGGCGACGGCTTCGACACGATCACCCTCGGCGGCGCCGGCGTCTCCTCCACGCTCAACGCCAGCCTCGTCACCGGCTTCGAGACCCTGACCAAGACGGACGCGGGAACCTGGACCCTGAGCGGTTCGCTCACCGACATCCAGGCCACCACCGTCCAGAACGGGACGCTGCGGCTGACGGGCGTGAATTCCGCTTATGCCGGCACGATGACCGTCGATGCGAACGGCACGCTGGAGGGCCGGGCGCAAAGCATGGTCCCGACCGTGACCAATAACGGCCTCGTGCGCTTCGCCCAGCCCGATGCCGGGATCTATGCAGGAGCGATCTCGGGAACGGGCAGGCTCGAGAAGACGGAAGCCGGCACGCTCGCCCTGACTGGCGCGCAGACCTATACCGGCGGCACGACCATCACCGCCGGGACGCTGCAACTCGGCAATGGCGGCACCACCGGCAGCATTCTCGGCGACGTCCTCAACAACGGCACGCTCGCCTTCAACCGCACCGATGTCGTGACCTTCACCGGCGTCGTCTCCGGCACCGGCACGCTCGCCCAGGTCGGTTCCGGCACGACCGTCCTCACCGCGAACAACACCTATACCGGCGGCACGACGATCACGGCCGGGACGCTGCAGCTCGGCAATGGCGGCACCACCGGCAGCATTCTCGGCGACGTCCTCAACAATGGCACGCTCGCCTTCAACCGTTCTGATGTCGTGACCTTCCCGGGTGTCGTCTCCGGCACCGGCTCGCTCGCCCAGATCGGCTCCGGCACGACCGTCCTCGCCGCGAACAGCACCTATACTGGCGGCACGACCATCACGGCCGGGACGCTGCAGCTTGGCAATGGCGGGACCACCGGCAGCATCCTCGGCGATGTCCTCAACAATGGCGTGCTCGCCTTCAACCGCACCGATGTCGTGACCTTCCCGGGCGTCGTCTCCGGCATCGGCTCGCTCGCGCAGATCGGCTCCGGCACGACCGTCCTCACCGCGAACAACACCTATACCGGCGGCACGACGGTCTCGTTCGGCACGCTCGCCATCGGCAATGCCGGTACTCCCACGGCTGCCTTGTCCGGCGGTGGTCCCGTCACCGTGGCGGCCGGCGCGACGCTCGGCGGCTATGGCAGCGTCACTGGCGCCGTGACCAATAGCGGCAGGATCGCGGTTGCCGATGCGATCGCGGCCTTTGCCGGCGGACCGGTCGGCAATTTCACGATTGCCGGCACCCTGACCAATGCCGGGGTGGCGCAGGTCGGCGGAGCCGCCGTCGGCAACAGCCTGACGGTCACCAGCTATGTCGGCCAGAACGGCCAGGTGGCGCTGAACACCTTCCTCGGCACCGACGGCTCGCCCTCGGACAAGCTCGTCGTCAATGGTGGGACTGCGAGCGGAACCTCGTCCCTGGCGATCACCAATATCGGCGGCCCCGGCGCAGCCACCACCTCGAACGGCATTCTCGTCGTCGACGCCATCAATGGCGGCACCACGGTTGCCAGCGCCTTCTCGCTCGCGGGTCCGGTGGCCGCGGGCGCCTATGAATATGTGCTGTTCCGTGGCGGCGCGACGCCGGGCTCGGTCGATAACTGGTATCTGCGCAACACCGTCCTGCCGCTGCCGCAGCCGCTGCCGCCGCCACCCCCGACGCCGGACAATCCGAACCCGGTCGCGCCGGAGCCGCTGCCACCGCCGACGCCGGCGCCGTTCTCGCCGCCGCTGCCGCCGGCTCCGCCTCCCGGCTCGGCCGCGATCCCGCTTTACCGGCCGGAGGTGCCGATCTACTCGGCGATGCCGGCCATCGCCCGGCGGCTCGGGTTGACAACGCTCGGCACGTTCCACCAGCGCCAGGGCGAGCAGAGCATCCTGTCGGGCCAGGGCGCGGTCTCGGCCGGCTGGGGCCGGGTCTTCGGCGAGCGCATGGACCAGCGCTGGTCCGGCGTCGTCGATCCCGAATTCGACGGCCGGATCTGGGGCCTGCAGACCGGCCTCGACCTCTATGCCATCGATCGCGCCAACGGCCATCGCGACCGCTTCGGCGTCTTCTTCGGCTATGCACGCGCCGATGGCGACGTGCGCGGCTTCGCCATCGGCCAGTTGCGCAATCCGGTCGGCAAGCTCGATCTCGATTCCCACAGCCTTGGCGCCTACTGGACGCATATCGGCCCGTCGGGCTGGTATCTCGACGCCGTGCTGATGCATAGCTGGCTCGATGGCGACGGACGCTCCGATCGCGGCGTCGTCGGCAAGGTCGACGGCACCGCCGTGACGGGCTCGCTGGAAGGCGGCTATCCGATCGCGCTGAGCGCCAACTGGACGCTGGAGCCCCAGGCGCAGTTGATCTGGCAGCACCTGTCGCTGGGCCGCTCGCAGGACCGGTTCTCGGCCGTGTCCTTCGGCAACAGCGACACGTTGACCGGCCGGATCGGGGCGCGCCTGCAGGGAAGCTTCCTGGTCGGCGCCACGCAGTTGCAGCCCTATCTGAACCTCAACCTCTGGCACAATTTCGATCGGACCGACAAAGTCACCTTCGCTGCGGTGGATGTCATGTCGACCAAGTTCGGCGGCACCTCGGTGGAGGTCGGCGGCGGCGTCGTGGCCAAGCTCACCTCGGCGGTCAGCCTCTACGCGTCGGGCGGCTACACCAAGGCGATCGGCGGCAAGGAGGGGCACGCCGTGCAGGGCAATCTCGGTGTGCGCGTGACCTGGTGACCTCCCGGCGGCCGGGCTCCGGCCCAGCCGCCCGGAAACCGTTGATTCACTGTATCTTTAGCGGGATTGCTAAGGTTAATTCGTCGAATTCGCGCGGTTGCGGGCTGAAACGCGGCGGCGGACTCCGCCATTCACCATTCCTTTGAACGCGATTCCACACGCTCTCGGCAGTTGCTGGAGAGAGTTGCGTCATGCGTCCCGTCCTGTTCGTTCCGCTCGTGATCCTGTCCGGATTGGTCGCATCCAACGGGATAGCGGCCGCCCAGAGCTATGAGCGCCCGCTATCGGATCCGCGCGTCACCGGCTCGATGGGGCGCGGAAACTATGGCGGCGGCTTCATCGAGATGCTGGTGACCGGCCGCGATCCCACGTCCTATGGCCGCGGCGGCGCGGTCTATAACCGGCCGGGCGGCTATGCCGCCTACGGTCAGAGGGTCCGCCCCGCGCCGGGTTACGAGGCCGATCCGTTCGAGCCGGAGGTCGCGCCGCGCAGCCAGGGCAGGCGCACCGCCGCGCTGGGCGAGCCGATGGAGACCGCGCGGCCGATCGAGCGGGTGCTCGATCCGCGCTTCCAGAAGCAGGAAGTCGCCTATGACGGGCCGCACAAGCCCGGCACGATCATCATCGACACGCCGAAGAAGTTCCTGTTCCTGGTGCAGCCCGGCGGCAGGGCGCTGCGCTACGGCATCGGCGTCGGCCGCCCGGGCTTCGAATGGGCGGGCATGAAGACCGTGACCCGCAAGGCGGAATGGCCGAGCTGGACCCCGCCGGCCGAGATGCTGAAGCGCCGGCCCGACCTGCCGCGTTTCATGGCCGGTGGCCCCGAGAACCCGATGGGCGCGCGAGCGCTCTATCTCGGCTCCTCGCTCTACCGCATCCACGGCACGAACGAGCCGCACACGATCGGCCAGGCTGTCTCCTCCGGCTGCATCCGCATGACCAATGACGACGTGACCGACCTCTACGGCCGCGTGCGGATGGGCGCGAAGGTCCTCGTGATCTGATCTGAGCGCGGCAAGCGCTCCATAAGAAAACCCGCCCGTTTCCGGGCGGGTTCTTTTGATCACGGCCAGCCGGGCAGCTCAGGCCCAGTCGCCATCGTCGTCGGCGGGACCATCGTCATAGCCCGGATCATAGGGCTCTTCGGCATTGGCCTGGTCGTACTTGGCCTGATCATTGGCTCCCTGATCATAGGCCGCCTGCTGCGTATCCGCCGCGTTCGTATCGTCCTTCGTGGACGTGTCGTCCTTCGCAGTTGTGTCCGCGGCCTTCTCGGGCTCAGTCGCCTTGGCTTCCCCGCTCTTGCCGCCGCCGAAGGCGTTGGTCAGGACATTGCCGAGCATCATGCCGCCGGCGACGCCGGCTGCGGTCGTCAGCGCGGAGGCCATGAAGCCGCCGCCGCGACCGGGCGGTTGCGCTTGCTGGTTCGTCCACGGTCCGGGCTGCGGTTGCTCTTGCGGGCCGCCGGCCGGCGCGGAGCCGGGCGGACGCGCCTGGCCGCTCCAGGCGCCGGAGGGAGCCTGCGCCTGGCGCTGCGGGAAGGGCGGGACCGAGCCCGCACGGGCCGGCGCGTCGGCCGGCCTGTCGCCGCCGCCGAAGATGCCCGACAGGAAACCGCCCGACTGCGGTGCAGGCTCGGCCGGACGGTTCTGCAGGGACTGGACCTGCGCCTGCAGCTCCTCGGTCTGGGCCTGCAGGTTGAGCAGCGCCTGTTCCTGGACATAGACCGCCTGCGCCATGGCATAGGGCGCATAGGGCTGCTCGCGCAGCCGCTCGGCGATGAAGGCTTCAGCCTCGGGGTCGCGGGGCTGGTTGGCCGCCTGCTTGAGACGGTCGAAAATCCCGGCGATCACGTCGCGTTCCTGCGGCGTCATCGTCATCTCCTCTCGTTCTGGTCGGCGCGGTCGCGCCGACGTTCAAGAGGTGGGGGGTGCCTGTGACGGTATCAAGGCGATCGCCGGCGGGCGCTCAGGCATTGCCGACATTGCTGTAGCGGAAGCCGCGGCGGCGCATGTCGTCCGAGCGGTAGATATTGCGCAGGTCCACGACCACCGGCTCGCGCAGGCTCTTCTTGACGCGCGCCATGTCGAGCGCGCGGAACGTGTCCCATTCGGTCACGATCACCAGCGCGTCGGCGCCTTCGAGGCAGGAATAGGCGTCGCCGGCATAGGAGATCTCCGGCATCAGCGCCTTGGCCGCGTCCATGCTCTCCGGGTCATAGGCGACGATCTCGGCGCCTGCGTCGAGCAGCGCGGTGATGATGGCGATCGACGGCGCCTCGCGCATGTCGTCGGTATTGGGCTTGAAGGCGAGGCCGAGCACCGCGATGCGCTTGCCCCGCACCGCGCCGCCGCAGGCCGCGACCACCTTGCGCGCCATGGCGCGCTTGCGCTGGTCGTTGACGGCGACGACCGTCTCGACGATGCGTAGCGGCGCCGCGAGGTCCTGCGCCGTCTTCATCAGCGCCAGCGTGTCCTTCGGAAAGCAGGAGCCGCCATAGCCCGGCCCGGCATGCAGGAACTTGCCGCCGATGCGGTTGTCGAGCCCAATGCCGCGCGCGACTTCCTGGACATTGGCGCCGACCGCCTCGCAGAGATCGGCGATCTCGTTGATGAAGGTGATCTTGGTCGCGAGATAGGCGTTCGCGGCGTATTTGATCAGCTCCGAGGTCCGCCGCGAGGTGAAGAGCAGCGGGGCGGCGTTGAGATAGAGCGGCCGGTAGATGTCTTCCATGACGGCGCGGCCGCGTGCATCCTCGGTGCCGATCACGATCCGGTCCGGCCGCTTGAAATCACTGATCGCGGCGCCCTCGCGCAGGAATTCCGGGTTCGAGACTACGGCGAAATCGGCATCCGGCCGGCTCTCGCGCATGATCCGCTCGACCTCGTCGCCGGTGCCGACCGGGACGGTCGACTTGGTCACCACGACGGTGAAGCCGTCGAGCGCGGCAACGACGTCGCGCGCCGCCTGATAGACATAGGACAGGTCGGCATGGCCGTCGCCGCGCCGGGTCGGCGTCCCGACCGCGATGAAGACGGCGTCGGCCTGGGCGACGGCATCCTTGAGCTCGGTGGTGAAGGCGAGCCGTCCCTCGCGCACGTTCTTGGCGACGAGGTCGTCGAGGCCGGGTTCGAAGATCGGGATCTCGCCGCGATCGAGCGCCGCGATCTTGCCTGCATCGGTGTCGACGCAGGTCACGACATGGCCGAAATCCGCGAAGCAGGCACCGGAAACAAGGCCGACATAGCCCGAACCGATCATCGTCACGCGCATGCAGAAATTCTCCGACGAGGCCGGACCGGGACCGGTCCGAAGGCGAGGCGGCGGAGCAACCGGGAGCGTTCCGCCATAGCCTCGCTATATCAAAACGTGGCCGTGGCAAATCGCTGGACACCCACCACCTCGCAATTGCAGCAAGGGGAGGGTGACGTGATGATGACGGAGGTACTCCGGACGGGCTTCAGGGCAGGAAGCGAAAACCAGGGTACGGCCTCCGCTTCGACCCGGCTTCAGCCCTCGAAGAATTCAGGCTCGCTGGCGCCTTCCGACACGAACTCGTCGAAGGTCTCGCCGGGAGCCGGCTTCAGCAGCGGCGCGCGGTTGAGGACCACGACCGGGGTCCCGGTCGGCACGCGGCTGTGCAGATCGATGATGTCCTGGTTGAACAGGCGGATGCAGCCGCTCGAGACCGCCTTGCCGATCGACCATGGCTCCGAGGTGCCGTGGATGCGGTAGAGCGTGTCGCGATTGCCCTGGTAGAGATAGAGCGCGCGGGCGCCGAGCGGATTTTCGAGGCCGGCCGGCATGCCGCTCGCCCAGGGGCCGTTCTTCTCGGGATCACGCGCGACCATCGCGGGGGTGGGGGTCCAGCGCGGCCAGGCGGCCTTGCGGGCGACGGTGGCGCGCCCGCGCCACGACATGCCCTGCTTGCCGACGCCGATGCCGTAGCGGATCGCCCGGCCGTTCTCGCGCACCAGGTAGAGGAAGCGCTTGTTGGTATCGACCACGATCGTGCCCGGTTGCTCGCGGGTCGGGTAGGCGACCTCCTGGCGCAGGAACTGCGGATCGACTTCCTCGATGTCGGTCGCCGGCAGCGGGAACTGCTCGTCCGGCTTCTCGTCATACATGGCGAGCGCTGCGGCGCTCGGCCCCCGCACCGGGGACGTGACCTCGAACGGCTGCTGTCGTTGGCCGACGCAGGCCGTCACCGACAGCGAAAGCGGCAGGAGCAGAAGCGTGCGGCGCTTCATCATGAAGCTGAGGGGGGCGTCGGCAGGCGGGGTCGTCGGATCGAAGGGCATGAAGGTGGGACTCGCCGGGTAAATTGGTCTTGCGGGGCTATCAACGAACGGGCGCCGGCGCGGTTCCCGCGTCTTCGCCCCCTGCGTTCAAGGCTGATGGCGTGGCCGCGGGGTGAATACCTTGTGGCGAAAATGTGTCCGGAACACACTGTGCTGAATTGGCAACAGCCGCGCAACTGCAGGTAATTCGTCAGGTCGAGGTCAATCTATGAGCGCGCGTTTCCTTACTTTCGCTATGGGAACACCGCGAAAATCTATGCCGCTGCGATGATTTCAGCGGAACTTAAGCAAAATTTTATTCGGCTACGGAAGGATTTGCGAAGCATCGAAGTCAGAGGGTCTGGCCATCGTCATTCCTGTCGCGCTCTGCAGCATGTCGGCTCTGCATGGCGCGCTGCGAAAGCGAACCCGCGATTTCTTGCGCGGATCGGCCGCGCTCTTTGGTGCCGGACCATGCCTACGCCTTCCCGCCGTAACACGTCTCCGTTTGATCCGGCGCGCCTCATGCGCGCCTGGCCAGCCGGTCAATGAGCCCGAGGGGCCGGTTTCATGACATCCATCCGCTTCAAGATTCTCGCCATGCTGGTCATCATCGCTGCCGGCGCGATCGCCTCCGGGGCGCTCAGTCTCTATGCGCTCTCCAGGGCCAATGATCTCAATGGGCGCTCCAGCATCCAGGGCGACATCGCCTTGATCACCGAGCGCATCAACGCGCTGGTGATCGGCGTCGTGATGGATTCGCGCGGCATCTATATGTCGAAGACGGGCAAGGAGGCGGAGCAGTTCGCGAAGGGCAACGAGGGGCGCTTTCCGCAGCTGCGCGGGCTCACCGAGGAGTTGAACCGTCTCGTGCCCGAGAGCGAGCGCACCCGCGCCGGGCAGATCGAGAAGGCGATTTCCGACTTCATAGCCTTCCGGAGCGAGACCATCCGCCTCGGGCGCGAAGTCTCGACGGAGGCTGCCAATGCGCAGGGCAACAACGAGCTCAACCGTGCCAACCGCAAGGCCTTGAACGATCATCTCGTCGCGTTCAGCAAACGCAACGAGGAGGTCGGCAACGCGCTCGGCGAGGAGGCGGCCGCCTTCACCAAACAGGTCCAGTGGATCCTGCCGGCGGTGCTGCTGGCCGCGCTCCTGGCGTCGTTCGCAGCGGCGCTGCTTTTCGCCCGGCGCTCGATCACGAAGCCGCTGGTCGATCTCGGCTCGGTCATGGAGCGCCTCACTGCCGGCGATACCGCGGTCGAGGTTCCGCATGTCGCCCGCAAGGACGAGATCGGCGCCATGGCCCGCGCCGTTTCGGTCCTGCGCCAGAGCACCGAGCAGGTCGCGGCGCTGCAGGCCGAGGAGCGTGCGAGCGCCGAACGTCGCCTGCGGCAGGCGGAATCGATGGCCTCCGTCGTAACCGATGTCGGGCAGGTCGTCGCCGCGGCAGCGTCCGGTGATTTCAGCGCGCGGCTCCGGATCGACGATGCCGACGAGCAGATGCAGCAGCTCATCGCCGGCATCAACGAGATCAACGCCGTGGTCGATTCGGCGACGACCGAGTTCGCCGAAGCCTTGCAGGCCGTGGCGTCGGGCGACCTGACGCAGCGGATCGAGACCGGCTATCGCGGCCGCTTCGCCGACCTGAAGGAAGCGATCAACGAGACGGTGTCGCGTCTGTCGTCGACGGTGCGGACGATCCAGGTGACGGCAGGCGATGTCGGGCTGGCCTCG
>NZ_JBHYEM010000030.1:0-39991 GCF_051860145.1 Allobosea sp. | reverse complement strand
CGAGACCTCCGAGATCCCGGCCGCCTCCTCGACGCATGGCCTGCGCACGCGAAAGCTGCTTCAGGACCCCATCGTGCCGATGCTGTTGCGCATGGCCTGGCCGAACATCCTGATCATGCTGGCACAGGCTGCGACCGGCCTCATCGAGACCTGGTGGATCTCCCGCCTCGGCACGGACGCGCTCGCCGGCATGGCGTTGGCCTTCCCGCCGATCATGCTGATGCAGATGATCTCCGCGGGCGCGATGGGCGGCGGCATCTCGTCGGCCGTAGCGCGGGCGCTCGGTGCCGGCCGTCGCGACGAGGCCGACGCCGTCGTGCTGCATGCGATCGTGATCAATCTCGCGCTTGGGCTGTTCTTCTCGGTCGTGATGCTGGCTTTCGGCCGGCCGATCTATCGGGCGCTCGGCGGCACCGGCGGCGAACTCGAGGCAGCGCTCGCCTATTCCAATATCGTCTTCGCCGGCAACGCCATCCTCTGGATCATGAACGGCCTCGCCAGCGTCGTTCGCGGCACCGGCAACATGCTGGTGCCGGCGCTGGTGATCTGCGTCGGCGTGGTGCTGCTGGTGCCGCTCTCGCCATTGCTGATCTTCGGCTGGGGGCCGGTCCCGGCCCTCGGTATCGCGGGTGGCGGCACGGCCCTCGTCCTTTTCTATCTCGGCGGCGCGGCGACGCTTGCCTGGTATGTGCTCTCCGGCCGCAACCTTGCGCGTTTCAGGTGGGTTCGATTGCGCTGGAAAGCCTTCGCCGACATCCTCCGCATCGGCGCGGTCGGTTCGGTGACCTCGCTGCTCACCAATGTCGTGATCGCCACGTCGACAGCGATGGTCGCCGGCGCCGCAGGCGTCGAGGCGGTCGCTGGCTTCGGCACCGGCGCCAGACTGGAATATCTGCTGATCCCACTGGTCTTCGGCCTGGGCGCACCGCTCGTGGCGCTGGTCGGCACCAATATTGGCGCCGGCCAGCACGAGCGCGCGCTTCGTATCGCGCTGATCGGCGGAGCTATCGCCTTCACCATGACGGAGCTGATCGGCCTGACGGCCGCAATTTGGCCCGGTGTCTGGCTGTCGCTGTTCACCGCGGAACCCGGCGCGATAGCGGCCGGTAGCCAATATCTCAGGTTCGTCGGTCCCGCCTACGGCTTTTTCGGCCTCGGCCTCGTGCTCTATTTCGCCTCCCAGGGCGCCGGGCAATTGTTCTGGCCTCTGGCCGCGGGCTTCGTCCGCTTTGCCATCGCGCTCGGCGGAGGCTGGCTGGCGCTATACCTGACCGGATCGCTCAAGGCCCTATTCGCGGCGCTTGGCATCGCGCTTTTCGTCTATGGCGTAACGCTGCTGCTCGCGGTGAGGTCGGGCGTGTGGTTCCGCAAGCCGGAATGATACAAACGCCTGGAGATGTCGTGAGCCAGGCGTCATCTCTCGTTTTCGGTCGGGCCTGACCCTGCGGCCCCGGATGGTGATGCCTGGCGGCGCGACTGCGGTCGATGCCGTCTCGGTCCAGCGGCTGTATTGGCGAAATATCAATAGTCGAGACGCCATTGCTTACTGGCCGGGAAGCATGCGGCTGCTTGAGACGACGGGGACAGGTATGGGCGCGTTGTTTCGACTGAGGGACCTGGCGATCAAGGCTCTGGTGCGGAGCCAGTGGAAAAGCCTGCGCTCGACCTCGCCTCGCCTCGCCGTGGTGCCGCACGAGCATGTCGGCCTGGCCGTCCTCACCAACGGGCTCTATGAGCGCGAGGAACTCGACTGCCTCAGCCAGATGATCAGGGCGCAAGGGCTAGCGGACGGAATCTGCCTCGATATCGGAGCCAATATCGGCAATCACGCCGTGATCTGGTCGCGGCTGTTCGAGACCGTTCTCTGCTTCGAGCCCAATCCGCAGATGGGTGCGATCCTGCGGGCCAATCTCGCGCTCAACGATTGCGGGAATGTCCACGTCATCGAGGTCGGGCTGGGGCCGGACGATGCCGAACTGCCGTTCTCCTTCCACGAGGAGGGCAATGACGGTACCGGCACCTTCGCCAAGGGCATGGGCGATCGCAGCTTGCCCGTGCGACATGGTGACCGCCTGATCGATACGCTCGAGCTCGGTGGCACCGCCATCACCTTCGTCAAATGCGATGTCGAAGGCTTCGAGCGTTCCGTGTTCGAAGGTTTGGCCGAGACGCTCAGGCGCCATCGCCCGGTGATCGTGTTCGAGAGCAATTCAGCGCAGGTCGGCGAGCAGAGCTGGGATCTTCTGCGCAGCGTCGGCTATGACCAGCTTTATGCCCTGCAACATACGGCGCAGTCGGCGTCGCCGTTCCTGCGCGAGGTGACCCGTCTTTTCCAGGGGCACCGATGCTGGCTCGAGCCGGTCCAGGCGCCCCCCGCTCATGCCGTCAATCTGGTCGTCTCCGCCCGGCCGCTGATCTAATTTCAGGCCGCCGCCGCCAAAGCCGCTCCATAGCTGCGCAGCAAAATCTCGACATGGCGGGCGAGTGTCGGCGGGTTGGCCCAATAGGCTTGATGGGCGGAAAGGCCGAGCCGGGCCGCCAAGGCGCCGTCAGTCAGCGCAGCGAGGGACATGGTCAACGCCGCCGGTTCGGCAGCGTCCAGGACAAGTCCGTCAATGCCATCCCGGACCCGGCTCGTGGCGCCGGTCGTCCTGGGCAAAATGGCGGGAACGCCCTGCGCCATCGCCTCGATGACGGTGAGCGGGCCCGTCTCGTACCAGAGCGACGGCGCGACCAGGCAGCGGGCCGCCCGCAGCTCGGTAAGCACTGCACCGGAATCGAGCCAGCCCGTGATCTCTGCGGCGGGATTGAGACCTGCGATCGCTGCCTTGATCTCCTCGTCACCATCGCCGACGAGACGCAAGGGGACGCCGGCGGCGCGAGCGGCCTCGGCCAGAAGCAGCACGCCCTTCTCTTGCGTGAGCCGCCCGATGAAGACGGCATGCCGGTTCTGCGCCACATCCGCCGGCTCGCGCTTCTCCGCCTCCATCATGTTCTCGACCACGACATGGCGCGCCTGCCTCGGCAGGAACGGCTCGGCGAAGCGGCGGGCGAAATCGCTGACATGGATGAAGAGCGGCGCTTTCAGCTTGCGCATGGCCTCGTCGGAGCGCCATTGCCGGGCGACGCGGACGAGCTTGTGGACATAGGACGCGCGGTCGCAATTGGCCGTGACGCAGCCGACCGACATCGGCTTCAGCTTGCAGGGCGCATTGGCCTTGAAATCGAAATAGCCGCCGACCGGACAGAACGAGAAATAGTCGTGCATGGTGATCGCGACCGGCAGCCCGCTCTCGCCTGCCGCGGCGATCGCGGCCGGGCTGAACGCCTTGGTCCACTGATGCAGGTGCACGAGCGTCTCGCCGCGCGGCTGGCGCGCCAGGAGCTCTGTCAGGAAGGCATGGGCCGGCGCGTTCCAGATGCCCTGGCGCGCGGCCGCGAGCTTGCCGCCGACCTGCCAGATCTCCTCGCCCGGAAACATCTCGACCTGGATGCGGGAATGGTTCAGCCGATCCGAGACGGGCCCGATGGCGCAGGCGAAGACGACATCGACGCCCGCCTCCGCCAGGCCGCGCGCACTCTCGATCGCGACCTTGGCGGCGCCGCCGTTGACCGAACCGAAATCGCTGACGATGACGCTGCGCATGGATGAGCCTCCGCTCCCCTTCTAGGGCGCAAAGGTTGATATTCTGCTTGGCTGAAGCCTTCTCAGCGCAGCGCGAGAACGGCGAAGCCGATCAGCGCGATCGCGGCGGCGAACCACCACAATCGGCGAGAATGACTGGGCGCGCCAAAGACCGGGCCCGAGAACGCCGGCATGTCTTCATGGCCGAAGGATTCTCCGGCAAGACGGGCGGCACGCTCCAGCCCGGCCAATTTCATCCTCGGAACTGACGAACGCGGCGCCACGGCAATCTCCCCCTCGGAGCTTCGGACAGCTTGCGCCGATCCGCAAGACGCCGAATCTCGACATCGTCAGTCTTCGCCAAGCCGCGTTAACGCCGCATGAACCATGCCGGCGCGACCGTGACCTGCCAGCGGGGGCGTGACGATCGGGCGACGATCTGGTGAGAACAGTGCCGTCAAAGCGATTATCGCGCTTGTCCGGAGCGATGTTCGATATATGTCTGGGGCACGCGCGCCCTGGGGCGGCGCCGGCCCGCGAGCCGGCCACCCGGCCGCGTCGGGATTGCGCTAATCTAGAGCGCCAGCGAATCAGGTGATCGGCGAAGGTAATGACGGAGAATGGCGATCTTTTTGGTGAGGGCAGCGGCGCGCGGCCGCAGCACCAGCCCGAGCCGCCGCCAGCAAAGCGCGTGACGGCCGCGGCCGGCAAGCTCGCGCCGCAGCCGGGCCCGGCCTCCGCCCCCCGCAACGGCACCTTGTCCGAGGCCGGCTACGACGCCTCCGCCATCGAGGTGCTGGAGGGCCTGGAGCCCGTCCGGCGCCGGCCCGGCATGTATATCGGCGGCACCGACGAGCGCGCGCTGCATCACCTCTTCGCCGAGGTCATCGACAATGCCATGGACGAGGCCGTTGCCGGTCACGCCACCTTCATCGATGTCGAGCTGTTCGAGGACGGCTCGCTCGCGGTCACCGATAATGGCCGCGGCATCCCGGTCGATCCGCATCCGAAATTCCCGGGCAAGTCGGCACTCGAAGTCATCATGACGACGCTGCATGCCGGCGGAAAATTCGACTCGAAGGCCTACGAGACCTCCGGCGGGCTGCACGGTGTCGGTGTCTCGGTCGTCAACGCGCTGTCGGACCGGCTCGAGGTCGAGGTCGCGCGCGGCCAGGTGCTCTACCGACAGGTCTTTTCGCGCGGCTTGCCGCAAGGCCCGCTGGAGACGGTCGGGCGCGTCGCCAACCGGCGCGGTACCCGCGTCCGCTTCCATCCCGACGCGCAGATCTTCGGCGAGGGCGCGCATCTTTCCCCTGCCCGCCTGTTCCGCATGGCGCGCTCCAAGGCCTATCTCTTCGGCGGCGTCGAGATCCGCTGGACCTGCCCGCAATCGCTGCTCAAGCCGGAAGGCGATGTCGCGGCTGAGGCAGTGTTCCGTTTCCCGGGCGGCCTGCGCGACTATCTCGCCCGCGAGATCGAGGGCAAGGACCTGGTCGCCGAGCCGATTTTCTCGGGCAAGATCACCAAGGAGGGCAGCCACGGCTCGCTCGAATGGGCGATCGCCTGGCTCGCCACCGGCGAGGACGGGTTCAGCTCCTCCTATTGCAACACCATTCCGACCTCCGAGGGCGGCACGCATGAGCAGGGCCTGCGCGTCGCGCTGCTGCGCGGCTTGCGCGACCATGCCGAGCGCATCGGCCAGTCCAAGCGCATGGCGCAGGTCACCTCCGACGACGTGATGGCGACCTGCGCGGCGATGCTCTCCGTCTTCATCCGCGAGCCCGAATTCCAGGGCCAGACCAAGGACAAGCTGGCGACACTGGAAGCCGCGCGCATCGTCGAGAACGCCGTGCGCGACGCCTTCGACCATTGGCTCGCGGCCGCGCCGCAGCAGGCGCTGCGCCTGCTCGACTGGTCGGTCGACAGGGCCGAGGAGCGCCTGCGCCGCCGGCTCGAGAAGGAGGTCTCGCGCAAGACCGCGACACGCAAGCTCCGCCTGCCCGGCAAGCTCGCCGATTGCAGCAATGCCGGCGCGGCCGGGTCCGAGCTCTTCATCGTCGAGGGCGATTCCGCCGGCGGCTCGGCCAAGCAGGCGCGCAATCGTGCGACGCAGGCGATCCTGCCCTTGCGCGGCAAGATCCTGAACGTCGCCAACGCGACGCGCGAGAAGCTGAACCAGAACCAGCAGCTCGCCGACCTGATCCTAGCGCTCGGCTGCGGCATCGGCAGCCAGTTCCGCGAGGATGACCTGCGCTACGAGAAGATCATCGTGATGACCGACGCGGATGTCGACGGTGCCCATATCGCCTCGCTGCTCGTCACCTTCTTCTGGCGCCAGACGCCGCGCCTGATCGAGAAGGGCCATCTCTATCTCGCCGTGCCGCCGCTCTACCGGCTCCAGCACGGCGGCAAGAGCGTCTACGCCCGCAACGACGCCCACAAGGACGAGCTCATCGCCAGCGTCTTCAAGGGCAAGAAGCCGGAGATCAGCCGCTTCAAGGGCCTGGGCGAAATGATGCCGGCCCAGCTCAAGGAAACCACGATGGACCCGGCCAAGCGCATCCTGCTCAAGGTCATGGTCGACAACGAGATGCGCGACGAAACCGCCGACACCGTCGAGCGGCTGATGGGCAACAAGCCTGAAGCGCGCTTCCTGTTCATCCAGGAACGTGCCGCCTTCGCCGGCGAGCTGATCGACCTTTAGGCGGCTGCATCGGGAGTCCGGCAGCACAGGTAAGGTTTCGCGCTCGCCGGCAAGCATTCGCTAACCATCTTTTTACCGCAGGCGTGCAATGTCGATGCATGGGCGCATTCGCGCCCGATCGGTTGGGGGCATCCCGTGCGGCTCATCAAGCTCTTCTGGAGAAACGAACGCGGCAGCATGGTCGCCGATGTCGCCAAGGCCGGGGCGGCCATCGCCTTCCTCTCGGTCATCGCCGCCAATTTCGTCTCGACCCAGACGGCGCATCTCGACACTGAGCGCCTGAGTCAGGTCGCCTCCGCCGCCTCGAAGGGACAGGCCTTCGACCCGCTGGTCACCGGATCGATCCGCAAGAGCGCCAACGAGACCCGGCTCGACCCCTGCGCCGCACCGCGCTGATCAGTCGCCGAGCCAGGCGAGCAGTTCCCGCGTCACCTGCTCCGGAGCCTCGATCGTCGAGAGATGCCCGCAAGCGGGGACCGTCACCAGCCGGGCGTTCGCCCCGATTCCCGCCGCCATCTCCTGCGCCTCACCCGGCGGCGTGATCAGGTCCTCCTCACCGACCAGGACGAGCACCGGTACATTGATCGCCCCCAGGCCCGGCCGCGAATCCGGCCGCCCCATGATCGCGCGCTGCTGGCGGACGAAGCCGTCGGCCCCGATATCCTCAGCCATCTGCCGCACCAGCAGGCGGAGGGGCTCGTCGGTCAGCCGCGCGGGCGCGACCAGGCGCTGCCAAAGCAATGTCGTGACATTGTCGAACGCCCCCTTCCCCGCCAGGTCGATCATCTGCTCGCGCGGCGCGTTGGTTTCGGGCGTCGCCGGCTTCGCGCTGGTGTCGAGCAAGGCAAGCCGTGTCACACGCTCGGGCGCCTGTCGCATGATCTCGAAGGCGGCATAGCCACCCATAGACAGGCCACAGAGCGCGAAACGCTCCGGCGCCACGGCGAGCACACGCCGTGCGATCGCCGCCAATGTCTCGTCGCGCGCGTGGTCGGCGACCACGATTTGCCGCCCCGGCGCGAGCACCGGCCATTGCGGACTGTAGAGCGCGGCAGTGCAACTCAGCCCCGGAATCAGCACAAGCGGCTCGCTCATCGCAACCATGTCCTCAGTTCTCGCCTCATTTGTTGACTTTCCTGCGCTATTTCTGCATTGCACAGGGGTCCGAAGGCGCGCTGGAAAGAGAAGTCGCGCCACCGTCGCGGTTGATAGGTCATCCCGCCACGTGTCACCGACCCTGAAGAAGCGCAACCCTCGATGTCTTTTGCCGAACTCGGCCTCAGCGATAAAGTTCTGACGGCGGTCACCACCGCAGGCTATTCCACGCCGACCCCCATCCAGGCCCAGGCCATCCCGCAAGTCCTCGCGCGCCGCGACGTTCTCGGCATCGCGCAGACGGGCACGGGCAAGACCGCGGCCTTCACCTTGCCGATGCTCACCATCCTGGAGAGCGGCCGGGCTCGGGCCAGGATGCCCCGCACCCTGATCCTGGAGCCGACGCGCGAGCTTGCCGCGCAGGTCGAGGAGAACTTCACCCGCTACGGCGCCGGCCAGAAGCTCTCCGTCGCGCTGCTGATCGGCGGCGTTTCCTTCGGCGACCAGGATGCCAAGATCACGCGCGGCGTCGATGTCCTGATCGCCACGCCCGGCCGCCTGCTCGACCATGTCGAGCGCGGCAAGCTGCTGCTCACCGGCGTCGAGCTGCTCGTCATCGACGAGGCGGACCGGATGCTCGACATGGGCTTCATTCCGGATATCGAGCGCGTCTGCAAGCTCGTGCCCTTCACGCGGCAGACCCTGTTCTTCACGGCGACGATGCCGCCGGAAATCACCCGGATCAGCGAGCAGTTCCTGCACAACCCGGTGCGGATCGAGGTCTCGCGACCGGCGACGGCGGCCACGACCATCACCCAGCGCCTGATCGCCTCCAATAGCCAGGATTTCGAGAAGCGCGACACGTTGCGCCGGCTGATCAGGGACGCCAAGGACCTGCAGAACGCCATCGTCTTCTGCAACCGCAAGCGCGATGTAGCAACGCTCCACAAGTCCCTGCAGAAGCACGGTTTGCCGGCCGTCGCCCTGCATGGCGACATGGACCAGTATGCCCGCATGGCGGCGCTCGAATCCTTCCGCACCGGTGAGAACCCGATCCTGGTGGCCAGCGACGTCGCCGCGCGCGGGCTCGACATTCCCGCTGTCAGCCATGTCTTCAATTTCGACGTTCCGACCCATGCCGAGGATTATATCCACCGCATCGGCCGCACCGGCCGCGCCGGGCGTGAGGGCGCGTCCTTCACGATCGTCACCCGCCATGACGACAAGCTCGTCGCCGCGATCGAGAAGCTGACCGGCCAGGCCATCGCCTGGGACGGGCCCGGGCTCGACGCCCTGCCTCCGGGCGAACCGCGCGAAGAGCGCCGCGGACGCCGCGATGGCGCCCGCCCGGCGCGCAACGGCCGCGGACGGCCCGAGCGTGCGCCGCGCGCCGAGCCGGCCGAGACGGCGTCGGCCTCGCCCGACCGGGCGCCCGCCGAGTCGCGTCGGCGTGGCACGGACGGCCCGATCAAAACCCGTATTCGTCATGCCCCCGAGCCGCATGCGGCGAAGCCGGCGCGCGCGCAGGAGCCGCGCCGCGACGACGATGACCGCGAGCCGAAGGTCAAGGGCCTGGGAGATCACGTCCCCGCCTTCCTCCTGCGTCCCGTCAAGACCGGCTGACGCAAGGGCATAACCCTATCTTAACCCCGTTCGGCCATTCTCCCGGAGTGGCTCAGGGCTTCCCGCCGCCACGCGCGGGCGCTTGCCGCCGTCACGACGGACAGGATGTCCCGCTTTGATTTCACAATCGAGATCGGCTCGCCGTTCCGGTGTGCTGGCCTCGATCGGGTCGGGCGACGGCGATGAGCGAACCAGCACAGAAATCCCACCCGACTTTCGATCTCGCCGACCGCGTCGTCGCGGCGATGCGCCAGCATGGTTCGCCCAGCTATCCGCGGGCCTTCGAGGTCTGGTACGCTCATCTGAGCGGCGAAATGCCGGCGATCAGCATGGCGATGAACGCGATCATCGCCGGGAGCGACGGAAAGGTCGGGGTCGCCGACGTCGACAGCCTCTATGACCGCTTCATCGGCAGCGAACACCTCGCCCGCCAGGCCGAGCGCACCAGCCTTCAGGTCCTCGGCGAGATCGACGGCCTGATGTCCCTGGTCAATCAGGCGCTGGATTCCAGCGAGCGCTATCATGGCCGTCTCACGGCCATGTCGGACGAGGTTCCACCGACCGCCGACCGGCAGCGCCTGCGCGAATGGGTCGAGGCGCTGGTGATGTCGACCCGGGAAGAGGTAGTGCGCAAGACCCAGCTCGAATCGCAGCTCCGCGACAGCTCGAACGAGATCCGGCATTTGCGCGAGGCGCTGGAATCGACCCGCGCCGAAGCCTTGACCGACCCGCTGACCGGGCTCGCCAACCGGCGCCATTTCGAGGAGATGCTGCAGAAGACGATCGACCAGTCGACCTTGCGGCGCGAGCCCTTCGCCCTCGTCATGGCCGATATCGACTTCTTCAAGACCTTCAACGACGCGCATGGCCATTTGACCGGCGATCAGGTGCTGCGGCTCGTCGCGCGCACGATGAAGGACAAGTTCAAGGACAAGGCGGTGATATCCCGCTTCGGCGGCGAGGAATTCGCGATCATCCTGCCCGAGGCCGATATCGTTGCCGGCAAGTTCGGCGCCGAGACGGTGCGGCAGGCCTTGCTGACGCGCGAATTGATCAAGCGCTCGACCAACGAGAATCTCGGCCGCATCACCATTTCGCTCGGGGTTTCGGCCTATCGCCGGGGCGATACGGCGGGCTCCATCGTCGACCGGGCCGACCAGGCCCTGATGCAGGCCAAGCGCGACGGCCGCAACCGCACGGTCACCGAAGAGACGCTCGAGGCGACGAGCCGCGTCGCCTGAGCGTTTTTGCAGCCCGCGCCGCCTCGAGCGCGAGCCCTGTCCAGCGCCGCAGCTCCTCGCCGTCGTCGAATGCCGCCTCGGGCAGGCGCCAATAGCCGGTCTCGCGCTCCCGGCTGCGCGCCGCATAGGTGAAGGGCACGCTGCCGGCCTCCGCGAAGAGCGAGCGCGTCTGCCCGGATGTCTTGAGATAGACCTCGCCGTCGAAGACGATCGCGAAGATCAGCTCGCCGTCATAGACGCCGAGCCCGCCGAACATGCGCTTCGTCCGGACCGGCAGGACGGGAGCGAACAGCTCGACGACCGCATCGGCACGCATCGGCGCCTACTGCGCCGCGAGCGCATCCTCGGCACGCGGCTTGATCTCGACCGATTCGCCGCAGCCGCAGGCCGAGACCTGGTTCGGGTTGTTGAAGACGAAGGTCGAGGAGAAACGGTCGGTCTTGAAATCGAGCTCGGTGCCGAGCAGGAAGAGCACGGCCTTGCCGTCGACGACCACGGTCGCATCCTTCTCGGTGACGACCTCGTCGCCCTTGTTGGTCTCGCGTGCGACCTCGAAGGTGTATTCCATTCCGGCGCAGCCGCCCTTCTTCACGCCGACCCGCAAGCCGAGCGCCGGCGCCTCGGGATTCTCCCGCGCCGATTGCGCCATGATCTCGCGAATGCGCACCGCTGCCGCGTCCGTCAGCGACACGACCTTCAGGCCCGGAATCGAAAACATCCTCGTCCCTCCTCGATCGGGTTCAAGGCCCGATGAAACAGGATTGCAGCCCACAACATAAGGATTGGTGAGCGCAACGTCGAGGTGCTGCAGTGCAAAGGCGCCATTTCCCCGCGCGCATTGCATGACGAGCCGGCTCATGCACTGTGGCGTTCCCGACCAAACGGCTCAGAGACATGACCTATCGCCTGCATCGCCCGGAAGCACTCGACGCCCTCGTTCGCGAGATGATCACGAAAGCCGGCTGGACGGAAAAACAGGCGCAGGAGACCGCCTATCACCTGGTGCTGGCCAATCTCAGCGGCCATGACAGCCATGGCATCGGCATGCTGCCGCTCTATTTCAATGCGCTGGCGGACGGGAATCTGAAGCCGGGCTCGACACCGTCGACCAAGCTCGACGCCGCTCCGTTCCTGATCATCGACGGCCAGGTCGCGCTCGGCCAGCCGACGGCGCGCGACGCGGTCGAGCGCGCAGCGTCCATGGCGAAAGCCGGCGGGGTCTCGATCGTCAATCTGCTGGACGCCCACCATATCGGCCGCATCGGGCACTATGCCGAGATCGCGGCCGAGGCGGGGCTGATCTCGTTCTTCTGGGTCAATGTCGCCGGCCGTGCGCCGATCGTCGCACCCTACGCCGCCAAGCAGGCGCGCTTCGGCACCAATCCGCATGCGATCGGCATCCCGGTTCCCGATGGCGAACCGATCATCCTCGACTTCGCCACCAGTCGCATGGCGCATGGCAAGGCCCGGGTCGCGCTCAACAAGGGCGAGCAGGTTCCTCCGGGCTATATCATCGACGGCGAGGGCCGGCCGACGACCGATCCGGCACATGTCTTCCAGCACGCAATCCCGGACCTGCCGCTCGGTGCGCTGCTGCCCTTCGGGGACCACAAGGGGGCCGGCCTCTCGCTGATCGCCGAACTGCTCTCCGCGGGGCTGATGGGCGCGGCCCGCATCGACCAGAAGCCGCAAAAGAGCTGGATCATCAACTCCCTGTTCGGCGTTCTGATCGATCCGTCCCGGCTCGAGCCCGACGCGACCCTGCGCAAGAGCCGGACCGAGAGCTATCTTGCCTTCGTCCGGGCCGCCAAGCCGCAGGATCCGGCCCAGCCGGTGCTTGCGCCCGGCGACAAGGAACGCGCCGTCCGGGCCGAGCGCGGCAAGGCCGGCATCCCGCTCGACGACGAGACCTGGTCGCAGATCAAGGCCGCCGCTGCCCGCTACGGCATCGACGCGGAGAGCTTCTGAGCATCAGTCCGGGCCACGCCGATGACGTTGGACGACTATAACGGGTTCTGCGCCTCGTTGCCCTCGACGAGCCATGTCGTGCAATGGGGCGGCGCCCATGTCTGGAAGGTCGGCGGCAAGGTTTTTGCGATCGCAGGCTGGAGCGTAGGCGACGGACTCGCCGTCACCTTCAAATGCTCCGAGATGGCCTTTGAGATCCTGAAGGAGCAGCCCGGCCTGCGGCCCGCTCCCTACCTCGCATCCCGCGGCATGACCTGGATCCAGCGCCGCAGCGACGAGAGCATGCCGGAAGAGGCGCTTCAGGACTATCTGCGCGAAAGCCACCGCCTGATCGCGTCGAAGCTGCCGAAGAAGCTCCGCGCAGAGCTGGGGCTCGGTGCCTGAGGGATAGCCGGCAGCGCTAAAGCAGCGCCTCGCCGCGCAGCACCGGGACGCAGCCGCCGCCGACTGTCGCGCGGATGCCGTCCTCGCCGCGCCTTGCCGTCAGCTTCAGCAGGCTGGGCCGCCCCATCTCGACGCCCTGGGTGAGCTCGAAGCGCGCTTCGTCACCGCCGTCGAGCGACAGGAGCAGCGCCGCCAGCGTGGCGCTGGCCGAGCCCGTCGCCGGATCCTCCCATGTGCCGGCAAGCGGAGCGAACATGCGGGCGCGGATGCGTGCTCCGTCGCGGGCATAGAGGAACAGCGACAGCCGCCTCTCCAGCGCCGGATGGGCGGCCTCGATCGCGCGGAAGGCCACGACATCCGGGAGCGCCTGCGCCAATGCCTCCGCCTTCACCTCAGCCAGCACGAATGGCACGCCGACCGACGCCTGCAACGGCTTGTGAGCCCCGGTCGCCATATCGTCAGGCGCGAGCCCGGCACAGGCGGCGATACCCTCCACCGAGAGCTGGATACCGATCGAGAGCGGCTGCGGCGCTGCGATGGTCGCGCCCGTCACCGTACCCTTCCCGTCTCGCTCCACCTTGACCTCGACGAGCCCGGCGATCTCCTCGAACAGCAGGACCCCGTCCCTATCGCGGCCCTGGCGCGCCAGCACGCAGGCCGTGCCGACATTGGGATGACCGGCGAAGGGCATTTCCGCGGTGCGATGAAAGATGCGGACCCGGGCCGTATGAGCCGGGTTCTCCGGCGGCAGGACGAAGGTCGTCTCGCTGAGATTCATCTCGGCCGCGAGGGCCTGCATCTCGGCATCCGACATGCCGCGCGCGTCGGTGAAGACGGCGAGCGGGTTGCCGCCGAAGCGGCGGTCGGTGAAGACATCGACGGTTTCGAACGCATAGGACGGCATGACAAGCTCCGTGCGGCGTTGGCGGAAGCCGCCCCGCGCCTTTGATGCCACCGATCGGCACGCCTCGGAAATGAACAAACGGAATGCGATCGATCATCGCCGGGCGGCGGCTCATTGCCACCGCGCGAGGTCTCAGGCACGCGTCACTCCGCGACCTCGTCATAGCTCAGGCTCCAGCCGTCGCCCTGCAACCAGAGCCGCTCAGCGGCCGCCTCGTCCAACAGCAGGCTCCGCACGAATTCCGCGCCGCCGCGATCGAACGCAGCGCAGAGCGCCTCGTGCTCCTCTTTCGTGCCGCTGAGCGCGCCTTCGGCGCAGACGAAGAAGGCCGCACCCAGCCAGGAGACGGCGAAGCCGCCTCCACGCCGCTCGATCCTGTAGCCTGCGCCGCGCAAGGAATGCCGCCCCCTGCCCCGCGTCTGAACCGGCCCCGGTACGCCGAGCGGAAAGATCAGGCGTCCACCCGCCCTCAGCCGCTCGAGCCATGCCGCGGCGGGGCGCACGACGGAAAAATTGACATAGATGCAATCGGCGGACTCGCGCGGCCAATCCGCCCCGTCACCCTGCACGACCGTGACATTCGGCAGGTCCCGCAGATTGGCTTTGGCCTGAGCGGCGAGCGCCGGATCGAACTCCACCGCGACGACATGCCCCTCGGCTCCCACGAGCCGCGCCAGGATCGCGCTGTAATAGCCCGTCCCGGCTCCGATATGCACGGCCCGCTCGCCCGCGCGAGGCGCCAGCGCGTTCAGCCAATGCGCATGCAGCGAGGGGCTGCCATTGTTGACCCCACGCTCCGGCGCAAGCGCGATCAGCACGTCCTGATAGAGCACGACGGGATCGCTCGATGTCAGCGCCGAATAACCGCCGCCTTTGGACATCTGCCAGGGCGGCGGACCAACGAAGCGTTCGCGCGCAATCGTGGCGAAGGCGCCTTCGAGCTCGGGATTGCCGGAGACGCCGACGCTGGCCAGCATCTGCCTGGCATAGGCGCGCCGAACGACGGCGAGTTCCCGTTCGTTCGCGCTCCGCGTTCCGGTCACGGAAGAGGCGCCAGCCTCACCACATGTCGAGCGCGACCCTGGCCTCGTCGGACATCCGCGACTGGTCCCAGGGCGGGTCGAAGGTCATGTTCACCGTCACGCCCGCGATGCCGGGCACCGTGCTGACGGCGTTCTCGACCCAGCCCGGCATCTCGCGGGCGACGGGGCAGCCTGGCGCGGTCAGCGTCATGTCGATCGCAACCTGCCGGTCATCGGCGATGTCGACGCGGTAGATCAGCCCGAGCTCGTAGATATCGGCCGGGATCTCCGGGTCGTAGACCGTCTTCAGCGCCGCGACGATATCGTCGGTCAGCCGGTCGATCTCCTCCGGCGGCAAGCCCGCGCTCGCTCCCATGCTGGGGGCGTTCGGCTTCAGCTCTTCGGTAGCGCTCTCGCTCATCGCAACAATCCCGTTCAGGCGAAAAGGCTCTCGGCCTTCCGCAACGACTCGACCAAGCTATCGACCTCTTCCAGCGTGTTGTAGAGGCCGAAGGAGGCGCGGCAGGTCGACGTCACTCCATATCGTGCCAGAAGCGGCATCGCGCAATGGGTTCCGGCCCGGACCGCGACGCCGGCGCGATCTATGACGGTCGCGACATCATGCGCATGCGCGCCCTTCATCTCGAAGGAGACGATGGCTCCCTGCAGCTTTGCAGCCCCGAAGATGCGGATCGAGTTCATCTCGCCGAGCCGCTGGCGCGCATAGGCGCCGAGCTTGGCTTCATGCGCGGCGATGTTCTCGCGGCCCAGCGCCATCATGTAGTCGAGCGCTGCGCCCAGCCCCACCGCCTCGACGATCGCCGGCGTGCCGGCCTCGAAACGATGCGGCGGGTCGTTATAGGTGATCGCATCCTCGCTGACGGTGACGATCATCTCGCCGCCGCCCTCGTAGGGAGGCAGCTTCTCGAGCCATTCGCGCTTGCCCCAGAGCACGCCGGAGCCGGTCGGCCCATAGGTCTTGTGGCCGGTGAAGCAGTAGAAATCGCAACCCAGCGCCTGGACGTCGACCGGCAGATGCACGGCGCCCTGGCTGCCATCGACCACGAGCGGGATCTTGTAGGCCCGGCAAATGGCGGCAATCTCGGCGATCGGCACGATCGTGCCGATGGCGTTCGACATCTGGGTCAGCGCCACGATCTTGGTGCGCGGCGAGATCAGCTTCTCGAATTCCTCGACGAGGAAATTGCCGTCCTCGTCGATCGGCGCCCATTTGAGCACCGCGCCATGCCGCTCGCGCCAATAGTGCCAGGGCACGATGTTGGAGTGATGCTCCAGCACGGAGAGGATGATCTCGTCGCCCTCCTGGATGCCGAGATGGCGGCCGAGTGAGGAGGCGACCAGGTTCAGCGAGCCCGTGGAGGAGCGCGTGAAGACGATCTCCTCGAGATGCGCGGCGTTCAGGAAGCGCCGCGCGCTCTCGCGAGCCGCCTCATAGGCCTCGGTCGAGGCATTGGCGAGGTAATGCAGCCCGCGATGGACATTGGCGTAGTCCTCGCGCATCAGCCGGGTCATCGCATCGATGACGACGTTCGGTTTCTGGGCGGAGGCCGCATTGTCGAGATAGACCAGCGGTTTGCCGTAGACCTCTCGCGCCAGGATCGGGAAATCCCGCCGGATCGTCGCGACGTCATAGGGCTTCACCGGGGCGTTCATGGTCATGCCTTTCCGGGTTCGCGCGGCTTGTCGATGAGCTCGCCGGCATGGCCCCAGTCCTCGCGCTCGATCTCCTGGATCACGATATGCGTGTTGGCGGGGTTCTTTCCGAGCACGCGCACCAGCGTCGCAGTGAAATCGCGGACGATTTCGGCCTTCTGGTCACGCGTCGCGCCCTTGGTGATCTGGAGATTGATGTAGGGCATCAGACGGTTCCCTTGTCGGCGGGCGCCTCGCGTGTCGCCAGCCAATTCTCCACCTCGCCCATGACGAGCGCACGCAGCCCCTCGTCGGCGACGAATTCGACCGCCTCGCCGGCGAAGGCCTGCAGGACCAGCGCCTCGGCCTGCGGCCGCGGCAGGCCGCGCGCCATCAGGTAGAAGAGCTGGTCGCCGTCGATCTGGGCCACCGTCGCGCCATGGCCGCAGACGACGTCGTCGGCGAAGATCTCGAGCTCCGGCTTGTTGAACATCACCGCGCCGTCATTCAGCAGCAGCGTGTTGCTCCTCATGCCGCCATCGGTCTTCTGCGCATGCGGGCGCACGATGACCTTGCCCTGGAAGACACCGGTGCCCTCGCCGCCGATGATCGACTTGAACAGCTCGCGGCTGGTGCCATGCGGCACCTCGTGGTCCATCACCAGCGTGACGTCGGAATGTTCCTGCCCGCCGAGCAGGTTGACGCCGCGCAGGCCGATCTCGGTGTGCTCACCGGCATAGCGCACGAAATGCTGCTGGCGAACGGTGCCGGCCTTGCAGACCAGCGCGAAGGAATCGAACTTCGCATGCGCGCCGACCGTCGCGAGCAGGCTCAGCACCTGCACGCTCTCGGCCGCCTGGCGGGTGACGATGCGGACATGCTGGATCTCGCTCTCGTCGCCGGTCTCGAAGACGATGGAGCTATTGATCTGCGCGGCCTTTGCGCCGGCGCTTTCGCTGATCTCGACGATCGAGCCCTTGGCGCCCTTGCCGGCGAGCACGACGGAGCGGCTGAAGATCGCGCGCTCCTCGTCGCCCGAGGCGATCGAGATGATGGAAACCGGAGCGGCAAGCTCGATCCCCGCGGCGATCTCGATCATGACGCCGTCGCGCATCAGCGCGGTGTTCAGCATCAGGCCGGCATCGCCCTCGGCGACGCCGGGACCGGCCAGGATCCGCGTCAGGTCCTCGCGCTGCGAGACCAGCGCGTCGGCCAGCGACTGGATTGTGACGCCATCGGGCAAGGCATCGAGGTCGGACAGGTCGGCAGAGAAGGCGCCGTCGACCAGGACGAGCTTGAGCCCGTCGAGCTTGAGCGCCGCGACACGCTCGCGCACGGCCTGCGACTCGGCGCTTCCCACCGCCAGTGGGTTCGCCTCGCGCAGCAGCATGCGCAGGTCGGTATAGCGCCAGGATTCGAGACGGCGATGCGGCAGGCCCTTGGCCTCGAAGCCGGCAAACGCGTCCTCACGCAGCTTGCGGACCGCGACGCCGCCGGGCAGTTCCGCCTTCACATTGGCGAACTGCTGGGCGAGGGCCTGCTCTGCCGCCGTCTTCAGCGGGGTGACGATGGCCATCAGGCAGCCTCCCCATAGGCGGAATAGCCGCTCTTCTCGAGCTCGTGCGCCAGCTCCTTGCCGCCGGTGCGGACGATGCGGCCCTTGGCCATGACATGCACGGTGTCGGGCACGATATGGTCGAGCAGGCGCTGATAGTGGGTGATCACCAGGAAGCCGCGGTTCTTGTCGCGGAGCGCGTTGACGCCCTCGGCGACGATGCGCAGCGCGTCGATGTCGAGGCCGGAATCGGTCTCGTCGAGAATGCACATGGATGGCGTCAGCAACGCCATCTGCAGGATCTCCATGCGCTTCTTCTCGCCGCCGGAGAAGCCGACATTGAGCGGGCGACGCAGCATTTCACGATTGATGCCAAGGCCATCGGCAGCTGCGTTGACGCGCTTGATGAACTCGGGCGTCAGCAGCTCGTCCTCGCCGCGCGCCTTGCGCTGCGCGTTCATCGCCGCCTTGAGGAAGGTCATGGTGGCGACGCCCGGGATCTCCAGCGGATACTGGAAGGCCAGGAAGATGCCGGCGGCAGCGCGCTGATCGGCCTCCATCTCCAGCACGTTCTCGCCGTTGAGCAGGATCTCGCCGTCGAGGACCTCATAGTCCTCCTTGCCGGCGATGACATAGGACAGGGTCGACTTGCCGGAGCCGTTCGGCCCCATGATCGCGGCGACCTCGCCGTCCTTCACGGTGAGGTTCAGGCCATTGAGGATCTGGGTGTCCTCGTCGGCGATCTTGACGGTCAGATTGCGAATTTCGAGCATTGTTGGGACCTTAAAACCAGTGTTGGTGCATGGCCTTCAAAAAGGCCGGATCAGCTACGGGAAATCCGGACTTGCCTCCGATCAGAGAATCGATGCCGCAACGAGGGCAGATCGCCGTCTGATTGTTGTCCGTCCATTGCCGAATTTCGGCTGGGTCGATGATCTCCGCGCAGTAAAAGCATCCACAGACCTCGCTTTGAGAAACTTCAATGCGATGACGGCGGCAATGTTTGTGAGCGTTCACCAGGGTATCGAGATCGAACATCTCCCGATCACCCGACACTTCCTTCCAGGGAAATGGTGATCAGCTTCTGCGCCTCGACGGCGAACTCCATCGGGAGCTGCTGCAGCACCTCCTTGACGAAGCCGTTGACGATCAGCGCCACTGCCTCCTCCTCGGAGAGGCCGCGCTGCTGGCAATAGAACATCTGGTCCTCGCCGATCTTCGACGTGGTCGCCTCATGCTCGAACACTGCCGTCGCGGTCTTGGCCTCGATATAGGGGATGGTGTGGGCGCCGCACTGGTCGCCGATCAGGAGCGAGTCGCAATTGGTGAAGTTGCGGGCGCCGGTCGCCTTGCGATGGGCCGAAACCATGCCGCGATAGGTCGAGTCGGACTTTCCGGCCGCGATGCCCTTGGCGATGATCTTCGAGGTCGTGTTCTTGCCGAGATGCAGCATCTTGGTGCCGCTATCGACCTGCTGCATGCCGTTCGAGACCGCGATCGAGTAGAACTCGCCGCGCGAGCCGTCGCCGCGCAGGATGCAGGACGGGTATTTCCAGGTGATCGCCGAGCCGGTCTCGACCTGCGTCCACGAGATCTTCGAGTTCTTGCCGCGGCAGTCGCCGCGCTTGGTCACGAAGTTGTAGATGCCGCCCTTGCCCTCGGCGTCGCCGGGGAACCAGTTCTGCACCGTCGAGTACTTGATCTCGGCATCGTCGAGCGCGATCAGCTCGACCACCGCGGCGTGGAGCTGGTTCTCGTCGCGCTTGGGCGCCGTGCAGCCTTCGAGATAGCTCACATAGGCACCGTCGTCGGCGATGATCAGCGTGCGCTCGAACTGGCCGGTATTCTGCTCGTTGATGCGGAAATAGGTCGACAGCTCCATCGGGCAGCGCACGCCCTTGGGGATGTAGACGAAGGAGCCGTCGGTGAAGACGGCGCTGTTCAGCGTCGCGAAATAATTGTCGGTCACCGGCACGACGGTGGCGAGGTACTTGCGCACCAGATCCGGATGCTCCTGGATCGCCTCCGAGATCGAGCAGAAGATCACGCCGGCCTCGGCCAGCTCCTTCTTGAAGGTGGTGACGACCGAGACGGAGTCGAACACGGCATCGACCGCGACACGGTTCTGCGGCTCGACGCCGGCCAGGATTTCCTGCTCGCGCAGCGGGATGCCGAGTTTCTTGTAGGTCTCCAGGATCGCCGGATCGACCTCGTCGAGCGATTTCGGCGAGGCGCCCTTCTTCGGCGCGGCGTAGTAGTAGAGGTCCTGGTAGTTGATCGGCGGGTATTGCACGCGCGACCAGGTCGGCTCGGTCATGGTCTTCCAGCGACGGAAGGCGTCGAGCCGCCATTCCAGCATCCATTCAGGCTCGTTCTTGCGCGCCGAGATGTAGCGCACCGTATCCTCGGTCAGGCCCTTGGCGGGCTTGTCCATCTCGATATCGGTGATGAAGCCGTATTTGTATTCGGTCACGTCGATCGACTTGACCTGTTCGATGGTCTCCTGGACCGCTGCCATATTCAGTCTCCAGTCGCGGGTTCAAGGCCCGCCGGTTCTCTCAAGGTTAGTCGCCGGAAGATCAGGCCGCCGCCTGTCTCTCCCGACCGGTCGTCACGGCCAGCGCCTTCGCGTAGGCCGCGAGAAATTTCGTGATGTCCGCCCCGGAGGTGGTCCATCCCAGGCTCGCCCGCAAGGCCCCCGCGCTCATGGCAGGGTCGACGCCCATGGCGTCGAGCACATGCGAGCGCTTGACCTTGCCCGACGAGCAGGCCGAGCCGGACGAGAGCGCTATGCCAGCGAGATCAAGCATGATCAACGCCGTTTCCGCCTTGATCCCCGGCGTAGCGAAGGCGCTGGTATTCGGCAGGCGCGGAGCGGAGCTGCCGAAGATCGCCGTTCCCGGTGCAAGCGCCAGGATCCCGGCCTCCATCGCGTCGCGAAGGCCTGCGAGCCTCGCCGTCTCGGTATCGAGCACCCGGCCCGCGATCTCGGCCGCGAGGCCAAAGCCGACGATACCGGGGACGTTCTCGGTTCCCGCCCGCCAGCCACGTTCCTGCCCGCCGCCACGGATCGGCTTGTCGGCGAGCTCATAGGCACCGCTGCGGAAAACAATGGCGCCGACGCCCTTGGGCCCGCCGATCTTGTGCGCAGAGAGCGTCAGAACATCCGCCCCCAGGGCCTTGATATCGATCGCGATCTTGCCTGCGGCCTGAACCGCGTCGCAATGCAGGAGCGCGCCATGTCGCCGGGCGATGGCCGCAGCCTCGGCGATCGGCTGGATCACTCCGGTCTCGTTATTGGCGAGATGCAGCGAAACCAGCGCCCGCCCCCCGGGGCGCTCGACGGCGAGCCGTTCCAGCCGCGCCTCCAGCCAGGCGAGATCGGCGAGGCCGTCCGCATCGACCGGAACGATTTCGGCCCGCTCTGCGAAACGGTGCCCATCGCGCACGCAGGCATGCTCGGTCGCCCCGTAGAGCAGGAGCGAACTCGGCACCCGCACGCAATCGCGCCCGCCGCTGCATTCCATCAGGCCCGGCGAAAGCACCGTCGAGGCAGACTCGGTGCCGCCGCTGGTGAAGACGATATCGGCGGCCCTGGCGCCGCAAAGGGTGGCAACCTGCTCGCGCGCCGTCTCGATCGCAGCGCGGGCCGCCCTGCCCTCGCCATGCACGGAAGACGGGTTGCCCGGCATGCCGAGCGCCGCCAGCATCACATCGACCACCTCAGGACGCACGGGCGTCGTGGCGTTATGGTCGAGATAGGAGCGGGCCAACCCGGTCACGTCTGCGAAGCTCCGTTCCAGGGGCGGGTTCCGGCCGGCACGAAATGCTTGAAATCGCACCCCTGCACCGTGCTATAGCCGCCCATCCAACCGGCCGTGCTCCCGGACAAAAGGCTCGCCAGAATGGCAAACCGATAGTTTGTTCCGGTATTGTTCACGGCTGTTAGAACTATTCTAAGCGCTTGATGTAGGGCGCGAGCGGCGGGTCCGTCAAGGGCGGCAGGGCAATTTGGTCGGCAATTCGCCGCCGATTTCCCGGTCGCGCATGGCCCTGCCTCAACAAAAGGCGAGTGTGAGATGCCCGAGGTTATTTTCAACGGACCGGCCGGCCGGATCGAAGGCCGTTACCAGCCCGCCAAGAAGAAGGGCGCCCCGCTCGCCATCATCCTGCACCCGCACCCGCAATTCGGCGGGACGATGAACAACCAGATCGTCTACAACCTGTTCTACACCTTCGTGAACCGGGGTTTTTCGGCGCTGCGCTTCAATTTCCGCGGCGTCGGGCGGAGCCAGGGCCATTTCGACCATGGTGCCGGCGAGCTTTCGGACGCCGCCGCGGCGCTCGACTGGATGCAGGCGCTCAATCCCGAGGCCAAGAGCTGCTGGATCACCGGCGTCTCCTTCGGCGCCTGGATCGGCATGCAGCTCCTGATGCGCCGCCCCGAGATCGAGGGCTTCATGTCGATCGCGGCAATGGCCAACCGCTACGACTTCTCCTTCCTGGCGCCCTGCCCCTCCTCCGGCCTGTTCGTGCATGGCTCGGAAGACCGCGTCGCGCCGGTCAAGGAGGTCATGGCGGTGATCGAAAAGGTGAAGACCCAGAAGGGCATCCAGATCGAGCACGCCGTGGTCGAGGGCGCGAACCATTTCTTCGACGGTCGCGTGGACCAGCTCATGGAGGCGGTCAGCGCCTATCTCGACCGCAATGTCGGCCCCGAGATCACCAAGGCCGAGCAGGAGCAGGCCTGATATCGGAAGATCATCAAACCGGGGCGGCGACGTCCCGGTTCTGGTTGATCACGGGCAGTGCAAGGCATGCCGCCCGGGCCTCCGCCAGCGCCCAGTCGCGAAACAAAATTATCTTGCGCTCGCGCCGGCGCTCCCGCGGATAGACGATCCAATAAGCCCACTCGTCACGCACCGCGTGATCGCTGGCGAAGACCAGATGCCCCGCCGCGATGTCGTAGGCGAAGAGCTCTGGAATCGCCATCGCGACGCCATGGCCGCGCAGCGCGGCCTGGACGCTCATGGCCTGCATCTGCAACGTCATCGTCGCCCGCCCGTCGAGCTGCGGATCGTCGATCCCGGCAGCGGCGAACCAGCGTTTCCACCATGGGTCGTTGGCGCTGAGCAGCGGCGCGCGGAGCAGGTCCGCTGGCTCACGCAGGTTCAAGGTTTTCTGCAGGTCCGGCGAACAGAGCGGCGCATGGTGGCAGGCAAACAGCCTCTCGGCCACGAGCCCCGGCCACTCCCCTTTGCCGTAGCGCAAGGCCAGATCGACCGATTCCGTTGCGAAATCGACCAGATGTTCCGACGTGCTGACCCGCACGTCGAGATCCGGATTTGCGTCATGGAACTGCGCGAGCCGCGGCGCTAGCCAGGTGATCGCCATCGTCTGCAGGGCCGAGATCGTCAGGACTGTCTGACTTTGCTCGCGAATCTCATGAAATGCCGTGCCGATCTCGCCGAGGGCCTTGGCCACCGGTCCGGCGAGCCGCTGGCCGAGCGCCGTCAGGGTCACTTGTCGCGGCTGCCGGATGAACAGCGCCGCGCCGACACGGTCTTCAAGCTGCCGGATCTGATAGCTCACGGCAGCCTGCGTCATGCCGAGCTCTTCGGCGGCACGGGTGAAGTTCTGGTGGCGCGCGGCCGCTTCGAAGACGCGTACGGCAGAGAGCGGCGGCAGCTTGTGGCGTGGCGGGGTCGCAGACATGCCGAAGCATAAGCTCTCCTTATGTCAGATCGCAATCTTCGGCTTTGTCGCGACGCCCTGCCTTGATCAGATTTGATCTCGACACGCATGGCCGCCGCCATGCCTTCTCGGGAATCCCATCATGACATGCCTATCGATCGCCCCGTCCCCTTCTGTCGAAACGCCCAGCTTCTCGGCATCGCTGAGGGCATGGCTTGCCAGATGGTGGCGGCCGGCTGCGGATCTGGGGACACCATACCTTGCGTCGTTGAGTGACCGCGATCTCCACGATCTCGGGCTCGAGCGGAATCTGATCGAGCCGCCGCGGCCGCCGCAACTTGGGGCGCGTTGGCTGCAGAACCCGCCGGCCTGAAAACCGATTCCGGATCTCGCGGCGCCAAAAAGGCGGCTCTGCACTCGCAATCTCCAACAGAAGCGCTTAGACGACGGCGGAACGAGAAACCTCAGATCGCATCCGCCGCCATGACCGCCTTCAAATCCGACCTTCTGCGCACCCTCTCCGAGCGCGGCTATGTCCACCAGATCTCCGATCCGGAGGGGCTGGACGCGGCCGCGCTGAAAGGGCCGATCAGCGCCTATATCGGCTTCGATGCGACTGCGACCTCACTTCATGCCGGCTCGCTGATCCAGATCATGATGCTGCACTGGATGCAGGAGACCGGCCACAAGCCGATCGCCCTGATGGGCGGCGGCACCTCGATGGTCGGCGACCCGTCCTTCAAGGACGAGGCCCGCAAGCTGCTGACGGTCGAGGATATCGAGCGCAACCTCGCGGGAATCCGCAAGGTCTTCGCGCGCTATCTCGATTTCGACAGCGCAGCCGGCATGGTGAACAATGCCGACTGGCTGCTCGGGCTGAACTATCTCGAGTTCCTGCGCGATGTCGGGCGGCATTTCTCGGTCAACCGCATGCTGTCCTTCGACAGCGTCAAGACGCGGCTCGACCGCGAGCAATCGCTGTCCTTCCTCGAATTCAACTACATGATCCTGCAGGCCTACGACTTCGTAGAGCTCAACAAGCGCACCGGCTGCATCCTGCAGATGGGCGGCTCCGACCAGTGGGGCAACATCGTCAACGGCATCGATCTCGGCCACCGCATGGCCGATGTGCAGCTCTACGCGCTGACCTCGCCGCTGCTGACGACGGCCTCGGGCGGCAAGATGGGCAAGACCGCCAATGGCGCGGTCTGGCTCAATGCCGACCTGATGAGCCCCTACGAATTCTGGCAGTTCTGGCGCAATACCGAGGACGCCGATGTCGAGCGCTTGCTGAAGCTCTACACCAAGCTGCCGATGAGCGAGATCGCGCGGCTGGCGGCGCTCGGCGGCTCCGAGATCAACGAGGCCAAGAAGATCCTGGCGACCGAGGTCTCGGCCCTGCTGCACGGCCGCGAGGCAGCCGAGGCAGCCGCCGAAACCGCCCGCCAGACCTTCGAGGAAGGCGCGCTCGCGGCCGACCTGCCAAGCGTCGCGCTGCCGCGCGCCACGCTTGAGGCCGGGCTCGGCGTGCTCACCGCCTTCGTCACGGCGGGCCTGGTGCCGTCCACCGGCGAAGCCCGCCGGCAGGTCAAGTCGGGCGGCCTGCGGGTCAACGATGTCGTCGTGACGGATGAGCGCGGCACGCTCCAGCCGGGCGATCTCTCGCCCGAGGGCGTGATCAAGCTCTCCTTCGGGCGCAAGAAGCACGTGCTGCTGCGGCCTGAATAGGCTGACGCGCTCAGCGCCCCTGAGCCGGCGTGGATGGCTGCGGCGCGGCCGGCCGCGGCGGCTGCACCGGACGCTCGATGGGCGCGCCACCGAGCGGATCGACGAAGCGGCGCAGGATGCCGGGCGCGATCGCCGAGAGCGGATTGATCGTCATCGTCGGCGCGCTCGCCGAACCGGAAATCCGGAAATTGAGCGCGAAGAGGCCGCCATACTGGCCGCCGCCGAGCAGCATGCCGACGACCGGCACCTGCGCGAAGGCGTTGTTCAAGGCATAGCCGGGCACGAAGGTGCCGCCGATATCGACCCTGTCGCGGCCGTAGTCGACATTGCCCTGCACGGTGAAGCCGACCTGCTGGCCCCAGATCACCATGTCCGAGATATCGAGCCGGCTGGCCGAGCGGGTGAACTCGGCCCGAAGCTTGGTGAAGGCGACTTCGCTGGCATCGATACGGCCGCCGGCCGACCCGACGCGATCTCCCGAAAGGGGCGTCGCCGCCTGGCCGCCCAGCACGCGACGCAACGCGGGCTCGTCGCGCACCATGAAGTCGCGGAACAACAACTCGCCGCTTTGCCGGGTCTCGCCCGGGCCGAGCGTCAGGACGAGATTTCCGCCATGCGCCCGGCGGTAGAGATCGAGGAAGCGCAGCACCGCGCCGCCGTTCTCCGACTGCAGGACGAGCGCCCCGTCCTTGTCGCCCTGGCGCGCCTGTCGCGCCGTGACATCGGCCCGGCCGATCCGGCCCTCGAAGCTCAGCGAGCGCAACTCGCCACCGCGCTTGGAGAGCTTCATCTGGCCGTTGCCGATCGCCTCGTTGTTGAAGCCCGTCAGGATCGGCACGTCGAGATCGACGTCGACATCCCCGCCCCGGCCGCCGCCCTTGCCGCGCCCAGCCGCATCGGCGCCGACCTGCAGGTCGCGAATGAAGGGACGCACATCGGCAACCGCGCCGCGGATGACGAGCTTCGTCACGGTGCCATCGCGTTTGGCCTCGATCTTCAGGTTGTCTCCGGGCGAAATTCTGAGCTGCGACAGGCTGGCGCTTTCGAAACCGTTCTGCTTGTTCAGCTCGATCTTGCCGCGGGCCAGTGCCGGCGCGGATTCGAACAGGAAATCCTCGAGATCGGGGCCGCTCGGGTCGGCGATATAGTTGAATGTCGCGCGCCCGGGCCGCCCCGCCGGCTTGCTGAAGCCTGGGAGCCCACCGTCTATCGCAGCCTTGGCGAAATCGACCTCGACGCGCGGCGGCGCTGCCGCGCCCTTGCCAAGCGGCTTCGTGACCTTGACCTGGACGAGCCCGGTGATGCCGGCCTCCGGTCCCAGGCCGCGCCGCTGGCGCGCTGCACCATCGAGCGCGAAGGACAGCGTCGCCTCGCCCTGCCCCTTCGGATTCTGCCGAACCTCGATTTGGGCGCGCTCGCCGCTGACGCGCCCCTCGCCGCGGAGGGACAGGCCGGAGCGGTCGAAACTGACGGCAAGATTGGCGCCGTCCAGCTTCTCCGTGCCGAGCAAGGTGTCGGAAGCGACGCCCGACAGCGTTCCGGCGCTCTGGACCACTGCCTCTCCAGCCTGGATATCGGCGACGAGCGGCAAGCTGATCACCGTCTTCAGGTCGCTCGTACCCTTCAGCGCTGCCGGATCGATTGCGCCGGGGTTGAACTCCTTGAGCGCGGGAAAGGTGAAGAGCGCGGCCAACGCGTCCACCGAGCCCGTGGAGCGGAAGCCGATGCGAGCCTGCGAGCGAGGCGCCCAGAAATCCGGCATGCCGAAACTGCCCTCGCTCAGCATAAGCGTGCGGCCATCGCCGAGATCGGCGGCCGCTTTCGAAACCGCGAGCTGGACCGTTCGCCCGGTCACGTTTCCCTTGACGCTGCCATCGACGAGTGGCGGCAGGCCGGGGCCAGGCAGGAAACGCACCTGCGTCGCATCGATCGCAACGGAGAGCGCGCCGTCCGGCATGCCTTCTCCGTGGACCAGCCGGGCGTGATCCTCGGCGGGAAGGTCGAGATTGACCTCGACCGAGGCGAGCCGGGCGGCGACGAGCTGCCGCGTCAGGATGGAATGCACCTCCGGCGAGGTCCAGCCGGGCCAGACCGCCAGGGCCGCCCGCGCGTCGGAATCCGTCGCCTTGATCGCGAAGCGCTGGTAGGGCGAGGTTCCCTGGCGCTGTACCAGGCCGGTCATGTCGACCGAGATTGCCGGACCTCGCAGCGAGAAGCCGTCGATCCTGACCTCGTTGCTGCGCGAATCCAGCGTGACGTCGCCCTGCATCCTGTCGATCGTGACGGCCGGATCGGTACCCATGCCGGCGATCTGGCCGCTCGTATCGAGATTCATCCGCCAGACGCCGTCCTGCTCGCGCAACGTCCCGGTGCCGCGCAGTTGCGTCGCCCCCGCCTTGAGTTCCCCGGAGGTGACGCGGATATCGTTCAGTCCGGCGCTGCTCTCGAGCTCGACATGCGCAGCATCGATCGAGATCGGTTCGACCGGGCTGTCGCGAAAGCGCACCGTTCCCGGAAGGATGTCGAAGCGCGCCTTGATCTTGCTCTCCCCGCCCGGCCGGTGAGCCAACGAGATCTTGCCGGTCATCGGCAAACCCTCGATCGCGACGCTGGTCGTGCCGAAGGCGAGCGCCGCGACCTCGGCCGGCTCGAATCGGATGATGTCGATATCGGCCCGCCTGGTGCCGTCCCGATCGGTCGAAAGGTCGATCGCGAGCTCCTTCCAGCGTGAGCCCGTCCGCCCCTTCATGGTCAACCGGCTGACGCCGTTTCCCGCCCGCGACAGCCGGATGTCGACATCTTCCAGCCCCGCCTTCTGGCGCCCGTCTGGATCGACCAGGGACAGCCTTGCGCCGCGCATGCCGGCGGTCTCGAGCGCTCCCAGAAGCCCGTCCCCCGCCGCCAGCGTCGCCACCGCCTCCATGATGCCGGTAAAGGCGTTCCAATGGCCGGCATCGGGGACGACCGGTGTGGCCGGAGCCTCGGCCGGCTCCGAATCGGCATTGACGATCAGCGCGCCGTCGTGATTGACGCCGAGACGCACATTGACGCCGCGCAGGTCGACCGAGACCAGCCGGATCTCGCCGCGCAGCAGCGCCAGCGGCTCGTAGCCGAGCACCGCCTCGGGTGCGCGAAATGCTGCGCCGCTGCGATGGCGGAAGGAGACCTGCCGCACGCGGAGCTGGGAGTGGCCGTCGATCCGGCCGAGTTCGGCGTCGGCGGCCTCGACCTTCCAGTCGGGCCCGAGCCGTTCCGCGATCGCCGCCGAAATGCGGCCCTCGAGCCCCGAGAGCGGGATCAAGCCGGTGACCAGCAGGGTCCCCGCGGCGGCCGCCAGCGTCACGACCGCGACCACGACGGCGACCGCGATGGTCACGAGACCGGCCTTGGCGCGCCTTGCGACGACGGCGACCTCCTCGCAGGCCGACGCCTGGGGCGGCGCCTCTTGCTGCGCGGGACCGGTCTTGTCGTTGTTCTCGTTCGCCAAGAGCTTTCGCGTTCCATAAGGGAACCGAAGCGGCACTTCGGTTCCAACCTCACCGTATCATGGGCGTGAATGGCCACATGGGCGCCATCAGGCGAACGCCGCGACCAGACTAACCGATTCGGCTCCTGACTGGCCCTGACTGGCCAGTGCCGGAATGGGCAGCGTACCCTGCCAATCGATTCTGCGCTCCATGCAGGCGGAACACGACGAAAGGAAGGCAATTCATGGCCTTACGAGAAGGCGACCCCGCTCCGGACTTCAACTTGCCGAAAGATGGCGGCGGCTCGCTCGCGCTTTCCGACTTAAAGGGCCGCAAGGTCGTGCTCTATGCCTATCCCAAGGACGACACCGAAAGCTGCACGAAAGAGGCGATCGCGTTCAATGGCCTGCGTGCGGAATTCGCGGCCGCCGGCGCCGAGATCATCGGCATTTCGCCCGATCCCGCCCGGCGCCACGACAAGTTCAAGCAGAAATACGGCCTCGCCTTCCCGCTGGTCGCCGACGAGAGCCATGCCATGCTCGAGCCCTATGGGCTCTGGGTCGAGAAGAGCATGTATGGCCGCAAGTACATGGGTGTCGAGCGCACCACCTTCCTGATCGACGTTCACGGCCGGATCGCGCGGATCTGGCCCAAGGTGAAGGTCGCCGGACATGCCGAGGAGGTCCTCGCCGCCGTCCGCGCGCTCTGAACGGCGGCGCCGACGATCATGCGGCGGGAATTTGCAAAGGATTAACCCTAACGGGGTCTAATCGCGATATCGGCAGCGTCACATCCGGTTTTGCGTATGACCCATCCCGCCTCGACTGGTCAGGCTCTCCCCGTCACCGGGCTGGCCTCGCACAAGAAATATACGATCCGCCGTTCGACTGCCTTCGCGGGCCTCTCGTTCCTGGCGCTCGCCACCGCCTGGGGCGGCGTGAGCGGCTGGTACATCCTGAACAAGGACGATCTCGCGGCCCGCCTGATCGCCCGGGAGACCGCTCGGCAATACGCCTATGAGGACCGGATCGCTGCTTTGCGGGCCGATATCGACCGCCTCGCCAGCCGCGCTTTGCTCGACCAGGACGGCGTCGAGGCGCGCGTCGACGAACTGGCGACGCGCCAGGCCGATCTGGAAAGCAAGCAGGCGCTGGTGAATGCGGTGACCGGTACGTTGCAGGCTGCCGGCCTCGCCGCGCCTGACAAGGCGCCGCTGCGCTCCCGCCTGATCAAGCCGGAAGAAGCCATCCGCGCCTCCAGCGTCTCGAGCTTTGCGCCGATCGCGTCCGGCAAGCCGATGCCGGCACCGGACGCGCCGGGCCTGCGCAGCTCCGAGGCGCCCAAGAGCGCGCCCTGGGAATCCGGAGAGGCCGAGGAGGCACCAAAGGCTCCCGCGCAGCGCGTTGTCGAGACCTTGAGCCGCCTGGACCAGTCCCTGAACAAGGCCGCGAGCGCCCAGCTCGCCGCGTTGCGGCAAATGGACCAGAGCCTGGCGGAATCGCAGAAGACGCTACGCGGCGCACTCGCCGAAACCGGCCTCGACACCGACCGCATGGCGGCGACGGCGACGATCGCCAAGGGCGTCGGCGGCCCCTTCGTCCCGTTCAAGATCGATGCCTCGGCCGGTCCGTTCGAGGCCACGCTCAGCGCCCTGCAGCCACGAATCGCGGCGCTCTACCGGCTGCGCGGTTTGATCGAGCAGCTTCCGCTGCGCAAGCCCATGCCCGGCGAGGTCGATATGACCTCGAATTACGGCTACCGCGTCGACCCCTTCACGCGCGGCCCGGCGATGCATACCGGCATCGATTTCCGTGCCGAAACCGGCACGCCGGTCCATGCCACCGCGCCCGGCAAGGTGGTAACGGCCGAATATACCGGCGGCTACGGCAACATGGTCGAGATCGAGCATGCCGGCGGCATCAGCACGCGCTACGCCCATATGTCGGCGATCAGCGTCTCGGCCGGCCAGAATGTCACGAGCGGAACCGTGGTCGGCCGGGTCGGCACGACCGGGCGCTCGACCGGCCCGCACCTGCATTACGAGACCCGAATCGAAGGCGACCCGACCGATCCGACCCGCTTCGTCCGGGCCGGAATGAAGCTCGCAGGGCAACTCTAGATCTTAAGAAAATTACAGGGCGGCAACGCTGTAGCGCGTTTTCACAATCCAGTTTCGCAAACTATCCCTAGAAGGTCATGGCGGCGGCGTTGATGACGCCGGCCGCGAGCGAGGCGGCGCCGAGGAACAGCGCAGCGGCGAGCTCTCCCGAGGCGATGCGGGCCGACAGGTTCGGCAGCACCAGCCTGACCAGCACATAGACGAGCAGCTGCACGATCAGCGCGACCACGCCCCACACCGCGAGATCGATGATGGTGGTGGAATGGACGACGGCGCTCGACAAGGGCAGCGCAAAGCCGGTCAGGCTGAGGCCGAGCGACAACGCGGCCGCGACGTTGTTGCGCCGGATCAGCCCGAACTCGTTATGCGATGTGGCAAGCGTGTAGATCAGCAGATAGAGCCCGACGAGGCCGAGCGCCGCTGAGAAGAACAACGCGAAATCCGGCAGTCGCGCCAAGGCCTGGCCAAACATGAGGTCCTCCCGCTGATTCTCTTGCGGGATGGATGGTGCGCTTCAGCCTGGCTCGAACGCAACCATGCAACCCATGGCTGCCTCGCCCGGCACGATGATGCGCTCTCCAACCCGCACTGAGCCGATCTTGCCGCGATCCAGACCGGCTTGCACGGCCGCCAGATCGGGCACCGCGACGACGAAACCGGCGAATTCCGGTCCGGCCCCCTTGTCCTCGACCGCGAAGAGCTGCTGCGCGGCATGCGGCGTCAGCACGTCGAGCCGGCCGCGCGGCAATGCGGCGCTGACGCCGAGCGAATTGGATTTCAGGCTGCGCTCGCCGGTGAAGGCGGAGACGAAGATGTGATGGTCGGTCGGGTTCTCGGCCACCATGATCGCTGCGGCAAGGCCGCTGGCGCCGTTGGAATGCTGCTGGAAGGCCGGGTTCCAGAAATTCTGCGGCTCGTGCTGCTCGCAGACGAAGAAGCCGCAATCGGGGGCGCGTTCGTTCCGCGCAAAGGCCAGCGAAAAGGCGACCCGGACCTGCGATCCGTCCGGGCGCTGCGCCTGGCGTTCGAAGAAGAAGGGCTCGTAATCCCCAATTCCGTCTTCGCGAAAGGCTTCGGCGTCGGCCCTGGCGTCGCGGCTTTCGAGCACGAGCATCGACATGCCCTCGCCCCGGGCCAGCGCGTCGCGGACGAAGGCGCCGAAGGAGAAGTGACACGGCCCATGCGGCGGGATGGCGCCGGGATCGCCGATCGTGATCAGTTCCAGGAAGGCGCCCGGGAACTGCACGATCCGGTTCTCGGTGCCCCAGGGGTGCCGGTTGCGGGCGCCGACGCGAAAACCCATGCGTGCATAGAGTTCGCCCGCCGCATCGAGGTCGCGGACGCCGATGACGAGATGGTCGAGACCGCGCGGCCGGCCGGGTTGGGACATGGGATGAATCGCCATTCTTCGCGCCGCCACGCGGCTTCGGAATCGGGCTGTAGCAAGCTTTTCCGGAGCGGTCACGGCTCGATGTAGTGCGGCAGGAAACGCGAGCTGTTCTTGGTGATCGGCGTCGTGTCCTCGCGGATGCAGAGCCCGCAAGGTTGCGAGGCGACGAGCCAGGAGCCGAGGACGGCATAATTGCCGTCATAGGCCGGCAGGATCGCGGCGTCCTGGAGGACATAGCCCTCGGCGCCATAGGGCCCGTCATCGCTGTCGAGCACCCTGCCCCGCTCGATCAGCGCGATATTGGCCCCCTCGCGCGAATAGAGCGGCTTGCGGACATGGCGCGGGCCGAGGCCGGAGCAACCCGGATCGCCCTCGAAGAAGGCCGGCAGGAGGTTGGGATGGCCGGGCTCCATCTCCCAGAGACAGGCGAGCAGGCCCTTGTTGGACAAAAGCGCCTTCCACGGCGGCTCGACGAACTGGCAGCGGGACGTCGCCAGCGCGTCGGCGTAGTTCTCGCGAAACAGCCATTCCCAGGGGTAGAGCTTGAACAGCGTCTCGATCGGCAGGTTGGCGCCGTCGCAGAAGCGCCCGTCCGAGAGCAGGCCGATCTCCTCGATATACGTAAAGCGCGCGTCGAGGCCGGCCTGCACGGCGCAATCCTGCAGGTAGTCGACCGTACCCTTGTCCTCGGCGCTGTCCCGCACGCAGGTCAGATGCAGCCGGTAGGGAGACGGGTCCCGCAAGGCCGCAAAGGCCGCGATCAGCCGTTCATGCAGCGAGTTGAACTGGTCGCAGCCCGGCGGAAGCGCGCCGCGCGCCATGGCCTGCTCGAGCCAATCCCATTGCACCACGCCCGATTCGAAGAGCGCGGTCGGGGTGTCGGCGTTGTATTCGAGCAGCTTGGCCGGCCCCTTGCCGTCATAGGCGAGGTCGAGCCGGCCATAGAGATTGCGGTCGCCGCGCCGCCAGCTGTCGCGAATCAGGGCCCATTGCGGCTGCGGGATCGCAAGGCGCGTGAGGATCGCATCGTCGTCGATCGCCCGCTCGATGAACGAGAAGCACAATTGCTCGATCTCGCCGGTCGGTGTCTCGATGTCGCGTTCGATCTCCTCCAGCGTGAACGCATAGGCCGCGCTCTCGTCCCAATAGGTCTCGCCGTCGATCGTGTGGAAGGCGAAGCCGAGGCGCTCGACCTGCGCCTGCCAGTCGGGACGGGGCTCCACCGCGACCCGTCGCATTTCAGGACGAGGACGAGGAGCTGAAAGAGCGCGAGGTCGAGCCGAAGCCGCCGCGCGAGCTGGTGCTCGGCATGCTGGTGATGCCGGTCGACGAGACGTTGCGTGCGACCACCGGCTGTCCCGAGGTCGTCGAGTAGGCGCGGGACCAGCCGCTGCGCCCCCCGCCTCCGCTCCCGCCGCTGCCCGACGAGGAGGAGGACCGGGCTTCCCGGCATTCCGGCGCCTGGCTGCCCGGCGGGCAGGCCTGCCGGGTCGGAGGCAGGAGCGGCGCGGCGGCGCCTCCGCCTTGAGCCAGGCTGCGCGCGAGCATGATGCCCGCGAGGGCGGGAATGACCACTTGCGCACCGTTCCAGGTCGAGCTCTGGCAGGAGCTCGTACCGTATTCCGCCTCGCAGGCGGCCGTGCTCGAGAATTTCTTGGCGTCGCGCAGATGGTTGGCCGACGCCTCGTTGAAACGCTGCTCGCACTGGCTGGCCGTCAACTGACCGGCCGCCCGGCAATCAGCCAGCGAGTTGTAGACGAACGTCTCGTCGCTCTCGTCGCCGGAGCGCGACCACGCCACCGCGACCAGCACCACGCCTGCGGCCGCAAGGCCGATCTGGGTCGAGCGCTTCATGCCCGCCTCCTCAAACCGTCATACTGGCTGCGGCGAGCGTACCGCTGATCACGGCGATGACCGCGAGCATAGCGGCGGACGGAAGGCGGTCCTCCTCGATCTTCTTCGAGAGATCGGGGATCAGGATGCGGGCGAGCCCATAGGCGGCGAACTGGATCAGCATCGCGGCGAGCGCCCAGAGCACGCAGTCCGGAATGCTGCTCGCCTGGGCGATCGCCTTCTCCAGCGGAATCGAGAAGCCGGCAACGTTGCCGCCGAACGCGATCGCGGCCGAGAGATTGCCGGCCCGGATCAGGGCGATCTCGTCATGCGCGGTCAGTCGGAGATAGAGAACGGCAAAACCTGCGATCAGGGCTGCGCCGACGACAAAATACAACAGGAATGCCGGCAACCCGGCCATCGAGACCGTCATGTCGTTCCCCCCTGCAGGTGTTGAGGCCTGCCCGACCGTGCCAGTATAGCGCTGCCGCCTGGTCACGCCAGTGCCGGCCGGTCTATGGCTTGCGCGTCTCGAATTCGGCCCAGAGCGGAAAATGGTCGGAGAGGCGATGCGAGAGCTGCTGGCGCGTGAAGCCTTCGCCGAGATAGGCGAACGGCACGAAATCGATGTTGCCGCCGCTCTTGAAGACCAGGTTGAGCTGGCGCTTCCGATCCTTCTCGAACCAAGCGATCTGGTCGTAGAACTGCTCGAGCGGCTTTTCGGGATCGGCGAAGATGGTGCGCGGAAGCCCGAGCAACGGCTCGGGCACGGTCAGTCCGGTCGAGACGAAGGCCTGCCAGAGCTCGTCGCCATGGCGATCGATGTTGAAATCGCCGAGCAGCATGAAGTTCTGCCCGTATTCATTGGTGTCGTCGGCCCAGCCACTCATCCAGCGCGCGATGCCGCGCAGCTCCGGAATGCGGTCTGATCCGCGCGCGCCGTATTTGATATGCGCAGTGACGAGCAGCACTGTATCGGAGCCGGAGCGGAAGCTGACCGCATAGGGCGTGCGGTCGAACTGCCGTTTCAGCGCGTCCTTGCCGGTCTCGTCGAGCCATTCCTGCGGAATGACCAGTTCTCCCGCCAGCCCCGACAGGCTGACCCGCCTCGTGTCGAAGACATAGGCCATGCGCTCGCCATTGCCCGCGTCGCCGGCGGTCACGTCGGTCATCAGGAAGGACCAGTTCGGGCCCAGCGTCTTGATCATGGTGCGCAGCGACTTGAGATTGCCGACGACCTCCTGGATCGCGACGATGTCGAAGCGCGAGACGATCTCGGTGATCGCCCAGAGGGCCCGCCAGTCGCGCTTGGGGCTGGCCTTGGGTCCGGCGAGCCAGATTTCCGACAGATCGCCGAACTTGCGGATGTTCCAGGTCGCGATCAGCGTGTTGCGGCTGGTCTCGCGCTTCGGCGGAACGATGCTGTCGAGATGGGCGCGCAATGCGACGATCTCGTCGCGGGCGGCGGCCGGCGTGTCCGGAAGATGCAGCGCGGGCAAGGCTTCCGACATGGCGCGGCTCCGGTCTCAAACCGGAGCCGATCGTGTCACACGAGGCGGCTCTGCACCACAGCGGCCTCGATGAAGCTGGCGAAGAGCGGATGCGGCTCGAACGGGCGCGATTTCAGCTCGGGATGGTACTGCACGCCGATGAACCAGGGATGGTCCGGATACTCGACCGTCTCGGGCAGGAGCCCGTCTGGCGAGACGCCGGAGAACGTCATCCCCTGCCCCTCGAGCCGGTCGCGATAGGTCATGTTGACCTCGTAGCGATGGCGATGCCGCTCGGAGATCTCGGTCGAGCCATAGATCTTGGCGATCTTGGAATCTGGTTCGAGGACCGAGGCATAGGCGCCAAGCCGCATCGTGCCGCCGAGATTGCCGCCGGCGGCGCGCTGCTCCAGCTCGTTGCCGCGCATCCATTCGGTCATCAGGCCGACGACGGGCTCCTTGGTCGGGCCGAACTCGCTCGAATTCGCATCCTCGATATGGGCGAGCGAGCGAGCGGCCTCGATCACCGCCATCTGCATGCCGAAGCAGATGCCGAAATACGGCACCTTGCGTTGCCGGGCGAAGGTCGCCGCCTTGATCTTGCCTTCCGCGCCGCGATGGCCGAAGCCGCCGGGCACGAGGATGCCGTGGACATGCTCGAGGAAGGGCGCCGGATCCTCCTTCTCGAAGACCTCGGATTCGATCCAGTCGAGATTGACCTTGACCCGGTTGGCGATGCCACCATGGGTCAGGGCCTCGATCAGGGACTTATAGGCGTCCTTCATCCCGGTATATTTGCCGACGATGGCGATCGTGACCTCGCCTTCGGGATTCTTGACCCGCTCGGAAATCCGCTGCCAGCCGCTGATGTCGGGCTCGGCGCTGGCATCCATGCCGAAGGCTGCCAGAACCTCGTTGTCGAGCCCTTCCGCATGGTAGGACAGCGGCACGTCATAGATCGAGGCGACGTCGCGGGCCTCGATCACCGCCGTCTCGCGGACATTGCAGAACAGGGCGAGCTTGCGGCGTTCCTCGTTCGGGATCGGGCGATCGGTGCGGCACAGCAGGATGTCGGGCTGGATGCCGATCGAGCGCAGCTCGGCAACCGAATGCTGGGTCGGCTTGGTCTTCAGCTCGCCTGCGGTCGGGATATAGGGCAGCAGGGTCAGGTGCACGAAGATGCATTGGCCGCGCGGCAATTGCTGGCCGGTCTGGCGAATGGCCTCCAGGAAGGGCAGGCTCTCGATGTCGCCGACCGTGCCGCCGATCTCGACCAGCACGAAGTCATAGCCTTCGTTGCCGGTCAGGACGAATTCCTTGATGGCGTTGGTGACATGCGGGATGACCTGGATGGTGGCGCCGAGATAGTCGCCGCGCCGCTCCCGCGTCAGGATGTCCATATAGATGCGGCCGGTCGTGATGTTGTCGCCCTTGTTGCAGGGCCGGCCGGTGAAGCGCTCGTAATGGCCGAGGTCGAGATCGGTCTCGGCCCCGTCATCGGTGACGAAGACCTCGCCATGCTGATACGGGCTCATCGTGCCCGGATCGACGTTGAGATAGGGATCGAGCTTGCGCAGGCGGACCGTATGGCCACGCGCCTGCAGGAGAGCTGCGAGAGCTGCCGCCGCCAGGCCCTTGCCAAGCGAGGATACCACGCCGCCGGTGATGAAAACGTACCGCGTCATGGGAGACCACCTTTAACGCCAGGGTTTCGATTCGCTAAGCGCGCCGACGCAGGCCCGCCTTGCCGTTCACGCTTGTCCACAAAAGAGAATGGCCGGTTGCCCGGCGGCTCTCCCAAAAGAGAAGGGCCGGTTGCCCGGCCCCTGCCCTGTCTTCGTTACTGCTGCGGCGCCGCTGGCGGCGTCGGCGGTTGCGAGCCGCCCTGATTCTGCATCTGACGCAATTGGTCGAGGACGCCGCCTCCGGCATTGGGCGCGCTCGGCCCGGTCGGAGCCGCGGGCGCCGAGGACGCCGGCGCGCCGTCGATGATCGAACGCTGGACGCGGCCCTGATTGGCCATGATCGCCAGCGCGATCGAGGTCAGGAAGAAGCAGCCGGCGAGGATCGCCGTGGCACGGGTCAGCGCGTTGGCCTGGCCGCGACCGGTCATGAAGCCGCCGGCGCCACCACCTCCCCCGGAGCCCATGCCGAGGCCGCCGCCCTCAGAGCGCTGCAACAGGACGACGCCGACGAGCGCGACCACGATGATCAGATGGATAACGATGAGAACGTTCTGCATGATCTCACGAAATGGGTATGACGCAGGCCACCGCCAAGGGTGTCCCGCGCCGCATCTCCGCCGATGGCGGGTTCGGCGGCGCACATAGCACGCGACCGCCGGGGGCACCACCCGGCAATTGCGTCATTCCTGCAACGTCCGGGTTTCAGCGGTCTTTTTCAACCTCAGCCCTCATCCTGAGGAGCGAGCTTCAGCTCGCATCTCGAAGGATGCTCCAGAGGGCGCAATCACCAGGAACTGGAGCATCCTTCGAGACGCCGCTGCGCGGCTCCTCAGGATGAGGGCTGAGGTTCCAGGTCTCTGTCAGGCGCAAGCCTTTGCGATGGCGAGGAAGTCCTCCGCCTTGAGGCTGGCGCCGCCGACGAGCGCGCCGTCGACATGGGCCACGTTCATCAGTTCGGCCGCGTTCGAAGGCTTGACCGAGCCGCCATAGAGCAGGCGCACACCGCTCGCCGCCGCCTTGCCCAGCGCCTTGCCGAGCTCGGCGCGGATTGCGGCATGCATCTCGGCGACATCGGCAGCGGTCGGCGTCAGCCCGGTGCCGATCGCCCAGACCGGCTCATAGGCGACGACCAGCGTCGCGGCGGTCGAGCCCTCGGGGACGGAGCCGCGGATCTGCTTCTTGACGACGGCGAGCGCCTTGCCGGCCTCGCGCTCGGCCTGCGTCTCACCGACGCAGACGATCGGCACCAGCAGCGCCTTCTGCGCCGCCTCGGCCTTCGCCTTGACCGTCGCATTGGTCTCGCCATGCAGGGTGCGGCGCTCGGAATGGCCGACGATGGCATAGGTCGCGCCCGCGTCGCTCAGCATCCCGGCCGAGATCTCGCCGGTGAAGGCGCCGCTCGACTGGGCGCTGCAATCCTGGCCGCCGGTGGCGATGCGCGAGCCGATCAGCGCGGCCGTCATGGCGAAGTGCAGGGTCGCGGGAGGGCAAATGGCGAGGTCGACAGCATGCCTCAGCTCGGCGCCGTAGCCCCTGGCCACCTCGGCGGCGATGGCGAGCTCCGCCCTCAGGCCGTTCATTTTCCAGTTGCCCGCCACCAGCGGCTTGATGCTGCGCGTCACCTTGATCCTCCTGTTTTTCGTGCAACGGCTCTAGCAATGCCCGCACATGACCGCAATCGGCCGGCAGGAACGCGCGGAAGATTGCCCGCGGCGCGATCGGTTCCTATAAGCAGCGCCGACAAAAGACGAAGGCTCGCGCTGCTGCTGCGTGGCCAATGAGGGAAAGAACGACGAAATGATGATGCAGGGCATCCGCAAGGCGGGGCAGAGCTTGGTCGGCAAGCTCATCATCTTCGTGCTGTTCGGCTTCCTGATCCTGTCCTTCGCGATCTGGGGCATCGGCGACATTTTCCAGGGCTATGGCCGCAATTCGGTGGCCCGGGTCGGCAAGACCGAGATCGGCCTCGAGCAATTGCGCACCGCCTATCAGAACGAGGTCCAGAACCTGACCCGGCAGCAGCGCCGCACGATCACGCCGGATATGGCGCGGGCGATCGGGCTCGACCGTCAGGTGCTGTCGCGGCTGGTGACGGAGGCCGTGCTCGACCAGACGGCGCGCAGCATGCGCCTCGCCGTCTCCGACGAGACCATTCGCGACCTGATCTTCCAGGACCCGGTCTTCAAGGACGCATCGGGCAATTTCTCGCCGTCGCGCTTCAACGAATTGCTGCGCTCGAACGGCCTGAACGAGCAGACCTATGTGCGCGAGCAGCGCGCCACCATCCTGCGCCAGCAGCTCGCGGAAATGGTCGTCGGCGCGGCGACGGCGCCCGTCGCCCTCCAGGAGCTCGGGCACCGGCTGCGCAACGAGCGGCGCGGCGTGACCTTCGCCAGGATGTCGCCCGCAGCCGCCGGCGAGATCGCCGCGCCGAGCGAGGCCCAGCTCAAGACCTATTTCGACGAGCGCAAGGCGAGCTTCCGGGCGCCCGAACACCGCAGCGCCAATGTCGTGACGATCACGGCCGAGACGCTCGCCGACCCGAGCAAGGTGACGGACGACGAGGCCAAGGCCCGCTACGAGCAGGTCAAGGCGCAGCGCTTCGGCTCGCCGGAGACTCGCACGATCCAGCAGATCGGCTTCCCGAACCCCGACGAGGCGCAGGCCGCCAAGGCGAAGATCGCCGCCGGCGAGGCGTTCGAGGTCGTGGCCGCGTCGCGCAGCGTTGCGGACAAGGATCTGACACTCGGCACCTTCACCAAGGCCCAGGTCTTCGACCCGGCGGTTCGCGACGCCGCCTTCGCGCTCGCC
>NZ_JBHYEM010000029.1:0-40106 GCF_051860145.1 Allobosea sp. | reverse complement strand
CCTTCCCTCATCCGTCGCCTCGCGGCGACACCTTCTCCCCCCGAGGGGAGAAGGAAAAACCTCAGGGCTTCTTCGGCTCGGCCGGCTTGTCGGCAGGCGCCGCGGCCGGCTTGTCGAGCCGCTCGATCTTGGCCTTCTCGCGCAGCGCCAGCACGATGTCCTGCTGGGCCTTGCGCTCGAGATACTGGCTGATCTGCGGCTTGACCTCGTCGAATTTCGGCAGCGGCTTGGTGCGCTTGTCCTCGAGCTTGATGACATGCCAGCCGAACTGGCTCTTCACCGGCGCCGAGACCTGCCCCTTCTCCAGCTTGAAGGCAGCCTCGGCGAATTCCGGCACCATGCGCTCCTTGCTGAACCAGCCGAGATCGCCGCCTTCCTTGCCCGAGCCCGGATCCTTCGAGAGCTCGGCCGCGACCTTGGCGAAATCCTCGCCCTTCTTGACGCGCTCGGCCGCCGCCTTGGCCTTGGCCTCGTCCTCGACCAGGATATGGCGGGCATGCACCTCTTCTTCCGGCGTCATCGCCTTGAGGGTGTCGTCGAAGAGCTTCTGGGCGGCCTCAGGCGTCGCCGCCTTCTTGGACTCGCTGGTCAGATACTCGTCGAGCAGGACCTTCTCGCGATAATAGGCGAGCCGGGCCGCGAAATCGGGCCCGTCCGCGATCTTGGCGTCCAACGCCGCCTTGGCGCCGAGCTTCAGGTCGACCATGTAGTTGACCAGTTCGTCGCGCTTGCGCTCCTCCGGCAATTGCGCGAGGCGCTCGGCCAGGTCCTCGCTGGCAAGCGTCAGGTCGCGCTCCGTGATCGTGATGCCGTTGACCGTGGCGACGACCTTGTCCGCCTGCGCGAGGGCCGGCAGCGCGGCCATGGGAGCGGCGGCCAAAGCGAGGCCGAGCGACAGCATGGCGAAACGGGACAGCTTCATCGGGACGGCCTTTCGCTGATGTCCGGAATGGTTCTGGCGGCTCCACTGCCAGTTGAACACGGCAAAGGCAAGGCGATTGAGCTACTTACGCCCCGCGATCACGAAGCTTTGCGGCAGCCCGGCGCGGCGATTCGCGATGTGGCGGCCCTTGCCCTTGGCACATGCCGTGCAAAACCCCACATCCCGGGCGAACCACGCCGCATGATCGGCGCGCCGGCTCCGGCAAGGCGACGCTGGACCCCGCCCCCGCACGCGTCTAAACACGCGGTCGAATTGAGATAATCCGGCTTCCGTCGGCGCAGGACCATGACCCGCGCCGACCGAGGCCAGGCACTGAAAGAAGGCCAGACATGCTTGGCGCGCTCGCAAAGAAACTCTTCGGCTCGTCGAATGACCGGCGCGTCAAGGGCTATGGCCCCCGCGTCGCTGCGATCAATGCCCTGGAGCCCGAGGTCGCCGCGCTCTCCGACGAGGCCCTGCGCGGCCGCACCGAGGAGTTCCGCCAGCAACTGGCGAATGGCGCCAAGCTCGACGACCTGCTGGTGCCGGCCTTCGCGACCGTGCGCGAGGCCGCCAAGCGCGTGCTCGGCCAGCGCCCCTATGACGTTCAGCTCATCGGCGGCATCGTGCTGCACGAGGGTGCGATCTCGGAAATGAAGACCGGCGAAGGCAAGACGCTGGTCGCGACCTTGCCGACCTATCTCAACGCGCTCGAGGGCAAGGGCGTCCACGTCGTCACCGTCAACGACTACCTTGCCCGCCGCGACGCCGAGTGGATGGGCAAGCTCTACAACTTCCTCGGCCTCAGCACCGGCATCATCGTCCACGGCATCGACGACGAAGACCGCCAGAAGGCCTATGCCTGCGACATCACCTACGGCACCAATAACGAGTTCGGCTTCGACTATCTGCGCGACAACATGAAATACGAGGTCGCGCAGATGTCGCAGCGCGGCCACCATTTCGCGATCGTCGACGAGGTCGACTCGATCCTGGTCGACGAGGCGCGCACGCCCCTGATCATCTCCGGCCCGCTCGACGACAAGTCCGACCTCTATGTCGCGATCGACAAGATCCTGCCGGGCCTCGTCAAGACCGATTACGAGGTCGACGAGAAGCAGCGCGCCGTCTCGCTGACCGAAGCCGGCAACGAGCATATGGAGGAATTGCTGCGGCAGGCGGACCTGCTCAAGGAGGGCGGGCTCTACGACGCCGGCAACGTCACCCTGGTCCACCACGTCAACCAGGCCTTGCGCGCCCATACCCTGTTCACGCGCGACAAGGACTATATCGTCCGCAACGACGAGGTCGTCATCATCGACGAGTTCACCGGCCGCATGATGCCGGGCCGGCGCTATTCGGAAGGCCTGCACCAGGCGCTCGAGGCCAAGGAGCATGTCACCGTCCAGCCCGAGAACGCGACGCTGGCCTCGATCACCTTCCAGAACTATTTCCGGCTCTACTCGAAGCTCGCCGGCATGACCGGCACGGCCTCGACCGAGGCCGACGAGTTCTTCCAGATCTACAAGCTCGAGGTCCTCGAGATCCCGACCAACCTGCCGGTCTCCCGCAAGGACGAGGACGACGAGGTCTATCGCACCTTCGAGGAGAAGGTCCGAGGCGTGATTCGCGAGATCAAGGCGGCGCAGGAACACGGCCAGCCCATGCTGGTCGGCACCACCTCGATCGAGCGCTCGGAGCTCGTCGCCGAGATGCTGGTCAAGGAAGGCTTCAAGCAGATCGACTTCGAGGCGCCCAATGCGCTGGAGCCGATCTACGCCGCCGCGCGCCAGGGCAAGCCGTCCAACCATTTCGCCGTGCTGAACGCGCGCTTCCACGAGCAGGAAGCCTATATCGTCGCCCAGGCCGGCGCGCCGGGCGTGATCACCATCGCCACCAACATGGCCGGCCGCGGCACCGACATCCAGCTCGGCGGCAATGCCGACATGCGCATCAAGCATGATCTCGGCGACATGCCCGAGGGCGACGAGCGCACCAGGCGCGAGCAGGAGATCCGCGCCGAGGTCGCCGATTTCAAGCAGCGCGTGCTCAAGGCCGGCGGCCTCTACATCGTCGGCACCGAGCGCCATGAGAGCCGGCGCATCGACAACCAGCTCCGCGGCCGCGCCGGCCGCCAGGGCGATCCCGGGCGCTCCAAGTTCTTCCTGTCGCTGCAGGACGACCTGATGCGCATCTTCGGCTCCGACCGCATGGACGGGATGCTGCAGAAGCTCGGCCTCAAGGAGGACGAGGCCATCGTCCATCCCTGGATCAACAAGGCGGTCGAGAAGGCGCAAGGCAAGGTCGAGGCGCGCAATTTCGACATCCGCAAGAACATCCTGAAATACGACGACGTCATGAACGACCAGCGCAAGGTCGTCTTCGAGCAGCGCCGCGACTTCATGCGCCAGGAGACGGTGCGCGAGACCATCGACGACATGCGCCATGGCGTCGTCGAGGACGTCGTCACGCGCCGCATCCCGGAAGAGGCCTATCCCGAGCAATGGGATGCCGCCGGCCTGCGCGAGGATGTCCTGACCTTCCTCAATCTCGACCTACCGATCGAGGACTGGGCCAAGGAGGAGGGCATCGCCGATGCGGAGCTGCGCGAGCGCATCCGCACCCAGGCCGACCAAGCCTATGCCGACCGCATCGCCCGCAACACCGACGAGGTCATGGTCTATGTCGAGAAGCAGGTGCTGTTGCAGACGCTCGACCATCTCTGGCGCGAGCATCTCGTCACGCTCGACCATTTGCGCCAGGTCATCGGCTGGCGCGGCTATGCCCAGCGTGACCCGCTGAACGAGTACAAGCAGGAGGCCTTCGAGCTCTTCGACGGGCTGATCGGCCGGTTGCGCGAGCAGGTCACCGGCAACCTGATGCGGATCGAGGTGCGCTTCGACCAGCCCGACGATGGCGGATTGCCGCCGCAGGACGGCCCGGCCCCCGGCCTCGGCGGCGACTATGGTGGCGGCGGCGGCCTGCAATATGCGGCGATCGAGGGCGACCTCGCCGTCGCCGACCGCGACCCTACCGACCCGTCGAGCTGGGGCAAGGTCGGCCGCAACGAGCCCTGCCCCTGCGGCTCGGGCAAGAAGTTCAAGCACTGCCACGGCCAGTTCGCCTGACGGCAGGAGCGACACCGGACAAAAAAAGGGCCGCTCGAAAGAGCGGCCCTTTTCGTTGGCGGCGAACTATGTCGGCGCAGTCACTTCGGCGCGAAGATGCCCGTGCTGCTCGCCGTGATGTCGAAGGACAGCGTCGCGACGACCGTCGGGTTGCACCATTTGGAGCGCCCCGAGCCCGAAACGATGCCGCGCGGATCGGCGGTCAGCGCGAAGCACTCAGTCTTGGACAGGCTGGTGTCGTGATAGCGCAGGTCGGCGGTCAGGCTCTTGTAGGTGTAGGAGACGCCGGCGTTCCAGTAGGTGTAGTCGGGCAGATCGACCGGAGCCGGGAAATAGATGCTCATGCTCGGCTTGCTGATCCAGTAATGGCCGAGCTCGCCCGAGACCGCGAGGCCTTCGAGGAACGGAAGGTTGTACTTGGCGGTGACCGAGCCATAGGTCGCGTCCGCGCCGGTGCCGAGCCAGTCCCAGGCATAGAAGACGTTGGCGCCAACCGTGAACTTGTCCTCGAAATTATACGAGACCTTGCCGTAAACCTCGGTGAAGTCGGTGTTCTTCGGCGTCCAGTAGCCGCCGGCCAGGTCGATATACTGCTTCTCGTTCGGGTAGTAGTACTGCCACACGCCGAGATCGAAAGTCACCGGCCCGAACTTGGGCCGGATACCGCCGTAGAAATCGACCTCCGCCGGGGGGCTGGTGGCGAGATCGACATTCGAGGCGTAGATGCCGGCATAGAACAGGTTGTCGTAGAATTGCAGCTCGACGCCGCCCTGGACGGCGGGCTTGCGATCGGTCTGCGAAATGCCGCGGAAATTATAGTCGGTCATCCCCTTGATGCTGATCGCCGCATCGATCCACGTGATGCTCGGCGGCAGCGGCGCGGGCGGTGCGCCCTTGCGGCTCGGGAGATCGGAGGCTTCGGCCGCGCCCGCCAGGAGAACGAACGACAACGCTGCGCCAGCTGCCGGAAGACGTATCGAATCGAAGACCATGACCTGCTCCGTCGAGGGACCGAAATCGCGCGGAATCTGCCGCGTTTCGGTCACAATCAAGCAGGCGGAACCCTGATTTCAGCAAGACGAGCTTTTCAGCAGAGCGCACAAGGAACAAGCAGAAGCCGGCTTCGCAGCAGGTTCTGCGCCTCAGAAATGAGCTTTGTCGATAAAGTTGCGCGCGAGTGGCAATTTTGTCACGCCACTGGGAAGCCGGCGTGACCTGACTGATTCTAGCGCGTCGTCGGCCCGCTGGCGTAAGCGGCGGTCGACTGGTCGACCCGCGTCGTGCGCAGCTTGTTGTCGGTGGCGCGCCGCGGCGGCAGCGGCGCACGCACGCTGGTCGGGGTGGCCGGCACGACGGAGGCGACGGGAGCGGCGGCAGGCTCGTCCGCCACCGGCTGCTGCGACGAGCCCCCAATCAGCGGCACGAAGCTCAGCGCGCGCTGGTAGAACGGCCGGCTGTCCGGCTGCTCGGCAGCAGCAACGGCGACAGGAGCGGCGCTGGCCTGGACCGGAACCTGCTGCGCTGCGCCGGGCAGGACCTTGGCGACCTGCGTCGCCGCAGAGGTCGGCGCTGCGGCCGGCTTCGGCGCGGCTGCGGGCGCGACGGGCGCTGCCGCCGGCTTGCTCGGCTCCTCGGCTGCCGCCGAGGCGACGGCGACGAGGATGGCGTCGTTATCGGCCGATGTCGCCCGCACGGTGGCCTTGGCGCGGCCCTTGTCGTCGAGCACGACGACGCGCGGACCGGCGGTCAACGCGTCGGGACGGCTGATGCCGACATCGCGCGAGGCCCAGGACACCGATTTGTTCAGCGAATCCGAACCGCCGGCGACGAGCGTGCGCTTGAAGGAGGAATGCTGGTCGCCGTCGTCATAGATCAGCTTGATCGCCGGCGTACCTTTGGCGACCAGCGCGGCGACCTGGACCTCGTCCTGCCGGCGCTTCTGCGCGACCGCGTCGTCGGTGTTGCCGCCGTTGAAGATGTAGCGACCGCCGCTGACGGCGACCTGCGGCTCGTCCTTGGCGATCTCGAAATAATCCGTGCCTTCCTTCAGGTTCTTCCAGAAGGCGATATTCGGATCCATCCGGTGCTTGGCGAGATTCTCCGGCGTCATGCGGAAGGGCAGCGCCTGCATCTGCACGGCCTTCTGCCCGGCATTCTGCGCCTCGCGCACCAGCGCGTAGATCTCGCCGATCTGGTCGTCGGTCATCGAATAGCAGCCGGCCGAGGAGCAGGCGCCATGCACCATCAGATGCGCGCCGGTGCGGCCAAGCGACCGGTCATAGGCGTTGGGATAGCCCATGTTGAACGAGACGTAATAGGACGAGTTCGGATTCATCTGCGCCGGCGAGATGGCGTAGAAGCCCTCCGGCGCCATCCGGTCGCCCTCGCGGACCTTCGGGCCGAGTTGGCCCGACCAGCGGCACATCGGGAAGGTCTTGAGCAGCGCATAGCGGCCATCGGGCTTGCGCTTCCAGACCTCGAGCTCCGATTCCTTCTTGTAGGAGCGGATCAGGATCGGCTGGTCCTTGCTCATGCCCTTCTCGGACATCAGCGCATAGGTCGCCGACGGGATCGGGATATTATGGCGAGCCGAGCCGCTATAGCGGCCCTCCTCGCAGGCGCCCAGGGTCAGAGCAACGAGCGCCACGAGGGCGAAATGTCTTGCTGCCACGTCGTCGATCCCATTGATCAATCGGTCGTCACCGACCTTGTATCACTCAAGACGGCCAAATTATGCCGCTCAATATGGTATTAGAACCGTTAGGCTTGAGCGTTCCTTACCATAGCGCCTTCGCATCTGGCCATATGGTCAATGAAGCCTGAAGCACTCCGGCGTCGAGCGTCACAAATTTACAAGTTCCGGCCGATCGCCAGGAACTTCTCCTCGCGCTGCGCGACGATCTGCGCGGGCTCGAGGCCCGCCATGTCCGACAGCGCCGCTGCGATCGCATCGCCCGCCCGCGCGATCGCAGCCTGCGGGTCGCGATGGGCGCCGCCGGTCGGCTCGCCGACGATGCGGTCGATGACGCCGAATTTCAGCAAGTCCTGGGCCGTGATCTTCATGCCGGTCGCGGCATCCTGGGCGCGGGCCGTGTCGCGCCACAGGATCGACGCCGCGCCTTCCGGCGAGATCACCGAATAGATCGCGTGCTCCATCATGAGGACGCGGCTGGCGGCGGCGATCGCGATCGCGCCGCCCGAGCCGCCCTCGCCGATGACCAGTGCCACGCTCGGGCTTCTCAGGCCAAGCCAGGCCTCGGTGGAGCGTGCGATCGCTTCCGCCTGGCCACGCTCTTCCGCCTCGATTCCCGGATAGGCGCCGGCGGTGTCGACGAAGCTCAGCACTGGCAGGCCGAAGCGGTCGGCGAGTTCCGCCAGGCGCACGGCCTTGCGATAGCCCTCCGGCTTCGGCATGCCGAAATTGTGCCGGATGCGCGTCTCGGTACTGTTGCCCTTCTCCTGGCCCAGCACGCAAACCGGCTCGCCACGGAAACGCCCGAAGCCGCCGACGATCGCCTCGTCCTCGCCAAAGACGCGGTCGCCGGCGAGCGGCGTGAATTCGGTGATCAGCGCAGCGCAGTAATCGTTGAAATGCGGCCGCTGCGGGTGCCGCGCGACCAGCGTCTTCTGCCACGGCGTCAACGCGCCATAGAGGTCCCTCAGGGCCTGGCTCGCCTTGACGTCGAGCTTGCCGATCTCCTCGGACAGCGCATAGCCTTCGCCCTTGGCCTCCAGGGCGCGCAACTCATCCGCCTTCGCCTCCAGTTCGGCGACCGGCTTTTCGAAATCAAGGTAGCTTCGCATCGTGATCCAGTTCTGGGCCCGCGCCATCGATCCGCTCGCGCTGGAAAACGGATGCCGGGGCGCGAAAAGCGGCGGACCTTGGCCGCGCCACGGCGCGCTTGTCAACCCGCGGGCGTCTTCCGCGGCGCGTCCGTGATTCGGGGCGTCGGCGTCGCCTGCGGCAGCAGGACCGGCCGGAAGGCGAAGCTCCGGCGCGTCGCGCGCAGCGGCGCCCGCTGGTGGAACTGCTTGGTGGCGTCGATGACATGGACCCCGGCGAAAGGCAGCGACAGCCCCGACCCGACCCGCTCCCAGGCCGGGGCCGAGCGCATGAAGAGCGGGCGCTTGAGCGGCGGCACATAGAGCGCCTCCGTCCACTTCTCCGGCGCCAGCGTCGCCGCGCGCATCAGCGCCTCGAGCTGGGAACGGCTGAACGGCCGGCCATGGCCGAAGGGCGTTCCGTCCATCCTGGCCCAGAGGCCGCGGCGATTGGGCGCGACCACGAGCACGCGCCCGCCGGGGCTGAGCACGCGGGCGACCTCCTCCAGCAGATCGTCAGGGCTCTCCGTCTCCTCGAGCGCATGGACGAGCACGACGCGGTCGACCGAGGCCGTCGGCAGCGGCAGCAGGGTCGGCTCGACCAGCGCCGAAGCCGACAGCCCCTCGGAGGGCCAGTTCACGACGCCCTGCGCCGCCGGCATGAAGGCCAGGACCCGCTCGGCCTTCGCGCCGAGCACGGACAGATATGGCGTCGAGAACCCGAGACCGAGCAGGCGCTGGCGTGCGCAATCGGGCCAGAACCGCAGCATCGCGCGGCCGATGAAGCGCCGGGCCACATGGCCAAGCGGGCTGGCATAGAAGGCGCGGAGATCGACGACGTCGAGGGCCATGGCCATCGACATGGAACGCGGCGCGCGCGAACGCAAGAGGCCGGCGCCGGCTGCCGGCCATGCCAGGCTCCGGCTTGATCGCGAGCCGGCCTTGCCGCATGCAGGGCGCATAGATGGCAAGCTCCCGGAGTCTCCCATGTCCCTCGACATCCATGTCTTCCGCACCCTGAGCGACAATGCCGGCGCGCTGATCCGCGATCCCGCGACCCATGCCTGCGCGGCGGTCGACGTTCCCGACGCCGGCCAGGTCCTCGCTGCGGCCGAGGAGAAGGGCTGGACGATCACCGACATCTTCGTCACCCACGCCCATTTCGACCACACTCAGGGCGTGGCCGCGGTCAAGCAAGCGACCGGCGCGACCGTCTACGGACCGGCCGATGCGAAGGACGCGGCCCCGCTTGACCATGTCGTCGGCGAAGGCGATCGCGTTCCGCTCGGCGGCTTTGTCTTCGACACCTGGCATACGCCGGGCCATTCCGACGGACACCTGACCTATGTCGGCGAGCAGACCCGGCTCGCTTTGGTCGGCGACGTCGTCTTCGTCATGGGTTGCGGCCGCGTCCAGCCCGGGCAATTGCCGGCGATGTGGACCTCGCTGTCGCGCATCATGGCCCTGCCCGACGAGACGAAGCTGATCACCGGCCACGACTACACGCTGGCCAATGCCCGTTTCGCCATGGCCATGGATCCGGCCAATGCCGCGCTGAAGGCGAGATTCGCCGAGGCCGAGGCGGCGAAGGCAGAGGGACGTTTCTGGGCCCAGACCACGATCGGCGAGGAGAAGGCGACCAATCCCTTCTTCCGCGCGAGCGAGGGCGCGCTCGCAGCGGCCGTCGGCCTCGTCGGCGCGCAAGCAGGCGAGGTCTTCGCGGCGCTGCGCGAAGCCAAGAACAGGTTCTGAGCCGACCGGGTCCTGAGCCATGACGATGAACCAGCTCGGCGGGATGAGCGCGGCGGAGGTGATCCGGCTGCTCGATCTCAGGCCGCACCCCGAAGGCGGCCATTACCGCGAGACCTTCCGCGACGAGGCCGGGCCGGCAGGCCGCGGCCATTCGACCGCGATCTACTATCTGCTCGATACCGGCGAGACCTCCGAATGGCACCGCGTCGACGCGGCCGAGATCTGGCATCACTATGCCGGCGCGCCGCTGGTGATCAGCGTCTCGCCCAATGGCCATGACGCCTCGGCCCATCATCTCGGCTGCGATCTCGCCACCGGCCAGCGCCCGCAATTCGTCGTGCCCGCCGGCTGGTGGCAGAGCGCGACCTCGCTCGGCGCCTGGACTCTGGTCGGCTGCACCGTGGCGCCGGGCTTCGATTTCGCCGGCTTCGAGATGGCGCCGCCGGGTTGGCGGCCGCGGCCGCGCGCGGGGGGACAGGGCTGATGGCCATCACCGATCTGCCGGAGGACCCGGCCCGCGTGCTCGAATGCGAGCGGCGCATCGTCAACGCCTGGCCCGCGCCCTCCACCCTGCTCGTCGGCGACTGGGTGGTGCGCTTCGCCAATGGCTATTCCGGCCGCGCCAACTCGGCCTCGCCGCTGAAGCCCGGCGCCGAGCTCGACGACGCGACGCTCGATCTCATCGAGGAGTTCTACCGGGCCGACGGGCTGCCGCCCTGTATCAGGCTGACCCCGCTGACGGCGCCGGCGACGCGCGAGCGCATCCTTGCCCGCGGCTATCGGCTCAAGGACGCATCCCACGGGCTGATCGCCGGGCTCGACGGCGTCGATCCGGCGATCGAGCCGGATCTCCAGATCGAGGCGCGCCCGAGCCAGGACTGGATCGCCGGTGTCGCGGCGCATCAGACCGGCCCGAAACGCAACGAGGCCAATCTCGCGGCCATCGTCGAGAAAGTGCGGCTGCCGGCCGCCTTCGCGACCTTGCTGCTGGCCGGAGAGCCGGTGGCATACGGCATGGGCGTCGCCGAGCGCGGCATGGCCGAGATCGGCTCCGTCGTCGTCGATCCCGGTCGCAGGGGTCAGGGCCTCGGACGCCGCACCGTGGCCGGGCTCATGGCCTGGGCCAGGCTGGTGGAGTGCGAAAGCGCCTATCTCCAGGTCGACCAGACCAACACGGTCGCGCTAGGCCTCTATGCCAGCCTCGACTTCCGCCGGCTCTATTCCTACGAGACGCGAATTCTAGACTGAGCCGGCCCTACACCGTGACCTGCGTGCCGACCTCGACGACGCGCCCGGTCGGGATCTGGAAGAAGCTCGTCGCGTCCGTCGCGCTCTTGGTCAGGCTGATATAGAGCTTGTCCTGCCAGATCGGCATGCCCGATTGCGGCGAGGCCTTGATCGAGCGCCGCGACAGGAAGAACGAGGTCGACATGATGTCGAACTTGAAGCCCTGCTTGCGCAGCATGGCGAGGCCCTTGGGCACGTTCGGGCTCTCCATGTAACCGTAGACCATCTCGATGCGCCAGAAATCGTCGGTGATACGCGAGAGCCGGACGCGCTCCTCCTCGGCGACGCGCGGCGTGTCGGCCGAGCGCACGGTCAGGATGACGTTGCGCTCATGCAGCACCTTGTTGTGCTTGAGGTTGTGGAGCAGCGAAGCCGGCGCCGTCTGCGGGTCGCTGGTCAGGAACACCGCCATGCCCTTGACCCGGTAGGGCGGGCTCTTGGCCAGCATGCCGACCAGCTCGAGCAGCGGCACGTCGGTCTTGCGGGTCTTGTCGAAGAGGATGCGGGTGCCGCGCACCCAGGTCGCCATCAGCAGCACCAGGGACGCCGCCATCAGCACCGGCACATAGCCGCCGCTGAACAGCTTCAGCAGATTGGCGGAGAAGAAGGCGACGTCGATCAGCAGGAAGGGCACGATGACCACCGCGGTCGCGGTCACGCTCCAGCGCCAGCCCTTGCTGATGACGATGAAGGCGAGCAGCGAATCGACCACCATCGCGCCGAAGACCGAGATGCCATAGGCATGTGACAGGTCCGACGAGCTCCGGAACGTCCAGACCAGCAGCAGCACGACGATCAGCAGCATCGCGTTGACGCGCGGGATGTAGATCTGCCCCGACGTGTGCTCCGAGGTGTGCCGGATCTCGAGCCGCGGCAGCAGGCCGAGCTGGATCGCCTGGCGCGTCAGCGAGAAGGCGCCGGTGATCACCGCCTGGCTGGCGATGATCGTCGCGATCGTCGCCATGATCACGAGCGGCAGGATGAAGCCTTCCGGCGCCAGCCGGTAGAACGGGTTCTCGATCGCCGTCGGGTCCGACAGGATCAGGGCGCCCTGGCCGAGATAGTTCAGCCACAGCGCCGGGAACACCAGGTAGAGCCAGGCCGAGCGGATCGGCCCGCGCCCGAAATGGCCCATATCGGCATAGAGCGCCTCGGCGCCCGTGACCGAAAGACAGACCGCGCCCAGCACCGCCAGCGAGACGCCCGGGTGCAGCACGAAGAACTGCAGGCCGTAATAGGGGTTGATCGAGGTCAGGATGCTGAAATCGTCGGAAAGGTGATAGAGCCCGAGCCCCGCCAGCGTCAGGAACCAGACCATCATCACGGGGCCGAAGAAAATGGCGACCTTGGCGGTTCCCCGGCTCTGGACGAGGAAGAGCGCGATCAGGATCCCCGAGGCGATCGTGACGACGTATTCGCTGAGCGCCGGCGTCACCAGCTTGATGCCTTCCACCGCCGAAAGCACCGAGATCGCCGGCGTGATCACCGCGTCGCTGTAGAACAGCGCCGCCCCTGCCATGCCGAGGAAGAGCACGACGCCGCCCCGCATGCGCCCGAGCGCGCGCTGCGCCAACGCCACCAGCGTCAGCGTGCCGCCTTCGCCGTTATTGTCGGCGCGCAGCAGCAGCACGACATATTTCAGCGTCACCACCAGCACCAGCGACCACAGGATCAGCGACAGCACGCCGATGACCACCGTCCTTGGAATCGGCGTGGTCAGGGCGATGTCGACCGCGCTGCCATGTCCACCACTGCTCGCTCCGGTCGCGGCCAGCACGGTCTCGCGCAACGCATAGAGCGGGCTGGTGCCGATATCGCCATAGACGACGCCGAGCGCGCCGATCGCCAGGGTCGCATAGCTGGCGGTCGAATGGCCGCCCGGCCCGGGGGCGCCGTGACCGTCGTCGAGACCGAAACGGGAATCCCCGGCCTTGGCGGCCGGTGGACTCGGTTGGTCATGCCCCATCAGGCTTCTCCGCGGGTGCTGCAGCGCAGCGAAAGGCCGGGGCCTCTAGCACGACCCGGCCGAACCGCATAGGCACCGGCCGCGATCGCGTGTTCGGGAGGCAGTCTCACTCCGCGGCATCGGCGCGAGCGCCGTAGCGCCGCTCGATATAGGTATTGACCATGTCCTTGAATTCGCTGGCGATGCCGGCGCCCCGCAAGGTCGCGACCTTGCGGCCGTCGACGAAGACCGGCGCGGTCGGCGCCTCGCCGGTTCCGGGCAGGGAAATGCCGATATCGGCGTGCTTGGATTCGCCCGGGCCGTTCACGATGCAGCCCATCACGGCGACGTTGAGCGCCTCGACGCCCGGATAGCGCGTCTTCCACTCCGGCATCGAGGTCGAGATCCAGCTCTGGATGTCGCGGGCGAGTTCCTGGAACACCGTCGAGGTCGTGCGCCCGCAACCGGGGCAGGCCGCGACCAGCGGCACGAAGGCGCGGAACCCCATGGTCTGCAGCAGCTCCTGCGCCGCCTTGACCTCGAGCGTGCGGTCTCCGCCGGGCTCCGGCGTCAGCGAGAAGCGGATCGTGTCGCCGATGCCGTCCTGCAGCAGGATGCCGAGCGCAGCCGACGAGGCGACCAGCCCCTTCGAGCCCATGCCGGCCTCGGTCAGGCCGAGATGGATGGCATAGTCGCCGCGCCGCGCCAGCATGCGGTAGACCGCGATCAGGTCCTGCACGCCGGAGACCTTGGCCGACAGGATGATCCGGTCCTTGCCGAGCCCGATCTCCTCGGCGCGCTGCGCCGAGAGCAGCGCCGATTGCACCATCGCCTCGCGCATCACCGCGCGCGCATCGAGCGGCTGCACGGAGACGGCGTTCTCGTCCATCAGCGCCGTCAGCAGCTCCTGGTCGAGCGAGCCCCAGTTGGCGCCGATGCGCACCGCCTTGCCGTGCCTGATGGCGAGCTCGACGATCTGGCCGAACTGGCGGTCCTTCTTGTCCTTGAAGCCGACATTGCCCGGGTTGATCCGGTATTTCGCCAGGGCTTCGGCGCAGGCCGGATGATCACTCAGCAGCTTGTGGCCGATATAGTGGAAATCGCCGATCAGCGGCACGTCGATGCCGAGGATGTCGAGCCGCTCGCGGATATGCGGCACCGCGGCCGCCGCCTCGTCGCGATCGACCGTGATCCGCACCAGCTCGGAGCCGGCCCGCGCCAGTGCCGCGACCTGACCGACGGTCGCCGCGATATCGGCCGTGTCGGTATTGGTCATCGACTGCACGACGATCGGCGCGCCGCCGCCGACCTCGACCGCGCCGACCTTGACGGGAACCGTCAGCCGTCGTGGCGCCGGCCCGGCAGTTTCCGAGAGCATGCCCGGCAGGACCGTCTCATTCATGGGCGTGCGCGCTCCGGCAATGGTCGCAGCGGCCGACGATCTCGACGACCTGATAGGAGGGCACGAATTGGCGCCCCTGGGCGATCGACGTCACCGCCTTGCGCATGGCGGGCGAGGAATCCTCGTCGACGCCGCCGCAGACCTCGCAGATCAGGAAGGCGACGACATCGCCGGCGCCATGCCCGTGCAGGCAGGCGATATAGGCGTTGCGCGAGCTCAGGCGGTGCACGAAGCCCTGCTCGACCAGGAAGTCGAGCGCGCGATAGACCGAGATCGGCGCCAGGCGCCGGCCGCCGGGAGGCGAGATCCTGTCGGCGAGGTCATAGGCCCCGACCGGGCGATGGTCGGCATGCAGCGCCTCGAGCGCCTTGCGCCGGATCGGCGTCAGCCTGAGGCCCCGCTCGCGGCAGACCTGCTCGGCCCGCGCCAGCGCTTCCGCGGCGTGGCGCTGATGGTCATGGGCGTGGCGGCAGGCCGCGTGATCATGGCCGTCATGCGTGTCGGCGTGTGGCTGCATTTTCATCATGTTGCGTTGCAATACTACATCGGGCAACGTGCCGCGACCGCTTTGCGGCGGCGGAAAGCCTGCCCGTCCAGAGTGCAATCTAAGCACTTTCTCAGCCCATGTCAGGAGCCTGACGCTCATGTTCCTCAAAGACCGCACCGCGCTCGTCACCGGATCGACCTCCGGCATCGGCCTCGCCTATGCCCGCGCGCTTGCCACCGAAGGCGCCCATCTCGTCATCAACGGCATCATGCCGGCAGCCGATGCCGAGGCGCTGCGAACGGGGCTGGAAAAGGAATTCGGCGTCAGGGCGCTGTTCTCGCCGGCCGACATGACCAAGCCGGCCGAGATCGCCGCCATGGTCGCCGAGGCCGAGAAGGCGTTCGGCGCGGTCGACATCCTCGTCAACAATGCCGGCATCCAGCATGTCGCGCCGGTCGACGAGTTCCCGATCGAGAAATGGGACCAGATCATCGCGATCAACCTGTCCTCGGCCTTCCACACCACCCGCGCCGCCCTGCCCAGGATGAAGGCCAAGGGCTGGGGCCGGATCATCAACACGGCGAGCGCCCATGCCTTCGTCGCCTCGCCGTTCAAATCGGCCTATGTCTCGGCCAAGCACGGCATCGCCGGCTTCACCAAGACCGTGGCACTCGAGGTCGCGACCAACGGCATCACCGTCAACGCCATCGCGCCCGGCTATGTCTGGACGCCGCTGGTCGAGAAGCAGATCCCCGACACGATGAAGGCGCGCAACATGACCAAGGAACAGGTCATCAACGACGTGCTGCTGCTGGCCCAGCCGACCAAGGAATTCGTCACCGTCGAGCAGGTCGCAGCGCTCGCGCTCTTCCTCTGCACCGACGCGGCGAAATCGATCACCGGCGCGACCCTGCCGATGGATGGCGGCTGGACCGCCGCGTGACCGGACGCCGCAAGAGCTCCTCGCGGCTGGTCGCCGGCCTCGCCGGCCCCAAGGCCGAGAAGACGATATCGCTCGCGCTCCAGGGCGGCGGCGCGCATGGCGCCTTCAGCTGGGGCGTGCTCGACGCGATCCTGGAGGACGGCCGGCTCGCGATCGAGGCGCTCTCGGGCACCAGCGCCGGCGCCATGAACGCCGTCGTCCTCAGCGAAGGCTGGATCGACGGCGGCCTCGACGGCGCCCGCACCCAGCTCGAGACCTTCTGGCGGCGGATCAGCGTCGACGGCAAATATGGCGGCTCGGAGCGCTCGCTGATCGACACCATGCTCGGCGCCTGGGGCAACAGCAACACGCCGCCGGCCCTGCTCTGGTTCGAGATGTTCTCGAAGGTCGCCAGCCCCTATGACGTCAACCCGCTCAACATCAACCCGCTGCGCGGCGTGATCTCCGACCTGATCGATTTCGACAAGGTCCGCGCCTGCCAGGCGGTGAAGCTCTTCATCGCCGCGACCAATGTCCGCACCGGCAAGATCAAGGTCTTCAACGGCGACGAGCTGACGCCGGACCACGTCATGGCCTCGGCCTGCCTGCCCATGCTGTTCCAGGCCGTCGAGATCAAGGGCGAGGCCTATTGGGACGGCGGCTATATGGGCAACCCGGCCCTGTTCCCGCTGTTCTACGAAGCCCATTGCGACGACATCATGCTGGTCCAGATCAACCCGATCCAGCGCAAGGAACTGCCGACCAACGCGCGCGCCATCCAGGACCGGCTGAACGAGATCACCTTCAACGCCTCGCTGCTGCGCGAATTGCGCGCCATCGATTTCGTCAACCGCCTCGTCGATGCCGGCAAGCTGCCGATCGACGAATACAAGCGCGTGCTGATGCACCGGATCGATGGCGGCCCGCCGCTCGCCGAGCTGACCAGCTCGACCCGGATGAACGCGGAATGGGACTTCCTGCTGCGCCTGCGCGACATGGGCCGCGCGGCGGCGAAGCGCTGGCTGAAGCGCAATTACGAGGCGATTGGCAAGCAGGCGACGCTGGACCTGAAGGAGGCGATCAGCTGAGCTCGGCCTCGCCGCCGCTCAAGCCAGCCGCCAGACCGCGCTCTTCTTGATCTCGGCATCCTCCAGCGAGCGCGTCACCGGCACCTGATAGCTCGCGAGCTCGACGAGCCGGTCCTTGGGCAGGTAGCTTCGTCCCGGATCGCCGATCAGCACTTCGGCGCCGCGTACCGCCAGGCCGGAGAGCCAGCCGATCGCGCTCTCCGCCATCGCCCGTTCGTAGCAGACGTCGCCGGCGCAGATCACGTCCCAGCCACCGTCGCAGCCGACCAGATCGTCCAGCCGGACCGAGAGCGAAACACCGTTCGCCGCGGCGTTCAGCGCCATCGCCTCGGCCGCGAATGCATCGATGTCGCAGGCCTCGACATGTCCCGCACCGGCCTTGGCCGCCGCGATCGCGACCAGGCCCGAGCCGCTGGCGAAATCGAGGACGCGCTTGCCGCGCACGGTCTCAGGATGGTCGAGCAGGTAGCGCGCCAGTGCCTGCCCGCCAGCCCAGGCAAAGGCCCAGAAGGGCGGCGGCAGGCCGATCGTGGCGAGCTCGTCCTCGGTCTTCTGCCAGAGCTCGGTCGCCTCCTCGGCGACATGCAGCGAAATCTCGGGCGCGTGAGGGACGGGCAGGAGCCGCGTGTGCCGGAGGATGAAGCCGCGCCGGTCGAGCGTCGCCTCCCCGCTCACGCGGCGACATCCGCGGTCGGCCGCGCCAGCAGCGACCGGTAGAGCGCCTTGACCGCATCCATCACGTCGCGCTCGGTATGCCCGTCGAGCAGACGCGCTCGGGCGCTCGCTCCCATGCGCTCGACCAGTCCGGGCGCGCCGGCGAGCACGATCAGGGCCCTGGCGAGCGCCGCCGCGTCGTCGGGCGGCACGACCATCCCGTCCTGCCCGTCGCGCACGAAGCTGCGGCAGCCCGGCACGTCCGTGGTCAGGATCGCCCGGCCGCATGAGGCCGCCTCCAGGATCGAACGCGGCAGGCCTTCGCCGCCGCGCGAGGGCAGGCAGCAGAGCTGGTGCGCCCGCCAGACGCCCTCGATATCGCGCGTCGGCCCGGCCCAGGTCACGCCCGGCCGCGCCGCCCACTCCTTCAGGGTCGCTTCCGGGATCGCCTTGGGATTGGACGGGTCCGGCGCGCCATGGATCGTCAGCTCGACGCGCGCACCCTGGGCACGGGCCAGCCTCACCGCCTCGACCGCGAGGTCGACGCCCTTCGACCAGAGCATGCGCGCGACCAGCGCGACCTTGAGCGGCGGCTGCGGCGGCATCGGCTCCGGCATCAGCACCAGCGGATCGACCCCTGCCCCGCCGACGAGCGCGACCTTGGAGGCATCCTGCGGATCGAGCCCGAGCATGACGGGATCGTCCGGATTCTCGAACAGGAACCGCACCTGCGGCCCGTCAACCGCCTCGCGCATCCAGAACCGTGCGGCGAGTCGGGCTGCAGCCGCCAGCTTGTCCTGCCTCGCGCCCAGGAAGCCCAGGCCCGTCAGCGCATAGACCCGCCGCTCGACGCCGGCGAACTTGCCGGCGAGCCCCGCCAGCGCGATCGGCTTCAGCGCGATGCAATGCAGGATATCGGGCCGCTCGGCCGCGATCAGGCGCTTCAGCGCCCTGACCTGCCGGAACAGCGCCAGCGGCGACAGGCTGCGCCGCTCGGCCTCGAGCGCGATCAGCCTGGCTCCCGTCGACTCGATGACGCGTCGATGCTGGCGTTCGCGGGCGATGACGGCGACCTCGAAATCGAGCTCGCGTGCCGCCCGCGCCATCGGCAGGAAATGCGAGGCGAAGAACCAGTCCTCGGTGACGACGAAAAGAAGCTTGGGGCGGCGCATGGCGCCATCAGGCCGATGCGGGCGCGAAGGTCAAGCGAGAGTGACAGCCGCTATCCCAGGGCGCCCAATGGCGGGAGCCCACCAGACGACGCAACCTGTCATTCCTGCAGCCGCGCGCAAAATACCCGCTCAATTTTGCCAATCGAATACCGATAGTCCCCGATATGAATTCCATCAGGTAGAGCGTCCGTCTTCGCCTGACTGAAATTTTCGGAACGAGCATCAACCCAAGGGTCGATAAAAGTACACATGGCTCCAGCGCACATTTGGCTAAGCCCATCCGAGTAAAGCTTGACCGACTCGATGTCGAAGATACGACCGAGATCGGAACCGATCGGCGCAACAGCGGATACCACAACTTTGGCACCATGTCGGCGCAGGTCGGAGACCATGGACTGAATTGTTTTCAACCATGCGTCACGTGCGCCCGACGGGTCATGCTTCCAAAGCAGATCATTTGTGCCCACGACGATCAAAGCCGCAGCGGGCGGTTTGCGCAAATCCAATCTGGCCAGTTGATCTTTGACGTCTCGCGCCTTCAGCCCCGAAATGGCGGCGTTGACGATCGGCACTCCGCAGTCGAACGAGGCCTTTCCGAGCCCTTCTCCATTGGAATCTCCGAGCAGAAGCAGAAATGGGGAAGTCTGTCTTGAGATCTCCTGGTTGATCTTCGGCAACGCCGCGTCAGCGATGGACCGGGCAGAAGGCGGACCTTTTTTGTCGTAAAGAAAAAACAGGCCCGCACCGCAGGTCAAAACAAACAGAATCGAAAGGATAAGCTTCGGGAATTGAAATAAGTAGGTTTTTTTATTTGCTAAAAGCTTCTTATAACCAAACGGTGCCTTCGCCGAATGCATCGAGAATTCCAGTGAGCCGTAGATGAATGCAAATAGGATAGAGGCAAGGCTCACAGAGTCGAACTACATGCAATAGCAAGCAGCTCTTCTAAATTGAATTTCTACAACTGTTGTTCTTCTGCAACCAGCCGGCGGCGGTTGGCTCCATCCACGGCACCCCGTCGAGCAGCCGCGCTGCCATCGCCCTCGCCGGTCACAGCCAACTATATCTCGCACGCCGGTCCGCGCCGTGATAACCGACCGGCCCCATGATGCATTTCGGAGAGGCTAGATTGCTTGCCCTGACCGGTCCGTCCTTCGAGCAGAAGTTGATCGATGCCGATCGACGTCCGGCTGGCTTCGATTATCTCCGAATTGGATTGTCACTTGCCGTCATCTGGTCGCACTCCTTCGGCGTGGCTTACGGCGTAGGGTATATTTACGAGAATTTTTCCGGAGGGCTCAGGCCATTCCTGGCAATGATTCTCCCAGCTTTCTTTGCACTGTCGGGCTTTCTCGTCGCTGGAAGCTTGGAGCGGAGCAGAACGCTTCTCTCCTTCCTTGGGCTACGCGTGTTACGCTTGGTGCCCGCCCTCGCTGTCGAGATTTTCCTGGCCGCCGTCTTCATCGGCTTCTGGTTCACGACGCTGCCCTACGAGGCGTATTTTCTGAGCACGGGATTTATGCGTTATTTCCTGAACGTGCTGGGAATAGTACAATTTTACTTGCCGGGCGTATTCTACGACAATCCATGGCCACGACTGGTCAACGGACAGCTATGGACGTTACCCTACGAGCTATATTCTTACATCGCCCTTGCACTTCTGGCTGTATTCGGTCTCGTTCGCGGTGATCGGCGCTTTATCATCGCGATTTTCGTAATCAATATTACTGTATTCATAATATATTTCCTGATCAAGAACTCGAGGCCGGGAGTGACAGTGTCGGGGCCTGTCCTCGTTCTCTGCTTTCTGTATGGAGTCGGGTTTTATATTTTTCGCCATAGGATCATTTGGAACCGGCTGATTTTTTTCGCCGCTGCAATCGCGACATTGATCTGTCTGAGTTTCCGCGTCGGCGACTATCTCGTTGGCATCCCCTGCGCCTATGTCACGATATTTCTTGGGCTGACCACGCCCCGACGACGGTGGATCGTTTCATCCGGCGACTATAGCTACGGGCTCTTCCTCTATGGATTTCCGGTTCAGCAAGCCGTCGTGGCGGCAATGGGCCCGGCTGGCCGACATTGGTGGATCAACACCGCAATTTCGGGAGCATTGGCATTTGGACTGTCTTACATATCCTGGCACCTCGTTGAGAAGAACGCGCTTAAGCTGAAGATCCGTCTGATTGACTTCGAAACCAGGATCTTTGGAGCCGCCGGCAATGAGGGGATAGCGGCCAAATCGAAACGGCTGTGGCCGTTTGCCTTTGGCCGCTTCAGAGACAGCTGAATCACGACCTGACCGTCGGCGAAATCATGATGAAAGCTGCCGATGCTCTCATAACGAACAGAGACGCGTTCTCGACTCAAGAAACGGATCCGGCCCTCCGGAGCGACCGGAAGGCCGGGGTGGTGAAGAGCAAGGGAACGCTCGCTCAGTAGACGCTGCAGACCCGGCGGTGGCCGACGACTTCGCCGAAGCGGTTGAGGCGCTCGACCAGCTCGCAGCGGCGGACCGGGACATCGTCCTCATAGGCCGGCTCGGCATAGGCGCTGCTGGCGGAGGCCGCGAGCAGGCCGCCGACGGCGAGCGCTCCGACGATACCGGCGCCGACGCCCCAATGCGGGCCGCGATGGCGCGGGCGGGCCTCGGCGCCGCCGGCGGTGGCGAGGATCGCGGTGCCCAGGGTAAGGGCGGCGAGGGTGGCGGTCATGCTCTTCTTGAAATTGGTCATCGTCCTGTCTCCTGTGGTCCGTTCGGGAGCGAACCATTCGCCCTCCATGACCATTGGTCGCGGCGGGCACGGAGAAGGTTCAAAGGCGATGCGATATTATTTTCAGGGCCTGACGGCGGAGACCGGCAGCGCCCGCGCCAGCGCCGCCGGGACGTCGATGCGGCCGGCGCCGAAGAGCGGGTCGCGCCCCTTCGCGCCGAGATCGATCGCGCTGTCGCTGAGGAGCTTGCGCACGCCTTCGAGGTCGAGGTCGGGCCGTTTCTCGAGCAGGAGTGCGACCAGGCCGGAAACATGTGCCGCCGCGATCGAGGTGCCGGACGAAAAGGCGTAGCGCCCCTCGGGCTCTGCGGCGAGCACGTCGACGCCGGGCGCCGCCACGGCGACATAGTCGCCGCGATTGGCGCTGGGGAAGAGCTTGTCCTCGGCGTCGGTGGCGGTCACGGCGATGACGTTCGGATCGGCGCCCGGATAGAGCGGAGCGGCCTTGGTCCCGCCATTGCCGGCAGCGGCGATCGCGACGATGCCCTTGCCCCGCGCCCCGGCGAGCGAGCGCGACATGAGCCGGTCCTGCGGGCCGGCGAAGCTCAGATTGAACACGCGCGCGCCTTCGCCTGCCGCCCAGTCGAGCGCGCTGAGGATATGGAAGGTCGTGCCGTTCGCCGCGCCGGGCGTTCCGCTGCCGGTGAAGGCGCGGGCCGCCAGCAGACGGGCCGCCGGCGCGACGCCCTGCAGCTGCGCCTGCGCCAGGATCGCCGCCGCCATGGCGGTGCCGTGCGCATGCGGCTGGACCTCGCCGCCGAGCGCATCGAACGACCCCGCGACGACGCCCTGAAGCTCGGGATGCGCCATGTCGGCCCCGGAATCGATCACCGCGACCCGGATCTTCTCGCCGCGTACCAGCTTGTGCGCATCCTCGAGCGCGAGCTTTTCGACGACATATTGCGGCTGCAGCTCGCGCTTCGGCGCGACGGCGACCAGCGGCTCGACCGGCGGCAGGTCCGGAACCGCGATGACAGGAGCAGGCTCGTCCGGCTTCGCAGGCGGCATCTCGGGCGCCGGCAATGCCGTGCCAGCCGGCTGGGCTGCGTCCTTCGTCACCTCCTGCTGCAATGTGTAGAGATAATTCGGCTGGGCGCTGGCCACTTGGCGGTCGCGCGCCATCTCGGCCAGGACCGTGCGGGCGCTGCGGCCGCCATCGAGCCGGGCGCGAATGATGGTGACGCCCGCGAGATCGAACCGCCGGCTCGCCATGAGCGTCGCGCGATGGCGACGCAGGACGGCATCGGCCTGGGCATTCGGCGCAAGCTCGAACAGGATCTCCTTGCTCACCAGCCGGTCTTCGCTCGCCGGCGGCACGATCACGTTCGGCTGGCGCGGCGCCGGACGTGCGATGCGGGGCGGCGGCGCGGCGGGTGGAGGAGCGGCATGACGGGTGCGGGCCGGCGCAGCCTGGCGCACCGGTGGCGGCGGCCGCTTCCTGCGCAGGACGGGCGCCTCCTCCTCGTAATCCTCGACGATCACGGGCCGGCGCGGCCGGCGCGGGCGCGGCAATTCGGGCTCATAGGGATCGTAGACGGGCGGGCGCCTTGCATGGTCGATGATCAGGCCACCGACGATGCCGCCGCCGACCGCCGGTCCCCAGCCGCCCGGCCCCCGCCCGGGAGGATAGCGGGACGGGCGGCCCTCGCGACCGGGATTGCGCATGCCCGGATAGGGCCTGGCCGCAGGCATGCGCCCGATCGCCTGGTTGCGCTCGAACCCTTGCCGGCCGCCCCTGTACTCCTGCGCGAAGACGGAAGCGGGAGGGCCGAGCCCGACCAGGAGCGCGAGCCCGGCGCAACCGATCAGCCGCGCCAGCCGCGATGTCGATGCGTCATCGTGATGACGGGGCATGACGGCCTTCCTCTCCTCACCCAAGGTTAGCATGCGGGCATCCCGGCCGCGACGGCTCACGGCGCCGGCGCGACGAAGCTGACGATCGAACCTTCCGCCTTCATCCGGGCGGCGATGGCGTCGACCTGCGCCGGCGACAGCTTGGCGTCGCCGACGCGCACCTTGAAGAAGCCGTTGGCGCGCGGCCCGTCGACCACCGAGGCGTCGTAGCGCTTGAAGAAGGCGGCGATGTCGACCGCCTTCGCCTCCGGCGCGAAGCTGAGCAGCACATAGCGCTCGGAGGACTGGGCGCCCGGCGCCGAGGCCGTCTCGAAACCGCTGCCGCCGCCGCGCAGGGCAAAGCCCGTCAGGGCGACGCCCTGCAGCGCGATCAGCGCCAGCGCGGCGGCGCTGGCATAGGCGAGCCGGCGCGGCGGTTGCGCCGCCAGCCATTGCCCGAGCCAGCTCAGCAATCCGCCACGCGCCCGCGCCAGCAGCGGCGCCTGCCGCGGCTCGGCCTCGATCCCGGCCATCAGCCGGTCGAGCGCACGCGGCGAGGGCGCGCCCAGGCTCTCGTTCAGCAGGATCGTCTCGGCCATGTCCTCGCGGATGATCTCCAGCCGCATGGCGAGTTCCGGATCGGTCGCGAGCGCCTTTTCGACACGCGCCTTGTCGGCCGCCGAAATCCGGCCATTGGCGTAGAAGGGCAGCAGTGCCTCGATCTCCGCCCGCCTCGGGTCGGTCTCGATATCGTCAGTCATGACAGACCTCCCTGAAAGTTGTGGGTTGGGATTGGGCTGACCGTCTCATGGCCAGCCCCGGTCGATGCCGGCAGCCTTGAGCGCTTCGCCCAGCTTCTTGCGGGCATGGAAGAGCCGCGTCTTGACGGTGTTCTCGGGGATGCCGACGATCCGCGCCACCTCCTCGACCGAGGTCTCGTGATAATAGACGAGATCGATGACCTCGCGATGCTCCAGGCTGAGCTTCGCAAGACAGGCCCGGATGGCGAGACCCTTGTCCTGTTTCTGCAGCACGATCTCCGGGTCGTCGGCCTCGTCCTCGATGCTTTCGGCGAATTCGTCGTCGAGCCCGGCCTCGCGCCGCTTGCGCAGCAGCGAATAGGCCTTGTTGCGGGTGATCGCGAGCAGCCAGGTCGTGACGCTGGCGCGCGCCTCGAACCGGTCGGCCTGCCGCCAGAGATCCATGAACACGTCACTGATCACATCCTCCGCCATCGTCTCGTCGCGGACGAGCCGCAGCGCGAAACGATAGACATGCACCTGGTGCCGCGAGAACAGCACCTTCATGGCGAGCCGGTCGCCCGAGGCGATGCGCTTGACGAGGTCTTCGTCGGTTTCGGTATGCATCGCGCCCGAGGCCCTGCATGCCGGCTCGACCGTTGGTCGCGGTGAGTACGGCGAAGGTTCAATCCGGCGCGAGATTAATGCGTCACGCGTATTGCGCCAGCCATTTGCTGAGCCGCACGGCGCCTTTGCCGACGCCGGTCACTCCTCGACCGCGACCGCTCGCACTCGCCGGAAGGACGGCAGCAAGATCAGCGCCAGCAGCACCGCGGCGGCGATCAGCAGCGTCAGGCTGATCGGGCTCAGGAATATCGTCGCGTTGCCGTTCGAGAGCAGCATGGCGCGGCGCAGGTTCTCTTCCATCAGCGGACCGAGGATGAAGGCCAGGACCAAGGGCGCCAGCGGGCATTTCAGCAGCGCGAAGACGACACCGGCGAGCCCGAACAGCGCCAGCAGCGCGACCTCGAAGACGCTGCTGTTCACCGTGTAGATGCCGATGCAGCAGAACAGCAGGATCGCCGGGAAGAGCAGCCGGTAGGGCACGGCGAGCAGCCGGACCCAGAGCCCGATCATCGGCAGGTTGATCACCAGCAGCATCAGGTTGCCGATCCACATCGAGGCGATCAGGCCCCAGAACAGGCTGGGCTGTGCGGTGGCGAGGTTCGGGCTCGGCGCGATGCCATGGATCAGCATGGCCCCGGCCATCATCGCCATCACCGAGTTGCTCGGGATGCCGAGCGCCAGCATCGGGATGAAGGAGGCCTGCGCGCCGGCATTGTTGGCGGCCTCCGGCCCGGCCACACCTTCGATCGCGCCATGGCCGAAGCGCTCCGGCGTCGCCGAGATCTTCTTCTCGATCGAATAGGCGGCAAAGGAGCCCATCATCGCGCTGCCGCCGGGCAAGATGCCGAGCAAGGCGCCGAGCCCCGTGCCGCGAACGGCCGCCGGCCAGGCCGCGCGAAAATCCTCGCGGGTCAGCCGCAGGGCCGAGACGGCATGGCGCTTGCCGCCCGTGGTATCGGGCTTGCCGAGATTGAGGGCGATCTCGGCAATGCCGAACACGCCCATCGAGATCACCGCGATGCCGATGCCGTCACGCAGTTCGGGAAAACCGAAGGTGAAGCGGTCGAGCCCCGTATTGACGTCGGCCCCGACCAGGCCGAGCAGCAGCCCGAGCAGGATCATCGCGATCGATCGCAGCAGCGAGCCATGCGCGAAGACGACCGCCGCGATCAGCCCGAGCACCATCAGCGAGAAATACTCGGCCGGGCCGAATTGCTGCGCCACGGCGGTCAGCGGCGGGCTGAAGAAGGCGATCAGCAAGGTGGTCACGGTGCCGGCGAAGAACGAGGCCAGCGCCGCCGTCGCGAGCGCCGCGCCCGCGCGTCCCTTGCGCGCCATCTCGTAACCGTCGAGGCAAGTCACGACCGACGAGGATTCGCCCGGCAGCCGCATCAGGATCGCTGTGGTCGAGCCGCCATATTGCGCGCCGTAATAGATGCCGGCGAGCATGATCAGGGCGGCCGTCGGTTCGAGGTAATAGGTCAGCGGCAGCAGCATCGCCATGGTGGCGATCGGGCCGAGCCCGGGCAGCACGCCGATCAGCGTGCCGATCAGGGAGCCCAGGAAGCAGTACCAGAGATTGGTCGGCGTGACCGCGACGGAGAGGCCCAGGCCCAGCGACTGGAGGATGTCGCTCATTGCGGCCAGACCGGAATCGCGAGCCTCAGCACATAGCCGAAGAGAACGACGCAGAAGCCGGCGAGCAACAGGGCGACCAGCGGCAGCTCGCGCCAGCGGATCTGTGCCTCCGAGCCGGCCGCGATGAGCACGGCGGCGAGGCAGGCGAAGAACAGCCCGAGCCGCTCGATCGAGGCTGCGAAGACCAGGATCGCGGCGCTGACCCAGAGGATCGGGCGAAGCGCGGTTCGCGGCAGGACCCAGTCGCGGCTCATCCAGCCCCGGACGATCCCGATCGCACCGATGCCGACGAGCCCGAAGGCAACGAGACGCGGCAGATAGCCCGGACCCATGTCGAGCGCGGAGCCCGCGGGATAGAGGCGGCCGAGATAGAGCGCGAGTCCACCGATCGCCGCGAACAGGAGGCCAGCCAGCAATTCGATCATGCCCTCGGCCGGGTCGTCGGCCTCCGGCTGAGGGTCGGGCGATTGCGCCGGTAGCGGCTCGTCCAGGTCCTTCATCGCGCCCTCCCCGGCTCGGTCGCGGCAACGCGCCTCGCACTCCGTCATGCTGCTTGCGTCCGCCGGATCAAGCGCTATGACTTAATAAGTCAGCTTTATATACTATTCATCGTCAGGCAAGCGCGGCACGATGCCCGGGCGCCTCGATATCCGCCCTGCCAGGAACCTGCGCCCATGACGATCGCCGATGTTCGGACCGTTGCCATCGACCAGGCCCTGTCCGACCCTGAATGGCGCTTCGCGCAAGGGCCGCTCGCCCGCATCCAGGGTCATGCGATCATCCTGACCAACAAGGCCGGCATTTCCGGCCACGGCTATTTCCGGGCAATGCCGCCCTGGTCCGAGCCGCTCGCGGCGATGAAGGCGACCTTCGACCATCTCGCCGAGATTCTCCCCGGCCAGGACGAGACCGCGATCGGCGCCGTGATGGACCAGCTCGACCGGCGCCTTCACGGCGTGCCGACGGTGAAGGGTGGCATCGAATGCGCGCTGTTCGATCTGAGGGCGCGCATGCTCGGTGTGCCGCTGCACGATCTCTATGGTGGCAAGAGGCAGGGCGCCTTCGCCAATACCCGCATCATCCCGTTGAAAACCGCGGCGCAAATGGCCGGCATCGCCGAAGGGCTGGCGGCCTCGGGCTTCAGGCATCTCAAGGTCAAGGTCTCGGGCGATCCGGCGCTCGATCTCGACCGCGTCCGCTGCGTGCGCGAGGCGGTCGGCGCCGAGATCCGGCTGATGATCGACGCCAACGAATCCTATACGCCCAAGCTCGCGGTCGCGACGATCAACGCGATGGCGCGCTTCGGCATCGATCTGGTCGAGCAGCCGACCTCGGCCACCGACTTCAAGAGCTTCATCCAGGTGGCGCGCGCGCTCGACATACCCGTCGAGGCCGATGAGAGCGCTCAGGACCTGCCCGCGATCATGCGGCTCGCGGAGGAAGGCGCGATCGAATCGATCAACCTGCGCATCCTGAATCTCGGAGGCCCGACGCGGACGCGGCAGGCGATCGCGATCTGCCAGGCCGCCGGCATCGGCTTCCGCTTCGGCGCCGTCTTCGGCTCGAGCATCGTGCATGCCCACACGCTGCATCTCGCAGCCAGCCTGCCGCAGCCGCGCTTTCCGCATGAATTCTCGGAGATGGCGCTGCTGATGGACGATCGCTTCTCGGGCCTCTCGGTCGAGAACGGCATGGTCGAGGTGCCGACAGGGCCGGGCACGGGGTTGACCCTGTCGGAATGAGCGCAGGCCGTTCAGTCGAATTTCAGCCCGGCCTTGCTGATGATGTCGGCATAGATGCCGACCTCGTCCTTGATCAGCTTGCCGAAGGGCTCGGCCGGCAAGTAGGCCGGCTCGCCGCCGAGCGTACGCAGTTTCTCCTGCACCGCCGGATCGGCGATGACGCGCTTCAAGGTGACGTTGAGCTTGTCGCCGATCGCCTTGTCCATCCCGGCAGGACCCGCGAGGCCGACCCAGGAATTGACCACGAATTGCGGGAAGCCGATCTCCTTCATCGTCGGAACGTCGGGAAAATCGGGGGAGCGGATCTCGTTCGTGGTGGCGAGCATGCGGATCTTGCCGGCCTTGGCGAGATCGCCGAGTTCGCCGCCGATCATCAGCGCGACATGGCCCGCGACGATGTCGTTCAGCGCCGGGCCGCTGCCGCGATAGGGGATGTGCTTGATCGGCGCACCCGATGCGATCCGCACCAGTTCGCCGGCAAGGTGGCTATAGGTGCCGATGCCGGAGGACGCGTAGCCCAGCGTTTCGGGCTTGGCCTTGGCGAGCGCGACCATCTCGGCGACGGTCTTGGCCGGCAGGCCCGGATAGGCGCCGATATAGGTGAATCCCTCGATCAGCCGCGCGACAGGCGTGAAATCCTTCACCGAGTCGTAGGGCAGCTTCTTGTCGACATTGGGCAGGATCGCCAGCACGCCGGCCGAGGAGAGCAGCAGCGTATGGCCGTCGGGCGCCGATTTGGCGACGAAATCGGCGCCGATGCTGCCGCCCGCGCCGGCCCGGCTCTCGACCAGGAAGGGCTGCCCCAGATCCTTGCTCAGCGCATCCGCCAGGATCCGCGCCACGGCCTCGACCCGCCCGCCGGGCGCGAAGGGAACGATCATCCTGACCGGCTTGACGGGATAGCTCTGCGCGATCGCGCTGCCTGCGCCGATCATGGCCATCGCCGCGGCAACGGCCATGATTCGTAATCTCCGGAACCTCATCACGTCCTCCCATGATTGCTTTTCGGCTCTGGCGGCCGCTAATAGTCATTAAGCTAGTAATATAACCTTTAGTGGTCAATCGGCTTTCGGGTACGATCCGGGCGGTGGAGAGCGAGCGAACCGGCCTGCACGGAGGCTGGGGCAATAGTATATATGATTGGTTCGAGATTCTCCGGCTCCGCCGGACGGCCATGAGCGCGCAGCGCGGAGGAGCATGATGAGCGAGACGGGCGTCCAAATCAGGAAGGCGGTGGATTTCAGCCGCAGCGCCGTCTCGCGCTATATCCAGCTCACCACCCTGTTCCGGCGCCGGATCGAATCCGGGCAATGGCCGGTCGGCCAGCAGATCCCGACGGTCGATGAGCTGGCGCTGGAATGCGGCGTCGCCCGCGCCACCATTCGCCAGGCGCTTGGCGTGCTCGAAGGCGAGCGCCTGATCGAGCGCTTCCGTGCCAAGGGCACCTTCGTCATCCGCCGCCCGCAGGAGGAACTCTGGTGCGAGGTCGGGACCGACTGGTCGGGCCTGCTGACGGCGACGCCGGGCGCGGTCATCGAGATCCTCTCCGACGAGACGGGCGCGCAGCCGCGCAGCCTGGTCCACCCGATCGGCGAGATCGCGCCCTCTTATCGGCACCTGCGGCGGCGGCACTGGCGTCATGACGCGCCCTATCTGCTCGCCGATGTCTTCATCGACGAGCGCCTGACCGGCCGCATTCCCGCGGAGGCGTATCGGACGAAATCGGCGCTGCGCCTCGTCCACGACATTCCAGGCCTCGACATCGTCGACGCGCGCCAGACCCTCACCATCGGCACGGCCGACATGGAAACCGCCGAGCTGCTCAAGACCCCGATCAACGCGCCGGTCGCGATGGTGCATCGCTCGGCGGTGGACCGCGACGGCAGGCTCGTCTTCGTCGGCGAGGGCATTTATCGCGGCGACGTCGTCCGCGTCGACATCAAGCTGAAATAAGCGCGGCGCCCGAGTTGATCGTGCGGGCGAAGTTGGGGCTCGACAAATTTGTAGCGCGATCATAAAAACCATATAACTAGTTCATTGCCCAATTCGGATCGTCGACGAGATGAAACTGCACTGGTCGCCGCGCTCGCCCTTCGTCCGCAAGGTGATGATCGTGGCGCGCGAGACGGGCCTGATCGACAGCATCGACTGCGTGCGCACGCGGGTGGCAATGGTCGAGCCTAATCTCGCCCTGCTGCCGGACAATCCCCTCAGCAAGATCCCGACGCTGGTGCTCGAGGACGGCTCGGCGATCTATGATTCCCGGGTCATCTGCGACTATCTCGACACGCTGCATAGCGGCCAGCGCCTGATCCCGTCCGAGCCCAAGGCGCGGCTTCAGGTTCTTTGCCGACAGGCCCTGGCCGACGGCTTCCTCGACGCGCTGCTGCTCTGGCGCAACGAGCGCGACCGGCCCGAGGAACGGCGCTCGCAGCCGCATCTTGCCGCCTTCCGCCTCAAGAAGGATGCCGTGCTCGACAGGCTGGAGCGCGACGTCGCGGGCTTTGCCGACCTGCCCTTCGATCTCGCCCATATCGCCACCGGCTGCACGCTCTCCTACATGGATTTCCGCTTTCCCGACGAGACCTGGCGCGACGGGCATCCCGCGCTCGCCAAGTGGCATGAAAGCTTCGAGGCGCGGCCCTCGGTTCTGGCGACGCCGGTGATCGATGGCTGAACCCGCCCCGCTGCCAAGGAACGCCTGACATGGCCGGCCCGCTCTCGCATATCCGCGTGCTCGATCTCAGCCGCATCATGGCCGGCCCCTGGGCCGGACAGATCCTGGCCGATCTCGGCGCCGACGTGATCAAGGTCGAGCGGCCCGGCGCCGGCGACGATACCAGGAGCTGGGGCCCGCCCTTCCTCAAGGACCGCGACGGCAACGAGACCAGGGACGCCGGCTATTTCCTCGCCGTCAATCGCGGCAAGCGCTCGATCACGCTCGATCTCGACAAGCCTGAAGGGCAAAACGTCGTCCGTGCCATCGCGGCGAGATCGGATATCGTGCTGGAGAATTTCAAGGTCGGCACGCTCGCCAAGTTCGGGCTCGACTATCAGAGCCTGAAGGCGGTCAACGAGCGGCTGATCTATTGCTCGATCACTGGCTTCGGCCAGACCGGGCCGAAGCGCGATCTCGCCGCCTACGACTTCATGATCCAGGCCATGGGCGGGCTGATGAGCGTCACTGGCGAGCCCGACGGCAAGCCCGGCGGCGGGCCAGAAAAGGTCGGCGTCCCGATCGTCGACATCATGAGCGGCATGTATGCGGCGATCGCGGTGCTCGGCGCCCTGGCGCGGCGCAGCGAGACCGGCAAAGGCGACTATGTCGATATCGCCATGCTCGACGTCCAGGTCGGCTTTCTCGCCAACCAGGCAATGAACTACCTGATCTCCGGCAAGCCACCGCGCCGCACCGGCAATGCCCATCCCAATATCCAGCCGCAGGACGTCTTCGCCTGCCGCGACGGCCATGTCGTACTCGTCGTCGGCAATGACGGGCAATTCGCCGCCTTCTGCAAGGCCGTCGGGCGCTCCGAATGGGCGAGCGACGAGCGCTTCGCCAGCAATGGCGGGCGAGTGCGCAACATCGCGATCCTGCGCCCGCTGATCGCCGAGATCTTCGCGACCCGCGACATGGCGGACTGGATCGCCACGCTGGAGGCGGCCGGCGTGCCTTGCGGGCCGATCAACACCGTGCCGATGGCGCTGGATGACGAGCAGGTCAGGCATCGCGGCATGCGCATCGATATCGCCCATCCCGTCGCCGGCAGCGTGCCGCAGGTCGCGAGCCCGATGCGCTTCAGCGAGGCCGGCCTCGTCTTCGACCGCGCCCCGCCGCTGCTCGGCCAGCACACCGACGAGATCCTCCGCGAGCTCGGCCTCGACGGAACCGACCATCAAGCCGCCGGCGCGGCCGCCTCAGCAGGAGCCTGACCTTGGCGCGTATTCCGCTTCCGACGCCCGAAACGATGACGCCTGAGCAAAGGCGCGTCTACGACACCGTCGTGTCCGGGCCGCGCGGCGTGCTGCGCGGCCCGCTGCTCGCGGCTCTGTACAGGCCGGAACTCGCCGATAAATGGCAGCAATTCGGCGAATTGCTGCGCTACCGCACCAGTCTGCCGCCGCGCCTGAGCGAGCTCGCCATCCTGGTCACCGCCCGGCGCTGGAACTGCCAGGTCGAATGGTACCTGCATGAGAGCGTCGCCCGCGAGGCCGGCCTGCCGGACGCCATCATCGCGGCGATCTCGCAGGGCAAGCGGCCGGACAAGGCCGAGCCGGACGAGTATGAGATCCACGACTACTGCGTCGAGCTGCAGGGCACCCGCACCGTCGGCGACGCCACCTATCAGCGTGTCCTCGATCGCTGGGGCGCGGTCGGCGTGGTCGAGCTCACCGCGCTTGTCGGCTACTACACCATGGTCGCGATGACCTTGAACGTGCACGAGATCCCATTGCCCGAAGGCGCGACGCCACCTTTGTCGCCATGCGCGGCATGAGCCCGGTGCCCGCGCCGCGCGAGCCGTCTGCGCCACGCCGGCCGCCGCCGGCGGGCGCGGTCGACAGCCACACCCATGTCTTCGGTCCCGACGAGCGCTTTCCGCCGGTCGGCCCGCAGAGCTACCCGCCTCCCCGCGCTCCCTACGAGGCCCATGCCGCGATGCTGGCGACGACCAGCCTGGCCCGCGGCGTCATCGTGCAGCCCGGCGTCTACAGCCAGGATTGCAGCGCCATCGTCGATGCGCTCGGTCGCTCCCGGGGTGCGTTGCGGGGCATCGGCGTCGCCGACGCGCTGACCGCCGATGCGACGCTCGAAACCTGGCACGAGGCCGGCATTCGCGGCCTGCGCTATGTCGAGGTGCCCGACCCCAGGACCGGCGGACGCTGGGCCGGCAGCGTCGGCCTCGACGATCTCGAGCGCATGGCGCCGCGCCTGAAGGCGCTCGGCTGGCATGCGCAGCTCTGGGCCGATTGCGAGCGGATCGTCGCCGCCGCGCCAATGTTGCGGCGGCTCGGGCTTCCGGTCGTGATCGACCATATGGGCCGTCTACAGGCGGGCAAGGGCGTCGATGATCCCGGTTTCCAGGGCCTGCTCGGACTGCTCGCTGAGGGGCTGGTCCGGGTCAAGCTCTCGCTCTGCCGGGTCTCGACCCAGAGGCCGGACTACGAGGACCTCCGCCCGTTCCACGACGCGCTGGTCGCGGCCAATCCGGACCAGCTCCTTTGGGGCTCGGACTGGCCGCATGTGAACATGGGCGAGGCCGCCCCCGATGTCGGCCATCTGCTCGACCTTTTCGACGACTGGATCGGCGATGACGCCTTGCGTCGGCGCATCCTGGTCGACAACCCCACCCGGTTGTTCGGATTTGCACCCGACTGACCAGCGCTACCCCCCCGGCCGAGCCCATCGCTTCAAGACGGAACCGAACATGAGTGACTTACTGGTCGAGACCCGGGGCAAGGTCGTCTGCGTCACGCTGAACCGGGCGCCCGTCAACGCGCTGACGATCGCGCTCTATGCGCAGATCGCCGACGTCTTCGAGGAGATCGGCAAGCGCACCGACGTGCATTGCGCGGTCTTCGGCGCGTCGGGCGCCAAGGCCTTTTGCGCCGGGCTCGACCTCAACGAGTTCATGGCGGCAAAGGTCGAGGACGACGAGGCCCGCGCCGCGGTCGTGCGCCGCACCTTCGCGGCCATTCGCCATTGCGCCATTCCGGTGATCGCCGCCGTCAACGGACCGGCGCTCGGCGCGGGCTGCGTCCTGACCTCGGTCTGCGACATCCGCGTCGCCTCGCCCAATGCCACCTTCGGCCTGCCGGAGATCAATGTCGGCCGCTGCGGCGGCACGGCGCATATGGGACGGCACGTTCCGCAGGGGCTGCTGCGCCGAATGTTCTTCACCGGCCAGCCGATCGGTGCGGAAGAAGCCCGGCAGGCCGGCTTCGTCGACCGGATCGTCCCGCTCACCGAGCTCGCCGGCGAGGCCATGGCGCTGGCCGAAATCATCGCGGCCAAATCCCCGCTCGGCCTGCGCATGGGCAAGGAGGCGCTCAACCGCGTCGAGTTCATGCCGGTGGAAGAGGGCTACGCCCTTGAACAAAGCTTCAGCACCCGCCTGCTACATACCGAGGACGCGCGCGAAGCGACGCGCGCCGCAATCGAGAAGCGCCAACCTGTCTTCAAGGGACGATGAGACCATGCTGAACCAGCGTATCGAGGGCCTGCGCGATTACCCCTTTCGCCGCCTCGCGGACCTGATCTCGGGCGCGACGCCCGCCTCCAACCGTCCACCGATCGACCTCGCCGTGGGGGAGCCCCGGCATCAGCCGCCGGCTTTCGTCGGTGACCTGATCGATGCACGCCGCGATAGCTGGAACCGCTATCCGCCGATCAACGGCACGCCGGAATTCCGCGCCGCCTGCGCCGCCTGGCTAACGCGCCGCTACAAGCTGCCGGCCGGAATGATCGATCCCGAGACCATGATCGCGCCGTCTGCCGGCTCGCGCGAATCGCTCTACATGGCGGCGACCATCGCGATCAATCCCGACGAGGCTGGCCCCAAGCCGCTCGCGCTGATGCCGAATCCGTTCTACCAGGTCTATGTCGGCGCCTCGGTGCTCGCCGGCGCCGAGCCGGTCTTCCTGGCCGCGACCAAGGCCTCCGGCTTCCTGCCCGATCTCGACGCGCTGACGCCCGAGATGCTCGACCGCACGCAGATCATGTATCTGTGCACACCGGCCAATCCGCAGGGTGCGGTCGCCGATTTCGCCTATCTCGAGCGGGCGCTGAAGCTCGCCCGCAAGCATGATTTCCTGCTCGTCTCGGACGAGTGCTATTCCGAGATCTATTCGACGGATGTCGCTCCGACCGGCTCGCTCGAGATCGCTGCCGCGCTTGGCGGCTCGCTCGACAATCTGCTGGTCTGCCACACGCTCTCGAAGCGCTCGAGCGCGCCCGGCCTGCGCTCCGGCTTCAGCGTCGGCTCGCCGCAGGCCATCAATCTGTTGAACCGCCTGCGCGCCTATAGCTGCGCCGCGACGCCCTTCCCCACCTCGGACGCCGCGACCGCATTGTGGAGCGACGAGAGCCATGTCGACGAAACGCGCGCGCTCTATCGCGCCAAGTTCGACATCGCCGAGCGCCTGCTCGCCGGCCGCTTCGATTTCTACCGGCCGCAGGGCGGCTTCTATCTCTGGCTCAATGTCGGGGACGGTGAGGTCGCGACGCGCAGGCTCTGGGCCGAGGGCGGCGTCAAGGTGCTGCCGGGCGCCTATCTGACGAAGCATGGCGAGGGTCCCAATCCGAGCCAGCCCTATATCCGGATCGCGCTGGTGACCGATCTCGCCTCCACCGAAGAGGCGCTGACGCGCGTCGCCGCATTGCTCTAAAGCACAAAGGTCAGTCTATTGACCTTTGTGGTCCGCGGCCATAGCATTGGTCCCGGATGGAACGAGCCAGGCGGCCCCGACGGGGCCGCCGGCCAGCCGCGCTGAAGGCTTCCCGAAAGACCGCCGATGGCCATCACCTACGAACTCGTGAAATCGGTCGCGGCGCAGCTCTACGAAGCGGCGCTGAAGAAGGTCCCCGAAGACACCAAGGATGCCCTGCGCCGCGCCCATGAGGCCGAGACCAAGGAGGTCTCGAAGAAGACCCTGGCCTTCATGCTGAAGAGCGCGATCAAGTCGGAAGAGAAGGACCATCTCGTCTGCTCGGATGCGGGCATTCCGGTCTATTTCGTCAAGCTCGGCAGCAATGCCCGGCTCGGTTTCGACATCAAGCAGGCGATCTCGGACGGGTTCGACCATCTCGTCGCGACGATCCAGCCGCCGATCCTGAAGCACGTCACCAACCCCCTGACCCTGGAGCGCGGCTACAAAGGCAAGGAGATGCCGATCACCACCTTCGACGTGATCGCCGGCGCCGACCATATCGACATCATGTGCTCGCCCAAGGCGCTCGGCTCCGGCCGCTGGGCGGCGCTCGAGATCTTCAGTTTCCCCTCGCTGGAGACGATCGAGACCTATGTCATGGACTGCGTGATGAAGGCGGGCTCGCAGCATTGTCCGCCGGTCGTCATCGGCATCGGCATTGGCGGCACCTTCGACTATGCCGCCAAGCTGGCGAAGGAGGCGACCTTGCGCCCGCTCGGCTCGGTCAATGCCGAGCCGATCCTCAAGGACATGGAGGAGCGCCTGACCAGGGCGGTCAACGCCACCGGCTTCGGGCCGATGGGGACCGGCGGCGACACCACGGCACTCGCCGTCCATGTGAACTACGCGGCGAGCCACGGCTTCGTCCCGGTCGCGGTCTGCTTCAATTGCTGGATCAACCGGCGCATGGGCGCGCGCATCGGGGCCGACGGCTCCGTCAGCCTCTACGAGTAGCCGCCATGGGGCAGACCTACACGCTGACCTTCCCGGTGCAGGAAGAGGACATCCGCAAGCTCGCGCTCGGCGACATGGTCTATCTCGACGGCGAGATCGTCATGACCGCCGGCCTGCCGACGCATCAGCGCATCATGAAATGCCTGGAGGACGGCACCGCGCTGCCGACCGACCTGACCCATGCCGGCTTCTTCCATCTCGGCAGCTACAACACCGAGGATGAGGGCGTCTTCGACGTGCTCTACCTCAACCCGACCACGAGCACCCGCTTCAACCCCTATATGCCGACGCTGATCCGCGCCTTCGGCCTGCGCGCCGTCGGCGGCAAGGGCGGGCTCGACGCCGCCTGCGCCCAGGCGATGAAGGAGGTCGGCTGCGTCTATCTCTCCTTCCTCGGCGGCGGCTGCACCGTGCTCTCGGAGGCGATCCGCGAGGTCGTCTCGGTGAGCTGGAACGACATGATCTCGCATTACCGCATCGTGAAATTGCGGGTCGAGCAGCTCGGGCCGCTGACCGTCGCGATCGATGCCCATGGCAACAGCCTCTACGACACGCTGCAGGCCGACGCCGAGAAGGCGATGCCGCGGATTCTCGACGATTTGCGCGCGGCTCGCGCCGCCTCGGTCAGCACGGACAAGCCATGATCTCTGCCCCCGATACGGTCCTCGTCGTCACGCCGGTGCCGAAGGACCTGCGCGACGCGCTGTCCACGGACTACCGCCTGCAGGATCATGCCCGCGCGGCCGACGGCGCCTGGCCACCCATGCCCGGCATCCATGTCGCGCTGACCACCAGCATGGCCGGCGCGGACGCCGCGCTGATGGACGCCCTGCCCGATCTCAGGCTGATCGCCTGCCAGGGCGTCGGCCTCGACAAGATAGACCTGAAGGCTGCCGAGGCGCGCGGGATCACCGTCGCGCATACGCCCGACGTGCTCACAGAGGACACCGCCGATTTCGCCATCGCGCTGATCTACGCGGTCTCGCGCAACATCGTCCGGGCCGACCAGTTCGTCCGCGCCGGGCGCTGGACCAGCGAGCGCATGGTTCCGTCGCGGCGCGTCTCGGGCAAGACCTGCGGCATCGTCGGGCTTGGCCGTATCGGCGAGACCGTGGCGGCCAAGGCCGCGGGATTGGGGCTCGACGTGCGCTATTCCGGACCGCGCGAGAAGCCGGGCGTGCCTTATCCCTTCGTCGCCGATGTCGCGGAGCTGGCGCGACAGTCCGATTTCCTCGTCCTGACCTGCCCCGGCGGCCCCGCGACGCAGAATCTCGTCGATGCGCATGTACTGGAGGCGCTCGGGCCCGACGGCATCCTGATCAATATCTCGCGCGGCTCCGTGGTCGATGAAGCCGCCCTGATCGCCGCGCTGAAGGATGGGCGCATCGCCGGCGCCGGCCTCGATGTCTTCGCCGTCGAGCCGCAGCTGAACGAGGCCTTTCTCGCCTTCGAGACCGTGGTGCTCCAGCCGCATTACGCCAGCATCACCTTCGAGACGCGCAAGGCGATCATCGCGCGGCTCCAAAGCGCCATCGCGGCGTCATTCAAGAAAACCAACGCCTAAAAAAACCAACGGGAGGATGTCATGACCAGGATTCTGCGCGGCGTCACGCTGGCGCTCGCCGCCACCTTGCCGGCATTGGCCGCCTCGGCCGGCACGCTCGACGACACCAAGGCGCGCGGCAGCGTCAATTGCGGCGTCAGCCCCGGCGTGCCCGGCTTCTCGCTGCCCGATGCGCAGGGCAAGTGGAACGGGCTCGATGTCGATATCTGCCGCGCCGTCGCAGCCGCGATCTTCAACGATGCGAGCAAGGTCAGCTTCACGCCGCTCAACCCGAAGGACCGCTTCGCCGCGCTCTCCTCGAAGCAGATCGACATCCTGGCCCGCCAGACCACCTGGACCCTCTCGCGCGAGACCACCGTCGGCCTCGATTTCGCGGCGATCAATTACTATGACGGCCAGGGCCTGCTGGTGCGCAAGGCGCTCAACGTCAAGTCGGCCAAGGAGCTCGGCGGCGCCTCGGTCTGCGTCCAGACCGGCAGCACGAGCGAGCTCAATCTCGCCGATTTCTTCCGCGCCAATGCCATCAAATACGAGCCGGTCGCCTTCAATGCCGGCGACGAGGCGGTGAAGGCCTTCGAGGCCGGCCGCTGCGACGTGTTCTCGACCGACGCCTCGGCGCTCTTCGCCTATCGCCTCAAGCTGAGCGACCCCGACGGCTTCGTCGTGCTGCCCGAGATCATCTCGAAGGAGCCGCTCGGCCCGGCGACCCGCAAGGGCGACGAGCAATGGTCGGATGTCGTCAAATGGGCGCATTACGCCATGGTCAATGCCGAGGAGCTCGGCCTCACCGCGCAGAATGTCGACGAGCAGCTCAAATCGGCCAATCCCGAGATCAAGCGCTTCCTCGGCGTCGACGGCAATCTCGGCGAGGGGCTGGGCCTGACCAAGGACTGGGCCTATCGCATCGTCAAGCTGGTCGGCAATTACGGCGAGTCCTACGAGGCCAATATGGGCTCGAAATCGCGGCTGGCGATCCCGCGCGGGCTGAACAATCTCTGGACCAAGGGCGGCCTGCAATACGCGCCGCCGCTGCGCTGAGCCACGGCGAACCCGCTGCGGATTTGGCGACGGCGCCATGTCCCGCCCGGCCTTTCGCGCGACCGTGGAATCGTGAACGATGCCGCGGTCGAGCATATAGGGAGATGGGCTGATGGCCGTTGCCAAGACCGCGCGCGGTGATGTCTACCGGACGCAGAACTGGAACCTGACCAAGCCCTCGGCGCGGGGCAGGAACGGCATCGTCGTCTCGCAGAATCGCGAGGCTGCCGAAGCCGGCGCAGCGATCCTGGAGGCTGGCGGCAATGCCGCCGACGCCGCCGTCGCGGCGACTTTCGCGCTCGCTGCGGTCGAGCCCTGGAATAGCGGGCTCGGCGGCATCGGCTTCGCCGTCGTCCTGAAGGCCGGCGAGACCCGGGCGCAGGTCGTCGATTTCGGCCCGGTCGCGCCGCATCGCGCCGATCCGGCGGAATATCCCCTCACCGGCGAGATGAAGAAGGACTTCTTCACCTGGCCGGAAGTGGTGGACGACCGCAATATCCACGGGCCGCTGTCCTTTTGCATTCCGTCCTCGGTCGCGGGCTATGCCAAGCTGAAGGAGCAATTCGGCACGAAGCTGCCGGTGGCGGAACTGCTCGCCCCCGCGATCGCGCTGGCCCGGCGCGGCTTGGCGCAGGATTGGTACACGACGCTCAAGATCGCCTCCTCGGCCTCGGTGCTGCGGCTCTACGAGGAGAGCGCGCGCGTCTACCTGCCGGGCGGCCTGCCGCCGGTTCCGCCCTATCAGGGCGTGCCGGGCTTCATGCGGCTCGGCAATCTCTCCGCCACGCTGGAGCATCTCGCCAAGGCGGGCCTGCGCGACTTCTATGACGGCGAGTTCGCCGCGCGCCTGGCCGCCGATATCAAGGCCGTCGGCGGCGTGGTCGATCGCGAGGACCTCGCCGGCTGCCAGGCGACGATCCGCTCGGCGCCGGTCATCGACTGGCGCGGCAGCCACCAGATCCATACCGCCGGTGGCTTGACCGCCGCCCCGACGCTCGCCGCCGTCATCGACGGCATGTCCTCCGTCGACCGGCCAACGGGGGGGCCCGACGCCGCCTGGTTCGCCAGGCTCTCGACCGTCATGCGCGAGGCCTATGCGCAGCGGCTCGCCGGGCTCGGCGCGGCGCAGACGGCGCCGGAGCCGGCCGATACCTGCACCACCCATCTCACCGTCGTCGATGGCGAGG
>NZ_JBHYEM010000028.1:24606-42135 GCF_051860145.1 Allobosea sp. | reverse complement strand
AGCTCGCGCGGCGGCAGATCGTAGAGATCCTTGTCCATGGCCGGACCGGGATCGATCTTGTTCACGATGCCGTCGAGGCCGGCCATCAGCAGGGCGGCGAAGGCGAGGTAGGGGTTCGCCATCGGATCGGGGAAGCGGACCTCGACGCGCTTGGCCTTCGGCGAGGTCGTCCACGGAATACGGCACGACGCCGAGCGGTTGCGCGCCGAATAGGCGAGCAGCACCGGAGCCTCATAGCCCGGAACCAGACGCTTGTAGGAGTTGGTCGACGGGTTGGTGAAGGCGTTCAGCGCCATGGCGTGCTTGATGATGCCGCCAATGTACCAGAGGCATTCCTGCGACAGGTCGGCGTATTTGTTGCCGGCCATGATCGGCTTGCCGCCCTTCCAGATCGACTGGTGGACATGCATGCCCGAGCCGTTATCGCCATAGATCGGCTTCGGCATGAAGGTCGCGGTCTTGCCGTAGCTCTGGGCGACGTTGTGGATCGCGTATTTATAGACCTGCAGCTGGTCGGCCATATGCGTCAGCGTGTCGAACTTCAGCCCGAGCTCGTGCTGGGCCGAGGCGACCTCGTGATGGTGCTTCTCGACCTTGGCGCCCATCGCGGCCATGGCGGCGAGCATCTCGCCACGCATGTCCTGCGCCGAATCCTGCGGCGGAACCGGGAAATAGCCGCCCTTGGTGGCGATGCGGTGGCCGAGATTGCCGCCCTCGTAGTCGGTCATGCCGTTGATCGGCAGCTCGACATTGTCGAGCTTGAAGCCGGTATTGTAGGGATCGGCCGAGATCTTGACGTCGTCGAAGACGAAGAATTCGGCCTCCGGACCGACATAGACGGTGTCGCCGATGCCGGTCGACTTGAGATAGGCCTCGGCCTTCTTGGCGATGCCGCGCGGGTCGCGGCCATAGGGCTCGCCGGTCGACGGCTCGAGCACGTCGCAGGTGATGACCATGGTCGAGGCCGAGAAGAACGGATCCATCACCGCCGTCGTCGGGTCGGGCATCAGGAGCATGTCGGACTCGTTGATCGCCTTCCAGCCGGCGATCGACGAACCGTCGAACATGGTGCCCTCGGCGAAGATGTCCTCGTCGATCATGGTGATGTCGAACGTGACGTGCTGCCACTTGCCGCGCGGGTCGGTGAAGCGGAAGTCCACGTATTTGACGTCATTGTCCTTGATCGCCTTGAGGACGTCCTTGGCGCTCTTCATCTCAGCATTCCTCTTGAAAGCAGTTTCTCAGTGGTAGTCGACCCGCGGGTGTTCGCCCGGCGGACGCCGATTTCGCAGGGTTCGGGATGAAGCCCTCAGATCGCGTCCGCGCCGGTTTCTCCGGTGCGGATGCGGATCGCCCCCTCCACCGTCGATACAAAAATCTTGCCATCGCCGATGCGGCCCGTCTGGGCCGCTTTCTTGATGGCCTCGATGGCGCTCTCGACCATGTCGTCGTTCAACACGATCTCGATTTTGACCTTGGGCAGGAAGTCGACGACATATTCGGCGCCGCGATAGAGCTCGGTATGGCCCTTCTGGCGGCCGAAGCCCTTGGCTTCGAGCACGGTGATGCCCTGCAGACCGACTTCCTGCAGCGCTTCCTTCACCTCGTCCAGCTTGAAGGGCTTGATGATCGCTTCGATCTTCTTCATGCGCCGACCGGCCTCCCTCGCGCGTGTCTGGAACGGGACTGACCCGATCCTCGATACCGTCTGCCGGTTCGACCGTCGATGCGCTGAAAATCGGCCTTTTCCGATGGCTCGGTGGCCGGCTCAGCGTCTCGCCGTGGCGGACGACACACTCGCCGTTTCTGCTCATAGCATCGGCGCGTGCGGCTCGCCATGAGGAACCATGCCCTGCGACGCCTCATCATGAGGCGATATTCCGCCTATAATTTATGCAAATGATCAATTCATGGACAAGTGCGGCCGTCAAACCCGCGCTTGCCGGAAAGCCCGGGCTTTCCGATGATGGCACGGTGAGCAACGCCGACGATGAAACCGCCCTGGCCCTGCTGACGCCGGCCGAGATGGCGCGCGCGGACACGGCGGCGATCGCGGCCGGAACGCCGGGCGTCGTCCTGATGGAACGGGCGGGCCGGGCGGTGGCCGATGCCGTCAGCCGCCGGGCGGGGCCGGCGCGGCGGATCCTGGTGCTGTGCGGCCCCGGAAACAACGGCGGGGACGGCTTCGTCGCGGCCCGCATCCTGCGCGAGCGCGGCTTTTCGGTGACGCTCGTTCTTGCGGGCGACAGGGCCAGGCTGTCGGGCGACGCCGGCGCCATGGCACAGGCCTGGCCCGGTGATGTCGCGCCGCTTTCAGCCGCGCGCCCGGGTGACGCGGACCTGGTGGTCGACGCCCTGTTCGGAGCTGGGCTGGACCGCCCTTTGACGGGCGACATCGCAGCGCTCGTCGCGCGGGTGAATGCCGCGGGCAAGACCGTGGTGTCCGTCGACGTTCCGAGCGGGCTGTCAGGCGATACCGGTCAGGCCGAGGGGCCGGTCACCCGGGCCGACGAGACCGTCACCTTCTTCAGGCTCAAGCCCGGTCATTTGCTCTATCCCGGCCGGAGGCTCTGCGGCGTGACGACGCTGGCCGATATCGGCATCGCGGCGGATGTGGCTTTCGGCGCTGACGGCTTGTGTCCCCAGGCCTTCCAAAACGACCCGATGCTCTGGCGTGCGAACTGGCCCGTGCATGCCACTGACACCCATAAATACCGGCGGGGCGCCGTTCTGGTCCTGGCGGGCGGCCTGGCCGGGGTGGGGGCTCCGCGGCTCTCGGCGCGCGCAGCGTTGCGGATCGGCGCCGGGCTGGCGACGATCGCCTGCCGGCCGGAGGCACTCGCGGCCCATGCCGCGCGTGGTCCCGACGCCGTGATGCAGAGGGCTGTTTCGGACCTTGCCGGCATTGAAACCCTGCTGAAAAAGCGGCTCGGCGCGGTGCTGGCCGGCCCCGCGCTCGGTCTCGACGCGACCGCAAGGCAGGCGGTCATGGCCGTGCTGCGTTCAGGCGTCCCGGCCGTACTCGACGCCGACGCCTTGACGCTCCTCGCTACCCGGACGGGCTCGCTCTCGCGATCCGTGCGCCGGCGTGGCGCGGCTTGCGTGCTGACGCCGCATGAGGGCGAGTTCGCACGTCTGTTCGCGGCCATGCCGGACGTCACGACGCCTCCCTCGAAGCTGGAGCGGGCACGGCGCGCGGCCGCCTTGACCGGCTGCGTGGTGGTGCTGAAGGGGCCTGACACGGTGATCGCCGCGCCGGAGGGCAGGGCTGCCATTAACGTCACCGGCACATCCGCTCTGGCGACGGCCGGCGCCGGCGATGTGCTGGCCGGCCTGATCTCCGGGCTTCTCGCGCAAGGCATGCCCGCCTTCGAGGCCGCCAGCGCGGCGGTCTGGTTGCATGGCAAGGCCGGCGAACATCATGGCGTCGGCTTGATCGCGGACGACCTGCCGGAAGCCATCATACCGTTCCTCGCAGGACTTTCGGGCGCGCATCGAACCTGAGCCCGAGCCAGCAGCCGAACAGAAAAACGGCCTGCCTCTCGCGAGGCAGGCCGAATTATGATGCCGCTAAATGTCGATTAGCGGCTGGCGTAGGTCACGGCAGGCGCAGACGTCAGCTGCTCCTTGGTCATGTTGATGACGCCGTGATCCGGATACATCATCGGGCCCTTCGGCGCCGGAGCCGCCGCCGGGGGAGCCGAGGCCGTACCACCGCTAGTCCCGCCCGAAGGGGCCGGAGCCGGCGCAGCAGCAGCCATCGGCTCGTCGCTCCAAGTCACCTGCTCGAAGGGAATCGCGACATCCTTCGCGCCGATGCCGAGGAAGCCGCCGACGCCAACCGTCACCATCTCGACCTTGCCGGTCTTGTCGAACAAGACCTCGGTAACGTCGCCGACCTTCTTCTTGTCGGCACCATAGATATCCACGCCCATCAGCTTGGAGGCGCGCCATTTGCCCTGGCCGGCCAGGTTCTGTTCAGGCGGCTTGGCTGCGTCCGTGGCCGGAGCCGAGGTCGCGGGCGCCGAGGTCGAGGGCGCCGCAGACGGCGGGCTCGAAGGCGCACTGGTTTGCGCGAGCGCGGTCGTGGCGAGCAAGATTCCGCCGATCGCCGTCAACGCGATATTACGCTTCAACATGGTTTCCTCCTACGAGTGAACCGCAGTCGCGGCTTGCCGGATCAACGTCGAAAACGCGATTTGGTTCACTGTTCGGGCTTTTTTCTGTTCGGGAAGCCGCCATGTCTGCCATGCAGCCGACTCGGTCATGAACCCGCGATGAGGCGTTGCCGCCATCTTTGCGCGCCGGGGCAGACAGGGCCGCTGCGGGACGTCAGGAACGAGTGGGCCGGAGCCGGACGAGGGCAACGTCAGCAATGACGGCCTGGATTCCGAGAGGTTGTCAGCGGAGGCCGGTGGTGAGCGGGGAGGGGATCGAACCCTCGACCACATGATTAAAAGTCACGTGCTCTACCACTGAGCTACCCGCCCTCACTGGGCCGCTGACATACGGACGCCCCGCCTGCGGGTCAACATCGTTCGTTCACTCCCGCGATTGTTCGGCCGCCCGGATCTGTGGCAGAAGCGCGCCGGAGGATCCGCATGATCGATTTGCCCAGCCCGCCCGCGTCTCGCGCGTCTGCCGCAGGACAGGCCATTGCCGTTGCCTGAGCCGATGACAGCCGCATCCTCCTGGAAACGCTGGTCGACGAGCTTCCTCGCCACTGTCGCGGGGCTGGTGCTGCTTCTCTTCGGCTTCATCGCGATCATGGACCCGTTCGGCTCGCGCGTGGCTGCGGGACAGGCCGCGCGGCCGCTGATGGATCTCAACCAGCGCTTCATGTATCCGCAGCTCGTGCGGTCGGGCGCCTTCGACGCCGCCGTGCTCGGAACCTCGACCATGCGGCTGCTCGATCCGGCGATTCTCTCGCAGGGGCTCGACGCGCGTTTCGTCAACCTGGCGATGAATGCCGCGACGCCCTGGGAACAGGTGCAGATGGCGGAGCTCTTCGCCCGCAAGACCGCCGCGCCAAAATTGCTGATCTGGGGCATCGACACCACCTGGTGCGAGGCCGACGCGACCGATCCCGCCAAACGCCTGACCCCGCGGCCGTTTCCGCCCTGGCTCTATGATGACAGCGGCTGGAACGACTATCCCGAGCTGATCAACCTGACGACGCTCGAGATCGCCGTGCGGCTGGCGGCGCATCGGCTCGGGCTGATGCCGGAACGAATCCGCGGCGACGGCTACGAGGTCTTCACGCCGCCCGAAGCGCTCTACGATCTTGCGCGCGCCCGCTTCCATCTCTTCCGCAACAACGGCGGCACCGCGCCCGACCTGACGCCGCTCGTGCCGCCCGCCGTGCCAACTCGGGCAGAACAGGCGGGCTGGCGCTTCCCGGCGCTCGCCTGGCTCGACGCCGCGCTGGCGACGCTGCCGAGCGGAACGCCGAAACTGCTCGTGCTACCGCCGGTTCATCTCACGGCCTTGCCCAGAGAGGGTTCGCTCGGCTGGCAGCGCTATGGCGCCTGCAAGGCGGAGCTTGGCCGGGTTGCGGCTCGGCACGGCGCCGTTATCGCCGATTACGCGCATCGCTCTTCGGTGACGCGCGAGGATTCCAACTATTGGGATCCGCTGCATTTTCGCCTGCCGATTGCGCGCCGCGTCGAGGCCGACCTGATCGCGGTCGCGCGCGGAGCGGCTCCTGCGGGCGACGAAGTCTTGCGCGTGCTGCGGCCGGCCCGTTAACCCGGAATAAACCACGCGATTCTAGGGTGCGGCATGGTCGTTCGCCGTGGTCTCCGGTCCTTTTTCATCACGCTCGCGCTCTATCTCGTATCGAGCGGGGCGGTCGGCTATTTCATGTTCCACGCCCAGCACGGCTCGCGCGGCCTGGAGGCGCGTGGCGGGCTGCAGGAATCGCTCCGGACCATGGAAGACGAGATCAAGATCCTGACCGGGGAGCGCAAGAGCTGGGAGCAGCGCCTGGCCTTGATGCGCGACGAGGCCGTCGACCGCGATCTGCTCGAGGAACGGGCCCGCTCGACACTGGGGCGCGTTCATCGCAACGACCTCATTCTGATGGGTCGCTGACAGGGCCCGGCATGCCGGCAAATAGTCCCGAACACATCGATCAACCGGATTCCAGTTAATTTCTGAAAATCGAGCATTCTCAGCATCTTAGACCATGCTGCACTGCGAGATACCTCACTCGCCAACGGTTTTGCGATCCTCTACAACCAAGGTCGAATGATCTTTGGAGGATCGCCCATGGCCGTTGCCGCGCGCAAGACGAAAGCCCCTGCTCAAGCGAAATCCGCCGCCAAGAGCGCGGCCAAGGGCGGCTCAGCGAAGACCGCGACCAAGACGACGACGCAGAAGGGCGCGGCCAAGGTGCTGAGCAACATGCCCGTCTTCAGCAAGGAGGAGGAGCTTCACGCCTATCGCGAGATGCTGCTGATCCGCCGCTTCGAGGAGAAGGCGGGCCAGATGTACGGCATGGGGCTGATCGGCGGCTTCTGCCATCTCTATATCGGCCAGGAGGCGGTCGTCATCGGCATGCAGATGGCCGCGAAGGATGGCGACCAGGTCATCACCGGCTATCGCGACCATGGCCATATGCTCGCCTGCGGAATGGAATCGCGCGGCGTCATGGCCGAGCTGACCGGGCGCCGCGGAGGCTACTCCAAGGGCAAGGGCGGCTCGATGCACATGTTCTCCCGGGAGAAGAATTTTTATGGCGGGCACGGGATCGTCGGCGCCCAGGTCTCGCTCGGCGCCGGCCTCGGCTTCGCCAACTGGTATCGCGAGGATGGCCGCGTCTCGATGACCTATTTCGGCGACGGCGCCGCCAACCAGGGCCAGGTCTACGAGAGCTTCAACATGGCGCAGCTCTGGAAGCTGCCCGTGGTGTTCGTGATCGAGAACAACCGCTACGCCATGGGCACCTCGGTCAACCGCGCCTCGGCGCAGACCGATTTCTCCAAGCGCGGCCTGTCCTTCTCCATTCCCGGCGAACAGGTCGACGGCATGGATGTCCGCGCCGTGCGCGCCGCCGGCGAGCGGGCCATCGAGCATGCGCGCTCGGGCAAGGGCCCCTATATCCTCGAGATGCAGACCTATCGCTATCGCGGCCACTCGATGTCCGATCCGGCCAAGTACCGCTCCAAGGACGAGGTCCAGCGCATGCGCGAGGAACACGATCCGATCGAGCAGGTGAGGGGGCGCCTCACCCGCGATTTCAAGCTTGCCGAGGACGAGCTCAAGGCGATCGACGCCAAGGTCCGCGAGATCGTCAACGACGCGGCCGAGTTCGCGACGCATGATCCCGAGCCGGAAGCCGCCGAGCTCTGGACCGACATCACCTTGGAGAAGGCGCGGGCCTGAGGCCCGCTCCGCCCGCCTTTCACCGGCCACTCGCGCCGGTCTTCCCCGATCCCGCGTTCCCTTAAATTCCGGGTGTGTTCATGCCGATCGATATCCTGATGCCTGCGCTCTCGCCCACCATGGAGCAGGGCAAACTGGCCAAGTGGCTGAAGGCCGAGGGCGACGCGGTCAAGGCCGGCGACATCCTCGCCGAGATCGAGACCGACAAGGCGACGATGGAGGTCGAGGCCGTCGACGAAGGCGTCCTCGCCAAGATCCTGATCGCCGACGGCACCGATAATGTCGCGGTCAACACGCCGATCGGCGTGATCGCCGCCGATGGCGAGGATGTGAAGGCTGCGGCGAGCGGTGGCGGCAAGGCGGCGGCTCCCGAGAAGGCGCCCGAGCCCGAAGCCAAGGCCGAACCCGAGGCGAAGGCCGAGAAGGCTCCGGCCGATGCGCCCGCCGTCAGCGCCCCGCAGACGATCCTCGCGCAGGCCAAGGCCTATGACGCGTCGAGCGAGTTCCCCGCCGGCGCCGAAATCGTCAACATGACGGTCCGCGAGGCGCTGCGCGATGCCATGGCCGAAGAGATGCGCCGCGACGGCGATGTCTTCGTCATGGGCGAGGAGGTCGCCGAATACCAGGGCGCCTACAAGGTCACGCAGGGGCTGCTGCAGGAATTCGGCGCCAAGCGCGTCATCGACACGCCGATCACCGAGCACGGCTTCGCCGGCATCGGCGTCGGCGCGGCGCTGACCGGCCTGAAGCCGATCGTCGAGTTCATGACCTTCAACTTCGCCATGCAGGCGATCGACCAGATCATCAACTCCGCCGCCAAGACGCTTTATATGTCCGGCGGCCAGATGGGCTGCCCGATCGTGTTCCGCGGCCCCAACGGCGCCGCCGCCCGCGTCGCCGCCCAGCACAGCCACGATTACTCCGCCTGGTATTCGAACGTACCCGGCCTCAAGGTCGTGGTGCCTTACAGCGCCTCCGACGCGAAGGGCCTGCTGAAGAGCGCGATCCGCGATCCGAACCCGGTGATCTTCCTCGAGAACGAGATTCTCTACGGCCGCTCCTTCGAGGTGCCGAAGGGCGACGATTTCCTGATCCCGATCGGCAAGGCCAAGGTCGTGCGCGAGGGGACAGACGTCACCATCGTCTCCTTCGGCATCGGCATGACCTATGCGCTCGGCGCCGCCGAAGCATTGGCCAAGGAGGGCATCGAGGCCGAGGTCATCGACCTCCGCACGATCCGGCCGATGGATATCGAGACCGTGCTGGCCTCGGTGCAGAAGACCAATCGCTGCGTCGCCGTCGAGGAAGGTTTTCCGCAGTCCGGCGTCACCGCCGAGATCGGCATGCGCATCATGGAGGCGGCCTTCGACTATCTCGACGCTCCCGTCGCACGCGTCACCGGCAAGGACGTGCCGATGCCTTACGCGGCCAATCTCGAGAAGCTGGCGCTGCCGAATATCGGCGATGTCGTCGCGGCGGCGAAGGCCGTTTGCTACAAGGCCTGACGCCATGGCGCTGACCGTTCCTGCCATGATCGCGGCGGTCGGCCTGGCTGGAATCGGCGCTGTCGGCGCGGTGAGCTATTTCAAGCCTCGGCAGCGTCTCCAGCCTCTGCCGCTGGCTCCGCCGACCCTGGCGCGGGCCCGCATCCATCTGCATCGCATCGACCTCGTGGCCTATATCCTGGCCGCGAGCGGCGCGCTGACCCTGATCCCGGAAGCGGTGCAGGCTTTCGCCCCCGAGCTGATGTTCGGCACGACGCTGACCGGCACCGCACTCGAGCATCTCGACTATCTCGCCTTCGTTTTCGTGTCCCTCAGCTTCGGCATGGGGCTGACACGCCGCCTGCTGCTCATCCAATTGGAAAAAGCGAGCCTCCTGCCATGCCCGTGAACATCCTGATGCCCGCGCTCTCGCCCACGATGGAAAAGGGCAACCTCGCCAAGTGGCTGAAGAAGGAGGGCGACGCCATCAAGTCCGGCGACATCATCGCCGAGATCGAGACCGACAAGGCGACCATGGAGGTCGAGGCGGTCGACGAGGGCGTGCTGGCGAAGATCGTCGTGCCGGAGGGCACGGCCGATGTCGCGGTCAACGAGGTCATCGGCGTGATCGCCGGCGAGGGCGAGGACGCCAAGAGCGTCTCCGCGCCAGCCAAGGCCGAGGCTGCGCCGAAGGCCGAAGCCGCTGCTGCGAAGAGCGACGGGGCCAAAGCCGAAGCGCCGAAGGAAACACCCAAGGCAGAGGCCCCGGCCAAGCAGGCTGAGCCGCCGAAGGCCGACGGAGCGGCTCCGGCGAAGGCCGACGGCAGCCGTCCCTTCGCTTCGCCCCTGGCCCGCCGCCTCGCCAAGGACGCCGGGCTCGACCTCGGCAAGGTGCAGGGCTCGGGCCCGCATGGCCGCATCGTCGAGCGCGACATCGAGGCGGCGAAGCAGGGCGGGGCGGCCAAGGCTGCGCCTGCCGTTGCCCCTGGTGCTGCTCCCGCTGCCGGCAAGCCGGCCGCCGCGCCGCTCGCCGCCGGTCCCGCCGACGAGCAGGTCAAGAAGCTGTTCGAGCCGGGCTCCTATGAGGAGATCCCGCATGACGGCATGCGCAAGACGATCGCGCGGCGCCTGACCGAGGCGAAGCAGACGATCCCGCATTTCTACGTCACCCTGGATTGCGAGCTCGACGCGCTGCTCAAGCTCAGGGCCGAGCTCAATGCCGCGGCTCCCGAGAAGGATGGCAAGCCGGCCTACAAGCTCTCGGTCAACGACATGGTGATCAAGGCGCTGGCGCTGGCCTTGCGCGCGGTGCCGGACGCCAATGTGAGCTGGACCGACGGCGCCATGCTCAAGCACAAGCACGCCGATGTCGGCGTCGCGGTCTCGATCCCCGGCGGCCTGATCACTCCGATCGTGCGCGACGCCTGCCACAAGACACTGAGCCAGATCTCCAACGAGATGAAGGACATGGCGGTGCGGGCCAAGACCCGCAAGCTCAAGCCCGAGGAGTATCAGGGCGGCACCTCGGCGGTCTCCAATCTCGGCATGTTCGGCGTCAAGGACTTTGCCGCCGTGATCAATCCGCCGCACGCGACGATCCTGGCGGTCGGCGCGGGCGAGCAGCGGGCTGTCGTCAAGAACGGCGCGCTGGCCATCGCGACGATCATGTCGGTGACGCTCTCGACCGACCACCGCGCGGTGGACGGCGCGCTGGGCGCAGAGCTGTTGCAGGCGTTCAAGGGCTATATCGAGAAGCCGATGGCGATGCTGGTTTAGGGAACGATCGCCAGGGAAACCACGATGTCAAAGGCCGGACGACTGCTGGGCTGTTTTCTGATCGTCGCTTCGGTCCAGATGAATACGGCTTGGCTCGGGCTTGATGCATCGGCTCGGGCGCAAGGCGGCCCTACGCTCGACCGGGTTGAAAGAGCTCTCGAGTTCGACGCCTGGTATGGGAACAGCCTCGACCGGGTGATTGCATCCACCGCCAGGTTGAAGAACTTCTGGTCCGGTTCACAAAACCGCAGTTCGGCGGCCGCGAGGAAAGAGGCGGCGCGCCAGATTTTGACGGAGCGGCGCGGCGAATTGATCAAGGCGGTGATGACCCGCGTCGTCGAAAAATACAGCGCGAGCGAGCTGAACCATCTGGTGACCTATACCGAAAGGGGCTCGCCCGAGGTCGATCCGAAGGTCGATGAAATGCTGACCTGGATCGTGAAGCAAATGGGCGAGGTTCAGGTGAATGCTCTTTTCAACGCGTCGCGGTTGATCGAGGAGCGCGTGCAGACCTCCAAGAGCGGCGGCTAAGCATGCTGGCGATGCGGGCTGTCTTCGCAGGATTACTTCTCGCCCTCGGCGGATGCGTGTCGGCCCCACCGCCGCCGGCAGCGCCGCCTGCCAGCCGCGAGCCGGAGGACCCGGCCGTTCGCGCCGCTGGCTTGCAGATCGTTGATCGAACCTTCTTCGCCGGCAGTGAGGGCACGCTCAGGGGCAGCATCTATTTCGCGCGCAACCGCGAAGCGATCCAGGTCGCGCCAGAGCGCGGCGTTCAACGCCTGCGCTGGGGCATTCTCGCGCAAGTCGAGGGTTTGAAAGGCCCGGCGGTCTGCCTGTTGGGCGGCTATCGCGACATCGCATCGCCAGGCAACGCCGTCACCGTGCAGCAGAACGGGCAGACAGCGATCTGCACCCCGGTCTCGACCTTCGTCCGTATCCGCAACAGTCAGGGTAACCCGCTCGGCCTGGGGACCATCATCCAATGAGGCCGATATCAGTCCGTGCGGGTCTGTATAAGCGGATCTCCGCCGTGGCCGTGACGTTGGGGCTCGGCGCTTGTGTCGAGACGCTGCCAGCATTGCCGCCGGAGCCGCGCGATCATCCTCCGGTCGTAGCCTTCAGCCCTGCAGTCGCGCAGCAGTTCAGGCGCCCGCTCGGCCGGATGTTCGGTGCCCGCCCGGTGATGACGCAGGCCGAATACGAGGCGCGCAACGCGGGCGCGGCCGGGCTGCCGAAGGCGGCAGCCGATCCGGAGGTGATCGCAGCGTTCCTCGGCGATCGCACCGTTCTCACTTACAGCCCGCAGCATGGGACGCAGGTCGAGTATATCAGCAAGAGCGGCGAGGTCTTCCTCTGGTATCCCGGCAACAGCGCGATCCTGCCGGGCTCGCTGGCGGTGCTGTGGGAGAATGCCTCCGCCGAGATCGACGACCCGCAAGAGGGGCGTTACCGCGGCCAGGTCAAGCTGAGCCATGTCTGTTTCCGCTACGGCGCCAATACCTATAACCCGGCGAGCGGTCAGCGCGGCGGCGGTTTCGAATGCAGCCCTTACTCGTCCCAGCGCGAGAGGGTGAAGGAAACGCGCAAGGGCGATGTTTTCGACTTGGCTGGGCGGAGCGCCGCCCCGTTTCCGCTTGGACGCGAGCCGCAATCGATCGCGGCCTTGCAGAAGCGGGTCGGAGCCGTGCGGCCATGACAGTTCTTCGGGCGAACCGGATTTCGAAGCGCGACGCGTTGCGAGACGTAGTTCAAAACAAGGGTCAGTAACATGTCCGACTACGACGTCATCATCATCGGCTCCGGCCCCGGCGGCTATGTCGCGGCCATCCGTGCGGCCCAGCTCGGCTTCAAGACCGCGATCGTCGAACGCGAGCATCTCGCCGGCATCTGCTCGAACTGGGGCTGCATCCCGACCAAGGCGCTGCTGCGCTCGGCCGAGATCCTGCATTTTGGCCAGCACGCCAAGGATTACGGGCTGGTGCTGGAAGGCACGTTCAAGGCCGATCTCGACGCCATCGTGAAACGCTCGCGCGGCATCGCGGCGCGAATGAACAACGGCGTCCAGTTCCTGATGAAGAAGAACAAGGTCGATGTGATCTGGGGCGAGGCCAAGTTGGTGAAGCCCGGCACGATTACCGTCGCGCCGACCAAGAAGCCGGCCATGCAGCCGCAGGTGCCGCCGCCGAAGAACGCCAAGGGCGAGGGCACCTACACCGCCGACCACATCGTCATCGCGACCGGCGCCCGCCCGCGCGCGCTGCCGGGCCTGGAGCCGGACGGCAAGCTGATCTGGACCTATTTCGAGGCGATGGTTCCGCCAAAAATGCCGAAATCGCTGCTGGTGATGGGCTCCGGCGCCATCGGCATCGAGTTCGCCTCGTTCTATCGCACCATGGGCGTCGAGGTGACGGTGGTCGAGGTGCTGCCGCAGGTCGTGCCGGTCGAGGATGACGAGATCGGCGCCTTCGCCCGCAAGGCCTTCGAGAAGCAGGGCATGAAGATCATCACCAGCGCCAAGGTGACCAAGGTCGAGAAGGCGGCGGATTCGATCACCGCGCATATCGAGGACGAGAAGGGCGCCAAGCAGACGATCACGGCCGACCGGATGATCTCGGCGGTCGGCGTCGTCGCCAATGTCGAGAATATCGGGCTCGAGGCGCTCGGCGTGAAGACCGATCGCGGCTTCATCGCCATCGACGGCCTGTGCCGCACCAACGTCAAGGGCGTCTATGCCATTGGCGACGTCGCCGGCCCGCCGATGCTGGCGCACAAGGCCGAGCACGAGGCGGTGATCTGCGTCGAGGCGATCAAGGGCCTGCACCCGCATCCGATGGACAAGGCGATGATCCCGGGCTGCACCTATTGCCACCCGCAGATCGCCAGCGTCGGCCTGACCGAGGCCAAGGCCAAGGAGGCCGGGCACGCGCTCAAGGTCGGCCGCTTCAACTTCGTCGCCAACGGCAAGGCGGTGGCGCTCGGCGAGGACAGCGGCATGGTCAAGACGATCTTCGACGCCAAGACCGGCAAGCTGCTCGGCGCCCATATGGTCGGTGCGGAAGTGACCGAGCTGATCCAGGGTTTCGTCGTCGCCATGAACCTGGAGACGACCGAGGAAGAGCTGATGCACAGCATCTTCCCCCATCCGACGCTTTCTGAGACGATGAAGGAGAGCGTGCTCGACGCCTATGGCAAGGTGCTCAACGCCTGAGGAATCGCGCTGCGGAAGCTGACGAGTTTCGGAGCCGTCCCGGCCGGTGTTCCGGCGGGCGAACTGACTGGAGAACCGCCATGGATATGCGTTCGATCATCGTCGCGATTCTCATCGGCCTCGTCGCCGGCTGGCTCGCCAGCGTCGTCGTCGGTGGCGGTGGCCTCGTCCGCTACATCATCACCGGCCTGATCGGCGCCTTCGTCGGCAGCTTCCTGCTCTCGGCGGTGGGCGTGAATCTCGGCATTTCCAATCCGCTCGTCTCGCAGATCGTCACCGCGACCATCGGCGCCATCGTCGTGGTGCTGCTGGCGCGGCTGATCGCCTGACGAAGGCCGATGACGACCCGCACGCGCCGGTCCCGCGGCCCCGACCGTATCGTCGAGGACGACAAGGTCGAGGTCCTGCCGCCGGGGCGGGGGCTGGCCCTCGACTGGCCTCGCGTCATCCCCACGGTCCTGCTCGGCACGGCGACGGGCTTCGTCGCCAGCCTCGTGGTCGGAGGAGGGGGTCTGCTGCGCCATGCCGTCGTCGGCGTGCTCGGCATGCTGGTCGGCCAGGGGCTGACGCGGCTGACCGGCTGGCGCCTGCGCACCGGCTATCCCATCCTCGACGAGGCGGCGATGGCGGTGCTGGGCGCGATTCTCGTGGTTCTGCTGGCGCGGTTCATCGCATGATCGCGGGGTCGGATTCCCGGCCTGCCCGGCAGGTTTTTGGCTTACGAAAGGAAGAGCGACATGGACAATTCCATCTACGCGGCGCTCGGCACGCCGGGCTATGGCTTCTTCATGACCCTGCTGATCGGCATGCTGGCCGGCTGGATCGCCGAGCGCATCACCTCCTCGGACCACGGCATCTTCACCAACATGCTCGTCGGCGTCGCAGGCTCCTTCATCGGCAGCCGGCTGGCGGAGCTCCTCGAAATCCCGATCTTCGGCTTCCTGCGCACCCTGATCGCGGCCATTGCCGGTGCGGTCGTGGTGATCGTGATCTGGAACGCGATGCGCAAGCCGAGGGTTTGACGCGACGCCGGGTCCGGTTGCGGCGCGCGCGACAGGCGATTAGCTAGGGTGAATAGATGGCGTCCTCCGCGAGGACCCGGACCACTGGAAACGACATGGCTCTCGTTCTCGACCTCCTGAACCGCGACCCGCGGCCGAATGCCGGCAATCCCAAGGCGGATGCTGCCAAGCCGGTTGCGGAGCTGCGCCATCCGGAGAAGCAGAAGCGGCCCGAAAACCCGATCCTGCGCAAGCCGGACTGGATCAGGGTCAAGGCGCCCGGCTCGCCGAAATGGGCCGAGACGCAGAAGATCGTGAAGGAGAACAAGCTCGTCACCGTCTGCGAGGAGGCGGGCTGCCCCAATATCGGAGAGTGCTGGGAGAAGAAGCACGCCACCTTCATGATCATGGGCGACACCTGCACGCGGGCCTGCGCCTTCTGCAACGTCAAGACCGGCGTGCCGCAGCCGCTCGACCAGGACGAGCCGCGCAAGGTGGGCCACGCCGTCGCCAAGCTCGGCCTGGAGCATGTCGTCATCACCTCGGTCGACCGTGACGATCTCGACGATGGCGGCGCCGAGCATTTCGCCCGCGTCATCCATGCGATCCGCGAGGCTTCGCCGGGCACCACGATCGAGATCCTGACGCCGGACTTCCTGCGCAAGCCGGGCGCGCTCGAAGTGGTGGTCGCGGCAAAGCCGGACGTGTTCAACCACAATCTCGAGACCGTTCCGGGCAAATATCTCAAGGTCCGGCCCGGCGCCCGCTATTTCCATTCGCTGCGCCTGCTGCAGCGGGTGAAGGAACTCGATCCGACCATCTTCACCAAATCCGGCATCATGGTCGGCCTCGGCGAGGAGCGGAACGAGGTCCTGCAGCTGATGGACGACCTGCGCTCCGCCGATGTCGACTTCATCACGATCGGCCAGTACCTCGCGCCTTCGCGCAAGCACCACGCGGTGATCCGCTTCGTCACGCCCGACGAGTTCAAGGGTTTCGAGGCGATCGCCTATGTGAAGGGCTTCCTGATGGTGTCGTCGACGCCGCTGACGCGGTCCTCGCATCATGCGGGCGAGGATTTCGCCCGGTTGAGGGACGCCCGGGCGGCGAAGCTCGGCGGCTGAGGCCATCATTCATGCCGATGTTCAACAGCACCCGCCGGGTGAGGCACTCGCCGGAACGGATGTTCGCGCTCGTCGCCGATGTCGAGCAGTACCCCGAGTTCCTGCCGCTTTGCGAGGGGCTGGTGGTACGCCGCCGGACGCCGCGCGACGGTGGCGGCGAGGTTCTCGTGGCCGACATGACCGTCGGCTACAAGGCGATCCGCGAGACCTTCACCAGCCGCGTCACGCTCGATCCGGCCAATCTCAAGATCCTGGTCGAGTATGTCGACGGGCCGTTCCGGCATCTCGAGAACCGCTGGAGCTTCAAGGCGACCGATGGCGGCTGCGAGATCGGCTTCTTCATTTCCTACGAGTTCGCCAGCCGCATGCTCGGCCTGCTGATGGGGACGATGTTCGACCGGGCTTTTCGCAAATTCGCCGAGGCCTTCGAAACGCGCGCCAACAAGGTCTATGGCCGCGCCGCCGTCACGGGCGGGCCAGCGCAGCCTGCTTGAGCATGGCGAGCGCCTCGATCACCGAGAGGCGGCGGATCTCGTCGCGGCCCTGATCACCGAAGCGCCTTTCGCGATGGGCGGTCGCGCCGGCCGATGCGCAGGCGAAATGGACGAGGCCGACCGGCTTGGTCGCGCTGCCGCCGCCGGGCCCGGCGACGCCGGTGATCGCGACAGAGAGATCGGCAACGAGCGCCGTACGACCGCCTTCCGCCATGGCCCGCGCCACCGGCTCGCTGACCGCGCCATGGCTCTCGATGAGGCCCGCGGGCACGCCGGCGAGCGCGCTCTTGGCGGCGTTGGAATAGGTCACCAGCCCGCCATTGACGACATCCGACGAGCCGGGGATCGCCGTCAGCGCGCCCGCGACCAGCCCGCCCGTGCAGGATTCGACCGTGGCGACGCTCAGGCCGCGGTCGCGGCAGACCGTGAGCAACTCGACGCTGAGCGCGGTGATCTCGGGATCGAACATGGTCGCGGTCACTCCTGATCGGGCAGGCGGATCGTGGCGGTGGCGAGCGCGGCAAGCCCCTCGCCACGTCCGGTGAAGCCCATGCGCTCCGAGGTCGTCGCCTTGAGGCCCACCTGGTTCACGCGGAGTCCGGCGATCGCCGCGATGCGGCCACGAATCTCCTCGCGGTGCGGCCCGACCTTCGGGGACTCACAGACGATGGTGAGGTCGAGATGATCGATCATGCCGCCGCGTTCACGCACCTGCCCGACGGCGAAGGCAAGGAAGCGGTCGGACGAGGCGCCGCGCCATTGCGGATCGCTCGGCGGGAAATGCGTGCCGATATCGCCATCGGCGAGCGCGCCGAGGATGGCGTCGGTCAAGGCATGCAGGGCGACGTCACCATCGGAATGTGCCCTGACGCCACGCGTATGAGGAAGGCTGACGCCGCCCAGCCAGACATGGTCGCCGGTATCGAAGGCGTGAACGTCGTAGCCGGTGCCGACGCGCGTCACCAGTCGCCGGCCGAGGCGCTCTTCGGCTGCGGCGAAATCCTCGGGATGGGTCAGCTTCACGTTGGCGGCCTCTCCGGGGACGGTGGCGACGGC
>NZ_JBHYEM010000028.1:0-24596 GCF_051860145.1 Allobosea sp. | reverse complement strand
CCATTCGATCAGCGCCGCGTCATCGGTGAAGCCCACAACGCCGGCACGGGCCGCAGCCTCGTGTGCGGCCAGCAATGGTTGGAAGGCGAAGGCTTGCGGCGTTTGGACGGTGACGAGCCGGTCGCGCGGCGGCGTCTCGCTGACGCGCCGCTCGGCGTCGACGAGCTTGACCGTGTCGGTGACCGGCAGGGCCGGGATGGCGGCCGGCGCGAACCGGGCGGCGGCGATCGCCCCCGCGATCAGGTCGGAAGAGACGAAGGGGCGGGCGGCATCGTGGATCAGCACGACGCCGTCGAAGCCGCCAGCCGACAGCGCCTGCAGGCCGAGCCGGACCGAATCCTGACGGGTCGCGCCGCCGCTGACGGGCCGGGCCAGCCTGTCCGGGCCGCAGCCGCTGACGGCCTTCTCGTAATACGCCTCGTCGCCTGCCGCGATCACGACGACGACCTGTGTGACCGCCGGCTCGGCCAGGAAGGGCGCCAGCGTCCGGCGCAGGACGGGCTGGCCGGCGAGTTCACGATATTGCTTGGGCGTCTCGCCTCCGGCGCGCAGGCCGCGTCCCGCTGCGACGATCAGAGCAGCGACTGCAACGGCGTTGGTCTTCGTCTCGGTCGGCAAGGCGGAACTCCAGCGGGAACCCGGTGATAGTCGCCGCTCATGCGATCGCCAAGTGCGCCGGCGGCCGCGCTTCCAGGGTTGTGGAACGGGTGCGACGATGACGCAGCGCAACATATCGCCCCACCCCCTTGCGCTGATGCAGCAATGTCTAATAAATCAGCATAATGGAAGTTGCCTCAAATTCGGGCGGTGATGCTCTGGCGATTGCCGGGCTTGCCGTGGCCTCGCGTGCTTTCCTCGCGCCCATGTCGGGCGTGACGGATGTCGTCATGCGCCGGATTTCGGCACGGTTCGGCGCCGGGCTCATGGTCTCCGAGATGGTGGCCTCGGACGAATTCGTGCGCGGCAGCGAGGAGGCGCGGCTGCGCGCCGAAGGGGCCGGGGTCTTTCCCCATGTCGTCCAGCTTGCGGGCTGCGACCCGCATTGGCTCGGTGAGGCGGCCCGGCTGGCCGAGGCGACAGGGGCGCAGATCGTCGACATCAATATGGGCTGCCCCGCCAAGCGGGTGACCGGCGGCTGGGCTGGATCGGCCCTGATGCGCGATCTGGATCATGCGCTGGGGCTGATCGAGGCGGCGGTCGCGGCTGTGTCGGTTCCGGTGACCGTCAAGATGCGGCTCGGCTGGGACGATGCCTCCCGCAATGCGCCGGAGCTGGCGCGCCGCGCTGTCGCCGCCGGCGCCGCGATGATCACCGTCCATGGCCGCACCCGGCAGCAATTCTACAAGGGGGCTGCCGACTGGAGCGCGATCCGGGCGGTGCGCGAGGCGGGCGAGTTCCCGCTGGTCGCGAATGGCGACATTCACGACGCCGCCGATGCGCGGGACTGCCTCGCGCGCTCGGGCGCGGATTTCGTCATGGTCGGGCGCGCGGCGCTGGGCCGCCCCTGGCTCGTCGGCGCGGTCGGCGCTGCCCTCGCAGGCCGGCAGGAAAGCGAGCCGAGCCTCGCGCAGAAGCACGACGTCGCGCGGGAGCATTATGAAGGCCTGCTGGAGCTGCTTGGCCGGGAGCAGGGCGTGCGCCATGCCCGCAAGCATCTGGCGGCCTATGCCGACGAGGCCGTTGCGAGCGGCTGCACGCCGCATCCCGACTTGCGCCGCGTGATGCTCACCACGAACGAGCCGCGTCAGGCGCTGAGCGCCCTGGCCGAGCTGTTCTCCACCGAATGCGGCCGCGAGGCAGCCTGAGCGAGGACGTTTGCGTATGGCGATGATGTTTGCCGAGGGTGCCGAGGATGGGCGGGACCTGACCATGTTCGACCTGGTCGAGTTGCAGGCTCTCAATGTTCTCCCGATGCCGGTCGTCGTCATCGGCGACGGGCATGCCATCCTTTACGCCAATACCGCGGCCGAGGACTTTTTCCAGTCGAGCGCCGTGGTGCTGAAGCGCCAGCGCCTCGACGACCTGATCGCCTTCGGCTCGCCGGTGCTGTCGCTCGTCGAGGAGGTGCAGCGGCGCGGAGCCAGCGTCAGCGAGTACCGGCTCGATCTCGGTTCGCCGCGGCTCGGGGTCGATCGCGTGGTCGATGTTTTTGCCTCGCCATTGCCCAATCAGGGCGATGCGGTGGTCCTGATGCTGCAAGAACGGACAATTGCCGAAAAAATGGACAGGCAATTGACGCATCGCGGGGCGGCTCGTTCGATCACCGCCATGGGCGCGATGCTCGCGCATGAGATCAAGAACCCGCTTTCCGGCATAAGGGGCGCCGCGCAATTGCTGGAGGCCTCCGTGCCCGACAGCGAGCGCATCCTGACGCAGCTGATCTGCGACGAGACCGACCGGATCGTGAAGCTGGTCGAGCGTGTCGAGCTCTTTGGCGACGACAGGCCGAGCGAGCGCGGCGCCGTCAATGTCCATGACGTGCTCGATCATGTGAAGCGCCTGGCGCAATCGGGCTTCGCCCGGCATATCCGCTTCAACGAGGTCTACGACCCGTCGCTGCCGCCGGTCGCGGGCAACCGCGATCAGCTGGTGCAGGTTTTGCTGAATTTGGTGAAGAACGCAGCGGAAGCCATTGGAACAGAAGCGATCGACGGTGAAATCACGCTGACCACGGCTTATCGTCCGGGCATCCGCATGCAGCTCGCGGGCTCGACGGGCCGGATCGCGCTGCCGCTCGAGATCGTCATCCGCGACAACGGTCCGGGCGTGCCGGCCGAGATCCTGCAATACCTCTTCGATCCCTTCGTCACGACCAAGGCGCAAGGCAGTGGCCTTGGACTTGCACTCGTCGCCAAGGTGATCGGCGATCACGGCGGAATCGTCGAATGCGAGTCGGTGCCCCGGCGCACGACGTTCCGGATTCTTCTGCCGCTGCACGAAGCGCGCCCCAACAGGACCGCTTAGGCCCACAGGACACAGTGAATGCCCACCGGTAACATCCTCATCGCAGACGACGACGCCGCAATCCGCACTGTGCTCAACCAGGCCCTGGCCAGGGCGGGGTACGAAGTTCGGACCACCGGCCAGGCGGCGACGCTGTGGACCTGGGCCGCGCAAGGCCTGGGCGATCTCATCATCACCGATGTCGTGATGCCGGACGGCAATGCGTTCGACCTGTTGCCGCGCATCAAGCGGGTGCGGCCGGAATTGCCGATCATCGTGATGAGCGCGCAGAACACCTTCATGACCGCGATCAAGGCCTCGGAGCGCGGCGCCTACGAATACCTGCCAAAGCCCTTCGACCTGAAGGAGCTGGTCGCCATCGTCGGCAGGGCGCTGTCGCGTCCGCGCGGCGATGCGGGGCGGGCAGCCGCGGCCGAGCCGGACGACATTCCGCTGATCGGCCGCTCGCCGGCGATGCAGGACGTCTATCGCGCGCTGGCGCGGCTGATGCCGATCGATCTCACGGTGATGATCAACGGCGAGTCGGGCACCGGCAAGGAGCTCGTCGCCCGCGCGCTCCACGATTACGGCAAGCGCCGCAACGGGCCCTTCGTCGCCATCAACATGGCCGCGATCCCGAAGGACCTGATCGAATCCGAGCTGTTCGGCCACGAGAAGGGCGCCTTCACCGGCGCGCTGACCCGCTCGTCGGGTCGTTTCGAGCAGGCTGAAGGCGGCACGCTCTTCCTCGACGAGATCGGCGACATGCCGATGGAGGCGCAGACGCGGCTGCTGCGCGTGCTGCAGCAGGGCGAATACACCACGGTCGGCGGGCGCACGCCGATCAAGACCAATGTCCGCATCGTCGCTGCAACGAACAAGGACCTGCGCATCTCGATCGCGCAGGGGCTGTTCCGCGAGGATCTGTTCTTCCGGCTCAACGTGGTGCCGATCCGGCTGCCACCCTTGCGCGAGCGCGTCGAGGACATCCCGGATCTCGTGCGCCATTTCTTCTCGCTGGTCGAGAAGGAGGGGCTGCCGCGCAAGCAGATCGATTCGGAAGCGATGGACGTGATGCGGCGCTATCGCTGGCCGGGCAATGTCCGCGAGCTTGAGAATCTCGTCCGCCGCCTCGCCGCGCTCTATCCACAGGAGACGATCACCGCTCCGATCGTCGAGACCGAACTGCAGCCGGCATCGTCATCGCCCGGCTTCACCAACAGCCCCGGCCCTGAGCGGACCGAGACGCTCTCGGGTTCGGTCGAGCGGCATCTCAACCAGTATTTCGGCGGTTTTGGCGACAATATCCCGCCGCCCGGGCTCTATCACCGCATCCTGCGCGAGGTCGAGCCACCCTTGATCGCGGCCGCGCTCGCCGCAACCCGGGGCAACCAGATCCGTGCGGCGGAGCTGCTCGGCCTCAACCGCAACACCCTGCGCAAGAAGATTCGCGAGCTCGACATGCAGGTGGTTCGCTCACCCCGCTGAGCTCTGCCGCGGGGCAGGGCGCGCCCGCCTTTCATATGTCATATTTTGACAACACCGTTGCGGCGGCGCATCAGTGCGCGCCGAGCCGACCCGTTTGCGGCCGGCCCAATGGAGTTGTTGAGAACGCGTGGCTGCCTCCACCAGTGACATCAGGATGACGCCGCGCGTCGGGGATACCCCCCGGCGCGTTTCCGGCTGGCTCGGCGCGCTCGTCGTCGTGTTCGCGCTCGTCTCGGCGCTCGTGACCTTCCTCGTCCTGTCCGGTGCGACCCCGATCGTGCCGGTGCACGAGGTCGTCATCGGGGTCTTCGTCCTCAACGGCCTGCTGATCCTGCTGCTGCTGATCATCGTCGCGTTCGAGACGGCGGTGCTAATCCGCGCGCGACGCGCCGGCGCCGCCGCCGCCGGCCTGCATGTGCGCATCGTCGGGCTGTTCAGCATCATCGCGGCACTTCCGGCCATCCTCGTCGCGGTGATCGCCACGGTCACCATCGAACGCGGCCTCGAGCCCTGGTTTTCGGACCGGATGCGCGACGCGATCTTCAAGTCGGTCGAGGTCGCGGACGCCTATGCCGCGGGCCAGTGCAAATCGCTCGGCCGCGAGATCCGGGTTCTGTCCGACGATCTGGTGCGGGCCAAGCCGGCCTTCGATGTCGACCGCAAATGGTTCGAGAACTTCCTGACCGTGCGCGCCACCGCGCTCGGCGTGCCCGTCGCGATGCTGATGCGCCCGCCGGATACCGTTCTGGTGCGGGCCAATATCGATGTGCTGCGTGATGCTCCCAAGCCGGATTCGGCCGCCTTCGAGGACGCGCAATCCTCGACCGACCCGATCTGCGTATTGCCGTCGACCGGGCGCATCTTCGGGGCGCTGGCGAAGCTTCCGGCCTATGACAACGCCTTTCTCTACGTGGCGCGCGAGGTCGATCCGCTTGCGGTCGAGTTCCCGGCCGTGGCGCGCGGCGCGGCCGTCGAGTACCTGTCGATCGACGCGCGCCGGAAGGGCGTGCAGATCGCCTTCGCCTCGATGTACGCGCTGATCGCGGTCATCCTGCTGCTCTCGGCGATCTGGATCGGCCTGAGTTTCGCCAACGGCCTGGTGGCGCCGATCCGGCGCATGATCCACGCCACCGATCAGGTTTCGAGCGGCAATTTCTATGTCCAGGTGCCGATAAGACGGGCGGAAGGCGACCTCGCCCATCTTGGCGAGACCTTCAACAAGATGACGGCCGAGCTGCGCCGGCAGCGCGACGGGCTGATCACCGCTAGCGAGGTGATCGACCGGCGCCGGCGCTTCACCGAGACTGTGCTCTCGGGCGTGTCCTCCGGCGTGCTGAGCCTCGACGCCGACGGTCATATCACCATCATGAACCGCTCCGCCGAGACCTTGCTCGGCGCCGGCGGACGCTTGCTGGGCGAGCCGATCGGCCAGGTCGCGCCCGAGATCGCGGCCTTCGTCGCGGACGCGCTGCACAACCGCCAGAGGCAGAGCTCGGGCCAGATCGCGATCACCCGCGCCGGGCGCGACCGCATGGTCAATGTCCGCGCCGTCCGCGAAGGCGAGGGGGCTGGTGCCGGCCTCGTCGTGACGCTCGACGACATCACCGATCTGGTCTCGGCGCAGCGCACCGCGGCCTGGGCCGATGTCGCGCGCCGGATCGCCCATGAGATCAAGAACCCGCTGACGCCGATCCAGCTCTCGGCCGAGCGCATCCGGCGCAAGTTCGGGCGCGTCATCGTCGACGACAAGGAGATTTTCGACCAGTGCACCGCGACGATCGTGCGCCAGGTCGAGGATATCCGCCGAATGGTCGACGAGTTCTCGTCCTTCGCGCGCATGCCGAAACCGGCCTTGTCGCGCGACGACATCGTCGAGACCGTCCGGCAGATCGTCTTCCTGATGCGCGTCGGCAATCCCGAGCTGACGATCTCGGAGAACCTGCCCGCCGAGCCGGTGCTCGCGCAGTTCGACCGGCGCCTGGTCTCGCAGGCACTGACCAATGTCATCAAGAACGCCACGGAGGCGATCGAGGCGCTGCCGATGGACGAGCGCGGCCCCGGCCGGATCGACGTCGCGTTCCAGCGTCGCGACGACGGCGTGATCGTCATCGACGTGATCGATAACGGCAAGGGCCTGCCTGCCGACCAGCGCCAGAAGCTGCTCGAACCCTACATGACGACGCGCGAGGGTGGCACCGGGCTCGGCCTCGCGATCGTCGGCAAGATCCTCGAGGACCATGGCGGCGGCATCGAGCTGCTCGACCGGCCCGACGCACATGAAGGCGGGCGCGGGGCCCGCGTCCGGCTCTGGTTCCCCGAGACGGGGCCGCAGGACAAGCCGGCGGACGACGAAATCGGCGGGGGAAACGCTGAAACTGCCATGAACAAACAGAACGGAACTCAGGAATGAGCGCTGACATTCTGGTCGTAGATGACGAAGTCGATATCCGGGAGCTGGTTTCGGGCCTGCTGGAGGATGAAGGCTACCGCACCCGCAAGGCGGGATCGGCCGACGAGGCGCTCGCCGCCATCGCCGCGCGTCGTCCCAATCTGGTCTTCCTCGACATCTGGCTGCAGGGCAGCCGGCTCGACGGGCTGCAGGTGCTCGACCTGATCAAGGAAAGCCACCCCGATCTCGCGGTGGTGATGATCTCCGGGCACGGCAATATCGAGACCGCGGTCTCGGCCATCAAGAGCGGCGCCTATGACTTCATCGAGAAGCCGTTCAAGGCCGATCGGCTGGTGCTCGTCGCCGAGCGCGCGCTGGAGGCGTCGCGGCTGCGGCGCGAGGTCCGCGAGCTCAAGACGCGCTCGGTGCAGGCGAGCCGGATCGTCGGCAAATCGACCGTGGTCAACCAGCTGCGCCAGACGATCGACCGGGTCGCGCCGACCAATGCGCGCGTGCTGATCACCGGCGAGCCGGGCTGCGGCAAGGAACTCGCGGCGCGGACCCTGCACGAAGCGTCGAGCCGCGCCTCCGGGCCCTTCATCGTCATCAACGCGGCGACGATCACGCCGGATACGATGGAGGAGGAGCTGTTCGGCGTCGAAGGCGGGGAGGGGCGTTCCCGCCGGGTCGGCGCCCTCGAGGAGGCGCATGGCGGCTCGCTCTATATCGACGAGATCGGCGACATGCCGCGCGAGACGCAGAACCGCATCCTGCGCGTGCTCGTCGACCAGAACTTTCAGCGTGTCGGCGGCGCGACGCGCGTCCATGTCGATGTCCGCATCGTCTCATCGAGCAGCCGTGACCTGGCGCAGCTCATCGCCGACGGGCATTTTCGCGAGGATCTCTATCATCGCCTGAGCGTGGTGCCGGTCCGGATCCCGTCGCTCTCGGAGCGGCGCGAGGACGTCCCGGAGCTGATCGAGTTCTTCATGGACCAGATCTCGGTCGCGACCGGCCTGCCCAAGCGCCGGATCGGCGGCGATGCGATGGCCGTCCTGCAATCGCATGAATGGCCCGGCAACGTCCGCGAGCTGCGCAACAATGTCGAACGGCTGATGATCCTGACCAAGGGCGACCCGACCGCCGACATCACGGTCGAGATGCTGCCGGCCGAGGTCGGCGCCATGGTGCCGACGACCCCGTCGGGTTCGGGAGGGGAGCGGCTGATGAGCCTGCCGCTGCGCGATGCGCGCGAGATTTTCGAGCGCGAATACCTGATCGCCCAGATCGCGCGGTTCTCGGGAAATATTTCACGTACGGCCGAGTTCATCGGCATGGAACGCTCGGCGCTCCATCGCAAGTTGAAGTCGCTGGGCGTCGGCTGACGCATGTCGGCAAGCGCGTTCTGCATATGCGCCTGCGCCGGACGCAGGACGTTCGGCGGCATGTGGGCTTTGAGGCACTTGCATTGCAGGGTAAGCCGACGATCTAATGAAACCATCGGTGTTCCGAAAATGCTCCGGCGCTCGGCCGGACGCTGAACGGAACGAACTGGATCGCCAACGCAACCTAAAGCGCGATCCCAACAACAGGGGCTGAACATGGCCGCAGAGCGGGCACAAAACCTTCAGGACACCTTCCTCAATCACGTCCGCAAGCAGAAAATCCCCCTGACGATCTTCCTCGTCAACGGCGTGAAACTGCAGGGCGTCGTCACCTGGTTCGACAATTTCTGCGTGCTTCTGCGCCGCGACGGGCATTCGCAGCTCGTCTACAAGCATGCCATCTCCACGATCATGCCCGGTCACCCGGTCCAGCTCTTCGAGCCCGAGGACACGGACAAGGCCTGAACCAATGGCAGGACGCTCGGGCACGGACACTGTGCCGGCCGGGGCGAAACCGCTCGATGAGATCGAGCGCGACATCGCCGCCAATACCCGCGCCTATGTCATCGGTCCCTATCAGCAGCGCCGCGGCGGCAAAGCCGCGGCGGATGCGAATCAACGTTCATTCGCCGCGCGCCTCGACGAGGCTGTCGGTCTCGCGGCGGCGATCGACCTTACCGTCGTCGAGGCGATTTCCGCGCTCCTGACGGCCCTGAGGCCCGCGACCTATCTCGGCAAGGGCAAGGTCGAGGAGATCGCCGAGCGCATCCGGATCGAGGAGATCGGTCTGGTTGTGATGGACTGCGCGCTCTCGCCGGTGCAGCAGCGCAATCTCGAAAAGGCCTGGGGCTGCAAGGTCATCGACCGGACCGGGCTGATCCTCGAGATCTTCGGACGGCGCGCCCGCACCAAGGAAGGCGCGCTGCAGGTCGAGCTGGCGCATCTGAACTACCAGAAGAGCCGCCTGGTCCGGTCCTGGACCCATCTCGAGCGCCAGCGCGGCGGCTTCGGCTTCCTCGGCGGCCCCGGCGAAACCCAGATCGAGGCCGACCGGCGCGTCATCCAGGAGCGCATGACCAAGATCGAGCGCGATCTCGACACAGTGAAGCGCACGCGCTCGCTGCATCGTGCAAGCCGAAAACGCGTTCCTTATCCGGTGGTTGCTCTGGTTGGTTACACCAATGCTGGAAAATCGACCCTGTTCAACCGGCTGACCTCCGCCGAGGTGCTGGCGCAAGACATGCTGTTTGCGACGCTCGATCCGACAGCGCGCGCGATCAAGCTGCCGCATGGCGCCCGCATCATGCTCTCGGACACGGTCGGCTTCATTTCCGACCTGCCGACCCAGCTCGTCGCCGCGTTCCGGGCCACGCTCGAGGATGCGATCGAGGCCGATGTCCTGCTCCATGTCCGCGACGTCGCCCATGACGACACGCAGGCACAGGCGGCCGACGTGCAGGCGATTCTGCGCGACCTCGGCATCGACCCCGATGACGGGCAGCGCGTGGTCGAGGTCTGGAACAAGGCCGATCTGCTTCATGGCGACGAACGGGAGCGGCAGTTCGGCCTCGCCGCCCTCAAGCCGGAAGCCTCGCGGCCGATTCTGGTCTCGGCCCTGACCGGCGAGGGGATCGGTCGGCTCACCGATGCGATCGAGGCCCGCATCGCGCTCAGCCGTCCGGTCTATCGGCTGGTGCTCGAACCCGGCGACGGCAAGTCGCTAGCCTGGCTGCACGCCAATGGCGAAATCCTGGAGCGCAGCGACGCCGAGGACGGCGCGCTGACCCTGACCGTGCGCCTGCCGCCGGAGCGGGAAGGGGCCTTTGGTGCCCGTTTTCCGCAGGCCGAGCGTCAGGTCTAAGCTGCGCGCTCGCCGGCCTTTTCCGCCCTCTTCACGGCCTGCCAGAGCGCTTCCAGCTCGTCGAGCGTGGCGTCTTTGGCCTGACGATCTTCGGCCGCCAACCGCGCCTCGATACCCCGGAAGCGCCGCTCGAACTTGGCGTTGGCCTCGTTGAGGCAGCCTTCGGGATCGGCATCGACATGGCGCGCCAGGTTGGCGACGACGAAGAGCAGGTCGCCGATCTCCTCACGGATCGCGGCCTTGTCGCCGGTGGCCAGCGCCTCGTCGATCTCGGCGGTCTCTTCCCGGATCTTGTCGAGCACGAGGCGTGCATTGTTCCAGTCGAAGCCTACGGTCGAGGCCTTGGCCTGCAGCTTCCAGGCGCGGGTGAGGGCGGGCAGGGTGTGGGGCACGCCGGCGAGCACGCTCTTGCTCTCCTCGACCTCGGGCAACCCGGCGGCGCGATGCGCGGCGGCCTTCTCAGCCTTTTCCTGCGCCTTGATCCGGTGCCAGAGTGTCTTGACCTCGGCCGGCGTCAGGTCGCGGGCATCGCCGAAGACATGCGGGTGGCGGCGGATCAGCTTGGCGGTGATCGCCTCGACCACGTCGGGAAAGGCGAAGGCTCCTTCTTCCTCGGCCATGCGGGCGTGGAAAGCCACCTGCAGCAGGAGATCGCCGAGCTCATCCTTGAGGTCGATCCTGTCGCCGCGCGCAATCGCATCGGCGACCTCATAGGCCTCCTCGATCGTGTAGGGCGCTATCGAGGCAAAATCCTGCTCCAGGTCCCAGGGGCAGCCGCTGCCGGGCGTCCGGAGCGCCGCCATGATCTCGATCAGGCGGGCGATGTCGCTTGAGGGCTTCAACGCTGCAATTCTCCGTGGAGTGAGATAGCGTCCTCCCATGATTCAAGTCACGCCGTCCATCGCCATCGACGAGAGCGAGATCGAGGAGAGTTTTGTGCGCGCCTCCGGCCCAGGCGGGCAGCACGTCAACAAAGTCTCGAGCGCGGTTCAGCTCAAATTCGATGCCCGGCATTCGAAATCGCTGCCTGACGACGTGGCGGTGCGGCTGATGAAGCTCGCCGGCAGCCGGCTGACGCTGGACGGCGTCATCGTCATCGTGGCGCAAGCCCAGCGCAGCCAGAAACGCAATCGTGAAGAAGCGCTCGAACGGCTGCTGGAGATGATCCGGACGGCTGCGATCCGCCCCGAGAAGCGCCGGCCGACCAAGCCGACCAAGGCCTCGAAGGAAAGACGGCTCGAAGCCAAGGTCAGGCGCTCGTCGATCAAATCGGCCCGGTCCAAGCCCGGGATGGACTAGGTGAGGGCTGACGGGGACGAGAAGTGGCCGACGCGAGCCGGCCGAAAGCCGCCTCGGCGCATCACGGCCGATTATCTGCGACGCGCCGCCATGCACTACCTGGAGCGCTACGCGGCGCCGGCTGGTCAGCTGCGGCGGGTGCTCCAGCGCAAGGTCGCGGCGAGCTGCCGGCATCATGGCGACGAGCCCGCCAGCTTTGCCACCATGATCGACGAAACGGTTGCGCGCTGCGTCGCGGCCGGGCTCGTCGACGACCAGCGCTTTGCCCAGGCGCGCGCGGCAAGCCTGCGGCGCAAGGGCCAGTCGTCCCGCGCGGTCGCGGCGAAACTCGCGGCCAAGGGCGTCGAGCGCGGGCTTGTAGCCGAGGCCAGCCACTCGACCGAGGAGGAGGAACTGGCGGCGGCGCGCGTCGCGGCGCGGCGCAAACGGCTGGGACCATGGAGCCGAGGCGACCGGGCTACGAGCCGGCAGAAGGATCTCGCGGCCCTCGCGCGGGCGGGCTTCAGCATGAAAATCGCCCGCGACGTCGTTGACGGCGCGGGCGATTAGGTCGACGTGCGTCCTATCGGACGCAAAGTGCCGATCTATCTCTTTGTTTTAGCATCTGATTTTTCCGAAAAGTGAATTCCACTTTTCGGTCCGATGCTCTGGCCTTGCGATGATCAGGGTAGGGCGTCTCAGTCGAGCTTGATCTTCGCCTCGTCGACCACCTTGCCCCAGCGCGCCACCTCCGAGGTGACGAACTTGCCGAACTCCTCGCCATAGACATTCGGAATCGATGAGCCGTTCTTTTCCCAGGCGCTCGTGATCATCGGCGCCTTCAGGGCCTTTTCGATCTCGCCGCGCATGCGCGTCACGACCTCGGCCGGCGTGTTCTTCGGCGCCCAGACCGCATACCAGGTCGCGACCTCATAACCGTCGAGGCCGGCCTCCTTGGCAGTCGGCACGTCCGGAATGGCGTCCGAGCGTTTCGCGGCGGCAACCGCCAGCCCGCGCAGCGCGCCGCTCTGGATCTGGGGAGCCGAGGAGCCGAGACCGTCGAACATGATGTCGACCTGGCCGGCGACGAGATCCTGGATGGCAGGCCCCGCGCCGCGATAGGGGACATGGGTCAGGTTGGTCTTCGTCACCAGCTTGAAGAGCTCGCCGGCGAGATGATGGGTCGTGCCGTTGCCGGCCGAGGCGTAGTTGAGCTTGTCGGGGTTCTTCTTGGCGAAATCGATCAGCTCCGCCAGCGTCTTGGCCTGGACCTTGCCGGGATGGACGACGATCACCTGCGGCGGCTGGGCGATGACGCCGACCGGGATGAAATCGGTTTGGATATTGTAGTCGAGCTTCGGATAGAGCGCCGGGGCGATCGTGTGATGCGCCGCTCCGACGAAGAAGGTGTAGCCGTCGGGAGCCATCTTCGACGCCGCGGAGGCGCCCACCGTGCCGCCGGCGCCGCCGCGATTCTCGATGATGATGCGCTGGCCGAGCTGTTGCTCGAGCTGGGCGGCGATCGGACGGGCAAAGGCATCGGTGCCGCCGCCGGCCGGGAAGGGCACGATGAAGGTGATCGGCTTCTGCGGCCAGGTCTGAGCCTGGACCGGCCCGGCCAAGGTCGCCGCGCCAAGACCTGCCGAGAGCGCGAGCGCGATGGACCAGCTTGATTTGAGCATGAACGCAATTCCTCCCTGGAATGAAAAAAGAGGCTCTTGACGGCCCTAGGCATGATGCCAGCTTGGCATTCTGTATACATTCGAAGGGATTAGGGCATTCACTTTCCCAAATGGCAAGCAACCCATTCGACTGATATGACAGGTTGCGCGACATCGCGCCCATCGCCGGAGACAGACGCTCGCATGAGCCGCCTCGACAGCTTCATTCGCCGCCTGGAAGCCCAGCGCCGCATCCTCGATTGGGCGGCCGCCGCGATCGATGGCCGGGGCGGGCATGTGCTCGAGCTCGGCCTCGGCAACGGCCGCACCTATGATCATTTGCGCGAGATTCTGCCCGGGCGGATGATCCACGCTTTCGATCGCCAGGCGAAGGCCAATCCGCGCTCGATGCCGTCGGACGACATGCTGGTGCTGGGCGACATGGAGAGGACGCTGCCGGCTTTTGTCGAGCGCCACGGCCGTGACGCGGCCCTGATCCATGTGGACGCGACGACGGGTGTGCCGGAGCGCGACCGGATCCATCTTGCCTGGCTGCCGGGCCATGTCGCGGCGCTCGCACAGGACGACGCGCTGATCGTCAGCGGCTCGGCCCTGGAGCATCCGGAATTGACCGCGGTGGCGCTGCCTGACGGCGTGCCGGAAGGGCGCTACTTCGCTTACCGCCGGATGGCGGCGCCCGGCTGAGCAATTGCCGGTAAAGGCCAAGGGCAGGTTTCGTCCTTTGGAGGGGCGATAGCAGGAGCAACGTGATGTCCAAAGTCATCATCGACATGAGCATGTCGCTCGACGGTTTCTGTGCAGGGCCAGATGACGGAGAGAGGTTTCCGAACGGCCGGGACGGGATCAAGCATGTCTTCGGCTGGCTTTCGAGAGCCAAGGAGGAAGGCGGCGCCAACAAGGCCGAGGTCGACCGCATGCATGCCCAGTCCGGTGCCTACATTTTTGGCCGGCGGACCTACGACATCACCAATGGCTGGGGCGGATCGCATCCGCTGAAGGGGGTTCCGCTCTTCATCCTCACTCACAAGCCGCCAGCACCTGAGACGGTTCCGAAGGGTGACTCGAAGATCACCTTTGTCACCAACGGCATCGAGAGCGCGGTACAGCAGGCCAAGGCGGCGGCAGGGTCCAAGGACGTCGTGCTCAGCGGAGCGTCACCTTGCCAGCAAGCGCTGGATGCCGGCGTGGTCGACGAAATCTGCATCCATCTTGGGCCCAGTTTGATAGGCAGCGGTGTACGCTTGTTCGACCACTTCAGAGGCCCGCTTCAGTTAGAGAAGCTGTCGGTGGCGGATGGCCTAATGGCAACCCATCTCCGCTATCGCGTGATCAAGGGCTGACGTGGCAATCCTTCCTGCCGTTTAGCCGAGAAGGGCCGTCAGAGTGGCGCCGTCTGTCACATCTCCAAACAGCCGCTACTCTGATTCGCATAAGACATATTATGGAACCAAACTGGATACCCGGGAGAGCCGCCCGGTCGTTGGCTTCCGGGCCTTGATGAGCCGCCGACCCTTCGACTGCATGCGACAAAGCCGATTTTTCAGAGGCGCTTGCGTGCAGTACCCGATACGGCCGGTGAACTGGGCACGGCGAACATGATGTCTCCCGCCGGCCCGTCGACGATTTGCGGCAGCAGCGCTTTCCAGGCCTCGATCAGCTCGCGGTAATAGCCGGGCTCGGGACGCAGCACGGTCTGGATGCCCATGCCGCGCACCAGGCAAAGCGTCAGGTTGAGGATGATCCGCGCCTGCTGCGGTGGGCGCTTGGCGGGGTCGCAGAACGCGATCCAGATGCCGTCGAGCGCCTGATGGAAGTGCTTCACGACCGGGATCATGCGCTCGCACAGCGCCGGGTCGTTGCGCGCCTCGGTGATCATCTCGAGCGAGAGATAGAAGAACCGGCCCGAGAACAGTTGCCAGAGGAACTCGACAAAACCCTCGAGCGACACCAGGCCAGCCTGGACATCGTCGGCAACGGCCTTGATCTGCCGCGTGCCGTCTTCCAGCAATTCCTCCATGGCGGCGAGCACGATATCGACCCGGGCCGGAAAATGATGCAGCAGCGCGCCGCGCGAGACCATGGCGCGCGCGGCGATCTCCTGCGTCGTCGCGGCGTGGTAGCCGACCTCGAAAATCTCATCGAGCGCCGCCTGGATCAGGCGCTCGCGCGTGGCGATGCTGCGCACCTGCTGCTGGCGCTTCGCGGGTTGCATCGATCCGTTCTCCCATCTGGGCGCGGCAAGCGGTCCGGGATATCGCGCCGAGGAGTTTCGCGCTTAGAAAAACAAGCTTGCTTGTTTTTTTAACACAGCGAAGATGGAGGTCAACCGCATCGCAAGGCACCGGAGGAATCAGATGAGCGACGACTATCAGAACCGCAGCTATGGCGAGATCCCGGTCGGGTTCGGCAAGAAGCCCGGCATCGTCGTGGTCGATTTCCAGAAGGGTTTCACCGACCCGCAATATCCGCTGGGCGGAGCGCCGCTGGTGATGCGGGCGGTCGAGAACACCGCAAAGCTGCTCGAGGTCGCGCGCCGCTACAACGTTCCGGTCGCGAACTGCAACACGGCCTATATGAACGAGCGCGAGATGCCCTACTGGAAGATCACCGCCGTGCGCGAGACCTTCCTGCACGATCACCCGAGCGTGGCGCATGATCCGCGCATCTATGACGCCGATTACGACCTGACGATCTGCAAGAAGGGCCCGTCGATCTTCTTCAACACCGGCGTGAGCGACTATTTCATCAAGGAACGCGTCGACACCGTCATCGTCACCGGCTGCAACACCAGCGGCTGCATCCGCGCCACCTCGATCGATTCCTTCAGCTATCGCTACCGCACCATCGTTCCGGAGGATTGCGTCGGCGATATCGAGGAGCAGCCGCACAAGGACAATCTCCGTGACCTCGGCCGCCGTTATGTCGATGTCTCGGACCTGAAGACCGTGCTCGCCCAGCTCGAGGACTGGCATCGACAGAACGTCGATTGAGGGGCGGGCGCCCCCTGCTCTGCCGTCAATTGTCCGATGTCACGACCATGCCGTCGAAGGCGACCTCGACGCCCGGCGGCAAGCGCCTGGACAGGCTGGCATAGTCCAGGTCGACATGCAGGTTGGTCAGCACCGTGCGCCGCGGCGCGAGTTCCTCGATCGCCTCGAGGGCCTGCACGAGATTGAAATGGCTGGGATGCGGCGTCTCGCGCAGGCAGTCCAGGATCAGCACCTCGAGGCCGGCCAGCGCAGCCTTGGCCTCGGGCGGCATGAGGCTGACATCGGGAACATAACCCAGATCGGCGAAGCGGAAGCCGAGCGCCTCGTAGCCGGGGCCATGCTCCAGCGCGATCGGCTGCGCGGCGATCTCGCCGCCGGCCCCCGCGATCGTCAGGATCTCGCCCGCGCGCAGCGCGTGCATCTCCAGGATCGGCGGATACAGGCTGCCGGGCGGCGTCTCGAAAATATAGCCGAAGCGGGTCCGCAAGGTCTCGGCCGTCACCGCGTCGGCATGGACAGCCACGCGCTTGCGCATATGCAGAACCAGCGCCCGCATGTCGTCGATGCCATGCGTGTGATCGGCATGGTCATGGGTGTAGAGCACCGCGTCGAGATGCTCGATCTTGGCGTCGATGAGCTGCTCGCGCAGGTCCGGCGTGGTGTCGACGATCAGGCTGGTCCTGCCGACCGGGCCGTCGCGCTCGACCAGGATCGAGCAGCGCCGCCGCCGGTTCTTCGGATTGGTCGGGTCGCAGGCGCCCCAGCCCGAGCCGGGTCGGGGTACGCCGCCGGAGGAGCCGCAGCCGAGGATCGTGATCGTCAGAGCCATGGCAGCCGGCGGCTCAGGCGACCTGCGCCACGGGGGATGCGTGATCCATCTTCCAGTAGCAGCGCCGCGCATTCTCGGTCGTGATGCGCGCGATCTCGTCGAAGCTCACCCCTTTGACCTCGGCCAAAGTCTTTGCCGTCTCAACGACATAGGAAGGCTCGTTGCGCTTTCCCCTGAACGGAACGGGCGCGAGATAGGGCGCATCGGTCTCGACCAGCAGCCGGTCGAGCGGCACGTCGCGCGCGATCGACCGGAGATCCTCGGAGGTCTTGAAGGTCAGGATCCCGGAGAAGGAGACGTAGAGGCCAAGCTCGACCCCGACCCGGGCCAGTTCCGGCCCGGCCGTGAAGCAATGCAGGATGGCGGGAAAAGCCCCCTTCCCCATTTCCTCGCGCAGGATCGCGATCATGTCCTCGTCGGCCTGGCGCGAATGGATCACCAGCGGCAGCTGAGTCATGCGGGCGGCCGCGATATGGGTCCTGAGCCCCTGTGCCTGTGCATCGCGCGGGCTCTTGTCGTAGTGATAGTCGAGCCCGGCCTCGCCGATCGCGACGCAGCGCGGGTGCTGGGCGAGCGTCGCGAGCTGTTCGGGAGTGACGTCGAGCTCCTCATGGGCGCCATGGGGATGGGTCCCGACCGTGCACCAGACCGAGGGGAAGCGCTCGGCAAGTGCGGCATAGGCGCCAAAGCGCGAGACGCGCGTCGAGATCGTCACCATCCGCGTCACGCCGGCGGCCTCGGCCCGCGCGACGTAAGCCGCCAGATCTTCCGCGAAATCCGGAAAGTCGAGATGGCAATGCGTGTCGATCAGCATCAGGCCGCCTGCCCGGCATCGGGTTCGACATAGCGCGGGAAGATCGCGCTCGGCGCCGGCAGCGGCGTGCCGCTCGCGAGCCGTCCGCTTTCGCCCAGCGCAGCGAAATTACGGGCGTCGGGCGCGACCGCGAGCAGGTCGAGCAGCTTGCCGGCGGCCTCGGGGATCACCGGCTGGGTCAGGATCGCGACCTGCCGCAGCACCTCGGCCGTGACGTAGAGCACGGTATCGCGCCGCGCCGGGTCCGATTTGCCCAGCCGCCAGGGCTCGTTGCCGGCGAAATAGCGATTCGCCTCGGCGACCACGGCCCAGATATCGGCCAGCACGACATGCAGCGCAAAATCCTGCATCGCGGCGCGCGCTTTCGCGAGCGCCGCGTCGGCAAGCGCGAGCATCGCCCGGTCGCCTTCGGTCAGCGCCCCCAGCGGAGGCACCCTGCCCTCGCAGTTCTTGGCGATCATCGAGAGCGAGCGCTGCGCCAGGTTGCCGAGGTCGTTGGCGAGATCGGCATTGATGCGCCCGACGATCGCCTCATGGCTGTAACTGCCGTCCTGCCCGAAGGAGACCTCGCGCAGGAAGAAATAGCGCAGCTGATCGACGCCATAGGTCGCCGCGAGATCGAAGGGATCGACGACATTGCCGAGCGATTTCGACATCTTGGCGCCCTTGGAGAGCAGGAAGCCATGGCCGAAGACGCGCTTGGGCAGCGCCAGCCCGGCCGACATCAGGAAGGCCGGCCAATAGACCGTGTGGAAGCGCACGATGTCCTTGCCGATGATGTGCACATCGGCCGGCCAATAGTGCCAGCGCGGATTGCTCTCGTCGGGGAACCCGCAGCCGGTGACATAGTTGTTGAGCGCATCGACCCAGACATACATGACGTGCTTGGGGTCGCCGGGAACCGGCAGGCCCCAGTCGAAGGTCGTGCGGCTGATCGAGAGGTCCTCGAGCCCGCCCTTGACGAAGCTGACGATCTCGTTCCGGCGGGTCTCGGGCGAGATGAAGTCCGGGACGTCCTCATAGAGCTTCAGCAGCCGGTCCTGATAGGATTTGAGGCGGAAGAAATAGCTTTCCTCCTCGACCCATTCGACCGGCGTGCCCTGCCCGCCCAGCCGCGTGCCATCGGGCTGGAGGGTCGTCTCCTCCTCGCCATAGAAGGCCTCGTCGCGGACGGAATACCAGCCGGCATATTTGGCGAGATAGATGTCGCCGGCCGCCTCCATGCGCCGCCACAGCTCATGGGTTGACGGCAGGTGATCGGGATCCGTGGTGCGGATGAAGCGGTCGAAGGAACAGCCGAGCGCCTGCTCCATCTCCTCGAAACGCGCGGCGATGCCGTCGACGAACTCCTTCGGCGAGAGCCCGGCCTGGGCCGCGGTGCGCTGCACCTTCTGGCCGTGCTCGTCGGTCCCCGTCATCGAAAAGACGTCGTAGCCGTCGAGCCGCTTGAAACGGGCGATCGCGTCCGCAGCGACCATCTCGTAGGCATGGCCGATATGGGGCGGGCCATTCGTGTAGTGAATGGCGGTGGTCAGGTAGAATTTCGGGGCCGTGGCCATCGTCCGTCCGCACATCGCTCCGACCATGCCCGGCTCGCCGGACCGGGAGCCGGTCGGGCGATGGCTGATCCCTCGTTCACGCTGCGCGCGACCGACGAACCGCCTCAGACAGATCATGAAACATCGTCATCACGAGCGGCCGGCGGTCGAGATTATAGGTTTCCACCTCGCGGGCCGCGCGTCCCAGCTTTTCCCATACCTCCGCCAGTGGTGCAAGGCGGCCCGCGCCGGCATGGGCATGGGCGCGCAGATGGCTGGCGAGCCAGCTCTGGATCGTGTCGATCATGATGGCGAAATCGCTTTCGCCGGCGCGTCCGGCGACATCCTCCGCCAGCGCCAGCAGGGCCGAAAGGTCGATCCCCGGCAGGGCATCGAGCCTGGCGCGCACGGCTTCGACCAGCGCGAGCGTCTCTGGATCGACATAGGTCAGGGCGCGGCGCACCGAGCCGTCAGCGAGTGCTGAGGCACGGGTGAGCGCCGAGGTATCGACGGCGCCGTCCATGCGCTCAAGGGCGAGCCGGCTCGCTTCCGCCACCTCGCCCTCGTCGAGCGTATCGAAGGTCAGCAGCCGGCAGCGCGAACGGATCGTCGGCAAGGCCCGCCCCGGGGCATGCGCCACGATCAGGAAAAGCGCGCGCGGCGGCGGCTCCTCCAACAGCTTGAGCAGGGCGTTGGCGCTGGAGCGATCCATGTCCTCGGCGCTGTCGACGATGCAGATTCTCCAGCCACCCTCGGCCGCGCTCGATCCGAACCGATCGAGCACCCGGCGCACCGAATCGACCGGGATGTTGCTGGTGACGCTCTTGCCGTCGGGCTTCACCGTGCGGCGCAGCAGATGCAGGTCGGGATGCGATTGGGCAATCACACGCCGGGTCGCCGGGTCCGATTCGGGCATTGCGAGCGTGGCAGTCGATGCGGCGCGGACGAGGGGATCGCCCGCCGCCAGCATGAAGCGTGCGACGCGATAGGCGAAGCTGGCCTTGCCGATGCCTTCCGGCCCGCCCAGCAGCCAGGCATGGTGCAGCCGCTCGGATCGCAGCGCCTCGATGAAGGCCTGTTCGGACCTGGCATGGCCGATCAGCGCGAGCGTCTCGCGCGGATGCGGAGCGTTGGGAAGGCGGTCGGGCTCGTTGCTGGTCTCGCGCATCGGGCTCCTGATACACCGCGAGATGCGGACTGACGATAGTCGAAACGCGGTCGATCAAGCATGGTCGCCCGCGCTTTGCCGCGAACGCCCGGCTCCGGGCGCCCCTTGCGGACGCGGGTCGGTCATGCCGGGAGCTTCCCTGGCGCGGATTGAATATTCGGTCGCAGTGCTTTCCAATGGCGCATCGCGACGGACCGCGCATCGTTCGGTTCGGTCATCGAAGGCGCATTCGCCGTCCGCTTTGCCGACGGTGCCGGACACTGGAAAACATGATCACGATCAAAACTGCGGTTCACCCCATCCTTGCGCTGGCCGTTTTCGGCGCCCTCGCCGGCTGTGTCTCGCGCGAGCCCGCCGAAGAGGTCGCCGTGCAAAGCATGCCGATCCGGACGCCGACCGAGCGGAGCTATCTCGATCCCGGCCCGGTTCCGGCGGGCGGCTATGGCCCGAACTATGTCCGTGACAATTCTCGCGGCTTGGCCAGTCCCGACGACCGTTATGGCGGCGGCATCATCCCCCGGATTCCCTGAGCCGAACGGACCCGGAATGGCGCGCCCCTAACGGGCGCCTTCCCCAACCAGCAGCCGGCGCACATGGTCGGCGGCCTCGCGCGCCACGATCTCAGGCGGGCGATTCGCATCGATGACCCGGTAGGCGGCCGGAAGCGTCGCCGCCTGGTCGAGGAAGGACTGGCGAACGCGGCGATGAAAGGCCAGGTCGAGCGCTTCGAACCGGCCTTCATCGATCTTCGCGCTCTCCAGCCTGGCCTTGCTGCGATTGAGCGCGGTCTCCGGGTCGATATCGAGCACGAGCGTCAGGTCGGGCCAAAAATCCTCGATCGCCAGGCGATGCAGGTCGAGGATCGTCCGGTCGGCGAGCCCCCTGCCCGCCCCCTGATAGGCGATGGTCGAGCCAACGAAGCGGTCGCAGATCACGATCTGGCCGGCCGCCAGTGCGGGGAGGATCACCTTGTCGATATGCTGCCGGCGGCTCGCATTCATCAGCAGCAGCTCGGCAGTGGGCGTCCAGTCATAGGCGTTGCTGGCGAGAACGAGCTTACGCAGCGCGGTGCCCGCTTCCGTGCCGCCCGGCTCATGCGTGGCCAGCACCGAATGCCCGTCTCCGCGCAGGGTCTCTGCGAGCTGGCGCGCCAGCCCGGACTTGCCGCTGCCGTCGACCCCTTCGAGCGCGATCATGAAGCCGCGGGACTGGTTGTTCATGGCGAGGGTCCGGTTCAGCTGCGGCGCAGGGCCTTGCGCACCCAGCCGGTGGCCGCCTCCATCAGCGCGTCGAGCGCTCGGCTGTGCAGGCTACCGGCTTCGATCGTTTCTGCCGCATAGAGCGGAATGTCCAGCGTCTTCACCTCGCCGCGCATCACCAGCAGGCGAGCGACTTCCGCACCTTCCCTGACCGGCACCGTCAAGGGGCCGCGATAGATGATGCGCGCGCTCAGGCGGTCGCTGCTGCCGCGCGGCAGCAGCAGGCTGACCGGCCCTTTGGCCCGGAGACCGACCCTGCCCTTCGCGCCGCCATAGACGCTGGCCTCGCCGACGATCTCGCCGGCGGCGAAGACCTGGCGTGGCTCGAAGGAGCGAAAACCCCATTCGAGCAGCTTGCGCGCCTCCTGGGCCCGGTCGCGCGCCGTCTTCAGGCCGTTGACCACGACGATCAGCCGCTGCCCATTCTGCACGGCCGAGCCGACGAGCCCGTAGCCCGATTCGTCGATATTGCCGGTCTTCAGGCCGTCCGCGCCGATATCCATGCCGAGGAGTGGGTTGCGGTTCTGCTGGCGGATCTTGTTCCAGGTGAACTCGCGCTGCCCGAAGATCTTGTAGAGCTCCGGATAGGTCTTGATGATGTGGTCCGAGAGCCTGGCGAGCTCGCGCGCCGTCACCTTCTGCTCGGGATCGCCCATGCCGGTGGCGTTGCGGAAGACCGACCTGGTCAGGCCGAGCGCGCGCACCCTTTCGGTCATCAGCCGGGCGAAATTGTCCTCGCTGCCGGCGATCGCCTCCGCCAGTGCGATCGAGGCGTCGTTGCCGGACTGCACGATGATGCCCTGCAGGATGTCGGAGAGCTTCACGCGGCTATGGACCAGCGCGAACATGGTCGAGCCGCCCGAGACACCGCCGCCCTTGCGCCAGGCGTTCTCGGAAATGCCGATCTCGCTGTCGAGCGTCAGCCGTCCGTTCGCGATCTCCTCGAAGGCCACGAGCGCCGTCGCGATCTTGGCGAGGCTTGCGGGAACCATCAACTCGTCGGCGGCCTTTTCGTAAAGGACCGCGCCGCTGCCCGAATCGAGCAGGAGGGCGTAAGGCGCCAGCGACTGGAAGCTCTGGGCGGCGGCCCATGCCGGCGCCGCCAACGCAAAGACCAGCACGAGCGCGATGCGGAGCGCTGCCCTACGTCCCTCGATCACGGGAAAACGCTGGTGACGCGGTTTCATGCCCCGATCTGAAGCAGAGCGGGGCTCAACCGGTCAAGCCCGCGTATGTCAGTCCCGCGACAGCGGCCGCAGCGACTGCGCGACGACGTCGCGTGCAAGCGGATGGTTGTGCGCGATGCGCGCGGCCGGTGCGCGCTCGGGAGCGGCGAACAGGCTGACGACCTGGTTGCGCGATGGCGGCCGGGGCGCAGTGACCTTGGTCGTGGCGCGGATGACGACCGGCGTGCCGGCATTGGCGATGGTGTCGAGGTCGAAAGGCCGGCTCGGAGGCAGCGGCGCGCCGCGGACCGGGACGCCCGTGCTCGATGCGGTCGATACCAGCGTGGCCGCGACGGGAGTGCCGGGAGCGATGGTGCGAACCACCGGCTGCTCGGCATAGGCGGTCACCGTCGGCTGCGGAGCGGCGGGCGGCGCAGCAACGGGCTGCCGCACGGGCTCGTCACGCGGATCCTCGAGATCGGCACTCTCGCTGCGCGCCGGGGCGACCGGCGCATTGCTTGCGACCATGGTCCGCGCGCTGGTGCCCGGGATCGAGGCCGGCTGACCGTCGGTCCGCAATGTCGCGAGCAGGAGCTTGTCGTCGGAGCCGCCGAGCGAGGCCTGGCCGAGATATTCGAGCTTGATTCGGGCGGTGCCGAGGTGGCGGAAGGCGAGCGCGTCGGCGGTCTGCTGCGAGACGTCCATGACGCGGCCGCTGTGATACGGCCCGCGATCGTTGACGCGCACGATGATCGAGCGGTTGTTGAGGACGTTGGTCACGCGCGCATAGGCCGGCAGCGGCATCGTCGGATGGGCTGCGCTGATGCCGTGGCGGTCATAGACCTCGCCATTGGCGGTGCGCCGGCCGTGGAAGGCCTCGCCATACCAGGAGGCGGTGCCGACCTGGGTATAGCCGACGGGCTTGTCATAGGGGGTGTAGCGCTTGCCGGCCACGGTATAGGGCCGGCCGACGAGCTGGCGCCCACCGCCCTTCGGCACCGGCTGCCCTTCGGCGACGACGCGCTGGCTGGCAGGCCCGTATTTGGACGACGGAAACGCGCCGATCTCCTTCGACCTGCCGCTGCGCGCAACCTGGTCATTGGCGCAATTGGCGAGGAGAAGGCCGGCTAGCGCCACGCAACCGAGGCGGGCGGCACGAAGAGCAATGGAAGGCGAGGCGGGAGCCCGATCCGGGTCATTCAAGATGACGGTCAATGCCGGAGCCGAAGAGCCTGCGCCTTGCATCATTCCGTTTCCGCTCGCTGCGCCGAAAGATACCGCCGGCCAAGCCGCTGGCGCGGCGAAGCCGAAGTTTTCGGTCAATCCTGTTAAGGGATCGTTAAGTGGGCGGTTCGCGGGTCGCGAACGCCCCGATACGGCATCCCGTGTGCCCTTGGGCGGGCACAAAGGTGTCGGAAATGCGGCGAGTGTCAACTCTTGGCCCATTCGGAGGTGTTTTTTGGCCGACGTGACCCCGGTGCAACGCTGGCCGCGACAGGCGCCTCCTACTCGTACCGCTCGATCAATATCCTTGCAAAAGCGGCCGGCGCCCGGCAATGACAGGCCCGCCAGGAAGGGTGGCCGAGTGGTTTAAGGCAGCGGTCTTGAAAACCGCCGTGGGTGCAAGCCCACCGTGGGTTCGAATCCCACCCCTTCCGCCAGCCGGTCCAGTTGTCCGAGGTTCGTCACCAAAGCGGGCCGTTCCGGTCGCTTAGGACCCCACCCAAGACCGGACTTCGGCGACGATTTTCATCCGGGAAGTCGCGAGATCAGGCAGGAACGTAGGTCAACCTGATCACATCCTCG
>NZ_JBHYEM010000027.1:0-43883 GCF_051860145.1 Allobosea sp. | reverse complement strand
GGGCTGGGGTGGGGGGCAGCTCCGCTCGGCGCGACGATCGAAGACGGCACTCCGGCTTTCCGGCCCCCCATCCCTAACCCTTCCCCGCCGCAAGCGGGGGGAAGGGGAGAGCACCCGCTGCGATCCGCGGAAGGCGCCTTGATGATCCAGATCCTGCAGGCGCTCATCAACGGGCTGATGACCGGGGCGCTGATCGCCGTCCCGGCCGTCGGCTTCTCGGCCATTTTCGCGGTGCTGCGCTACCCGAATTTCGCCATCGCCTCCTATGCGACGATCGGGGCCTTCGCCGCCTGGTGGGCCAATGCGGTGCTCGGCCTGCCGGTGATCCCGGCGCTTGTCGTCGCCTTCGTCATTGCCGGCGTCGTCGGCGTCGTGGCCGAGGAAAGCGCGCTGCGGCGCCTGCGTGGCGGCGGCGCCCTGATCGTCGCCATCGCCTCGATCGCGCTCAATCTCGTGCTCGAGAACATCGTGCGCTTCATCTTCGGCAACGACATGAAGGGCTACGACCTGCCGCTGATGCGCGACTGGCGCTTCGGCGAGCTGCGCATCGGGCCGCAACAGCTCCAGAGCCTGGCGCTCTCCGTCGTCATCATGGCGGCGATGTTCGCCTTCCTGCGCTATACCCGCTTCGGCAAGGCGATGCGCGCCGTCGCCGACAATCCCGACCTCGCCCGCCTCAAGGGCATCGATCCCGCCCGCATCGCCATCGTCACGGTGTTCCTGGGCGCGGGCCTGACCGGGGTCGGCGGGGTGCTGATCGGCCTCGACACCTCGATCGACCCGCTCACCGGCTATCGCGTGCTGCTCTCGGTCTTCGCGGCGGCGGTGCTCGGCGGGCTCGGCTCGATCCCCGGCGCCGTCGTCGGCGCGCTGGCGCTCGGCATCGCCGAGGAGCTGGCGCTGATCGCGGTGCCGGCGACCTACCGCACCGCTGTCGGCTTCATCGCCATCCTGATCATGCTGACCTTCCGCCCGCGCGGCATCCTGGGCGAAAGGGCGTATTGATGCTGTCCTATGTCATCTTCACCCTGACGCTCTGCGGCATCTATGCGCTGCTGGCGCTCAGCCTGAACCTGATCTGGGGCGGGGTCGGCCTGGTCAATCTCGGCCTCGCCGGCTTCTTTGCGGTCGGCGCCTATGCCTCGGCGCTGGCGACGGGAGCAGGCGCGCCGGTGCTCGTCGGCTGGGGTGTGGCGCTGGCGGTCGGCGCGGTCGTCGGACTCCTCGTGACCTTCGCGACCTTGCGCCTGCGCGATGATTATCTCGCCATCGTCACGCTCGGCTTCGCCGAGGTGATCCGGCTCGTGGCGCTGAACGAGCGCTGGCTGACCAAGGGCTCCGACGGCATTTCCGGCATCAAGGCGCCGCTCAAGGCCGAGCTCGGGATCTTCGGCTTCAACCTGTTCTATCTCGGCCTGGTCACGCTGATCGTGCTCGGCGTCTGGGCGCTGATGCGCCGGCTCGACCGCTCGCCCTATGGCCGCGCCATGAAGGCGATCCGCGAGGACCAGCAGCTCGCCGCCTTCGCCGGCAAGCCCGTGCTGCGCTTCAAGCTGCAGGCCTTCGCGCTCTCGGCCGCAATCGCCGGGCTGGCGGGCGCGCTCTATGCGCATTTCCAGTCCTATGTCTCGCCCGACCATTTCCAGCCGCTGATCACGATCTACATCTTCCTCGCCGTCACCGCGGGCGGCGTCGGGCGGCCGAGCGGCGCCGTGTTCGGGGCCTATCTCGTCGTGATCTTCCTCGAGGCGACGCGCTTCATCACGGAATGGGCGCCGGGCCTCCAGCCTGTCCAGGTCGCGGCCCTGCGCGAGATCCTGGTCGGGCTCGCGCTGATCCTGGTGCTGCATCTGCGGCCGCAAGGCGTCCTGCCCGAGCGCATCCCCAGGGCGCCGGCTCCACCCGTTCCCCTGCCTCCCCAAGCCTGATCCGGAGTTGTTCGATGTCAGACGATCTCGCCACCCTGTCGCGCCTTCTGGCCGAGCCCGGCCAGCCCGACACCCTGGTCAAGGCCTTCGAGGCGGCGACCAAGCGCCTGGTCGGGCACGAGCTCTTCACGCTGCTCTATGTCGATGGCGAGGAGGTGGCGCGGATCTATTCGAACCGGCCGGCGGAATATCCCGTCTCCGGCCGCAAGAAAATGGGGCCGACGCCCTGGGGCGCGCATGTCCTGCAGGGCCGCAAGCCCTATCTCGGCCGCGACAAGGCCGGCATCCGCTGGGCCTTCTTCGACCATGAGCTGATCGAGAGCATGGGGCTGGGCTCGGTGATCAACGTCCCGGCGCTCTATGACGGCAAGGTCGTCGGCACCATCAACCTGCTTGGGCCCGAGCACCATTATCGCGAGGAGCATGTCGCGCCGGTCGTGGCGCTGGCGCCTCTGCTCGTGCCTGCCTTCATCGCCGCCCGCGCCGCCGCGCGCGCCGTCTGACCGCCCATCATCCGCCTGGAGAAACGCCGTGGCTTCGACCCTCTTCACCAATGCCCGCATCGTCGACGGAACCGCGCCCGAGCGCGGCGCCCCGGTCTCCGTCCTGGTCGAGGGCGACACGATCCGCGAGGTCGGCAAGTCGATCGCGCCCGGCAAGGCCAAGACCGTCGATCTCAAGGGCCGCACCCTGATGCCCGGTCTGATCGACGCCCATGTCCACACCATCGCCGTCGTCGCCGATCTCGGCCGCAACGCGCTGCTGCCGGATTCCTTCGTGGCGGTGCGCGCGCTCGTCGTGCTGCGCGAGATGCTGATGCGTGGCTTCACCACGGTGCGCGATGTCGGCGGCGCCGATTTCGGCTTCAGGAGCGCCGTCGAGATGGGTGGTTTCCCGGCCCCCCGGCTGGTGCTCTCCGGCAAGGCGCTGAGCCAGACCGGCGGCCATGCCGATTTCCGCGGCCGCTATGACGATCGCGCTACGGCAACGACGGGGCACCGGCTCGGCGCGCTCGGCCGCGTCTGCGACGGGCTCGACCAGGTCCGCCGCGCCGCGCGCGAGGAAATGAAGGGCGGGGCCGATTTCATCAAGATCATGGCCAATGGCGGCTGCGCCTCGCCGACCGACCCGATCCATTTCCTCGGCTTCTCGGTGAGCGAGCTCGAGGCCGTGGTCGAGGAGGCGAAGATGGCCGGGACCTATGTCTCGGCCCATGTCTATACCGACGATGCGATCCGCCGCTGCGTCGAGGCCGGGGTGCATTCGCTCGAGCATTGCAACCTGATCAAGCCGGAAACGGCGAAGCTCGCGGCCTCGAAGGGCGCCGTCGCGGTGCCGACGCTGGTGACCTATGACAAGCTCGCGAGCGAGGGCGGCAAGCTCGGCTTCCCGCCGGATTCCGTCGCCAAGGTCGAGAATGTCCGGGTCGCCGGCATGGATTCGCTCGCGATCATGAAGAAGGCCGGCCTGCCTATGGCCTATGGCAGCGATCTGCTCGGCGAGATGCACCGCCACCAGTCGGAGGAGTTCGTCATTCGCGGCCGGGCGCTGCCGGCCCATGAGGTGATCGGCTCGGCCACCCATGTCGCGGCGAAGCTGCTCGGGCTCGAGGGCAAGATCGGCGTCGTCGCGCCCGGCGCCCATGCCGACCTGATCGTGGTCGATGGCGACCCGCTGAAGGATCTGGCGCTGCTGACCCGTCAGGGCCGGCACATGCCGGCGATCATGAAGGCCGGCGCCTTCGTGAAGCGCTCCGGCCTGAACTGAGGCGGCCTGGCGTCATTGCGAGGAGCGAAGCGACGAAGCAATCCAGAGGGCGTGCGTGATTTGCTGGATTGCTTCGCTGCGCTCGCAATGACAGCGCGCTTCACCGGTCGGCGCGCGCGACCACGGCCCGGAGCAGGACGTTCAGCCCCGGCTCCAGGTCCTCGCGCGTGCAGAGTTCCTGATTATTATGCGTGATGCCGCCCTTGCAGGGCGCGAAGATCATCGCGGTCGGGGCGTGGCGCGCGACGAAATAGGCGTCGTGCCCGGCCTGGCTCAGGATGTCCTGCGTGCGGTAGCCGAGCCCCTGCGAGATGTCGCGGACGCCGTCGATCAGCTCGTCCGCGAAGATCCGGCCGCCCCAGTTCCAGACATCGAGGATCTCGGCCGTGCAGCCGGTGCGCGCCGCCGCTTCGCCAATCGCGCGGCGCACCCGCTCGGCCATGACTTCGGTCGTCGCCGGGTCGGGATGGCGGACGTCGCAAACGGCCTGGGCCCAGTCGGAAAGGATGCCGGGCTTGTTCGGCCAGGCGACGAGCCGCGAGCCGGTCGCCTTGCCGCCGGTGCCGGCATGCTCCCAGCCGAGATCGTCGACCGCGACGAGCAGGCGCGCGCCGGCGACGAGCGCGTTTTTCCGCCGCTCCATCGGCCAGGGACCGGTATGGGCCGTCTCGCCGCGGAACTCGACGAGCATGCCGGTGCTGGCGAAGCCGCCGGTGACGACGCCGACCTGCGTGCCCTCGCGATCGAGGATCGGGCCCTGTTCGATATGGAACTCGAAATAGGCGTCGAAGGGGTGCGGGCTCTCCGCCATCTCGCCGAGATAGCCAATGCGCTCCAGTTCCTGGCCGATCGTGACGCCGTCATCGTCGGTGCGGCCGCGGGCCCAGTCGAGCGTGTAGGTGCCGGTGAAGCAGCCGGAGCCGACCATGGGCGGGGAGAAGCGCCCGCCCTCCTCGTTGGTCCAGTTGACGATCTCCAGCGGGCGGCGCGTGCGGTGGCCGAGCGCGTCGAGCGCGCGGCAGACCTCCAGCCCGCCGAGCACGCCGGCGATGCCGTCGAAGCGGCCGCCATTGACCTGCGTGTCGAGATGGCTGCCCATCACCACCGGCGGCAGCGTGTCGTCCTGGCCGGCGCGGCGCGCGAAGATATTGCCGATGCCGTCGATGCGGATGCTCAGGCCGGCTTGCCGGCACCAGTCGACGAATTCGTCGCGAACCTGCTTGTCGGCATCCGACAGGGTGAGCCGCGACAGGCCGCCGGGCCTGCCGACCCCGATCTCGCCGGAGCGATCGATCGTCGTCCAGAAGCGCTCGATATCGATGCGGGCGGAGGCGGACAGGCTCATGGCGGACTCGTGCGCAGGGGCGGAAAGGAATGCCGCATGCAGGCGAGGAGCGCCATCACGGCATCATCGGGCAGGCCAACTGTGGGCGTCCCGATGCCATGCTGGCAAATGGATATTCGTCATGGCCTTGCCCGGCGGCGCTGATGGCTCTTGCGCCGGCAGGCCGCACGGCATGGCCGCGTTGCCGGCGCGGCGGATGGACCTCGGGCGGCGGCGATCCTAAACATCGCTCGGCAGCAGGACAGGGACAGCGATGAGCGAACACCATCTGATCGAGACATTGGCGGGCGTGTCGGCGGGATCGCCCTTGGCGGGGGCGCTTGCCGAGCGTTCCGCGATCATGGCGATGAGCCAGGCGAGCCATGACGCCGTGCTGCTGCCGCGGGAGCCCGGCGGCATCAGCCATGCCGAGCGCGCCGCGCTGGCGGCGCGGATGGCGCAGTGGAACGGCGACACGGCCCTTGCTGCGCAGTATCGCGACCTGCTCGGACGCGCCGGCGAGACGGCCGGGCTGGCCGCAATCGCATCGGGCATGGCGGTCGAGCAGCTCGGCGCTACGGCTCGGCTCGGCGCGATCACGCGCCATGCCGATATCCTGACGAAGACCGTGAAGGAGGCCAGCCGCGCCGATATCGAGGCGCTCAAGGCGGCGGGCGTGAGCGAGCCGGATATCGTGCGGCTCGCCGAGCTCGCAGCCTTCGTCAATTATCAGGTCCGGGTCATTGCGGGCCTGCGTCTGCTCGGAGAGGTCGCATGAGCACGCCCGTCCACGATTTCACCGCGCAGGTGCCGCGCTGGTCGCCCTATGTGACGCCGGTCGATCTCGAGACGGCGACGGCCGAACAGCGCGACGCGCTGCAGATCACCCCGTCGAACACCAAGATCTCGGCCTATGTGCTGACGCTGGCCCATGATCCGGAATCGCTGAAGGTGCGCTCGCCGCTGTTCAACGCGATCATGTATGGTAAGGGCGGCCTGTCCTCGGCGGAGCGCGAGCTCGGCGCCGTCGGCGCCTCGATCGTCAACCGCTGCGTCTATTGCGCGGCGGTGCATGCCTCGCGCTTCAACCAGCTCACCAAGCGCACGGACGTGATCGAGGCGATCTTCGCTGACGGTACCGATGCCGAGCTGGAGGAGCATCAGCAGGCGGTCTTCGATTTCGCGGTCAGGCTGTCGAAGACGCCGTCCGAGGCGACCGCGGCCGATATCGCGGCCCTGCGCGGCCTCGGCCTGTCGCAGCTCGAGATCCTCGACCTGATCCTGTCGGCCTCGATCTTCGGCTGGGCCAACCGGCTGATGCATACGCTCGGCGAGCCGGTTCGCGACTGAGCAAACGGGCCCGTGAGCGCCTGCTGACAGGCGCTGACGAGCGCCTCCGCCACGCTGCTGCGTATCAGGGCGGGCTGGAACCGGGTGGTCGCGCCGCCCGTTTCCGGCGAGAATGCCTTGACCAGCTTGAACGAGGAACCGTCATGTCCGCAGCAGCGAAGGGCGCCATCAGGATCGGTATCGGCGGCTGGGTCTTCGAGCCCTGGCGCGGGGTGTTCTATCCTGACGGTCTGTCGCAGAAGCGCGAGCTCGAATATGCCAGCGGCAAGCTCACCTCGATCGAGATCAACGGCACCTATTACGGTTCGCAGAAGCCGGAGAGCTTCGCTAAATGGCGGGCCGAGACGCCGGACGGCTTCGTTTTCGCGCTGAAGGGCTCGCGCTACATCACCAACCGGCGGGTTCTGGCCGAGGCCGGACCGTCGATCGAAAAATTCATCACCGGCGGCGTGCTCGGGCTGAAGGAGAAGCTCGGCCCGATCAACTGGCAGTTCATGGGCACCAAGCAGTTCGATCCGAAGGATTTCGAGGCCTTCCTGAAGCTGCTGCCGCATTCCGTCGACGGTCAGGTCGTGCGCCATGCCGTCGAGGTCCGCCATGACAGCTTCCGTTCGCCGGATTTCGTCGCGCTGCTGCGCGAATACGGCGTCGCCGTCGTCACCGCTGCGGATTCGAAATACACGCAGATCGCCGATGCGACCGCGCCCTTCGTCTATGCCCGGATCATGGGCACGCAGGAGGCGCAGCCGGAAGGCTATGCGGGCAAGGATCTCGACGGCTGGGCCGAGCGCGCCCGCGTCTGGGCCGCGGGCGGCGTGCCGAAGGATCTCGACGCCGTCGTGCCGCCGACCGAGGCCAAGGGCGGGCGCGACGTCTTCCTCTATGTCATCAGCGGCGACAAGGTCCGCAATCCGGCGGCCGCCATGGCGCTGATCGAGCGGGTGGGTGGCAAGGGCTGACAGGCGTCCGCGTTCAGCCCGGCTCCTGGCAGACATCGACCCATTCGGCCTTCGTCAGATCGGCCAGGCGCTCGGGGCTGATGCGCAGTGCGCTCCGGGTCGAGCCGGCGGCGGGGACGACCTCGTCGAAGGCCCTGAGCGAGACGTCGCAATAGATTGGCAATGGCGTCGGTAATCCGAAGGGGCAGACGCCGCCGACCGGATGGCCGGTGATCGCCACGACCTCCTGCGCATCCAGCATGCGCGGCTTGCCGCCGAGCGCCGCTTTGACTTTGCGGTTGTCGAGCCGGCCGGTGCCGCTGGTCACGACCAGCACCACGCGCTCGCCGATCCTGAGCGAGAGCGTCTTGGCGATCTGCGCGGGCTCAACGCCATGGGCCTCAGCCGCCAGCGTCACCGTGGCGCTGCTGCCTTGCGTCTCGATGATCGCGATCTCGGGGGCATGCTCGGCAAAGAAGGCGCGAACGGAATCCAGGCTCATGCGGAGGGCTTTCCGAAGCGCCAGCGCAGCAGCCAGGCGACGGCGGCCGGCACGCCGAAGACGACGAGGAAGATCGGCCATTCCTGCGCGGCGCTGTAGCCGGCGCGATTGATGCCGATCCAGAGATTGACCAGGGCTGCGGCGAACCAGAGCGGGATGAAGATCTTCGCGGCGAAGACGATCGGATGGGTCGCGCCGGTGTTCAGGCGCGGTGCGATCAGCAGCAGGATGCCGAGCAGCGCGAAGCCGGCGGCGATGACCTTGACAGTGTGCATTCAGGCCTCCTTCGGCCGCAACGAGAGGGTTTCCCAGGTCGCGATGACAATGAGGACGAGCGTCGCGGCGAGGCTGAGCGCGAGCGGCGAGAGGATCGCCGCCGCCGGCACGAGCAGGGCGAACAGGGCCAGCCCGACCAGATGCGAGAGCGGATACCAGCCGGCGGTCGCCTTCTTGAAGAGCAGGTTTCCCAGAACATAGCAGGCCGGCCCGGCGATCACCGCGATGGCGACCTTGGCCTCGGTATGCCCGGCGGGATGTGCGAGCACGAATTCGTCCGCGACGGCGACCAGGATGATGCCGGCGACGAGCAGCAGGTGGATATAGGTATAGGCGATGCGCGCGATCCGGCCGGGATCGTCGGAATGGGCGATGCGATGGCTCGCGCGTTCGGCGCCGATGTTGAAATAGATCCACCACATCGCGACCGAGCTGGCGAAGGAATTGGCGAAAGCGAGGACCGTCTCGGGCGTCATCGCCAGCTTGGCGAAGGTCGCGCCGGTCACCAGCACGGATTCGCCGAGCGCGATGATGATGAACAGGCCGCAGCGTTCGGCGAGATGGCCGCCCTCGATATCCCAGTCGGCCGTGGTCGAGCGGCCGAGGCCGGGAAAGCGGAAGCCGATCGAGGGCAGGAGAAGTTCGATGCCGAGCGCCAGCGCCCAAAGGGCAAAGCGCGCCTGGCCTTCGACGAGACCGCCGGCGATCCAGAGCATGCCTGTCAGCACGAGCCAGGCCGTGATGCGCTGGAAGTTCCGGTAATTGGCCGGGCTGCGCCCCTTCAGGCTCAGCAGCGTGAAGACCGAACGGCCGATCTGCATGGCCGCATAGGCCCCGGCGAAGACCAGCCCCTTCTCGCCGAAGGCCTCGGGGATCGAGGTCGAGAGCAGCAGGCCCGCGAACATCAGCGCGAACAGCATCAGCCGCACCGGCACGCTGTCCGGATCGAGCCAGTTGGTCACCCAGCTCGTATAGACCCAGACCCACCAGACCGCCCCGAGCAGCAGGGCGGCCTGGGCCAGGCCCTGTAGCGTAAAATGCTCGACCAGGCTGTGCGAGATCTGGGTGATCGCGAAGACGAAGACGAGATCGAAGAACAGCTCGACGAAGCTGACCTTGGCATGCTCGTCCGCGACGCGCTGCCTTAGCACGTTGCGTTTGGCGCTTTTCTCCGTCATCCCGGCCCCATCCTCAGCAGCGCCACACTAGAGCAAGATGCGACTGGGCGGAAAGCTCTCACCCGTCATGGTCGGCCTTGTGCCGACCACCCATGTCTTTGCTGCCCAAGGGGGTGTCTAGCCGTGGATGCCCGGGACAAGCCCGAGCATGACGGTGGGGGCGTCAGCCGGTTCAATGCCGGAAATGCCGGTGCCCCGTAAAGACCATGGCGAGGCCGGCCTCATTGGCGGCCTTGATCACCTCGTCGTCGCGCATCGAGCCGCCGGGCTGGATCACCGCGGTGGCGCCGGCCTCGGCCGCGGCCAGCAACCCGTCGGCGAAGGGGAAGAAGGCGTCCGAGGCGACGACGGAGCCCTTGGCCAGGCTCTCGGGGACGCCGGCGGCCTTGGCCGCCTCGCTCGCCTTCCAGGCGGCGATGCGCGAGGAATCGACCCGGCTCATCTGGCCGGCGCCGATGCCGACCGTGGCGAGGTCCTTCACATAGACGATGGCGTTCGACTTGACGTGTTTGGCGACGCGGAAGGCGAAGCGCAGGTCGGCGAGCTCGGCCTCGCTCGGCGCGCGCTTGGTCACGACTTTGCGCTCCATGTCGTCGACAACGGCATTGTCGCGCGCCTGGGCGAGGAAGCCGCCGGAAACTGTGCGCAGCGAGAGCCCGCCGAGGCGCGGGTCGGGCAGGCCCCCGGTCAGCAGCAGGCGAAGGTTCTTCTTGGCGGCGATGATCGCGATCGCCTCCTCGTCGGCCTCGGGCGCGATGATCACCTCGGTGAAGACCTCGACGATCTTCTTGGCGGCCTGCGCATCGAGCTTGCGGTTGAGCGCGACGATGCCGCCGAAGGCCGAAATGGGGTCGCAGGCCAGCGCCTTCTCGTAGGCTTCCAGCAGCGACGAGCCCGAGGCGACGCCGCAGGGATTGGCGTGCTTGACGATGACACAGGCGGCCGAGGCGGCTGGAGCGAACTCCGCGACGCATTCGAAGGCGGCGTCGGTGTCGTTGATGTTGTTGTAGGAGAGCTGCTTGCCCTGGACCTGCCGCGCGGTGGCGACGCCGGGGCGGCTCTCGGGCGTGCGATAGAAGGCGGCCCATTGATGCGGGTTCTCGCCATAGCGCAGGCTCTCGGCGAGATGGCCGCCGAGCGCGCGGTAATCCGGGGCCGTTTCCTTGAGCTCGCCGGCGAACCAGTTCGAGATCGCGGCGTCATAGGCGGCAGTGCGGGCATAGGCCTTCTGCGCCAGCTTGCGGCGCAGCGTCAGCGTGGTCGCGCCCTTCTGGCTCTCGAGCTCGCCGAGCACGGACGCATAGTCGGAGGCATCGACCACGACGGCGACGTCGTTATGGTTCTTGGCGGCGGCACGGATCATCGCCGGCCCGCCGATATCGATGTTCTCGATGCAGTCGTCATAGCCTTTGCCGGCGGCGACGGTGGCCTCGAACGGGTAGAGATTGACGACGAGCAGGTCGATCGGCGCGATGCCGTGGCCGAGCATCGAGGCCTGGTGCTCGGGATGCGAGCGGATGGCGAGCAACCCGCCATGGACCTTGGGATGCAGCGTCTTGACGCGGCCATCCATCATCTCGGGGAAGCCGGTGAGATCGGAGACGTCGGTGACGGGCAGGCCAGCCTCCGCGATCGCCTTGGCGGTGCCGCCGGTCGAGACCAAGGCGATGCCGAGCCGGTGCAGCGCCCGCGCGAACGCGATCAGCCCGGTCTTGTCGGAAACGGAAAGAAGGGCGCGTTCGACGCGGCGAAGCTCATTCGGCATCGGGACAATCCGGTGTGCGGTGCAATGAAGGCGGCTCGGCGCGGCCCTATCATGCCGGGGCGCCGATGCAAAGCATTCCGCCGGCCAGGCCGGAATGTCACAGCGGCAATTGCGCTGCGGGTTCGGACGGCTCCTGCGGCCTGCCGGGACGCGGCGCCGTGCCGACGCGGGCGAAGCGCCAGATGATCTGCGGCGTCTGCGCCGCGTCGTAGCTGACGCTGAGCTGCTCGGTCCGCCGCCTGCCGTCGGCAGCGGCGAGGAAGATGCTCTCCTCGATCGCGACCGCCAGCCCAGGGGCCTCGAACGCCCAGACCTCGCCGGAGGGCAGGGCCAGCATGGCGCCCTGGCCGTCGCGGGTCAGGCTCGGCCTGACGCCGGGATGCAGGTGGAAGCGCGCGACGGCGGGCAGGCTCTCCAGCGGGGCGGAAAGCGCGACCTCGTCCTCGCCGGCCAGTGTCGCGCCGTCCCGGCTCAGCAGCAGCCGACGCGTATGCACGGCTGCAAGCCGGCGCCGGTAGCCGTCATGGCTCGCCACCCATTCCTGGCCGGCTTCGGTGTCCTGGCGTGCGACCCGCACGTCGGTCGGGCCGGCGACGATGCGCTGCTCGCCGAGCACGAGGCCGAAGGAGGCGCTCGACCTCTCGTCGAGGATCACGGTCGAATGAGCGGCAGTGCTGCGCGCGGCCAGCATCAGCTCCGGCGGTCCGAAACGGCTCGCGCCGCAATTGACGATGATGCGCTGGCTGCCGCTGGAGAACTCGAAGGCGAGGCAGCCGGCATGGGCCTCGACCGAATTGGCGCCGCGCGGCGGCGCGCCGGCATCGATCACGACGGCGGCGCGCCCGGCGGCGAGGCGGTCATAGCCGGAATAGGCGGCGTGCTCGATCGGCCGGGCGCGGGCGTCGTCATGGGCGGCGAGCGTCGCCATCAGGTCGGGCGGGGTGACGCCCATGCCGTTGAACAGCGCCAGCGCGCCGTCGCCATGCCGGAACAGCCGCAGATGCGGCATCATCCGCTCGATCGCCATGATGACGCTGCGCGGCGGCTCGAGCCCGCGTGCGGCGAAGGTCTCGCGCAGGGGCAGCAGGTCGAGCAGCAATTCGATGATCAGCCGCGGATTGCGGCTGAGATGGCCGCCATCGGGCAGGATCTGGTGGTCGAGCTCGTCGGAGAGCGTCGCCTCGTGGCGCCGCAGCCGCCGGTCCTGGCCGTCGAGGCTGATCGCGGCGAAGGTGACGGCGATCAGGCATTGCAGCCGGGCCGCGCCCTCGACCGCCCCGGCCAGCGCCAAAGTGAGCCGTTCGGTCAGCTTGGCGATGTGGCGGATGAAGCGCTCGTAGAAGGCATGGTCCGCGCCTTCGAGCAGGAGTGGCGAGTGCGACAGGAACGAGATCAGCCGCCGCGCCGCGACCGCCGGCTGCCGTGCGACCTCGTCGCGGTCGCGCCGCTTGACCATGAATTCGTCGACGAGGGCGCGGGCATTGGCGCGGGCGATCGCGGTGTCGGCAGCGCGCATGTGCCGCAGCCAGGCGAAGCCGTAGAGCGCCTCGGACCAGGCTTCGCTCGGCGGAAGAGCCTCGAAGGGCGATTCGCCATGGGTCCTGAGCGTGCGGCCGGCGAAGGCGTAATAGCCGGAATAGATGTCGCCGGCGGTGGTCGGGTCGGCGGTGCGTAAATCATGCGGGGCGAAGAGCAGGCGCGTCGCCTGGACATGGCCGAACGGCCAGAAGCGGCGGGCGGCGCCGACGAACTGGCCACGCGTGCGCCGTGCAGCCCGCCCGATCGCGGCCTGGGCAAGCCCTTTTTGCTCAGACCAGCCGCTCAATGACCCAGCTCACCCCGTCCCGGCGCGAATCGTCCCGGAGGAAGTGGCCGCGCCATGCGAATCCCGGCTTTGTCATAGCCTGATCAGACGGCTTGCGTAAAATCCGGTCCATCCCGAGAGCCGCGCCGTCTCGCCTCGGAGCTGGTGCGGCAGGCTGCGCAGGTCGCCGGCGGCGTCGATCGCCTCGCCCAGGCCGCCGATGTCCTCCGGCCTGACCGGGGCGCGCGCAAAGTCCGGGTTGGCGCCAAGGAAAGCTTCGATCCGGCGCTCGCCCTCCTCGGGTTCGAGCGAGCAGGTACAATAGACCAGCCGCCCGCCGGGCTTCGTCAGGCGCGCCGCCGCGTTCAGCAGCCGGGCCTGGAGCGCGACCAGCCTGTCGCGATCCTCGGGCGTCTTGGTCCAGGCGGCGTCGGGGTGGCGGCGGATCGTGCCGGTGGCGCTGCAGGGCGCATCGAGCAGGACCGCGTCGAAGGGCTCGGCCTGCCAGGTCGCGGCATCGGTCGCGACGATCTCGGCCGTAAGCCCGAGCCGTTCGAGATTGGCGCGCAGGCGGCGCAGGCGTGGGGCCGAACGATCGACCGCCGTCACATTCGCGCCGGCTGCGGCGAGCTGTGCCGTCTTGCCGCCGGGGGCGGCGCAGAGATCGGCGATGCGCTCGCCGGGCTTGGGCGCCAGCAGGCGCGCCGGCAGGGCGGCGGCGGCGTCCTGCACCCACCACTCGCCCTCCGTGAAGCCGGGCAGGCCCGGCACCGGCTGGCGCTCGCGCAGGCGCACCGAGCCGGTCGGCAGGACGATGCCTCCGAGCTTTTCGGCCCAGCCGGCGGGGTCGCTCTTGACCGTCAGGTCGAGCGGCGGCTCCTCGGCGTGGCTGGCGGCGATGGCGGCCGCGACCTCCTCGCCATAGGCTGCGCGCCAGCTCTCGGCGAGCCAGGGCGGCGTGTCGGCGAAGGGGTCGGCGGTTTCGCCCAGGATCGCCTCGCGCTCGCGGGCGAGCCGGCGCAGCAGGGCGTTGCCGAGGGCGGCATAGCGGGCCGAGCGGCCATCCTCGTGGAGATGGCGGATTGCGAGGTCGACGGCGGCATGGTCCGGCACGTCGAGGAACAGGATCTGGGCGGCGGCCGCGACCAGGATCGGCTCGAAGGGTCCGGAATTGCGCGGGCTGCCGCGCTCGAGCCGGGTATTGATGGCGTGCTGGATGGTACCGAGCCGGCGGAAGGCGGTGATCGCGATGGCGCGGGCGAGCGCGGCGTCGGCGGCATCGAGTCCGAAGGCCGGGCTCATCCGCTCATAGGTCTCGTCGAGCGCGGTGCGCGCCCGCAGCACCTCGTCGATCAGGCCGGCAGCGAGCCGGCGCGCCGGCAGGCCGGGGGCGTCGTCGATCGGCCGGCGGCCCGCTTGATCCAGAATCGCCATTCCTCAGCCCCAGGGGCCGGGCTGGCGGTCGCTGTTCCACGGACTCTGCGCGGCCTGGCTCGTGAAGCCGCCGAGCGCAGCGCCGCGGCCGACGCCCATGGCGCGGGCCTGCTCCATCAGCGCGGCGATGCGGTTTCCCGTGTCCGGGTGGGTCGAAAACAGCGAATCCATGCCCTGTCCGCTCAGCGGGTTGATGATGAACATATGCGCCGTAGCAGGCTTCTCCTCCGCCGTCTCGTTCGGAATCTGCTGGACGCCGCCGGCGATCTTGGCGAGCGCGTCGGCGAGCGCGACCGGGTTGCCGCAGATCTCGCCGCCGAGCCGGTCGGCCTCGTATTCGCGCGAACGCGAGATCGCCATCTGGATGATCATCGCCGCCATCGGGGCCAGCACCGAGATCAGGATCTGGATCAGAAAGTTCGGCCGGTTCTCGCGCGAGCCGAAGAACATGCCGAAGGTGGTCAGCGAGGAGATCGCGCCCGCCATCGTGGCGGTGATCGTCATGGTCAGCGTGTCGTGGTTCTTGATATGGGCGAGCTCGTGCGCCATCACGCCGGTGAGCTCGTCATAGCTCAGCGTCCGCATGATGCCGGTCGTCGCCGCGACGGCCGCGTTCTGCGGGTTGCGGCCGGTGGCGAAGGCGTTGGGCTGGTCCTCGTCGATCAGGTAGACGCGCGGCATCGGCAGGTTGGCGCGCGTCGCGAGGTCGCGCACCATGCCGTAGAGCTCGGGCGCGCTGCGCTCGTCGACTTCGTGGGCATTATGGGCGGCGAGCGCCAGCCGGTCGGAATTCCAGTAGCTGTAGAGATTAGTCGCGACGGCGATGCCGAGCGCGATCAGCATGCCGCCCGCGCCGCCGAGCAAATAGCCGACCACGCCGAAGAGCGCGGTGAGACCGGCCATCAGGATGCCGGTGCGGACATAATTCATCGGTTTCCCCTCTTCGGTTGCATGCGCCGGGTGGCCGCAAGGCCCTCCCCAGACGCGATGTCCGGCCTTATGTGGTGAGAACCATGCCGATCCCGCAAGAGAGCGTCCTGCAAGAGAGCGCCGTGTCGATGCCAGAGCCCAGCGCCAAGAACCAGCCCGCGAACCAGCCCGCGCCGGCGCCCGCAAAGACCCTGCCGCCGGCGGCGCAGCGCGCTCTGGCGGAGGCCGAGGCCCGCCGCGCCGCGATCGACGCGCATGCGGCCGCGCTCGGGCGCGAGAAGGAGGTCAACGGCCGCGGCGGACTCGAACCGGTGCGCTACGACGACTGGGAGGTGAAGGGGATCGCGAGCGATTTTTGAGCGAGGCCATCGGCTTACAGCGTCATCCCGGGCGACCGCAGGGAGATCCGGGATCCATGCCTGAACCTCGACGTGAAGCGCTCCGGCATGGATCCCGGCTCTCCGCTTCGCTTCGGCCGGGATGACCCGGAGGTTGGGTTCGCCGGTTGCCAAGGCTCCCGCCTCCAGCCAAAGACAGGCTGACAGGGTATTGGACCGGTTTTCAGCATGAACAGCGACAGCAAACGCCTCGCCGCCCTGCGGCGGCTCCTGACGGAGGCGCATGAGAAGCTCGGGCTGAAACTCGGCTTCGCGCTCTGGGATGGTTCGCGCGTGCCGGCGGGCTGGCCGCAGGAGGGGCTCGCCATCGCGATCCGCGATTCCGGCGCGGTCGCGGCGCTGGTCCGCAAGCCCAAGCTCGACACGCTGCTCAACCTGCACGTCACCGACCGCATCGCGATCGTCAACGGCACGATCTTCGATCTCGCGGCGGCGCGGCCCGAGGGCAAGATCGGCCGGCTGGCGCGCGGCATCCCGAAAGCTGCGGTGTTCGACGTGCTGCGCCGCTTCGTCTTCGCGCCCGGCACGGCGCCGCAGGCGGTCGATCATCTCAAGGGCGACACGATCGCGCGTGACGGTCAGCCGGCGACCAACAAGGCCAATATCGCCTATCACTACGACGTCTCGAACGATTTCTACCGGCTCTTCCTCGACGAGGCGATGGTCTATACCTGCGCCTATTTCACCGAGGACCATCAGAATCTCGAGCGGGCGCAGCGCGACAAGCTCGACATGATCTGCCGCAAGCTGCGCCTGCAGCCGGGCGAAAAACTGCTCGATATCGGTTGCGGCTGGGGCGCCCTGGTCTGCCATGCCGCGCAGCATTACGGCGTCGAGGCGCATGGCGTGACGCTGGCCGAGGAGCAGCTCGCTCTGGCGCGCGAGAAGGTCGAGCGGCTCGGGCTGCAGGGCAAGGTCACGCTGCACCTCAAGGACTTCACGCAAATGGAAGGGGTCTTCGACAAGATCTCCTCGATCGGCATGTTCGAGCATGTCGGCATCCGCAACCATCCCTCCTATTTCCAGGCGGTGAACCGGCTCCTGAAGCCGCGCGGGCTCTATCTGCACCATTCGATCTCGCGCCGCGCCAAGAAGACCGAGCGGGCCTTCAACAAGATGCCGGCGGAATATCGCGCGCTGGTGCGCTACATCTTCCCGGGCGGCGAGCTCGACCATCTCGGCATGTCGATCGCCAATCTCGAGCGCTACGGCTTCGAGGTGCATGACGTCGAGGGCTGGCGCGAGCACTACCAGCGCACGACGCGGCTCTGGTTCGAACGGCTGAACGCGCGCAAGAGCGAGGCCGAGGCCGAGATCGGCGCGGAACGGACGCGGATGTGGCTGCTTTATCTGGCGGGCTGCTCGCTCGCCTTCGAGCGCGGCGGGGCGCTGATCAACCAGACGCTGGTCTCGAAGCGGCGCAAGGGGCCGTCGGGCCTGCCGCTGACGCGCGTCGATCTGTATCGCTAGAGCTGGAGAGGGGTGCTGCTTGCGCCGTCATGGTCGGCCTTGAGCCGACCATTTCAGGCAGGAGATTCTCGGGCCTGCGCTGAGCTTTATCCTTGGGCCGACAGAAGGTCGGACCCGAGGGCTTCGCCCGAGAATGACTGCTGTCCTATTTCTTCACGAAGAGGGCCAGCTTCCCGTAATGCTCGGCAAGCAGGTAGTAGAAGGTCAGCCGCGACTTGGTGTTGTCCGACTTCATGTGCTCGCAGGTCGCCTTGATCGTGGCGTCGAGATCGGCGGTCTTCAGGCCGAGTTTCTTCTTCAGGAAGTTCTCGCGCACGCGCTCCAGCTCGGCCGGATCCGAGCAGGCGACGAAACGGGTGTCGGGTTTGCCCATCACGAGCGCGTAGGATTTGGTCATGCCGGCAAAGGCGGCTTCGTTGAGTGGCTTCCTGGCGAATTTCTTGACGTCGGCGAGATGATCCATCGATAGCCCCTGTTGGGCTCGGCGTGTCAGGCCCGAGCGCGATTGATGTCGTGCCGTTAAACGTTAACGTGCTTTTTTGTCGCAGGCGAGAGGCTCTTCGCCATGATTCGCCTTTTTTGATACGTGACCCAAGGGCGGGTTGTGTTGCATTTGCGAGATGGCGGCCTGCATGGCGGCGCGGGTTGAGTGGCGCGCCAACTGATGTTGCGATGCAGCATCGCCCGCCGAGGACCCAGCACCGTGAAACCGACCATTCTGATGGCCCCACGCCTGCCCGGGAGGCTGGTGGAGCGCCTGAGCGAACATTATGAGCTGCTCGGCCCCTTGGCGCGCTCGGCGCCGGACGCCTTGCCCGACGGGGCGCAGGAGGCCCGGGCGCTGCTCACCATCGGCAGCCTGAAGACCGATGCAGCCCTGATCGACGCGTTGCCGAAGCTCGGGCTGATCTCCTGCTACGGCACGGGCTTCGAGGGCGTCGACCGGGCCCGGGCACGGGAGCGCGGCATCCTCCTGAGCAACGCCGCCGACGCCAATGCCAACAGCGTGGCGGAATTCGCGATGGGGCTCCTGCTGGCGAGCGCCCGCCAGGTCGTCGCCGGCGACCGTTTCGTGCGGGCCGGGCGCTGGAAGGGCAATGCCGTCGAGCGGATGGCGCATGTGCCGGGGCTGGCGGGGCGCAAGCTCGGCATCTACGGGCTCGGCGCCATCGGCAGCCGCATCGCCAGCCGGGCCGCGGCCTTCGACATGGAGATCGGCTATCACAACCGCTCAGAGCGGCCGGAGCTGCCCTATCTCTATCACGACAGCCTGGTCGGGCTGGCGCGTTGGGCGGATGTGCTGGTGGTGTCCGCGCGGGCCAGCGCCGAGAACCGTCATGCGATCAATGCCGGGGTCCTGGCGGCGCTCGGTCCGCAGGGGCATCTCGTCAATATCTCGCGCGGCATCGCCGTCGACGAGACGGCGCTTTGCGAGGCGCTCGAGACCGGGACGATCGCCGGGGCGGCACTCGACGTCTACGAGAACGAGCCGCATGTGCCGGAGCGGCTGCGGGCGCTGGAGAACGTGGTGCTGACGCCGCATATCGGCGCCAATGCCGAATCGGCGCAGATCGCCCAGCAGGAGCTGCTGCTCGGCAATCTCGCCGCGTTCTTCGCAGGGAAGCCGCTGCTCTCGCCGGTCGCGCTTTAAATCGCGCCTTCCCTTCTCCCGCAAGAGGGAGAAGGGAAGAGGGCCGCCTGCGCTCTATGGCAAAACCACCACCGGCGTGCCCATGCGGACACGCTCATAGAGGTCGATCACGTCGCGGTTATGCATGCGGAAGCAGCCGAAGGAGACCGCGCTGCCGATCTTGCTCGGCACGTTGGTGCCGTGGATGGCGTATTCGCCGCCGGGGCCGAGCCCGATCACGCGCGCACCCATCGGGTTGCGCGGCGAGCCGCTGGGAATGATGTCGGGCAAATAGGGCTGGGCGCGCTTGACCGAGGCCGGCGGGCTCCAGGACGGCTCGACCGCGAGCTCCTCGACATATTTGACGCCGCGCCATTGCCGGCCGGCCATGCCGACGGCGATCTGGTAGCGGATCGCCTCGCCGGGCGCCGTGACGAAATAGAGGCTGCGCTGGCCGGTGCGGATGACGATCGTGCCCGGATTGTAGCGGGCATCCTCGAACTGGACGAGCTCGCGGGCGAGTGCCGGCCGGCCAGCCAAAGCCAGCGCCAGGAGCGAGAGCGCCGCCGCCAGCAAGAGATCGATCGGAGCGATGCGTCTGGTCATGTCCGCCTCCCGCGCAATGGGTTGCGCAAGATCTGACGCGACGAGCGTGAATCGCCGGTTGAGCGATATGGTGAAGCGCTGATTCAGCATGAATCGCCGGTAAAGCGCGTCGCTCCAATCAGATTTGCAGGCCGCTCATCCGCTCCAGGGCGTCGGTGACGTCGCCTTCGTCGAGCGCCAGGCCGAAGCCGAAGCGCAGGACGTCGCCGCGATGGTCGCTGGCGATGCCGCGCTGCGCCAGCGCCGCCTCGAGCGCGCCGGCCTCTTCCGTACGGAAGGCGAGGAAATTGCCATGCGCCGCCGGGTCGCCGAGCGGGGTGATCAGGTTTTCGGCGGACAGGGCCTCCAGCTGCAGCGCGTCGAGCCCGGCGAGGAATTGCCGCATCAGGGCGATGGCGTGTCGGTGGATGATGCCGGCGTCGAGCCCCTCGCCGGCGAGCCAGTCGAGCACGGCGCGCATCCGGTAGAGCCCGCTCGGATCGAAGGTCGCGCCGAGGAAGCGGCCGCCATCGGCGGGATAGCCGATGCTGCTGCCCGGCGCGGCGGTGAGCGTGCCGAAGGCGGCATACCAGCCTGTGTCGCGCGGGCGCGGGCCATATCCGGGCGGGCAATGCATGAAGCAGCAGCCCTCGCCCGCCATCGCGTATTTGTAGCCGCCGGCGATGTAGAAGGCGCGGTCGGCGATGGCGGAGAGGTCGGTCGGCAGGGCAAGATAGCCGTGATAGCCGTCGATCGCGACGAGCGTCTCGGGCGAGGGCACGGCGCGGACGAGCGCGGCGAGGTCGCCGAGCGTCGCGCCCGAATTGAACAGGACCTGGCTGAGATAGATCAGGTCGTGCCCCCCAGCGGCGATCACGCCCAGCAGGCGGTCATGCAGCGTCGCGAAAGGCTCGGCCGCGACCTCGTCGAGCAGGATCAGCCCGTCTTCGGCGAGGCGCGTCAATTGCCGTCTGGCTGTGTGGAACTCGGCGCCGGTGGTCAGCACGCGAGGCGGACGCCGCACCGGCAGGCAGGAGAGCAGCCGGCGCAGGAAGTCGTGGGTGTTGGGCGCGAAGGCGATGGTCGCCGGGTCGGGCAGGTCGAGATGGCGCGCGATGCCGGCCTGGACGGCGGGGATCAGCTCGCCGAAGACGAGGTCCCATTTGTCGCCGGCGAGCCTGGCCGCATCGATCCAGGCCAGGCCCTGCCCGGCGAAGCTGACATCGGGCCAGTCATGGTGGCTATGGGCGGCAAGGTTGATGCGGCCCGGCGCCATGTCGCGAAAGCGGGCGAAATGCTCCGTCCAGTCGCCCGTCATCACAGCGCCCCGTAGCTGAAGCCCATGCGCCGGCGCAGGTCTTCCGGCAAAGGCGGCAGGTCGCGCGCCGCCAGCAGATAGGTCGAGAGGTGGAAGAGGTCGATGAAGATCCGGTGCTTCTCGGCCGTCGCGCGCAAATAGCCCGAGCCGGAGGAACCGCCCGTGCCGGGCCTGACGCCGATCATGCGCTCGACCATCAGCGCATGGCGCAGGCGCCAGAGCGTCAGGCTCTCGTCGATATCCATCAGGCTCTGCAGCAGGCGGAAGGGCAATTGCAGCACCGGCATGTCGCGATAGAGCGCGATGAACAGCGCGGCCTCGATCGCCGGCGCCGACATCCGCCAGGTCGCGGTCTCCGCCTCCGGCTCGAACAGGGCCTGGAACCGGGCGAGCGCCTTCTCGATCGCGGCTGCATCAGCCTGCCGCTGCGCCTCCGGCAGCGAGGGATCGGAGCCGACGCTGCTGGCGTCGCGCCTCAGCGCGGCGATCACGGCGGCGCGGTAGCTCTCGCGGAAGCTGTAGTCGCCGAGCGCGACGAAAGGCGTGCGCGCCAGCCAGGTGTCGAGCTGGGCGAGCAGGGAAGGCTTGTGGTCGGCGTCGAGCCTGGCGCGGTCTTCCGGCGCCAGGCGCTCGCGCATGCTCTGCTCGTCGATGCGGAGCCTGCTTTCGTCGCGCAGGCCGAGGCGGGTCTCGATCAGCCGGAACTGGACCGACTGGAAGCCGGAGGCCGGGGTCAGCAGGTCGCGGAATTCGAGGAAGCCGGCCGGCGTCATCGTCTCCAGCACGTCGAGCTGGCCGACCAGCAGCTTCAGGATCTCGTGGATGCGCCCGAGCCCGGCGGTGATGCGGCCGAGATGTTCGTCGGCGACCGGGCTTGCGGCGAAATCGTCCTGGATGCGGTCGAGCTCATGCAGGATCTGCTTGAACCAGAGCTCATAGGCCTGGTGGACGATGATGAAGAGCATCTCGTCATGGGCAGGCGTCCCGGCCTTCAGGCTCTCGGGCTCCTGGCAAGCGAGCAGCCGGTCGACCTGGAGATAACGTCCATAGGACAGCCTGCCTTCCGCTCCGGCCATGGCGCGCCACTCCTCCCGCTAGTTATTTCAAGCTTAAAATAACTGGGCCGGGCGTCAAGCCGCGGAACCGGGCCGGTGCTGCTGGGGCAGGAGGAAAGGCAGGCCGGCGGCGGGCGCGCGGCTGAAGCTGAGGTCGACTTTGAAGACATGGCGCAGCAGGGCGTCGTCGAGGGTCGCGGCCGGCTCGCCCTGCGCGACGATGCGGCCGCGGTCCATCACGACGAGGCGGTCGGCATAGGTCACGGCGAGGTTGATGTCGTGCAGCACGATCAGCACGGCGACGCCGCGCGCGGCGATGGCGCGGGCCATGTCGAGCAGTGCGAGCTGGTGGCAAAGGTCGAGGCTGGCGATCGGCTCGTCGAGGAAGAGCGCCTGGCGCTCGGCGACGCTGCGTCCGGCCTCGAGCTGGCAGAGCACCCGGGCGAACTGGACGCGCTGCTGCTCGCCGCCCGACAGGGTCTGGTAGCGGCGCGGCGCGAGATCGACGACGCCGGCCGCCGCCAGGCATTCGCCGACCATCGCCTCGCGGCGCTGGCGCGACAGCGCCCGGCCGACGCCGTCGACGCCGAGCCGGGCGACCTCGTAAACGCTGAAAGGGAAGGCGAGCCGCGTCTGCTGGGCCATCACGGCGCGCTGGCAGGCCAGCCGCCAATGCGGAATGGCGGGCAGGGCATCGCCGTCGAGCAGGACCTCGCCGCCGGCCGGCTTCAGCTCGCCGGTCACGAGCTTGAGCAAGGTGGATTTGCCGGCGCCGTTGGGGCCGATCAGGATCGTGGTCTCGCCGGGCCGGAGCTCGAGCGAGGCCTCAGTCACCAGCGCCTTGCCGCCGGCCATGAAGCTCAGCCCGCGGCCGGAGACGATGGGCGCGAGCTCAGCCATCGAGGCCATCCGCGCGGCGCAGCAGCAGCCAGAGGAAGAACGGCGCGCCGAGCGCCGCGGTGACGATGCCGATCGGCAGCTCGGCCGGGCTCACCACCATGCGCGCGACGATGTCGGCGGCGACGAGCAGGGCCGCGCCGCCGAGCGCCGAGAGCGGCAGCAGCAGGCGGTGGTCCGGGCCGAGGGCGAGGCGGATCAGATGCGGCACGACGATGCCGACGAAGCCGATCACGCCGGCCGCCGCGACGCTGGCGCCGACCGCAAGCGCGACGAGCAGGATCGCCAGCGCCTTGATGCGCTGGACCGGCACGCCGAGATGATAGGCTTCGGCCTCGCCCAGCATCAGCGCGTTCAGCCCGCGGGCCAGGAGCGGCACGGCAAAGAGCAGCGGCAGGACGATCGGCGCGATCACCACGAACTTGGTCCAGCTCGCGCCGCCGAGGCTGCCGAGCGACCAGAAGGTCAGGTCGCGCAATTGCCGGTCGTCGGAGATGAAGGCGAGCAGTCCGGTCAGCGCGCCCGCGAGCGCGCCGAGCGCGACGCCGGCGAGCAGCATGGTCGCGACCGAGGTGCGGCCCTGGCGCGTCGCGATCAGGTAGAGCGTCAGGGTCGAGATCAGCCCGCCGCAAAAGGCGCCGAAGGGCAGGACCGCGAAGGGCAGCTTCATCGCCATGCCGGTCAGGAAGCGGTCGCCGAGCACGATGGTCGCCGCCGCCGCGAGTCCCGCGCCGGCCGAGACGCCGACGAGGCCGGGATCGGCGAGCGGATTGCGGAAGAGCCCCTGCATCAGGGCGCCCGAGACCGCGAGCGACGCGCCGACCAGCAGCCCGAGCAGCACGCGCGGCAGGCGGATATTGAGCACGACCAGCGCGTCGCGGCCTTCGAGCAGCGCCGTGTCGCCGGCGAGCCTGGCCCAGAGGATCTGGGCGACCCGGCCGGGCGCGATCGTGAAGGCGCCCTGGCCGATCGCCAGCAAGACCAGCAGGAGGCAGAACAGGGTCAGCCCGGCAATGACGAGCACGGCCTGGCGGCGGCGGCTCGCGGCGAAGGCGCTGAGGGTGGACGCGCTCATCACGCCGGCCGGGCGGGCGGCGAGCGTCATGGTGCGGCGGTGGTCTTCAGCGGCGGGATCGCGGCATCGGGATAGAGCGCGGCCATCAGGTCGCGGGCGGCTGACGGCGTGCGCGGCCCGAAGCCGAGCAGATAGAGCGCATCCATCCGGACGAGCGCCTTGCCCGCTGCCGCGGGGGTCTGCGAGAAGACCGGCATGGCGAAGAGCTCGTCAGGGGTCGCGTTGTGGCTGCTGCTGTTGCGCATCATCAGGATGACGTCCGGCGCCGCCGCGATGATCGCCTCGTCGGTCATCGGCTTGTAGCCCTCGACTTCCTGGGCGACGTTGACGCCGCCCGCCATCGCGATGATCGCGTCGGCCGAGCTGTTGCGGCCGCCGACCAGCGCGCGACCGTTCTGCAGGGACAGCACGAACAGTACCCGGCGCTTGGCCGGCAGCGCAGCGCGCAGGGTCGCGAGCTCGTCGAAGCGCGCCCTAGTCTGTTCGGCGAGGCGCCTGGCCGGTTCCGCCGCGCCGGCGACCGCGCCGATCGCCTGGATCTTGGTGACGACGCCGTCGGGGGAGTTGTCCTCCGAGATGCGCGAGACGCGCAGGCCCGCCTCGTTCAGCAGCGAGACCGCGTCGGGCGGACCGGCGCCTTCGATGGCGATGACGAGCGAGGGCTTCAGCGACAGCACGCCCTCGGCCGAGAGCGCCCGGACATAGCCGACATTGGGCTTGTCCTTCAGCGCCTCCGGCGGGAACTGGCTGGTGGTGTCGACGCCGACGATCCGGTCCTGCAGGCCGAGCGCATAGAGCACCTCGGTGATCACGCCGCCGACCGCGACGATGCGCTCGGGCGTCTGCGCGAAGGCGCTGCCGGGGAAGACCGCAGGCGCGATGAGGCCGCCGGCCGCGAGCAGCGTCAGCCCGATCGCGGCGCCCAGTTCACGCCGGCAGAGACGCGCCGCGGACAGCCTTGGCGATGACTGAAGCCTGGACATCATGAGGTCTCCGTCTCCCGGCCGCAGGCCGTCCCGGGTCGGTTGCACCGCAGCGCGGATAGTCGGCCTGAAAACTGGTGAAGTGATGGCAACTGCACAACAGCAAAGTAATCTCCAGTTTTTAATTATTCAAAACTAGATCTAAACTTGCCATCGTTGACGTTGATATTCAGCTTTACTACAAGCGGTCAAGAGCGGCACGCCGGTCACGGCGCGCTTCTGCGTGCAAGCCTATTCAACCCATGGATATCGTCATGTTCATCGCCATGAACCGCTTCAAGGTCGTCAAGGGAGAGGAGGCCGCCTTCGAACAGGTCTGGGCGAGCCGCAAGACGCGCCTCGACGAGATGAAGGGCTTCATCACCTTCCATCTGCTCAAGGGCCCGGAGAAGGAGGATCACACCCTCTATTCCTCGCATACGACCTGGGCCTCGAAGGAGGACTTCACGGCCTGGACCAAGTCCGAGCAGTTCCGCGAGTCGCATCGCAGCGCCGGCCAGCCGCGCGCGACGCCGATCTTCCTCGGCCATCCCGAGTTCGAGGGTTTCGAGACGGTGCTGAGCGAGTCCAATCCGCATTTGCCACGCCAGGCGGCAGAGTGAGGGAGGGCGGCATGTCGATCTCGCAGGCGAACGCCGCGGCGGTCCAGGACCCGCCGCCGGCAGACCCGATGGAGCGCGTCAGGCAGGCGCTGGCCGCCAAGCCCGACGGCGTGATCGAGGCCATCGCCCGCGAGGTCGGCGTGCCGACGCTCGCGGTGCTGGAGGCGACGCCGCCGGAGCAGCGCCATTTCATCGCGCCCGGCCGCTTCGAGGAGCTCTGGCAGGCGCTGGCGACCTGGGGCGAGGTGCTCTTCATCGTCCACACCGCCGATATCGTGCTCGAATGCGAGGGCACATTGCCGGTCGGGTCGTTCGGCCACGGCTATTACAACATCCATGGCGACAGCCCGATCGGCGGGCATATCAAGGCCGCGAATTGCCGGGCGATCTACCTGGTCGACCGTCAGTTCCACGGCCGCCGCTCCTGCTCGGTGCAGTTCTTCAACGGCGCGGGCGAGGCCATGTTCAAGGTCTTCGTCAAGCGCGACGCGCAGCGCGAGCTGCTGGCCGACCAGGTCGGGCTGTTCGAGGCCCTCAAGACGCAGTTCGTCTGACTATCTGATCGGTTCGAGATCGAGGCCGGCCCTTTCGTGGCCGGCCTTTTTGTTTGGGCCGGGCTCACCGTCATGCTTGGGCTTGACCCGAGCATCTCAGGAGGGAAGAGCGCCCAATCCTGCCCGAGATTCTCGGGTCTGCGCTTCGCTCCGCCCGAGAATGACGTTTGCCCCTCGCGATCTCGTGAAGGCGCCGCGCGTCGCCTTCCGCCTTTCTCCGGCGAATTCGCCTCCTGACCGGGCGGACGCTGACACGCTCTGACAGCACGACCGGCACAATGCGCGACGCGGGGAACGTCGGCGGCGCGGATGCGTTGAGGCGACGAGCCGCTCCCACGCCGGGACCATCCTGCCGCACCGAACCGGAGGTCGCGTCATGACCAATCACACCACGATCGCGGCCGACCCGGCCAAGGCGAAGCTCGAGACCACCGCTGCGCTGCAGGACTGGCGGCGGCAGGTGGCCGACCTCTATGCGGCTGTGCGGGCGATGCCGGGGCAGGCGGGCTGGGCCCATTGGCGCGGCGTCCGCGATCGGCTCTTTCGCGAGCATGCGCAATCGCCGCTGGCCGCGACCCGGCGCGAGCGCTTCGGCGGCATCCGCTATTTCGATTATGACCCGGCCCTGCGCTTCGAGGTGATGCTGCGGCCGGTCGAGGATCGCGAAACCATCCGGGTCGAGGCGGGCAAGGATGGCGCCATGGTGCTCAGGCCCTATGCGCTGAGCCATGGCCTCGCCGCGGCGCTGGGCGGGGAGCTGACGCTCTACTGGATCGAGGGCTATGGCGGCGGCAGCTTCCTGCCCTTCGGCGATGCCAGCAATGGCGAGGAGACCTTTGCCGGCGGCCGCTACCTGCTCGACACGATCAAGAGCGCCGATCTCGGCGCGACGCCGGCGGGCAAGACCATCCTCGACTTCAATTTCGCCTATTACCCGTCCTGCGCCTATTCGGAGGCCTGGGTCTGCCCGCTCTCGCCGGCGGAGAATCGCCTGCCGGGCGCGGTGCGCGCGGGCGAGCGCAATCCAGCCGGCTGAGCGCCGCGTGGAGGGCTTTTCTCCGGGCATGCCGCTTGCCTGCGGATTTCGTCTCCACCGAGCCCGCAGCTTGCAACCCGTCACGATCCCTCGTTAGCTGACCCCTCGAGCCATCACAGGAGGCGACCATGAATTTCGCCAGCATGCGCTTCGCAAAGACGCTCTGCATCGCCGCCGCGGTGATCGTCGCCGGTTTCTCGACGGCCTTCGCCCAGACGATCAAGATCGGCTCCAAGAACTTCACCGAGCAGTTCATCGTCGCCGAGCTCTATGCGGCGGCGCTCGAGAATGCCGGCTTCAAGGTCGAGCGGAAGATCAATCTCGGCGGCACGCTGGTGGCGCATGAGGCGCTGAAGAGCGGCGCGATCGACCTCTACCCGGAATATACCGGCACCGGCTTTAACGCCGTGATGAAGGCGACGACCACCGAGAGCGACCCGGCCAAGGTGCTCGGGCTGGTCAAGGCCTATTACGAGAAGGAGTTCAACCTGACCTGGCTGAAGCCATCGCGCATCAATAACGGCTACGCGATCGTGGTCAGGCCGGACACCGCCAAGGAACACAATCTCAAGACGCTGAGCGATCTCGGCAAGGTCGCCAAGAAGCTCAGCCTCGGCGCCGGCACCGAATTCGTCGACCGGCGCGACGGCATCGCCGGCCTGAAGGAGGTCTATGGCGCCGAGTTCGGCGAGTTCAAGCAATTCGCCGCGCTGCGCCTGCGCTACGAGGCGCTCTCGCAGAAGCAGGTCGACGTCGCCAACGGCTTCTCGACCGACTGGCAGATCGCGGCCGAGAAATTCGTGGCGCTCGACGACGACAAGTCGCTGTTCCCGCCCTATTTCCTCGCGCCGGTGGTGCGCCCCGAGATCGCCGCCAACGCCAAGATCGTCGAGGCGCTGGAGAAGGTCGGTGACGTGCTCGACAACCCGACCATGCAGGAGCTCAACCGCCAGGTCGAGGTCGACAAGAAGGAACCGCGCACCGTCGCGGCCAATTTCCTGAAGGCCAAGGGTCTGGTCCGCTGAGGCGGTCGTGCTGTTGATGGAGCGGGCGCAAGGCACGGCGTCCGTCGTTACGCTCGGCGCCGGGCCGCTTTCGCTGGACCAGGTCCATGCGGTCGCGCATGGACAGGCGCGGGTGGCGCTCGCGCCTTCTGTCGGCGCGCGGCTGCAGACGGCGCGGCGCGTCGTCGAAGGCTCGCTGGCGCGCGGCGAGGCGGTCTATGGGCTGACCACGGGCCTTGGCGCTGCCGTGGACACGCGGCTCGCGGAGGACCAGATCGCCGCCTTCCAGCAGCGGGCGGTGCGGGCGCGGGCCGTCGGCGTCGGTGCGGCCCTGTCGCAAGCGGAGGTCCGCGCCCTACTATTGGCGCGGCTTGCCGGCCTGGCACAAGGCGCCTCCGGCATCTCGCCGGTCTTCGCCGAGACCATCGCCGCCATGCTCGATGCCGGGGTCCATCCCGTGGTGCGGCGCATCGGCTCGCTCGGCGAGGCCGATCTGAGCTCGCTCGCCCAGCTCTTCCTGCCGCTGACCGGCGAGGGCGAGGCCGAGTATCGCGGCCGGATCCTGCCCGGCGCCGAGGCGATGCGGGCGGCCGGCATCGCGCTGCCCGATTTCGGGCCGAAGGACGGGCTCGCCTTGCTCAACGCCAATGCCGAGAGCACCGGGCTGGCGGCTTTGGCGCTGCACGAGATGCGGCTGGCGCTCGAGGCCCTGACCGCTGCCGGCGCGCTCTCGCTCGAGGCCTACCGCGCCAATCTCTCGCCGATCGCGGCCGATCTCGTCGCGCTCAGGCCGGTGCCGAGCCAGGTGGCGGGCAGCGCCAGGTTGCGCGCGCTGCTCGCCGGCAGCGACCTGTTCGAGGCCGGCGCGGCGCGGCGGGTGCAGGATCCGCTCTCCTTTCGCTGCCTCGCGCCGGTCAATGGCGCCGCGCTCGCGGCGCTTGCCGCCGCGCGCGACCTGGTCGAGATCGAGCTCAACGGCGCTGGCGACAGTCCCGCGGTGCTCGTCGGTGACGACACGCTGCGCTCGACCGTGAATTTCGACACGACCGCGCTGGCGCTCGCCTTCGAGGGGTTGGGCCTGGCGAGCGCCCATGCCGCGACGATCTCGGCCTTCCGCGTCGTTAAGCTGATGTCGCCGGTTTCCAGCGACCTGCCGCGGTTCCTGACACGCCATGGCGGTTCGCATGCCGGATTCGCGACAGCGCAGAAGACCGCTGCTGCGCTCGAAGCCGAGATCCGGCATCTCGCCTTGCCATTGGGGTCAATGACCTTGCCGGTCGCCGATGGCGTCGAGGATTACGCGCCAATGACGCCGCGCATCGTCGAGAAGACAGGCGCCATCGCCGGGCATCTGTTGCGGCTGGCGGCGATCGAACTCGTCGTCGCGGCCGAGGCGGTCGATCTGCGCGGGAGCGTCAGGCTCGGCGCCGGCACGGCACGCGCTCAGGATTTCGTGCGCCGCCATGTCGCCCGGCTCGATGACGACCGGCCGATGGGGCGGGAGTTCGAGGCGCTCGCCGTGCAACTGGCGGCAGGCGAGCTCGCGGCGGAGCTTGCAGGGCTGCCGGCATGACCTGGACCCTGGAAAACTACGACCGGCTGCTCGTCGCGCTCTGGGAGCATGTCCAGCTCGTCGGTATCGGGCTCGCGATCTCGCTCGCGATCGGGCTGCCGCTCGGCATCCTCTCGGCGAGGCGGCCGACCTTCTATCTCGTCGTGCTGCTGGTCTCGGGCGCGCTCTACACCGTGCCGGCGCTCGCGGTCTTCGCGCTGCTCATTCCCGTCCTCGGGCTCGGCTTCGGCCCGGCGATCGTCGCCCTGGTGATGTATGCGCTGCTGATCATCATCCGCAACACCGCGACGGGCCTGCGCGAGATCTCGCCCGATATCCTCGATGCCGCCGACGGCATGGGCTATGGCCGCCTGCGCCGGCTCTTTTCCGTCGAGCTGCCGCTGGCGCTGCCGGTGATCATCGCCGGCATCCGCATCACCGTGGTGACGATGGTCTCGGTCGCGACCGTGGCGGCCTTCATCAACGCCGGCGGCCTGGGCGACATCATCTTCCAGGGCATCACCCAGGACTTTGGCGAGAAGGTCGTGGTCGGCGCGGTCGTCACCTCGCTGCTGGCCATCGCCTGCGACGAGGCGCTGCGCCGGCTCGAGCTCCATTTCCGGGCGGCCCAGGCGGAGGGCGCCTGATGCTGGGCTGGATCTCCGCCAATCCGCGCATCTTCTGGACCGCGCTGGAGAACCATCTCTGGCTGTCCAGCGTCGCGCTGCTGGCGGTGGTGCTGATCGCGCTGCCGCTCGGTCTGCTGCTCACCCGCCATCGCGGCTTCGCCAATGCCGCGATCGCCATCGTCAACATCCTGCGCACCGTGCCGAGCCTGGCGCTGCTGGTGATCATGCTGCCGGTGCTCGGCACAGGCTTCCTGCCCTCGGCCGTGGCGCTGACGCTCTACGGCCTGCCGGCGCTGCTGCTCAACACCTATACTGGCCTGACCGAGGTCGACCGCGACATCGTCGAGGCGGCGCGCGGGCAGGGGCTCTCGGACGGACAGGTGATGACGCGGATCGAGATCCCGCTGGCGCTGCCGGTGATCTTCGCCGGGGTGCGCACAGCCGCCGTGCAGATCGTCTCGGCGGCGACGCTGGCCGCCTTCATCGGCGGCGGCGGGCTCGGCGAGCTGATCACCGCCGGCATGGCGAATTTCAACTTCCCGCAGCTGATCGCCGGCGCTGTTGCGGTCGCCCTGCTCGCGCTCCTGGTCGAGCTCGTCTTCGCGGGCGTCGAGCGGCTGATGACGCGCCAGGCGCGGCTGGGGGCATCATGAAGAGGAAGGCCGCATGATCCGCCTCGAAGGCGTCAGCAAGATCTTTCCGGGCGTCGCGCGCCCCGCCGTCGACAATCTCGACCTCGCGGTGGAAGAAGGCCGGACCTGCGTGCTGATCGGCCCGTCGGGCTGCGGCAAGACCACGACGATGCGCATGGTCAATCGGCTGATCGAGCCGAGCTCTGGCCGGATCATCGTCGAGGACGAGGACGTGACGCAGGCCGATCCCGTCGCCCTGCGCCGGCGCATCGGTTACGTCATCCAGCAGATCGGCCTGTTCCCGCATATGACGATCGCCGAGAATGTCGCGACCGTGCCGAAGCTGCTCGGCTGGCCCGCGCAGAAGATCAAGGCGCGCTCCGAGGAGATGCTGGACCTTGTCGGTCTCCCGCCCGGCCAGTTCCTCTCGCGCTTTCCGCGCCATCTCTCGGGCGGCCAGCGCCAGCGCGTCGGCGTTGCTCGCGCCCTTGCGGCCGACCCGCCGGTGATGCTGATGGACGAGCCTTTTGGCGCTGTCGATCCGGTGGTGCGCGGGCGGCTGCAGGACGAGTTCGTCGAAATTCTGCGCCGGCTCAAGAAGACCGTAATCTTCGTGACGCACGACATCGACGAGGCGATCCGCATGGGCGACGTGGTCGCGATCCTGCGCGACGGCAAGCTGGTGCAATATGACACGCCGGACCGGCTGCTGGCGGCGCCGGCAGACGAATTCGTCGCCGATTTCGTCGGTGCGGACGCGGCGCTGCGGCGGCTCTCGCTGGTCGGCGTGAGCGAAGCGCTGGAGTCCGGGGATGCGGGCGAAGCCGATATTCGGCTCCCGGCGACGTCCAATCTGCGCGGCGTGCTGTCGGCGCTGCTGGCCGAGGGCCGGGACGCGGCGACGATCGTCGATGGCGACGGCAAGCTGCTCGGCCGGATCACGCTCGCGGGCATCAGGGCGCGGAGCGCCGGCGCTGGACCGGAATGAAATCATCAAAATAAAATTAGATCGGCACTATCGGTGTCATCCCGGCCAAGCCGCGTCAGCGGCGCAGAGCCGGGGTCCATGCCGGAACGATGATCGGAAATCCTCAGGCATGGATCCCGGGTCTCCCTGCGGTCGCCCGGGATGACCTCCGCTCTACTCGGGAGCTTTGTAGCCGGCTTCGTCGGCCTTATGCGCGTCGGTGAGCAGCGCATCGTAATCTTGGCGCTCCACAGCGGCGAAGCCTGACAGCCGGAGGCCCGCCAACAGCATGGCTGCCTCCGCGCCGGCCGCCAGCAGCGCCTCCCGCAGCCTTGTGATCGTGGCCGCATCGACCGTGTCGGACGCGACCAGAAGCGGCATCGGTCTTGGCGCCGTCGTTTCGACGATGCGCAGGCGGGCGGCGGTCTCCGGCTCGTGGGCGCGCAGCAGGTCGTGGACATAGGAATCGAGCGGTCCGATATCGATCTCGCCGGCGAGCAGCGCGTCGATCACCCGGCGCGGGGTGACGAGCGGGCCGACGCTTTGCGCATAGAGCGGCTTGCCCTGCCAATGCGGCAGGAGATGGCTGCGCAGCGCGTTGAAGCCGGATTGCGAGTGCGCGACGGTCCAGCCGAGGCGCCCTCCGAAACTCTCGGCGAGCGTGGCGATCCGGCTCTCGGCGTGGACCATGAGATGCGAGGCGTAGAACGGCTGGCCTGCGGCGAGCGGCGAAGCCGGGATCGGCGCCGCCACGGGCCGGACCGGAAAGCTCCCGCCGGCGAAGGGATAGCCGCAGATGAAGGCGAGCCCGAGATCGGGCCGGCTCCAGAGCTCTTCCAGCGGCGCTGGCGCGGCATGATCGATGACCGTCAGCGTCACGCCCGACCGGCGCGCGACGCCGCCGAACAGCGCCGCCCAGGCGGTGCGCACGGCCGGATTGACGGCATACATCCGCGCATTGGCGACGAGCGGGATGTCGCCCGGCCGGCTCACGCGTAGCGCAGGCGCTGGCCGAGGCCGAGGCGCCTGGCCTTCTCCAGCATGAAATGGCCGAGTGCGATGTCGGAGAGCGAGAGGCCGCGATGCCAGAACAGGATGGTCTCGTCGTCGCTCTCGCGGCCGGGCTTCAGCCCGGCGACGATCTGGCCCATCTCGGCATGGAGCGTCGCCTCCGAGAGCTTGCCGGCCTCGACATGGGCGCGCAGCGAGCCGAACTGGCCGGATTTGCACTGGCCCCAATCGTCGACGACGAGCTTGCTCATGATATCGGTCAGCGAGAGCTCGACCGCGCTCATCGTGCCATAGGGCACGACGAAGGCGCCCTGCTTGATCCAGCCGGTCTTCAGCATCGGCTCGGGCGCGTTCAGGCGCGAGGCCTCGACCACGATGTCGGCGCCCTCGACGCAGGAGCGCCAGTCCTCGGTGACGGTGACCCGCTTGCCGAGATCGGCGGAGAGTTTTTCGCCGAAGGCGTCGCGGCTCTCCTTGCGGCGCGAATGGACGCGGATCTCGTCGAAGTCGAAGAGCGAATCGAGCAGCCGCACGTTCCAATAGGCGGTGCCGCGTGCGCCGATATGCCCCAGCACCTTCGAGCCTTTCCGCGCCAGGTACTTTGCGCCGATGGCGGTGATCGCGCCGGTGCGCATGTCGGTGAGATGGCTGCCGTCGACGATCGCCTTCGGCACGCCGTTGATCGGGTCCATCAAGAGCAGCAGGCCAAGCTCGGAGGGCAGGCCTTCCTTGTAGTTGTCGACGAAATCTCCGATCACCTTGACGCCGGCGAGCGCGATCGGGGCACGGAACGAGCCCCTCAGCACGTTGAAATGGCCGTTCCCGCCGGCATTCGGGATCAGGTGCATGCGCGGCTCGATCACCGTCTCCCCGCGTCCCTGCGCCGCCAGCCCGTCCTCCACCGCGGCGATGATCTCCTCGTTCGTCAGCGACAGCGCCTCGATATCGAGCGCGTTCAGGAAGTCGATATGGATCGGAGCGCGCGGCACAGGCCTGTCCTCGGTTGAATCGGGAGGGAACAGTGAACGTCACCGTGGAGCGAGGCAAGGCTGGCTGATCTTGGCTGCCATTGCGGGACGCGGGCATATTTCTGCCGTAAGAGCTGTGCTAGGCAGGGGCTGGCCCGGGCGTGATCTTCAACTATGTGGCGTATTAACCAAACGTTAACCATGTGGGCCCAGCCTGCTTTCGACAGAGTCCTGGATCGTGACCGGCGAATCTGAGCGCGAACAGATCTCTGAGAGCCAGCGCGGCGACGTAGCGTTACGCGACGTTGGATTATCCGATATCCCGACCGGGGACGTGGATATGGCCGCGCAACTTGCACTGGACCGGATCGCCTTCCCCGCGGGCGCTGCTACGACGCCCGCGATTCCGGCTGAGAAGCTCGATCCTGGCGCGTCCGTAGCGCAGCGCACCAGCCTCGCATCGGGCCTGATGCTGGCGCTACGCTTCCTCCAGGCGCGCTTCCTGTCGGTCTGGGGGTTGCTCTTCGCCGCCGCCATGTGCCCGCCCCATGTCTTCGCCGATTTCGCGATCTTCGCGGCCCTGGCGAATTTCGTCTCGATCGCGACCCTGCTGCGGTTCGAGGCGGTGTTCTTCCAGAGCAACGACCAGGCGCGGCTGGGCCGGGCCTTCCGGCTGGCGGTCGCCGCCGGCACGATCTTCCTCGGCGCGATGGCGCTGGTGATCCTGTTCTCGGCCTCGATGGGCTGGGTCCTGCGCGGCTTCGGCGCGCTCTTCCTGATCTCGCTGGCGAGCCGGGCCGTGATCCGCCTGGTCACGGCCGAAGCGACGGCGGAAGGCGATTTCGGCACGATCGGCAACAGCAATGTCGTGCAGGCGCTGCTGCAGCCCGGCATGATGATCCTGCTGATCTGGCCGCTCGGCCCGACCGCGCTGGCGCTCTTCGCGGCCGATGCCTTCGGCCATGCCGTCGCGGCGGGCTATCTGGTCTGGCGTCGGCGCGGGGCGCTGGCCAGGCTGGTCGAGCCGCGCGACTGGTCCGGCGCGGAACTGCGCGAATCGGCGCTGCGCTGGCGCTCCGCGCCCTGCTATCTCCTGCCCTCGGCGATGCTGTCCTTCGGCTTCACGGCGGCGCCGCTGCTGGCGCTGCCCTTCGCCGGCAACCCGCTGCTCGCCGCGCATGTGGCGCTCTCGATGCGCTTGCTCGAGATGCCGACCCAGATGTTCGCCACCGTCTCGATCCCGCTGGTCATGAACAACCTGCGCCTGCGCCAGGGCGAGGATCGGCAGCAATGGGCGCGTTTCGTCACACTCTGCCTGATCGGCGTCGCCGTCATCCTGTTCGCCGGTGTCGCGCTGGTCTCCAGCGTCGCCGATTTCGTGCTCGACGGCACGCAATGGGAGGGGCTCGGCGAGGTCATCGCGATCATGGCGCTGTTCTATTGCGGCATCGCGCTGGTGGCGCCGCTGCACGAGATCGGCTCGCTGTCGCTGCGGCCGCATCGGCAGATGGCGACCAACGCGGTCGCGCTCGCCGCCGCCTGCCTGATCATGTGGTGGTTCGGCAACCTGTCGCTGACGCTGCTCGGCGTGATCGGCATCCTGTCGCTGGCGCGGATGCTGGCGCATGTCCAGTTCGCCTGGACCCGGCTGGGCGGCGAAGAAGAGCCCGCGGCCGCGGCCGCGGCGCGCTGAGCGCAGATTATTCTCGCCGAACCAGCCGGTCGGCGATCAGCGACGAGAAGAAGCCGGTCTTGAACTCGCGCTCCAGCCTCGCCGGATCGTAGATCTCCGCGACCCAGTCGAGGAAGGCGATGCCCTTCGCCTCGCCTTCCCGGCGATAGGCCTCGAAGAAGGCGTCGAGGATGCCGGTCTTGGCGAAGCGGAAATGGCCGTAGCGCAGCGAGAGCTGGCGCATGGCCTCGTCGAGCGGACGCTTCTCGTGGATCAGCAGGTAGAGCGCCGAGAAGAAGCCGGCGCGGTCGGCGCCCGATTTGCAATGCACCAGCGCCGGTTCCTCGAGGCTCGCGAAGAAGGCCCCGGCACCGAGGATGGTCTCGCGATCGGGCGCGCCACGCGAGCGCAGCACGAACTCGACCAGCGCGATGCCATGGCGCTCGCAGGCCTCGCGCTGCAGCGGCCAGGCGCCGTGCTCGCGCCCGCCGCGCAGGTTGACGATCGTCCTCACGCCCTGGCGCGCGAACCAAGCGATGTCGGTCGGGGCCGGCTGCGCCGCGCGCCAGAGCCGGGGCGTGACCCGATGGGCGTTGAGATAGGCCAGGCGGAAGATGCCGTGGTCGGCCAGCAGCATGTTGCTCCAGGCGCGCAACCGGTCGAGCCGACCCGCCAGCGGCCGGTCCCAGCGCGCGATCCGGGACATGCGCCGCGCGTAGCGCTCCTCGTCGGGGCGCCGCCTCAGCACCGGCTGGTCTCGATCATGGTCATGCGCCGCCCGATATCAGCGCCTGCGCCTGCGCGCAAACGCGATTCTGCGCTCCGTGCCGAAGCCCGGGCTTGGCCTTTTGCGCTGCAGCGCGCATAAGGCGCGCCAGTTTTTCCGTATCGACAGGTTATGATCCATGCGCCTTGACGCCATCTCCATCGGCAAGAACCCGCCCGACGAAGTCAATGTTGTCATCGAGGTGGCGATCGGCGGCGAACCGATCAAGTACGAGATGGACAAGGAAGCCGGCACGCTCTTCGTCGACCGCTTCCTCTACACGCCGATGCGCTATCCCGGGAATTACGGCTTCATCCCGCATACGCTCTCGGAGGATGGCGACCCTTGCGACGTGCTCGTCGCCAATACGCGGCCGCTGGTGCCGGGTTCCTATATCGCGGTCAGGCCGATCGGCGTGATGATGATGGAGGACGAGGGCGGCGGCGACGAGAAGATCATCGCCGTGCCCGTGCCGAAGCTGACCAAGCGCTACGAGAACGTGCACAACTACACCGACCTGCCCAAGATCACGCTCGACCAGATCCAGCATTTCTTCGAGCACTACAAGGATCTCGAGCCCGGCAAATGGGTCAAGCTCACCGGCTGGGGCGACGCCGTGAAGGCCAAGCAGCTCATCGTTGAGGCGATCGAGCGGGCGAAGGCGGCGAAGGGCTGAAGCTTCCCTTCTCCCCTCGGGGGAGAAGGTGTCGCCGCAGGCGACGGATGAGGGAAGGGTCGAGACGGGTTCGAGCTTTCTGATTTTCGACGGCCCCGTTATGGATTGAGGAGCAGGTGACGCTGCGAAACAGTTGCGGGTTCAAGCCGAGGACGGGCGCTTTCCAGTGAAACTAATCTCGTTCGTGGATTTCTTGAACACAGGCCGCCTTGGTCCGTTGCATCCGGGCATGACCTTGAATGAAGTCGCTGGCGCGCTCGGCCCTCCCGCAGGTTGGATCGTCAATCCAGCTGAAGGGATAGCGCCGCATTATTGGGTGTATGGGCGGCATCTTGAAGTGAGTTTAAGGTTCGAAGAAGCCGCCTATTGTGACTGGTTCCAGATCGAGCACGCGGGTGACTTGTCCGGTGATGCGGTCTCGCTCAACGACGATATGGCGATTGCTCTGGACGGTCTCTCAGGCACATCGCCAATGTCCGACTTCATCAGATCGATAGCTGACATCGATCGGGTCAGCATCCAGCTTATCAGCCCTTCTCACCGCCCAGACCCAATTATACGAGTTGGTGATGTCCAAATCATTTGTTGCACCGACGAAGATGCACTCGATCCGGGTTATTCCCTAAGCGATAAAATCCTGTTCTATGAGAAGAACGCCGAAGTAGATTCCATATATTCTTATTTCAGAGACGAAGAGCGAAGGCGGAATAACGCCGCCTATCTCAAGCAATTCGAGCGGGTGACCATCAGCGGGCGAGCCTATCTCGACACTCTCCGCGAGCATGCGTGAACGCCCAACCTTAGCGGTGAGGGAATGGGAGTCCAGCTCCTGGGCGGCCGACAGGAACCCCTTCCTGCCGGCGCAATTGCGTAAAGCTTGGGCGGGCTAGGCCGCGATCGCCTCGCTGAGCGCCACGACCCGCTTCGCCATCTCGGCATGCAGGCGCTCGACCATGCGGCCCTCGAGCTGGATCGCGCCCTTGTCGGCGTTCTCGGGCTGCTCGAAGGCCGTGATGATCGCCTTCGCCCGCGAGAGCTCGCTCTCGTCCGGGGCGAAGACGGCATTGGCGGTCTCGACCTGGCCGGGATGGATCAGCGTCTTGCCGTCGAAGCCGAGATCGTGGCCCTGCTCGCATTCGGCCCTGAAGCCGTCGGCGTCCTTGATGTCGTTATAGACGCCGTCGACGATGTCGACGCCATGGGCGCGGGCGGCGAGGATCGCCGTGGTCAGCCAGGGCAGCATCGGCGCGCGGCCGGGCACGAAACGGGCGCGGGTCTCCTTGGCGAGGTCGTTGGTGCCCATCACGAAGCAGGAAAGCCGCGTCACCGGGTCATGCGCGGCGGCGGCGATGTGCCCGGCCTCGAGCAGCGCGAGCGGCGTCTCGATCATCGCCCAGATGGCGATGGCGGGGTCGGCCCAGAGCCCGTTGAGCTTGTGGCCGATCTCGACCAGCGTCTCCGGCGAGGAGACCTTGGGAATCAGGATCGCGTCGGGCTTGGCTTCTGTCGCGGCCGCGAGATCGGCCTCGAACCAGGGCGTGCCGACGCCGTTGACGCGGATGACGAGCTCGCGCCGGCCGTAGCCGCCGGCCTTGACGGCGGCACAGACCTGGTCACGCGCCATGTCCTTGGCGTCGGGGGCGACGGCGTCCTCGAGATCGAGAATCAGCGCGTCGGCGGCGATATCACGGGCTTTTTCGAGCGCGCGGGCGTTCGATCCGGGCATATAAAGAACGCTGCGGCGGGGGCGGATCGCTGTCATGAGGGTCTCCTTGACGACGGTCGATCGAATTTCGCTGCAATGCACACCAGACGCGACCGCAATGCAACAACAGTTCTGCAGCCCCGATCTGCCGTGCGTGAAGGGAGACGAGACGTGAGCTGGATCGCCGGTGTCGACGGCTGCAAGGCGGGCTGGATCGTTGCAAGTCTCGACGATGCGGCAGGAGCATACCCGGTTCTGCGCGTGGTGCCCCGCCTGGCTGCGCTGTTCGAGGATGGCGAGCCGCCGGCGCTGGTCGCGGTCGACATGCCGATCGGCTTGCCGGACCGGATCGCCGGCACGGGGCGCGGTCCGGAGCAGGCGGTGCGCAGCCTGCTCGGCGCGCGGCAATCCTCGGTCTTTTCGATTCCCTCTCGCAGCGCCGTCCATGCGCTCGATTATCGGGAGGCTTGCGGCATCGCGCTCGCGAGCTCCGAGCCGCCGCGAAAAGTCTCCAAACAGGGCTTCTTCCTGTTTCCGAAGATCCGCGAGATCGACCTGTTGCTGCGCGAGGCCGCGCATTGGCGCGAGCGGGTCTACGAGGTTCATCCCGAGCTCGCCTTCCGGACGATGCGCGGCCTGCCGCTCCAGCACCCCAAGAAGATCAAGGGCGCGATCAATCCCGCCGGCATGACGGAGCGCCGCGCCCTGCTGATCGCGGCCGGCCTGCCGGAAGAGAGCGTCCACGCACCCCCGCCACGCGGCGCTGCGGCCGACGATGCGCTCGACGCGCTCGCAGCCCTGGTCGTCGCCGGGCACATCCGGGCCGGGCGCGGAAAACCCTTCCCCGATCCGCCCGGACGCGATAGCCACATGCTTCCCATCGCGATCTGGACCTATCAGCCGGATCCGCCCGTTTTGCAGGACAGCGCCATGCTCGACCGCCCCGCCGCAGATCGCCCCGTCTCCCAGGCCATGATCGAGACCGCCGCCGCGCGCATCGCCGGCCATGCCCGCGTCACGCCGGTGATGCGGCTCGGCCAGGGCGCGCTCGGCACGGCCGGCGACATCTCGCTCAAGCTCGAATGCCTGCAGCATGCCGGCTCCTTCAAGACGCGCGGCGCCTTCAACAACCTGCTCTCGCTGCCGGTGCCGGTGGCAGGTGTCGCGGCGGCGTCCGGCGGCAATCACGGCGCGGCGGTGGCCTATGCGGCGCGCCAGCGCGGCGTCAAGGCGACGATCTTCGTGCCGGAGATCTCGCCCGCCGCCAAGATCGAGGCGATCCGCCGCTTCGGCGCCGAGGTGGTGATCGGCGGCGCGCAATATGACGATGCGCAGGCGGCCTGCGACCGCTTCGTCGCGGAGACCGGCGCGCTCAAGATCCATCCCTTCGGTGCGGTCGAGACCGTCACCGGGCAAGGCACGCTCGGGCGCGAATGGCAGGAGCAGGAGCCCGATCTCGACACCGTCCTCGTCGCGGTCGGCGGCGGCGGGCTGATCTCCGGCATCGCGGCCTGGTTCGCCGGCAGCAAGGTCAAGGTCGTCGGCGTCGAGCCGGCGGGCTCGCGCGCGCTGCAGGCGGCGCTCGAGGCGAAGGGCCCCGTCGGGGTCAGCGTCGTCTCCGTTGCGGCCGATTCGCTCGGCGCCCGCAATGTCGGCCAGCTCGTCTATGATGTCTGCAAGGACACGGTCGACCATGTCACGCTGGTGCCCGACGAGGCGATCACCGCGGCGCAGGCGCAGCTCTGGCGCGATTTCAGGCTCGCGGTCGAGCCGGGCGGAGCGGCCGCCTTCGGCGCGCTGATCGCGGGTGTCTACAAGCCGGCACCGGGCGAGCGGCTCGGCGTGCTGGTCTGCGGCGCGAATGTCGATCTCGCCAAGCTTGCGGATATCGTGGCGTGAACCAGCCGCGCATCGCCAGCGGCGGCAAGGCGATTTATGGCGCGCCGCTCGGCATCCTGATGCTCGAGGCGCGCTTCCCCCGCATCCTCGGCGACATGGGCAATGCCGCGACCTGGCCTTTTCCGGTGCTCTATCGTGTCGTCCAGGGTGCGAGTCCCGACAAGGTGGTGATGCAGGGCGCCGCCGGCCTCCTGCCGGACTTCATCGCCGCCGCCCGCGACCTCGTCCGGCTCGGTGCGGAGGCGATCACCACCAATTGCGGCTTCCTTTCGCTGTTCCAGCGCGAGCTGGCGGAGGCGGTGAGCGTGCCCGTCGCCACCTCGTCGCTGATGCAGGTGCCCTGGGTGCAGGCGACGCTGCCGCCGGGCAAGCGCGTCGGCCTCGTCACCGTCTCGGCCGCGACCCTGACGCCCGCCCATCTGACGGCCGTCGGCGTGCCGGCCGATACGCCGGTCACGGGCACCGAGAACGGCCGCGAGTTCTTCCGCGTGCTGATCAAGGCGGAGAAGGATGACATGGATATCGGCCTCGCCGAGCAGGATGTCGTCGAGGCCGGCCAGCGTCTCGTCGCCGCGCATCCGGAGGTCGGCGCGATCGTGCTCGAATGCACCAATATGCCGCCCTATGCGGCGGCGCTTCGTGCGGCCACCGGCCTGCCGGTCTACGACATCTATTCGCTGATCACCTGGTTCCATGCCGGCCTGCGGCCGCGGGATTTCGGTTAGCCGCGCTCCCGTCATGGTAGGAGCGGTGTTGTGCTCGGGGCCGGGCCGGCTGCGCGCAGCGCACTGGACGACAGCTCATATTGCAGCGCACATTCTGACGGACTTGTCCCCGTGAGACGCCCATGTCCGAGCTCCTCCCGACCGCCAAGACCAATTCAGGCCGCTTCTTCGAGGACTTCCGGCTCGGCGAGACGATCGTCCACGCCACGCCCCGAACGGTGAGCGCGGGCGATGTCTCGCTCTACACGGCGCTCTACGGCTCGCGCTTCGCCGTGCAGTCCTCGGATGCCTTCGCGGCCGCGATCGGCTATCCCGCCGCGCCGGTCGACGATCTGCTGGTGTTTCACATCGTCTTCGGCAAGACGGTGCCGGACATCTCCCTGAACGCCGTCGCCAATCTCGGCTATGCCGACGGGCGCTTCCTGGAGCCGGTCTATCCGGGTGACACTCTGTCGACGAGCTCGGAGGTGATCGGGCTGAAACAGACCTCGTCCGGCGATGCCGGCATCGTCTATGTCCGCTCGATCGGCCGCAACCAGCGCTCCGAGATCGTGCTGAGCTATGCGCGCTGGGTCTTGGTGCGCAAGCGCGAGCCGGGAACGCCGGCCCATGCCGAGCAGGTGCCGGATCTGCCGAGCGTGGTCGTGCCGGAAGAGCTCGGAGAGGGCTGCCCGCCGATCGATCCGGCCGCCTATGACGACGGGCTGGCGGGCTCGGCCTTCCGCTGGGGCGACTACGCGGTCGGCGAATGCATCGACCATGTCGACGGCATGACGGTCGAGGAGGCGGAGCACCAGCTCGCGACGCGGCTCTACCAGAACACCGCCAAGGTGCATTTCGACGCCTATGGCGCGCGTGAGAGCCGGTTCGGCAAGCGCCTGATCTATGGCGGCCATGTCATCAGCCTGGCGCGGGCGCTGTCCTTCAACGGGCTCGGCAGCGGCTTCCATATCGCCGCGATCAATGGCGGCCGGCATGTCGCGCCGCTCTTTGCCGGCGACACCGTCTATGCCTGGAGCGAGGTGCTGGAAAAGGCCGAGCTGCCGCAACGCAGCGACATGGGCGCGCTCAGGCTGCGGCTCGTCGCCACCAAGAACCTGCCCTGCAACGAATACCCTCTGAAGCAGGGCGATCAATATGCCGGCGGCGTGGTGCTCGATTTCGACTATTGGGCGCTGTTTCCGCGCTGAAACACGACAGCAGGTTACAAGTTACATTTTTTGTAACCTCGATCTCACCCCGCCGCATTGCGGCATGGGGATGGTTTCGCTAGACAGCCAATCACTCTAGAACCATCCCAAATGGTCGGCCCGCAAGCGGGCCGCGGAGTCGGAGAGTTCATCTTGACCGAGGTCAAACCGGCGGCGCGCCCGCTTTCGCCGCATCTGCAGATCTACCGCTGGTCATGGACCATGGCGATGTCGATCGTGCATCGCGCGACGGGCTCGGCGCTCTATGCCGGCACGGTGCTGATCGCGGCCTGGCTGGTCGCCGCTGCGTCGGGCCCCGCGGCCTACGAGACCGCGCAGGCGATCGCCGGCTCGATCCTCGGGCGCCTCGTGCTGTTCGGCTATTCCTTCGCGCTGCTGCACCACATGGTCGGCGGCCTGCGCCATTTCGTCTGGGACATGGGCTACGGCTACGATCCCCAGACCCGGATGAACCTCGCCAAATACAGCGTCTTCGTCTCGGCCGGACTGACGATCCTGGTCTGGGTCGTCGCCTACGCCCTGCGCTGAGGAGCTTCGCCATGCTGTCCAACTCCTCGATGCGTACCCCGCTCAGCCGCGTTCGCGGGCTCGGCTCGGCCAGGTCCGGCACCGGACATTTCTGGCTGCAGCGCGTCACCGCCGTGGCGAATGTCGTCCTGACGATCATCTTCCTCGGCATCGTGATCTCGCTCTTCGGCAAGCCCTATCCTGCCGCCGTGGCGCTGCTCTCGCATCCGCTGGTGGCGATCCTGATGCTGCTCTTCACGCTGTCGGGCACCGTGCATATGCGGCTCGGTATGCAGGTCGTCATCGAGGACTACGTCCATCACGAAGGCCTGAAGGTCGCCGCCGTGATGGCCAACACCTTCTTCGCGATCGCGATCGGCGCGGCTTGCGTCTTCGCGATCCTGAAACTCTCGTTCGGAGGCTGACCCGATGGCGATCACCAGAGCCCGTTCGGTCCCGGCCTATGCCGGCCAGGCCTATGCGATCACCGACCACACCTTCGACGTCGTCGTCGTCGGCGCCGGCGGTGCGGGCCTGCGCGCCACGGTCGGCTGCTCGCAGGCTGGCCTGCGCACCGCCTGCATCTCGAAGGTGTTCCCGACGCGCTCGCACACGGTCGCGGCCCAGGGCGGCGTCGCCGCCTCGCTCGGCAATATGGGCAAGGACACCTGGCAATGGCACATGTACGACACCGTCAAGGGGTCGGACTGGCTCGGCGACCAGGATGCGATCGAGTACCTGGTGCGCAATGCGCCCGCCGCCGTCTACGAGCTCGAGCATTGGGGCGTGCCCTTTTCGCGCACGGAGTCTGGAAAAATCTACCAGCGCCCCTTCGGCGGCATGACCACCGAATTCGGCGAGGGCCCGCCAGCGCAGCGCACCTGCGCGGCGGCCGACCGCACCGGCCACGCCATGCTGCACACGCTCTACGGCCAGGCGCTGCGCTACAATACCGAGTTCTTCATCGAGTATTTCGCCATCGACCTGATCATGGACGAGGACGGCGCCTGCCGCGGCGTGATCGCGCTCAAGCTCGATGACGGCACGCTGCACCGCTTCCGCTCGCAGCAGACGATCCTGGCGACCGGCGGCTATGGCCGCGCCTATTTCTCGGCGACCTCGGCCCATACCTGCACCGGCGACGGCGGCGGCATGGTGCT
>NZ_JBHYEM010000026.1:34041-44043 GCF_051860145.1 Allobosea sp. | reverse complement strand
GCGGCGAGGCTCAGGCCAACGATCTCGGGCCTGCACCTCACCCCTACCCCTCTCCTTCCCGGAGAGGGGTTCCCGCGCTTTCAATATCCAGCCGGTAGCGCAGCTTTTCCCGCTCGCCCTGGGCGTAGGAGCTGTAGCTCTCCGGCACGGGCACGGCCTCGACCAGCACGGCGCCGAGCTTTTCCAGCGTGCGGCGCGATGCGGCATTATCCGGCGTCGTCGTCAGCCAGAGCTCGGACAGGCCATGGGCCCGGGCGAGCGGCAGGAGGGCGCGCACCGCCTTGCCGGCCAGGCCGCGCCCGCGATAGCGCGGCTCGATCGAGAAGCCGACCTGCCCGGCGAGATGGGTCAGGAGATAGGTCGTCGCCGGCCGCAGGCTGACCGTGCCGGCGCGCTCGCCGGCGATGAGGATGTCGAATCGATAGGCCAGTACACCCCAGGGCGAGGTCTCCGGCCGGTAGCGCTGGCTCGGCCGCAGCATGACCTCCTCGCAGCCGAGGCCCGACAGCAGGGGCTCGCCGATCTCTTCATCGATGGCCATGGCTTGCGATCGGTGCCGGACTTGCTGCTGCGGTAGGAGCGCGCAGGCCTCTTCCCCCGGCGCGTCGAACACCCTAAACCACGCGGACCGGGCGCGCAGCCCTCTTTCCGGCGCGAGACCGCGTCAACGCGCAGATGCGCCAACAAGGCCAACGGGATTTTTCATGTCGCTCGTCGATTCCGTCCGCAAGGTGATCGTGCCCATCCACAAGGAGGGCTATGTCTTCATCGCCATCGCGCTGGTGGCGACGATCGTGCTCGCCAATCTCTGGTCGCCCTTCGGCTGGCTCGGCGCGATCATCACCATCTGGATCTGCTATTTCTTCCGCGATCCGGTCAGGATCACGCCGCAGCGCGAGGGGCTGGTGATCTCGCCGGCCGATGGCCGCGTCAGCCAGATCGCCTCGGCGCTACCGCCGCCCGAGCTGAACCTGCCGGCCGAGCCGATGACCCGCATCTCGATCTTCATGAACGTCTTCGACTGCCACGTGAACCGCAGCCCGGTCTCGGGCCGCATCGCCAAGATGGCCTATACGCCCGGTCTCTTCCTCAATGCCGAGCTCGACAAGGCGAGCGACGACAACGAGCGCAACGCGCTGGCGATCGAGACGCCGGCCGGGATCGTCGGCGTCGTGCAGATCGCCGGGCTGATCGCGCGGCGCATCGTGCCCTTCGTCAAGGAGGGCGATTCGATCGCGACCGGCGAGCGCTTCGGCCTGATCCGCTTCGGCTCGCGCGTCGACGTCTATTTGCCGACAGGCGTGACCCCGCTGGTCGGCGAGGGCCAGACCGCGATCGCCGGCGAGACCGTGCTGGCGGACGTCTCGGCGAGCGAAGCGCGGCGGGCTTACCGGGCGCAATAACGCGACAGGTAGTTGCCCGCGCCGAGAGAACTGGTAGCGATCGGCAGCAAGCTGCGCTGCCGGCCATCCACGCCACAACGCAAGGCCCGGCCGGTTGTGCGAAGCCGGGAGGTCAAGCCTTGAGCGTCACCTATCTGATCGATTTCCAGGTCGTTCCGGCCAAGCGCGAGCGCTTTCTCGCGCTGCTGAACGGCGTGCTCGACGCGATGCGCTCCGAAGCGACCTTCCGGGACGCGACCTTGCATGTCGACCCGCAGGACCAGAACCACTTTCTGCTCCATGAGACCTGGGCCGATCACGACGAGGTGGTGGCGGTCCAGATCAAGCGACCCTATCGCGACGACTGGCACGAGGCCTTGCCGCAACTACTGGAACGTCCGCGCGGCATTTCCATCTGGACGCCGCTGCGCTGTGATCGGGCGCGCTAGCCTCCTCCGCGAAAACCGCGTATTCCGGCTGCCATGAGCGATCTCTTTCCCCCTTTCGAGCCCGAGCAGGTCGAATCGAAGCGCGCGCGCTTCAGGGCGATCCCCTTCCGGCTGATCGCGCCCAACCTGATCACGCTGCTGGCGCTCTGCCTCGGCCTGACCGCGATGCGGCTCGTGGTCGAGGGCAAGCTCGAATCGGCGACGATCTTCATTTTGGTGGCGGCGGCGCTCGACGGCATCGACGGCCGTCTTGCCCGGCTGCTGAAGGGCACCTCGCGCTTCGGCGCCGAACTCGATTCGCTCTCGGACTTCGTCAATTTCGGCGTGGCGACGGGCTATGTGCTGTGGATCTTCGTCCTGCACGACCTGCGCTCCTTCGGCTGGATCATCGTGCTGACGCTGGCCTGCGCCATGGCGCTGCGCCTGGCGCGCTTCAACGTGATGATCGACGATCCCAACCGGCCCGACTGGCAGAAGAACTTCTTCGTCGGCATGCCGGCCCCGGCCGGCGCGATCACCGCGATGCTGCCGCTCTACCTGCATTTCATCGGGGTGCCGGTGCAGGATTACGGCGCGCCCTTCGTCGGCATCTACATCCTCTTCATCGCCTTCCTGACGATCTCCCGCATCCCCTGCTATGCCGGCAAGACGCTGGGCGCACGCGTGCCGCGCGAGAACGTGCTGCCGATCTTCGTCGCCGTCGTGGTGCTGGCGGGGCTGCTCTTCGCCTATCCGTTCGAGATGCTGACGCTGATCGTCGTGGCCTATCTCGCCTCGATCCCGGTCAGCGTCGCGCGCTATCGCAAGCTCGAGCGCGAGCATGCGGCAGGGCAGGCGGGCCCCATGGCGTCACCCGAGCCCGTCAAGCCGTCCGATACCGATTAATTGTGCGGCTATGCACACAATCGAGCCGTCATCCCGGACCAGTCGCGAAGCGACCTAGCTCGTCATTGCGAGGAGCGGAGCGACGAAGCAATCCAGGGGCCGTCGAGCGAGCCTTCCTGGATTGCTTCGCTGACGCTCGCAATGACGGAGCTTGCTGCGGCCGTGGCCCTAACGCCTGCGGCCGCGGAGCCGCGCCGCATTGGCGCGGGTGCGCTTCGAGAACGGCTCGAGCGTGCTGTTGGCGGCTTTTGCCGCCGCCTCGGCGAAATCCACCTGGGCAAAAGGGCTCATCGCCATGCCCCACCAGAACAGGCCGACCGCCTGGCTCGCCGCCAGGCCGCTCTCCATCACCGCCGAGACCTTTTCGGTCACGGCCTTGGCGGCCTCGCGCTGGCCGTGGCTGTCGCCGAGCGCGCCCTTGAGCAGCATCGGCATGCGCATCGCGATCGTCAGGCCGGCATCGGCCTGCATGGTCAGGACCTTGCTGACGAGCGCCTGCGCTTCCACTCCCGCGCCGGTCACGGACCGCAGGCGCTTGCTCGTTATCGCCATATCTGGGGGGACTCCGGGAGGGGGAAGAGACCGGCGCAAACGCCAGGTCCCGCGCGGCGATTGCAACGCCTCGTCGGTGGAATGTGGCAAGCCCGGACCGATTGTGCAATGCGAAGTGCGTCATGACAGTGCATAATTTATGCGCACAGTGCATAGCCAATTCAGGATTTCAGGGCCGGCCTGCGCTCAAAGCGGGGCGGCCGCGCCGGATTTCGCAACCCGCGAAAATGCTCTAGAGGCTTGAGGCAGGGGCGGCCGGCCGGCCGCCCGCGACCGTCGAGACGAGCGCCAGAGTCGAACGCCCTTGAGTTTCTTCGCCTCCCCGAAACCACCCGGCTGGCGGCCGATGCTGGTCCTGGCCTCGGCCTCGCCGCGCCGGCTCGCCCTGCTGGAGCAGGCCGGGCTGAAGCCCGACGCCATGCTGCCCTCCGATCTCGACGAGACGCCGCTCAAGGGCGAGCGCCCGCGCGACCTGTCGCGCCGCCTCGCCCGCGCCAAGGCCGAGGCGGCGCGCGAAGGCGCCAGGAGCCGCCCCGATCTCGAAGGCTGCTACATCGTCGCCGCCGACACCGTCGTCGCGGTCGGCCGGCGCATCCTGCCCAAGGCCGAGATCGTCGACGAGGCGGCCGCCTGCCTGCGCCTGCTCTCCGGCCGCGCCCACCGCGTCTACACCTCCGTCGCCGTGGTCGCGCCGAACGGGTCGATCCGCGACCGCATCGTCGAGACGCGGGTGCGCTTCAAGCGGCTCTCGTCGGAGGACCTCGAATCCTATCTCGCCTCGGGCGAATGGCGCGGCAAGGCCGGCGCCTATGCCATCCAGGGCATTGCCGGCTCCTTCGTCGTCAAGCTCGTCGGCTCCTATACCGGCGTCGTCGGCCTGCCGCTCTACGAGACCGTGAACCTGCTCGGCGGCGAGGGTTTTCCGATCCGCTTCGGCTGGATGAATATCGGCTGAGGGCTGAGATTCTTACGCCGTCATTGCGAGCGCCGCAGGACGCTGCTTGCGGCTTCTCATGATGATGGCCGCAAAGCGCATGCGCCGCGTGCGCTCCCTCAGCTTGCCCCGTGGCATGGAAACCCCGATCCTGCGCCCGCAAGCGCGGCCGGCCTACAAGCCGCGCAACCGGGGACGAGGCTCATGACGGAACGCTTGAGGGGCAAGGTCGCGATCGTTGCAGGCGCGGGCTCGATCGGCCCCGGCTGGGGCAACGGCAAGGCGACGGCGGCGATCTTTGCCCGCGAGGGCGCGCGCGTCGTCTGCGCCGACATCAACCGCGACGCGGCCGAGGAGACGGCCTCGCTCATCCAGAACGAGGGCGGGCAGGCGATCGCCGTCCAGGCCGACGTGACCCGGGCCGAGGCGGTCGCCGAGCTCGTCGCCCAGGCGCTCGGCCGCTATGGCCGCATCGACATCCTCGACAACAATGTCGGCATCGCCGAGGTCGGCAGCGTCGTCGACCTGCCGGAGGAGGTCTGGGAGCGGGTCTTCCGGGTCAACCTGACCGGCGCCTTCCTGGCGATGAAGCATGTCATCCCGGTGATGCAGCGCCAGTTCGAGGAGAGCGGCGAGGGCGGCTCGATCATCAACATCTCCTCGATCGCCTCGATCCGGCATACCGGCGTGCCCTATGCCAGCTATTCGGCGACCAAGGCGGGGCTGAACCAGCTCACCCGCACCACGGCCGCGCAATATGCCGCCCAGAAGATCCGCGTGAACGCGATCCTGCCCGGCCTGATGAAGACGCCGATGGTCGAGCATTCGGCCGGGCTCGCCCAGGCCTATGGCGAGGGCGACGTCGCGGCGATGTGGGCGGCGCGTGACGCGCAGGTGCCGATGGGCCATATGGGCGAGGCCTGGGACGTCGCCTATGCCGCGCTCTTCCTCGCCAGCGACGAAGCGCGCTATGTCACCGGCATCGAACTCGTCGTCGACGGAGGAATCACGCTCAAATATGGCTGAGATCAAGGACACGCCCCCCGGCAAACCCTGCCCGATCTGCGGCAAGCCGGCGGTGACGCGCTTCAAGCCCTTCTGCTCCGCGCGCTGCGCCGATATCGATCTCGGCCGCTGGCTCAAGGGCTCCTATGTCATCCCCGGCGAGCCGGTCGAGGAAGCCGAAACCGCGCCGTCGCGGCGCGAGGACGAGGAGACCTGACGGCGGGCCGGCCCCGACAGGAAACCTTGCGCGCCGCAACTCGTTGCTTCCGAAAGCGACAAGGAGCGGATCATGGCATCCATCGACAAATTCACCGGCGCGGCCGGGACAGGCCGGGACCTGGCGCTCGCCCTGGAGCGGCGCTTCCAGGGCAAGGACTGGATCGCGGACCTCGCCGACCGGGCGAACCAGAGCCGCGATTTCGTCGAATGGCATCTCCAGGAGGACATGGCGCCGCCGGCCGAGATCATCGCGGCGGCGCAGGAGATGCTGAGGGGCGGCAGCCCGCCGTCCGAGGACGACGCTCGGCCGCCGGGCGCCAATACCGGCCTGACGAGCCCGGACGACCTGCCTTTCGCCGGCTTGCCCGGAAATCTGGGGAAGCTGCGCAAGGACTGACCCAGCCGGGCCGCAAGCTGCCGCGAAGCGACTGGACAGCCCGGCCGTCAGCCTCTATATCGCCCCGACCAACACGGAGCGCGCGCCGCTTCGCCGGATGCCCAGATAGCTCAGTTGGTAGAGCATGCGACTGAAAATCGCAGTGTCGCTGGTTCGATTCCAGCTCTGGGCACCATTCTTTCTCCACGGTTTTTTGGGGCGGCCCTTCAGTGCGAGGCCAAGGGGCGCAAGCTGCCTTGTCGGTGTTTTCGTTGGATTGACGACCAAGCGCGTAGCTGGCGTGAGTTAGGGCACCCTACCGGTCGCCCGTGAGCTGCATATCGTTGCGATAGCATCCTCGCGCCAACATAAACCGAGTGCTGCGTCGTCAGCCTGCCCAGTCACTCTGCCGCTATAGATTCCAACAAATTCCATCCGCGTTTCATTCAGCGCGACGTCAGCACGCTGCCAGAAACCAGGATCGTCGATATCTACTTCTTCGTATGGATCCGTCGTGCTCCAGCGGCCGGTGTAGGACGCAAAAACTGGTGATCCAGACATTCCTCGGCGTGTCTGACTATCAATGAAGAATGCTGGTATCTCGCGCCCGCCGACGAGGCCGCCGACCACGGCCAAATGACCGCCTAACCGGACCGGATAGTGCGGTTCTGAAGCAATATAACCCGACTTCCAAATTGGCAGACCAAACCCAGTACTGAGTGATGAAGGGTATCCGATTATGAACGCCGGTCTGCCGGGCAGCACGGGAATGGGAATGCTGCCGATGCGATTGACGGGCGTGTGCATGACCGTTGGCTCAAACTCCGGCTTGGCCAACTCGATAGCGATAACATCGCAGTCGGATCCCAGTTCGGGATGCTCGAACCAGGTAGGATCTAACAACGCATCGCTGTCCCCGTAAAGCTCGATGCGGTGTGCTATCATCGCGAATTCTGTGTTGCCCGGCAGATGCGCTCTAATAAGAGTCGCCGTTTTGCACATTAAATATTGAGGTATTCTTCCGTATTCATCAATTTTTTCTTTTGTTATAGCGTCGCGTCCCGAGATATTATGCCAATTTGTTATAAGGAATCTCGTACTTTCATTGTCGTAATAAAAAGCTGTTCCAGACGAAATGATACCAGCGTGATCGCACATTAAAATCTGGAAGGGTGCTTGAGAATAAGTGCTCCTAATTCCATTCCTGGGCATGACGCTTCCCAAAAAATATAGTGTACGGGGATATTGTCACCTGGGCCTGAATCTATGAGCTCCCTGACTCATTCCCCGCGCTAGGCAATTGCAGGTCCGAACTATGTTGTTGTGTGGCGGCGAATGAATATTACAATCTGGATAGTGATCGCATGACTGGCAAAGAGTCGCTGGCGTTGGCCCAGGTGGTAGAGTTTGTACTTTTTTGTTGATGTCAGTCATTAAATCCTCCCCATTTTCTCCAGCTAAACACGCGGTCTTTCTTTACGCAAGGTAAACTGCAGCGAACGATGGTTGCTGCCGAATTACGGGACAGTCTTGGTGATCTTCCTCACCCCCCGCAGTTGGCTCCGCACCTCCACTGACGTCGGATCGGCCGTTTTCTTGTGGCCGCCCATGTTGCGGATGTCGCCTACGCGTTGAATGAAGCGCCGCTGAGAAACTTCGATCACGGGCGCGCGCTTGAGCGCTTGCCGAGCGGAGCGGAGCGTGGCAGCCAGCGGGCAGAGTGTGTGATCTGCAGCGGCGCTCGCAGTGACCGCCAGCGAGAGCGGCAAGTCCTACCGGCAATTGGCGCGGCAGCGCACTGCGAAGACGGTCGGGTCGTCCTCGCCGACCGTGACGATCTCGATCAGCATGTCGCGCCGCGAGCGCCAGACGAAGATGCAGTGCCCCAGGCCTGTCCCGGAACAGGCGAGCATCTCGGGAAAACCCGCGCAGCGCCGGTTGCCCTGCAGGCAGGCGTCCGACTCGGGCAGTTTCACCGGCTTGTAGCCGAGCCCGGCGAGGCCGCGGCGGGCGTCCCGGTATTCGGTGTCCTTCGGGAAGCTCGGCAGGCGCTCGGCGGAAAGCGCGGCGCTGCTCGCCAGCATAGCCAGCACACAGGCGAGAGCACGCATGTCAGCTCGCCGGAGGCCCGTCAGCCGTCATTCGACGAATTGAGCTCGTCGGGCGTCAGGCTTTCGTCTCCGGTCATGCCGGCGGCCTGGCGCAAGGCGTCGTTGATGCGATCCTGCCAGCCCGGGCCGTCGCTCTGGAAATGCTCCAGCACGTCGCGGTCGATCCGCAGCGTGACCATTTCCTTCGCGCCGGGGATCGCCGGGCGCTTCTCGGCCGGAACCGCCACCTTCGGAGCGGCGGGCTTGAACAGCGCCTGAGCGTTCTTCCAGGGGTCCGGAGGCCGGCGGGTTCTGTCATTGCTCATATATGGGTCCCTTGGCTCATGCGTCGTCCCCTTGTTCTCTCCGCAGGCCTTCGGCGCACCATCCGGTGAACCTGTCAGTCGACAAGGGCGATTCTACTGGATCGGCTGGTGCTTGGCCTGCTCGACGCTGGCCTTGGCGAGCATCGCCTCCAGCGTGGTCAGGACATCCGACGCCATCCACAATTGCAGGTCCTGGCCGCCTTCGACCTCGAGCGCGATGGCGGCCTCGGTCGAGCCGTCGGCGCTCACCGTGATGTGCTTCACCTTGAGCACCGCCACGTCGATCATCGGCTTTTCGGCCATCTCGTGATCCTCTCAGCTGCACGAGCGGGAACAGAGCCGGGTGCCTCGGCGCCCGGCATGCGCAGTTTAATGGCGAAGGCGGCGAAAAGAACCCCGACCAAGCCGCCGAGCACCTTCACGACGGCGTCCGGCGCGCGGCCGTGCCGCGTCGGCGCGAAGGATTGCGCGACCTCGAGCCCGACGGCGACGCCGATGACGGCGAGCAGGATCCAGCCGCGCCGGCGCGGATAGGCGAACGCCAGCGCGCCCGCCGTCACGAAGAATGCCAGGAAGCGCTCGAGATCGGCGCCGAAGCCCGCGATATGCGGGCGCGCGCCGATCGGCGACAGGGTGGCGAAGACGATGACCAGCGCGGCGCACCAGCCGGTGGCGGCGGCCACCTTGCGCAGGAGTTCAGGATCGGGTCTTGAACGTGCCATCTGGCCGGGCGGTATCAGAGTGTCGAACTCCGGTGCAGCCCCTATCGCGGGACTGTGACACTCTGCCCCGAAATCGCAGGTCGGTCCACCGGCCCCGGCGCGATCTTGTCACCGCGGGGCGAACCCGGCGCGCAGGCGCCGGGCCCCGCCGGCGGAGCGTCTGCGCTCGTCAGCCGGCCTTCTTGGTGACCAGCGTCAGCTCGCCGCTCTCGTCCATCTGGGCGATGAGCACATGCATCGAGGTCAGGCCCTTGGCTTCAAGCGCCGACTTGATGTTGGGCGCGGCGTCGATCGCCTTGCGCAGCTTCTGGAGCTCGCTGTCGCCGCGCTGCGCCACGACCTGGGTGACCTGCGTCTGCGTCTCCTGTGGCAGCTCGGTGATGTCGACGACGTTCACCGACTTGATCGACGGCGGCTGTGCAGGCGCCTGGGGCGCCGCGGCCGGCGGCCGAGCGGGGGCGTTCTGGCCGGATGGCGCCTGGGCATTGGCGGCGGCCGACAGCACGAGGGCCGTGCCGGCTGCCAGGATGGTGATCATGCGCATGGGCTGTGCCTTCCTTGGGTTGCGGATGGCCGCCCAGTTGAATCGGTCAATGGGGTCGCAAGCTGGAGCGCATGAGGTCATTCCGTGACGATGTCGCGGCGAGAATGTGCAGGGACGGCGGAAGGCCCGGGCGGGTCAGCGGCGCCGGCACAGGGCCGCCTCGTGCGCCGTCGCGCGGCGCAGCACCTTGCTTGCGAGGATCTGCACGGGCGGGCCCTCGGTGACCGTGCCGGTGAGGACGAGCCGTCCGTAATAGAGCCCGTCCGAGAGATCGCGCCGCGCCGCATCCGCGGGCGGCAGGCCGCTCAGGTCGGGCTCGGTCCGCGCAAAGCGCTTGCCGGACGGCACCAGCACGACATCCTTCGAGGGGCAGGGCGCGCGCACGCAGCGCAGGCCGTTGTCGCAGGTCACGAACAGCGCCTGCGCCCCGGCAGGCAAGGTTGCTGCGGCGAGGGCGGCGACGGCAAGGAGGGAGCGCGGCAAGATCATCGGGGCTATCCTTCCGGGCGGCAGAATAC
>NZ_JBHYEM010000026.1:30693-34031 GCF_051860145.1 Allobosea sp. | reverse complement strand
CATTTCACGTCCCCCACCGCAAGCTCACCCGTGTCGGTGAGAGCAGGCTCGGAGCGGATCGGCCCGCTTGCCCGGACGATCTTCAACCTGACGGCTTGTCAAAGCGCCCGGCAATCGGGCATAGAGCCCATAACGGAGACGTGGCCGAGAGGCTGAAGGCACTCGTTTGCTAAATGAGCATACCCCACAAGGGTATCGAGGGTTCGAATCCCTCCGTCTCCGCCACTTGTTTTTTCTTTAAAACCAATACCTTAACTTGGATTTTGTCTGGCGTTGCAGCAAAAGTGTGGGCGCTTTTGTGTCGCAAGCCCATCCCTGAACCCGCTTCGTCGACTCTCTCCTCATAAACTTGAGAACTGCGCGGTTCCCGCGGGCCGCAAGGCCGAGTGCTGGCGTAGGCCATATTGCCGCATCACCCCCTGTAGCTCCCAAACGGGGATTGAAAACTTGTGCGCCATATGACGTAAGGTTAGGTTCGAAATTCCCGAGGTAGGCACATGTGGGGCGATTGCGCGCGGCCATGGTCATTCCATGTGCTCGTCGCGGTTGAGGGCGATGACTCCCTATCGAAGCTCCATATGATGGATGTGTGGCTTCGCCAGTGGAAAATACCTTATCGGGTTGTCTCGGTGCCTCGCGACGCTGGAGCGATCCGCGTCTGTTTCTCCGAAGAGAAATATGCTCGCGCATTTCAGGTTAATTTCGGTGCGCGCCGTGTTCGATGTGATGCCGTTGCAACGGCACAGGCCGCCGGTTCAGCAGAAACTGACTTCCACCAACTCGTTGAGAACACAGTAGCCAAGTAAATCGAGCAATGCTCGTGCTACAGCCGATCCGCCCCCGCACTCCCGCGCAGCACGAGCCGCGTCGCCGCCATCGAGGCGTGCTCCTCGATCGCCGCGCCGCTTCGCAGCCTGTCGATCAGCCAGTTGCCACAGGACTGGGCCAGTTCGTCGATCGGCATCGCGAGCGTGGTCAGCCCCGGCCCCCACCACGAGAAGGACGGCTCGTCCCCGAACCCGACGACGGCGATGTCGCGCGGCGCGGATCGTCCCGAGCGCTGCAGCGCCTCCAGCACCGCGCCCGTCACCTGCACCGCGCCGGTGATGATGGCGGTGATCGGCGGGGCGGCCTGGAGCAGGGCCTGCGCCGCGCGCGAGCCGAAACCCGCATCGGCCGGCGGGCCTAGCGCCTCGATCGCGCCCGCCGGATCGAGGCCCGCCTCGGTGAAGGCGCGGCGGAAGCCGGCGAGGCGGGCGGCGCCGGTCGAATAGTGCAGGGCGCCGCCGATATAGCCGATGCGACGATGCCCGGCCGCGATCAGATGGGCGGTGCCGAGGCGCAGGCACTCTTCATCGTCGATGCCGAACCAGGCCGGCGATAGCCCGGCAACGCGCCGCAACAGCTGGACATGCGGAAAATGCCGCAGGATCTCGCGCGTCTGTGGCCTGGGATCCGGGGTCGGCACGATGACGATGCCGGCGACCCGGGCGCTGGCCAGCTCCCTTGCATGGCGCTCCTCGACATCGGGATCGCCCGCGATCGAGAAGACGAGCTGGTAGCCGGCGCCGTCGCAGCAGGCCGACATCGCCTCGGCGATGGTGGCGTAGAAGCTGTTGCGGATATCGGGCAGCATCAACCCGATCAGCCGGCTCGACCCGCCGCGCATCATCCGGGCCGGGGTGTTCGCCACATAGCCCAACCGCGCGGCCGCACGCTGCACCAGCGCCTTCGTCTCCGGACTGATCCTGGGATCGTCGGCGAGTGCGCGGCCGACCGTCGAGACGGCGACGCCGAGGCTGTCGGCGACCTGGCGCGCCGTCACCATGCCAGGCGCGCGCGGAGCCACAGGCTAGGCTCCGGCGACTGGCGCGACGCCGTGCGGCCGCGCCTTCACCGGCCCCGGCCGCGCCTGGCTCCGGCCGGCAGGGCCGACCAGCCGGCGAAGACGGCCTCGGTCCCGAGCTCTTCCTCGATGCGCAGGCATTCGTTCCATTTCGCCATGCGCTCGGAGCGCGAGAAGGAGCCGACCTTGAACTGGCCGGAATCCCAGCCGACCGCGAGATGGGCGATGGTGACGTCCTCGGTCTCGCCCGAGCGGGCGGAGACGATCGTGCCGAAACCCGCCGCCTTGCCGGCATCCAGCGCCGCGCGCGTGCCGGTGACGGTGCCCGACTGGTTCGGCTTGATCAGGACGGCGTTCAGCGCCTTGTCGCGGGCCGCCGCCGCGACGCGCCCCGCGTTGGTGACGAGATAATCGTCGCCGATCACCTGGCAGCGTCCGCCGTGGGCGGCGGTGAAGGCGACGAAGCCTTCAGCGTCGTCCTCCGCCAGCGGGTCCTCGATCGAGACGATCGGATAGTTGTCGAGCCAGCGGCCGAGCAGCGCGATCATGCCGGCGGAATCGAGCTCGCGCTCATCCAGCGCCAGCTTGTAGACGCCGTTCCGGCCGAATTCGGAGGCGGCGATGTCGAGCGAGATCGCGACCTCGTCGCCGGGCCTGAAGCCGGCGGCCTCGATCGCCCGCACCAGCGTGTCGAGCGCCTCTTCGTTCGAGGAGAAGGCCGGCCAGAAGCCGCCCTCGTCGGCGACGCCCTGGAGCTTGCCGGCGGATTTCATCAGCGCGCCCGCGGCGCGGTAGATTTCGGCCGTCCAGTCGAGCGCTTCGCAGAAGGAGTCGGCGGCCGGACACATCACCATGAAGTCCTGCACGTCGACGCGCCCCGCCGCATGGGCGCCGCCGCCAAAAATCTGGATCTCGGGCAGGGGGATGCGGACGTTCCTGTCTCCTGCGAGATGGCGCCAGAGCGGTTTCCCGGAGGCCGCGGCCGCGGCGTGAAGCACGGCCATCGAGGTCGCGACGACGGCGTTTCCGCCGAGCCGGCCGAGATTGCCCGAACCGTCGAGCGCGATGAGCGCGCCGTCGATCCCGGCCTGGTCGAGCGCATCGCGCCCCTTGAGCGCGCCGGCGATCTCGCCGCTGACTGCCGCCACGGCTCCCGTGACGTCCAGCCCGCCAAAGGCGGGCCCGCCGTCGCGCCGGTCGACGGCCTCGCCGCTGCCGGTCGAGGCGCCGGCGGGCGCGATGGCGCGTCCGCGCGCGCCGTTCGCGAGCACGATATCGGCCTCCACCGTCGGCCGGCCGCGCGAATCCCAGACCCGGCGGCCCCGAACCGCGGCGATCGTCGTTCCCGTCATGCTGAAATCTCCCGAGCCCAGGCTTGCCGAATGTCGGAGAGCCGTTGCGGCGGCGTGGCGATCAGCGGCCGGGCGACCCGGCGGACGCGGTCGCGCTCGGCCTCGCTGGTGATGTATTCGACCGGCGACTTGCCATCGAC
>NZ_JBHYEM010000026.1:0-30683 GCF_051860145.1 Allobosea sp. | reverse complement strand
GGGCCTCGACGGCGCGGGGCGCCTCCCAGGTCACGCCCGCCAGATAGGCTTGCGCAAGCGCGTCGAAGCTCGCCAGGAAGGCGGCGTTCGCCGCCGGCGTCCACAGGCATTTCAGGAGCAGGTGGTTGAGGCAGAAGGCGACGTCGAAGGCCGGCTCGCCATACCAGGCGCATTCGGCATCGAGGATCACCGGGCCGTGCGGACCGGCCAGGATGTTCTTGGGGCTGACATCGCCATGGACCAGCGCGCGCTTGGCCGCGAGGGTCTCGCGCGCCAGCGCCAGCAGCGGCCCGGCAAGGTCGGCGTGAACCCGGGCGGGGGCTTCCAGATAGGGCTCGACGCGGATCGAATGGAAGGTCGCGTCATTGGCGAAGCGCCGCGCGATCTCGGCCGAGCCTGCGGTCGCTTCATGGATCGCCGCGACGATGCGGCCGACCTCAGCGGCGAATGCCGGGTCGGCGCGCCCGGCATGCAGCTCCTGCTTCCAGACCGGATGATCCTGCGGGTCGAGATAGCTCATCGCGAAGACGCCGGCCTCGCGGTCGCTGGCGAGGATCTCGGGCACGGCGCCGGGCACGATCCGGCCGGCTTCGACCAGCCAGTCGACCTCGCTGGCATTGCGCGAGACCGGCGCTTCCCAGAGCTGGGCGACGCGCAGCTGCGGCAGCGCCTTCTTGACGACGAAGACCCGATCGGGCGTCTGGACCTTCCAGATGTCGGACGCGACGCCGCCGGTGAGGGGTGTCAGCCGCGCCTGCGACAGCTCCGCAACCAGCCCTGCCGCGCGCAGGAATTCCGCGATGACCCCGTCCTGCGCCGCCACCCGCCCCATTTCCTTGCCTATGTTGCGCTAACGATAGCACGGATGCAGGCGAGCCCCGCTCCTGTCAAGCCGACACGAGCGGGGCGGGGCCTGCGATCCGTCAGGAACTCTTCGCCGCGCCGCGCGCCGGGCGCAGCGAGGCGATGATCGTCCAGGCGATGATGCCGATCATGATGGCGGCGAGGACGGCGGCGATCGGCCGGTTGACGAGGCCGATCAGGCTGCCGTCGGACTTGATCATCGAGTTGATGAAATACTCCTCCAGCAGCGGCCCGAGCACGACGCCGAGGATGACCGGCGCCACCGGGAAGCCGTTCTCCTCCAGCACGAAGGCCAGCACGCCGAAGCCGAGCATCATGCCGACGTCGAAGAGCGAGTTGTTGATCGCGTAGGAGCCGACGATGGCGAAGAGCAGGATGATCGGCATCAAGACCTTGCGCGGCACTGTCAGCACGCGGGTTGCGACCTTGATGATCGCCCAGCCGAGCGGCAGCATCAGCAGGTTGGCGATGACGAAGACCAGGAAGAGCGCGTAGACGTTCTCCGGCGCGTTGACGAAGATCGTCGGCCCCGGCGCCATGTTCTTCATCATCAGCACGCCGATGGCGATGGCGGTGATCGAATCGCCGGGGATGCCGAAGACCAGCGCCGGAATCCAGGCGCCGGCCAGCGAGGAGTTGTTGGAGGCGCCGGCCTCGATCAGCCCTTCGGGATGGCCGGTGCCGAACTTCTCCGGCTCCTTCGAGAAGCGCTTGCTCATCGCATAGGACATCCAGGCCGCCATGTCGGCGCCGCTGCCGGGCTGGATGCCGATGACCGTGCCGAGCGCGCTGCCGCGCAGGAGCTGCCAGGGATATTGCTTGGTCAGCCGCCACATATTGGCGAAGATCGGGCCGATTTTTTTGACGACGACCTTCGGGGCGCTGCCGTCGGCGATCATGTGGCGCATCACTTCCGAGCAGGCGAACATGCCGACCATCATCGGGATCAGCGAGACGCCGCCGAGCATCTCGGTCGACTCGAAGGTGAAGCGCGGCTGGCCGGCCGGGTTGTTCATGCCGACCATCGCGAGCAGCAATCCGATCAGCAGCGCGATGCAGGCCTTGAGCGGCGTCGAGGAGCCGATGAAGACCGCGCCGCCGAGCCCGAGCATGACGATCCAGAAGAACTCGACCGAGCCGAAGCCGAGCGCGAAATCGGCGATGGCCGGCGAGGCGACCATCATCACGGCCGTGCCGAAGAGACCGCCGAGCACCGAGAACCACAGCCCGATGCCGAGCGCGAGCTCCGGATGGCCCTTCAGCGTCATCTGGTAGGAATCGTCGACATAGGCGGCCGAGGCCGGCGTGCCGGGGATGCGCAGCAGGCAGCCCGGGATGTCGCCGGAGAAGATCGCCATCGTCGAGGTGGTGACGATCGCGGCGATGGCCGGTACCGGCGGCATGAAGAAGGTCAGCGGCACCAGGAGCGCAGTCGCCATCGTGGCGGAGAGGCCCGGAATGCAGCCGACGACGAGGCCGTAGATGGCGGAGGCGGTGATGACGGCGAGCACATAGGGATCGAGCACCATCCCCAGGGCGGTCACATAGGCGTCGAGCATGGATGCCTCACCAACGGATCGGTTCGAGCGGACCCCAGGGCAATTGCACGCCGAGGCCGAGATAGAAGATCGAGTGGATGACGAACGCCGCGGCGAGCGCGAGCCCGATCGCCTGCAGCGGCCGCACGCCGCCGGCCAGGAACAGCACCACGAGGATGAGCGGGGCGGCGATCAGGAAGCCGAGCGTCTCGGCGAAGGCGATGTAGAAGACGACCGCGGCCGGCACGAGCAGGAGCCGCAGCACCGCCCCGCCATTGCGCGCCCAGTCGGCGCGGGTGACGAGCGGGCCGCGCTCAGTGGCCCTGGCGCCGTTGACGGCGAGGATCGCGGCGCAGAGCGCCAGCAGCCCGGCGAGGATGAGCGGGAAGGCCGAGGGGCCGAGCGGCTGCTCGGACGGGTTCGGCAGGTTCCAGGACGCCGTCGCGACGAACGCCGCGAAGGCGAGGCCGATCAGACCGGCAAAAAGATCGTTGAATTTCATGGGCTTGCCCAGGTTTTATGAATCTGGATCTGATTTCGATCCGATCTGACCGTCATTGCGAGCGTAGCGAAGCAATCCAGGGGCGGCAGAGCTCTACGTCTCCCTGGATTGCTTCGTCGCTCAAGCTCCTCGCAATGACGCGACTGCTTTCGATCCGGAGCGACCCGTCGACGCCGTTACTTGCGCAGGCGCAGGCCGAGCGCTTCCATGATCTCGCCATTGCGCTTGTGCTGCGTCGCCAGGAACTCGCCGAAGGCCGGGCCCTTCGAGAAGGCGTAGCCGAAGCCGCGCTCGGCGAGGAAGGTCTTGTATTCCGCGGAATTGGCGACCTTGTCGGTGGCCTCGACCAGGCGCGCCGCGATATCGGCCGGAATGCCGGCGGGCGCCGCCAGCCCGCGCCAGGTGCCGCCCTCATAGTCCTTGCCGATCGCCTCCTTGACGGTCGGGACGGCCGGGAAGGCCGAGATCTTCTCCTTGGCCATCACCGCCAGCGACTTGACCCGGCCGGCATCGAACATCGGCTTGCCCTCGGGCAGCGAGGAGGGGACGATCTGGACGCCGCCGGAGGCGAGCTCCTGGAAGCCCGGCGCCGCGCCCTGACTCGGCACCACGGCGACGCTCTTGGGGTTGATGCCCTCGAGCTGCAGCAGCCCGGCGAAGGCGAGGTGATAGGCGGCGCCGGCGGCCATGCCGGAGAGCTTGTAGTGGCCGACGGGCTGCTTCTTGATGTCGTCGAGCGCGGCGCGAAGATTGGCCCAGGGGCTGTCGGCGGCGACGTTGAAGGCGGCGGAATCGAAATTCACCAGCGCGATCGGCGTCAGCTTCTCATAGGTGAAGGGCGCGGTGTTCGACCAGTAATAGGTCGTCACCTCGGCGGTCGCGAGGCCGATCGTGTAGCCGTCCGGCTTGGCATTGACCATCTCGGTATGGCCGACCACGCCGCCGCCGCCGGTGCGGTTGACGACATTGACCGGCTTGCCGAGCTCCTTCTCGAGCCCGGCGGCGAGGATGCGGGCGACCGCGTCGGTGCCGCCGCCGGCGGCCCAGGGCACGATCATCGTGATCGGCCGCTCAGGCCAGGCGGCGAAGGCCGGAAAGCCGGTCGCGGTCAGCGCGGCAGCGAGCATCAATGTCTTGAGTTTCATGACGTTTCTCCCGGAATGAGGGTCGGTTTCTTGGTCTCCGGAGGCAGTGTTCTGCCATCCGCAAGCAGATGTCCGTGGGTGTAGCCGAGCACGCTCTGCATGGCGCGCCGCGCGCCCGCGGCATCCTTGGCGGCGATCGCCTCGGCGACGGCGGCATGGTTCGGCAGGTTGCCGGCGAAGACGCCGACGGCGACGTCGAAGACGGCGCTGAGGATCGCGTCGATGGCGCCGCGAAAGCTGCCCAGGACGGGGTTGTGGGTGGCGTCGAGGATGGCGAGATGGAACTGCTTGTCGGCGGCGATCGCGGCCCGCGGGTCGTGCCGGCCGGCCTCCATCGCCGCGAGCGCGGCAGCGATGCGCTCGCAATCCTCGGGCGTGGCGCGCTCGGCGGCGAGCGCCGCCGCCGCCGGCTCGATGATCGCGCGGGTCTCCTCGAGTGCGATCAGGAGGTCGCGGTCGAGCCCGTCGCCGGTGCGCATCCAGCCGAGCACGTCGCGGTCGAGCAAGGTCCAGTCATGCACGGCGCGGACCTGCGTGCCGTGACGGGGCCGGACGCTGACCAGCCCCTTGGCGGCGAGCGTCTTCACGGCCTCGCGCACGACGCTGCGGCCGGCGCCATAGCGCGCCTCAAGCTCGTGCTCCGGCGGCAGCGTGGTGCCGGGCGCGATCTCGCCGCGCACGATCGCCGCGCCGAGCGCGGAGACCATCGCTCCGATCTTTCCGGGCTTCACCCCTGTGCGCATGCCTCGTCCCTGCGGACCCCACCCCGGGGCGCAGCCGGAAACTGTCACGATCGGGGCTTGCGCGCAACCATTCATCTGATGTTTAACATCAGATCATTGAGGAGTGACGACATGGCCTTCCCGCCGCCCTTCGCTGGCATCCACGCGATCCTTTACGCGCTGTTCGATTCGCGGGAGCGGCTCGACCGGGGCGCGATGCGGCGGCAGACCGAGATCTGCCTGTCGCTCGGCGTGCACGGCATGGCGGCGCTTGGCCTCGCCACCGAGGTCTCGAAGCTGACGCTCACCGAACGCCGCATGGTCATGGAATGGGTCGCGGAGGACACGGGCGGGCAGGCGCCGCTGGCCTTCACGATCTTCGGCTCGTCGGTGGAGGAGCAGGTCGAGCAGGTCCGCGCGGCCGAGCAGGCGAGGGCGGACTGGGTCATCCTGCAGCCGCCGATGGTCGGCTCCTTCGGCGCGGGCGAGTATATCCGCTTCTTCGGGCGCGTCGCCGGCGCCACCTCGCTGCCGGTCGCTATCCAGAACGCGCCGGCCTATATGGGCCGCGGCCTCTCAGTCGAGGACATCCAGACGCTGGTCGCGCAGCATCCCAATATCCGTGTGGTCAAAGGCGAGGGACCGGCCGTCGACATTCGGCACCTGATCGAGGTCACCGAGGGACGCCTGCCGGTTCTCAACGGCCGCGGCGGGATCGAGCTGGTCGACAATCTCAGGGCCGGCTGCGCCGGGCTGATCCTGGCGCCCGACACGATCGACTACGCGCTGCGGGCCCATGCCAGCTTCGTTGCTGGCGACGAGGATGGCGCGGAAGCCGCCTATCGCGAGATGCTGCCGGCGGCGGTGTTCATCATGCAGTCGATCGAGAGCCTGATCTGCTACGGCAAGCGGCTGTTCGGCGCGCGCGCCGGGATCGAGATCCACGACCGCGCCCCGGCCATGCGCCCGACCGAATTCGGCATCGGCCTGGTGGAGCGCCATGCCGCCCGGCTCGGACCTTTTGAGGCAAAGACCAGGAGACCGACATGACCAATGAAGCGCCGCTCTTCGACCGGATCCGCCAAGAGCTGTTCAGCGCGGTGCTCGGCGACGTGATGGACGTCATCGGCCTCACCCGCCAGTTCCTGCCGCCGGAGATCCGCGGCCTGGTGCCCGGCGCCGTCATCGCCGGCCGGGCCCTGACCGTGCAGGAGGCCGATTGCGCGGCCGATGCCGGCGCGCGGAGCGACGCAAAACCGTTCGGGCTGATGTTCGAGGCGCTCGACGACCTGAAGCCCGGCGAGATCTATATCTGCACCGGCTCGTCGCCGACCTATGCGCTCTGGGGCGGCCTGATGAGCACGCGCGCCCGCAAGCTCGGTGCGACCGGCGCGGTGCTCGACGGCTATCATCGCGACACCCGCGAGATCCTCGAGCTCGGCTTCCCGGTCTTCTCGGCCGGCAGCTATGCGCAGGACCAGCGCGTGCGCGGCCGGGTGATCGATTTCCGCTGCCCGATCCTGTTCCGCAACGGCTGCCGCGTCGAGAATGGCGACCTCGTCGTCGGCGATGTCGACGGCGTCGTCATCGTCCCGGCGGCACGCGAGCAGGAGGTGCTGGCCGCCGCCTTCGCCAAGGTCCGCGGCGAGAGCGACGTCAGGGACATGATCCTGGCCGGGCAATCGACGGTCGATATCTTCGCCAAGACCGGGATCATGTGAGGCCGCGTTTCGGAATCGAGCGGGCACGGTTTAAAGCGTCCGACCGGGCCGAATCGTCATTGCGAGGAGCGCCAGCGACGAAGCAATCCAGGGGTCGCCGGCGCGAGTCCCCCTGGATCGCGTCGCTTCGCTCGCGATGACGCCTTTGCCGGAGCGCTGGGACAGGAGGATGGTTCGATGGCCGAGGCCGAGCTGGTCGAAGTCGAGATCGAGACGGAGGAGGGCGCCTTCCGTCTCGGTATCGATGAGGCACGGGCGCCGCTCACCGCCCGCAACTTCCTGGCCTATCTCGACGGCGGCTTTCTCGACAGCGCCACGGTCTACCGGATCGTGACCCTGGCGAACCAGCCCCCCGATACCGCCCACAGGATCGAGGTCATTCAGTGGGGCTGGGGCGTTCCGGGCGACGGGCGCGAGCCGCCATTTCCGCCCGTGCCGCATGAGCCGACCTCCGTGACGGGCCTGAGGCATCGCGACGGAACCTTGTCGCTCGCGCGCCGCGCGCCCGGCAGCGGCGGGCAGGGCTTCTTCATCTGCATCGGCGACCAGCCGGAGCTGGACGAGGGTGGCGGCCGCAACCCCGACCGGGCGGGCTTCGCCGCCTTCGGCAAGGTCCTGGCCGGCGCCGACGTGGTCAGGCGGATCTTTGGGCGGGCGGAACCGGCCGAGTATCTGGAGCGGCCGCTGCGCATCCTGCGCGCCCGCCGCCTCGGCTGAAGGATGCTTCGTCCCGGCTTATTCGGGGTCGGCCACGGCATCGCCGCCATGCCCCCGCCGCCAATAGGCCGCGACCAGATGCCGGTCCCTGGAAAGGCCTCGCTCCTTGCGCAGATAGGAGCGGATCGCGCGGGCCTGGCCGTGCTCGCAGCCGGCCAGCGCATAGGGCGTCCCGGATGCCGGCCATGCGGCGGCCTTGATCGCCGTCTCCAGGAGATCGGTCGTGCCGGCCTCGGCGCCGTCGCGGTGCAGCCAGCTGAGCTCGATCTGCGCCGCCGAGGCGATCGGCTGCCGTTCGGACGCGTCGGCGACCTCCAGCAGGATCGTCGCGCGCGCCTCCGGCGGCAGCGCCTCGGCGATCCGGGCGATCACCGGCAGCGCCGTCTCGTCGCCGCAGAGCAGGTACCAGTCGGCCGGCACGATATCGCCGCCGCCCGGGCCGAGCAGCCCGACCGGATCGCCCGCCTGCACCGTCCTCGCCCAGACCGAGCCGGGCGAATCGCCATGCAGCACGACGTCGATATCGATCTCGCCGCGGGCGCGGTCGATACTGCGCACCGTGTAGACGCGCCGCGTCAGCTCGTCCTCGCCCTGCGGCCAGACCACGCGGCCGTCGCTGCCAGCGACCGGCCAGCGCGGCTTGCGCCCCGCCGGCGGGATCAGCACGCGCACATGCAGCCCGCCCGTCTCGAAATGCCCGACATCGGCCCCGGCGAGGGTCACGCGGCGCATGGTCGGCGTGATGTCGCGGGCGCGGCGGACCGTCATCTCGCGGAAATACGGGATCTCGGTCGTGGCCGCGCCATCGCCGCTCCAGGCGATCGTCACCGGCTGGTCGCCCGCGAACATCACGACATGTTCGGCGACCGAGGATTTGACGATGAAGAGATGCCCGTCATTCGGGCATTCGGCACGCACCGTCAGCACGGCGGGGCCGGCCTCCAGCGTAACGACGCCGAAGGGGCTTTCCAGGCGTCCGCCGCCTTCCGTCAGCGTCACCGTGCCGTGCTCGACGAAATGCTCGCAGAGCTCCCGCAGCACGCCGGCCGGGTCGGCGAGCGGGATGCGCGCGGTGGCGATCAGGGGGTCAGCCATGTCGTGTGTCTCCGCGGCCGAGCAGCCAGACGAGATAGGGCCCGCCGATCAGCGCGGCGAACAGCCCGACCGGCACCTGATAGGGAAAGGCGACGATCCGCGCCAGCCAATCGGCCAGGATCATCACACCGCAGCCGATCGCGACCGAGGCCGCGAGCTGCTGGCGGCCGCGCGCGAAGCCGGCGAGCCGCGCCAGATGCGGCGCGATCAGCCCGATCAGGCTCAAGGGTCCGATCAGGAAGGAGGCGAAGCCGGTGAGCAGCGCCGCGAGCGCCGCCAGGGCGAGCCGGCTGCCGGTCAGCGGCAGGCCGAGGCTGCGGCTCGTGCCCGAGCCGAGCGGCAGGATGTCGAGCCAGCGCCAGGACAGGAAGGCCGGCGCGATCAGCACCGCGGCGGCAACAGCGCCGACCATGGTTTCGGTCGCGCCGATCCGGTTGGTCGAGCCCGACAGCCAGACCAGCAGCATGTAGGCGCGCATGTCGCCCTGGGCGAGCACCGTCGAGATCAGCGCCATGCACAGCGCGCCCATGGCGATGCCGGCGAGCAGCAGCCGCTCCGGGCCGAAGCCCGAGCGCGCCGACAGAGCCAGCATGACCAGCAGCACGGTGAGCGAGCCGCTCGCGATGCCCACGATCATCGCGAGCGGATGCGGGGCCGAGGCGAGGAAGAGCGCGACCGCGAGCCCGACCCCGCCGCCGGCGCTGACGCCGAGCACCTCCGGCCCGGCCAGCGGATTGCCGGTCAGCCTTTGCATCAGCGTGCCGGCCGCGCCCAGCATCGCTCCGGCCGCGCCGGCCGCGACGATGCGTGGGCCGCGGAAGGGCAGGAGCTCGGCGAACAGAGCGCCGGTGGCGAGGCTCCAGCCGTCCGGGCCGCGCCCGAGCGCCAGCGTGGCGGCGACGAGCAGCAGCGCTCCGATGGCGAACAGCAGCGACAGGGCGCCGATATGCCGGCTGCGGCGGCGCGGCCCCGTGAGCGGGCTCGCCTGCGCCGGGGCCGCGACCCGGACGCGCGGCAGCAGCCAGAGCAGGAGCGGACCGCCGAGCAGCGCCGTCGCCGCACCTGTCGGCGCGAGATCGGCCACGCCCGAGCCGAGCAGCTGCACGGCGCTGTCGGTCACGGAGAGCAGCAGGGCGCCGAGCGCGGGCGCGGCGAGCAGCATCTGGCGCGGCGTGCGCGCGCCGGCGATCCGCGCCAGCGCCGGCGCGGCGAGCCCGACGAAGCCGATCACGCCGACCTCGGCCGTCACCGTGGCGGCGAGCCAGACCGCGATGCCGAGCACGAGGAAGCGCGTGGTGGCGAGCGCGAGGCCGAGGCTGCGCGCGCTGCTCTCGTCGAGCCCGAGCACGGCGAGCGGCCGCAGCAGCAGCGCAGCCGCGACCGCGCCGAGCGCAAGCCGTGGCGCCAGCCCCAGCGCGGCATCCCAGCTCTGCTGGTTGAGCGAGCCGGCGCCCCAGATGAAGAGCGAGAGCACGTACTCGCCCTTGGCCAGGATCACGGTCGCGCTGAGCGCCGCCGCGACCAGCGAGACCACCATGCCGCAGAGCACGACGGTGACCGGGTCGAGCCCGCGCCGCGCGCTCAGCGCCAGCACGATCGCGACGGCCGCCGCTCCGCCGGCAAGCGCCACCGCCTCGCGGGAGAAAGCGATCAGCGCCGGCGCGAAGGCGATCGCGACGGTGAGCGCGAGCTGCGCGCCTGACGCGATGCCCAGCGTCGAGGGATCGGCGATCGGGTTGCGCAGCACCCGCTGCAGCAGGGCGCCGGAGAGGCCGAGCGCCGCGCCGCAGATCAGTGCGGTGACGGCGCGCGGGACGAGGCTCTGCCAGAGCAGGATGCGCTCCAGCGCCTGCGTCAGCGCCGGGTCGCCGGGCAGCGGCGGGCGCGTCGCCAGGACGGCTGCGAACAGTGCCGCGGCGGCGAGCGCCAGCCCCGCCCAGGCTGCCAGGACGCGTGGCATCGCTGGCGCGTCAGCCATGACCGGCTCGCCTTGCAGCAAGGGCTTCGACCAGGAGCCGCGCGAAGCGCCGCGCCGCCGGCAGGGCGCCATAGGGATTGATCGGGTCGAGCGCGAGGACGCGGCCCTCGCGCACATTCGGCAGCGCCTTCCAGAAGGCGCTCGCCGCCAGGATGCGCTCGGCGTCGGGCGGGGCAGGCGGGATCATGGCGATCCAGGCCTCCGGCACGCGCGCCAGCGCTTCCAGCCCGACCGGCGCCATAGCTGAATAGCTCGTCGGCTCGGTCCAGGCATTGGCGAGACCGAGCCGCTTCAGCACTTCGCCGAACATGCTGTCGGCGCCGAAGACGCGAAAATGCCGGGCGTCGCCGAGATTGATCGGGATCACCGGCCGACTGGGGCCACCCTCGAGCCGCTGGCGCAGCGCCGCGAATTCGGCTTCGGTCTCGGCGAGATAGGCTTCAGCGCGCTCCGTGATGCCGAGCCGGACGCCGATCGCCCGCGTCATCGCGACCGAGGCGGCGAAAGGCTCCTGTCCGCGCCCATAGATCGAAAAGCTCTCGACCGGCGCGATCAGCCGCAGGCGCGGCTCGGTGGAGACATAGAAGCTCGACGAGAAGATCAGCTCCGGCCGGGCCAGGAGCAGCATCTCGAGATTCACCGTGCCGCGCAGCCCGAGATCGGCGACCGTTGTCGGCACCGGCGGCTCGACGGCGACCTCGCGGAACTGCCTGAGCTCGGTCGCCGCGACGGGCACGACGCCGAGCGCCAGCAGCGTCTCGAGCACGGCCCAGTCGACGGTCGCGACGCGCAAGCCGGCGGCGCGCGCCGGCCGCGGCAGGGCCAGCGCGGCTGCGGCGACGATCAGCGCCTGGCGGCGCGTGGGATGGGGGATCGCGGTCAAGGTTCTCATCGAAGATCCGACAGGCCGCAGCGAACGGCCCGTCAGGTCATAGCGGCTGACGGCCCGGCACTACCACTTGTAATTCGCCGAGACCGTCACCGTGCGGGCGTCGCCATAGCCGCAGCCGGAAATGCCCTGGCAGCTCTTCACATAGTCCTTGTCGAACAGGTTGGTGACGTTGAGCGCCACCCCCCAATTGTCGCGCTGGTAGCGGATCGCCGCATCGACCAGCGTTGCCGACGGGACCTTCAGCGTGTTCTCGTTGTCGATCCAGGAGCGGCCGACATAGCGCAGGCCGCCGCCGATGCTGACGCCTTTGAACATTCCCTCCGGGATCGTGTAGTCGGCCCAGAGCGAGCCGGTGATCTCGGGCACGATCATCGGCGTCTTGCCGACATAGGTCGGGCGCGTGTCCTTGGTCGTCTCGAGGTCGAGCGCGGTGAAGGCGGCGAGGACCTTGAAGTCCGGCGTGATGTTGGCCTTGGCCTCGAACTCGAAGCCGCGCGAGGTGACCTCGCCGAGCTGCTGCTGCGCGAAGGGGTTGAGCGCCGTCGGCGCCGGATTGAGCACGTTCTCCTTGACGATCTGGAAGACCGAGGCGGTGATCAGCGCATCCATGAAGGCCGGCTTGTATTTCAGGCCGGCCTCGATCTGGTGGCCGGTCTCCGGCCGGAACGGCGTCGAGGGGCCGCCGGTGAGGTTGGGGTTGGCGTCGAAGACCGGGTTGAAGAAGGTCGCGGCGCTGACATAGGGCGTCAGCCCGTTGGCGAACTCATAGGCGAGGCCGGCGCGGCCGCTGAACCTGGCCTCCTTGTCGTCATAGCTGGGCGAGAAGGTCAGCCCGGCCGGGCTCACGGACGTCTTGGTGACATAGTCGTAGCGGCCGTTCAGCGTCACCAGCCAGCCATCGCCGAAGCGGATCTGGTCCTGCGCATAGATTCCGAGCTGGTGGTGCTTGAGGTTCTGGTTGAGATAGACCGAGGCCGGCCCCTGCGGCGCGCCATAGACCGGGTTGGTGACGCTGATCGTGGTCGCGCCGCCCGAGGCCTGGGTGTGGTCGATGTTGAAATACTTGTAGTCGAGCCCGACCAGCAGCGAATGGCTGAGCGGCCCGGTCTGGACGCTGCGCTCCAGCCGGTTGTCGATGGTCAGCGTGTTGACCGCCGTGCGTTCCTGGAAGCCGATCCGGTAGAGCTGGTAGTCCGGCCCGAGCGGCTGGAGGCGGTCGCCGAAGGGCGCGTCCGGCCCGGCATAGCCGAAACCGTAGGGGCCGAGCTGCGAGCCCGTCATCCGGCCCCAGCGCAGGTTCTGCGAGAAGGTCCAGGCGTCGAAGGAATGCTGGAACTCATAGCCCAGCATGGTCTGCGTCCGCTCCTGGTCGTCGATCGCCGGCTCGCCCAGGAAGGCCTTGCGCCGGATCTTGCCGAAGGGCGCGTTCACCACGGTGCCGACATAGGGCAGGAAGCCGCCGCCGGCATGGATCTGGTCGAGCGCGGAATAATGCCCGTAGAGCGTGAACTTGGTGGCGCCGGTCGGCTGATAGGTGATTTGCGGCAGCAGCGTGCCGCGGAAATCCTTGGAGATGTCGGTATATTGGTCGCCGCCGGCGATGCGCCCGGTCAGCCGCGTGCTCCAGACGCCCTGCTTGTCGGCGGTGCCGATGTCGAGCCCGAAATAGGCATTGCCGAAATTGTTGATGCCGGCCTCGACATGGCCGAAATTCTTGCCGTTCGGCCGCTTGCTGACCAGGCTGACGATGCCACCGGGATTGGCGCCGCCATAGAGCACCGAGGCCGGGCCCTTCAGCACCTCGATGCGCTCGAGCGTGAACGGGTCGATCTGGAAGCCGCCGAAGCCGAAGCCGTAGAGCTGCAGCCCGTCGAGGAAGACGCCCGACTGCGTCGCCTGGAAGCCACGGATGAAATACCAGTCGGTGTCCGGATCGGGCCCGAAGGTCTGCGCGGCGATGCCCGAGGTGTAGCGCAGCGCCTCGTCGACCTTCAGCGCCTTGCGGTCGTCGATCTCCTCGCGGCCGATGACCGAGACCGATTGCGGGATGGCGGTGATCGGCGTGCTGGATTTCGAGCCCGTTGCCGAGCGTTGCGCGACATAGCCGTTGACCGGGCCGGTGGTGGATTCACCTTCGACGACGATCGCATCGAGCTGCACAGGGGCAGGCGATTGCTGGGCGGAGGATGTGCTTGCGTAAAGCAGGGCCGCAAAGGAAACGGTTGAGATAAGAATAAATCTTGTGTTCATCGTTTCACGATAGCACATCTTCGCGTTCAATCTGTATGTTGGCCGATTGTTGAGAATTATTCAAATCTAGAACTGCTCAATATCGGCATGCTTTGCCTGACGTCACATAACAGTTCTTTGTTTGGCGGGATTGATCGTTCCTGTCGCCGGTTGTATGTTCTTGGCGCCGGCGCGCAAGCGAGCCCGGCACCAGACCCTCTCTGTGATGAGCCGGCGCGATGCCGCGTCATCGCGAGGATGCTTCGGCCATGACCTTTCAGCCGCGCATGACGTCGATCCGCGAAGGCGTGACCGTCCTCGACGACCTGAAATGGCGCTCCTGGAACGGCGTCGTCGCCGATCTCTGGCATGCCGAATGCGGGCCGGGAGCGCGCGGCGAATATGTCTCGCGCCACCCCCGCGTCTTCATCGTGCTCGACAAGCTCGGTGGCGAGTTCGAGACGAGGCTGCAGCCGAACGGGCCCAAGCTCTCGCCGGGCGGCAGCGCCGGCTCGCTGAGCTATATCCCGGCGCATATGCCGGTCTGGGGGCGTGCCGAGACCGGCATGCGCATCCGCCATCTCGACATCCATTTCGACCCCGCCGAAGTCGGCGAGCGCCTGTCGGAGCAGCTTCCGCCCGAGCGGCTCGCCCAGCCCAACCTGATGTTCAGCGACGAGCGCATCTTCGCGCTCGCCCGGCTGATCGCGCAGGAATGCGCCGAGCCGGAGCGGCGGCACGATCTCTATGGCGACAGCCTGACGCTGGCTTTGCTGATCGACCTGTTTCAGCCTGGGCGCGAGCCGGCGCCGCGGCGCACGCCGCTGAGCGCCTGGCAGCTGCGCCGGGTCACCGATTACATGGCGGCGAATTGCAGCGAGAATATCCGCCTTCAGGATCTTGCCGCGCTGGTCGAGCTGTCGCAATCGCATTTCAGCCACGCCTTCAAGGCCTCGACCGGCCTGCCGCCGCATCGCTGGCAGATGCAGGCGCGCGTCCGCAAGGGCCAGGAGATGCTGATCGCCGGCGGGCGCAGCCTGACCGAGATCGCAGCCGAGGCCGGCTTCTCCGACCAGGCGCATTTCACCCGCGTCTTCCGCCGCCTCGTCGGCGAGACACCGGCAGCCTGGCGGCGCGGCAGGCGGGCGGGGGACGTCTCCGGGTGACGCCGGCCGTCATTGCGAGGAGGCGCAGCCGACGAAGCAATCCAGGAGGTCTCGCGCAATCCTCCTGGATTGCTTCGCTGCGCTCGCAATGACGCTCAGCGCCCCGGAATGACGCCCAAAGGTCAAGCCCGGCGGACCATCTCGAAGAAGTCCGGTGGGCCCATTTGCCCGCCCTTCAGCACGATCTCGATGCCGTCGAGACGCGGATCGTCGCTATGGCCCCGGCAGAGCGGTGCGCCCGGCACCAGCGCCGCGCGATAGGACAGGCCCCAGAGGTCGAGCGCCTTCACCGCCAGGCTCGAGGTGTCACCGCCGGCGACGACGAGCCGGCCGACCTGCGCCCCGGCGAGGATGGCGCGCGCCAGCGCCGCGGTCGCCGCCGCGATGCGCTCGGCCGCGACCGGCGGACCCGAGGGCTGCGCGGTGACCAGCATCACGTCCTTGCCGCCCGCCAGGCTCGCGATCGCCTCGCGCGCCAGCGCCTCGGCATGGCCGGGCTCGGCGAGCAGCCTGTGCGGATCGATGTCGATGCGCGGCAGCGGCGACGCCTCGACCTGCGCCCGGGTCACCGGCGACAGGCTGCCGACCAGCGCCAGCAGCGGGCCGCTGCGGCGTGCGGCCCCGGCGCTCGTAGCGCTCCCTGCCGCGACCTCGCCCGGCCAGGCGGCGGCAAGCGCCTGCGCCGCCCCGCTCGGGCCGACCATGAGCAGGGGGCCGGCCGAGGCATGCCGCCAGATCAGCCGGCCGATTGCCGGGAGGTCCTCGGTCCGGGACACGTCCAGCAGCACGGCGTCGGGGCGGGCCACGAGCCTTGCCTCCAGCGCGGCGTCGGCGTCCGCTTCGGCATAGGCGCGATAGTCGAGCGACGCGATCGAAGGCAGGCCCTGCGCCGCCAGGTGCAGCCGCAGGTCGGCCTCGCCCATCGGCGTCACCGGATGCGCGCTCATCGTCGGGTGACGGTCGATGCGGTGGATCGCGCCGCCGCTGCCGGCGCTGGCGAAGAGCGTGCCGAACAGGCAGTAGCGGCCGAGATTGGGCTGGCCGCCGACGATCGGCAGGAAGGGATTGCGAAAATGCGGCCGCAGCGTCGCGACGGCCGCGCCGATGCTGCCGACATGCGGGGCGCTGTCGAAGGTCGAGCAGCATTTGTAGTGCAGGATATCGATGCCGAGCCCGGCGAAGAACCGGCCAGCCGGATCGAGCTCGCGCGCCATAGCATCGGGGGGCATCGCCCGCGTCGCGCCGGCGATGCCGAGCGCGTCGAGCGGCCCGGCGGCCGCGAGCTGCGCCTCGTTCGGGATACGCAGGAAGAGCAGCGTGCGGAAGCCGAGTTCCGCCAGGCTCGCCAGCGTATCGGTCGCGCCGGTGAAATCGTCGCCATACCAGCCGAGGCGGGGGGCCGTGCGCGCCATGGCCGGGCTCAGCCTGCGGCCTTGCCGAAGAAGTCGAGCGCCTCGCGCAATTCGCGATGGGAGCGGGACGCAATGTCGAGCGTTACGCCGGCCGCGACCGCGTCCCAGGCCTGGCGGATGCTGGCGACGCCGGCGGCCGGACCGCCGGGATGGGCCAAAATGCCGCCGCCCGCCATGAAGAGCAGGTCGTCATGGCCAATGGCGTCGAAGGTCGGCTGCGCGGTGCCGGCCCATTGCCCCGAGGAGAAGGCGGGCATGACGCGGTCGTCGGCGCCGTCGGTGAGCGGCGTGACGCAGTCCTTGGCCGAGGACACGACCTCCTCGTCCTCCTGCGCGAATTTCCCCTGCAGCCCATGGACATGCATGTGATCGACGCCGGCGAGCCGCCACAGCACCTGATAGGCCTGGAAGGAGATGCCGAGCATGGGATGGCGCGAGAGCGCGCCATAGCCGTTGCGGTGGCCGTGCAAGGCGAGATCGGTCGAGCGGCGCAGGGTCTCGATGGCGGAAAAGCCGCACCAGTTCAGGCTCGCCATCACGCAGCTCCCACCCTCGCGCGCGACGAGATCGGCATGGCGGCGCATCGCGTCGGTCTCGTCGGTGATGTTGAAGGCGACCATCACCGCTTTCCCGGTCTGGTCCTGGTGCCGGCGCACCGCCGCCATCACCGCCGGCACGCGGGCGGCGAGCGGGGCGTGGACGGGGTCGGCCGAGATCTCGTCATCCTTGATGAAGTCGAGCCCGGCTTCGCAGAGCTTCGCGACCAGCGCCGCCGTCTCGTCCGGGCTCAGGCCGACATTCGGCTTGATGATCGAGCCGACCAGTGCGCCCCTGGCGACGCCGGTCAGTTTGCGTGTCCCGGCAATGCCTTGGCGCGGCAGGGTGAATCGCTTTCTGAACGACCAGGGCAGGGTGATCGTATCGAGCCTCAAGCCCGTCACCTCGCCGAGATCGTAGAGATTGCCGGCGACGATCGCGGCAAGCGTCGCGAGATTGGTGCCGACATTGTCGACCGGGAAGGCGATCCTCACCCGCGCCCGGCGCCATGGTCCACCGACGTCCTTTCGCGCCAGCCAGGCATTGGGCAGGCTCGGGGCCTCGGCAGGTGCGAGTTCCTCGACCGCCGTCACCGCGGCCCGCGTGCGGTTGCGCAGCTCGTCCGTCTCGCCGGCGACGCGGGTGAAGGTGCCGCTCGACTGCTCGCCGGCCATCACCTCCGCGACCCTGGCCGGATCGAGCGGCGTCTCGATCAGGTAGGAGGCTTCGAAGCGGTCGTCGGTCATGTCAAGCGTCTCGGATTCGGGTTGTCGTCATTGCGAGGAGGCGCAGCCGACGAAGCAATCCAGGGGGAGTGCGTGAGGCTCCTGGATTGCTTCGCTTACGCTCGCAATGACGGGGAGGCATCGCTCAGAGCTTGCTCAGATCCGGGAAGGGCCGCACCGGGTCCTTGCCGTCCCAGGTCTCGGCCGCCTCGCGGATCAGCCGGAACATCTCGCCCTTGGGGCCGGCGACCTCGGAGAGCTCGATCACCGTGCCGGGATGGTAATGCGTGTCGAAATAGACGAAGCGGCCGCGCTCGCCGACCTCGCCGCTCATCACCGCCTTGAAGCCCTGCGCCGTCAGGCGTTCGAGATCGGCGTCGTAGTCAGACGTCCAGTAGGCGACATGCTGCAGGCCGCTATGGCCGGCATCGGTGAAGTCCTTGTACATCGAGGGCACGCCGTTGCGGCACTGGATCAGCTCGACCTGGAGCGGGCCGGAATTGGCGAGCGCGACCGAGTTGTGCGGCTCGTAGGCCTGCCCCTTGTAGCGATAGTTTTTGATCGGGACCTTGGGGTTGTAGAAGAACGGCCCGACGCCGAGCACGCGGCTCCAATAGTCCATCGCCGCCTCGATATCGGGGACGACATAGCCAGCCTGACGGATCTGGCCGAAGAAGCGGCTCATGACGGATGCCTTCTCGTGTGCGGTCGGTAGGGGTCAGAATTTCAGGAAGCCGGTGGAGAACCAGGGCACGGCGGCGACCACGACGAGGCCGATCAGCAGGGCGAGCATGTAGCCCCAGATGTATTTCAGGCCTTCGTCCGGATTGACCTTGCTGATCGCGCAGGCGCCGTAATAGCCGACGCCAAAGGGCGGCGCGAACAGGCCGATGCCCATCGCGAAGATCACCACCATGGCGTAATGCACCTCGTGCACGCCGACCTGCTTGGCGATCGGGAAGAGCAGGGGGCCGAACAGCACGATCGCCGGGATGCCCTCGAGCACGCTGCCGAGGATGATGAAGGCGACGATCGAGATGGCGAGGAAGCCCCAGGTCCCGCCCGGCACGGCGGCCATGATCTGCGCCAGGTCGTGCGAGAAGCCCGACTGGGTCAGGCCCCAGGCCATGGCGGTGGCGCAGCCGACGATGAAGATGATCGCGCCGGTCAGCGAGGCGGTGTCGACCAGCATGCGCGGCAGCCGGCGCCAGTCGAACTGGCGATAGAGCAGGAGCCCGGCCAGCACCGAATAGGCGATGCCGATGGTCGAGACTTCGGTCGCGGTGGCGACGCCCTCGACCACCGCGGCGCGGATGACGAAGGGCAGCGCGATCGCTGGCAGCGCGATCAGGCAGAGCTTGCCGATCTCGCGCTTCGACTGGCGCGCGACATGGCTCAGGTCCTCGCCCCGATAGCGCCACCAGACGACGAAGCAGAGCGCGATGCCGAGCACCACCGCCGGCAGCATGCCGCCGGTGAACAAGGCCGCGATCGAGACGCCGGTGACCGAGCCGATGGTGATCAGCACGATCGAGGGCGGGATCGTCTCGGTCTGCGCGCCTGTCGCCGAAAGCAGGGCGACGAGATCGCCTGGCTTGGCGCCGCGCTTCTTCATCTCGGGGAACAGCACCGGCGCGATCGCCGCCATGTCGGCGATCTTCGAGCCGGAGATGCCCGAGACCAGGTACATCGCCCCGACCAGCACATAGGAGAGGCCGCCGCGGACATGGCCGAGCAGGCTCGCCAGGAACTGGATCATGGCGCGTGCCATGCCGGTCATCTCGATCAGCGCGCCGAGGAAGATGAAGAGCGGCACGGCCAGCAGCATCAGATGGCTCATGCCCTCGTCGAGCCGGCCGACCATGACGATCAGCGGCGTCGAGGTCGTCAGCGCCAGGTAGCCGAAGGTGGCGAGCGCGAAGGAGAAGGCGATCGGCACCCCGGAGAAGACGTTGAGCGCGACGACGCCGACGAAGAAGATCACGAGATTGAGCTTGCCGAGCGGCTTCAGCGCCGGGCCCAGCAGCCAGAACAGTAGGACGAGCGCGACGGTCACGCCAAGCGCGATCAGGGCCGGCCTGAGCGAGGGCAGGCGCATGAGCCGGCAGGCCGCGGCGAACAGCATCAGCCCCATGCCGACGGGAATCGCGGCGGCGCGCCAGGCATTGGTGATCTCCAGCGCCGGCGTGACGATGAAGACCTCTTCCTCGGCATATTCCAGCGCATGCGGCAGGATCATCAGCAGGAAGGCGATGGCCGAGGTGATCGCCAGCGCCTCGAGGATGGCGCGCGCCTGGGGCCCGACACGGCTGACCAGCCCGGTCATGCGCATATGCTCGCCGCGCCGGAGCGCGACGACGGCGCCGAGCATCGAGAGCCAGAGGAACAGGATCGAGGCGAGCTCGTCCGACCAGACCAGCGGGGCATGGAAGACGTAGCGGGCGGTGACGCCCGCGCCCAGGATGACGATCTCGATCAGGACGAGCAGCGCCGCCACGATCTCGACCACGCCGCCGACGGCGCGGTCGAGCCGGTCCGCCACCCGGCCGAGGCCGGTGGCGGGAATGCTTGCAGGCGCGTGCAGCGTTGCAGCCTGGGAGTCCATGGCGATTCGTCCCTGTCGTTGCTTTCGGGCGTTCTAGGCCCGCGCGTCGGTTCAGGCGAGCTTGCCGACGGCGCCTTCGAGCAGCCCCCAGGCCTCGGTTCCGAAGCGCTCCTGCCACTCCTTGTAGAAGCCGGCCTCGCGCAGCTTGGCCTGGAAGCTGTCGGATTTGGCAGCGTTGAAGGCGAGCCCCTTCGATGTGAGTTCTTCCTGGAGATTCTCGTTCAGCTTGCGCACATCCTCGCGCTGCTGCAGGCCGGCCTCGTTGAAGGCGCGCGACACGATCGCCTTCACATCGTCGGGGAGATTGCGCCAGGAGCGGCCATTGAAGACGAAGTGATACCCGTCCCAGCTATGATTGGTGCTGGAGCAGAATTTCTGCACTTCATACAGCTTGGCGGTCTGCACGATGGCGAGCGGGTTCTCCTGCGCATCGACCACCTTGGTCTGCAGCGCCGAATAGACTTCGCTGAACTGCAAGCTCGTGGGCGTGGCGCCCAGCGACTTGAACAGCGCGATGCCCATCGGGCTGACCGGCACGCGGATCTTGAGCCCGGCGAGATCGGCGGCGGAGGCGATGGGGCGCGTGCTCGTCGTGATCTGCCGGAAGCCGTTATCCCACATCTTTTCGAAGGTGTGCAGACCGACCTTCGCGAAGGCGGCGCGGATCAGGTTGCCGAGTTGCCCGTCGACGGCCTTCCAGACCTGGTCGTAGTCGTTGAAGGCGAAGCCGACCCCGGTGATGGCGCTGACGGGCGCGAGCGTCGCGATCACCAATGTGCCGGCGTTGAAGATGTCGATGCCGCCGCTGCGCACCTGGGACAGCATGTCGGTGTCGCCGCCGAGCTGGTTGTTCGGGAAAATCTTGACCTCGACGCGCCCGTTGCTGTCGCGCGCGATCCGCTCGGCCGCTTCTGCGGCGCGGATGTTCAAGGGATGGCTGAGCGGCAGATTGTTGCCGAACTTCAGCGAAATCTCCGCCGCGCGTGCCGGCCTGGGCATGCCGATGACGAGCCCCGCCGCGGCCGGCGCCAGCGTCAGGCCTTGCAGGAAGCTGCGGCGAGTGGAATGCGTCATGGTCGTTTCCCCTGGTTTCGCGCCACCCTTTTGGGCAGCCATTGAAGTGCACCGATCGTCCGGTGCCGTTGGAAGCGAGCCCGCAGGCCCGTTTGGCTGGAGCATCGGACCGAAAAGTGGCATCCACTTTTCGGAGAAATCCGATGCTGGAACAAAGGGCTAGATCGCCACTTCGCGTCCGTCAGGACGCGCGGCGGTCTAGTTGCAGCGCGCGTGCATGCCGCCATCGACGAACAGCTCCACGCCATTGATGTATTTGGCCTCCTCGCTGGCCAGGAAGACGGCGGCATGGGCGACGTCCCAGCCGTCGCCCATCCGGCCGGTCGGCGACATCTTGTGGCGGGCGGCCACCATCGCCGCGTTGTCCTCGTAGAAGCCCGAGATCTGCTTGTAGATATGCGGCGTATCCATCACGCCCGGCAGGATGCAGTTCGCCCTGATGCCCTTGCCGGCATATTGCAGGGCGAGGCTCTGGGTGAGGCTGTTGACCGCGCCCTTGCTGGCCGCATAGGCGCAATAGGCATAGCCCGTCCAGCGCACGCCCCCGAGCGCGCCGATATTGATGATGGCGCCGCTCTGCTGCGCTTCCATCGTCGGCAGCACGGCCTTGCATGTCAGGAACATGCTCTTGACGTTGACGGCCATCACGCGGTCCCAGGTCTCCTCGCTGGTCTCGACCGGGCCGCCTTGCGAGGTGATGCCGACATTGTTGTGCAGGATGTCGATCCGGCCGAAGGCCGCATGCGCGACCTCGACGCTGCGCTGCACGTCGTCCAGGCGCGTCGTATCCGCCGCCACTGCGATCGCCTCGCGCCCTTCCGACAGGATGATCTCGCGCGTCGCTTCCGCCGCGGCGCCGTTCAGGTCGACGGCGATCACGCGGGCCCCGGCCCTCGCATAGGCGACCGCGGCCGCCTTGCCGTTGCCCCATCCCTCGCCGATCGAACCCGCACCGAAAACGATCGCGACCTTGCCGCTCAGACGATGGTCCTGGGAACTCGACACCCGCTTCTCCCTATGGCCGGCCAGCGCCAGCCGTCTTCTTATTATGATGGATTATGATGCCGTTGGCCTTGAATGATGAAGCCCTGCATTCGGCTGCGGGCCCTCAGAAATTCCGCCAGTGCGGCTCAAATATGCTCAAGCTCGGCACGTATGCCGGCCCCTCAGCTGCGATAACCTCCCAATCAGGCATTTGAATCGGTGTCTTGGCACCGATTGGATTTGAGCCTAGGTTTCGCTTCAATGATGGTCAAAGCGTTTTTTTGATGTTATTTGATGTCGATGACAGCAGCTCCAATTCGCTCCACAGGCCGGAGCCTGCCGACGCTGGCCGATGTTGCGGCGCGAGCCGGCGTCTCGACGGCGACCGCCGACCGGGCGCTCAACGGCCGCCCCGGGGTGAGGCCGGCGACGCTCCGCCGGGTCCTCAATGCCGCGAACGAGCTTGGCTACATCACCGATGTCGGCGAGCGCATCTCCGCGCTGGCCAAGCCCCTGCGGCTGGCCTTCCTGCTCCCCTCCGGCGAGAACAGCTTCCTCGGCATGCTCGGCCGATTGATCGCGCGCGGGCAGGATCAGCTTGCCGGCTTCAACATGCGGGCACGGGTCGAGTATATCGAGGGCTTCCGTCCCGACCTGCTGGCGCAGGAGCTGAAGCGCATCGGGCGCGAGGTCGACGGCATCGCCTTCATGGCGCTCGAGCACCCGCTGGTGCGCGAGGCGGTGGACCTCCTGGCCGAGCGCGGCGTGCCGACGGTAGCGCTGATCTCGGACATCGCCAACAGCGCGCGCGTTGCCTATGTCGGCCTCGACAATCGCGCCGCCGGACGCACGGCCGGCTATCTGATCGCCCGCTTCATCGGCGACAGGCCCGCCAAGGTGGCGATGATCGTCGGGTCGCTGAGCTATCGCGCGCATGAAGAGCGCGAGATGGGCTTCCTCCATCTGTTCCAGGAGCTGTTCCCGGCGATCGAGGTGGTGGGCCTGCGCGAAGGGCAGGACGACGAGGCGCGCAACTATCGCCAGACCAAGATGCTGCTTGCCCAGCATCCCGACCTCGCCGGCATCTACAATATCGGCGGCGGCCCGGAAGGCGTCGCCAGGGCGCTGAAGGAAGCCGGGCGCCAGCACGAGGTCGTCTTCGTCGGCCACGGCCTCACCGCCGAGACGCGCGGCCTGCTGATCGAGGGCGCGATGGACGCGGTCATCACCCAGAACCCGCAGGCGACCCTGATGGACAGCGTCTCGATCTTCGCCAATCTGCGGGCGGGGCGGCCGGCCGCCGAGGGCGTCGAGCGGCCGCGCAGCGAGATCATCCTGCGCGAGAATTTGCCTTAGGGGCGCGAACTCGTCAGTTGACGTCTGGCATCGCGGCCTTTGAACTGCTGACTTGGATGCTCCTGGCGCCCGCTCCTTCAAGCAGTTGCAGCATGGCCCAAAAGGCCTCTGGCTCGGCCGTGCCGAAGTCGATGCTTACGGCGCCGGGGCGAACAAGCATCGAATGGATGACGCGCGATAGCTCCGCCGACGATTCGTGCCGTTCGTCTTCCGGGTCAAACCATCGCTGGAACCAGCGCGACAGTTCCTGCGGAGGCAGCGTCTCGCTGTCGTGGTGCAACAGCACATCGTCCCAGCGCAGATGTTCGATCGACAGGGAAGCGTCCCCGAACGATCCCGAAATCGGGGAGAAGGCGAGGGCCCGATCTGGGTTCAACTCGATGATCTCGGCCTGTCCGTCATTCTTGACGAAATCAGCGCAGTAAAGCCGATCGAACAACTCGCTATCTTCGCCCAATCGCAGCTTCACTTCAGAGCTGCCTTTGGCGCAGCTCGCTCTCTGCTGTTCAGCAAAGCCGCGGAACTGATCAACGTAGTGGTCACGAAGTTGGGCGACGAAGGCGACGGCATCCATGTCCCGAGAATGTCTTCCGGCAGGTCCGGTGGCAAGCGCCGGGAGCGCAAGTTTGGCGGATCTTGCATACATTTTCGCTCTGGCATTTCCCGCGTCCCGGCCTACACTCTGTATGCTGCATGCAAGGTCGCCCGAGAGCGGCCTGCGAATTGGGAGGATGGGATATGAAGAGCTTCACGAGAACCGCCCTGGCCCTTGTCGGGCTCATCGCCTCGGCCGCGCCGTCCTTCGCGCAATTTCCCGATCGTCCCGTCCAGCTGATCGTGCCCTGGGCCGCCGGCGGCGGCATGGACGCGGTGATGCGCATCTTCGCCAATGGCTTCGAGGCCGAGCTGAAGGTGCCGGTCAATATCGTCAACCGCACCGGCGGGGGCGGGCTGACCGGCCATACCTTCATCGCCAACGCGACGCCGGACGGCTACACCGTCGGCGGCGCCAGCCCGGAGGTCTCGTTCTACAAGACGCTGGGCCTTGGCGAGCTCACCCTCGACAGTTTCGACCTGTTCTCGCGGGTCTCGCTGATCCCGGCCGGCATCACGGTCAAGGCCGACAGCCCCTACAAGACCGTCGCCGATTATCTCAAGGCGGTGAAGGACAACCCAAAGGGCACGCTGATGGCGTCGGGCACCGGCGTCGGCGGCTCCTGGCACATCGCCTCGGGCGGCGTTCTCAAGGCGGCCGGCATCGCGCCCGACATGGTGCGCTGGGTGCCGAGCAATGGCGGCGCGCCGGCTTTGCAGGACCTCGTGGCCGGCGGCATCAGCGCCTTCACCGGCTCGCCGATCGAGGCCAAGCCGATGCTCGATGCGGGCCGGGTCCGCACCATCCTGATGATGACCAATGAGCGCCATCCCAGCTTTCCGGATGTGCCGAGCGCCAAGGAGGCCGGCCTCGACTGGACCTATGAGAACTGGTTCGCATTGGTGGCGCCGAAGGGCGTCCCCGCCGACCGCCGGAAGATCCTGTTCGACGCCGCCGCGCGCACGATGCAGAGCGAGGATGTCCGCAAGGGCATGGCCGATCGCGGCATCACGCCGGTCTGGGACAAGCCGGGCGAGTTCGCGGCTTATGTCAAGACATTCACCGAGCGCGGCGACGCCGTGCTGAAGGACCTGGGCCTGGCGAAGAACTGAGGCGGCCTCTTCCGTCATGGTCGGGCTTGTCCCGACCATCCACGTCTTCGCTCCTCACCGGCACCGTTCAAGACGTGGATGCTCGCCACAAGGGCGAGCATGACGAGGCTGGATCGAGCTCGCGGTTCCGGGCTCATTGCCCGAAACATCATCATTCACGCGGCGGATTGCCTCCGCGCCGCCATTATGGTGTCTCCACGCGCATGTGCCCGCACGAGAGCCGCCCGTGATCCCCTGGACCCTGATCGACATCGCGACGGTGCCGGGCGGCGGCGAGCTGCGCCTGAAGCGGCGCGGCGGCGAGTTCTCGATCATGCTGGGCCCGATCGAGCTGATGAACAGCCGCCTCAGCGGTTCGGAGGAGGGGCTGGCGCGGCTCGCCTGCGAGCGTCTCGACGGGCGGCCAACGCCACGCATCCTGATCGGCGGGCTCGGCATGGGTTTTACCCTGCGCGCGGCGCTCGCCCTGCTCGGCAAGGATGCCGCCGTCGAGGTCGTCGAACTGGTTCCGGCGGTGGTCGCCTGGGCACGCGGGCCGATGGCCGAGCTCTTCGCCGGCTGCCTCGACGATGCGCGCGTGACGATCCGCGAGGAGGATGTCGGGCGCGTGATCGCCACCGCAAGCTCGGCCTATGACGCGATCCTGCTCGATGTCGATAACGGTCCCGACGGGCTGAGCAGGCCGGAGAATGACGGGCTCTATGACGCTGCCGGCCTGCAGGCCGCGCGTGCGGCTTTGCGGCCGGGCGGCGTTCTCGCCGTCTGGTCGTCCGCGCCCGATCGCGCCTTCACCCAAAGGCTGCGCCGGGCCGGCTTCGAGGTCGAGGAGGTCGGCATCCGCGCCGGCCGTGGCCGTGGCGCGCGCCACACGATCTGGCTCGCGACGCGGCCGGGCGGCAGGGCAGCGCGGCCATGACGGCTGCTGACAATCCCGCGCGCCCGGCGGCGCTATAGGGCGCTCCGACATGCCGCGCCGCTCGCCAAAAATTCCCGCCCTGACCAAGGCCGAGGCCCGCCGTCTCTGGCTGCGCGCGCAGCGCCTCGACACGCTCGCGCCCTTCGGCGGCGGCCCGGAAGCGACGCCGGCCGCGGTCGCCCATCTCGGTTATGTCCAGATCGACACGATCAATGTGATCGAGCGCTGCCACCACCACATCCTGTGGTCGCGCATCCCGGATTATCGCCGCGAGCATCTGCGGCAGGCGCAAAGCGTCGAGAAGAGCGTCTTCGAATACTGGACGCATGCGCTCGCCTATGTCCCGAGCACGGACCTGCGCTTCTTCCTGCCGGAGATGAAGCGCTATCGCGAGAAGCCGCCGGGCTGGTTCAGCACGGTGACGCGCAAGGACCTCGCCAAGGTGATGCGCCTGGTCAGGCGCGACGGCGCGCTCTCGATCCGCGACATCGAGGACGACGTGCTGGTCGAGAAGGACCATGCCTGGGCGAGCCGCAAGCCGTCGCGCCGAGCGCTCCAGCTCGCCTTCTTCACCGGCGCGCTCACCGTCAGCGACCGTGTCGGCATGCTGAAGACCTATGAGCTGCCGCAGCGCCATTTCGGCTGGGAGAAGGCGCCGCGCCCGGCGACCGAGAAACAGGTGCTCGACTATCTGCTCGACCGCGCCCTGCGCTCGCAAGGCCTCGTCAGCCTCGATTCGATCTGCCATCTCGACGCGCCGCGCAAGCCCGCGATCCGCGAGCTGATCGAGGCGCGGATGCGCCGCCGCCGGCTCGTGCCGGTCACTGTGGAAGGCGCCGGCAAGCAGCAGCACTGGGCCGAGCCCGCTGCGCTCGCCGATGTGCCGGAGCCCTTGCCGGACACCGTCCACATCCTCTCGCCCTTCGACCCGCTGATCATCCAGCGCAAGCGGCTGAAGCTGTTCTTCGGCTACGAGCATCTCTTCGAGGCCTATGTCCCGAAGGAGAAGCGCGTGCTCGGCTATTTCGCGCTGCCGGTGCTGGTCGGCGACGAGATCGTCGCTGCGCTCGACCTCAAGACCGACCGTGCCGGCAAGGCGCTGCGCATCCAGCAATGGAACTGGGTCGGCGCCGGCGAAGCGGCGCGCCACAAGCCCGCGATCGAGGAGGCGCTGCACCGTTTCGAGCGGTTTCAGCTCGAGGCGTGAGCTCGCTTCGCCTGTCCCTGCGATTGCCGGGGATGGCGCTCGGGTTCCCCCGATAGCGCGATGGCGGTTAGACTGCCCCCGAATCCAGGGATGTTGATGCGGGATATTCTCGATCTCTTGCGGCTTTTCGTCGGGCTCTGGCGCGCCACCTGGCCGGTGCTGCTGCTGATCGCGGCCTGCGGCGTCATCGCCAACGACCTCCTGCTACCGCTGGCGGTGAAGGTCGGCTATGCCAGCGCCATTGCCGGTTTCGCCGTGCTCTCGCTCGTCGTGCTCGTCAAGCTCGTCGTCATCGTGCTGATGTTCATGACGCTGCGGCTGCACATGCCGGCGGTCACGGCGCTGCATGCGGGCGGGGCCGCGGCGGTCGATCCGGCCGCCCCGGCTTCGCCTGCCGATCGCCGGCTCTTGGGGCTGATCGCGGTCGCGATCCTGCCCTTCTTCGCCTATTACGCCGCCTGGGGCTTCCTCGGCGACACGGTGCGCGAATATTCCCTCCTGGCGCTGAGCATGGCGCCGTTCGGCGAGCGCGCGGTCATCCTCGACGTTCCGGATTCGCGCTGGCTCTTCGCCGCGATTCTCGGCTTCTGGGCGCTGCGGCGCTTCGCGAAATGGATGAAGGAGCGCGGCGCGCGGCCGTTCTGGCAATTCGTGATCGTGCTTTGCGACACCAACTGGATCTTCATCGGCCTTTTCGTGCTGTCGCGCTGGAAGGACGCGTTCTGGGCCTGGATCGCGTCCGGCGGCCCGATGCCCTGGCTGATCTGGCTGCGCGACGCCCTGACCGCCTTGGTCGGCCGGGCGCAGGCGGCGACGATCCAGCCGGTCGAATTGGCCGCGCCGCCGCTCGCCACCACCCTCCAGAACCTGCTGCTCTATGCGCTGCTGCCGCTGGTCTGGCTGCTGATGACGGCGGTGATCTATGGCTATGACGTCAAGCAGACCGTGCCGCTCGCGCAGCATCGGCGAGTCGCGGCGGCCTTGTCGCGCTACAGCGCCTTGCCAAAGTTCCTGCGCGATTTCATCGACCACTTCGTCGCCGGCTACCGCTCGCGCTATTTGCCGGTCGTCAACACCGTGCGGCTGGCCTTCGGCGCCAGCCTGCCGGTGCTGCTCGCCCTGATCGTGTTCTATCGCGCCATCGGCTGGCTCGGCGCCTGGAGCTGGATCGGCCTCAGCCGGCTGATCGGCGCGCAGGACCTCGTCACCTGGCAGATGCTGGCGAGCGCGATCGCGCTCCTGCTCGGCGGCCCGAGCGACATTCGCGGCGGCATCCTGGTCGACACGCTGCGGATCTGCCTGCTCGCGGCGGTGATGGAGCGCGCCGTCGCATCGCGGGGCCTGGTGAAAGCGGAGCCCGAGCCGGCGCCCGCCGCCTGATCCGCCTCAATCCCGAACGAAACGCAGATAGCGCGGCCGGCCGGCCGCAGGGCTGACCACCACCTCGGCCTCACCGAACGCCTCGCGCGGTACCAGGAAGGCTTCGGCGATCTGCAGCACGGTGCCGGGCTCGGGCTTGCTCGCCACGGCCGGGCCGCAGCTCTTGGCGCTGCTGCCCTTCTGCCTGAGCAGGCGGCCGGCCTCGCTCGGCGGCAGGAAGGTCGTCAGCCAGCGCCGGCCGCGCTTGTCCTCGAGCGCGATGCGGCAAGGCAATGTGGCGAGCAGGGCCGGATCGCGCACCGTGGCCTCGATCTCCAGCAGCACGACGGAGGAGCCGTCCGGCCGATCGGCGACGCGCTGCAGGCTCGCGACGCGCCATTCGGCCCCGCCGAGTTCGGCCGCCGCGTCGAGGCGCAGCCTTTGCGCGAACAGGTCCTTGGCCCGCCACCAGGCGAGCGCGCTCTCCCGGCCATGCAGGGCAAGCGCCGCGAGCAGCACCAGCGGCAGCGCCCAGAGGCTCCAGCGCCGCAGGCGCGCAGCGGTTTGCGCTGCCGCGTCCGGGACCGGGGCGTCCGCCGCTGCCTTGGCCTCAGCCATCGGTCAGCGCCTTCAGGTCGAGCGTCTCGGCCTGCTCGGCCGCCTCGCGCGGGATCGCGATCTCGACCAGCGTATCGAGCCGCGGCCAGCGGCCCGGCGCGAGCTGCAGGGTGACGCCTTGCGCCTCGTCGCGCGGCAGCTCGAACACGAAGATCCCGCGCCGGGCGAGGCCAGGCTCGAGCCGGTCGCTGCCGAGTTGGCGCGGCGCGCCCTGGACGCGCCGGCTCGCCTCATAGCGCAGGCCCGAGGCGCTGCGCAGCATCGCGCCGCCGATCGTGGTCGATTCGGGCCGTCCTTCGAGGCTCGCGACGACGACCGCCCAGATGCCGGAGGTGTCGCGTTCGAGGTCGCGGCCATAGGCGCGGTAGCGCAGCTTCTCGGCCAGCACCAGCTTCTCGACCTTGACCGCGAAGCTGCGCGCTTCGACGGTCTCGCCCGGCTTGCCGGCGAGCGGGATCGGGCCGGTGATCTCGGCATAGCCCGGCGTCGTGCGCTGCATCCAAAACAGCAGGCCGGCCGCGGCGATGACCGCCGCGCATTGCAGGAGAAACCGCATCAGGCGCCGTCGCCCGACGCTTCGGCCCGCAACGGCAGGCTGACCGCGCCGATCACCTTCGGATTGAACCAGCCCGGCGCCGCGAGCAGGTTGTCGCGCGGCTTGAAGGTCTCGCCGGTGATGGTGAGGCGCAGCGTCGTCGGCGGCACGGTCTCCTCCGGGATCGCCCAGACAACCTTGACCCGCTCCGGCAACCCCGGATGCAGCGCGCCCAGAATGCTGTGGTCGCGCATCAGGTAGAAGGTCGGCTGGGCCTCGATCCCGGCGATCGGCGGATCGACCGCGAGGATGCGGCTGACGACGTTCGAGGTCTCGGAGGTCTGGTTCAGCAGGTCGAGCTCGACGACGAGGGATTTCGTGCCGCTCCGGCCGCGATAGCCGTCCGGCCGCTTGTCCCTGGTGACCGATGCCGCCAGCACCGCGACCCGCCAGCGCCCGGAATCGACGCTCTCGCCCGGCGTGATCGCCGGCAGCGAGTCGGACGGCATCGCGCCGAGGATCGTCTGCATGGTCGTCAGGCCGAGCGCGAGCAGGCCGCCGATTCCGGCCATGAGGCGGGTGAAGAGCGTGCGTCTGAGTGTGGCGAGGGCCGCAAACATCGCGGGTTTCAGGCTCCTTCAGCGCGTCCGGCCGCATCCTGCGAAGAGGCCGCGACCGATTCCGTCAGCATGCCGGCCGCATAAGGGAGGCCGGAGATGGCGCAATCATGGCGTGCGCCATCAGCCGAACAGGTTGCGCAAGTGCCGTGGCTGCGAGCGCAGATACTGGTTCGGCGCGTTGACGCTGGCGCCGAGATGGGCGGCGGCGTGCCATGGCCAGCGCGGGTCGTAGAGTATGCCGCGCGCCAGCGCGACGAGATCGGCGTCGCCCGTGCCGACGATCGCCTCGGCCTGGTCCGGCTCGGTGATCAGCCCGACCGCGATGGTCGGCATCCCGGTCGCCTGCCTGACGGCGCGCGCCATCGGCACCTGGTAGTTCGGCCCGAGCGGAATCGCCTGCTTGTCGGAGAGCCCGCCGCTCGAGACATGGATGAAATCGGCGCCCGCCGCCTCGCTCGC
>NZ_JBHYEM010000025.1:14706-63649 GCF_051860145.1 Allobosea sp. | reverse complement strand
GAAATAAGGCAAGGCGAGATAGGCCTCGCGGCGAAAGCATTTCAGGCCGCAGCCGGTATCGCGGGTATCGTCCCTGAGCACGCGCGCACGCACGCCATTGGCGACCCGCGACTGCCATTTCTTGAAGCCCGTATCCTTGCGGCCGACGCGCTGCCCCTGGACGAGCCCGGCCTCCAGACCCGCCTTCTGCAGGGCCTCGACCATGGCCGGGATGAAAGCCGGGTCGTTCTGGCCGTCGCCATCGAGCGTCACCACCACCGGCGCGCGGGCATGGCGGACGCCGCTGCGGACGGCGGCGCTCTGCCCGCAGGACTGCTCATGCCGCAGCACGCGCAGCCAGGGGCGGGTCTCGGCGAGCTTCGCCAATGCCTCGGCGGTGCCGTCGCTCGAGCCGTCATTGACATAGATCACCTCGAAAGGCCCGAGGTTCCGGCAGGCCGTCTCGATATCCGCCAGCAGCGGCCCGACATTGCCGACCTCGTTGCGGACAGGCACGACGACGCTGAGCAGCGGCGGAGCGTTGGGAGAGGGTTCGGTCACGAAAGCTTCATCCGGGAAACGGCGCGCAAACTGCGTCAAGCCGGGCAACAGGGCAAGCGGGTTTCACTGGCGCGCGAAAACGGCGACTTCAAGCCGGCGGCCGCCATTCAGGTTGAAGCCCGGGATGCTGGTGACGAGGCGCGGCGCGATGCCGGCCGCGGCGATGGCAGCCTGGAAATCGGGCTGGAACCGCTTCTCGACAAGCGCCACACGGCAGCCGGGCTGGTTCAGGAATGCGGCGGCGGCAGAGCCGTCGGCGCCCATGGCGAGATCGGTTTTGGTCAGGAAGACCAGGCTTGGCTCGCGATAGCCGACCGTAATGATCGCCGGATCGGCGCAGCCGACGGCGCGCGCGGCCTCGGCCAGCCGCGGCGAGAGCTTCAGCGAGCGCAGGCTCTCGATCGCAAAACCGTAGACGCCGATGGAGAGCAGCAGGCTCGCCAGCACGCCGCGCCAGAGCGCACCTTCGAGATCGCCGCGCCGGAAGGCTGCGACGACCCGCAGGGCGGCCGCCAGCGCGAGCGCGAGCGCCGGCAGCGCGAGATAGGGCACGGTGCCGTCGAAGGTCCAGTTGGCGTAGAGGATGACGCCGACCAGGGCGGCCGGGACGAGGACGACCAGCGCCGCCGTCGCGGTCGAGCCGCGCCGGAAGCGGTCGATGCCGCCATTGACCAGCGCCAGCAGAAGCAGCGCCGTGACGGCCGGATAGAGCGGCAGGACATAATGCGGCAGCTTGGTCGGCACAGCCTCGAAGACGATCCAGGACGGCGCGATCCAGGCCAGCAGGAACAGGATCTGCGGCTCGCGCCGGCGCGCCCAGGCGAAGGGGATCGCCATCGCCGCGAAGGCCGCCGCCGGCCAATAGGTGCCGAAGAAGATCAGGAGATAGAGGCCGGGCGGCCCCCAGTGCTTCTCCTGGCCTTCGGCGACCTTGCCCAGCATGTCGGCGCCGACGCTGTCGGCGAAGAAGCTGCCGCCGGTCTTCCAGGCAATGGCGAGGAACCAGGGCAGTACCACGACGAGGCAGAGCAGGAGGCCGGGGCCGAAGCGCAAGGGCGCCATCCAGCGCCAGGAGCGCTCACGGAGACAGAGCACGAGCGCCGCCAGCCCCCAGACCATCGGCACGATCGGTCCCTTGATCAGCAGGGCGATCGCGGTTGCGCCCCAGAAGACCAGCCAGTTGCGGCGGTCGGGCGCGAAGGGCAGCGAGCGCGTCCAGTCGAGCCAGGTGCGCGCCATCGCACCCATGGTCGCGACCGCGCAGGCAGCCAGCACGGCGTCGGTCTTGGCGATCCGCGCCTCGACGCCGAGCAGGACGGCCGCGGCCATCAACGCCCCCCCAAGGAAGGCCATGCCGGGGCTGAGGAAGGCGAGCAGCGCCCAATAGGTCAAGAGGACCGTGGCGACGGCGCCGACGAGCGACGGCAGGCGATAGAGCCAGATCTGCCGCCTCGCCTCGGTGACGCCGAGCGCTTCGCCGGCAGAGACCGCGGCGCTTTGCAGCCAGTAGATCCCGACCGGCTTCTTGTGCCGCGCCTCCTGCTGGAAGCGGATATCGACGAAATCGCCGGTCTCGAGCATCTGCTTGCTCGCCTGCGCGAAGCGCGGCTCGTCGCGGTCGAGCGGCTGCAGCGTGGTGAAGCCCGGCAAGAAGCAGGCGAGCGACAGCGCCAGCAGGACGAGGCAGGCGCGCCAATGGCTGGCGGCAGCGAAACCGGTCAGACGATCGAAAACGGGCCGGAGCGAAAACATTGTCCATCCTCGCGACCGGCCAGGCCGCGTTCATCACAGGCGGTAAACAGCGCGGGCCGAACGATCGCCGCAGCGCCGCCGGCATGGCGAGGCTTTCGGGCGCGATCAAGGCAAAACCGCCCGCGTCGACGGCCAGCGCCGTTTACGACGCCACCTCCCCGGCCGCAAGCCGGACGGCATGACATCGCGCCGGAGCCTCGATATCCTGCCCCGCGGTCAGCGGGGGCGCGACGTGGGCAGACTTCTGTGGAACGCGATCCGCGCCGGGCTGTGGGGACTGCTGCTCGTCCCGCTCTTCGGCCTTCTCTTCGTCTTCGGCCTGATGATCTTCGACCCGAAATGCGGCAGCCCCGGCGATTCCGGCGGCTGCGCCATGGGGCTCGTGACCGTGCCGGCCGTCCTCGTGGTCCCGGGTTTTGCGACCTTCTTCGGCCTCCGCCTCCTCCGGGACCTGTGGACGCTGCGTCCGCGGGATTGGGGCACGGCGATCAGGCGCCTGAGGACCTGGGGGCGCGAGGATTAGGATCTGTTAGCGTCTGGGGCGTGCCCACCCGCCTGGCGGAGGATGGGGATGGCAGTGCCGACGGATGCGCAGTGGGTGATGCTGGAGCCGCTGACATCGCGAAGACCGCGACTGTAATGCCAGCGGCAGTCAAGTCCTCCACACTAGATATTTCAGGACCTACCCATAATCTGAACGGCAACGTTATATTCTGAAGTATTATAAGCGATGTATTTGAATGCCAAAGATTTTTGTTGAATCAATTCTTCAAAGGCCCGATGCTCATGGTCTTTCCAGCCATGATAATTGAAATACTCGTCGAAAAGTATTATACTCCCCGGAACCAATCTATCGCCAACATTATCGAATATAGTTTTTGTGCTTGAATATAAATCGCAGTCGATATGCAGGAAGGATATCGTATCGTCTGAATTCTTCATGAATTTCGGTAAGGTGTCGTTGAACCAACCTACGTGCAATTCCACATTAGGACGAACGCTTGGAAGCTTGCCGTGAAGGTTAAACGTGCCTTTTCGATATCCGTCCGTCCAATCTTCCGGTAACCCTTCAAATGAATCAAAGCCGTGTACAGTTCGCGATGAACCCACATGATCAGCGATACGATTAATCGTTTCTCCGCTCCAGACACCAAATTCCATCAACAATCCATTTGGAGGAGCTAACGCTATGCTGTAGTTAAAAACATCTCTAGTTATTGAACTTGAAAATGCGCCTTCCATATTTCTTCGCGCGTAGTCGCCACTCTCAAGTAGCGCATTGAGCCGCCTTGCGCTCTCATGGCTATGGACATTCCATGAGATGAATTTTTTAGCTAATTCATCCGCATAGCTACCTTTGAATTTCTTGTAAAATTTCAGAAGATCCATCTGCGAACCCTGTCGTTTTCAGCATGGCAGACATATATCGGTCTATTTTAGCATTTACTCGATATTTATAACAGCAGAGCACTGTAATACTGGGGAAGGACGATCGCGTGGATTTGGCAAATTCGCCGAGCACACAGAAAATTCATGCACAAATCGACGCGATCCATCGATCATGAATGCAGTTTCATCACTCAGAGAAGATCGATGTTGATCAATATCAAGTCTAGGTGACTTGGTGCAGATAGCGGAATTCAAGGCTAAGCCCGTTAGCGCCTGATCCAGTCGAGGGCAGCGGCGAGGCAGAGCAGGCCGACGCAGGAGCGTGCGGTCTTCTCGTAGCGAGTGGCCATCGCCTGCCACTCCTTGAGCCGCGCCCGAAGCCGCTCGACCTCTTCCGACAATCGCACCGCTTCCGCCCACGCGGCCCAAGAATCTGGGTAGCGCGCGGCGTCGCAAAATCAACTTGCGCCAAGACTTTCCCGAAGATCTATCCCACTCACGCCTTCTTCAGGAACTCCGTCCTGAGCACGAGGCCCCTCACCTTCTCGGCGTTGCACTCGATCTCGCTCTCGTCGCCGGTCAGGCGGATGTTCTTGACGAGCGTGCCGCGCTTCAGGGTGACAGAGGTTCCCTTGACCTTGAGGTCCTTGATCAAGGTGACGGAATCGCCGTCCTTCAGCAGGTTGCCGTTGCTGTCCTTCACATCGCTCATCGTGATTCCCGGCCGGTGAGATGATTGATCCCGCCTCGCGCGGCAGGCAATCGGGATGGTGGCGAGCCCGGCAGGATTCGAACCTGCGACCAGCAGCTTAGAAGGCTGCTGCTCTATCCATCTGAGCTACGGGCCCGTAGTCGAAAGCGCCGCGACAGGCGGCGCCCAGCCGATCAATGCGTCCATTGCCCGACGCGGTTGAACTTGAAATTGTCCGAATAGGCCATGGAGCGGCGCTTGGTCTCGTGCGGCTGCTCGACCCGGTAGGGAATGCCGTTGCGCGTCGCATAGGCGACCGCCTCGTCCACGGTGTCGAACCAGAGCTTGACCTGGCTCTTCATGTCGGCCGACGAGGTCCAGCCCATCAGCGGCTCGATCTGGCGCGGCTGCTCCGGCTCGTATTCCAGCAGCCAGCGCTCGGTCTTGGCGGTACCGGACTGCATGGCGTTGCGGGTCGGGCGATAGATGCGTGCGGTCATGGTCTGGCTCGGCCGTCACTTCGGTTTCGTCATGCCGCCGGACGGGCGGGTCGAGGAATGGTCGGGGCACCAGGATTCGAACCTGGGACCCTCTGCTCCCAAAGCAGATGCGCTACCGGGCTGCGCTATACCCCGAATGGCCATTCTCGTCGTTGCGGTTCGCTATCACGGCCGGGCCTCGTGCGGCAAGCGAAAGGCCGCGCTCAACGCTTGAACAGCGAATGTTCCACGCGGTCGCCCGGCCTGATGCCGAGCTTGCTCGCCACGCCGCCATTGATCTCCAGCACCGACAGGACCGGCTCGCCGGAGGGAATCGTGCGCACCGAGAGCGGCTCGGTCTGCTCGGCGATGCGCGCGATCGTGCCATCGGCGCGGATGAACAGCATGTCGAGCGGGATATAGGTGTTCTGCATCCACATCGACACGGGCTCGACCTGGCCGAAATCGAACAGCATGCCGCGGTCGCCGGGCATGTATTTGCGATGCATCAGGCCGCGGGCGCGCGTCTCGGGCGTGCGCATCACCTCGACCTGGAAAACATGGCGCTGCCCGCCGCCGCCAATGATGGCGAGCTGCTCCAGCCCGGTCGCCGGCGCCGGCGCCGGCGCCGCCTGCGCATGCGCGGGCACGAAAGCGAGCAACAGCCACGCCATGCAGGTCATCAGGAATCGTCCGGCGGTCCGCATCGTCTTGAGGCTCCATCGCGTCGCTCGCCTGCGGCTCCTGCACGCATCGAATGGCGAATCTGCGACAGATACGGGAGATCACGCGCAAGCCGTCAAGTTTTTCCCGCAATCGCCGGGATATGTCGTCTTTCTTTCGACGCCGCCTTGCGGCAGGGTCGCAGCCGCAATGTGGAGACCAGCATGATCGCATCGACCCCCCTTCGCAGCCCGGCGCGTCTCGCGCGCGGCTTTGGCGTCACGGCCCTGATCGTGCTGGCCGTGCCGGCGTGGGCGGCCGATTTCGAGGTCGAGAACCTGCGGCTCGATCTCGGTACGTTCGTCGTCGCGGCGCCGAAGGTCGTGGTCAGGGGATCGAGCCTCGAGCGCGAAGCCTTCGTCTCGCTGTTCAACGCGGGCACGGGCGAAAGCGCCGTCGCGCGGACGGGCCGGCTCAACGCCGCCGAGATCAGCGCGCCTGAGCTGACGATCGAGCAGTCCTTCGGGCCGCAACGCCAGGTCACGATCTATCGCGACATCCGCCTGAGCGACATCCGGGACGGCAAGATCGGGACCGGCCTGACCGCGAGCGGAACGATCGCCGTCACAGGCGGCGAGGCGGGACCGATGACGGGCGAGCTGAAACGCTTCAGCTTCGAGGCCTTCGATACGCGCCATTTAGCGCGCGTGCTCACCGAGAGCGCCAAGTCAGGCGTCGAGGAGCCGATGCTGCCGATCTTCGGCCGTTTCGACCAGGACAGCTATACGCTCGACATGGGGCAGGCCGGCAAGATCTCGATCGGCAAGGGGAGCAGCCGCAATCTCAAGGCCCGGGTCGGCGACGAGCCGCTGGGCGAGATCCTGTCGCGCATTGCCGCCCAGGCCGAGGCCGACCAGAAAGCCTTGCGCGACCCCAAGGCCAAGCGCGACCCGGCGCGAGCCGAAGTCGACAAGCGCCTGGCGCTGTCCGTGCTCGCGCTGTTCGATTCGATAGATTACGGCAGCGGCGAAGTCCGCGACATGGCGATGACCATCAAGGCGCCGCCCAAGCCTGGCGACGCCCCGGTGCCATTCGACATGCGCGTCACCCGCGTCGCCTATGGCGAGGATACGCCGGCCAAGTCCGGCTATGTGATGGAAGGCTTCGAGTTTGCCGGCGGTGGCGCCAAGGGCGCGATCGATTCGCTGAGCTATTCCGGCTTCTCCTTCGGCCCGGCGCTGAAGGGGCTGAAGGAGCTGCTCGCGAAGCCGGATGCCGATTTCGACACGGCCGACTACCGCAAGCTGATCCCGACGCTCGGCACGATGCGGATGACGGGACTTTCGGTCGATGCGCCGCGCCCGGACAAGCCGGGCCAACCCGCGCTGCCGCCGATCCGGGTCGGCCTGGGCACCTTCGAGCTCAAGGCGCAGGACCAGCTCAACGGCGTGCCAACCAAGCTCACGCTGACCATCGACAAGCTCACCGCCCCGGTGACCGAAGGCCCCTCCAATCCGGCCGCCAAGGACCTGATCGCCATGGGCTACAAGGCGATCGACCTGTCGGCCAAGCTCGACCTCGCCTGGGATGCGGCGCGCAACGAGCTCGCGATCCGCACGCTCTCGTTCGGTGGCGCCGACATGGCGCAATTCGAGGCGTCCGGCACGCTCGGCAACGTCACCAAGGACCTGTTCTCCAGCGATCTCGCTTTGGCCCAGGTCGCGGCGCTCGGCGCGACCGCGCGCAATCTCGAGGCAAAACTGCGGAATTTCGGGCTGATCGAGAAGGTCATCGAGAACGAGGCGCGCAAGGCCAAGCGCAAGCCGGAAGAGCTGCGCCGCGAATATGCGATGATGGCGAGCCTCGGCCTCGCCGCCATCCTCGGACCGTCCGACGCCGCCAAGGCGCTGACGGCCGCTGTCGCGCGCTTCGCGGCGCAGCCGGGGACCCTGACGGTCCAGGCGAATGCGAAATCGGGCGGCGGGCTCGGCCTCGCCGACGTCCTGACGATGGGCGATCCGACCGAGATCTTCGACAAGATCGACCTCAAGGCCAATGCCGAATAGCGCCGAGGACGAGATTCCTGCCGAAGACAACGCCTGGCGGCCGGGTGCCCTCGCCGCCTGGTGGGCCGGGCTGCCGCAGGGCCCGCGCAGCCTGCTGCGCCGGCGCGTCAACCCCGACAACCAGGCGCGCCTGCATCTGGCGCACCTGATCGCGCGCCGGCCCGGCCAGATCATCGTCGGGCCCTATACCTATGGCCGGCCCAAGGTGCGCTTTCCCGAAAGCGGCGCGCGGCTGAGCATCGGCCGCTACGGCTCGATCGCCGACAATGTCGAGATCCTGCTCGGCGGCAACCATCGCACCGACTGGGCGACGACCTATCCCTTCCCTGCCCTGCCCGGTCTCTGGCCGGCAGCGGCGGGAATGGGCGGCCATGACGCGACCCGCGGCGACGTCACCATCGGCCATGACGTCTGGCTCGGCTCTCAGGCGATGATCCTGTCGGGCGTCACGATCGGCCATGGCGCGGTGGTCGCGGCCCGCGCGGTGGTGACAAGGGATGTCGCACCCTATGCCATCGTCGCCGGCAATCCGGCGCGCGAGATCAGGAAACGCCTGCCGGAGGCCGATATCGCGACCCTGCTGGCGGCGCGCTGGTGGGCCTTGCCGGAGGCGGAGGTCGCCGCGCTGCTGCCGCTGCTGATGTCGGATCGCGTCGACGAGCTGGCGGCGCGGATCAGGAGCGGCGCAGCAACCAGCGCTTGAGACTAGAGCCGGATGACTTCAGTTGGAATCGCTTTGCGGTTCCAACTGAAGTCTGAATCCGTCTCTCACTATCAAGTTAGAGCAAGATCAATGCGAAAAACCGGTTCCCACTTTTTCGCATCCTGCTCTAAGCGCCGGTTTCTCGGCGCCGTACCAGGGCGGCAGCGGCAGGGAGATCACGCGCCTGGCCCTTCCGCCGCGAGCTTTTGCCGGGTCAGGGCCGTTTGGCCGCGCCGCCAGGCAATGCCGCCTGCGACCGAGCCCGCATGGGCCATCATCTTGATCTGATTCAAGATCAGCGCATAACCGACTGTCTTCGCTGCATTTTTGAGAACTGACCCCAAAGGCGGCGCCGGCAGTCCGTGCTTGGCGGCGACATAGGCCTGCGACCAGGCCAGGTGCCAGCGCGCATTGAAGCGGCGGGCGGGGCTCGGCTTGCTCGACCGCCCGCGCGCGTGCTGCGCCTCTGCAGCATGGACATGGACCAGCGCATGTCCCGAATCGCGCATGCGCCGACAGAGATCGTCATCCTCGTAGAACAGGAAGATTCTCGGATCGAAGCCGCCGAGCGAAAGGAAGATCTCGCGCCGCACGAGGAGGCATGCGCCGGAGAGGAAAGGCAGGCAGGCATCACCATCCGGGACCACCGCGGCCGAGGCCGCATTGAGATGGGCCGGCGAGAGCAGCGAGCGCGGCTGAATGAAGATCCGCCCGGAAGGCTCGACGATGCGCGGCGCGAACATTCCCGCGTCGGTGTAGCGTTCCGCCGCGGCGAGGAGCGCTGCAACCGCTCCCGGCTGCAACACGAGATCGGGATTGACGATGAGGACGAAGGGGCTCCGGCAGGCCGCGACGCCCTGATTGTTGGCGCGGCCATAGCCCTGGTTGCGTGGATTGACGATCACCGTCGCGCCATGCGCCCTCGCGACCTTCGCCGAGGCGTCGCCGCTGGCATTGTCGACGACGATCGCGGGCACCCCCTCGCCTGCAAGCGCGTCGAGACAGGCCGGCAGGACCTCGGCGCTGTCATAGGCGACGACGATCGCGGTGACTGTTTCCTGGGTCGGGGGCAAATCGTCGGCCGGCATTCCTGCCTTCTGGCCGGGATCGGCCGTGGCAGGCAAGCGGAATTCAACGCTTGGCGAGACTGGCGAGCTCGCGCTGCACGGCATCGCGCTCGGACGCGTCGCAGAGACGGGGCGCCTTATAGGACTTGACCGCGAAGCTGGCATTGGCAGCGATGAAGCGCCCGCGGTCGGCGGGCGCGAGCCTCGCGATCACGCGGCCGCGGTCGATCCTGACGCCGCAATCATAGCCGCGCGAGACCCGGGCGGCCGTGAATTCCGGCGTGCCGGGAACGGGACCGGTCGTCGTGCAGCCGGCCAGAACGGGCAGGACCAGCCCGCAGGCGAAATATCTGGCGAAGCGCACCGACGTAAGACCGCTCAGAATCCGTCGAAATCGCCGGCGCGGACGCGCGCCATGCGCGGCCTCAGCGCGCCGCGCTCCTCGGGAGCGCAAGCCTCTGGCCGCACATCCTGATTGATGGTCGCAGCCTCGGACACGGTGACATAGGTCGAGCGTGCGCTCGCGACCTGCTCCGGCGTCGCGCCGCGCGCGCGTTCGGACGCCAGGAACCGCTCCAGCGTGCTCGCCCGCGGCGCCCCGGCGCGGCAGGCGATCGAACGCGACACCAGGTTGGCGAGCTCTGCCGCGCGCCCCGCGCTCGGGTTGGAATGGGGGGAGACGCAAGCAGCGAGCGGCAGCGCGAGCAGGCAGGCGAGCGCGGGCAACCGCGCTCCGGACAGGGCAGGCATGGGAGGGTCAGCCGTTCTTTTCGGGCAGGTTGAGACGGATATGCAGCTCGCGCAGCTGCTTGGGACCGACATCCGACGGCGCGCCCATCAGCAGGTCGACCGCCTGCTGGTTCATCGGGAAGAGCGCGACCTCACGCAGGTTCGTGGCGCCCGCCAGCAGCATGATGATGCGGTCGATGCCGGCCGCCATGCCGCCATGCGGTGGCGCGCCGTACTGGAAGGCGCGATACATGCCGCCGAAGCGCTCGATCACCGTCTCCTCGCCATAGCCGGCGATCTCGAAGGCCTTGACCATCGCCTCGGGACGATGGTTGCGGATGCCGCCCGAGGCGAGCTCGTAGCCGTTGCAGGCAATGTCGTACTGGAAGGCCTTGATCGCCAGCGGGTCGTCGTTCTGCAGCGATTCCAGCCCACCCTGCGGCATCGAGAACGGGTTATGCGAGAAATCGACCCGCTTCTCGTCCTCGTTGTACTCATACATCGGGAAATCGACGATCCAGGCGAAGGCGAAGGCGTTCTCGTCGATCAACGAGAGCTCCGAGCCGACCCGGTTACGTGCGTTGCCGGCGAATTTGTAGAACTTCTCCGGGTTGCCGGCGGCGAAGAAGGCGGCATCGCCATCCTTCAGGTCGAGCGCCACCCGAATGGCCTCGACCCGCTCGGGGCCGATATTGTTGGCGATCGGGCCCGCGCCGGCGCCCTCGCGCCACATGATGTAGCCGAGGCCGGGTTGACCTTCCCCCTGCGCCCAGGAGTTCATCCGGTCGCAGAAGGCGCGTGAACCGCCGCCCGGCGCCGGAATGGCCCAGACCTGGTTCTTCTCGTCCTCGAGGATGCGGGCGAAGACCTTGAAGCCGGAACCGCGAAAATGCTCGGAGACGTCCTGCATCTCGAGCGGGTTGCGCAGGTCGGGCTTGTCGGAGCCGTATTTGCGGATCGACTCGGCATAGGGGATGCGCGGCCAGTTCTTGGTCACGCTCTTGCCGCCGCCGAACTCCTCGAAGACGCCGGAAATGACAGGTTCCATCGTGCGGAAGACATCGTCCTGCGTGACGAAGCTCATCTCGACGTCGAGCTGGTAGAACTCGCCCGGCAGCCGGTCGGCGCGCGGGTCCTCGTCGCGGAAGCAGGGCGCGATCTGGAAATAGCGGTCGAACCCCGCCATCATCAGGAGCTGCTTGTATTGCTGCGGCGCCTGCGGCAGCGCGTAGAACTTGCCGGCATGCAGGCGGCTCGGCACCAGGAAGTCGCGCGCGCCCTCGGGCGAGGACGCCGTGAGGATCGGCGTCTGGAACTCCGAGAAGCCCGAGCTCTTCATGCGGGTCCGGATCGAGTCGATCACCTTGCCGCGCAGCATGATGTTGTTGTGCAGCTTCTCGCGGCGCAGATCGAGGAAGCGATATTTCAGCCGGGTGTCCTCGGGATATTCGAGATCGCCGAAGACCGGCAGCGGCAGCTCGCCGGCCGGCCCCAGCACCTCGAGCCCGGTGGCAAAGACCTCGATCGCGCCGGTCGCGAGATTGGCGTTGCCGGTGCCTTCCAGCCGCGCCTTGACCTTGCCGTCGATGCGGATGACCCATTCCGCCCTGACCTTCTCGGCCTCGGCGAAGGCCGGCGAGTCGGGATCGATCACGACCTGGGTCATGCCGTAATGGTCGCGCAGGTCGATGAAGAGCACGCCGCCATGGTCGCGGATGCGGTGGCACCAGCCCGAGATGCGGACCTGGCTGCCGATATCGCTCTCGCGAAGGGCGCCGCAGGTGTGGGAACGGTAGCGATGCAGGGTCACGGGTATCGTCTCTCGAAACACGAAGAGGCCCGCACGCAGCCGGCCGAAAGCTTGTGCGTAAGCACACGCAGGCGGGCAGCTTGTCAAGAATGGCCGCGGCAGAACGGCCATGGGAACGGCCGCTGCAGCCGCCCCGCCGCCGTCAAAATGCGTCGCGCGCCGACGCTGCCGGCCGGCCCATGCGAAAACAACATTCCCCTGCGGCGGCGCATGTTCTATGAGCCGCTTCCATGAGCCTCATCTCAACCACACAGGATCTGGCAGACGCCTGCGCGCGCCTGGCCCGGCATCCGTTCGTCACGGTCGATACCGAGTTCCTGCGGGAGACGACCTATTACCCCAAGCTGTGCCTGATCCAGCTCGCCTCGCCCGACGAGGCGGTCCTGATCGACCCGCTCGCGCCCGGCATCGATCTCGCGCCCTTCCTGGCGCTGATGGCCGACCCGAACGTCGTCAAGGTCTTCCACGCGGCGCGGCAGGACCTGGAGATCGTCTGGATCATCGGCAAGCTGATCCCGACGCCCCTCTTCGACACCCAGGTCGCGGCCATGGTCTGCGGCTATGGCGATTCCGTCGGCTACGAGCAGCTCGCCAACGATCTCGCCAAGGCGCGGATCGACAAGTCCTCCCGCTTCACCGACTGGTCGCGCCGGCCGCTGACCGAGGCGCAGCTGACCTATGCCGAGTCCGACGTCACCCATCTGCGCGACATCTATCTCGCGCTCTCGGCCGATCTGGCGGAGAGCGGCCGCGAAGGCTGGGTCGCCGAGGAAATGGCGATCCTGAATTCGCCCGGCACCTATGAGGTGAAGCCCGAGAACGCCTGGCTGCGTCTCAAGGGCCGCATCCGCAAGCCCAAGGAGCTGGCGCTGCTGATGGAGCTTGCGGCCTGGCGCGAGCGCGAGGCGCAGACCCGCGACGTGCCGCGCCAGAGGGTGCTCAAGGACGACGCGATGATGGATGTCGTCCAGCGGGCGCCGCGTTCGACCGAGGCGCTGGCGGAGCTGCGCTCGGTGCCGAACGGCTTCGAGCGCTCACGCGCCGGTGGCGAGGTGCTGGCGGCGATCGAACGCGGCCTGGCGCTCGATCCGCGCACGCTGCCGCGTCTGGAGCGGGAACGGGGCCGGCCCTCGAACGGCGCCGTGCTCGACCTGCTCAAGGTCCTGCTCAAGGCGACGGCCGATACCGAGCGCGTCGCGCCCAAGATCCTCGCCTCCTCCGACGATCTGGAGGCGATCGCCTCCGACGACGAAGCCGAGGTGCCGGCGCTGCGGGGCTGGCGGCGCGAGGTCTTTGGCGAGAAGGCATTGGCGCTCAAGAACGGGCAGCTCAGCCTGAAGATCATCCGCGGCCGCGTCGCCGTCGCCTGAGGGCCCGTCTCAGCCGCCCCGGATCTCGGGCTCGCGGCCGAGCAGCCTGGCGAGCTGCTTGAGCCGGCCGGACACCCGGTCGCTCGACAGGGCCTTGAGATCCTCGGGGAAGCGCAGCACGAGCCGGCGATCGACGCAGGTCAGCGAGATGCGCGGCAGGATGTCGGGCATTCCGGCCGATAGCAGGTAGGCGACGCGGAAGGCGCTGGCGAGGAGCTGCGATTTTTCCAGGAGCCGGGGCGTCAGCAGCCGTCGCAGCCCCGCGGCCATCGGCGTGTCGCCCTTGGCGCCGGCATAGCGGTGGAAGACGGTCAGCGCCAGGAAGGCCCGGCCGGGGTGATCGACGCCGCTGAAAGCGGCATGGGCGATGACGTTGAGGCTCTGCTCGCCGCGATAGTCCGGATGGGCGCGCCAGCCGATATCGGAGAGAAGGCAGGCGACATCCTGCAGGCGCCGGGTGGCGGCGTCCTCGTAGAGCCCGCTGCTGGTGACGAGCCTCTCGACCCAGCCGATCAGGTCGGCGGCGTGGCGCGGGTCGCGGGCGCGCAACTGGTTGTAGTCCTGCGCGCCTTGCAGCAGCGGATCGACCCGGCGTTCCTCGTCGGGGAGCTGTTCGTGCAGCAGACCTTCGCGCACGCCGCTCGCGGAGACCACCACCGCCCGCGGCCGACCGCGCTTGATCAGCAGGTCGAGGACGAGCGCGCCATAGGCGAGCAGCGGCCGCCGGGCCGAGGACACCGCCTCGATCGATTCCAGCACGGCGCTGTCGGCGCGCTCGACCAGCTTGGCGAATTCGGCGACGTCGTTGGCGGGAACGGTATAGCCATGCATCACGCTCAGCGGATAACCGCTCTGGCGCTGATGCAGCGTCGCGAGCGCGCGCCATGTCCCACCCACCGCGTAGAAGTCGCGGCCGCGCATGGCGGCGACCTGCGGCAGATGGTCGAGCGAATCGCGGACGATCTTCTCGGCCTGCTTCAGCGAGCCCTTGGAGCGGTCGATCAGCGCGAGCCCGCCGATCGGCATGCTGACCCCCTCCCCGACCCGGTCGCCATCGACGGAGGCAAGCTCGAGGGAGCCGCCACCGAGATCGCCGACGACGCCGTGCGGCGCCTCGAAGCCCGAGATCACCCCCAAGGCTGAAAGATAGGCCTCGCGATCGCCCGAGATCAGCTCGATCGGCTGGCCGATCGCCTTCTCGGCCCGGACGATGAAATCCGGCCCGTTGGCGGCGTCGCGCGCCGCCGCGGTGGCGATGACCCGGATATTGCCGACATGCATCGCCTCGCAAAGGATGCGGAAGCGCACGAGCGCGTCGAGCGCCTTCGCCATGGCGTCGTCGGCGAGCCGGCCGGTCGTGGCGACCTGCCGGCCGAGGCCCGCCATCTCCTTTTCGTTGAAGACCTGCGCAGGCGAACGCGACAGCATCTCGTAAACGACGAGGCGAACCGAGTTCGACCCGATATCGACGATCGCAAGCGTCTCGCCGAGGCTCAACCGCCCCGGAACCAGGCTCGGGTCAAACCTTTCTGCCGGTGCGGCGCGCAAGGCTGCGAGGGCTTGAATTGGAGAGCGATTTTCCACGTCCGGACAGGCTCGGATTGGTCATGAAATATTTATGGGCGTTGAACGACTCGTCGCTGGCCGGCCGGACAATGCGTCGTGAGCCGCCATCGGGCAAGATGGTCCAGCTCTGTTCGTTGTCGAGAAAATTCGCGAGCATGATCTGCTCCAGCAGCTGCTGGTGCACCGTTGCGTTCAGAATCGGCGTCAGCGCCTCGACGCGGCGGTCGAGATTGCGGGGCATCAGGTCGGCCGAGGAAATATAGAGCTTGGCCTTGGCCGAGGGCATGCCATGGCCGGCGCCGAAGGCGTAGATGCGGGTATGTTCGAGGAAGCGCCCGACGATCGACTTGACGCGGATGTTCTCGGAGAGACCCGGAATGCCCGGCCTCAGGCAGCAGATGCCGCGGACGACGAAGTCGATCTCCACCCCCGCCCGGCTCGCATCATAGAGCGCATCGATGATCTCGGGATCGACCAGCGAATTGCACTTGCCCCAGATAGCGCCCTTGCGGCCGGCCTTCACATGCGCGACCTCCTCGGCGATGTCCGAAAGCAGGCGCTGCTTCAGGCCCACCGGCGAAACCGACATCTTCTCGAGCTCGGCCGGCTCGGCATAACCGGTGATGAAGTTGAAGACGCGCGCGACATCCTGGCTCAACACCGGGTCGGCGGTGAAGAACGAGACGTCGGTATAGATGCGCGCGGTGATCGGATGGTAGTTGCCGGTCGCGATATGACAGTAGCTGACGAGCTGGCCTGACTCGCGCCGCACCACCATCGAGAGCTTGGCATGGGTCTTCAGCTCGATGAAGCCGTAGACGACCTGGACGCCGGCGCGCTCCAGGTCTTTCGCCCAGCGGATATTCGCCTCCTCGTCGAAGCGCGCCTTGAGCTCGACCAGCGCCGTCACCGACTTGCCGGCTTCGGCGGCCTCGGTCAGCGCACGCACGATCGGCGAGTTGGACGAGGTCCGGTACAGCGTCTGCTTGATCGCGACGACGTTAGGGTCATGCGCCGCCTGCTGCAGGAACTGGACGACGACGTCGAAGCTCTCATAGGGATGATGGACGAGCAGGTCCTTCTGGCGGATGGCCGCAAAGCAATCGCCGCCATGCTCGCGGATGCGCTCGGGAAAACGGGCGTTGTAGGGCTTGAACTTGAGGTCCGGCCGATCGACGCCGACGAGCTGCGACAGCTCGTTGAGCCCGATCATGCCCTCGACCGCGACGATCTCATCGTGATCGACCTTGAGCTCGCGCACGATCAGCCGGCGCAGATGCTCGGGCATGTCGTCGCTGACCTCGAGCCGGATGACGACGCCGCGGCGGCGCTGCTTCAGCATCGTCTCGAAGACACGCACCAGGTCCTCCGCCTCCTCCTCGATGTCGAGATCGGAGTCGCGGATGACACGGAAGGAGCCTGTGCCCTTGACGTCGTAGCCGGGGAACAGCTTGCCGATGAACAGCGAGACCGTGTCTTCCAGCGTGATGAAGCGGTGGATGCCGTCGCGCGCCAGGTCGGGCAGCTCGATGAAGCGGTCGATCTTGATGGGAACGCGGATCAGCGCGTCGAGCAGGCGGCCGTCATTCGTCCGCTCCAGCGCGAGCGCCAGCGTGAAGCCGAGATTGGGGATGAAGGGGAAGGGATGGGCCGGGTCGATGGCCAGCGGCGTCAGCACCGGGAAGACGTAGTGCAGGAAATGGTCCTCGAGCCAGGTCCGATGCGGCGCACCGATATCCTTCGGCCCGAGCAGCACGATGCGGTTGTCGTCAAGCTCGCGCTTGAGCTCGACCCAGCGCGCCTGCTGGTCGTCGGTGAGGTCCGCCGTCGCCTTGCCGATCGCGACGAGCTGCTCGGCCGGCGTCAGCCCGTCCTGGCTCGGCGTGACCACGCCGGCCTTGAGCTGCTCGCGCAGGCCCGAGACCCGGACCATGAAGAACTCGTCGAGATTATTGGCCGAGATCGACAGGAACCGAAGCTGCTCGAGCAGCGGATGGTTGCGGTTCGAGGCCTCTTCCATGACGCGCCGGTTGAACTGGAGCCAGGAGAGCTCGCGGTTCATGAAGCGCGACGGCGACTGCCGCAGATCGATCGCGCCAGGTTCAGGAGCGCGCTCGGCGACCTTGAGATCCGTGGGTTCGACATTCATGGAAATCGCCTTCGCTTGGGAAGCTGCCTTGGCCACATCGGTCTCCCTTTCGGCCTTGAAGACATCCTAGCGTGACGTTTCGATGACGGGCGAGCCGGATTTGCGTGGTGCGCGAGAAACCGTGTTCCCCGCCATCGTGTTCCCCTGCATGCGGCGAGTGGCCCACTTGCGCGGCCGCGGCCGCTCCTGTTTGGTGACGCTGACCAGCGGCCGCGCGCCGCGCCGACGCGGCGGACCCGCGCAAAGCCCTGCAGAGACCATTCTTGAGCGACAGCGCCGCCCCCCATGACGATGGCGACATCGTCTATCCGTCCGCGATCCCCTTCGTCCTGGCGCATCTCGCCTGCCTGGGCGCGATCTGGAGCGGCGTCACCTGGACCTCGGTCTGGCTGGCGATCGGGCTCTACTGGCTGCGGATGTTCGCGGTGACCGGCGGCTATCATCGCTATTTCTCGCATCGCTCCTACAAGACCAGCCGCTTCGGCCAGTTCCTCCTCGCCGCACTCGCTCAATCGACGGCGCAGAAGAGCGTGCTCTGGTGGGCCGCGAAGCATCGGCATCACCATCGCCATGCCGATACCGAGCTTGACGTGCATTCGCCGGTGCTGACCTCCTTCGCCTATTCGCATCTCGGCTGGATCTTCAGCCGCGACCATCAGAGCTTCGACGATTCCGCGATCGGCGACCTGACGAAGTTCCCCGAGCTGCGCTGGCTGCACCGGTTCGAGCTCGTGCCGGCGGTACTGCTGGCGGTCATCTGTTTCGCGATCGATGGCTGGGCGGGGCTCTTCGTCGGCTTCTTCTGGTCGACCGTCGCGGTCTATCACGCCACCTTCTGCATCAACTCGCTGGCGCATGTGCATGGCGACAAGGATTACGTGACCGGCGACGAGAGCCGCAACAACTGGTGGCTCGCCATCATCACCATGGGCGAAGGCTGGCACAACAACCACCACGCCTACCAGTACAGCGTGCGCCAGGGTTTCCGCTGGTGGCAGTGGGATCCGACCTATTATCTCATCCTCGGCCTGTCGAAGATCGGGCTCGTCTGGGACCTGAAGGCGCCGCCGCCGGCCGTGGTCGAACGCTCCCAGGCCCTGCCGCCGCGCGTGATCGAGCGCTCGGCCGAGCGGCTCGCCGCCTCGGTGCCGCTCGACCGCGTCGTCAGCGCCTTCCGGGAGGCCTATGCGGCGAGCCCGGCCCTGTCGGAACTGCACCTGCCGACCATGACGCTCGCCGACCTGCGCGAGGCGCTGGCCGAATTGCAGCACCGCGCCGGCGACCGCCTGGCCCTGATGCAGCAGCAGGCCCACGACGCCGTGGCCCAATGGCATATGCCGGTCCTGCCGAGCCGCGAGGAGCTCAGCGAGAAGGCCGCCGCGATGTTCGTGCGGACACCGTCGCTCGACGCCATCGCGGCGCGGGCGCATGAGCTCCTGATCGAAGCCATGCATGCGCGGCTGGTCGCGCCGGCCGGCGGATCGGCGCAGGCCCGGAGCTAGAGCATCGGACCGAAAAGTGGAATCCACTTTTCGGAAAAATCTGATGCTTACACAAAGAGATAGATCGCCACTTTGCGTCCGTCAGGATGCGCGGCGATCTAGGAATCCTCGCCCGGGAACAGCTCCGCCAGCGCCTCGGCGGCGAGCGGGCGAGTGACCCGGCGGCCGCGCTCGAGCGAGAGCCGGTCGAGCGCATCGACCAGCGCGCGCGCGGCGGCGAAGGAGCGCTCCATCCTGAGCGCGAGCGCCTCGATGATGCCGGTATCCACGACCAGCTGCCGGTCGATGAAGAGCTTGACCAGGACGGCGCGCAGCAAGGCGTCGTCCGGTGGCGCGATCGTGGCATGGGGCGCCAGCCTGAGCCGGGACAGCAGATCCGGGACCCGCAGCCCCCACTGATCCGGTGCCGAGCGTGCGGTCAGCAGCAGCGAGCCGCCCTTCGCCTTCATCGCGTTCATCAGATGGAACAGCGCCGGCTCGTCGCGCTCCTGCCTGTCGCAATCCTCGACGACCAGCGCTCCGCCCGAGACCAGATGCGGCACGCTCGCCTGCGTCACCTGCGAGGCCGGGACGGTCCAGGCATGGGCACGCTGCGCCCAGATCGCCGCGAGATGCGTCTTGCCCGCCCCTTCCGGCCCGACCAGGCGCAGCCAGGCCTCGGGCCAGTGCGGCCAGGCCTCGACCAGCCCATAGGCCGCCTCGTTGGACGGGCCGATCAGGAAGTCCTCGACGCCGTGGCGGCTGTCGACCGGTAGGTCGAAGGCGAGCTGGCGCGGCCGGCGTGGCGGCTCGGCCTTGGATGGTTCGACCTTGGGCTCAGACATCCCTGGCTCAGACATCGGCCTTGAGGCGCTCGTGGGTCTCGGCCGCCTTCGCCGCGTCGCCGCCGTGATAGATGTTGCTCGCCAAATACTGCCTGAGCGCGAAGCGGCAAAGCACCCCGATCACCGCCGCCAGCGGCACCGCGAGCAGAAGGCCGACGAAGCCGAAGAGCGTGCCGAAGGCGAGCAGCGCGAACATCAGCCAGACCGGATGGACACCGATCGAATCGCCGACGAATTTCGGCTGGAAGATATTGCCCTCGAGGAACTGGCCGGCGGCGAAGACGGCGAGCGTCGCCAGCGGCATGGTCCAGTCCGGCCAGAACTGCACGGTGGCGACGCCGACCGACAAGACGAGGCCGGTCAGCGACCCGACATAGGGGATGAAGGAGAGGAAGCCGCTGATGATGCCGATCAGCGCGCCGAAATTGACGCCGAGCAGGCTCAGGCCGATGGCGTAGAAGGTGCCGAGCAGCAGGCAGACCAGCGCCTGGCCGCGTAGGAAGCCGGCGATCGCCCGGTCCATCTCGCGCAGCAGCCCACGGATCGTGTCGCGATGGTCGAGCGGCAGCCAGCTGTCGACGGTCGCGCACATGCGATCCCAGTCGACGAGCAGGTAGAACGCGATGACCGGGGTCAGCACCAGCAGCGAGAACACGCCGATAATGGCGGTTCCGCCCGACCAGAGCGACTGCAGGACGCTGCCCATCCATTTCGTCGCCTCGCCGACGAGGTTGCCGAGCGAACTCTGGGCGTCCTCGGCAAGCTTGGCGCCGCCGAGCCGCTCCAGGAGCGGCGCGCCGCGCTCGAGGATGAGCGCCTGGAGCTTGGTGGCGTCCTCGGGCAGGCGCGCGACCAGCCCGGTGAGCTGCTGACCGAGCAATGGAGCAAGCAGCACCAGCGCCAGGACGAAGATCAGGATGAACACGACCAGGATGACGATGGTCGCCGCCAGGCGCCCCAACCCCAGCCGTTCCAGCCGGTCGGCGAGCGGGTCGAGCAAATAGGCCAATGCCAGCGCCGCAATAAAGGGCAGCAGCACGTCGCGCAGCAGCACGAGCAGCAGCACGAGCACGACGAGCGAGATCAGCCAGAAACCGATTTGGCGTTGCAAGGTCATGGACAAATGGCCCTCGGCAGGTTTTGCGACGCGCTTATCGGCTACGCCCTCACCCAAATGGCTGGGCGCGAGCTAAGTTCCAAGCCGCGAACCAGAGCCGGTGCGACCTCAAGCAGTCAGGCCGCCATGTGCCGCAGCCAGAATGCGAGATAGGCCGCCATCGAACCCACCGTCAATATGGCGACCACGAGTTGGCCGACCTGGGTCGCCGGGCCGGGATCGATGCCGAAGGCGTTGGAGCCCAGGACCAGGGCGGCGAAGATCAACTGCGCCGCGGTGTTGAGCTTGCTGACCACGAAGGGGGCGATCTCGACCGGATTCGCCATCACCCAGGACAGGATCACGGCAGCCACGATCATGATGTCGCGCGAGACCACGAGGATCACCAGCCAGACCGGAATGACGCCGATCATCGCCAGCGTGATGTAGATCGAGACGATCAGCGCCTTGTCCGCGACCGGGTCGAGATAGGCGCCGAGCTCGCTTGCCATGCCGAAGCGCTTGGCGAGGAAGCCGTCGACGGCGTCCGATATCCCGGCCGCGACGAAGGCGATGAAGGCCATCTGCCAGCGTCCGTTGATGATCATCACGACCACGAGCGGCACCAGGAACAGCCGGCCGATGGTGATCAGGTTGGGAAGGGTCATGCCGACTTAGTCCGCAAGGCGGGAGCGCCAGCCGAGGCTAGAGCCCGAAACGGTGCACGGGCAAGGCCGAATCCGTCATGGCGGCTTGCAAGCGGCGGCTGGCTTGCCTATCGCTCGCGCGAACCGCACGAAAGCCGAGGACCATGAGCAAGCCGGGAGCGAACGGACTGACCTATGCGCAGGCGGGCGTCGACATCGATGCCGGCAACGCCATGGTCGACGCGATCAAGCCGCTGGTGCGCGCCACGCGCCGGCCGGGCGCCGATGCCGAGATCGGCGGCTTCGGCGGCCTGTTCGACCTGAAGGCCGCCGGCTTCAGCGACCCGATCCTGGTCGCCGCCAATGACGGCGTCGGCACCAAGGTCAAGATCGCGATCGAGAGCGGGCTGCATTCGACGATCGGCATCGATCTCGTAGCGATGTGCGTCAACGACCTCGTGGTGCAGGGCGCCGAGCCGCTGCTCTTCCTCGACTACTACGCGACCGGCAAGCTCGACCCGAAGGTCGGCGTCGAGATCGTGCGCGGCATCGCCGATGGCTGCCGCCAGGCCGGCTGCGCGCTGATCGGCGGCGAGACCGCCGAGATGCCCGGCATGTATGCCGAGAAGGATTACGACCTCGCGGGCTTCGCCGTCGGCGCCGCCGAGCGCGGCACATTGCTGCCCCGTGCCGATCTGGCGCCCGGCGACATCGTCTTCGGCCTGCCCTCTTCCGGCGTGCATTCCAACGGCTATTCGCTGGTCCGACGCATCGTCGCGCTGTCGGGACTGGGCTGGGAGGCGCCCGCCCCCTTCGCGCCCGGGACCAGCCTGGCCGAAGCGCTGCTCGTGCCGACGCGGATTTATGTGAAGCCGCTGCTCGCCGCGTTGAAGGCGACCTCCGGCATCAAGGCCCTCGCCCATATCACGGGCGGCGGGTTTCCGGACAACATCCCGCGTGTGCTGCCGGACGGGCTCGGCGTCTCGCTCGACCTCGCCGCGATCCCGGTGCCGCCGGTCTTCGGCTGGCTGGCCAAAATCGGCGGCGTCGCCGAGCGCGAGATGCTGCGCACCTTCAATTGCGGGATCGGCATGGTCGTGGCGGCGGAAGCCGGCAAGGCGAAGGAGGTCGAGGACGCGCTGAGTGCCGCCGGCGAGGCGCCCGTGCGGCTCGGCGAGATCATCCCGGTGGCAGCGGGCGAAGAGGCCGTGAGCTATCGCGGGAAGCTCGGCCTGTGAGCCAGGCGGTCGTCCGCCGGCGCACCGGGATCCTGATTTCCGGCCGCGGCTCGAACATGGCCGCGCTGATCGAGGCGGCGCAGGCTGCCGATTATCCGGCCGAGATCGGGCTCGTGCTCTCGAATCAGCCAGAGGCCGGCGGCCTCGCGCGGGCTGAAGCCGCCGGCGTTCCGGTCGCGACGGTGGATCATCGCGCGTTCGCCAAGAATCGCGAGGCCTTCGAGCGGGCGATGGACGAGGTCCTGCGCGTCAACCAGATCGAGCTCGTCGCGCTCGCCGGCTTCATGCGCATCCTGACGCCCTGGTTCGTGCGGCGCTGGGAGGGGCGGCTGCTCAATATCCACCCCTCGCTGCTGCCGCTGTTCAAGGGCACGCATACCCATCGCCAGGCGCTGGCCGCCGGCGTGGCGGAGCATGGCTGCAGCGTGCATTTCGTCGTACCCGAGCTCGATGCCGGGCCGGTGATCGCGCAGACGAAGGTGCCGGTGCTGCCAGGCGATGACGAGGAGAGCCTTTCCCGGCGCGTGCTCGGCGTCGAGCACGCGCTCTATCAGCGCGCGCTCGCCGAGGTCGCCTCCGGCCGGGCAAGGCTCGTGGGCGGAGCGGTCGTGCGCGGCTGATCGATCGAGCAGGATTTTGCCCGCGCCCTCTCCTCCTCCTCGCGCTGCCAACGGCGGAACAGGTCGGCGCGGCGCGCCGGATAGCGCTCTTCGCGCAGGACGAGATCGGTGATGCGGTCGGTCCGGAAATGGCGGAACGCCTGACGCAGCTCGCACCAGGCGATGACGATCCGGACACGCTCATAGAAGGTCATGCCGATCGGCCAGATCATCCGGTCGGTCTCCTGGCTTGCCTCGTCGCGATAGCGGATCGCGAGCTTGCGGCCCTGCCGGATCGCCGCGCGTATACCCGCGACATCGACCTGATCGACCGGCTGGTCGACGCCATAGGCCGGCGCGAACAGCGCTCCGTCGAGCAGAATCGGCCGCAGATGCGCCGGCAGCACGGCCGCGACCTTGCTGACGACATCCTCGGCGGCCCGCGCCAGCACGGGGTCGGCGCGCTCGCCCAGCCAGCGCATGCCGACCAGCACGGCCTCGATCTCGTCGGGCGACAGCATCAAGGGCGGCATGTCGAAACCGGCATCGAGCACATAGCCGATGCCGGCCTCGCCGCGCACCGGCACGCCCTGGCGCATCAGGGCGCCGATATCGCGGTATATCGTGCGGACCGAGACATCGAGCTCGGCCGCGAGCGTGTCGGCGGTGACGGGGCGCCGCCGGCGCCGCAGCCCCTGGATCAGATCGAGCAGTCGTTCTGCGCGTTGCATGTCGAGGATTCCTACCCATCGCTTGCAGGCAGAATGCTCTAGCGCTGCTGACAGGAAATGTCAGCAATCTGTCAGGAGGCCACCGCGCCCATAAACAGGCGCGGTGGCCATGCCGAAATCAGAAAAAAGGCCCGGATCCGGGCCGACGCCCTCAGTTCGGCCGCTTGAGCTTGCAGCGGTCGAGGAAGGCATAGCCCTTGGCGCGGGCCGTGTCGTTGAAATAGCCGGTGTCGCGGAAGGCCTGGATCTCGTCCTTGGTCATCGCATTGACCGTGCCCTTGGCATAACAGCTGCACGGCGTGTGAACCGCCTCGCGCGTCGTCACCATGAGCTGCGACTGGGTATGGAGGCAGGCGTCGAAGGCCCTGAGCTGGATCATGTAGGGGGTCAGGTTCTTCGCCGTCGGGTCCGGCGGCGGCAAGGCGCTCGATCCGCCCGCGGCCTGTGCCGTGACCGCCATCATCGCAAGGAAACCACCGGCCAGAACGACCGCACCCATCCGCCGCATCATCATGATCTCGCAGTCCCTTTGAGACGAGCCCTCGCCGGGACAAGCATCATCCATGCCTCGCCCGCGCGCGGCGGATGGTCCACAGCGCTCCCGAAAGGTCAAGAGCGCGCGAGGTCACGCCTGCTTGATCCAGACCTTGTTGTCATGAAAGGCGGCGCCGCCGAAGGGCGCGACCGCATCGGCGCCCGTGATCGTGTTGATGCCGCGGCCATGCTTGTGCGCGGCGTTCGGCCAGATCGATTCGGCGATGACGACGCCGCGCACCACGCCCTCGAACAGTTTCGCGGTCAGGTGAACGCTGCCGCGCGTGTTGCCGATAATCACCTCGGCCCCATCCACGATGCCTAAGCCCTCGGCATCGAGAGGATGCATCATCAGGCTCGGCCCGCCCTCCTTCTTCAGCGAGCTCGGCGTCTCGGTGAAGGTGGAGTTGAGGAAGCTGCGCGCCGGGCTGGTCGCCAGCCGGAAGGGGTGCGCCTCGTCGGCGTTCTCGATCACGGCCCAGTGGTCGGGAAGCGCAGGCATCGTGCCATAGGGTCCGACCGGCCCGGCATTGGCGTTCGGCACCTTGGGCCAGTCCGGCTTGAAGCGGAATTTCTTGTCGCGATAGCCGAAACCGTCGCGGTAATGCGCGCGTGCGAAATCCGGCTGGATATCGTGGAAATCGGCGGCGATCAGCTCGTCGAGCGTGCCGCGCCCACTCTCGCGCAAGGTCCAGTCGACGATCTCGCGCGGACTCATGGCGAAGCCGCGATGCTGCGCGCCGAGCCGCTCGGCCAGCGCACAAATAACCTCATGATTCGAGCGGCATTCGCCCGGCGGCTCGACCAGTTTGCCACCCCACATGATGTGCTGATGGCCGCCGCCCTGATAGAGGTCGTCATGTTCCATGAACTGCGTCGCCGGCAGCACGATATCGGCCATCGCGGCCGTCTCGGTCATGAACTGCTCGTGGACGACGGTGAACAGGTCGTCGCGGGCGAAGCCGCGCTTCACCAGTTCCTGCTCGGGCGCGACCGTGACCGGATTGGTGTTCTGGATGAAGAGCGCCTTGACCGGCCCGCCCCGGCGCAGCGCCTCGGCGTCGCCGGTCAGGACGCGGCCGATCTGCGACTGGTCGAGCTGACGGACCTGCCGGTCCATCACGTCGAGTCCCTCGATCAGACTCTTGCGCCACTGATAGATGCCGCTGTTCGAGTGGAAGGCGCCGCCGCCCTCATATTGCCAGGCGCCGGTGACGGTCGGCACGCAAAGCGCGGCATGCATGTTGACCGCGCCGTTGCGCTGGCGAGCGAAGCCGTAGCCCAGCCGGAAGAAACTCTTCTTGCGGGTCCCGACCAGCGCCGCGAATTCCTCGATCTGCGCCACCGAAAGCCCGGTGATCGCAGCCGCCCATTCCGGGGTGCGCGTCGCCAGATGCGCCTCCAGCTCGTCCGGGGCGTCGGTATGGCTGGCAAGGTAGTCGCGGTCGGCATGGCCGTCACGGAAGAGCACATGCATCACGGCGCAGGCCAGCGCGCCGTCGGTACCGGGCTTGAGCACCAGCGCGAGGTCGGCCTGGGCCAGCGTCGCATTGTGATAGATGTCGATCGCGACGATCTTGGCGCCGCGCTCCTTCCGCGCCCTGACGGCGTGGTGCATGACATTGACCTGGGTGTGCACGGCGTTCGTGCCCCAGATCACCACGCAATCGGACTTGGCCATCTCGCGCGGATCGGGGCCGGCCAGCCGCCCGGTGCCGGCGATGAAGCCGGTCCAGGCCATGGTGGTGCAGATCGTCGAATACTGGCCGGAATAGCGCTTGGCGTTGCGCAGGCGGTTGATGCCGTCGCGCATCACCAGCCCCATCGTGCCGGCGTAGTAATAGGGCCAGATCGCCTCGCCGCCATGCTCGGCCTCGATCGCCAGGAAGCGGCCTGCGATCTCGTCGAGCGCCTCGTCCCAGGAGATGCGCTGGAAGGCCCCGGAACCCTTCGGGCCGGTCCGGCGCAAGGGATGCAGCAGCCGGTCGGGATGGTGGATGCGCTCGGCGTAGCGCGCGACCTTGGCGCAGATCACCCCGTCCGTGTAGCTCTGGCGCTTGCTGCCGCGCACGCGCCCGATGCTTTTGCCGTCGATGACCTCGACCTCGAGCGAACAGGCCGAGGGGCAGTCATGCGGGCAAACGGAGGGCAGATGCGCGATGCGGGGCAGCTCGGTCATGCTCCGATGCGTAGCTTAGATGAGTTCGAAGCGGAAGGCGCCCGCGCAGCCGCCCTGCCCGCCTGACAGCGCCGGGCGAATCGGGTCATGGTCCCGCATCTTCCCGGATCATCAGCAAATACTGCGGCCGGCCGTCGCATGCGACGAACGCAGCCCGCCTCATCAACCTGCGGTTAAACTTAATGACTCAGATTGTCGGCGTTCGGTTCGTGAGAGGCGCGTTCGCGCCGGAGTTCAATTGATGCGTAGCGTAGCGTACCCGGCAGGCCTGCTGGCCGGTCTCCTTGTGTCGTCGATGGCGCCTGCCCAGGCGCAATCAAGCGATTACACCACCCTCACCTCGCCCGAATCCGTCCAGAACTGGCACCTGACGCTCGGCGCGGGGCTGCGCTACCAGCCCGACTATTCCGGCTCGAACGACTATGTCTTCCGCCCTCGCCCGATCATCTCGCTCGGGCGCGGCGTCAAGAGCACCTGGTGGACGGCCGAGGACGACGCGATCAGCATCGGCTTCTTCTCGGGCAAGGCCTGGCGCGTCGGCTTCTCCGGCAACCTGCTCTGGGAGCGCAAGGCGAGCACCAATCCGGCCCTGATCGGCGTGCCGGACGTCAAGTTCGGCGCCGAGCTCGGCGGCTTCGTCGAATTCTATCCGGCCTCCTGGCTGCGCGGCCGGGTCGATATCCGCCGCGGCATCATCTCGCATGACGCCATCGTCGCGGATTTCAAGGTCGACGCGTTCCAGAAGATCGGCGCCTGGACGATCGCCGCGGGGCCGCGCATGAGCGTGGTCGGCGCCGATTATGTCAGGACCTATTTCGGCGGCACGGTCGCGGGAAGCGGCGGCATCCTGAAGCGCTACAATGCCGGCGTCCATTCCGTCGGCGCGATCGCCTCGGCGACCTATCACTGGAGCGAGAAGTTCTCGACCACGGCCTATGTCGAATACAAGCGCCTGGTCGGCGACGCGACCCGCTCGCCGATCGTCAAGCCGTTCGGCTCGCGCGATTCCGTGACGCTCGGCGTCTCCGCCAGCTACGCGTTCGACCTCGGCTTCAAGTAAGCGCCAAACGAAAACGGCGGAGCCCATGGGCTCCGCCGTTCGCTCGTACCAGCAAAGCTGGAACGCTCAGCCGACGATCTCGTTGCCGGCGAAGAACTGCGCGATCTCGACCTCGGCCGTTTCCGGCGCGTCCGAGCCATGGGCGGTGTTCTCGCCGACCGACTGGGCGAAAAGCTTGCGGATCGTGCCCTCGGCGGCGTTGGCGGGGTTGGTCGCGCCCATCACGTCGCGATAGGCGGCAATCGCATTCTCGCCTTCCAGCACCTGCACGACGACCGGGCCCGAAGTCATGAACTCGACGAGCTCGCCGAAGAAGGGCCGCTCCTTGTGGACGGCATAGAAGGTCTCGGCCTGGCCCTTGGTCATCTGGATGCGCTTCTGCGCGACGATGCGCAGGCCGGCCTTCTCGATGACCGCGTTGACCGCGCCGGTGAGGTTGCGCTTCGTCGCGTCGGGCTTGAGAATGGAGAAGGTACGCTGGACAGCCATCGTTGGTTCCTTAGGGAAAATCCGGGGAGTGCGGCGGCTTATAGCCGCCGGCCCGCGGCCCCACAAGGCAGGCCAGTCGTCTTCGGCCGGATGTTTCCGCTCAATGCCGCGTCAGGAAGCAGCGCGCATCGCGCAGCGCCTCGGCGAGCTCGTCGCGCGTCATTTCCAGCGCCAGCTCGGAACGGTGCGCCGCAGCGCGGCTGCAGCCGCGGGCCCAGGCGACGTTGAACCATTTCTGCGCCGCGACCAGATCGACCGGGCCGCTGCGGCCGGACGCGTGCATCAGGCCCAGCTCGTAATAGGCCTCGGCCGAGGCTTCGGTCGGGATCACCAGCGAAGCGGGGATCGCGCTCATCTCCATGCGTGCCATGACAACCACCCTTTTATTCCTGCGCCGGTCCCGTCCCCAGGCCGGCTTGTGAGGATGAGAATCGGGCCGATTCCTGAAAAAGACCGCTAAAATTCGCGATGAATCGAAGCTCAACGAGATGTAATCGCCGAGTTAAATCAACCGGCCGTTCACTTTCCCACGGCGAAAAGCGCCGTGATTCCAATGCCCGCCGCCGCAGGCGCCGGGATGACAATTGACGACCCGTTCACCGTGAACGCGCGTCGCCTCACCGACCACCACTGCTCTCGCGCGCTTGAAGCGCCCGCGCGTTCGGATATAGTTCATATCTGAACCATGCAGTCATAGCTGGTCTGAAACGGGAGGATCGCATGCGAATTCACTGGAAGGCCGGCCAGGCGCCGCTGCTCGGACTGGCGACGCTGATGCTGGCGGGCTCCGGCGCGGCCCTGGCGCAGGACGTCACCGGCACCTGGCTGCGCGACACCGGCGCCTCGCGCGTGCGCTTCGCCAAATGCGGCGAGGCGATGTGCGGCACGATCGCCTGGCTGAAGGAAACGAACGGCCCGGCAAAGGTCGGCCAGCGGATCTTCTACGACATGAAGCCGTCCGGCGCCGGCAAATGGAGCGGCAGCGCCTTCAACCCCGAGGACGGCAAGACCTATTCCGGCACGATGACGCTGTCGGGCAATTCGCTGACGACATCCGGCTGCGTGCTCGGGGGCATGATCTGCCGCTCGGTGAAGTGGTCGCGGGCGAACTGACGATCTGCGTCGAGTCCGACGCAGATCGTCATCCTCGGGCGGAGCGCAGCGCAGACCCGAGGATCTCCGGACGAGAAGCGTCGGGCCGGCACAATCGACCACTCGGCACGAGATGCTCGGGTCAAGCCCGAGCATGACGCCCCCGCCCCTCAGCGCGCCTTCTGGCCGAAGAGGATCGCCTTCTCCTCCGGCGTGCTGATGCCGGCGGGGTTGCGCAGCTCGGCACCGACCGCGATGCCGCGCTGCACGGCCGGACGCGCCTGCATGGTCTCGAGCCAGCGCCCGACATGCGGGAACTGCTTGATGTCCTGGCCCTGCTTCTCCCAGCCCTTGGCCCAGCCGATGCAGGCCATGTCGGCGATCGAATACTCGCCGCAGATATAGTCGCGCCCCTCGAGCCGGCGATTGAGCACGCCATAGAGCCGGTTCGTCTCGTTGGTGTAGCGCTCGATGGCGTAAGGCACCTTTTCCGGCGCGTAGATGCGGAAATGATGGGTCTGGCCGAGCATCGGCCCGAGCCCCCCCATCTGCCAGAACAGCCATTCGTCGACGGCGACGCGAGCGCGCTCATCCGCGGGATAGAACTTGCCGGTCTTGCGGCCGAGATATTGCAGGATCGCGCCGGATTCGAAGACCGAGATCGGCCTGCCGCCGGGCCCGTCGTGATCGACGATGGCCGGCATGCGGTTATTTGGCGAAATCTCGAGGAAGGCCGGCTTGAACTGGTCGCCCTTGCCGATATTCACCGGGATCAGGTTGTAGGGAAGCCCGCATTCCTCGAGCATGATGGAGATCTTCCAGCCGTTGGGCGTCGGCCAGTAATAGAGATCGATCGGCGTTGACGGGCTTGCGGACATGTCGTGTTTTCCTGTCGCGGTTGGCGTCGGCGCCAGATGTAGGCCGCTTCGCTTTGAGCCGGAAGCCCGCCGACCTGCTCGCCTCGCGGGCTCGCCATGTCGTGATGGCGGAAGAAATGCGATCAGACGAGCTTCTTGAAACCTTCATGGCTCTGGTCGAAGCCGATGTTGCGGTAGAAGCGATGCGCGTCGGTCCGGGCCTTGTTCGAGGTCAATTCGACCAGTTCCGCGCCCCTCTCCTTCGCGAAGGCGAGCGCATGGGCGATCATCACGGCGCCGATGCCGAGCCCGCGGCATTCCGGCGCGACATGGACGCTCTCGAACTTGGCGCGCTTGCGCCCACGCGCGACGAGGCCGGGAATGATCGTGACCTGGAAGGTGCCGACGACCGCGCCGCCGCGCTCGGCGACGAAGAGCGTGTTGTCGGCGCTCGCCTGGACCTCGTCGAAGGCGCGCTGATAGGCCGGATCGGCCGCTTCGGCCGCAACCTGCGCCGCGCTCATCGTCTGCGTCGGCGCGCCGAGCATGATCAAGCTCGCGACCCGCGCGATATCCTCGCGCCGCGCCGGCCGGATGGTGATCTCGGAGGCTTCGACTTTCGCTTTGCTCATGGTGTGAGGCTCCTCGGCCGCGGCAGCGTCCGCAGCGTGAGGCCGGCTTTAGAACAACCGGCCGGCGTGCGGAACCGCCTGCCCCGCTCGGCTGCCATATGCCGGGCGCGGAGCCTCACTCGACAAAGAGCCGCTTCGCCATGAGCAGCGTATTGGGGGTGTCCTCGCGGCCGTCGAAGCGGGCCGAGCGCTGCAAGAAGAAGCCCATGCGCTCATAGAAGGCGATCGCCGGCTCGTTCTGCAGCTCGACCTCGAGCCGCGCCACCGGCGCCTGCGGGAAATGCGCCAGCGTGACCTGCAGCAGGGTGCGGCCGATCCCCTGCCCCTGGAAGGCGGGCAGCACGTAAAGGCGCGTCAGCAGCGCCGCCCGATCACGCTCGAGACGCGCCGACGAGGTGGCGATGATCTCGTCGCCCACCAGCGCGACGAGGAAGGCCTCGCCATCGCGCCCGAGCTGGGCGGCGAGATTGTCGAGCGAATGCCAGGCATTGGCGATCTCGGCGACGCGCCGCCAGCCATAGATGCCGTCATAGGTGGCGTGCCAGGTCTCGACCAGCAGCGAACGCACGGCCGGGAGATCGGCCGCATTCGCATCGCGGATGATGAGCCCGTCGGGCGTCACGCGCTCACTCGATACCCAGCTTCTTCTTCAGGATCTCGTTCAGCGCCTGCGGGTTGGCCTTGCCGCCCGAGGCCTTCATCGCCTGACCAACGAACCAGCCGAGCATGGTCGGCTTCGCCTTGACCTGCTCGACCTTGTCGGGATTGGCCGCGATGATCTCGTCGACGGCCTTCTCGATGGCGCCGGTATCGGTGACCTGCTTCATGCCGCGGGCCTCGACGATCTGCCGCGGATCGCCGCCCTCGGACCAGAGGATCTCGAACAGGTCCTTGGCGATCTTGCCCGAGATGACGCCCTCGCCGATCAGATCGACCAGACCGCCGAGCTGGTCGGCCGAAACCGGCGAGGTCCCGACATCCTGGCCCTCCTTGTTGAGGCGGCCGAAGAGCTCGTTGATCACCCAGTTCGCCGCGGCCTTGCCGTCGCGGCCTTTCGCGACAGCCTCGAAATAGTCCGCCTGCTCGCGCTCGGCGACGAGCACCGAGGCGTCATAGGGCGAAAGCCCGTATTCGGCGATGAAACGCGCCTTCTTGGCGTCGGGCAGCTCCGGCAATGCCGCCTTCAGGCCCTCGACGAAGGCGTCGTCGAATTCGAGCGGCAGCAGGTCCGGATCCGGGAAATAGCGATAGTCATGCGCCTCTTCCTTGGAGCGCATCGAACGGGTCTCGCCCTTGCCGGGATCGTAGAGCCGGGTCTCCTGGTCGATCGTGCCGCCATCCTCGATGATACCGACCTGGCGACGCGCCTCGACATCGACCGCCTGGCCGATGAAGCGGATCGAGTTGACGTTCTTGATCTCGCAGCGCGTGCCGAGCGGCTCGCCGGGCCGGCGCACCGAGACGTTGACGTCGGCGCGCAGGTTGCCCTTCTCCATGTCACCGTCGCAGGTGCCGAGATAGCGCAGGATGGTGCGCAGCTTGGTGACATAGGCCTTGGCCTCGTCGGCCGAGCGCAGATCGGGCCGCGAGACGATCTCCATCAGGGCGACGCCCGAGCGGTTGAGATCGACGAAGCTCATCGTCGGATGCTGGTCGTGGATCGACTTGCCGGCATCCTGCTCGAGATGCAGGCGCTCGATCCCGACCGTGATCTGGTCGGTCGGCGAGAGGTCGACGACGATCTCGCCTTCGCCTACGATCGGGCTCTTATACTGGCTGATCTGGTAACCCTGCGGCAGATCGGGATAGAAATAGTTCTTGCGGTCGAACACCGACCGGTTGTTGATGCGGGCATTGAGGCCTAGACCCGTGCGCACCGCCTGACGCACGCATTCGCCGTTGATGACCGGCAGCATGCCGGGCATGGCGGCGTCGACCAGGCTGACATGTTCGTTCGGTTCGGCGCCGAAGGCGGTGGAGGCGCCGGAGAAGAGCTTCGCATTGGAGGTGACCTGGGCATGGATCTCCATGCCGATGACGATTTCCCAATCGCCGGTCGCGCCCTTGATCAGCTTCTTCGGGTCGGCGGGGCGGGCATGCGCGTTCATTATGGACTTCCGGCTCTGGTCAGGTCGCGTCTTCGGTAAGACTTCGGCGCGCGGGCGGCAAGCGTCTGTTGCCATCCTGACACCCCCTGGCCGCAATGTTGCTTGACTGGGCCCGATCGGCGACCCTGTCGAGTGATAGAACTTGACATTCGTCAGCAGCGTACCTTTGTTGCGCCCGAGACTGGAAACCGCATTTGGTTGCGCCGGTCCGGCTATTCCGGAGTTCACCTATGCGAATCCGCCTTTTACGGGTTCAGGCGCTTGCCGCCTCCATGATCGCGACGGTTCTGTCGACCGGCCTTGCCATGGCCCAGGGCGCGCCGCCGGCCCCGCCGGTGCAGGTCGCGACCCCGCTCGCCAAACGCGTCACCAACTGGGACGAGTATACCGGCCGTTTCGAAGCGCGGGAACAGGTCGAAGTCCGTGCCCGCGTCTCGGGCTTCCTCGACAGCATCCATTTCCGCGATGGCGACCTGATCAAGAAGGGCGACCTGCTCTTCACCATCGACCAGCGACCCTACAAGCTCGCGGTCGACGCCGCGCGCGCAGAAGTCGCACGCGCCGCGGCCCAGGTCGAGTTGGCCCGCAACGAGGTCGAGCGCGCCGAGGGGCTGACGCAGAACCGCACCATCACCGCCCGCGACATCGACCAGCGCCGCGCCAATCTCAACGGCGCGATCGCCAGCCAGCAGGCGGCCGAGGCCAATCTCAAGACGGCCGCACTCAACCTGGAATGGACGCAGGTGCGCTCGCCGCTGTCGGGCCGCATCTCGAACAAGCGCGTCGATGCCGGCAACCTCGTCGCCGGCGGGCAGACGGGCGCCACCCTGCTGACGACGATCGTCGCCTCGGACCCGATCAATTTCGTGTTCGACGCATCGGAAGCCGACTATCTGCGCTATACGCGCCTGACCGCCGACCTGCGCAAGCAGGTGGCGAGCACCGAAGGAACGCCGGCGCAGGTGCGCCTCTCGGACGAGAAGGACTGGAAGCGCGAAGGCAAGGTCGACTTCATCGACAACGCGCTGAACGCACGCTCGGGCACCATTCGCGGCCGCGCCGTCTTCGAGAACAAGGACCAGTTCCTGACGCCCGGCACATTCGGACGCGTCCGCGTCTATTCGGGACAGGCCGATGCGCTGCTCGTCCCCGATGCCGTCATCGTCTCGGACCAGGCGAGCAAGATCGTGCTGACGGTCGGAGCCGACAACAAGGTCGTGCCGAAGCCGGTCACGCTTGGCCAGATCAGCGACGGCCTGCGCGTGATCACGCAGGGCCTCTCGAAGGAGGACAAGGTCATCATCAACGGGCTCGCGAGCCCGATGGTGCGACCGGGCGCAACCGTCACGCCGCAGGACGGCGAGATCAAGATCGCCGCCACCAACTGACGGCTTTCGCCGTCGTCAACGGATGCGGACGGTATTGCCCGTCCGCCCTGCCCTCCCGGCCAGGACCAGACAATGTTTCGCTTTGCGCATTTCTTCATCGACAGGCCGATCTTCGCCACCGTGCTTTCGGTGCTGCTGACGATCGCGGGCGCCATCACCATGCGCGCGCTGCCGATCGCCGAATATCCCGAGATCGCACCGCCGACCGTCACGATCACCGCGACCTATCCCGGCGCCTCGGCCGAAGTGGTAGCCTCGACGGTTGCCGCGCCGATCGAGCAGGAGGTCAACGGCGTCGACGACATGCTCTATATCTCGTCGCAATCGACCGGCGACGGGCGCGTCACGATCAGCGTCGTCTTCAAGGCCGGCACCGATGTCGACCAGGCCCAGGTGCTGGTGCAGAACCGCGTCTCGGCGGCCGAGCCGCGCCTGCCGCAGGACGTGCGCACGCTCGGCCTCCAGGTCCGCAAGGCCTCGCCCGACTTCCTGATGGTCATCCACATGCTGTCGCCCGACGGCTCGCGCGACCAGCAATATGTCTCGAACTACACGACGCTCAACGTGAAGGACGTGCTGACCCGCGTCGACGGCGTCGGCGACGTGCAGGTCTTCGGCGCGCGCGATTACTCGATGCGGGTCTGGCTCGACCCGGCCAAAGTCGCGGCGCGCGACCTGACCGCCGGCGACGTCGTCGCCGCGATCCGCGCCGCCAACATCCAGGTCGCGGCGGGCGCGATCAACCAGCCGCCGGCGAAATCGGACGGCGCCTTCCAGCTTTCGGTCAACACGCAGGGACGCCTCACCAATATCGAGGAGTTCTACAACATCGTCGTCCGCTCGGATGCGGATGGCGGCACCATCCGCGTCCGCGACGTCGCCCGCGTCGAGCTCGGCGCGCAGGACTATCTGTCCAACTCCTACCTGGACAATCGGGAAGCGGTCGCGATCGGCGTCTTCCAGCGTCCGGGCTCGAACGCGCTGGCGGCCTCCGAGGCCCTTATCAAGACGATGGAGACGCTGTCGAAGGAGTTCCCGGCCGGCGTCGAGTACAGGATCGTCTACAACCCGACGGAGTTCATCGCGGAATCCGTCTCCGCCGTGGTCACGACGCTGTTCGAGGCGGTCGCGCTCGTCGTCTTCGTCGTGATCCTCTTCCTGCAGACCTGGCGCGCGGCCATCATCCCGATCGTCGCGATCCCGGTCTCGCTGGTCGGCACCTTCCTGGTGATGAGTGCGGTCGGAATCTCCTTCAACACGATCTCGCTGCTGGCGCTGGTGCTCGCGATCGGCATCGTCGTCGACGACGCGATCGTCGTGGTCGAGAACGTGGAGCGCTATCTCGCCCAGGGCATGAACGCCAAGGACGCAGCGCACAAGACGATGGACGAGGTCGGCGGCGCCCTGCTCGCGATCGCGCTCGTGCTCTGCGCGGTGTTCATCCCGACCGCCTTCATCAGCGGCCTGCAGGGCACGTTCTACCAGCAGTTCGCGGTGACGATCGCGGCCTCGACGGCGATCTCGTGCTTTGTCTCGCTGACCTTGTCGCCGGCCCTGTCGGCGATCCTGCTGAAGCCGCACAGCCACGAGAAGCCGAAGGGCTTCGCAGCGGCGCTCGGCGCGCCGTTCCGCTGGTTCTTCAAATATTTCAACAAGGCTTTCGACTGGCTCTCGCGCAGCTATGGCGCGGCGACCTCGCGGCTGATCCGCTTCGGCGTCATCATGCTGCTGGTCTACGCTGCCCTGATCGCGGTCGCCGGCCAGCGCCTCGCCGCTATTCCGACGGGTCTGGTGCCGCAGCTCGACCGCGGCTACTTCATCGCGGTCTTCCAGCTGCCTGCCGGCTCGTCGCTGCAGCGAACCGACGAGGTCGTCCGCAAGGCGACCGACTTGCTGCTGGCACGACCCGGTGTCGCCCACGCCGTTGCCTTCGCCGGCCTCGACGGCGCGACCTTCACGCTGGCGCCCAATTCCGGCGTCGCCTTCGTCACCCTCAGCGACTTCAGGGAGCGGGCCAAGGCCGGCCTCACCACCCAGAGCATCCTCAACGACCTGCGCGCCCAGCTCGGCCAGATCGGCGAGGCCTTCGCCCTGGTGGTCGAGCCCCCGGCCGTTCCCGGCATCGGCACCGGCGGCGGTCTCAAGGGCTATGTCCAGGATCGCGGCGGGCGCGGCCTCGCGGCGCTCGAGGGGGCGACCTGGGCCGTGGCCGGAACGGCGGCCCAGTCTCCGGGCATCCAGCAGCCCTTCACGCTGTTCTCCACCAAGACGCCGCAGATCTTCGCCGATATCGACCGGACCAAGGCCGAAATGCTCGGCGTGCCCGTGACCCGCGTGTTCGAGACCCTGTCGGTCTATATGGGCTCGGCCTATGTCAACGATTTCAACATCCTTGGCCGGACCTTCCGGGTGACGGCGCAGGCCGACAATCCATACCGGCTCGACATCCGCGACGTCGCCGCGCTGAAGACGCGCAATGCCGATGGCGAGATGGTGCCGATCGGCTCGGTCGCGACCTTCTCCGACACGACGGGCGCCTACCGGGTGCCGCGCTACAATCTCTATCCGGCAGCCGAGGTGCAGCTTTCGATGGCGCGCGGCTATTCGACCGGCCAGGGCATCGCGGCTGTCGAGAAGATCGCGAGCCAGGTGCTGCCGGCCGGATTCGGCTTCGAATGGACGGAGATCGCGCTGCAGGAGAAGCTCGCCGGCAACACCGCGATCATCGCCTTCGGCCTCGCCGTCGTCTTCGTCTTCCTGCTGCTGGCGGCGCTGTACGAGAGCTGGACCTTGCCGCTCGCCGTCATCCTGATCGTGCCGATGTGTATTCTCGCGGCGATGGTCGGCGTCGGCTACCAGGGCTTCGACCGCAACGTGCTGGTCGATATCGGCCTCGTCGTCCTTGTCGGCCTCGCCGCCAAGAACGCGATCCTGATCGTCGAGTTCGCCAAGCAGGCCGAGGACGAGGGCATGAGCCGGCGCGAAGCGGCGGTCGCCGCCGCGAAGACCCGGCTGCGGCCGATCCTGATGACCTCGATGGCCTTCATCCTCGGCGTGCTGCCTTTGACGATCTCGGTCGGCGCAGGTGCGGAGATGCGCCAGGTGCTCGGCGTCGCGGTGTTCTCCGGCATGATCGGCGTGACACTGTTCGGCCTGCTGTTCACGCCGGTGTTCTACGTGGTGGTGCGCTGGCTTGCCGGGCTGTTCGAGCGGAAGAAGCCGGCCCCCGCCAAGGATGCGCATCCGGCGACGCACTGAACCCGCCGCCAGACGAAAATGACCCCGCCCCGCCTCATCGGCCGGGCGGGGTTTTTTATGTGCTGAAAAGTCCTGGGCATTCATATCGAAGCGCTACGTCATCCCGGGCGACCGGAGGGAGACCCGGGATCCATGCCGGAACGGGTCAGGCATGGATCCCGGCTCTGCGCTTCGCTCCGGCCGGGATGACCTGGTCCGTCTGGATCAACGGAGGCTATGCGAACTTGCGTGCCAGCGCGCGGCAGGCCAGGGCGAGCCCGGCGGCCACGACGGCGCCGATCAGATTGGCCTGGGGCTGCGCGCCGATATCGCCGCGCATCTGCTGCACGACGACGAGCAGGATCAGGAGAACGGCCACCAGCCCGAGCGCCCATTGCAGGAATGTCAGGCAGGCCCAGGCCATGGCGCGGCTGAAGATCATGCCGCGAGCTTAACCCCTTCTACCCCTGCGGGAGAAGAGAGGCGCTTAGGCCCACCATTTCTCGCCGACCGTGAAGCGGCCGGCGGCGTCCTCGATGACCTGCCCGACGGCGAACAGCGTCTCCTCGTCGAAGGCGCGGCCGATGAGCTGCAGGCCAAGCGGCAGGCCCTGGCGGTCGACGCCGGCCGGAACCGCAATGCCCGGCAGGCCGGCCATGTTCACGGTCACGGTGAAGACGTCGTTGAGATACATCTCGACCGGATCGGACGAGCCCTTCTCGCCGATGCCGAAAGCGGCGGACGGCGTCGCCGGGGTCAGCACCGCGTCGATGCCGTCGGCATAGGCCAGCTCGAAATCGCGCTTGATCAGGGTGCGGACCTTCTGCGCCCTGAGGTAATAGGCGTCGTAATAGCCGGCCGAGAGCACATAGGTGCCGATCATCACGCGGCGCTTGACCTCGGCGCCGAAACCGGCGGCGCGGGTCTTCTCGTACATCTCGACGATGTCGCGGCCCGGCACGCGCAGGCCGTAGCGGACGCCGTCATAGCGGGCGAGATTGGAGGAGGCCTCGGCCGGCGCGACGATGTAATAGGCCGGCAGGGCGTATTTGGTGTGCGGCAGCGAGATGTCGACGATCTCGGCGCCGGCATCCTTCAGCCAAGCGATGCCCTGCTGCCAGAGCGCCTCGATCTCCGGCGACATGCCGTCGAGCCGATACTCCCTGGGGATGCCGATCTTCATGCCCTTCACCGAACGGCCGACAGCCGCCTCGTAATCAGGAACGGCGCGGTCGACGGAGGTCGCGTCCTTCGGGTCGTGGCCCGCCATGGCGCGCAGCATTACGGCGGCGTCACGCACCGTCTTGGCGATCGGACCGGCCTGATCGAGCGAGGAGGCGAAGGCGACCGTGCCCCAGCGCGAGCAGCGGCCATAGGTCGGCTTGATCCCGACCGTGCCAGTGAAGGCGGCGGGCTGGCGGATCGAGCCGCCCGTGTCGGTCGCCGTCGCCGCGAGGCAAAGACCGGCTGCGACGGCCGCAGCCGAACCGCCGGACGAGCCGCCCGGCACGAGATGATTGCCCTCGATGGCGCCCGCCGCCCCTGCCCCGACATTCGAGCCGCGGCGCCGCCAGGGATTGACGACCGTGCCGAAGGCGCTGGTCTCGTTCGACGAGCCCATGGCGAATTCGTCATTGTTGAGCTTGCCGAGCATGACCGCGCCGTCGCGCCAGAGCTGGCTCGTCACCGTCGATTCATAAGCCGGCACGAAATCGCCGAGGATTTTTGAGCAAGCGGTGGTGCGCACGCCCTCCGTGGCGAAGAGATCCTTGATGCCGAGCGGCAGGCCTTCGAGCGGACCGCCCTCGCCTTTCGCCAGCTTGGCATCGGAGGCAGCCGCCTGTTTCAGCGCGTGGTCCGGCGTCTCGAGCACGAAGGCGTTGAGCGCGCGCGCCTGCTCGATGGCAGCGATATGGGTCCTGGCGAGCTCGGTCGCGGAAAAGCGCTTCGCCTTCAGCCCGTCGCGGGCTTCGGTCAAGGTCAGGCGGGTGAGATCGGTCACGAGGTGATTCCGGGAGTTGTACGATCGGGCAGAACGTCGGTCGTCATTGCGAGAAACGAAGCGACGAAGCAATCCAGGGGGACGGCGCGAGCCCTTCTGGATTGCTTCGCTGCGCTCGCAATGACGGCCAGCGCACGAAAAGACGAGGCGACTATTCGACCACTTTCGGCACCACGAAGAAATCGTCGTCGGAGGCCGGCGCATTGGCGACGATCCTGTCGGCGATCTCGCCATCGGTGACGACATCCTCGCGCTGCTTCATCGCCATCGGCATGACCGATGTCATCGGCTCGACGCCCTCGACATCGACCTCGTTCAACTGCTCGACGAAGCCGAGAATGGCGTTGAGCTCGCCTTGCAGCTTGGGCAGCTCGGTCTCCGGCACGGCGATGCGCGCAAGATGCGCGACGCGCTTGACGGTGGCGAGATCGACCGACATGGCGGACTCCTGGAACTTCGCGGCGCTGGTGAACACGATTTGTGGTCACGGGCTATACGGCGCGCGGGGCCAGCCCGCAACACGCCATAAGCCAAGCGCGGGATCCCCTCTCCTGGAAGGAGAGGGGTAGGGGTGAGGTGTTCGGGAGGGGAATCGCAAGCCTGAACCCGACCGCCGGTGAGCGCTCACCGAACTGGTCGAACGGCCTACACCTCACCCTGCCCTCTCCTTCCAGGAGAGGGTTCCCCGCGCTTTATTCGGCTACGTCAAAGCTCGACCGCTTCGCCCTTCTTCGGCACCACGACCTGCACCTGGCCGCCCTTCAGCGCCGCGACGAAGGCGTCCGGCGTCTGGTCGATGATCGGGAAGGAGCCGTAATGGCAGGGGATCGCGACCTTCGGCTTGACGAAGCGCGTCATCGCCAGCGCCGCCGTCTTGCCGCCCATGGTGAAGCGGTCGCCGATCGGGCAGATGCAGATCTCGACGCCATGGAGCTCGCTGAGCAGGGCCATGTCGCTGAAGATGTCGGTATCGCCCATGTGCCAGAGCGTTTTTTCACCCTTGGCCTTGATGATCGCGCCATTGGCGCTGCCGAGCGGGAAGCCGACGCCGGCCTCGACCAGCCCGGCCGAATGATCGGCCCGGACCAGCGTCACCGAGAAGGCGCCGAGATCGATCGTGCCGCCGGTGTTCATCGGCTCGAATTTCTGCAAACCCTTGGTGGCGAGGTACATGCACAGGTCATAATTGCTGATGACGGTTGCGCCCGTCGCCTCGGCGATCGAGAGCGTGTCGCCGATATGATCGCCATGGCCATGGGTGACGACGATATGGCTGATGCCCTTGGTGATCTCGCCGGCATTGCCCTCGAAGGCGGGATTGCCGGTGAAGAACGGGTCGATCAGCAGCGCGGCGCCGTCGAGATCGAGGCGGAAGGCGGATTGGCCGAACCAGGTGAGTTTCATTGCAGGGTCTCCAGCAGGGCGGCGGGCCGCGCCTATCTAGGCCGGTTCGGCGGCGACACCAAGTCGACTTTGCCGGGAGGCGCGTGCAGGCTCACCCAACGATTCAGGGCCGGAGTGACGTCATGACAGATGCAGCCACGCTTTCCCGCCGCATCGCCCAGGGGCGTGGCGACGCGCCGGCCGATCTCGTCATTCGCGGGGCGCGGCTGCTCGACCTCGTCACCGGCGCGCTGGTCGAGGGCGATATCGCACTCTGCGGCGACACGATCGTCGGCACGCATGGCCGCTACGAGGGTTCGGAGAGCTTCGACGCCAGCGGGCTGATCGCCGTGCCCGGCTTCATCGACACGCATCTCCATGTCGAATCGTCGCTGGTCACGCCGCTCGAATTCGAGCGCTGCGTGCTGCCGCATGGCGTCACCACTGCGATCTGCGATCCGCATGAGATCGCCAATGTGCTGGGCATCGAGGGGATCGCCTATTTCCTGCGTTGCGCCGAGGCAATGCGGATGGACCTGCGCGTCCAGCTCTCGAGCTGCGTGCCGGCGACGCATCTGGAGACGGCGGGCGCGCGGCTGGATGCCGGCGACCTGACGCCGCTGATGGACCACCCGAAGGTGATCGGGCTGGCCGAGTTCATGAACTTCCCCGGTCTGCTGAACCGCGACCCTGGCTGCCTGGCCAAGCTCGAAGCCTTCTCGCAACGCCATATCGACGGCCACGCCCCGCTGGTGCGCGGGATGGACCTGAACGGCTATCTCGCGGCCGGCATCCGCACCGATCACGAGACGACGACAGCCGAGGAGGCTCGCGAAAAACTTGCCAAGGGCATGGCGATCCTGATCCGCGAGGGCTCGGTCTCGAAGGACCTGCATGCGCTGATCCCGCTGATCACCCGCGACGCCTCGCCCTTCCTCGCCTTCTGCACCGACGACCGCAACCCGCTCGACATCGCCGAGGAAGGCCATCTCGATTTCATGATCCGCACCGCGATCGCGGAAGGCGCGGATGTGCTCGCGACCTATCGCGTCGCGACATTGTCGGCAGCGCGCAATTTCGGTCTGTTCGATCGCGGCTTCATCGGGCCGGGCAAGCGCGCTGATATCGTGCTGGTCGAGGATTTGGCGGAATGCCGGGTCAGTCATGTCTTCGCCGGCGGCCGGTTGGTCGCGGACGCCCTGTTCGCAGATCGCAAGCCGGTTGCGCCGGTGGGACTCGGCAGCGTCAAGAGCCGCACGCTGACGGAAACGGATTTCGAGGTGGCAGCCCGAGCCGGCGAAACGCCGGTTATCGGCGTCGTGCCGGGCCGCATCATCACCGAGCGGCTGAGCATGGCCCTGCCCTCGCGCGATGGCCAGGCCCTGCCCGATCTGGCGCAGGATGCGGTCAAGGTCACGGTGATCGAGCGGCACGGCAAGGGCAACGGCATCGCGACCGGCTTCGTCCACGGTTTCGGGATGCAGCGCGGCGCCATCGCCTCCTCCGTCGGCCATGACAGCCACAATCTCTGCGTCGTCGGCGTCGACGAGGCCTCGATGGCGGCGGCGGCGAACCGGCTGATCGCGCTCGGCGGCGGCTTCGCGGTCGCCGATGCTGGCAAGGTCACGGCGGAACTGGCGCTGCCCGTCGCCGGGCTGATGAGCGAAGAACCGTTCGAGGCCGTGCGGCACGGGCTGGAGGGCCTGCGGGCGGCAGCGAAGGCGCTCGGCGTGGTGCTGGCCGAGCCGTTCCTGCAGGTCGCCTTCCTGACCCTGCCGGTGATCCCGCATCTCAAGATCACCGACAAGGGGCTGGTCGATGTCGACCGGTTCGATTTCGTCTGAGTTTCGCCGTCATTCTCGGGCTTGACCCGAGAATCTCACGACGAGATGGCGCTTACTGACGCCCAATCCTGCAGGAGATGCTCGGGTCAAGCCCGAGCATGACGGCTTGTCTCAGAAATCGACCTCAATCCCTTCGGCCTTGGCCTTCGCACGCAGATTCAAGCGCCTGACGCCCGGCAGGCGCGTGCCCTCCTGATCCTCGATGGCATGGGCGAGCAGCTTCATGCGCTCGCCGAACCAGTTTCCGCCCATGCTGCCTGGGTCGATGGCGAGGATGAGCTGGCCGGTATCGGGCGGGCCTCCCTTGTCGTCGAGGAAGGAGGAGGCCTGGAAGCCGAAATGCGTGCCGACCAGCGCAGCAGCGAGGATCTCGACCATCATCGCCAGCGTCGCGCCCTTGGCGTCGCCGAGCGGGACCATGGTGCCGGCGAGCGCGGCAGCGGCATCGGTGGTCGGCTTGCCATGGACATCGAGCGCCCAGCCCTCGGGGATCGCCTCGCCCTTCTGCTTGGCGGCGACGATCGGGCCGCGCGCGACCTTGCTCAGCGCCATGTCGATGACGATCGGCTCGCGACCGGCCAGCGGCGCGGCGAAGGCGATGGGATTGGTGCCGAAGACCGGCTTCGAGCCGCCCCAGGGCGCGATCGCGCCGGGCGTGTTGGCGAAGAGCATGGCGACCAGCCCCTGCTCGGCCAGGCGCTCGACATGCAGGCCGGCGGCGCCGCAATGGTTGGAGCGCCGGATCGGGGCCGCCATGACGCCCTGCTCGCGCGCGAATTCGGGCAACTCGCTCACGGCGAGATCGATGGCGGGATAGGCAAAGCCATGGCCGGCGTCGATTGCCAGCACACCGGGCTTCGGACGGCGCGCGATCGGCACCGCCTGCCCGTCGATCTTGCCGGAGCGCAGCATGGCGAGATAGGTCGGCACGCGCGAGAGACCATGGCCCTTCAGCCCGTCCGCCTCGGCCATGACCAGCGCCCAGGCGACGGAGGCGGCATTGGCCGGCGAGGCGCCGGCGGCCGCGAACAGATCGGCGATCTTCGCCTCGGCTTCCTCCAGCGACAGGCGGCTCATGAGCGGCCCTCCAGGGCAGCGATGACGCGTTCGGCGACGAGGCCGGAGACGCGGCCGTTCGATTCGACCGTGTTGCCGGCGATATGCGGCGTCAGGATCAGGTTCGGCGTGCCGGCGAAGAGTTTTGCGCCGCCACGCAGCGGCTCCTCCTCGAAGACGTCGAGCGCGGCGCCGGCGAGCTTGCCGCCCTTCAGCGCGGCGACCAGCGCCGCCTCGTCCATGACGCCGCCGCGGGCGGCATTGACCAGCACGGCGTCCGGCTTCATCCGGGCAAAAGCCTTCGCGCCGATCAGCCCCTTGGTGTCCGGCGTCAGCGGCAAATGGATGCTGATCACATCCGAGGTCGACAACAGGGCGTCCAGCTCGAGCCGCTCGACGGTCTGCCAGGCCGGATCATCCGCCGGGACATAGGGATCATAGGCCGCGATGCTCATCCCCAGGACGCGCGCATGCTGCGCCGCGTCGCGCGCGATCGACCCGAAACCGACCAGGCCGAGGCGCTTGCCGGCGATCTCGCGCCCGATCAGCTTCGTCTTGGGGAACTCGCCGGCCAGCATCGCGGCATTGGCGAAATAGGCGCCGCGCAGCAGCACCATGGCGCTGCAAATGACATATTCGACCACCGAGAGCGAATTGGCCCCGGTCGCCGGGAAAACCTTGATCTCGCGGGCCGCACAAGCCTCCATGTCGATATTGTCGAGCCCGACGCCGAGCCGGCCGACGACCTTGAGGCGCTTCGCCCCAGAGAGAAGCGCGCCCCTCACCTGCGTCTGGTTGCGCACGATCAGAGCCGGCACGTCGGCGACGAGCGCCGCAAGCTCTTCCGGCTTGCCGAACAGCTCGGGGTCGTGATGGACCGTATAGCGGGCCTTGAGGGCCGCGACCGCCGCCTCGTCCATGAATTCGGTGATGACGATGTCGGTCATGGCTTTTCCGCTTGGCTTTCCTGCTTGGCCGCCGCTCAGCCCAGGGCCAGGAGGCCACCGGTCACAACGCCGAGAATGACGAGGCTCGTCCCCGTCACGAGCACGAGATGCCGCCAGCCGAGCCGCGCCATCGAGGCGATCGAGGTGCCGAGGCCGAGTGCGGCGATCGCCACCAAGAGACCCCAGCGCGAGGCTTCCAGCAAGGCCGAGCGCAACGGGAGATAGATCCCGGCCAGCGCCGGCTGCGTCGCGAGCACGCTGTTGAGCAGGCACAATGCGAGGAAGACGAAAGCGAAGACCGGCACCGGCACTTTCGCATCGCTGGCATGCCCGCCCTCGCGCACCATCCACCAGCCGACCAGCAGCACGGCCGGCAGCAGCAGGAAGACGCGAAAGAGCTTGACGATCACCGCGGCGTTGGCGACGTCGTCCGACACTGACTGACCGGCCCCGACGACCTGCGCGACATCGTGAATGGTCGCGCCCAGCATGATGCCGGTCTGGGTCGCATTCAGTCCGAGCCAGACGCAGATCAGCGGATAGGCCAGCATCGCCAGCGTCGAGAGCGCGTTCATGGCGATGACGGCGAAGGCGACATCGGCCGCCTTGTTGCGATAGTCCGGCAGCACGCTCGCCGTCGCCAGCGCGGCGGAAGCGCCGCAGACGGCCGTGGCGACGCCGCCGAGCGCGCCGAAGCCGCGCTCGCGCCCGAGCAGGCGGGCCAGCGCGAAACCCGAGACCACGGTCACGGCCATGGCCAGGACGACAAGGAGCGCGGTCGTCAGGCCGAGCGCGACGATGTCGCCAAGCGCGACGCGCAGGCCGAGCAGCGCAATCGCCCAGCGCAACAACTTCTTGACGCAAAAGGTCATGCCAGGCTCGAACCGCGCCGCATTGGCGAGCGGATGCAGCAGCATGCCGATCACCAGCGCGATCACGACGGCGGGCACGCTGACCTGCCCGCCGCCGAGCGATTTCAGGAACGGCTCGGCGAGCGCAGCGGCAATGGCGACGGCGGCGGAGAGCAGGATCCCGTCGAGGAACGGGCGCCAGGCGCTCAGCGAGGAAGATGTCGCGACGGACAAGAACGCGCTCCGGGCTCGGGTCGGCCGAGAATCGACGGTCGGCAAAGGAAAGCTGCGAGCGGGGACCCGCTCGCAGGGCTCGTTTAGTCGCTCGTCAGGCCGAGCGGTAGAGCTTGGTCATCGAGAATTCGCGATGGCCGAGCGCTTCGGAAGCCGTCATACGCCCATTGGCGGTGCGCACGATATTCTGGATCAGCGCATCGCCGGCCTGCGGAATCGTCAGGTCGCGGCGCAGGATGCCGGAGACGTCGACGTCGATATGCTCCGGCATGGTCCGCATCGTCTTGGGATTGCCGGTGATCTTGATCACGGGGACGATCGGGTTGCCGATGACGTTGCCCTGCCCGGTCGGGAAGGTGTGCACGACATAGCCGCCAGCCGCCATCAGGGTCACGCATTCGGCCGCAGCCGAGGAGGTGTCCATGTAATAGAGGCCCGGTCCCTTGGCCGGCGCCTCGGCCGGCTCGAGGATGTCGATGAACTTGCAGTCCCGGCCGATCTTCTCGAGATTGCCGAGCGCCTTCTCCTCGATCGTGGTCAGGCCGCCGGCGATGTTGCCCTTGGTCGGCTGGCTGTCGGAGAGGTCGTCGGTCTTGTGGGCCTCGATGACGTCGTCCTGATAGGCCTTCCACATCTTGTACCAGCGCTCGCCGAGCTCGGGCGTCACTGCCCGCGCCTTGCAGAGATGCTCGGCGCCGGTGATCTCGGAGGTCTCGCCGAAGACGCCATAGACGCCGCGCGGGATCCACTTGTCGTACATGTTGCCGACGGTCGGGCAGGAGGACAGGCCGGTGGTGGTGTCGGATTCACCGCATTTGGTCGAGACCCAGAGCTCCTCGATGCCGCATTTCACCCGCTGCAGCTCGGTCGACCACTGCACGAATTCCTTCGCGACATAGGAGGCCTTCGCGATGGTCGCGATGTCGCCATGGCCCTCGATGCCGAAGCCGACGACCGGCTTGCCGGTCTTGGCGATGCCGTCGACGACGCGCTTGGTCCAGCCATCCTCGATGCCGATCACCACGACGGCGGCGACGTTGGGGTTTGCGCCCGTGCCGATCAGGGTACGGAAATGGATGTCGAGATCCTCGCCGAACTGCAGGCGGCCATAGGCATGCGGGATCGCCAGCGTGCCCTTGATGTTGTTGGCGACGGCCTCGCAGGCGGCGTTGGAAAGGTCGTCGAGCGGCAGTAACAGCACATGGTTGCGCACGCCGACGCGGTCATTCTCGCGACGCCAGCCATAGAAGGAATCGAGGCTGCGGCCGGTCGGGCGCTTGACCATCGGCGCCTTGAATTCGGGCGCCTCGATCTTGCGGCCCCTGACGCGGCCGAGCTTGCCTTTGACGAGGTCGAAATTGGCGACGATGGATGACATGGGGTTTCCTTCGATCCGTTGCGGGCTCGACCGGTGACGGGAGCCCATTGCCGATTCTTTTCAGGCGGCTGCGCGGTTTTCCTCAGACGCGGGAACTCACCAGCGCTTGGTCTTGGCGTTGTGGACGTGGAGGTGCTCGCCCTTCTTCACGTCGGCGATCGCCTTGCCGATGTCCTGGCCGTATTTCCAGATCGTGTCGCCCTTCTTGATGTCCTTGAGCGCGACCTTGTGGCCGATCGGAATGTCCATCTTGGAGGTCAGGCGGAAATCGGAATTGTCATGGGTGACGACGCCGAGCATGTCGGTCCCGGCCTTGAGGCCTTCGACCACGACGACGCCGACCGTGTCCTTCTGCTCATGCACCAAGAGGTGGGGCTTGCTCATTTCTGACCTCCTTCGAACTGGCGAAGTGCCGAGACTGCCCTTGCGAAAATCGGGCTCGACCTGCGCTCCGCCAAGTCTTATATAAGACATATGAGTGTGCACAAGCTCGAATTTCCAGACCGGCAGGATGGCATCGAGAAAGCCGAGCCCCTGGGCTTCCGGCCGCTCTACCGTCAGGTGAAGGCGATCTTCGTGCGCCGCCTCGTCGATGGCGTCTGGGCGCCCGGCGAAGGCCTGCCGAGCGAGAGCCAGCTCGCCGCCGAGATCGGCGTCAGCCAGGGCACCGTGCGCAAGGCGCTGGACGAGCTCGCAGCCGAGAATCTCGTCGTGCGGCGGCAGGGCCGTGGCACCTTCGTCGCCGAGCATGACGAACGGCGCATCCTGTTCCAGTTCTTCAAGCTGGTCCCGGACCATGGCGAGCGCCGCTTTCCCGACAGCGCGGTGCTGAGCATCGCGACGGGGACCGCCGATGCCGCCGAGCGCGCCGCGCTCGATCTCGACGAAGCCGCGTCCGTGATCCGCATTCGCCGCCTGCGCTCGCTCGATTCGACGCCCCTGATCGTCGAGACGCTGTCGCTGCCGCAGCAGCTTTTTCCGGGGCTCGAAACCGGACCGATCCCGAACAACCTCTACAGCCTGTTCGCCGGGCGCTATGGCGTGACCATCGCCCATGCGCGGGAACGGCTGAAGGCCGTCGCTCTCAACCCCGGCGACGCGCGTGCGCTCGGCGTCGCAGCCGGCCTGCCGGCCTTGCAGGTCGACCGCGTGGCGCTGGCGCTCGACGGCATGCCGGTCGAGAGACGCCTCAGCATCTGCCTGACCGAGGAGGCGCATTACCTGTCCGACCTGCGCTGAAGTTCAGGCCGCGATCTCTTTCCACACCAAGCCGCCGCAGAGCGGTTCGTCACATCCGGAGGAAATGAATGATTGCCACGACGACAAGACGCCTCGCACTCGCCGGCCTTATGGCCCTGGGACTCGCAGCCCCGGCCTCGGCGCAAGGCTATCCGACGAAGCCGATCACGCTGATCGTGCCCTTTGCGGCCGGCGGGCCCAGCGACGTGATCGCGCGCCTTCTCGGCGACCATATGGGGCGCACGCTCGGCCAGCAGGTGCTGGTCGAGAACGTCGCCGGGGCCGGCGGCACGGCCGGGGCCAAGCGCCTCGCCTCGGCCGAGCCAGACGGCTACACGATGCTGATCCACCATCTCGCGCTGGCGGCCGCACCCTCGCTCTACGGCAATCTGGGCTATGACACGCAGACGGCCTTCGCGCCGATCGGCCTCGTCAATACCGGACCGATGGTGGTCGCGGGCAAGCTCGCGCTGCCGCCGGTGGACGCCAAGGCCTTTTTCCCGTTCGCCAAGCTCCAGGCCGACAAGCTCACGGTCGCCCATGCCGGCATCGGCTCGAATGCGCATCTTTGCGCGGTGCTGCTGTCGCAGGCGCTCGGGGTGAAGTTCACGCAAGTGGCCTATCGCGGCACGGGCCCTGCCATGAACGACCTGGTCTCCGGTCAGGTCGACGTCCTGTGTGACCAGTCGACGACCGCCGTGCCGCAGATCCAGGGCGACAAGATCCGCGCCTATGCGGTGACCTCGACAGGACGGCTCGACGTGCTGCCCAACACGCCGACGGCAAAGGAAGCCGGGACCGACCTCGAAATGACGATCTGGC
>NZ_JBHYEM010000025.1:0-14696 GCF_051860145.1 Allobosea sp. | reverse complement strand
CTACGCGCCGAAGGGCACGCCGGCAGCGGCGCTGGACAAGCTCAATGGCGCACTCAAGGCCGCGCTCAAGGACCCGACCGTGCTCGAGCGTTTCAAATCGGTCGGCACCAGCGCGTTCCCGGAAGCCGAATGGAGCCGCGAGGCCCATGCCAAGCGCTTCAGCGCCGAGGTCGCCAAATGGGCGGCCTCGCTCAAGGCGGCCGGCGTGACCCCGCAGAACCTGAACTAGACCGCCAACCGAGAGCCCGCCACGCGCCGCTCGCCAGCCAGGGCGGCGCGTGCTAACCGCAGCTCATGTCAGCCAATCTGGTGCCGCTCGAGAGCTTCCTGGACCTCCCCGACCATGCGCGCCTGCTCGGGCTCGATCTCGGCACCAAGACGATCGGGCTCGCGCTGTCCGATGTCGAAAGGCAGATCGCCACGCCGCTGGAGACGATCAAGCGCGTCAAGTTCGGGCTCGACGCCACCGCCTTGCTGAAAATCGCCGGGAAACATCAGGTCGCGGGCCTGGTCATCGGCCTGCCACTGAACATGGACGGGTCCGAAGGGCCGCGCGTGCAATCGACGCGGGCCTTCATCCGCAACCTCATGCCGCTGACCACGCTGCCGATCGCGTTCTGGGACGAGCGTATGTCGACGCTGGCCGTGACGCGGACCCTGCTCTCGGCGGACGCCTCGCGGGCCAAGCGCGCCGAGGTCGTCGACAAAATGGCGGCAGCCTACATCCTGCAAGGCGCGCTCGACCGCCTGATGCGGATGGAACCGCAGGATCCCGAGGTGGCCTGACATGCGAACGCCGTCGCAGATCCTGCGACGGCGCCACGCTTTGCTAGCGAAATCGCCTCTTTTATCAAGGGGCTAGTTTATCAAGGGGCTAGCGCGCAACTCTAGCGAGCCGATCAAGGGCAGCTCTAGTTGTTACCGAAGGCTTCGGGAGTGATCGGCACGGCGTAATTGCCATAAGGCCCCTGCCGGAAGGTGAAGCCGGCATAAGGGTTATGACCGCCGTAGCCGCCACGGCCATAGCCTCCGCCCGGCGCATAGCCGCGCCTCTGTGCCTGGCGCTGGTTGCGGATCATCTGCTTCTGCTGCTGGAGCGAAGGGCCATAGCGGCGGCCACGCTCATAACCGTTGCCGTAGCCGCGCCGGCCTTCGTAATAGCCGTCGCGATAATACTGTGCCGAAGCCGGGACCGACCACAGCGCCGCTGAGGTCGCCAGTCCGAGTCCGACCAGAATAGCCTTGCAATACCCGTTCATGTCGTCCTCCATCGCGCCGTTGGCGCTGGATTTATACGCGACGCCCGTTTCTTTTGGGACGCCGCATGCCAGGCAAATCAATAGTCCCGCTGGATCATCCGCTTGTGATCATCCGCAGCAACCTATCTGCCGCCACGTGCCGGATCGGGAGCCCCGTTGTAGAAGCCGGTATAGGGGCCGCGACCTGAGTAATAGTTACCGGGGCCATAGTAGCCGCCATAGTAGCGCGGGCGCGGCTGATAGACGACCGGCGGGGCTTCATAGCCATAGGCCGGCTCGTAGGCGCCGTAGCTATACCCCTCGTCATAGCCGTAATAGGGGTCCGCATAGGCCGGGCGGCTCGCGGCGATGGCCGCCGCACCGAGAATGCCAAGACCGACGCCAGCGGCGACGGCAGCACCGCGATTGCCACGCCAGCCGCCGCGACCGCGGTAATAGCTGTACTCGGCCGGCGCCTTGTCGAGACGGCTGGCATCGACCCGGGCGCGCGCCTCGCCGGCGAAGGCGGGAACCGCGATTCCGGCGGACAGCAAACTACCGGCCGTCAAAGCCACGATAGTGGTCATCTTGAGAGAAGCCATTGTCCATTCTCCTGCGGTTTCACGCGCCTGAACTTAACCTGCATCATCGGGCAACACGGTTGAATGCGGCGTGAACCAATCGCGGCGGGATTGCGGCGGGTGCAACCCGCCCTCCCCGAGCTGCGCTTGTCCTGCGCCGGCTGTCATGAGAGGGGTGGCGCGACGCCTTCGATGACACTCCATCTCCATCAACGGCAGCTTCGACGGATTGTTCCGGCATACGCGGGCGCGCCGGGAGCCGAAGCCTGCCGCAGCCCGGTTCCAGCATGAATCCGATCATCGACAGTCTGGTGGCGATCTTCCTGGTGCTCGCCACCGGATGGGCCTTGAAAGCGCGGGGCCTGGTCACACCCAGCCATTGGGCCGGCGTCGAACGACTGACCTATCAGGTGCTCTTCCCCGCCGTCGTCATCCACACGCTGGCCGTCGCGGATCTGAGCCGGCTGCCGGTGATGGCGATGGGCCTTGCCCTCGTCGCGAGCATTCTCAGCGTCGCGACCGTTCTGCTGGCGACCCGGACGCTCATGGCACGCGCCGGTATCGACGGCCCGGCCTTCACCTCGATCCTGCAAGGCTCGGTGCGCTGGAACACCTTCGTCGCGCTGGCGCTGGCAGCAGGGCTGCACGGCCGCGAGGGCGCGACCCTGATGGCGATCGCCGTGGCTTCGATGATTCCCCTGCTGAACGTCCTGTGCGTCGTGGTGCTGGCGCGTTATGCCAGCGGCCAGCCGATGAGCCCGGCCGCGACGGTGCGCTCGATCGCGGTCAACCCGTTCATCTGGTCATCCGCCGTAGGGGTCCTGCTCAACCAGGCCCCCTGGCCGCTGCCGGTCGCGCTCGTCTCCTATGCCGACATCATGGGCCGGGCGGCGCTCGGCGTCGGGCTCCTCGTCGTCGGCGCTGGCCTCGACATCCACAAGCTGCGGCAACCGCGCCCCGCGCATCTTCTCGCCATCGGGCTCAAGCTGGTGGTGATGCCGCTGGTGGCCTGGACGCTCGCCCGGCAGTTCGGCGTCTCGGGTACGCCCCTGACGATCACCGTCATCGCCGCGGCGGTGCCAACCGCCACGGCCGCCTATTTCCTGGCGCGCGACATGGGCGGCGACGCTCCCCTCATGGCCGAGATCACCACGATGCAGACGCTGATCGCGCTCGTCACCCTGCCCCTTGCGGTCCTGTTTCTGGGCTGAAGCCTTCAAGGCGGGGTGGGCCGGCGCGGCTCGGCTCGTCTGCACGTAAAGATTGCATTTACCAATTACATTCGCGATTATCGTGTGTGTTCGCGACACACAGGAATCATCCATTCGCTCGTGCGGGGAGCAAGCCGCCATGAATTCGCGAGGGCCGAAGTCGATCCTGGAAGCCGACGACACCACCCGACACAGCGACGAGCGCATGAGGGAACGCAGTCGGCACCACCATTCGCTCTCGGAGAGAAACAAGCCCGACCCGGTGCGCGAACGCCGCGCTCAACGCGAGGTCGCGGAGTATATCGAGAGCATCTGCGTCGATTTGCGAATGATGGCGCGGGCAGCCCGGCTCGAAAGCCTCGCCTATTTTCTCGAGATGTCGCGCATCGAGGCGTCGATCCAGATCGAGCTTCGTCCGGGCCCCAAGTCAGAGCCGTCATAACGGCGCGCGCATTACCGTTTCTTAAAACCTAAAGTTGTATATCTCTCTTTACGCACCTAAAGAGAGGTATCGCTCATGCCCTTATCCGCCGGTGAACCTCATGGACCCGCCCCAGAGATCGCAGGCCTCGTCATGGCTCCCGACCTGGATCGACGCTCCGATGGAGATATCGCAGATACCGCCCTCGCGCAGCACCGCCGGCTCCAGTTCGAGGTGGCGCGCTATATCGAACAGCTCTTGGGCGAGCTCGAAACGATGGCGCGTGCGGCGGAGCTCCCGCACCTGTTCTATTTCCTCGGCATGACGCGGCAGGAAGCGAACGCCCAGACCGAGCGCAGCCGAACCGCGCGCTGAAGACCAGCCATATCATGTCATGACGCGCGTCAGCGCGCCTCCGGGATGCCGCAGGATCACGCCGTCGAGCTCGAGCTCGACCAAGGCCGTGCTGACCTCCCGCGCCGACCGGCCACTGGCCCGAACCACGTCATCGAGCGAGACCGGCGTCGCCCCGAGCAGGCCCAGCAGGCTCGCGCGGACATCCTCTGCCGCAAGAGCAGCGGGCGGCGAGAAGCCGTTTGAGTCGGCGGCAGCGGGAAGAGCCGCCTCGGGCGGCTGCTGGATTCCCGGCAGGTCGAGCTCGTCCCACAAGGCTTCCGAGGCCGCGTCCCGGCCTGCCTCGCGAACAAGGCCAGGCGGCGTCGGGAAGATACCGTCGTCGCGCAACAGCGGCGCCAGCGCCTCGATGACATGGGCGGCTTCGCCGCAAAGGGTCGCGCCCTCGCGGATCAGGTGGTTGCCGCCCTCCGCGCGCGGGTCGAGCGGCGAGCCGGGGACCGCGAAAACCTGGCGGCCCTGCTCATTGGCGAAACGGGCGGTGATCAGGGAACCCGATTTGCGTGCCGCCTCGATGACGACGGTGCCGAGCGCGAGGCCGGAAACCAGCCGGTTCCGGCGCGGGAAATCGCGCCCGCGCGGAGCCCAACCCATCGGCATCTCGCTGATCGCGGCGCCGCTCGCCAGCAGCCGCTCGAACAGCGCGGCGTTCTGCGAGGGATAGATCTCGTCGAGCCCGCCCGCCAGCACCGCGACCGTCCCCGTCGCGAGGCTCGCCGTATGGGCGGCGGTGTCGATGCCGCGCGCCAGCCCCGACACGATCACGAAGCCCGCCTCACCCAAATCCTGCGCCAGCCTGGCGGTGAATTTCAGACCTGCGGCCGAGGCATTGCGGGAACCGACGAGCGCGACACTGGGACGAAGCAACGCCTCGCCAGCTCCCAGCACGGCAAGCAGCGGCGGCGCCGAATCGATCGCCTGCAGCGGCAGCGGATAAGCGGGCTCGCCCAGGGCGAGCAACCGGCCGCCGCGTCTCGCCAGGGCCTCGAGCTCGCGCTCGGCCTCCGCTGCAGGGCAAATGCGGATGCTGCGGCCCGTGCTGCGTGCCAGCTCCGGCAAGGCATCGAGCGCAGCCGCAGCGCCGCCATATCGGTTCATCAGGGCGCGAAAGGTTCGCGGGCCGACGCTTTCGCTGCGGATCAGGCGGAGCCAGTCGAAACGCTGGCGATCGGTCAAGGCGATGCCAGCCATAGGTCTCTAGCCTTCTTTCTGGCCTATCTTGCCCTCGCGCCCTTGCAGCAGCCGCGCGATGTTCTCCCGGTGCATGAACCAGAGCAGGACGGTCAGAATCGCGATCATCTCGGCCATCTGGCGCTCGCCGGCCCAGAACCAGAGCAAAAATGGCACGAACAGGCTGCCGACGAGCGCCGCGAGCGAGGAATAGCGGCTGAGATAGGCGATGCTGAGCCAGATTGCGGCGAAGGTGACGGCGATAGGCCATTTCAGCCCGATCAGGATGCCGAGATAGGTGGCGACACCCTTGCCGCCCTTGAAGCCCAGCCAGACCGGGAAGAGATGGCCGAGAAAGGCGCCTAACCCAGCAAGCAACGCCGCGTTCTTGCCGCCGATCAGGTAGAAGCCGACCAGCACAGCGACGGTGCCCTTCAGCATGTCGCCGACAAGCGTCAGCGCGGCGAGCTTCTTGTTGCCGGTGCGCAGGACGTTGGTCGCGCCGATATTGCCGGAGCCGATGCTGCGCAGATCCGGCCCGCCGCCCATGCGCGTCAGCAGGACGCCGAAGGGAATCGAACCGAACAGGTAGCCGATGACGATGGCCGTCAGAAAATAGGGCCAGGACAGGCCCCAGTTCATCGCTTCCGGCATGCCGATCCCCGCTTCGCCGCCCCGTTATCCGGGAGATTAGACTGCGTCGGCCTCGTAGACCACTCGTCCCGCGACAAGGGTCGTGCGCACCAGCCCTTCGAGCCGCGCCTCGTCGAAGGGCGAGTTCTTGGCGCGCGACTTCAACTTGCGCTTGTCGACGACGAAAGGCGCATCCGGATCGAGTAGGATCAGGTCGGCGGGCGCCCCCACAGTGAGCCGGCCGCAGCGCAGGCCGAGCAGATCGGCCGGGCGCGTCGACAGCGCCGCGAGCAGCACCGGCAGGTCGATCTGCCCAGCATGGACCATGCGCAGCGCCGCCGCCAGCATCGTCTCGATGCCGAGCGCGCCGTTGGCCGCCTCGCTGAAAGGCTGGCGCTTCGTCTCGACATCCTGCGGGTCGTGGTCGGAGACGACGACGTCGATCACGCCTTCGGCCAGCGCGGCGACCAGCGCGAGCCGCTCGTCCTCGTGGCGCAGCGGCGGCGAGACCTTGCAGAAGGTCCGGTAGTCGCCGACATCGTTCTCGTTCAGCGTCAGGTTGTTGATCGAGACGCCGCAGGTGACTCTGACGCCGTCGGCCTTGGCCCGGCGCACGAGCTCGACCGATTCGGCGCAGGAGATCATGGCGGCGTGGTAGCGCGCGTCGGTCGCCCGCGCGAGCCGGATGTCGCGCTCCAGCATCACCGTCTCGGCTTCGACCGGAATGCCCGGCAGGCCCTTGCGGCTGGCGAATTCGCCCTCGTTCATCACGCCGACGCCGCGCAGGTCGGGGTCCTCGACATGGTTCATCAGCAGCGCGTCGAAATCGCGGGCGTAGATCATCGCCCGGCGCATGACCTGCGGATTGCGCAGGGCTTTGGCGCCATCGGTGAAGGCGACGGCGCCAGCCTCCAGCAACAGGCCGAACTCGGTGATCTCCCGCCCCTCGATGCCCTTGGTGAGGGCGGCGGCGGGCAGGACGTTGACGATCGCCTTGTCGCGGGCCCGGCGCTGGATGAAATCGATGATGGCGGGGTCGTCGATCGGCGGATCGGTATCGGGGCGGCAAACGACCGTGGTCACGCCGCCGGCGGCGGCGGCGTGAGAGCCTGTGCCGAGTGTCTCGCGAAATTCGGCGCCCGGCTCGCCGAGAAAGGCGCGCAGATCTACGAGCCCAGGCGTGACGACGAGCCCCTCCGCATCGATGCGCCGCTTGCCCTCGCCCGTCTCGGGCGCCGCGCCGCCCCAGGCGATATCGGCGATGGCGCCGTCGCGCAGCAGGAGCGCGCCCTGCCCCAGCCGCCCCGAAGCGGGATCGACCAGCAGGGCGTTGACGATCGCAAGCTCGCGCATCTCAGACATGATCTCGTTCGGTCCTGCCTTCAGGGCTTCGTCTGCGGGTGAAGGCGGCCTGCCAGAATGCCACGAGCCCCCAGAAGAGCAGGCAAAGCAGGGCGCCGGCGATCACGATGAACCAGGTCCAGCCGGCGCGCGGATCGGCATAGAGGAAACCTGCGGCGCTGATCACGTAAAGCGCCGCGAAGACCAGGCGGGCCCGGAGCATCTGTCGCAGCAGCCAGGCGAGGAAAGGCTCCATCCGGATCAGCCATTGGGCAGGTGCTGGGCGAGCGCGTCGAGCACCGCCATGCGCACCGCCACGCCCATCTCGACCTGCTCGCGGATCAGGGACTGCGCGCCGTCCGCAACCTCGGAGGAGATCTCGACGCCCCGGTTCATCGGGCCGGGATGCATCACGAGCGCATCGGGCTGGGCCAGGTCGAGCTTCTCGCGGTCGAGCCCGAAATAGCGGAAATACTCCTTTGGCGAAGGCACGAAGGCGCCATGCATGCGCTCGAGCTGCAGCCGCAGCATCATCACGATATCAGCGCCTTCCAGGCCTTTCCTCATATCGGTGAAGACCGAGAGCCCCATGCGCTCGATGCCCGCGGGCAGCAAGGTCGAAGGCGCGATCAGCCTGACCTTGGCGCCGAGCGCGTTGAGCAGGATGATATTGGAGCGGGCGACGCGCGAATGCAGGATGTCGCCGCAGATCGCGACCGTCAGGCCGGCGATGCGCCCCTTGTTGCGGCGAATGGTCAGCGCGTCGAGCAGGGCCTGCGTCGGGTGCTCATGGGCGCCGTCGCCGGCATTGACCACCGAGCAGTCGACCTTGCGGGCGAGCAGATTGACCGCGCCGGCGGCATGGTGGCGGACCACCAGGATGTCGGGCCGCATCGCGTTGAGGGTCGCGGCGGTGTCGATCAGGGTCTCGCCCTTCTTCACCGACGAGGAGGCGACCGACATGTTCATGACGTCGGCGCCGAGCCGCTTGCCGGCCAACTCGAACGAGGCCTGCGTCCGGGTCGAGGGCTCGAAGAACAGATTGATCTGGGTGCGGCCGCGCAGCGTCGCCGTCTTCTTCTCGACCTGGCGCGAGAGCCCGACATAGTCCTCGGCCCGGTCCAAAAGCGCCTCGATGTCCAGATGGGACAACCCCTCGATGCCGAGGAGATGGCGGTGCGGATAGAGCGAAGCTTGCGATGTCATTTGAAGCAGGCTGTTTAGGCCCGAGTCGTGACCGGCGCAAGGCGCGAGACGGATATTGTCGCCCGGCATGTCATCCGCGCGATGCGGCCTCAAAAGGCGGGCGCCAACGGCTGCGCGCCACCGACAGGCTGCAGCTACGGCCGTCTCCCAAGTCTGATATGCGCCGGCCCAAGGGGAACGTTCGGAGCCGGTAGAGCCGCAGTGCACGGCACCGCTGCTTCGCTAAGAGCTCGCCCATGGGGAGCTGAAACGAAAAAAGGAGCGTCCCCGCTCCTTGCCACTATCACCGTATAACGCGCCCGGGGGCTTGCGGCAAGACCCCAGCCATAGCGTATGGACGCTGCCCTCGACCTGAACCTCAGGAAAAAGGGAGCAACGAAATGCGTGTGTTGTTATCGACTTACGGGTCGCGCGGGGATGTCGAGCCGATGGCCGGTCTCGCCGTGCAACTGCAGGCGCTCGGCGCGGAGGCGGTGGTCTGCGCGCCGCCCGATCAGGAGTTCGCGGATCTGCTCGCCCGCGCCGACGTGCCGCTGGCGCCGGCCTTCTCGCCGGTGCGCAAATGGGTGAGCGAGGCCATGCTGAAGCGACCGGCAGTGGACCTGCCCCAGCGAGCGGCCGAGATGGTCGCCGCCCAATTCGAAGCCATCGCCGCGGCGGCCGAAGGGTGCGATGCGATCGTGGCGACGGGCCTGTTTCCATCCACGGCCGCCGCGCAGTCAGTGGCCGAAAAACTGGGCATCCGCTACGTGCATGCGAGCTTCTGCCCGCTCATCCTGCCATCGCAGCACCATTCGCCCTTCGCATATCCCGGCCATCCCCACCCTCCGGGGGTGACCGACAATCGGGTGCTGTGGGAGGCGAACATCCAGGCCATGAACGCGCTGTTCGGCAGAGCGGTCAACGCGCAGCGCGCCTCGCTCGGCCTGCCGACGGTCGACAATGTCCGCGACCATGTCTTCACGCGCCATCCGTGGCTGGCGTCGGACACGGTCCTCGGCCCCTGGCGGCCGACCGACCTTGCCGATGTCGTGCAGACCGGCGCATGGATCCTGCCGGATAACCGCCCCCTCCCGGCCGAGTTGCTGGCATTCCTCGATGCCGGCGCGCCGCCGGTCTATGTGGGTTTTGGCAGCATGCCGATGCAGGCCGCGAAAGACGCCGGCCGGGTGGCCATCGCCGCGGCCCGCGCGCAGGGCCGCCGCGCGCTCGTCCTGCGGGGCTGGGCCGACTTGGCGCTGATCGACGGCCGGGACGACTGCTTCATCGTCGGCGACGTCAACCAGCAGGCACTCTTCCGGCGGGTGGCCGCCGTCATCCATCACGGTGGCGCGGGCACGACGACGACGGCGACGCGAGCCGGCGTACCTCAGGTGATCGTGCCTCAAATCGTGGACCAGCCCTATTGGGCCGGCCGCGTGGCCGAGCTGGGCATCGGCGCGGCGCATGATGGTCCGACACCGAGCCACGAGTCCCTGTCGGCCGCGCTCGGGACGGCCCTGGCTCCCGAGGCCCGCGCGCGTGCAGCCGCCGTGGCCGGCACGATCCGCGGCGACGGGGCGGCGGTGGCCGCGGCCCTACTCGTCGATGCAGCCAACCAGGAAAGGCTGCCCGCGTCGATGTGACCACGCGGGATCGTCGCCCAAGAGAACGGGCGGTGCCGGGCCGCACCACCGGCCCGGCGTCGCGTCGATCGTCGCGGCACTGTTGCATTCGTGCCGCAATGCCTATTTGACAGGGCTGCCGCGCTGAACCACTTTCGCGCGCAATTCCGAACCGATAGCCAAGCGCCCTGCGCCAAGCCCGGCAGGACAGGCACGAATGTGCCCGCCCTGCCCTGTCCATGAGACCGAAAGCGTCATGAAGCTCCTCGTCGTCGAGTCGCCGGCCAAGGCCAAGACGATCAACAAATACCTGGGCTCCGATTACGAGGTCATCGCCTCGTTCGGGCATATCCGCGACCTGCCGGCCAAAGACGGCTCGGTGAAGCCGGACGACGACTTCGCGATGCTCTGGGAGATCGAGGGCCGTGGCGCCAAGCAGGTCTCGGAGATCGTCAAGGCGGTCAAGGGCGCCGAGAAGCTGATCCTGGCGACCGATCCCGATCGCGAGGGCGAGGCGATCTCCTGGCATGTGCTGGAGGCGCTGAACCAAAAGCGCGCGCTGAAGGGCATCCCGGTCGAGCGCGTCACCTTCAACGCCGTGACCAAGGACGCGGTGCAGAAGGCGCTCGCCAACCCGCGCCAGATCGACCAGGCGCTGGTCGACGCCTATCTGGCGCGGCGCGCGCTGGACTATCTCGTCGGCTTCACGCTCTCGCCGGTGCTCTGGCGCAAATTGCCGGGTGCGCGTTCGGCCGGCCGCGTCCAGTCGGTGGCTTTGCGCCTGGTCTGCGAGCGCGAGCGCGAGATCGAGGCCTTCCGGGCTCGCGAATACTGGTCGCTGGTGGCGACGCTGGCGACTGGCGCGGGTGCGACCTTCGACGCCAGGCTCGTCGGCGCCGACGGCAAGAAGATCACCCGGCTCGACATCGGCACCGGCGCCGAGGCGCAAGCCTTCAAGGCGGCGCTGGAGACGGCTGCCTTCGCCGTCACCGAGGTCGAGGCCAAGCCGGTCAAGCGCCACCCCTACCCGCCCTTCCAGACCTCGACGCTGCAGCAGGAGGCCTCGCGCAAGCTCGGCCTGGCGCCGGCGCGCACCATGCAGCTGGCGCAGCGGCTCTATGAGGGCGTCGATATCGGCGGCGAGACAGTCGGCCTGATCACCTATATGCGAACCGACGGCGTCGACATGGACGGCAGCGCCATCGCCGCCGCCCGCCGCGTCATCGGCAAGGAATTCGGCGAGTCCTACGTGCCGGGCGTGCCGCGCAAATACACGGTCAAGGCCAAGAACGCGCAGGAGGCCCACGAGGCCATCCGCCCGACCGATCTCGGCCGGCTGCCGGCCATGGTCGTGCGCCATCTCGAGCCGGAGCAGGCGAAGCTCTACGAGCTGATCTGGAAGCGGACGATCGCGAGCCAGATGGAGTCGGCCTCGCTTGAGCGCACCACCGTCGACATCGCCGCCAAGGTCGGCGCGCGCAATCTCGAGCTGCGCGCCACCGGCCAGGTCGTGCTCTTCGACGGCTTCCTGACGCTCTATCAGGAAAGCCGTGACGACGAGGAGGACGAGGACGGCAGGAAGCTGCCGCCGATGAAGGCCGGCGATCCGCTGGAGAAGCGCGCCATTGCCGCCGACCAGCATTTCACCGAGCCGCCGCCGCGCTTCTCGGAAGCGAGCCTGGTCAAGCGCATGGAAGAGCTCGGCATCGGCCGGCCCTCGACCTATGCCGCGACCCTGGCGACGCTGCGCGACCGCGAATATGTCCGCATCGAGAAGAAGCGGCTGGTGCCCGAGGACAAGGGCATGCTGGTCACCGCCTTCCTCGAGAGCTTCTTCAAGCGCTATGTCGAGTTCGACTTCACTGCGAGCCTGGAAGAGAAGCTCGACCGCGTCTCGAATGCCGAGATCGACTGGAAGGCGCTGCTGCGCGAATTCTGGGAAGAGTTCACCCAGGCCATCAGCGGCACCAAGGATCTGCGCGTCACCGAGGTGCTGGAGGCGCTGAACGGCGTCCTTGGCGAGCACATCTTCCCCGCCCGCGGCGATGGCGGCGATCCACGCACCTGCCCGACCTGCGGCACCGGCCAGCTTTCCCTGAAACTCGGCAAGTTCGGCGCCTTCGTCGGCTGCTCGAACTATCCCGAATGCCGCTATACGAGGCCGCTGACGATCCCCGCCAATGACGGCGAGGCGACGACCGAGGGCGGACAGGGCACGCCGGGCGTGCGCATCCTCGGCAAGGACCCGGTCACGCAGCAGGACGTCACCCTTCGCGATGGCCGGTTCGGGCCCTATGTCCAGCTCGGCGAAGGCGAGAAGCCGAAGCGCCAGAGCCTGCCCAAGGGCATGAGCGCCTCCGCTGTCGACCTCGACAAGGCGCTCGCCCTGCTCGCATTGCCCAAGGAGGTCGCAAGGCATCCCGAGAGCGGCGAGCCGATCCTGGTCGGCATCGGCCGCTACGGGCCTTACGTCCAGCACGGCAAGACCTACGCCAATATCGACAAGGGCGACGACGTGCTCGAGCTCGGCGGCAACCGCGCCATCGACCTGATCGTCGCCAAGGAGAGCGGCACTGGGGGCCGGCGCTTCGGCGGCGGCGCGGCAGTACCGGGCCGCGATCTCGGCGAGCATCCCGCGGGCGGCAAGCTCGTGGTGCGCGCCGGCAAATACGGGCCTTACGTCAACTGGGGCAAGGTCAATGCGACATTGCCCAAGGCGATGAGCCAGGAGAGCCTGACGCTCGAACAGGCGGTCGAACTGGTCAACGCCAAGGCCGAGGCGAGCGGCATCAAGGGCGGCGGGAAGGCGAAGGGAGCCAAGTCTCCAGCGAAGTCTTCGGGCAAGGCGCCGGCGAAGAAGGCCGGAGCCAAGAAGCCGTCCGCGAAGGCTGCTCCCAAGAGCAAGGCCAAGGCGGAAGCCGAGAGCTGAGTTGCGGCGCCGCCGCTACCTCTTGCGGCGCAGATGGCAGATCTGCACCCGCCCGCCGCGACCATCCGCGTGCCAGGCGCAGCCGGCCCGGCGCGGCTGGCGATCATAGAGCCGGATCACCGCCCGGTTCCGGCGATCATAGGTGCGGTTGGAGAAATCGTGGCCGCCGACCCGGACATTGGAGCCGAAGCGGACCTCCGAGAGCGCCGGCGGAGCAAGGCCGACGATCGCGCCGCCCAGCAGGAACGCGAGCGCCGCGGCGCGGAACGGTAACGTCAGCTTCATCGCATCTCCTCCGGGCACGTCGCTCGACGTGTCCTATGCCGTGCCGAACGCACCCTCGCCAGCACGCGCTACATGCTGGCGACGACGACGAGGCGCTTCACCTCGCCCCTGAGATAGGCCTGCAGGAACTTTTCGTAGTCCTTGAAGGAGACGCAGCCGTTCGAGTCGCCCCTCGGGCCGAGCAGATAGGTATGGGCGAGCAGGCCGGCGCGGCCATGGATCTTGCCGCTGCCGCCGACCGGATGGAGGCGGATGGCGCGCACGCCGTGGAACAGCGCCTCGCGCTCCTTGAGGTCATAGACATGCGGCGGCGTCGCGCCCTTCATCCGGACATGGACGTAGCGCGGGTCGTCCATCTTGTCGCCGAGACCGGAATGCGCCTCCAGGCGGTCGCCGTTCGGCATGTAGACGGTTCTCGCACTGATGTCGTAGATCGCCGTGGCCTGGGCCGAGACGGTCGCTCCCGGCAGCGTCGGGCTGAGCCGCCTGCCGCGCGACTGGTCGACGACGTCGTCCTGCGGCGCCGCATAGGCGAGCGCCGGTGCGGGCTTCGATGAAGGCTGCGCGCCAAAAAGCTTCTCGAAAAAGGAGCGGTTGTCCTCGGGCTTCGGCTGGACGGCGGCGACGGCCTGCATCCGGCGCGAGAGCCGCCGTTCGGCGACGCGCGGGGTATCCTGCGCTTTCGGAAGCGCGAGCTCGGCGGGGCGCGGCAAGGGCAAAGGCGTGCCCGCGACCAGCCTTGACGCTTCGGGCAGCGCCGGCGGGGCCGCCTCGGCCGCAACTACGGGTGCGGCAGGAGGCTCGGCCGCCGGAGCAGGTTCAACCGACGCCGGGGAGGCCGGCTCGGCCCGTTGCCAATCACCGCCGAGCGGGGCGCTTTGCCCGAGCGGCAGCGGCACTGGGCCCAGCGAGAAGCCTGGATCGAGAAGCGGACGATAGGGCCCGGCGGAGGCGACGACCAGCGGGGCCGCTTCCGGAACCGGCTCGACACTCGCCTGCATGACGGGGCCTGGAGCGTCCTGCGCCCAGAGTCCCGCCAGCGCCGCGACGCCAAGGGCGCCAGTCAGGAACAGGATCCGGGGAAAGAGGCTGCGGCGTCGACGGAAGCGCGAGCGCGGAACGAAAAGCCTGCGGGTCGGGTAACTCATGCGCCACGCTCTCAGGGATACTCGGTACTCTTCCCTGCCCCGACCAGCGCGCGCCTTGACCCGTTCGCGCAAGCTCACGTCGGTGAGCCGCGAGGCGGCGTCTGGCGGACGCGATCGTCAGTGCGCGGAAGCCCAGACGTCGTCTGATTGATAAGGCGCGCGCTTGGTTAATCCCCGGTGAACCGGAAGCGGCTTTTTCGAGTGGTCGCCGCCCGCCGGCCGGTTCGGCCGAAGCACGGATGCGGACCCCACAACCGGAGACCATATGAAAACGAACAAAACGCCCGCTGCTCCCGGAGGAGCGGCGGTCAAATTTGACCGGGAGTGGAGTTCCGGAACGGCGAAGCAGTTCAGGCGAAGAACAGCGCGGCCTGGACCTCGGCGACGGTGAGCGCGGCATAGCCGTGCACCTGGAACGAGTAATAGCTCGAGCCCTGGGCGATATAGCCGATCACGTCAGTGCCATACTGCGTCAGGTAGACCGAGCCGCTATAGGCTGTCGGCAGGATGATATA
>NZ_JBHYEM010000024.1:0-65635 GCF_051860145.1 Allobosea sp. | reverse complement strand
GGCGCGGCCGAGCGCGCGCGGCGGCACCAGCCCGGGGCAGAAGGTCGCTGCGGCGCTCTGCGTCGCCCCGGCCTCCTATGCCGGCACGCTGGCGCCGTTCGAGACCTTCATGGCGCTCGCGCTGCTGGCCGGACCGGTCTTCCTCGCGCTCGCCTTCCTGAGGCTCGCGGCCGTGTTCGAGCCGCCGGCTCCCGACCTGTGGCGCAGCCATGGCTGGCGCGTCGATGACAGCCGCCTGCCGGTCTATACGGTGATGGTGCCGCTCTATCGCGAGGAGGCCGTGCTGCCGCAACTGATCGCGGCCCTCTCGGCGCTCGATTATCCCGCGGCCAAGCTCGATATCAGGCTCCTCTTCGAGCAGCATGATCGCGCCTCGCTGGAGGCGCTGGCGCGGATCGCGCTCCCGGCCAATATCCTGCCGGTGATCGTGCCGGCGGGAGGCCCGCGCACGAAGCCCCGCGCCCTGAACTTCGCGCTCGCGGAAGCGCGCGGCGAGCTCGTCGCGGTCTTCGACGCCGAGGACGTGCCCGATCCGCAGCAATTGCGGCAGGCCGCTTCGCGCTTCCTGCACATGCCGCCGGACATCGCCTGCCTGCAGGCGCGCCTCGTCATCGACAATCCGCGGGACGGCTTCCTCCCGACGATGTTCGCGCTCGAATATGCCGGCCTGTTCGACGTGGTGAATCCCGGCCTGCTGCGCTTCGGGCTGCCGATCATGCTCGGCGGGACCTCGAACCATTTTCGCATCGAGGCGCTGCGCGCCGTCGGCGGCTGGGATGCCTGGAACGTCACCGAGGACGCCGATATCGGCCTGTGCCTGATCCGCGCCGGCTATCGCATCGCCGACCTGCCCTCGCACACGCTCGAAGAGGCGCCGCTGCACTGGTCGGCCTGGCTGAAGCAGCGCACGCGCTGGCTGAAGGGCTATGTCCAGACGCTGGTCAGCCATCTCCAGCGGCCTGGTGCCCTGCTGCGCGAGGCGGGCTGGACGGCGACGCTGGCCTTCCTGGTGCTGGCGCTCGGCAGCGTCGTCAGCGCGCTGGGCTATCCGGTCTTCCTCGCGGCGCTGGCGGCGGCCTGCCTCGACGGTTCGTTCTGGATCTCGGATGGCGGCTTCGACAATATCGCCTCGGCCCTGGCTGTGGTCGTCGCCGCGGCCGGGAGCTTCGCCATCGTGGCGCCGCCGGCGCTCGGCGCGCTCCGGCGCGGGACGCCCGGCCTGCTGAAATGGCTGCCCCTTTTGCCGGCCTATTATCTGCTGGTCTCGCTCGCCGCCTGGCTCGCGCTTCTCGAATATGTCCGCCGCCCGCATGCCTGGAACAAGACCATGCACGGGCTGGCGCGCTCGTCCTGCTATCGGTCCCTCACAGATGCCGCAGCCATTCCGCCGCCGCTTCCGCCGGCGGCCGCTCGATATTGAAGGCGCCGACGAAGCCGCCGTTCTTGTCCATCAGATAGACCAGCGCGGTATGGTCCATCGTGTAGTCGCCGTCCTTGAGCGGCACCTTCTTGGAATAGGCGCGATAGGCCTTGATCGTGGCGTCGATCGCGGCGCGGTCGCCGGTCAGGCCGACGATGCGCGGATCGAACGAGCCGAGATAGCTCTTGAGAACCTCGGGCGTGTCGCGCTCGGGATCGACGCTGATGAACAGCGCCCGCAATTTCTCGCCCTTGCTGCCGGCCGCGCGCAGGGCCTCGGAGATCTCGAACAGTTTCGTCGGGCAGATGTCCGGGCAATGGGTGAAGCCGAAGAAGACCAGGAAGGGCGCGCCGCGCAACTCCTTGTCGGTCAGCGTCTTGCCGTCCACGGTCGTCAGCGAGAACGGCCCGCCGACGCTGGCGGTTCCGCTCGCGCCCTGTCGGGGCGGGCTGAAGGTGATGAAGGCGGCGGCGGCGAGCGCGAGGGCGCCGGCCAGGAAGACGACGAGGGGCAGGATGAGGCGGCGGTTCACTTAGGTCCTCGCGGGGCGCGGAATCGGGTTGGGTATCAGCGGCCTAGAAACAGGCGACGATGGCGGCGATCAGGTCGTCGGTGAAGAGCCGGTCGCCCTCGCGCCACCAGAGCAGCAGCCCGGTCAGCAAGAGTGCGCCGGCACCGCCGCCGAGCAGCCATAGCCCCAGCCGCGAAGGCGGGGCTTCGTGTTCGGCGCCTGTCCGGTCCGGTTGCGTCATGGCGACAAGCATAGTCCCGCGCGCCGGGCGCCGGAAGCGGCGTCCATGCCGCAGGGGGCTGCGGGGCGCGGCGAAGTGCGTGCTACGGCAGGTCCGCCATCGCCACCTCACAGAGCCGGGCCACGGCGGCGGTGTCGGCGGGATCCGCGACGCGATGCGTGCGCGCCGGCATCTCCTGAAAGGCGCGCACGTCCTTGAAGCCGTGCCCGGTGATCAGGCAGACCACACGCGAGCCGGCCGGCAGCTCGCCCTTGGCCAGAAGCTGCGGTAGCGCTGCGATCGGGCTCGCGCCGGTCGGCTCGGCATAGACGCCCTCGCGCCGCGCCAGGCTCGCCATGGCGGCACGCAGCGCATCGTCGCTCACCGCGAGCGCCAGCCCGCCGCTCTCGCGCACCAGCCGCAGCGTATAGGTGCCGTCGCGCTCGTAGCCGATCAGCGGGTCGCTGATGCCGGACGCGATCGTGTCGGGCCTGTCCCAGGCGCTCACCTGCCGCTCGCCGGCCTCATAGGCCCGCACGATCGGGGCGCAGCCCTCCGCCTGAACCGCGACGAGCCGGGTGGTCGCGCCGACTTCGGCGAGCCCCTGCCAGACGCCCTTCACCAGCGGCCCGCTGCCGGTCGGGATCACGACATGGCTCGGGGCCGCGCCGCCGAGCTGGCCGACGATCTCGGTCCCGACCGACGTCAGGCCGGCGACGGCATAGGGATTGAGGAAGGTCGTGGTCAGGTTGGCGAAGCCGTGCCGCTGCGCCAGCGCCCGCGCCAGGTCGTAGGAGCGGCTGTAATGGCCCTCGACCAGCAGCAGGACGGCGCCATGGGCGGCGATCTGCGTGACCTTGCCCATTGGCGTATGCGCCGGCACGACGATGATCGCCGGCACGCCGGCGCGCGCCGCATAGGTCGCCGTCGCGGCTCCGGCATTGCCGGAGGAGGCGCAGATCACGCCTTTCGCGCCGAGCGCGATCGCCCGCCCGAGCGCCGCCGCGATCAGCCGGTCCTTGAACGAGCCCGATGGGTTGCGGGTCTCGTCCTTGAGCCAGATCTCGCCCGAAAAGCCCGCCAGCCCGGCCTCGATCCGGCTGGCCCGCAGCAGCGGCGTCCCGCCCTCGCCGAACGGGAAAGGCGCGACCTCGTCCGTGCCGACGGTCTCGAGAATGCCGCCGCAGGCGGCGCATTCATAGCTCAGCAGCGGGGCAAAACACGTCTCGCAGTCGACGCAGCGCAATTGCATGGCGGCTCACTCCCTCGCCGTCCTGATAATGCGCGGCGCGGTCCCCGCCAACACCGGACTCGGTGTGCTTGCCCGCGAGCGGACATTCGTTCGCGGCGGTTGGCCAAGCTGCCGGTAGACGATACTCGTGCCCGCAACATCGACGCTGCTCGCCTACCGGACCTTGATCACGACCTTGCCCTTTGACCGTCCCGTTTCGACGTAAGCCATGGCTTCGTTGGTCGCTGCGAACGGGAACACCCGATCCATGACGGGGCGGATGATCCCGGCTTCGATCAGCGATGTGATCTGGCGCAGCTGCTCGCCGTTCGCACGCATGAACAGGAACGAATAGCTGATCCGACGGGCCTCGGCTTTCCTCCGGATGCCGAAGCTCAGAATGCGCATCACCTGCCGTAGAAGCCAGTTCAGTCCTTGCTCGCTGGCGAAATCGGGGTCCGGCGGACCGGAGATCGAGATCAGCTTGCCGCCGGGCTTCAGCACATTCAGGGATTTTTGGAGCGTGTCGCCATCCAGGCTGTTGAGGACGACGTCGTAGCCGGACAGAACCTTCTCGAAGTCCTGCTTCTTGTAGTCGATCACGACATCCGCTCCGAGGCTCTCGACCAGCGGGACATTCGCCGTGCTTGTCGTCGTCGCGACCGTCGCGCCCAGATGCTTGGCAAGCTGGATCGCGAATGTCCCGACGCCGCCGGAGCCGGCGTGAATGAGGACCTTCTGCCCTTTCGCCAGCTTGGCTCGCTCGACCAGCACCTGCCAGGCCGTCAGCGCGACCAGAGGAATGGAAGCCGCTTCCTCCATGGTGAGATTCTTCGGCTTCAGCGCCAGGTCCGCTTCGTTCATGGCGATGAACTCCGCGAATGTCCCGACCCGGCCGTCGCGCGGCCGGGCATAGACCTCGTCGCCCGGCTTGAAGCGCCGGACATTCGATCCGACGCGGACCACCGTGCCCGCCACGTCGTGTCCCAGAACGAAGGGCGGGCGGTAGGGCAGGATGAGCTTGAACTCGCCGTCGCGAACTTTCGAATCCAGAAGGTTGAGCCCGGCCGCGTGGATCTCGACCAGGACATCGTCATCCTGCAACGTCGGCTCCGGCATCTCGCCAAGCCGCAGCGCGCCCTTCTTCTTGTATTTATCGAGGATGAAGGCCCTCATGATGTCTGTTCTCCAATCTCGCCGACAGAGCGGCCCGACGGGTCAGGAGCGGCTTGCGGCGATGGCGGGATAATCGATGTATCCCGCCGCGCCCCGCCATAGATCGTGGCCGGGTCGAGAGCCGCCAGCGGTGCGCGGGTCTCCAGCCTCTCCACCAGGTCGGGACTGGCGATGAAGGGGCGGCCGAAGGCGGAACAGGTCGGCCTTGTCCTCGGCCAGCCGCGAGGTCGCTGCTCAGGCGATCGTGCGGTACCGCTCGGCGGGACGTTCGTTCCGATAGTTCGGAAGCATGGCCTGGCGCGCGGCCTGAAGCGCATCCCACTGCCCGGCATCGGGAAGCGGCGGGATGGTCACCGGTTCGCGACGGTCGAAGCCGACCAGCGCCGCATCGACCAGATCGCCCACCTCCATCACGTTGGACAGTGTGCTGACGTCGGCGCCGACATGCCCCCAGATCTCCGTTCGCGTCGTGGCGGGAAGCACCGCCTGGACGTAGACGCCCTTCGGCCCGAGCTCGAGGCTAAGTCCCTGCGACAGGAACAGCACGAAGGCTTTGGTCGCGCCGTAGACCGTCATGCCGAACTCCGGCGCCAGGCCGACCACGGAGCCGATGTTGACGATCGCCCCTTCGCCGGCCTTCGCGAGTCGCGGGGCAATGGCGCTGGCAAGCCGCAGAACTGCGGTCGTGTTGAGCGCAACCAGCCGCGCCACATCATCGGTGCTCTGCTCGATGAAGCTTCCGCCGATGGCCGTTCCGGCATTGTTGACGAGGATCCCGATGCGGGCGTCATCGCGCAGCCGCGTCTCTACTTTTTCCAGCTCATCGCGCTTGGTGAGATCTGCCTGGACGATGTCGACGACGACGCCGCTTTCGTTGCGAAGACGGGCCGCGAGCGTCTCCATGCGCGCCTTGTCGCGAGCGACCAGCAGCAGGTCGTGGCCGCGGCGCGCGAAGCGCTCGGCATAGGCGGCTCCGATACCGGTGGAGGCACCGGTGATGAGGACTGACGGAATGGTGGTCATGCATTGCTCTTTTCGCGGGTGGAACCTATATTCATGATGATCATCATGAATGCCAGTAAATATGATGACCATCATGTAAATGTCAACGGAGCTGACGGGGAATTTTGAAATGAAGGTCAGTCGAGACCAGATGGCGGAGAACCGTCGCCGGATTCTGGATGTTGCCAGCCGGCTGTTTCGCGAGAAGGGGTTCGACGCGGTCAGCGTGGCGGAGGTGATGAAAGCCGCCGGGCTCACCCATGGCGGCTTTTATGGCCATTTCAGTTCGAAGGACGACCTGATCGCGCAGGCCCTTGCCCATGTCCTCGCCGCGGATGCAGGCGGAGGAGGCGATCTTCGCGCTTATGCCGACGCCTATCTGTCACCCCGGCATCGCGACAACTGCGCCGGCGGTTGCCCGACGGCGGCCCTTGCCGCGGCCGTCCGCCTCCAGACCCCGGCTGCACGCGCGGCCATGACCGCAGGCCTCCGATCGCAGGTCGACCGCATCGGCAAGGCGCTCCCGGAGCTGGAGGCGGCAGACAGGCGCCGCGCGGCGATCGGAAGCTTTGCGGCGATGGTGGGGGCGGTGATCCTCGCCCGCGCGATCGACGATTCCGCGCTTTCGGATGAGATCCTCGAACGGACGCGTGAATGGATCGATGCTGGGATCAACCCGCAATCTGCCAGCGCCAGATGAGCGAGGGCACGCTTCACGACAAGCCGCGTGAGATGAGCCCTTCTCGCAGGCACGCGGGGATCAACGTTGCTGGATGTCCGTCTGCACCCTTTTGCGGGCATGCGCGACGCCCCCCGTCGTCAGTCCACCATCCGCCGTCACCTCGCTGCCCGTCATGAACGAGGCATCGTCCGACGCCAGGAACAGGACGATATTGGCGATCTCGTCGGGACTGGCCTCCCGGCCCATCGGGATCACAGCGCGGTTGGCGTCCATGTGGCCTTCCGGTGCAGCGAAGGTCAGCGGCGTGGCGATCATCGCCGGGTGGACGGAATTGACCCTGATCCGGTCGGCGCTGAACTCGAGCGCCGCCGATTTCGTCAAGCCCCGGACGGCCCATTTGCTGGCGGTGTAGGAGGGGTCACCATGAGCGATGATGCCGGCTGTCGACGAGATGTTGACGATCGCGGAGGGTGCCGCCCGAGCCAGCATCGCGCGGCAATGCTTCATGCCCAGGAAGACGCCGGCGACGTTGACGTTCATCGCCTTGTCCCACTCGGCTTTCGATGTCTCGGCGAGCGATTTGCGGATGATGATGCCGGCGTTGTTGACCAGCACATCGAGCCCTGTTCCCGCCGCACCGATCGCAGCGACGAGCATCTGCCAATCGGCCTCGTCGGTCACGTCGAGATGATGCGCCGTGGCCGCAAAGCCCTCGTCGGCCAGGCTGCGGCCGAGGTCGCGCGTTTCCTCGTCGAGCACGTCGGCGATATGGACGTGAGCGCCGGCGCTGGCGAAACGCCGAGCGATCGCAGCGCCCAGGCCACGGGCTGCGCCGGTGACGCAGACGGATTTGTCGCGGAATTTCAGCTCGGTCACGCCGTGTCCCGGATGGCTAGAGCATCGGCCCGAAAAGTGGATTGCGGTTTTCGGAAAAGCCGATGCAAAAACAAAAGGCTAGATCATTGGACCGGATACGATATCCCGTCCGATGATCTAGGTCGGGCGACGGCGCGGGCAGCTCAAAGCGACGCCCCCCCGCAGACGACGATCTGCTGGCCCGTGATGCTGGCCGCACCTTCGGAAAGCAGGAACGCCGTCGTCGCCGCGATTTCCTCCGGCTTAACGAGCCGGCCGATCGGCGGCATTTTTGGCGCGACCGATGCGCGACGCGGGTCTCTCAGCATCGGCGTGTCGGTCGCGCCGGGCGCCACGACGTTCACCGTGATCTGGCGGGGTGCGAGCTCGATGGCGAAGGAGCGCGCCATGCCCACCACCGCGGCCTTGGTCGCCGCATATTGCGCGCGACCGGGAGAGCCGGCGGCCGTCCGACTGCCGAGCAGGACGATGCGGGCGCCATCGGGAAGCGAGGGTACCAGCGCCTCGACGATCTGCTCGGCCGCATCGACATGCAGCCGCCACATCTCGCAGGCATTTGCCGGATCGAGTTCTCCAAGACGCCCGACGCGCAGGATGCCGGCTGCATGGACGATGGCGTCGAGCGGCTCCAACCCTTTCAGCGCTGCAGCGAGCGCCTCCCGATCGGAAAGATCGACCGCATTATGGGTAAGCCCAGCCGCTGCGAAGCCGGGCTTGCTGCGGCTGAAGCCGACCACGTTCCAGCCCTCGGCGAGCAATCGCTTCGCGATCGCCTCGCCGATGCCGGAGCTGACGCCGGTGACGAGTGCGCGTCTGGCGCGCCCGTCTTCTTGTGTCGCCGACACGCCCATCAGCTATAGGCGCGCGCCTGGGCGCGGATCTGCTCGACGTCGAACTTGTTGATCTCCTCGATCAGGTCGTTCGTGTAGATCTTGGTGAAGTCCTTGATGTCCCAGCCGTTCATCTGGGCTTCGGTCGAGAACTCCTCCTCACGGATGCTGCCCATCTTGGCCCCCTGATAGGGCGGCTCGTAGAGCTTGATGCGCCGGCTGATCGCCTCGAGGACCGACTTGACCGCCTGCTCAGCTGTGGACCCTCGCGGGGCCGTCTCCGGGTACATCTTGAGGAAGGCCTGCGCGCCGGCCGAGGGGTTGGCGAGCAGGAAGACCGAGGCTTTCGCGACGGAGCGGCCATAGCCGACGAAGAGGGCGCGATCGGCCTCGATGCGCGCGCGCTGCGCCATCAGGAACTGGCCACCGATCATCGGCAGCTTCTCCGGGCGGGGCAGCATGTCGATCGCCATGCCGGCCGCCTCGATCTGGCCGAAGCCGGTGTCGTAATAGGCCAGCGCGTCGATGGCGCCGCGATCCAGCGCGACGCCGGCGGGAATGCCGTTGCCGACGGCGGTCCATTTCACGTCGCGATCGGGATCGAGCCCAAGGCTGCGCAGGACGTTCTTGGTCACCGGGAATTCGGTGCCGGCGAAGTCCGAGACGCCGATGTTCTTGCCCTTGAGATCGGTATAGCTCTTCGCCGCGGCGCCCTTCTTGACCGCGATGTCCCATTTGTAGGGATAGGTGTACTCGTAGAAATTGACGGCGCTGCCCCACTCGCCCTTGGACAGGATCGGCAGCGCGGTCGACGGCACGCCGATGCCGACATCGACATCGCCGCGGTCGGTCGCCACCTGGACGTTGTTGTTGCCGCCCAGCGCCATGCCCTGGACCTTGAAGCCCTCGGCCGCATTGTAGCCGAGCGTCTCGCCGATCAGGAGATTGATCAGGTTCGGGCTGATCGCCTTCTGGCCGAAGCCGACCTTCAGCGTCTTCGCGCCCTGGGCGAAACCGGCGCGAGGCGCCATCGTCAGCGCGGCGGCGAAGGCGGCGCTCGCCAGAAGCCATTCTCTGCGTGTGATCATCGTTGCTCTCCCTTGGTGATGGCGCCCGTTTCCCGGGCCTTTACTGAAAGCGGTAGAGTGCTTCGGCGTTGCGGCGCAAAATCCGTTCGCGCAGCGATTCGTCGTCGAAGGTGCGGTGGAACTCCGCCAGGAGGTCTTCCGTCCTTGGCACGGCGTCCAACAGCGGATGCGGCCAGTCCGTGCCCCAGAGGCAGCGCTCGGGCGCCGCGCCGGCCAGGCGCCGGAGACAGGGCGCCATCTCGTCGCCGCGGCCGCCCGGCGGGATCGATCGGTAGCCGATGAGCTTGACCCAGCCCCGCCCGGCCGCGAGGAGGTCGAGCATGGCCCGCATCGCCGGCTGGTCCTGACCGAGACGCGGATCGATCCGCCCGCAATGATCGATCACGACATCGACCGGCAGGCTCTGCAGCAGCGCCGCATGCGCGACGATCTGCTCGGGGCGTGCATGGAACTGAACATGCCAGCCCATCTCGGCGGCGGTTCTCGCGCGGTTTGCGATCGCGGCAGCGTCGATGCGGCTGTCCGAGATCGCGTTGAGCCGGATGCCGCGCACCCCGCCCGCGTGGAGATAGTGGAGATCTGCGGTTGTCGTGTCGTCGTCGATGAGCGCGATCCCGCGCGCCCGATATGGCCCGAAGCTCCGGACGGCATCGAGCATCGCTGCATTGTCGGTGCCGTAGCAGCCGCCCTGGACGACGACCATGCGGTCGATCCCGAGACCGGCTGCCATCTCCAGATAGGCCTCCGCCGGTGCCTCGGAAGGCTCATAGGACGCGTCCGCCGGCAGCGGAAAGCGGTGATAGCGGCCGAAGACGTGGAAATGCGTATCGCAAATGCCGTGGCCGACGGGCTCGGGGTCATGCGATGGCGTCCGCGTTTCCATATCGACGGCCCCGGCGTTCATGCGTAGGCCAGCGCCTGGCGCTTGATCTCCTCCCGGTCGAAGTTGTTGATCTCGTCGATCAACTCATTCGTCAGGAAGGCGTCGAGCGGGCCGATCTGCATATTGTTCATCTGAGCCTCGATCCTGAATTCCTCGGGATTGATGCTGCCAATCTTCGCGCCCTGATAGGGCGGCTCGTAGAGCTTGATGCGCCGGGCCGTCGCGACCAGTACCGACTTGATCGCATCCTCCTCGCTGGACCCGCGCGGCGCCGCCTCCGGATACATCTTCAGGAAAGCGCGCGCGCCGGCACGCGGGCTGGCCGCGAGAAAGACCGAGGCCTTCGCGACCGACCGGCCGTATCCGACCAGCAGGTCGCGATCCTTCGCCAGACGCTCGCGCAGCGCCATGAGGAACTGGCCGCCGACCATGGGCACGTTCTTCGGCAATGGCAGCAGCTTGAACGGGATGCCGGCGCCCTCGATCTGGCCGAAGCCGGTATCGTAGTAGGCCAGCGCGTCGACGGCGCCGCGCTGCAGGGCGACACCGGCAGCTACGCCGGTGCCGACAGCCGTCCATTTGACATCCCTGTCGGGATCGAGCCCGAGGCTTCGCAGGACGTTCTTGGTGACGGGGAACGCCGTCTCTGCAAAATCTGGCACGCCGATATTCTTGCCCTTGAGCTCCTCATAGCTCGCGAGCGTCGAATCCGGCTTCACCGCGACGTCCCATTTATAGGGATAGGTGTACTGGTAGAAATGGATGGCCTTACCCCAGTCGCCCTTGGCCAGGATCGGCAAGGCGAAGGAAGGGACCCCGGTCGAGATGTCGGAATCGCCGCGGTCGACGGCGACCTGCGCGTTCGACACGCCACCGACCGTCATGAACTGCGCCTTGAAGCCCTCGGCCGCGTTGTAGCCGAGCCCTTCGCCGATCAGGAGGTTGACGAGGTTGGGCGCGATGGTCTTCTGGCCGATCGCGACCTTCACGGTCCTGGCCGGCTGGGCGAAGGCGGATCTCGCGGGGAGAGCCAACGCCGTGGCGATGGCTCCGCTCGCCTGCAACCATTGTCTGCGTGTGATCATGGATACCCTCCCGGTTCTTGCTTCTTGCGCCGCGGCTTCACTTCCGGCCGCGGTCGCCCCAGTGAACGATGCGCGCTTCGAGCCCACGGACGATGCCGTGGAGCAGGATGCCCATCGCGCCGAGGATCACGAGTGCGGCGAAGACGCCCGCCACGTCCGTCACCGCCTGGGCTTGCGTGATCACCACGCCCATCCCCTGCTGGGCGCCGAGGAACTCGGCGACGATGGTGCCGAGCAGCGCGTAGACCACCGCCATGTCGAGCCCGGCGAAGATGTAGGGCGCGGCATTGGGCAGCTTGACGATGCGATAGGTCTCGAAGCGCGAAGCCGAGAGCGAGCGCATCAGGTCGACGCGCTCGGGCTCGACGGCGCGCAGGCCGGTGAAGCTGTTGATCAGCATCGGGAAGAAGGCGAGCAGCGACGAGATCGCGATCTTCGAGCCGTCGCCGAAGCCGAACCAGATCACCACCAGCGGCGCGATCGCGACCTTCGGCAACGACTGCAAGGCGAAGGCATAGGGCATGATCAGCTTCTCGATCAGCCGGCTCTCGGCCATCAGCGAGCCGAGGAGGAGACCGAGGCCCGAGCCGATGGCGAGACCGAGCGCGGCGTTCTTCAGCGTGCCCCAGAGCGGCAGGTAGTAGCCCAGCGGGCTCGACGGGCTGACAGCGATGCCCGACCACAGCGCGTTCCACACCGCCGACGGCGCCGGCAGGATATAGGTCGGCACGTTCAGATACTTCACCGCCAGCGACCAGCCGGTGAAGAGGATGGCGAGGCCGATCAGCGTCACCAGCGTGCCGTTGACGCCCCTGGACTCCTGCTTCTTGCCGGCGGGGACCTTGGGCTTGGATGCGGCCTTCTCGATCGAGACGGAATCCGCGACGATGGTCTGTGCCTGGCTCATCACTCGTCTCCCTGGGCGTTGAGCAGTCCCCGGATTTCCTTGGCCAGAGCCGGATAGGCGGGATGGCTGATGATGGTGTCGTTGGAGCGCGGGCGCGGGATCGGCACCTCCAGCTCGCGGATGACGCGGCCGGGACGCGCCGACATCACGACGACGCGGTCGGCGAGGAAGATCGCCTCCGAGATCGAATGCGTGATCAGCATCACGGTCTTGCGGCTGGCCTGCCAGATCCGCTGCAGTTCGAGATTCATGCGCTCGCGGGTGAGCGCGTCGAGCGCGCCGAAGGGCTCGTCCATCAGGAGCACGCGTGGCGAGCGGACCAGAGCCCGGCAGATGCCGGCACGCTGCTGCATGCCGCCCGAGAGCTCGTAAGGGTAGCGGTGGCCGAAATCCTTCAGCCCCGTGACGTCGAGCAGCCGGTCGACATCCTCGGCCTGGCCGACCTGCTTGCCGCCGACCCGCAAGGGCAGCGCGACGTTCTCGCGCACGGTGAGCCAGGGCAGGAGGTTGGCCGCCTGGAAGACGACGCCGACATCGCGTGAGGGGCCGGTGATACTCTTGCCGTCGAGCGCCGCATCGCCGCTGTCATAGTCGTCGAGGCCGGCAAGGATGCGCAGCAACGTCGACTTGCCGCAGCCCGAGGGGCCGACGACGCAGACGAACTCGCCGTCCTTGATCGAGAGGTCGATATTCGACAGCGCGTGGACCGAGCCGTCTGCATAGGTCTTTTCGAGCCCACTGATCGCGATGAGGTCGTGCGGCATCTGTGCCTTTGCCTCCGAGATAGGATGCACTTGAGCGAGGGCGGCCATGGGCGTCTCCCTGTCCTTTGTTCTTCTGGTGTCGCCTAGAGCCGGATGACTTCAGTTGGAATCGCAAAGCGGTTCCAACTGAAGTCTGAATCCGTCTCTCATCAAAGAGTTAGAGCAGGATCGATGCGAAAAACCGGTTCCCACTTTTTCGCATCCTGCTCTAGCCGCGGGCCGCCCAATCGGGCGTGACGCGGACGTGCTTGATGGCGCGGCGCCAATAGGTGAAGGCGATCTGGAGATCGCCGTCGGGCGTCTGCGTGATCGAGGGATAGGAGAACTCGCGGTTCAGCCCGTCCTTCGAGTTGTTGGTCATGCAGTAGCCGTCGCCGGTCTCGAGATCGCGGCGGATGGGCCAGGTTCTGCCGGCATCGGCAGAGATCGCGAGCGTCATCGGAGCGCGCGGGGCACCCCAGAAAGCGGTCTTCTCGAAAACGGGGATCTGCGCTTCGCCAACAGCCTCAGCCGGCTCGTCATCCTCGATATCGTCGTAGAGACCGAGGCGGCGGTCGGTGGCGTCGCGCTGGCTCGACGCGTTGAAGACCAGCGCGACCCGTCCGTCGGAGAGCACCGTGGCCTGGATCGAGGAGTTGTTGTTCGGCAGTTCGGTCGGCTCGGGCTGCGACCAGCTTCGACCATCGGCCGAGCGGCTGGCATAGATGAAGTCCGCCCAGCGGCTGCGATAGAGCGCGAGCAGGCCTTCACCCGTCTTGAGGACGTTCATGTGCACGCAGCCGAGCGAGCCCGGCACGACGTGCTCGCTCCAGGTCCGCCCTTCGTCGGTCGAGACGCGCACGGCGCTGACGTCGCGGTCCCCGACCCATTTCTGGCCGGGCACGCTGACGCAGTGGAAGACGGGGATCACCCAGGCGCCGTCATCGAGCACGGCCGGCGGCTGGCGCACGAACAGGCCATGCCCCTGCGGCGCGTCGAACAGGGTCTCGATCGGCCCCCAGCTCGCGCCGTGGTCGAGCGAGACGCGCTTGCGCACGAGGGAGGTGTCCTGGTTGCCGGAGATCTGCGCCGTCCAGATCAGCCAGAGCTCGCCTTTGGGCGTGGTGAACAGCACCGGGTTCTGCTCCGAGCGGGCCGGGTCGTTGGAGAGCTTTTCCGGCGTCGTCCAAGCCTCGGTGCCCTTCGGCAGGCGCGAGAAGTACACGGAGATGTCGGGGATGCCCTCCTGCGTGCCACCGAACCAGACGGTGGCGAGATCGCCATTGCCGAGCACGGCGATATTGGCGGCGTGGTTCTGCACGCAAGGGCTCGGCAGATAGGCCTCGATGCGGGCGGGATCGCCGTCGCGCGGATGCAGGGCGCCGCTGCGCTCGGTGAGACCGGCAGGCTCGATGGCGGAAGGATGAACGCCCATCAATAGGCCTCCTCATAGAGCGCGAGGATCTGCTCGCGGCTGATGTCGCGGGGGTTGTTGTCGAGCAGGCGGCGGATGGCATGCGCCTCGCTCGCCATGGCCGGCAGATCGTCGCGCGGCACGTTCAGGGCGGAGAGCTTCATCTCGCAGCCGAGATCGGCGCACCAGCGATGCGCGGCGGCGAAGACGTCCGGCTCGCGCGAGACGCCCTGCACCCCGAGCGCCGCCAGGATCGCCGTCGTCTTCTCCGGCACGGCCGGGGCGTTGAAGGCGAGCGTGTGCGGGAAGATCAGCGCGTTCGCCGCCCCATGCGCGATGTGATGGCGCGTGCCGAGCGGGTAGGCCACGGCATGACCGGCCGCGGTGTTGACCGGGCCGAGGCAGAAGCCGCCATAGAGCGAGGCGAGTGAGAGGCCCGCGCGCGCCTCGATATCCGAGCCGTCGGCGATGGCGCGCCCGAGGAAGCGGCCGACGAGCATGACGCCTTCCAGCGCATACATGTCGATCAGTGGATGCGCCTTCTTGCTGGTGAAGGCTTCGACGCAATGGGCCATGGCATCGACGCCCGTCGCGGCCGTCACCGTGGCCGGCACCGTCAGCGTCAGCGCCGGATCGATGATCGCGATGTCGGCGAGCATGTGCAGGCTCTGCACGGCGAGCTTGTTCTGCGTCGCCGGGTCGGTGATCAGCGCGCGCGTGCCGGCCTCGCTACCGGTGCCCGAGGTGGTCGGCACCTGCATCAGCGCGGCGCCCTTGCGCGCGACCTTCTCGGGTCCGACGACCTCGTGCAGCGTCTGGCCGGAGCCCGGCAGCACCGCGACGAGCTTGGCGAGGTCCATGGCGCTGCCGCCGCCGAAGCCGATGACGAGATCGGGCCTGACCTCGCTTGCCAGCGCCAGCGCCGCTTCGAGGTTGGGCACGTCCGGCTCGGGCTTCACCGTCCCGAACACCGTGACGGCGCCGCTCAGCTCCAGCACGTCGATGCGGTTCGCATTGAAGGCGTCGGCGACGACGAGGATGCGTGTGAGGCCCCGCGCGGCCGCCCAGCGGCCGGCGATCGCGGCCGTGCCGGCGCCGAACTCGATGATGTGGGGACGCTGGATGGTGATCGGCGTCGCCAGGCTCGCCGCGAGCGGCTTGGGGATGTGCATGTTCATCGGCCTTGCCTCCTTACGCTGCGGATCTGGCGGTGATGCCGCGAGCGGCAGCGAGCTTCTCGGCGTATTCGATGGCCTCGATCAGGCTGAGCTCATTGGCGATGCCCTTGCCCGCAATGTCGAAGGCGGTGCCGTGATCGACCGAGACGCGCACGATCGGCAGCCCCAGCGTGATGTTGACGCCCGACAGCGCATCCCAGGTCCCGGTCTCGGGATTGATGTTGAAGCCGAGCAGCTTGACCGGGATGTGCCCCTGGTCGTGATACATCGCGACCACGGCGTCGTACTGGCCGGCGCGCAGCTTGACGAAGACGGTGTCGCCCGGCACCGGCCCGACCACGTCGAACCCGTCCGCCACCGCTTTCGCGATGGTCGGGGCCGACACCTCGTCATCCTCGCGGCCGAACAATCCGCCCTCGCCGGCATGGGGGTTGAGGGCGGCGATGGCGATCTTGCGCCGGCCGAGCTCGAGCGCCTGCAGCGCCTCGTCGGTGCGCTCGATGACATAGCGCAGGCGCTCGGGGGTCAGCTTGGCGGGGACGTCCTTCAACGCGACATGGGTGGTGACGTGGCTGACCCGCATGTTGCCGTGGGCGAGCATCATCACCGAGCCTTTCGAGGCGGTCAGGCTCGCCAGCATGTCGGTATGGCCGGCGAACTTGTAGCCGGCCTTGTTCAGCGCCTCCTTGTTCAGCGGCGCGGTGACGATGCCCTGGATGCGGCCTGTCTCGGTCAGGCGCACGCCCTTCTCGACCGCGAGATAGGCAAAGCGCCCGCCATCGGCGCAGAGCACGCCGGGGCGGATCGGCTCGCCCTCCGGCCCGGCCTGCAGGCAGGCGAGGTTCGGCCAGGCCCCCGTATCCGAAACCTCGGGGATGGCGATGTCGGCGCCGAGCATCCGGCGCGCCTCGTGCAGCGCGGCGTTGCTGCCGATCACGAGAAGGCGCAAATTGCCAGTCGCGAGCCGGTCCCTCAGCTTCAGGCAGGCCTTGACGATGATCTCCGGCCCGACACCGGCCGGGTCGCCCATCGTGATGGCGAGATGAGGTTTCATGCTGCCGCTCCGGCCAAGGTCGCAGGCCCACCCGCGACGAGCTGTTTCAGGAGGTCGGGACCGCCGAAGGCCCCGGATTTCGAGACGACCGTGATGCCGTCCCAGCGGCCCCCGCGCAGGATCGAGCGCGGCACCCCGGGCGCGATCTCACCGACGACGTCCAGCCTGTCGGCTGAAAGAGCCTCGCAGAGGCCGCGCAAGGTCTCGCCGCCCGCGGCGACCAGCGTGCCGGGCCGGTTGAGACGGCCGAGGAGATCGGCGAAGCGGGCCTCGATCATGGCGGCAGCCTCGCGCCGCGAGGTTCCCGCGGGCAGATCGATGCTGGCGAAGGCGATGCCCTCCGCCGCAAGGCGTCGCGTAAGATCGCCGTCGGCGCGCCGATCCGCGGCGTCGAGCAGGACATGTTGCGCGCCGAGCCTGGCGAGCTGCTCGCGGATCACGTCGTGCTCGGAGCCGATGAGCCCGAGCATAGGACCCGGCAAGGCCGCCATCGCCTGCGAGCGCTCGACAGCGGCGGCACGCGCCAGGGCGGCGGCGAGCCCGGCACTGCCGACCCAAAGCACGTTGTCGAGATGTCCCGCCGCCTCGACGATGGCGTCGAGATCGGTGTCGCTTTCCGCGTCCCACAGGCTGATGCCGCCGGGAACCGCCTCGCCGGCACCGGCCTTCGCCACGGCCTGACCGGCACGCGCCAGATCGGCCGCCAGATCGCCCCGCACCGGTCGGTCGGCCCCGGCGGCCCGGACATATTGCCGGCCGCCGCGGGTGATGCGCGCCTGTGCCGGGAAGGCCGGCGCGATGATGCAATGTGCAGGCTCGACTGCAGCGAGTATCGCCGCCAGTTCCGCCGCCTCCTGCCCGCGCAGCAGACTGTCGATCTTCTTGAAGGCCAGCCCCGCATCGCGTGCGAAAAGGCGGGGCGCCACGGCCGAGACGGCAGCGCCCGCAGCTTCGGCCGAGGCTTCGCGCGTGCGGCTGTCGAGCGCTATCGCACCTGCCGCCGGCACCTGACCGCGCCAGCAGACCGCGACCGGCGCCTGCGGCGAAGCAAACGCGGCTGCGCTGTCGAGCGCGCCCGTCAGGTCGTCCGCAAGCAGGCGCAGGCGCTGCGGGCTGAGCGTCATTTCAGCCGCCCTTCACCGCGGAGAGCAGCGAGCGGGCGCCGCGCGCGACGATGGTGGTGTCGTTCGCGACCCCGACGAAATCGATGCCCTGCGCGACACGGCGAACGGCTTCGCCTTCGTTGTTGGTCAGGTAGCCCGCGGGCTTGCCGATCGCCTTCAGGCGCCTGAAGCCGTCGTCGATCGCGGCCTGGACCTCGGGCGCCTGCGTGTTGCCGAGATGGCCCATCGAGGCCGCGAGATCGGCCGGGCCGATGAACACCGCGTCGACGCCCTCGATGCCGGCAATCGCTTCGATCTGCGCCAGCGCCTCGGCGGTCTCGATCTGCACGATGACGCAGATCTCCTTCTGCACCTTGGCGAAATAATCCGGGATCAGGCCATAGGCCGCCGCGCGGGAGGAGCCCGACACGCCGCGCACGCCGCGCGGCGGATAGCGCGTATAGCTGACGGCGCGCGCCGCTTCCTCGGCATTCTGGACATAGGGGAAGAGCAGCGTCTGGGCGCCGAAATCGAGCCAGCGCTTCACCATCACCATGTCGCTCCAGGCCGGACGGACGATCGGCTCGGCCGGGAGCGCGGCCATGACCTGCAATTGCGCCACGATCTCGGAGGGCTCGTTGGGGCTGTGCTCGGTGTCGAGCAGGAGCCAGTCGAAGCCGAGCTGCGCGAACATCTCGGTCAAGGCCGGGCTGGCGAAGGTCGAGAAGATGCCGAGCTGCTGGCGCTTGCCCAGATCGCGCTTGAAACGGTTCGTCCTGACGTCGGCCATCATCCACCTGCTGTTCGCGATCCGGGCAGCGAGGCAGGACGACGTCGCGAGCGAGCCCGCTGGCTTAGCGGGATCGGGAGCGTTTCCTGTCGCTGGCCTCTGCGGACCTTGCGGCTATCGAAGCGCAACTGAATTCACATGTCAACATGTTGTAATAATAACTCCCACCTATGGCGGATCGGCTCCATTATCCCGATATCACGCGGCCACTTGACCAAGTTGTAATTGCTTGTAAACATCACGCCATGGATCAGCTCACCGCATCGCGGAACCGCGCCGGCACCTCACCATCCCCCATGGTGCAACGCGTGCATCATCAATTGCGGGCGCGGATCGCCTCCGGCGAATATGCGGCGAACACACGTTTGCCCGGCGAACACGATCTTGCCGCGCTCTACGGCGTGTCACGCCCGGTCGTCCGCGAGGCGCTGCGCCGTCTGCGCGATGACGGGCTGGTCTTCTCGCGCCAGGGCGCCGGCACCTTCGTGCTCGGGGCAGAAGCGGAAAAGGGCAAGGCGCTGGCTTTCGCGCCCGTGGGCACCATCGCCGACGTGCAGCGATGTTATGAGTTCCGGCTCGAGGTCGAGCCAGCCAATGCCTTTTACGCGGCGAAGCGGCACAATGCCGCGGCGCTTTCCGCCATCGCCAGCGCGCTTGAGCTCATGCGCGACACCACCCGAGCTCACGGCCACCGTGAAGACGCCGACTACGCCTTCCATACGGCCATCGCCGAAGCGGCGAACAACTATTTCTTTCTGTCTTCGATGCAGGCGCTCAAGGACCACATCAATGTCGGCATGAAGTTGCACGGGCTGTCGCTGCTCGGTCCCGCCGGCGGGTTGGCTGGCGTGCTGGATGAGCATGATGCGATCTTCGCAGCCATTCGCGACCGCAAGGAGGAAGACGCGCGCGACGCCATGCGCCGCCACATCAAGGGCTCATACGACCGTCTGTTCGAAGGCAAGGTGCTCGACCTATCGATGTGAGCCGCTGCGCTGGAAAGCGACCATCAAGCCCGCGATGCCGCATTCGGTGCGGTCATGGAGACCCGTCTCTTTGCGCGGCGTCCGGCTGGCTTAACCCATTGAAACTGCACGCTTGCGTTCCGAGCCAAGCCAGATCACGAGCAGCGCTTGATGGAAACGGGCATTAACATATTGCAGCCAAGGGGTTTTTGGAGCGGGCGATCGGGATCGAACCGACGACATTCAGCTTGGGAAGCTGACGTTCTACCACTGAACTACGCCCGCATCCGCTCGCCGCAACCGCGGGTCGCGGGCAAGGGCGGATTCTCATAGCGGCTTCCGGCGCGGGTGTCATCCGGCAATCGTGCCGGATGCGGCGCGGTCGCGCCCTAGTCGAAAAAATGTTTCGAGAGCTTGAGCGCCTGGCCCTGGTAGTTCGATTTCAGCCCGGCGCCGTAGAGCGCGTCCGGCCGCGACGCCATTGTCTCATAGACCAGCCGGCCGACGATCTGGCCGTCCTCGATGATGAAGGGCACGTCGCGCGAGCGCACCTCGAGCACGGCGCGCGCGCCGCGGCCGCCGGCGGCGTGGTGGCCGAAGCCGGGATCGAAGAAGCCGGCATAATGCACCCGGAACTCGCCGACCAGCGCGTCGAAGGGCGTCATTTCGGCGGCATAGTCCGGCGGCACATGCACCGCCTCCTTCGAGGCCAGGATGTAGAACTGGTCCGGGTCGAGGATCAGCGCGCGCGAGCCGTCCGCCGGGATCGGCTCCCAGAACTCGGCGGCGCGATAGGCTCCGACGCGGTCGACATCGACGAGCGCGGTGTGATGCTTGCCGCGATAGCCGATCAGCCCGTCGAAGCCGGAGAGATCGACGCTGACGGCGACGCCGCTCTGGAAGGAGGGGGTGGCGGCGCTGACCAGGGTCTCGCGCTCGTGCAACGCGCCGAGCGCCCGGTCGTCGAGCCGTGTCTCGCCGGCGCGGAAGCGGATCTGCGAGAGCCGCGAGCCGGAGCGCACCAGCACCGGGAAGGTGCGTGGCGAGATCTCGATGAAGAGCGGCCCGTCATAGCCCTCCTCGACCAGGTCGAACTCGCGGGCTCGGTCGGTGATGACGCGGGTGAAGACGTCGAGCCGTCCGGTCGAGCTTTTCGGATTGGCGGCGGCGCGCAGACCCTTGGGCAGGGCGAGGCCTTCCATCAGCTCGGCGACATAGACGCAGCCGGTCTCGAGCACGGCGCCGCGCGTCAGGTCGATCTCGTGCAGGGCGAGGCGCTCCAGCCGCTCGGCGACGGTCGCGCCCGGGCCGGGCAAGAAGCTGGCGCGGACGCGGTAGGCCTTTTCGCCGAGCCGGAGATCGAGGCTCGCCGGCTGGATCTGGCCCTCGGCCGCCGGTCGCGCCAGCCTGATCGCGCCCTCCTCGATGAAGGCGCGGATGCGGCTGTCGGGCTGGATGCCGGGGGCGAAGGGCTGCATGGCGATGTCGGACCTGTTCAGCCACAGCAAGAGCCGGATGGTTTCAGATGGGATCGCTTTGCGGTTCCATCTGAAAGCTGAATCCGTCTCTCACCAATAAGTTAGAGCAGGATCAATGCGAAAAACCGGTTCCCACTTTTTCGCATCCTGCTCTAGCGAAGCCGGCCGGAAAGGCCAAGCGGGCACAAAAGCCTCAATCCCGCTCAGCGAAGGTTGTCCACGCGAGAATCATCCGGCTCGCCGCCGTCACCATCGTCAACGCCGTAAAGCCATAGGCCAGTGCGGGAAACCAGTCCGGCCACAGCATCATCGCGGCGAAGCAGGCGATCGTCTCGGCGCCCTCAGCGAGGCCCGCGGTGAAATAGAGCGATTTCGCGCCGCGCCGCGTCGTCGTCAGCCCGCGCTTGGCCGCCATCACCGCGAAGGCGAGGAAGCTCGCGCCATTGACGTAGAAGGCAAAGAGCAGCACCGCGACGGGCAAGGCGTTGGCGGCAGGATCGCGCAGCGCGAAGGCGAGCGGCACCGCGCCGTAGAAGATGAAGTCGCAGGTGATGTCGAGGAAGCCGCCGCGATCGGTTGGCGCCGAGGCCCGCGCCAGCGCGCCGTCGAGCCCGTCGAGGAGGCGCGAGAGGCAAAGCAGGCCGAGCGCCGCCCAGTCATGCCCAGCAGCGACCGCCGCGGCGCAGGCGAGCCCGCAGGCGAGGCCGGCGAGCGTCGCCTGGTCGGCACTGATGCCGCGCCGGGTGAGGGCGCGACCGGTGGCGTCGAGCGGCGGGTCGATGAGATGGCGCAGGATGCCGTCGAACATGGCCGGGGTCCGGTTCGGGCAGGCTTCGGGATTGACGCTGTCGTCGGTCGGCCCATAACAGAGGCTTCGGCCGGGAGCCAGTTCCGGCCGGACGGTGGACGAGCACGGGACCGTGAGATGTATCAGGCGCTGACCCATGGCGTGCGCGTCACCGCCGCTCCGGAATTCATGGAGCGGGAATCGGCGCATGAGCAGGGCCGCTATTTCTGGGCCTATACGATCGAGATCGTGAACCTGTCGCTGCAGACGGTGCAATTGATGACGCGCCACTGGTTCATCACCGATGGCAAGGGCGAGGTCCACGAGGTCCGTGGCGATGGCGTCGTCGGCAAGCAGCCGGTGCTGCGTCCGGGCGAGAGCTTCAGCTATACCTCGGGCTGCCCGCTGATGACGCCTGACGGCTCGATGCGCGGCTATTACGCCATGCTGGGCGAGGACGGCGTGGTCTTCGATGTCGAGGTGCCGCTGTTCCCGCTCGATTCTCCTTATGTGAAGAAGGTCCTGCATTGACCAACGATCCTGCCGCGGTCGCGCGGCGCTACTCGCCGCTCGAGATGCTGTCGCGCCTTGTCGCCTTCGACACGGTGAGCGCGAAGTCCAACCTCGACCTGATCGCCTTCGTCGAGGACTACCTAGCCGGCTGGGGCGTCTCCTCCGTGCGCTTCCCCAATGCGGCGGGCGACAAGACGGCGCTCTTCGCCACCATCGGCCCGCAGGACAAGGGCGGGATCGTGCTCTCCGGCCATACCGATGTCGTGCCGGTCGAGGGCCAGAGCTGGTCGCGCGACCCGTTCACGCTGCATGTCGAGGACGGCCGGGCCTATGGCCGCGGCGCCGTCGACATGAAGGGTTTCGTCGCGCTGGCGCTGGCCCTGGTGCCGGATTTCCTGGCGGCCGACCTGAAGACGCCGATCCACCTGTTCTTCTCTTATGACGAGGAGGTCACTTGCCTCGGCGTCGTCGACGGCATCGCCGCGATGGGCCGCACCTTGCCACGGCCGCGCGCGGTGATCGTCGGCGAGCCGACTTCGCTCGACCTCGCCGACGCGCATAAGGGCATCCGCACCTTCTTCACGACGATCACCGGCGTCGCGGCCCATTCCTCGAAACCGCATCTGGGCGCGAGCGCCGTCCATGCCGGCACGCGGCTGGCGGCCGGGCTCGTCGCGATGGCCGACGAGCGCGAGGCGAGGATCGAGGAGAGCGGCCGCTTCGACCCGCCTTATGACACCGTCCATATCGGCAAGTTCCATGGCGGCATCGCCCGCAACATCCTGGCCGATCGCTGCGACCTGTCATGGGAGGTGCGCACGCTGCCGGGCTCCGACCCGGAGGAAGTCCCCGCCCGCTTCGCCGCGCTCTCGCAGGACGTGCTCGCGCGCATGCGCCGCACAGCGCCCTCGGCGGCGATCGAGACCGTGATGAGCTCGGACGTGCCCGGCCTCGCGCCCGATCCGGGCTCCGAGGCCGAGACGCTGGTCATGCGGCTCGCCGGGCGCAACAGCACGATCGCCGTCGCCTATGCCACCGAAGCAGGGCATTTCCAGCGCGCCGGCCTGCCGACCATCGTCTGCGGCCCGGGCTCGATCGACCAGGCGCATCAGCCCGACGAGTTCATCACGCTGGAGCAGCTTTCGGCCGGCGAGGCCTTCATGCGTCGGCTGATGGAGGAGTGCCGGGTGGGGTAGCGGCCGGTTCCCTTTGCCATGGTGGGCCGCCCGCCCCGCCGCATCTCTTCACGCTGACGCGATGCTCGCGATGGTGTTCAGCGCCTCGACCGCGTCTTCCGGCAGCGCGACGGCCGCCGCTGCCAGGTTTTCCTGCAGATGGACGAGAGACGAGGTTCCGGGAATCAGGAGGATGTTGGGCGCGCGTCGCAACAACCAGGCGAGCGCGACCTGCATGGGCGTCGCGCCAAGGCGCGCAGCGGCCTCGGAGAGCGTCGCCGACTGCAACGGATTGAAACCGCCGAGCGGAAAGAACGGCACATAGGCAATGCCTGCGCTGGCGAGCTCGTCGATCAGGTCATCGTCGGCGCGATGGGCCAGATTGTACTGGTTCTGCACGCAGATGATCTTGGCGATCCGGCGCCCTTCCGCGATCTGCGTCGCAGTCACGTTGCTGAGCCCGATATGGCGCAGCAGACCCTGCCGCTGAAGCTCGGCCAGCGCCGCAAGCGGCGCCTCGATCGAGCCTTCGGCGGGGCCATGCGTATCGAACATGATCCGCAGGTTGACCACCTCCAACGTATCGAGCCCGAGATTATTGAGATTGTCATGCACCGCCTGGGTCAACGCTTCAGCGGAGAAGGCCGGGAGCCATGAGCCGTCCTCGCCGCGCCGGGCGCCGATCTTGGTGACGATGACGAGGTCGTCGCGATAGGGCGCCAGCGCCTCGCGTATCAGCTGGTTGGTAATGTGCGGGCCATAGAAATCGCTGGTGTCGATATGGTTTACCCCGTGCGCCACGGCCTCGCGCAGCACCGCCAGAGCCGCATCTCGATCCTTGGGCGGGCCGAACACCCCGGCTCCCGCGAGTTGCATGGCGCCGTAGCCCAGCCGCTTCACAGCACGGTCGCCAAGGATGAATGTGCCGGCTTGGTCGATGTCGGACATGATCGGTCTCCCTTCAGGAAGCCATTGAGATGGGGCTGCCTTTGCGCGCGACAATTCGTTACAATCGGCACAGCTTGTACGGAAATCCGAACAATGAAGGTCGATCTGGGTGATCTCAACGCGCTCGTGGTCGTGGCGCAGGCCGGGGGCTTTCGCGAAGGCGCGCGCGGAAGCGGCGGCAGCGCGTCCGGGCTGAGCGAAGCGGTCCGTCGTCTCGAGGCGCAGCTCGGTGTCAGGCTGCTCAACCGCACGACGCGCAGTGTCGTGCCGACCGAGGCGGGCGCCGGCCTTCTCGAGCGGCTGGGCCCGGCCCTGACCGAGGTCGAGGCCGCCATCGACGTGGTGAACCGCTTCCGCGAAAAGCCAGCGGGCGCGCTGCGGCTCAATGTGCCGGTCAGTGCGGCGCGGCTCGTGCTGCCGGACATCGTTCCGCGGTTCCTCGCCGCCTATCCCGACATCCGGCTGGAGGTCGTCACCGAGGACAGTTTCGTCGATATGCTCGCTGCCGGCTGCGATGCCGGAATCCGCTACGACGATCGCTTGGAACAGGACATGATCGCGGTGCCGATCGGCCCCCGCATCCAGCGCTTCGCCGCCGCCGCGTCGCAAGCCTATCTCGATCGGACTGGCCGGCCGGAACATCCTCGCGAGCTACTGGACCACGCCTGCTTGCGCGGCCGCTTCCCCAGCGGAGCGATGCTGCCATGGGAATTCGAACGCGATGGTGAGGTAGTGCGGGTCGATCCTGCCGGGCCGTTGATCGTGCGTGCGGGCGGGGCGATCGATCTTGCTGTCGATGCTGCGATTGCCGGGGCCGGCATCATCTACCTTTTCGAGGACTGGCTGCGCCTGCATTTGGCCAGCGGCGTGCTCGAACCCGTTCTCGAACCTTGGTGGCAGAGCTTCTCGGGCCCCTTCCTCTACTATCCCGGACGACGCCTCGTGCCCGCGCCATTGCGAGCGTTCATAGATTTCGTCAAGGCTTTGGCCGACCCCAAGGCTTCGACCGAGCCGACGTGACGCCGGCCCTGCAAGTGCCGGCCCCTTACCCTGCGGTCAACCCTGCCTCGACCTCGGCCGGGTCGAAGACATAGCGCCGCGAGCAGAACTCGCAGGTGACGCCGAGCGTGCCGTCATCGGCGACCATGGCGCTCCTGTCCTCGGCCGAGAAGCCGCGCAGCATGCCGAGCACGCGCTCGCGCGAGCAGCGGCAGGCCTCATGCACCACGACCGGCTCGAAGACGCGTGCGCCGCGCTCGTGGAACAGCCGGTAGAGCAGCCGCTCGCTCTCGAGCAGCGGATCGAGCAGCTCGTGATCCTCGATCGTCTCGGTGAGCGAGCGCGCTTCGGCCCAGGCGTCGTCGCTGATGCCGTCGGGATGCTCGCCGGCGAGGATTTCGTGGCCCTCTGGCGCATCGCCGGGATGGAGATCGGCGGCACGCAGGCGCTCCGGCGAATGCGGCATGAACTGCGCGATCAGCCCGCCGGCGCGCCATTGCCGCCCGCCGCCGCTGACGACGCTGCCGACCGCGAGCCGGACCCGGCTCGGGATCTGCTCCGACTGCCGGAAATACTGATGCGCCGCCTCTTCCAGGCTCTGCCGCTCCAGCGCGACGACACCCTGGTAGCGTGTCGCCTGCGAGCCCTGGTCGACGGTCAGGCCGAGATGGCCCTCGCCCAGCAAGTCGCCGGTCGTGGTCGCGCCGGCCGCGATCGCCTGTTCCAGCCGCGACTCGTCGAAATGGGCGACGGCGCGGTAATTGTCGGGCGCGTTGAAATCGACGACCAGCATCGAGATCGGTCCGTCGCTCTTGGTCTGGAGCTGGAAACGCCCGTCGAATTTCAGCGCCGTGCCGAGCAGCACGGTCAAGGCCGCCGCCTCGCCGAGCACGCGCGAGACCGGCTCCGGATAGCCGTGGCGCTCCAGCACCGTGTCGATCGAGGCGCCAAGCCGCACGACCCGCCCGCGAATGTCGAGATCGGGCACCGTGAACGGCACGACGCGGTCGTCGAGCGTTGCCGTCTCCGCCGCGATGTCGGACCCGGCCATCAGGCCGCGACGCCGCCGAAGCACCAGGCCAGGATGCCCTTCTGCGCATGCAGACGGTTCTCGGCCTCGTCGAACACCGCCGATTGCGGCCCGTCCATGACCGCGTCGGTGACCTCCTCGCCACGCGACGCCGGCAGGCAATGCATGAAGATCGCGTCCTTCTCGGCGCGGCCGAGCAGGCGGTCGTCGACCTGGTAGGGCCGCAGCAGGTTGTGGCGCGTGCCCTCCTCGTCGCCCATCGAGACCCAGCAATCGGTGATCACGCAATCGGCGCCCTCGACGGCGGCCTCCGGCCGCGTCGTCAGCTTCACTTTCGCGCCTTGCTTGCGGGCCCAGTCGATCAGCTCCGGCGGCGGCGCCAGTTCGTCCGGCGTCGCGATAGCGAGCTCGAAATCGAGCCGGCCGGCGGCATGGACCCAGGAGGTCAGCACGTTGTTGGTGTCGCCGGTCCAGGCGATGCGCTTGCCGGCGATCGGCCCCTTGCGCTCCTCGAAGGTCATCACGTCGGCCATGACCTGGCAGGGATGCTGGCGCTTGGTCAGGCCGTTGATCACCGGCACGGTGGCGTATTTCGCCATCTCGACCACGGAATCATGGTCGAGCATGCGGATCATGATCGCGTCGACATAGCGCGACAGCACGCGGGCGGTGTCGGCGATGGTCTCGCGCTCGCCGAGCTCGATCTCCTGTCCGGTCACCATCATCGGCGAGCCGCCGAGCTCGCGGATGCCGACATCGAAGGAGACGCGGGTGCGCAGCGAGGGCTGCTCGAAGATCATGGCGATGACCTTGCCCTCGAGCAGGCGGTCGGAGGCGGCGGCGGGCGTGCGGCGACGCGCCTTGATCTCCTCGCCGGTGCGCAGGATCGCCCTGAGCTGGTCGCTGGAGAAATCGGAAAGATCGAGGAAATGGCGCATGGGTCGGCGCTTCCTTCGCAGGAATGTCTGGAAATGGTGGGTGCTATTCGGCCGCCGGCCGCGACAGCGTGGCCTCCACGGCCTGCGCCGCCTTGTCGAGCCGGGCGACGGCCTCGGCGACCTCGCTCTCGCCGATGATCAGCGGCGGCAGCAGCCGCACGACATTGTCGCCCGCCGCCACGACCAAGAGCCCGGCCGCGCGCGCTTCGGTGACGAAATCGGTGTTCGGCGTGTGGAGCTTGAGGCCGAGCATCAGCCCTTCGCCGCGGATCTCGGCGATGATGTCGGGATGCTGGTCCTTGAGCTGGGCCAGCGACTGGCGCAGCCGCAGGCTCATTTGCGCGACATGCTCGATGAAGCCGGGCTTCAGCACGACGTCGAGCACCGCATTGCCGACCGCCATGGCGAGCGGGTTGCCGCCGAAGGTGGTGCCATGCGTGCCGAGCGTCATGCCCGAGGCCGCTTCCTCGGTCGCGAGGCAGGCGCCCATCGGGAAGCCGCCGCCAATGCCCTTGGCGACCGACATGATGTCGGGGGCGACGCCGAAATGCTCATAGGAGAAGAACTTGCCGCTGCGGCCGACGCCGGTCTGGATCTCGTCGAAGATCAGCATCAGCCCATGCTCGTCGCAGAGCTCGCGCAGCAGCTTGAGGAAGCGTGCCGGCACCGAGCGCAGCCCGCCCTCGCCCTGGATCGGCTCGATCATCAGCGCGGCCGTCTCCGGTCCGATCGCCGCCTTCAGCGCCTTCTCGTCGTCGAAGGGCACCTGGTCGAAGCCGTCGACCTTGGGGCCGAAGCCGTCGATATATTTCTGCTGCCCGCCGGCCGCGATCGTCGCCAGCGTGCGGCCATGGAAGGCGCCCTCGAAGGTGATGATCCGGAAGCGCTCGGGATGGCCCTTCGCTGCGTGGTACTTGCGCGCCATCTTGATCGCGCACTCGTTCGCCTCGGCGCCGGAATTGGTGAAGAACACCCGCTCCGCGAAGGTCGCCTCGCAGAGCCGCCGGGCCAGCCTCTCGCCCTCGGGCATGCTGTAGAGGTTCGAGGTGTGCCAGATGCGCTGGGCCTGCTCGGTCAGCGCCTTGACCAGATGCGGATGGGCATGGCCGAGCGAGTTGACCGCGATGCCGGCGCCGAAATCGAGATAGCGCTGGCCGTCGGTGGCGATCGCCCAGGCGCCTTCGCCGCGTTCGAGCGCGATCGGGGCGCGGGCATAGGTCGGCAGCAGCACGGAGGGGGAGGCGGAAACGGGAGCGGAAGTCATGGGAGGCGATCCTCGTGACGAAAGGGCGAGATGGGAGGCTGGATCGATCTGCGTGAGGCGGGCCGCCGCTTCTGGCATCATGCCAGGCGCGTGCGACCTGCCGGCGACATCATCGTCGCAGCCAGGCCCTAGCCTCTCGTCGCATCGTCATCCGCATGTGCGAAGCCCCGATCCGTCAAAAACATAAGCGCCGCCCAAGCGGGGCGGCTGCATCACCTCGCGACTATGCTGAACGCCTACCGCGCTGTCAATTCCGCGGGCCGGAAACTGTCGCAGCGTCAGCGTTGCCGAAAAGATTCACCTTGACGCCGCCTGCCGCTTTACCTGGGGAAAAGCCGTTTTCCGATTCGCGGACTCTTGTGGCTGAGTCCGGGCATCTTGTATGGTCTTGCTCGTCAGATACGACATCTCGTGCGGCGTCTCCTGTACCGTCAGTTCCGGGTGTAACGGCTTCCGTTTTGCGACGGGCGCTGCCGGTCTCGGATTCCGCCAATGATCGGCCCCTAGGCCGGCTCCGCAAGGGGCGGGCTGGATGAGACAGGTGAAGCCATGAACGACGTCGGAGCATGGACGGAGGAACGCGTCGAGCTTCTCAAGAAGCTCTGGAGCGACGGCCTGAGCGCCAGCCAGATCGCGGGCGAGCTCGGCAGCGTCACGCGCAACGCCGTGATCGGCAAGGTGCACCGGCTCGGCCTCTCCGGCCGCGCCAAGAATCCGGCCGCCTCCTCGACGCCGCGGCCTCGCAAGGCGCCGACCCGTTCGCCCAGCCATCCGATGACCGGCAATGGCGGCGGGCACGGCATGACGCGCGGCGCCAATGCGCTCGCTCCGCAATTCGCTCCCGAGGCGGAAGCCCAGGCCGAGCAGGCGCCGCCCCTGCCGGAGGATGTCGTGGTGCCGTTCTCCGAGCGCGTCACCATCATGGATCTGCGCGAATATATGTGCCGCTGGCCGATGGGCGATCCGACCACCCCGGAATTCCGCTTCTGCGGCGGCCGTTCGGCGACCGGCATGCCCTACTGCACCTACCATGCCCGCATCGCCTACCAGCCTGCGGCCGACCGCCGGCGCGACCGCCGGAATGTCGGGCGCGGCTGAGCAGGGCTTCTACGTTCTTGGAAAGCCGGCCCCGAGGCCGGCTTTTTTATTGGGCGGAGGGAGTCGATCGCGCCCGCGCAGCCCATGTCGCACATGGGAGGAAAGCGGAACTCGGCAAATCTACGCCTTCTGTGCCGCGAGCCGAGCTCCCAGGCCGATGAAGAGCACGCCCATCGCTCGCTGAAGCCAGAGTGCGATGCGCTCATTGCGGCGCAGTTTGCCCGTCAGTCCTGCGGCACCGGCAACGAGCACAAGGTTGATGCAAATGCCGATCACATTGCCCGTTACACCGAGCAGGATGAGTTGCAGGGTGGGGTGTCCGGCTTGCGTGTCGATGAATTGAGGAAGAAGCGCAACATAGAAGATCGCCACCTTCGGATTGAGCACATCGCTCCAGAAGCCTTGCCAGAAGACCGCTCTTAAGCTTCGCCCGCTCACTTCACTGCTCGTTAGATTGGTGATCGCTTCACGGCTCATCAGAGCGCGGACACCGAGGTAGCAAAGATAGGCCGCTCCCGCCCACTTCACGATGGTGAAGGCAGTTGTCGAGGCCAGCAGCAACGCGGAAATGCCGGCGATGGCCGCTGCCAAATGCACGTATGCACCGACATTGATGCCGAGGGCGGCCATGCTGCCGGCGCGTCGGCCTTGGGCAACGGTCCGAGTCAGCATGTACGCCATGTCGGGCCCGGGCACGAGGACCAGAACGACGGAGGAAGCGACGAACAGCAGGTAGGCGTGCATGCTCATGCAGGCATCTTGCACTTTCGCCATGTTGCCTCAAGTCCGCGATGGGGTCGGAAGCTGACGATCCCGCCAGGTCTCCGGCGTCCCCTTTTTCGTGCTGCCGCCAACGACGCTTCGCGCGGTTTCGGGCGACCTAGCGCGGCGCCATGACGGCGCGCGTAAAGCCGGGCTCGACGAAGGTCAGGCTGCCATCCGGCAATCCGAGGATCCTATCGGCGGCGATGCCGAGGAAGCGGAAGCGGGCGTCCAGCGCCTCGATGGCAGCTTCCGCCTCGGGCGTCCCCGCGGCCATGATCGTGCGCGCCACCGCGCCATGCGTGCTGGCGCCGATCTGCAGCACGATCTCGGCGGCGGCCTCCGCATCGGGCACGTCGAAGGCTCCTTCCGCCTTGCCCTGGGCGATGATGCGGGTGAGCACCGGTAGCATCACGGTGATCGAGGCGGCGTTGACCCGGTGATAGAGCACGATGTTCTCGGGTCGGAACAGCACGTCGAAGGCGGCGCGCAGTTTTGGCGCGTCTTCCAGCTTCATCTGGCGTGAGCGCGCCAGGAAGGCGTTCAGCCGGGTCAGCGCGTCGAGCCCGTCATCGTCCAGAATGTCCTGAACCCGCACCACCGCCGCTTGCGCCAGCCGCGCGGCGAGCGCTTCCAGCAGCTCCTCCTTGGAGGCGTAATGGTGATAGAAGCCGCCTTTCGAGACGCCGGCCTTCGCGATGATGTCGGCGATCGTGGTGCCTTCATAGCCACGCTCGAAGAACAGCGCCTGCGCGCAGTCCAGCAATTCGCCCCGGCGATCCTCCGGATGTTTCACCACGCGCGGCATAGGTGCGCCTCGTTTCCATTGACGACCGACCGCCGGTCTGTATAATGACCGACGGTCGGTTTGCCGCAGTCTAATGTGGCGGGCCGCGCCGATGCAACGGAAATCATCCCGCCCCGGGACCTGGCGCATCGGCCCTTCTCCCTGATCGCCATCCTCTGGAGGCCAGCCTTGAAGGTCGTCCGCACTTTGCTCTTCCTTGCCGCGCTCGCCGGGGCGGGCGCGGCCTATTGGTCCTTCAGCCGGCCGGCCGCGGTCGCGACCGTGACGCCCAAGCGCGGCGACGCGGCCGAGATCGTCTATGCGACCGGCGTCGTCGAGCCGCGGACTTGGGCCAAGGTCACCCCGCTCCTGCGCGAGCGCATCGTCGAACTCTGCGATTGCGAGGGCGCCAAGGTCGAGCGCGGCAAACAGCTCGCCCGGCTCGACAGCGCCCAGGCCGAGGCCACGCTCGCCGAGCTCAAGGCCCGCCAGAAGCTCGCCACCGCCGAGATCGAGCGGCTCAGCGTCCTGATCGAGCGCAACGCCACGAGCCAGCAGGCGCTGGATCGCGCCCGCAGCGAGGTCGGCCAGAGCGCGGCCCTCGTCGCCGGGCAGACGGCGCGGCTGGAGAACTATGTCCTGCGCGCGCCGATGAGCGGCGTCGTCCTGCGCCAGGATGGCGAGGTCGGCGAGATCGCCGAGCCCGGCACGGTGCTGTTCTGGATCGGCGAGCCGCGGCCGCTGCGGGTCGTCGCCGATGTCAACGAAGAGGATATCCCGCAGGTCAAGGCCGGCCAGAAGGTGCTGGTCAAAGCCGATGCCTTTCCCGGCCGCACGCTCGAAGCCACGGTCGACAGCATCACGCCCAAGGGAGACCCCGTCGCCAAGACCTATCGGGTCTATCTGGCGCTGCCGGACGAGACCCCGGTGCTGATCGGCATGACGGTCGAGCTCAACATCGTCGCCCGTGTCTCGCGCAATGCGCGGCTCCTGCCGACGAACGCGCTCCAGGGCGATGCGGTCTTCGTCGTCGAGGGCGATGTCGCCCGTCGCCGCGAGCTCAAGATCGGCATTCGCGGCACGAGCGAGGTCGAGATCCTGTCGGGGCTGCCCGAGGATGGCCGTGTCGTCGCGCCCTATCCCGAGCGCCTCACCGACGGCGCCCGTGTCAGGGCGGCCGGAGGCTGAGCGATGCGCCTCATTCTCGATCTCGCCCTGACGCATATCCTGGGGCGCGGCCGGCAGACCCTGGTCGCGGTGCTCGGCGTCGCGCTCGGCGTCGGCTTCTCGATCGCGATGGCGGCGCTGATGCAGGGCGGCGAGGATGATTTCGTCGCCAAGCTGGTCGACACCATGCCGCATGTCGACATCACCGACGAGCGCCGGGCGGCGCCCCGGCAGCCGTCCGAGGACCTGTTCCCGGCGCTGCGCATCGACGGCTTGCGGCCGAAGGAGGACCGGCGCGGCATCCTCAACCCGACCGAGGCGACGGCGATGCTGCGGGCCTGGGTTCCGGGCCGGATGGCGCTCAGCCTGAAGACGCAAGGGGTGGTGCGCTATGCCGGGCGCGATGTCGGCATCAGCATCATCGGCATCGAGCCGCAGGCGGAGCTGCGCGTCTCCTCGATCGCCGACGATTTCCGCCAGGGCAGCTTCACCTCGCTGATCGCCGGCGGCAACAACATCGTCGTCGGCGACCGCCTGGCGCAGCGGCTCGGTGCCGAGCTCGGCACCACCGTGACGGTGGTCTCCTCCACCGGCCAGAACCGCGCCTTCAAGATCGTCGGCCTGTTCCATACCGGAACGACGGCGCGCGACGAGGGCGAGGGCTATGTCCTGCTCAAGAACGCGCAGATCCTCAGCGAGCGGCCGAACGCGATCAACGAGATCCGCCTGAAGCTCGACGATCCCGCCGCTGCGCCGCAGGTGGCGCGCCGGGCCGAGGCGCAGATCGGCTACAAGGCCATGGCCTGGCAGGAGGCGAACGAGTCGCTGCTCGAGGCGATGGTGATCCGCAATGTCATCATGTACACCGTCGTCGGCGCCATCCTGCTCGTCGCGGGTTTCGGCATCTTCAACATCATCTCGACCATCACGCATGAGAAGGCGCGCGACATCGCCATCCTGAAGTCGCTCGGCTTCACGGAGGCCGACATGCGTCGCCTGTTCCTGCTCGAGGGCCTGGCGCTCGGCGCCGGCGGCTCGCTGATCGGCTGGGCGGTCGGTTTCGGCCTGTGCTTCGCGATGTCGCTGGTGCGTTTTGAGCTGTCCGGCGCCGCCGTCGCGCAGGAGATCACGCGCCTGCCCTTGGCCTGGAGCATCTGGCACTATCTGATCGCCGCCGGCTTCGCTCTCGTCTCCGCCGGGATCGCCGGCTATCTCCCGGCCCGCCAGGCGGCGCGGCTGAACCCTGTCGAGATCATCCGAGGGGCGACATGAGCGCGCTGATCGAGGCCGCGGGGCTGACGCGCGTGCTGCCCGCCGCCGTGCCGGTGACGCTGGTGCGCGACATCACGCTGACCATCTCCGAGCGCGAATTCGTCGCCATCACCGGCCCCTCCGGCTCCGGCAAATCCTCGCTGCTCTACCTGCTCGGCCTGCTCGACCGGCCGACCGGCGGCACACTGAGCATCGCGGGCCGCGACACCGACGGGCTGAGCGAGCGCGAGCGGGCCGAAATCCGCCTAGCCACGCTCGGCTTCGTCTTCCAGTTCCACTTCCTGCTGCCCGAGTTCACGGTGCGCGAGAATGTCGAGATCCCGATGCGCCGGCTCGGCCGGCTCGGCACCGCGGCGATGCGCGAGCGCTCGACCGGGCTGCTCGAGGCGCTCGGCCTCGCCGGCCATCTCGACAAGCGGCCCGACCAGCTTTCGGGCGGCCAGCGCCAGCGCGTCGCCGTCGCCCGCGCGCTGGCCAACGACCCGCCACTCGTTCTCGCCGACGAGCCGACCGGCAGCCTCGACAGCAAGAGCTCGCAGCAGGTCTTCGCCATCCTCGACGCATTGGTGCGCGAGCGCGGCAAGACGGTGATCGCCGTGACGCATGACATGGACATGGCGGCACGGATCGGGCGGCGCATCCATCTCGTCGACGGCCGGATAAGCGAAGAGGACCAGCCGCCATCGGCCTGACGGCCCGTCGCGCCTTCGTCTGCACGGACGCTCCGCTTCGCGTCATCCCGGACAAGCGGCGAAGCCGCGCTGCTCCAGGATCCATCCCGGAACACCGAAGCCTTACGATGGATCCCGGCTCTGCGCTTCGCTTGCCCGGGATGACGCGGCATGGTTCCGAGACATCATCGCCTGCTCAGTTCCCGAACACCGTGTTGAGCTGGCTGCCGACCATGATGAAGGTGGTGCGCTTGGGCACCTCCTTCAGCCGCACGGCGCCGATATAGGTCATCGCCGAGCGCACCCCGCCCATCAGTTCCTGCATCGTGCCCTCGACCGGGCCGCGATAAGGCACCTCGACGGTCTTGCCCTCCGAGGCGCGGTATTTGGCGACGCCGCCCGAATAGCGCTTCATCGCGGTTTCCGAGGACATGCCGTAGAAGGTCATCGCCACCGGCACGTTCTCGCCGTCGCGCTCCTCGTAGCGCAGCCCGCCCTCGCATTCGTCATGGCCGGCGAGCATGCCGCCCATCATGACGAAATCGGCGCCGGCGCCGTAGGCCTTGGCGACGTCGCCGGGCACGGTCAGGCCGCCATCGCCGCAGACCAGGCCCTTCAGGCCATGGGCGGCATCGGCGCATTCGATGATCGCCGAGAGCTGCGGATAGCCGACGCCGGTCATCTTGCGGGTGGTGCAGACCGAGCCCGGCCCGATTCCGACCTTGACGATGTCGGCGCCTGCCAGCAGCAGCGCCTCGGTCATGTCGCCGGTCACCACGTTGCCGGCCATGATCGCGGCATGCGGAAAGGCGTCGCGCGTCGCCTTGACCGTGTCGACGAATTTCTCGGTATAGCCGTTCGCCACATCGAGGCAGATCTTGCCGATCGGCGCCTTGGCATGGACTTGGCTGAGCTTGTCGTGGTCGGCCTTGGTGGTGCCGAGCGAGTAGAAGGCGTTGGCGGATTCGGGTTCCTTGAAGAAGGCGATCAGGGCATCCGCGTCGTAATGCTTGTGCAGCGCCACCATGGCGCCGTGCTTCAGCAGCGCGCGCGCCATCGCCATGGTGCCGACCACGTCCATATTGGCGGCGATCAGCGGGAAGCCGGTCCAGTCCTGGCCGGTATGGGCGAAGCGGAAGGTCCGGTTGACGTCGACATGGGCGCGGCTGCCCAGCGTCGAGCGTTTGGGCCGGATCAGGACATCCCGGAAATCGAGCTTGGGATCGTTCTCGATGCGCATGATGTGAAGCCTCGGCTGCTTGGGCTCGGACAGGATCTGGAGCACGCGGCAGAGGAAGCGTGCCGGTATTCATAGCCGGCCGGGCCGGGCGGAGGCAACGCGCCGCGTGGTCGCGCCTTTGCCAGAATAAAACCAGTTGCAATATGAAATTGGTTTGGAGTAGTCTCTACCCGGTCGATGCCTGTCCGACAGGAGCATAACGATGCGCTTCACCCTCTATTTCCACCCGCTTTCGAGCTATTGCCACAAGGCCCTGATCGCGCTTTACGAGCACGGCATCGCCTTCGAGCCGCAGATCGTGAACCTGGGCGATGCGGCGGAGCGCGAGGCCTTCCTCAAGATCTCGCCGCTCGGCCGCTTCCCGGCCCTGCGCGACGGCGAGGCGGACCGCGTCGTCCTGGAATCGAGCGTCATCATCGAATATCTCGACCGCTTCAGGCAGGGCGGGCAGCCGCTCGTGCCGGCCGATCCCGACCGGGCGCTCGAAGCCCGCAGGCGCGACCGCTTCTTCGACTTCCATGTGATGACGCCGATGCAGAAGGTGGTGTTCGACCGGCTTCGGCCCGAGGCTCAGCGCGACCCTTTCGGCGTCTCGCAGGCGCGGGAGCAGCTGCGCGCCGCCTATGCCGTGCTGGAGCGCGAGATCGCCGGCCGGACCTGGGCGCTCGGCGACGATTTCAGCCTGGCCGATTGCGCCGCCGCGCCCTCGCTCTTCTATGCCGACAAGGTGGCGCCGCTCGGTGAGGATTTTCCGAATGTCGTAGCCTATCGCGCCCGGCTGATGCAGCGCCCGTCCTATGCCAGGGCGCTGGTCGAGGCCGAGCCCTATCTCAAGTTCCTCCCGCAGGAATAGCGCCGCCGCACGTCATTCGGCGGCGGAGGCCGCCTCCGCCGCCTTGCGCGCCACCACCGCCTCATAGGCAGCTTTCATACGCGCCCCGACACTGATCCAGCCCGGTTGCGCGCGGCGCGGATTGGCAAGGCCGAGATGGCTCTCGCGCAATTCGTCCATGAACTCCTCCCAGAGCGGCGGCCCGCCCTCGGTCAAAAGCTCGGCGCGAATCGAGAGCTCCTCGCTGACCGGCAGGAATTTCAGCCCCCAGCCCGCCATCTGCGCCAGCACAGGCAGGAGCTGGATGCCCTTATCGGTCAGGCTGTAAGTCACCTTCTGCTTGTGCGAGGGGTCGTCCGTCTTGGTCAGGACGCCCTGCTCCAGCATCGTCTTGAGCCGGTCCGCCAGGATGTTCGACGAGATGCCTTCTTCGGACTGCAGCAGCAATTCGCGGAAATGCCGGCGATTGCCGAAGATGATGTCGCGGATGATCAGCAGGCTCCATTTGTCGCCGACCACCTCAAGCGTGAGATTGATCGGGCAGCCCGAGCGCGGATCGCCGTCCATGCATGCCTCCAGACATCTAGCGAGAGAACCGCTTGCAACATGGCATTGGTGCGCTTAGTTTACAACCAGTTGTATAACACAATTAGTTATGAAAAGGGAGGCCCGCGATGCCGGTCAGCAAGCCCGATCTCGTCCGCGCGGTGTTCGACGCCTATCGCACGGGCGAGCGCCAAGCTCTCGACGACGCCCTGAGCGAAGACTTCACCTTCACCAGCCCCTATGACGACGCGATCGACAAGGCCGAGTATTTCAGGCGCTGCTGGCCGAATCGCGATCTGATCGAGCGGCATGAGATCGAGCGGATCGTCGAGGGCGGCGACGGCGCCTTCGTCACCTATCTCTGCCGCACCCGCGACGGCAAGGAGTTCCGCAACACCGAGTTCTTCACCTTCGCCGGCGACAGGGTCCGCTCGGTCGACGTCTATTTCGGCGCGGCCTACCGGGACGGCGTGTTTCAGAAGTCGGCGTGAGTGGGGCGGCCCCACGTCCGTCATTCCGGGGCAGGCCGTAGGCCTGAGCCCGGAAACCAGACGCGCCGGCGCTGGTTGAGAAGACAGAGACGGTTGTTGCCTCGCTTCCGCAAGCCTGTGGATTTGGGTTCCAGGCTCGCTGCTGCGCAGCGCCCCGGAATGACTGCGGCCAAATCTACGGCACCAGGCTCTTGGCCAGCATGCAATGCACGCCCTTCGAGCCGTTGACCGTTTGCGTGACGCGCAGATCGGCGGCGAGGCTGCACAGCATATAGGCCTCCTCCCGAGTCAGCTTGGTGCGTTCGCCGATCAGGCCGATCATCTCGCGCAGCGCCTTCTGCGCGCAGATGTCGAGATCGGGGTCGATGCCCATGGTGATGTGATGCGTCGGCGTCTCGGCGCGCGGCGTCGCAAAACTCAAATCCTCGCGCAGGACGAACTCGAACGTGCCCTCCAGCGCGGTCTCGATCGCGGTGACGCAGACCTCGCCGTCGCCCTGCGCGCCATGCCCGTCGCCGCAGGAGAACAGCCCGCCCTCGACGAAGACCGGCAAATAGAGCGTCGAACCGGGCACGAGCTCCTTGTTGTCGAGATTGCCGCCGAAGGCGCGCGGCACCAACGAGGTCTGTCGGCCCCAATGCGGCGGCGGCGCCGTGCCCATCACGCCGAAAAAGGGCGCGAGCGGCAGTTCCATGCCCCAAGGCAGATGCGCGATGTTCTTCGCCGCGTCGAGCCCGATATGCACGAATGTATGGGCGTCGAACTCCTCGGGCAGCGTGCCACCGAGCGGCTTGATCAGCGTGTAGCCCCAGTCGGTGCGCAGCTTCACCTCGCGGATCCGCACCTCCAGCACATGGCCGGGCCTTGCGCCCTTGACCGCGACCGGGCCGGTCAGGATATGGCCGGGCACCATGCGCGCGGCCTTTTCGTGGATCGCGTGGATCTCCGGCAGGACATGGAAGCCGGATTTCGGCTGGGTCTCGGCCCCGCCGGTGACGGTGCGGATCGTGACGCTGTCGCCGCTCGCGATCGTCAGGACGGGTTTCAGCGTCGCGTCGAAGAAGCCCCAGTGGCAGCTGTCGAGTCCGGCATCGAGCTGATGGTGCGTCACGGGAAGGTCCTGGGGCTTGGAGGGTCAGGCCGGCGCGTCGGGCGCAAGCAGCGGGCGGGCGTTCTTGCGCATCGTATAGAGCGTCGCGCCGATGACGAAGCCGGCGCCGATCCAGGTCGGCAGCGCCGGGATCTCGGCGAAGAAGATGAAGCCGGTCAGGCTCGCCAGGATCAGGCGGCTGAAATCGAGCGGCGCCAGCGCGGCCGCCTCGCCGACCTGGTAGGCGCGGGTGATCAGCCATTGCCCGGCGGTGCCGAAGATGCTGAGCAGGACGAGCCAGAGCCATTGCTCCGGCGTCGGTGGCACCCAGAACAGCCAGACCGGCACCGCGAGCACGACGATCAGCACCATGCCCTGATAGATCAGGATCGTGTCGGTCCGCTCGGTCGCGGCGAGCTTGCGTACGCTGATCGTGATGCCGGCGCCGAACAGCGCGCCCGCGACCGCCATCAGCGCATAGATGTCGAGCCCCTTGGTCGAGGGATTGAGCATGATGACGACGCCGACGAAGCCGATGATCGTCGCGATCCAGCGCCTCGTGTCGACCTGCTCCTTCAGCACCAGCACGGCAGCGATGGTGACGAACAGCACCTGGCTGAAGCCGATCGCGGTCGCCTGCGCCAGCGGGATGTAGATGACGGCGCTGAAACCGCAGAACATCGCGGCGAGCGTGAGCACTCCGCGGAAGACCTGCAGGCCCGGCCGGGCCGTGTACATCATCGCCGGCAGCTCGCGCGCGGCGAAGGCGACGATGATCACGCTCATGATGATCTGGCGGATGAGCAGCGTCTCGATCAGCGGGATCGCGGTGCCGATCAGCTTGATCAGCCCGACCATCACCGCATAGACCAGCAGCGCCGACATCATGTAGATCGAGCCGCGCAGATTGGGCGTCGAGCCGCGCCACCAGCGGATGAAACGGTGCCGGCGTGCGGCAAGCCAGCCCGTCGGCCCCGGCTCGCTCACGCCCGGAACGGCGCTCAGGACCACCGGCGCGACCGCGTCGCGATTCTCTGCTGGAGGAGGCTCGGGGTCCTCGGCTTCGACAGATCGGGCGGACGCCGGCAGCTCGCCGACGCCATCATCGAGACCCGCACGGCGCTGCCGTCCGGAAAGCCTGTCTTCGCTCATCGCCCGAACCAATAGACCGGGCACCAAGACGCGCCGGCTCACCATCAACTACCAGAAATCATTGACGATCCGCGAATGCCTGACCAGTGGGCGCAGGCACATGGCGGGGTTGTGAGCGCAAGGGGTCTGCCGCCCTGCCGCGACCGGGCGGCGGGGCCGGCATTCCTTCTGCGTACTGTATGCGCGGGCGGAAGCAGTGTAGGCAGCCGTGCGGGCGCCGGGGAACAGCGCATATTGAACGAAAGGCCGATCGACGCATGAGGGTCCTGCTGTCCGATCTGGTGAGCGGCCTGCGTTCGCTTTCTCCAAAGCGCTTCCCCTATCGCCGGTTCGCCCTCGCCCTGCTGCTCGGCGGCATCGGCGGCTGGCTCTTCGTGCAGGCCAGGCTGCCGCTGCCCTGGATGCTCGGCTCCATGGTGTTCTGCACGGCAGCCGCGCTGCTGCGCGCACCGATCGCGGCGCCGGGCGTGATCCGCCCGCCGATGAGCGTGGTGATCGGCGTCATGCTCGGCGCCGGCTTCCGGCCCGATCTCGTCGCGCAATTGCCGAACTGGCTGCCGACGCTGATCGGCCTCGTGCTGTTCATGACCGCCTGCGGCCTGTGCTGCGTCACTTACTTTCGCCGCGTCGCCGGCTTCGACACGACCACGGCCTTCTTCGCCGGCATGCCGGGCGGGCTGATGGAGATGGTCATCCTCGGCGAGGAGAAGGGCGGCGATGCCCGCATCATCGCGCTGATCCATTCGGCCCGCGTGCTGCTGGTGGTGATGACGCTGCCCTTCATCGTGCAATGGCTCGAGGGCGTCTCGCTGACCGGTACGCGCAATGCCGGCCCTTCCCTGGCGCAGACGCCGCTCTTCGCCGAGCTCTGGCTGATCGGCTGCGGCCTCGCCGGCGTCGTCGTCGGGCACCTGCTGCGCCTGCCGGCCAAGTTCCTGCTCGGGCCGATGCTGGTCAGCGCCCTGGTGCATTTCCTCGGCTGGAGCGATTCCGCGCCGCCCTTCCAGGTCGTCAATGCGGCGCAGCTCGTGCTCGGCGTCACTGTCGGCTGCCGTTTCATCGGCACCTCGCCGAACGTGATCCTGCGGGTGCTGCTGCTCTCGGTCGGCTCGACCGTGGTCCTGCTCTCCCTGACCTTTGCCTTCGCCTGGGGCGTGGCGCAGGTCTCGGTCTATGGCCATGTGCCGCTGATCCTGGCCTATTCGCCGGGCGGGCTCGCCGAGATGAGCCTGATCGCGCTGGCGCTGCATACCGAGGTCGCCTTCGTCGCGGCGCACCACATCATCCGCGTCTTCCTGGTCATGGTCGGCGCCGGGCCGCTCTTCGGGCTGATCATGGGCGACCGGCGCAAGGCCAAGCCCGAAGCCGAGGTCAAGCCGGCTCCGGCCGAGTGAGGCTCAGCCGCACGTCGGCCTTGGCGCCAGCGCTCGCGCTCAGGCTTCGTTGATCACGAAGCCGCGGATCTTGGCGGCGTTCTCGCCGAGCGTCGCATTGGCCTGCTCGAGATCGCCGGCGCCGACCTCGCCCTCGCGCACGACGAGCACGATATCGTCGACAGCGTCGATGAAGTGCCGGGAGAGCGTGTCGGCGCCGATCGACGCCCCGTCGATCAGGATCGGGCCGAAGCGCCGCGCAACGCCGAAGAAGTCCCGCCCGATCTGTTCGGAGGTGACGAGCTCGGTTCGGCCCCGGCGCGGCAGGAAGAACAGGCCGGTCCCCTCGTCCTGCAGCGCGACGCGCACCAGCCCGGCCCCACCGGAGACGATGTCGTGCAGCCCGGCCTGCGCCTCGGGCGCATAGACCGCCGTCAGGCTGGTCTCGCCGATGCCTGAATCGACCAGCAGGGCCGGCAGGCCGGCGAGCGCCGCATCGAGCGCGAGATTGAGCGCCAGCGTCGAGGCGCCGGCATTGCGGCGCAGCCCCATCACCAGGATGCGGCGCTTCGTATTGCCGCCGGCCTGGTCGGCGAGCTTGGCCCGGACGGTGCGGATCGCCTTGGCGAAGCCGGCATTGGGCTTGTCCATCACGTCGACGAGATGGGCCTTGGACTGGAAGACCGAGCGCGGCTCAGCCTCGTTGCGCCAGCGCCGGTGCCGCACCGCGGGCAGGGTCCCGAGCAGCGGCGCCGTCGAGGCCTTGACGGAATCGGGCAGGCGGGCGGCCTGGCCGCCCTGGATCGCGACGAAGCGCCGCCATCCGGCCTTCGCCGGCGCGGCGGCCGGTTGCGGCGCGGCGGGCTCGGGCGTCGCAAGCGCCGGGGGCTTGGCGATTTCGTCTGCGGCGGCTTCGGTTGCCGGCATGGGCGGAGCAGGAGTCCGGCGCGGCGGACGCGGCAGGCCGCCGAACAGCGCCAGGCCGAGGGCCGCGATCACGCCGAGCCCGCCGCCGGCGATGCCGCCGAGCGCGGCGATGGTGCGTCGGCTGACGCCGCTCTTCTCGAGCGGCGGCATCGCAGCGCTGATGACGCGGGCATTGGTGGTGTCGATGCCGGAAAGCTCGCCGGTCTCGCGCGCGCGCCGCAGGAAGGCGTCGTAGACGACGCGCGAGGATTCGACCTCGCGTTCGAGCTCGCGTAGCTGCACCGAGGCGCGGCCGGTCGCGTATTGCTGCTTGGTCAGGTCGTCGACGCGCCGCGTCGTCTGGCGCTCGGCCTCGACGGAGCGGTCATATTCGATCTTGGCGGCCTGGGCGATGCGGGACAACTCGTCGTTGATCTGGCGCCGTGCGTCGCGCACCTGCGCCTGCGCCGCGGCGAGCGCCGGATGGCGCGATCCGAGCGAGGCCAGGAGGTCGGCCTCCTTGCTCAAGGCCGCGCCGAGCTGCGAGCGCAGTGCCGTCATCGTGTTGGAGGCGACCGCTTCGGGGATCGCGCCGGCCTCGATGCTGGAGGCGCGGACCGCCCGCGTCTGATCGTATTTCGCCTTGGCCTCGGTGACCTTGTTGCGCAGGGCGACGAGCTGGGCATTGTTGAGGGTGAGCTGCTCGTCGCTCATCAGCCTGCCGCCGGTGGCGACGATATTGTTGGCTTCCTTGTATTTCTCGGTCTTCTCTTCGGCGCTGCGCAGGCGATCGCGCAATTCCGCGAGACGTCCGGTGAGCGCCGTCGTGGCGCGCTGCGCCGCGTCGGCGCGAACCAGGGCCTGATCGTCGAGATAGGCATTGGCGAGCGCATTGGCGATCCGCGCCGCCTTGGCCGCCTCGCGCGATGTCACCGAGATGTCGATGACGAAGGTGCGCTCGCCGCGCCGCACGGTGACGGCGCGGTCGAGCGCCGCCAGCGCATAGAGCATGCCGTCGCGCGGCGGCGCGCCGCTGCTCGGCAGAAGCTCGCTGATCAGCCGGGCGAGCCCGCTCTTGCTGGCCTCGCCGCCGAACTCGGGATCCTTGTCGAGGCCCTCGCTCTCGATCACGCGCGACTTGATGCTGTCCGAGGCGATGACGCGCGCCTGGCTTTCGAGATAGGCGGTGATCGAGGTCGGGTCGCTGCCGACCGCGTTGGGCGAGACCTCGTTCTGGAGCACGCGCAGGTCGCGCGGATCGATGAAGAGCTGGGCTGTCGAGATGTATTTGGGCGGAATCATCAGGCTGAGCAGGCTCGCCAGTACGACGCCCGCCAGCGCCGCCAGGATCACCAGCCCCTTCCGGTTCCATAAGGTCGTGAGGATCCAGACCGGGTCGGCCAACAGGGCGAGCTTCGAGGTCGTGGCGACGCGGGTGGCCGGCTCCTTCTCGGAAGCAGCCGGTCTTTCCGTCCTGTTGAGTTCGCCGCTGGCGTCCCCGGTGGTGAACATGACGCTACGCTTCACTTTCAAACTCCGTCTGGCCGAAGGCGACACGTGTCATCGCCCTCGCAGACATCGAAACTTCGTCCTCAGCCCGTCCGCTGCCGATAATGCTCGAGCATCGTCATTATCGGCCGCCGCCGGCGCCCGCGAGGGTCGGCGCGGCTCTTCCTGCCAAAACGTCCCGTCCCATGATGCGGCTCATGTTCCGATCCGGGTCAAGCGGCTGCGCGAAGCGGGCACAGTTCCGTTTCGTTTAGGGTCGCTCAACGCCTCTACGCTAAGCAATGTGCTGGCCTCCCATTGGCGCAAGCAGGGGCCAAGCCAGCCTTTCCGCCTGTGAAACGGACCTCATGTCGCCTGATCGCGCCACCATTTCCGCCTACCTCACGATCCTGAGCGGCTCGGCCGGCCGGCTCGTCATCTCCCTTGTCTACTTCCTCATCGTTGCGAATACGTTGACCCTCGGCGAATTTGGTCTCTTCGCCACCGCCTCGGCCACGGGGCTGATCCTCGCGCGCCTGCTCGCCTTCGGCTTCGTCTCGCCCGTCTACCGGGTGGCGACGGTCAAGCCGCGGCTGCTCGGCGCCTATCTCGCTGGCTTCGGCGGCCTCGCGCTGCTCTCCCTGCCGCTGATCGGCATCGTCGCGGTCGCGGTCTATGTTCTGCTCTTCGCGGATCGGCTGGCGCCGCTCCCTTTCGCGCTGATCATCATCGCCGAGGTGCTCGGCTGGCGGCTCGTCGAGGTGGTGGCCATCGTCAATAACGGCCTCAGGCGCTTCCGCCAGGCGGCGCTGCTCGTCATTATCGGCTCGTCGCTGCGGACCCTGGCCGCGATCGCCTTCTGGCTCTGGGGCCAGGCCAGCCTTGCCGTCTGGGCTTACGCCTATCTCGGCACGACGCTGCTCTCGGCCGTGGTCGCGCTGGCGCTGTTCCTGCCGCCGCTGCGCCTGCGCTTCGTCAAGGCGCTTTATCCGCGCCGCATGTCGGACGCGGTCTTCGCCGGCGCCGCCGACATCGTGTTCTATGTCCAGGCCGAGCTCGACAAGCTCCTGATGCTGGCGCTGGCGGGCGAGCGCATCGCCGGGCTCTATGCCATCGCCATGCGGGTCATCGACCTCACTGCCATGCCGGTGCGCAGCTTCAACCAGATGCTCGTGCAGAAGATCATGAAGGACCGTGGGATCAGTGGCGGCTGGCGCCGCCGCGCGCTGGTCGAGGCGGCGATCGCCATCGTCTCGATCGGCGGGCTCGTCGCGGTCATCCTCCTGCTGACGCCGTTCCCCGGCGCGCTCGGGCGCAACGTCTCGGAAGCCGCCTATCTCTTCCTGCCCATGCTGCTCGTCCCGGCCTTCCGCAATCTCGTCGAGTATCATGCCGAGCTGCTCTATGCCCGCGAACGCACCGGCTCGCGCATCGCGCTGCTCTGCGCGGTCACGGCGCTCAAGGCGGCGCTGCTCTCCTTCGTGATGCTGCGCTTCGGCGCGAACGACGCCTGGGCGCCCTGGCTCAACGGCGTCTTCGGCGCGGTCTATCTGCTCTCGGCGGCGATGACCTACAGGCTGCTCGGCTCGCGCTGAGGCCGGCGCGGCCGAAAGGGTGTCCCATATCGGGACGTCGGCGGCGGCCGATCGCGGTCCTGCTCCGCGCGACCGGCTCGAACACGCTGGCATCATGGACGAAATCCCCCGAACCGGCACGTTTTGGCGCATGCCGCAGCGGCATGGCGCTTGCGGTTTCCGGCTCCGAGAGCGCGCCGGGCGGACATCCTGTTCCGTTCCGGACCGCTCCTCGCCGCGGGCCGACCGGCCGTCGCGGATGCGGAGAGCCGGCCATGATGATGAGCGTCAACGATCTGAACTACGCGGCAGCGACGGCGACCGACGAGCGCGCCAATGCCTGGCGGCACTGGATCGGGCTCGTGACCGCGCTGACCGATGCGGTTGTGGTCGTGGCGATCGTGGCGCTCGCCTCGGTGACCTATCACCTCCAGGCCTATGGCCATGTCGGGAGCTACCGGATCACGCTCGAGCTCGCGACCATGATCGCCTCGATCTTCGTCTTCACCAACGCGCTGCGCGGGCGCTACCAGCTCAGCAACTATCTTTCGACCAAGGGCCAGATCGCCTCGGCCTTCACGGTCTGGAACGTCACCATGGTGGCCTTCATCGCCATCGTCTTCCTGGCCAAGATCGTCGATCACTATTCGCGCGCCGTCGTGCTGGTCACCTACCTGACCGGCATCCCGCTGATCACGCTCGCCCGGTCCACCGTGGTGCGCACCATCTCGATGGCCAGCAAGACCGGGCGCATCACCTCCGAGCGCGTCTTCCTGATCGGCCGCGAGCCTGACGTGATGTCCTTCGTCTCGCGCCACCAGCCCTGGAATATCGGCTTCTCGATCGTCGATGTCGCCTTCCTGCGCAGCAATGATGCGCGCCGCATCAACGATCCGGGGGCCGCGCTTGCGGCCGATCTCGCCACCGCCGTCGCCCGCTGCCGCCAGATGCAGCCGGACGCGGTCTTCATCGCGCTGCCCTGGTCTGACCAGGAGACGATCGATGCCTGCGTCGACGCCTTCATGAACCTGCCGGTTGCGATCCATCTCACGCCGGAGCGGATCATGGACCGCTTCGACAACCCGCATATCGTGCGGATCGGCTCGCTCGCCAGCCTGCGCCTGACCAGGCCGGCCCTGTCGGCCGTCGAGATCCTCGCCAAGCGCGTCTTCGACATCGTCGCGGCGTCGATGATCCTCGTGCTGACGCTGCCGCTGCTCTTGGTCATCGCGGCGCTGATCCGGCTCGATTCGCCGGGTCCGGTGCTCTTCCTGCAGCGCCGCTACGGCTTCAACCAGCAGCCCTTCCGCATCTTCAAGTTCCGCACCATGACGACGACCGACGATGGCGACACCATCCGCCAGGCGACGCGCGGCGACCCGCGCATCACCCGCATCGGCCGCATCCTGCGCCGCTACAATCTCGACGAGCTGCCGCAATTGCTGAACGTGGTCGCCGGCCAGATGTCGCTGGTCGGGCCGCGCCCGCATGCGCTGGCCCATGACCGCGAATTCCAGCGCAAGATCGCGCTCTATGCCAGGCGCCACAACGTCAAGCCCGGCATCACCGGCTGGGCCCAGGTCAACGGCCTGCGTGGCGAGACCGACACCGACGACAAGATGGCCAGGCGCATCGCCTTCGACCATTGGTATATCGACAACTGGTCGTTCTGGCTCGATCTCGGGATCCTGCTCCGGACCCTGTTCAGCACCCGGTCCTACCGGAATGCCCTGTAAGTCGACAGCGCTCGCGCAGACCCGAAAGGCGCGCGGGACGCTGGCCTAGTCGAAATCATGCCGCTACCGTGCCGCCGATTTCTCAGCCGGAGGCTTGCCATGAACCAGATCGATCTGAAGGACCGCGTCGCCATCGTCACGGGCGGGGCGCAGGGCATCGGCCGGGCCGTGGCCGAGCGCTTCGCCAGGAGCGGCGCCAGGGTCGAGATATGGGATCTCGACGGCGCGCTCGCCGCGCAGGCCGCGGCCGAGATCGGCGGCGGCGCCACCGGAATCTCCATCGACGTCACCGACGCCGCGGCCGTGAAAAAGGCGGCTGACGCGCTGGAGGCCCGCCTCGGCCGGGTCGACATCCTGGTGACCAGCGCCGGCATCGCCGGACCCAATCTCAAGACCTGGGAATACCCGCTCGAGGACTGGGCCAAGGTCATGCGCCTCAATGTCGACGGCACGCTGCATTGCTGCCAGGCGGTGATCCCCGGCATGATCAAGCGCAATTACGGCCGCCTCGTCCTCGTCGCCTCGATCGCCGGCAAGGAGGGCAACCCCAACGCCTCGGCCTATTCGGCCTCGAAGGCGGCGGTGATCGCGCTGACCAAATCGCTCGGCAAGGAGCTCGCCACCCAGGATGTCGCGGTCAACTGCATCACGCCGGCCGCCGCCCGCACCCGCATCTTCGACCAGATGAGCGAGGAGCATATCGGCTACATGCTCGCCAAGATCCCGCGCGGGCGCTTCCTGCTGCCGGAGGAGGTCGCCTCGATGGTCGCCTTCCTGGCCTCGGCCGAGAACAGCTTCACCACCGGCGGCGTCTTCGACCTTTCGGGCGGGCGGGCGACCTACTAGGCTCGCGCCATGGCTGCCTCGCTCCCCTCCGCCTCGCTTCCCTCCGTCGCCGTCCTCGGCGCCCGTGCCTTCGCCGCGCTCGATGGCCTCAACCGCTTCACCGACGAGCCGGGCAAGCTGACCCGGCTCTATCTCTCGCCCGCGCACAGGCAGGCGGCGGAATGGACGAAGAGTGCGATGGAGGTGATGGGCCTCACGGCCTTCATCGACGCGGCAGGTTCGGTCCAGGGGCGCCGCGAGGGGGCGATGCCCGGCCTGCCGGCGGTGATGATCGCCTCGCATATCGACACCGTGAAGGATGGCGGGCGCTTCGACGGCAATCTCGGCGTCGTCGCCGGCATCCTCGTTGCCGGCGCGCTGCGCGATGCCGGTATCGTGCTGCCCTTCGCGCTCGAGGTCGTCGCCTTCGGCGACGAGGAGACGGTGCGCTTCCCGACCTCGCTCTCGACCTCCTCGGCGCTGGTCGGCGGTTACGATCCGGCGTGGCTCGACTCGCGTGACGCCGAGGGCACGGTGCTGCGCGATGCGCTCGTCGGTTTCGGCGGCGATCCTGCGGGCATCGCCGCGTTGGCCCGCAAGCCCGGCTCGCTGAAAGCCTATCTCGAGGTCCATATCGAGCAGGGGCCGGTGCTCGAGATCGAGAACGAAGCCGTCGGCATCGTCACCGCGATCAACGCCCAGAAGCGCGCCCGCGTCCGCGTCACCGGCGAGGCCGGCCATGCCGGCACGGTGCCGATGAAGCTGCGCAAGGATGCGCTGACGGCCGCCGCCGATATGGCGCTGGCGCTGGAGGAGATCGCTGCCGGCCATGAGCAGGCGGTCGGCACCGTCGGCGTCTTCCGGCCCGATCCGGGCGCCGCCAATGTCGTGCCCGGCGCGGTCGATTTCACCATCGATTTCCGTTCGCCCCGCAACGAGACGCTGGCGAGCATGGATCAGGCGATCGCCGAGCGCTTCCACGAGATCGCGGCGCGCCGCGGCGTCGGCCTGACGATCACGCCCTATTCGCAGGAGGAGGCCACGCCGATGGCGGAGCCCCTGCAGGAGGCGCTCGCCGCCGGCATCGCCCGCACCGGCTCGAACCTGAGCGCGCGCCGCCTGCCCTCGGGCGCCGGCCATGACGCCATGACGATGGCGCGCATCTGCCCCTCGGCCATGCTCTTCGTCCGTTGCGAGAAGGGCATCAGCCATTCGCCGCTGGAGAACATGACCGAGCTCGATGCCGGCATCGCCATCCGCGTGTTGCTGGAGACGGTGCTGGAACTGGCGCGGCGGGAGGGGTGAGGCCCTGTCGTCATGGCCGGGCTTGACCCGGCCATCTCCCGGGAGGTTCGCTGGTCATGAGATGCTCGGGTCGAGCCCGAGCATGACGTGCGTTTGCCTCGCCTACTCCAATCCCCCCACCGCCGCTTCGACGGCCGCGACGATCGCCCCGTTCCGCACCAGCTCCGTCGCCTGGTTCATCTCGGCGGCGTACCAGCGGTCGCCGTCGAGTGCGGCGGGAATCGTCTCGCGCAGCGCGTCGAGCGCGGCCTGCGTACCCTTGCCGAGCGGATGGGCCTTCGCCGTCTCGGCGATCAGTGAGAGCGCCTGGCAGGCCATCAGGATCTCGGCGGCGATGATCGTCTCGGTGTTCTCGACGACGCTGCGCGCCTTGCGGCCGCACCAGGTCGAGTTCGAGACATGGTCCTCGGCATTGGACTTGCCGGGGATCGAATCGACCGAACCGGGCGCCGAGAGCGTGCGGTTCTCCATCACCAGCGCCGACATCGAGCATTGCACGGTGGCAAAGCCCGTATTGAGGCCCTTCTTGCCGGCGAGCAGGTTGCGCGGCAGGCCGTAGCTCATGGTCGGGTCGATCAGCCGGGCGAGCCGCCGCTCGCAGATCGAGCCGAGATCGGTCATCGCGATGGCGAGCAGGTCCATCGCCTGCGCCACGTACTGGCCATGGAAATGGCCGCCGGAGATGACCTCGTAGCCCTCGCCGTCAGGAAAGATCAGCGGATTGTCGGTGGCCGAATTGGTCTCGGTCGCGATGATCCGCGCCACATAGTCGAGCGCCTCGCGCGCCGGCCCGTGCACCTGCGGCGCGCAGCGCAGCGAATAGACGTCCTGCACGCGCGGCGCCGGCGGCTTGCCTGGCGTCCGGCCGATCTCGTCGGGATAGATCGTCTCGCGTGCCGAGGCCGAGCAGCGCTTCGAGCCCTCGGTCAGTTTCAGCAGGTTGCGCGCGACCAGCGCCTGACCGGGATGCGGCCGCGCCGCATGGATGCGCGGGTCGAAGGCGGCGAGTTCGCCGCGCATCGCCTCGAGCGACAAGGCGAGCGCGATGTCGGCGGCCTTGACCAGACGCCTGGCATCCTCGCTCGCCAGCACCCCGAGCGCCAGCGACACCGTCGAGCCGTTGATCAGCGCCGAGGCGTCCTTGGCGCCGAGCGCGAAATCGGGCGCGAGCCCGGCCTTGGCAAGCGCGTCGCGCGCCGGCATGCGCCGACCCTTGTAGACCGCTTCCGCCTCGTCGAAGCCGCAGATCGCCGCCGACATATGCGCGAGCGGCGCGAGATCGCCGGAGGCGCCGACCGAGCCCTTCATCGGGATCACCGGATGCACCCCGGCATTGAGGCAGGCGAGCAGGCGCTCGACCAGCGCGACCTGCGGGCCGGAATAATTCGAGGCGAAGGCGTTGGCGCGCAGCAGCATGGTGGCGCGCGTCACGTCCTCGGGGAAGGGTTCGCCGATGCCGGTCGCATGCGCATAGACGGTCTTGCGCTGGTATTCGGTCATTTCCGACATCAGCACGCGCTGGTCCTTGAACAGGCCGACGCCGGTGTTGAAGGAATACATGAAGGGCGCATCGTCGGTCATGAAATGCGCGTCGATATGCGCCCGCGTCGCCGCGATCGCCTCGCGCGCCGACTTCGCCAGGCTCGCCTTCTCATAGCGGCCGGACGGGCCCGGCCGCGCGACCTTGAGAACCTGCTTGCCCTTGAGCGTGCGCCCGTCGATCGAAACCGCCATGCCCGTCTCCTCTGCCTCGCAAACCTGTTCGCATCGGTCTAGCGGCAGGCCGGCCGAAAGGAAATCTCCGGGCCGTGATAGGTGAGGTGACGATTTGGAATTGGTGGCGGCTTCCGCACCGCCGCATGCTGCACTGGTGCAAACCAGAATCCGACCTGAATGGATCCGCCCGCCCCATGCCGCGCAGCATCGACTATTTCTTCACGCTGGCCTCGCCCTGGGCCTATCTCGGCCACGCCGCCCTCATGGCGGTGGCGGAGCGTCATGGCCTGCGCGTCGTCTGTCGGCCGATGCCGGTGCGGGCCGTCTTCGACGAGACCGGCGGCCTGCCGCTGCCGAAGCGCCACCCGTCGCGCCAGCGCTATCGGCTGGTCGAGTTGCAGCGCTGGCGCGAGAGGCGCGGCCTGCCTCTGGTGCTGCAGCCGAAACATGTGCCGCTCGATGCGGCGCTGGTCGACCGTTTCGTCATCGCAACGATTGCGGCCGGCCATGATCCCGACGCCTTCCTGCGCCGCGCCGGCCGGGCGATCTGGGCCGAAGAGCGCGATCTAGCCGACCGGGCGGTGATCGCCGAACTCTCCGTCACGGAGGGGCTGCCGGCCGAGCTGCTGCTGACCGCGGCGGAAGGCGAGGCCAGCGCCGGGCGTTACGAGACCAATCGCATTGAGGCGATCGCCGCCGGCGTCTTCGGCGCGCCGTCCTATGTGCTGGATGGCGAGGTCTTCTGGGGCCAGGACCGAATCGAGCTGCTCGACCAGGCGCTGGCGAGCGGACGCGCCGCCTATTTGCCGCAGGCTTGACGCTCACTTTGCCGGGGCGTGCCGACCGCACGGCGCGCCTGCGCCCAAGGCTCTGGCATGTCGCGCATCCGGCGATATGCTGGTCATGAAAGACTGTCGGATAAATTCAATCGATTAAGGGAGCGCTCGCATCATGGCTCAGCAACAGACCGCGGCGGATTGGCCGAAGATTGCCGATCTCGAGGGCAAGCGCATCCTGATCACCGGCGCCAGCACCGGCATCGGCGCGGCCGCGGCGCGCGCCTTCGGCGCCAATGGCGCCCGCGTCGGCGTCCATTACAATGCCAGCCGCGACAAGGCTGAACTCGTCGCCCGCGATGTCGAGGCGGCCGGCGGCAAGGCCGTGCTGATCGGCGGCGACGTGACGAAGAGCGCCGAGATCAAGCGCATCATGGCCGAGGCCGCCGCCGGCCTCGGCGGGCTCGACGTGCTCGTCAACAATGCCGGCGGGCTGGTGAAGCGCATCCCGATCACCGAGTACGACGACGCGATCATCGATTCGATCATCGATCTCAACGTCCGCCAGGTCGCGCATTTCATGCGCGAGGGCGCCAGGCTCCTGATCGCGCAGGGCACCGGCGGCAGCATCATCAACCTGAGCTCGGTCGCCGCCCGCGTCGGCGGCGGGCCGGGCTCGGTGCTCTACGCGGCCGCGAAGGGTTTTGTCTCGACCGCGACCCGCGGCTGGGCCCGCGAGCTGGTCAAGCACAAGATCCGCGTCAATGCCGTCTCGCCGGGCGTGATCATGACGCCGTTCCACGAGCGCTACTCGACGCCAGAGCAGCTCGCTGTGATGCAGACCGGCATTCCGATGGACCGGCTCGGCAGCGCCGATGAATGCGTCGGCGCCTTCCTCTATCTCGCCTCGGAGCGGCTCGGCAGCTTCGTCACCGGCCAGATCCTCGAGGTCAATGGCGGCCAGTACATGCCCTGACCGGCACGCCATCACGGCCCCCGCGACACCGCGCACCATTTCGCGCTAAACCTCTCTGTCTTAGGAGAGGCCTGTCGCAGGAGGCCGCCGATGGACTACGAGGCATTTTTCCGCGCCGAGCTCGATTCCCTGCACAGGGAAGGGCGCTACCGCGTCTTCGCCGATCTCGAGCGCATCGCCGGGCGGTTTCCGCGCGCGACCTTCCATGGCGCGGGCGTTCCGCGCGAGGTCACGGTCTGGTGCTCCAACGATTATCTCGGCATGGGCCAGCATCCCGATGTGCTCGCCGCGATGCATGGCGCGCTCGACGGTTGCGGCGCTGGCGCCGGCGGCACCCGCAATATCGGCGGCACCAACCATTATCATGTCCTGCTGGAGCGCGAGCTTGCCGAGCTGCACGGCAAGGAAGCGGCCCTGCTCTTCAATTCCGGCTACATGTCGAACTGGGCCTCGCTCTCGACGCTGGCCGCGCGCCTGCCCGGCTGCGTCGTGCTGACCGATGCGCTCAACCACGCCTCGATGATCGAGGGCATCCGGCACTCGCGTGCCGAGAAGCTGATCTTCGCCCATAACGATCCCGACGACCTGCGCCGCAAGCTGGCCGGGCTCGATCCGGCCCGGCCGAAGCTGATCGCCTTCGAGTCGGTCTATTCGATGGATGGCGACATCGCGCCGCTCGCCGAATTCTGCGACCTCGCCGACGAATTCGGCGCGATGACCTATCTCGACGAGGTCCATGCCGTCGGGCTCTACGGCCCGCGCGGCGGCGGCGTCTCCGAGCGCGAGGGGCTGAGCCAGCGCCTGACCGTGATCGAGGGCACGCTGGCCAAGGGCTTTGGCATCATGGGCGGCTATATCGCCGCCTCGGCCGCGACCTGCGATTTCATCCGTAGCTATGCCTCGGGCTTCATCTTCTCGACCTCGCTGCCGCCGAGCCTTGCCGCCGGCGCGCTCGCCTCGGTGCGCCATCTCAAGGCGAGCCAGGCCGAGCGTGCGGGCCATCAGGACCGTGTCGCCGCCCTGCGCGCCCGGCTCGACGCCGCCGGCATCGCCCATCTCGCCAATCCGAGCCATATCGTGCCGGTGATGGTCGGCGATGCCGTGCTGTGCAAGGCGATCAGCGACGAGCTGCTGGCGCGCTTCGACGTCTATGTCCAGCCGATCAACTATCCGACCGTGCCGCGCGGCACCGAGCGCCTGCGCATCACGCCCTCGCCGCTGCATTCGGACGGCGATATCGACCATCTCGTCGGCGCGCTCGCCGCGATCTGGAACCGGGTCGGGCTGAAGCGCGCGGCTTGAGGGGAAGGCTCGTCATGCTCGGGCTTGACCCGAGCATCTCGGGACGGAAAAGCGCCCTATCCTGCAAGAGATTCTCGGGTCTCCGCTTCGCTTCGCCCGAGAATGACGGGTGGTGGCGCGCGCGAACCGACTAAACCGCGGCCAGCGCCTGCTCCAGATCGGCTATCAGGTCGTCGGGGTGTTCGAGTCCGACCGAGAAGCGCACCAGCCCGTCGCCGACGCCCATGCTGGCGCGGACCTCCGGCGTGAAGCGCTGATGCGTCGTCGTCGCGGGATGGACGATCAGGCTCTTGGCGTCGCCGAGATTGTTGGAGATGCGGATCAGCTTCAAGCCGTTCAGCAGCCGGTAGACGGCATCCTTGCCGCCGGCGACCTCGAAGGCGACCAGCGTCGAGGGCCCGCTCATCTGGCGCGCGATGATCTCGGCTTGCGGATGATTGGGGTCGCCGGGGAAGTTCACCTTCGGCAGCTTGGGCTGTTTGGCCAGCCAGGCGGCCAGAACCGCCGCGCTCTCGGCCTGCCGCCGCACCCGCAGCGGCAGCGTCTCCAGCGCCTTCAGCATCACCCAGGCGTTGAAGGGCGACATGGCCGGGCCGGTCTGGCGCAGGAAGGTCTGGATCTCGCCGAGGACGAGCTCTTCCGAACCGAGGATCAGCCCGCCGAGGCAGCGCCCCTGGCCGTCGATATGCTTCGTCGCCGAATAGACGACGATGTCGGCGCCGAGCTCGAGCGGGCGCTGGAACAGCGGCGTCGCGAAGACATTGTCGACGACCAGCTTGGCGCCGACCTCCTTCGCCAGCGCCGCGACCGCGGCGATGTCGATCACCTCCAGCGTCGGGTTCGCCGGGCTCTCCAGGAAGAAGACCTTGGTGTTGGGCCGCACCGCCTCACGCCAGGCGGCGATGTCCGGGCCCTTCACCAGCGTCGACTCGACGCCGTAGCGCGGCAGATGGTCCTCGACCACGTAGCGGCAGGAGCCGAACAGCGCCTGGGCCGCCACGACATGGTCGCCGGCCCGCACCAGGCTCATCACGGCGGCGGTCACCGCGGCCATGCCGGTCGCCGTGGCGCGACAGGCCTCGGCGCCCTCGAAGGCGGCCATGCGCTGTTCCAGCATGGTGACGCTGGGATTGGAGAAGCGGGCATATTGGAAGCCCGGATCCTTGTTCAGGAAGCGCGCCTCGCATTGCTCGGCGCTGTCATAGACATGGCCCTGGGTCAGGAACAGCGCCTCGGAGGTCTCGCCGAATTGCGAGCGCAACGTGCCGGCATGAACCAGCCGCGTTTCGGGATGCAATGTCGCCCCCTTGTCCTGTCCGCTCATGACGCTCACCTTGTTCGTTATAACGGACAAAGGCGATAACAGATCAAAACTCGTCCGTAAAGGCGAACGGTCTGCCACGCGCAAAGCGACATCGCGATGATTTTTCTCCGTGGCCGTCATGACGGTCGGCCATGACCTACCGGCTGGCCAAGTCTCGCAATCTCGGCCAAGGTCCGCGGCCTTTCCCCGGCATGGAAATCCGAGTTCGAGACCAGCGATGCGCCTGTGCGACTGCCACAATTTTCACGACTTCCGCACCATGGCGAAGCGCCGGCTGCCGGGGCCGATCTTCGACTATATCGACGGGGCGGCCGATGACGAGACGACCCATCGCCGGAACAGCGAGAGCTTCGAGCGCTGCGATCTCGTCCCGAACGTCCTGCGCGGCGTCGGGCAGGTCGACATGTCGGTCACCGTCATGGGGCAGAAGCTGGCCATGCCGGTCTATTGCTCGCCGACCGCGCTGCAGCGGCTGTTCCACCATGAGGGCGAACGCGCGGTCGCGGCGGCCGCGGCGAAATACGGGACGATGTTCGGCGTCTCGTCGCTGGGCACGACCAGTCTCGAGGAGCTGCGCCGGCGTCACGACACGCCGCAGGTCTACCAGTTCTATTTCCACAAGGACCGCGGCCTGAACCGCGCCATGATGCAGCGCGCCAGGGATGCCGGCGTCGAGGTGATGATGCTGACCGTCGACAGCATCACCGGCGGCAACCGCGAGCGCGATTTGCGCACCGGCTTCTCGATCCCGTTCCGCCTGAACCTTGCCGGCATGCTGCAATTTGCGCTGAAGCCGTCATGGGCGGTCAATTATCTTACCCATGAGCGCTTCCGGCTGCCGCAGCTCGATGCGCATGTCGACATGGGCGGTGGCGCCATGTCGATCAGCCGCTACTTCACCGAGATGCTCGACCCGAGCTTGAGCTGGGACGACGTGGCGGAGATGGTCCAGCACTGGTCGGGCCGGTTCTGCCTGAAGGGCGTGATGTCGGTCGACGACGCCAGGCGCGCCGTCGAGATCGGCTGCAGCGGCATCATCCTGTCGAACCATGGCGGGCGCCAGCTCGACGGCTCGCGGGCGGCCTTCGACCAGCTCGCCGAAATCGTCGACGCGGTCGGAGACCGCATCGACGTGATCATGGATGGCGGCGTGCAGCGCGGCACGCATGTGCTCAAGGCGCTGTCGCTCGGGGCCAAGGCCGTCGGGCTCGGGCGCTACTATCTCTATCCGCTCGCGGCGGCGGGGCAGCCCGGCGTCGAGCGTGCGCTGGCGAAAATGCGCACCGAGATCGAGCGCGGGATGAAGCTGATGGGCTGCAGCAGCGTCGACCAGCTCTCGCGCGCCAACCTGCGCTTCAGATAGAGGCGGGGTCGCTCGCCGCCGTTGCGCCCGGCCCGGGCGTTGCCATCTGTCCGAGCGGCTTGAGGAAGCCGGTGAGGTCTGCCGTGACATGATGGACATGGCCGGCCTCGACGGCCGCCTGTTCCCAGGCCTCGCGGAACGGGTCCGGCGTCCGCGGGATGATCAGCACCGTCTTCATACCGAGCGCGCTCGGCACCAGAAGGTTCTTCTCGATATCCTCGAACATCGCGGCGCGGCCGGGATCGACCGAGTGCTTCGCCAGGAAGTTCTCATAGGTCGCGCGCTCGGGCTTCGGCAGGAAGCCGGCCTGGACGATGTCGAAGATGTCCTCGAAATGGTGCAGGATGCCGAGCTTGCCGGCGACGTTCTCGGCATGGCCGCGCGAGCCGTTGGTCAGGATCAGCTTGCGCCCCGGCAGCGCCGCGATCGCTTCGCCCAGGTCCGGATTCGGGTCGAGCAGGGTCAGGTCGATCTGGTGGGCGAAATCGAGGAAGTCGTCGGGATCGACGCCATGCTCCTCCATCAGCCCCTTCAGCGTCGTGCCGTAGCGCTGGTAATAATATTTCTGCAGGGCACGCGAGGACAGCCCGTCGAGCCCGAAGAGCTCGCTCAGGAACAGCGTGATGCGCTCGTCGACCTGCGGCCAGACCTTCGCCTCATGCGAATAGAGCGTGTTGTCGAGGTCGAAGATCCAGTGATCGACATGTGCGAAGGCTTCCGGCTTTGGCAGGAGCGGCGCGGCGGCGGCGAATGATGCGGTCTGGTTCATGGCTGGGGCATGTCATGTGGCGATGCCGTCATGACATGCAAGTCTCTTGCGAGGTTATTTCGGAAGTACCCCGTCATGCTCGGGCTCGACCTGAGCATCTCTTTCAGGAGATTCTCGGGTCTGCGCTGAGTTTATCCTTGGGCCGGCCAAAAGCCGGACCCGAGGGCTTCGCCCGAGGATGACGGACTTTCTCAACGCCGGATGATCGTGCCCGAGCCGGTATCGGTGAAGAGCTCGATCAGCGCGGCGTGCGGGATCTTGCCGTCGAGGATGACGACGGCCTCGACGCCCTTCTCGAGCGCATAGATGCAGGTCTCGATCTTCGGGATCATCCCGCCCGAGATCGTGCCGTCGGCGATCAGGTGGCGGCACTCCTCCACGGTGAGCTCCGGGATCAGGTTCTTGTCCTTGTCGAGCACGCCGGGCACGTCGGTCAGCAGCAGCAGGCGCTTGGCATTGAGCGCGCCCGCGATGGCGCCGGCGAAGGTGTCGGCATTGACATTGTAGGTCTGGCCGTCGGCGGCGGCGCAGACCGGCGCCAGAACCGGGATCAGCTCGGCCTTGAGCACGGCTTCGAGCACGCCGGTATGGACGGTCTCCGGCTCGCCGACATAGCCGAGGTCGAGCACCTGCTCGATCTTCGAATCGGGATCGACGATGGTGCGCGTCACCTTGCGCGCGGTCACCATGTTGCCGTCCTTGCCGCAGAGCCCAATCGCCCTGCCGCCCTCGCGCGAGATGTAGCCGACGATCTCCTTGTTGACCGAGCCGGCCAGCACCATCTCGACGACGTCGACGGTTGCCTGGTCGGTGACGCGCAGGCCCTGCTTGAACTCTGACTTGATGCCGAGCTTCTCGAGCATGCGCGCGATTTGCGGGCCGCCGCCATGGCAGACCACCGGCTTCAGGCCGGACTGCTCGAGCAGCACGATGTCCTCGGCGAAGTCCTCGGCGGTCGCCGCGTCACCCATGGCGTTGCCGCCATATTTGATCACGATCACCTCCTGGTCGTAGCGCTGCATATGCGGCAGCGCCTGGACGAGGAGCTCGGCCGCTTGCGACGGCGTCAGATGGGCGGCGGGATTGATCATCTTCAGGCTCCGCGAGGCACGCGCATCGGCGCGTCGGGCCTTCTAGCGGACAATGGCCGAGGGCGGAAGCGCGTCGATGCGGTTCAGCCGCGCCTCGCGAACAGGGCGGAGCCCGCCAGCACGAGCCAGCCGCCGAGCATGAACCAGCCGCCGATCGGCGCGGCGCGCGGGAACAATGCCTCGTTGGCGAAGCCGCGCCGCGCGAGATCGGCGGAGAACAGCACCGCTCCCAGGATCAGGGCCGAGAGCGCCAGCCGCGCCGCGAGATCGGCGAGATGGCCCGCCTTGCGCGCCACCGTGGCGCCGATCACGACCGGGGCGTGGAACAGCAGCATCTGCCCGGCGGTCTGGACATTGGCCGTGCCGGTGACATGCGCCGCCGCGGCGAGCAGCGCGACGCCGGCGAGCCCCATCAGGGCGGCGAGGGCGAGATGGATCTTTGCGGCGGTCATGCTGGCCTCGGCGGTTATGGCCGGGCTCGACCCGGCCATCTCGGGATGGAAAGGCGCCGAAGCGGGGTTTTCGGTCAAGCCGGCCGGGGCGCGGCATGGTGAAGCGAACACGGCCGCCGGTTGACAGCAAGGTCGTTTGGTATTTCCGTCCGCTCAGGAGACTGCGCTTCCAATCCGCTGCACCACGGCATGGAAGGGACGTTTTGGCCATGCTCTCCTGCGACAATCAGGGCCCGGGCCCTGCCGCATCCCGGTTCCACGAGGCCTGTTCAGGAAAATTCCTCAGGCCCGGCCTGCTCGCGATCGCGCTCGTCGGCGAGCCCGTCGCGGCGCAGACCACCGACCGAAGCTGGTACGCGACCGGCTATGTCAGCCGCTGGGCCAACACCGACATCCTCGACGTGCCCGAGCGCAGCATCACCGGCAATCTCAGCTTCAGGGACGCCAATTTCGCCGGTATCGGGCTGGGGCGCGTTATCGTGCCCTCCTTCGCCATTCCCTTGCCGGGAACCGATTTTGCCTTCCGCGGCAACCGCATCGAGCTCGAGGGCCAGGTCGTTCGCCATTTCGGCGGGCAGGACCATTGGGAGGGCGTGCTCGCGCTGATGTTCCGCACCGGGCAGATCCCGCTGGCGGGCGGGCTGAGCATGAACCTCGCGCTGGGCGAGGGCTTCTCCTATGCGTCGGAGCGACCGCGGTTCGAAGGCAGCTTCCGCGTCGAGCCGAGCCGCTTCCTCAACTACCTGGCCTTCGAGATCGAATTCTCCCACGCCTCGATGCCGGGCGTGCATTTCGTCTCGCGCATTCACCACCGCTCCGGCGTGTTCGGCCTCGTCGCGCCGAGGGAATCCGGCTCGAACTTCATTGGCGCGGGCATCCGGATCGACCTGCGCTGAGCGAGGTCGCGGGTAGTCCCTAGCCCCGCTCCGCCAGCACCCGCGCGATCGCGGCGCGCAGCTCCGGTATCCCGAGGCCCTTGTCGCTGGAGGTCAGCAGCACCTCCGGAAACGCCGCCGGGCGGCGCTTGATCTCGTCATAGGTCGCCTCGCACATGAACTGCTGGTCGGCCTGCTTGATCGCGTCGCTCTTGGTCAGCACGACCTGGTAGGACACCGCCGCCTTGTCGAGCGTCTCCAGCACCGCGCCGTCGACATCCTTGATGCCGTGGCGGGCGTCGATCAGCACATAGACCCGCATCAGGTTCGAGCGGCCGCGCAGATATTCGTGGATCAGGTTGGTCCAGGCCGCGACCTTGTCGCGCCCGACCGCGGCATAGCCGTAGCCCGGCATGTCGACGATGGTCAGCCGCTCGTTATAGTCGACCTGGCGGAAGAAATTGAGCTGCTGCGTCCGGCCCGGCGTGTGCGAGGTCCGTGCCAGCGCGTTGCGCCGCGTCAGCGCGTTGATCAGGCTCGACTTGCCGACATTGGAGCGCCCGGCGAAGGCGATCTCCTGGCCGACCATCGGCGGCAGGTCGTCGATCTTGGTCGAGGCCCAGACGAAGTCCCACGGGCCCTCGAAGAGCTTTCGGGCCGTCTCGATCTCGTCCGGCGTGAAGGGGGCTGTCGTGCTCGTGGTCATGGCTTCTGCCTACACGGCGGCGCGCAGCGCGTCGATGTTTGCACCCGCGATCGATGGCAGGTTGCGCGCGATCTTCTCGGGCTCCCAGTCCCACCAGCGGATCTCGAGCAGCGCCTCGACGATCTCCGGCGGGAACCGCGTCTTCACCACCCGGCCGGGATTGCCGACGACGACCGCATAGGGCGGCACGTCGCGCGCGACCTGTGCCCGCGTGCCGATGATGGCGCCGTCGCCGACCGTGACGCCCGGCATGATCACCGCCTCGCGGCCGATCCAGACATCGTTGCCGATCACCGTATCGCCGCGCAGGCCGAGGCCGTCGCGGCTGAAGTCGGGCACGTTCTCGAAGCCGAACATGCCGAAGGGATAGGTCGAGAATCCGCCCATCGGATGGTTGGCGCCGTTCATGATGAACTGGGCCGCCTGGGCGATCGCGACGAACCTGCCGATGATCAGCCGGTCGCCGATGAAGTCGAAATGATAGCGCACGCAGCGGCCGACGAAATGCTCCGGCCCGCGCGAGTCGTCGTAATAGCTGTAATCCCCGACCTCGATCAGCGGATGGTCGACCACGGCCTTGAGGAAGGCGGTGCCCTTCCAGCCCGGGATCGGATGCAGGGTGAGCGGGTCGGGGAGAGGCATGGCGCTTTCCGTCGGAAGTCGGGCGATCGGCAAGGAGTAGGCCGATCGCCCAGGAACCTTACGGCTTCGCGTCCGCCTTGTTGCTGTTGGCCGGCTTGGCGGCAACCGCTGCGGACTGCTTCGACTTCCTGCCGGTGGCGGGCTTGCCCGCGACGGCTTCGGTCGGCTCCTTGTCGGCCGGCTTGGCCGCGACCGTCGCAGCCGGCTTCGGTTCGGGCTTCTTGCCGAACAGGCCCTTGATGTTGTCGAACAGCTCGATCTTGACCCCGTGCTTCCTCATGATGAAGCCCTGCTGCAGCACCGAGAGCGTGTTGTTCCAGGCCCAGTAGATCACCAGTCCGGCCGGGAAGGTGCCGAGCAGGAAGGTGAAGAACACCGGCATCCAGGTGAACATCATCTTCTGCACCGGGTCCGGCGGCTCCGGGTTCATCTTCATCTGCACGAACATCGTGATGCCCATGATGATCGGCCAGGCGCCGATCATCAGCATGTGCGGCACCGCGAAGGGCAGCAGGCCGAAGAGGTTGAAGATCGAGGTCGGGTCCGGCGCCGCCAGGTCCTTGATCCAGCCGAAGAAGGGCGCGTGCCGCATCTCGATGGTGATGAACAGGATCTTGTAGAGCGCGAAGAAGACCGGGATCTGCACCAGCACCGGCCAGCAGCCGGCGAGCGGGTTGATCTTCTGGGTCTTGTACAGCTCCATCAGCGCCTGTTGCTGCTTCATCTTGTCGTCGGCAAAGCGCTCGCGGATGGCGAGCATTTCCGGCTGCACCGCCTTCATCTTCGCCATCGAGGCGTAGGACTTGTTGGCGAGCGGGAAGAACAGGCCCTTCAGCAGCACCGTGACGACGAGGATCGCGATGCCGAAATTTCCGACATGCTTGTAGACCCAGTCCATCACGTAGAACATCGGCTTGGTGATGAAATAGAACCAGCCCCAGTCGATCATCAGCTCGAAGCGCTTGATGCCGAGATTCTTCTCGTAGCCGTCGATCGCCGCGACTTCCTTGGCGCCGGCGAAGAGCCTCGCGTTCGAGGCCGAGGAGGCGCCGGGCGCAATGGTGACCGCCTCGCCGAGGAAATCGGCCTGATAGGTGCGGGCGTTGCCGGTCTGGACCGAGGAGTAGCGGCCCTCGTATTTGCGCGTCTGGTCCGGAACGACCGCGGCGGCCCAGTATTTGTCGGTGATGCCGACGAAGCCGCCGACCAGGTCCTTCCAGACCTTGCCGTTGGTGCCGGGCGCGAGCGCCGGCTCCTTGTCGACATGGTCATAGGTGAATTCCTGCAGGCCCTGCTCGCCGAGATTGCCGATCAGGCCCTCGTGCAGCACGTAATAGCCGAGCGTCGCCGGCTTGCCGTGGCGCACCACCTGGCCGAAGGGGAACAGCGTGACCGGCGCGCCGCCCTTGTTCTCGACCTCGTCGCGGATCGTGAACATGGCGTTGTCGTCGACGCTGATCGCCCGCTTGAACAGCAGGCCCTGGCCGTTGTCCCAGGTCAGGTTGAGCGGCGTGCCGGAGCGCAGCACCTGCGCATCGGCGCTCCAGACCGTCGTCGCGTTCGGCAGGGCGACATTGGTGCCCGGCGCCGCGACCCAGCCGAAATCGGAATAATAGGCGTTCGGCCCACCGAGCGGCGAGAGCAGGATGATGTTCGGGCTGCTGCGGTCGACGGTCTCGTGATAGGCCTTCAGCGAGACGTCGTCGATGCGCGCGCCGGTCAGCGCGATCGAGCCGGCGATCTTGGGCGTGTCGATCCGGATGCGCGGGCTGCGGGCCAGCGCCTGATCGCGGGTCTCGACGGCGGGCGTCGCCGGCACGGCGGCCGGGGCTGCGGCGGTGGTCGCCGGCTGACCGGGAACCGACGGGGCCGGCACCGAGGAGGCGCCGGGCTGGACGGCCTGCGTCTGCGTCTGCTGGTTCTGCTGCGTGATCTGCTTCTGCTTTTCCATCTGCGGCACGCCGTAGAAGAACTGCCAGCCGAGCAGCACGACGACCGAGAGCGTGATCGCCAGAAGCAGATTGCGGTTGTCTTCTTTCATCATGACCGGAAACAGATCTCGCTGACGCCAAAAGGCTTTTAAGGCTGGGATCGCGCGCCGCCGACGGCGCGCTTCTCGGCCGGCTTGCGGCCGGCCTTGACGGGTCTGGCGCGATCGAGCGCGACGGAGAGATCGGCGACCAGCGCCGGGAATGCGGCGGCGAGCACCTCGCGTCGCGCAACGATGACGACATCGCAGGGGCGGCCGGACTGGGCGGCCAACGCCGCGCCGGCCGCGGCGCGGAGCCGCCGGCGGATGCGGTTGCGCTCGGGCGCGTTGCCGACCTTGCGCGATGCGGTCAGGCCGAGGCACAGGCCTTCGCGGCCGTCTTCGGCGCTCGCGTCGCGGACCTGTACCGTGAAGGCAGACGAACGAAAACGGCGGCCATCCGCGGCCGCCGCCAGAAACTGCTTGCGTTCGGTCAGACGGGCGAGGCGCATGGCGATTGGCCTGTCTTCCGGAATCGGCGCGCGGCTGTCACGCGCCGGCGCGCTCAGGCCGACAGGCGCTTACGGCCATGCGCCCGGCGGGCGGCGATGACCTTGCGGCCACCCTTGGTCGCCATGCGGGCGCGATAGCCGTGGCGGCGCTTGCGAACCAGCTTGCTGGGTTGGTAGGTTCTCTTCACGGTCCGTCTCCGGGGCCTTGTCTAGCGCGACGGCCGCGTCTTCCCTGCGGGGAAAAATCGGCCAGCCAAGCCTGTCATGCAAAAAGGGCGGCGCGGCCCAAAAGGCTGCGCAGGTGGCGGGCTTATGGCGGAAGGGCTCCTCCAAGTCAATGCCGAAGGCGCATCCTGCGACGATGCCGCAGGGGCGCTTGCTTGCCTGCGCTTGCACTTGGCGGAGACATCCCCGATATAGCGCCCGGGAGGTTGGCGAGGGACGTCTCACTCGCCAACCGGGTCAGGTCCGGAAGGAAGCAGCCCCAACGAGACCGAACGGGTCTTCGTCCAGCCTCCCACCTCGCGGCCGCGCGTTATGTCAGCAGCCGCGGGCGCGTCGGCCATAAGCCGTTGACCCTCGCGCCCCAAACCGCCAAACCAGAACCATGAGCGACGAGATTCCGACAGCGCCCTCGGCAGACGAGCCAGGCTTCCCCGGCCTGTCGCCGGCGCCGGCCGCCACGCCGGCAGGCGCCGCCTATCGCGTGCTGGCGCGCAAGTACCGGCCCGCCCATTTCGGCGACCTGATCGGCCAGGACGCGATGGTGCGCACGCTCACCAACGCCTTCACGGCCGGACGCATTCCGCAGGCCTGGATGCTGACCGGCGTGCGCGGGGTCGGCAAGACCACCACCGCCCGCATCCTGGCGCGGGCGCTGAATTTCCAGACCGAGGCCGGTTCCGGCGGCCCGACCACCGATCTCTCCCGTTTCGGCGTGCATTGCCGCGAGATCATCGAGGGCCGCCATATCGACGTGATGGAGATCGACGCGGCCTCGAATAACGGCGTCGACAACATCCGCCAGATCAATGACGGCGTGCGCTACGCCCCGGTTTCGGCGCGCTACAAGGTCTATATCATCGACGAAGTGCACATGATGACCGGGGCGGCGTTCAACGCCTTCCTGAAGACGCTGGAAGAGCCGCCGCCGCACGCCAAGTTCATCTTCGCCACCACCGAGATCCGCAAGGTGCCGGTCACGGTGCTGTCGCGCTGCCAGCGCTTCGACCTGCGCCGTGTCGATGCCGGCCTCCTGGTCGGGCACCTCTCCGGCATCTGCAAGGCCGAAGGCGTTGAGGCCGAGGATGAGGCGCTCGCCGCCGTCGCCCGCGCCGCCGAGGGCTCGGTCCGCGATTCGCTCTCGATCCTCGACCAGGCCATCGCCCATGCCGCGGGCAAGATCCTGCTCGAGGACGTGCGCTCCATGCTCGGCCTCGCCGACCGCGCCCGCGTCATCGACCTGTTCGAGGCGGTGATGAAGGGCGACATCGCGACCGCGCTCGGTGAATTGCGGGCGCAATACGACGCCGGCGCCGACCCCGTCGTGGTGCTGACCGATCTCGCCGAGTTCACCCATCTGGTGACGCGCCTCAAGCTCGTGCCGGACGCCGCCGGCGACAACGGCCTGTCGCAGGCCGAGCGTAGCCGCGGCTCCGATTTCGCCGGCCGGCTCTCGGTGCGCGTGCTCGCCCGCGCCTGGCAGATGCTGTTGCGCGGCATGGCCGAGGTGAAGCAGGCCGACCGGCCGGTCATGGCCGCCGAGATGGTGCTGGTGCGGCTCGCCCATGCCGCGGATCTGCCGACGCCGGACGAGGCGATGCGGATGCTGCGCGACGGCGCCGGAATCGGCGGCAACGGCAATGGCAATGGCGGTTCGGCCCCGCGCCCGCCCTCCGGCGGCGGCAATACCGCGCTCGCCGCGCGTCCGGTCCTCGCCAGCGCCAATCCGGCTCCGACGCCCGTCGCCGCCAGCGCCCAGCCTGCCGTCATGGTCGCGTCGCTGGAGGATGTCGTGGCGCTCGCCTCGCAGCATCGCGACATCACGCTGAAGCTAGCGCTGGAACGCGATGTCAGGCCGGTCAGCTTCGAGCCGGGGCGGATCGAGTTCGCGCTCGCCGAGGGCGGCTCGCGCACGCTCGCCAATGATCTGTCGCGCCGCCTCAAGGAATGGACCGGGCAGACCTGGATGGTCGCGATGGTCAATATCGAGGGCGCCGCCACCTTGCGCGAGCAGGCACAGGCGGTGAGGGGCCAGCGCGAGAGCGATGCTGCGGCCCATCCGGCGGTCAAGGCGGTGCTGGAGCGCTTTCCCGGCGCCCGCATCGTCGATGTCCGCGATCCCCGCGCGGCCGCGGCGGCCGAGAGCCGCAATGCGGCGCCAGCGGAGGACGAGTATTTGCCCGATGCCGAGCCGCTCTTCGACGATAGCGAGCCGGATTTCGACGGCATCGATTTCTGAAACGATGCCCCGCAAAGGCGCAAGGCGGCTTTCCGGGGCAGGCACGAACAGCACGGGAGACGAACCATGCGCGACATGATGGGCCTGATGAAGCAG
>NZ_JBHYEM010000023.1:0-66264 GCF_051860145.1 Allobosea sp. | reverse complement strand
GGTCTCTTCCAGCGACGAGGCCTGGTCCTCGGTGCGCTTCGACAGATCATCGGCGCCGGTGTTGATCTCGCGCGAGGCCAGCCCGACATCGCCTGCCGTCACCTGGATCGTCCGCACCGTCGACGACAGACGCGACACCGTCTCGTTGAAATCGGCGAAGAGTTTTTCATAGGCCGGTGGCACCTCGCCGCTCAGGCGATGGGTCAGGTTGCCCTGCGCCAGCTCCGACAGACCTGCCCCGAGCTCCCCGACGACATGCTCCAGCTCGCGCGCGAGCTCGCTCTGGCGCGCTGCCGCGGCGTTGCGCTCGGCCTCGGTCGCATGGCGCGCCTCGTCCATCATCTCGTTCTGCCTGGCCGCTTCGGCCTCGAGCCGGGCCTTGGCGAGAGCCGCCTCGCGCAGCACAGCGACGGCCGAGCCCATCTCCGCGATCTCGTCGCCGCTGCGGATCACGGGCAGCGCCGTGTCGAGATCGCCCTGTGCCAGACGGTGCGTGGCGTCCTTCAGCAAGCGCAGCGGCCGGATCATCCGGCGCACCAGCAACAGCAGCGCCAGGCCGCCGAGGATGGCGATCGCGGCGCCGGCAAGCGCGTTGCCGGTGATCATCTCGCCGATCACCGAGAGGAAATCGGCCTGCTTGACGCCGACATAGAGCACGCCGATGACCTTGTTGTCCGACGGCTGGATGATCGGCTCATAGATGGTGAAATAGGGAATGCCGAGGATGTCGGCCTCGCCCGAATAGGTCTTGCGCTCCTTGAACACGGCATCGAAGGCGGCGCCCGGCGCGAGCTTGGTGCCGATGGCGCGCGAGCCGTCCGGCTTCTGCACATTGGTGGAGACGCGGGTGTCGCCCATGAACACCGTCGCTGTCCCGCCCGAGAGCGCCTTGACCTTGTCGACGGCGGCGAAATTGCCGTTGATCAGCTCCGTGCCGAAATAGAGCTTGTCGCCGTCGAGCTTCGGCGCGCCCTTCGCCGCCACGATATCGCGCAGCAGGTTGATATTGGTGGCGAGGCTCGCCTGGGCGCGCTCGCGCATCGCCATATCGGCGGCGCGGATCGAGAGCAGCACCGAGGCGGCGACCGCCAGCCCGATGATCAGGGCTCCCGCAATGGCCAGACGTGTCGCAACGGACGGGCGGAAGCGGGCCAGGAATGTCATGATGCGCTCGCTCGATAGGGGGTGCGCGGAGAGCGCATGCCTCACACTCGGCGACGACGGCTAAAATTCACTTAAGCCGCTCAAAAGCGAAGGTTTTCGCCTGAACGACTACTACAGGTTGAAGACGCGATGCGGCACCAACTCGCCATTCGTCACCGAGCCGGTGGCGATCAGCACGCCGCCGCTCGTCGCATAGACGGCTTCCGCCTCGATGGGCGCATCGCGCCCGCGCAGCAGCGTGCTCTGCCCGCGCTTCAGGCGCAGCGCCGCGTCGCGATGGACGATGATCTCAGGGATCAGCCCGAGCGCCGCCGCAACCGGCCGCAGGGCCGCCTCGGCCGCTTCGGGGCTGGCGCGCAGGTTCTCGACCGTCGTCGCCTCCGCCACCGTGAACGGGCCGACGCGGGTGCGGCGCAGATGCGCGACATGGCCGAGGCAGCCGAGCGCGATGCCGAGATCGCGCGCGATGGCGCGGACATAGGTGCCTTTGCCGCATTCGGCCTCGAAGGTCGTCGTCGCGCCGTCATGGCTGACGACCCGGAGCGCGTCGATCTCGACCGGGCGCGGCTGGAGCACGACCTCCTCGCCGTCGCGGGCGAGGTCATAGGCCCGCTCGCCGGCGATCTTGATCGCCGAGAACTTTGGCGGCGTCTGCAGGATCGTGCCGGTGAAGCGCGGCAGCAGCGCCGCGATGGCGGCTTCTTCGGGCCGCAGCTCGGAGGTCGCGATCACGCTGCCCTCGGTGTCGTCGGTCGAGGTCTGCGAGCCCCAGGCGACGGTGAATTGATAGGCTTTTCGCCCGTCCATGACGAAGGGGACGGTCTTGGTCGCCTCGCCGAGCGCGATCGGCAGGAGGCCCGAGGCGAGCGGGTCCAGCGTGCCGGCATGGCCGGCCTTCTTGGCGCTGAGCGCCCGCTTCACCACGCTGACCGCATGGGTCGAGGTCATGCCGACCGGCTTGTCGAGCACCACCCAGCCATGCACGTCGCGCTTCTTCGGGCGTGGCTGCTGCTCGGGCCCCGCGGGCGCTGTGGCCTCAGTCATCGGTCTCGTCATCCTGCTGGATCCGCAGCGGCTGCTTCACGATGTCCTGGCGCACCTTCTCGGAATAGAGCAGGGCGTCGATGCGCTCCGCCTCGGCGAAGCTCTCGTCCTGCAGGAAGCGGACATCCGGCGCGTATTTCAGGTTCACGCGATGGGCGATCTCGCCGCGGATATAGCGCTTGTGGCCGGTCAGCGCCTTCAGCACCGGTTTCACGTCCTCGCCGCCCAGGGGCATGATGTAGCAGGTCGCGAGCTTGAGATCGGGCGAGAGGCGCACCTCCGGCACGGTGATGACATGCTTCGCCAGCACGTCGTCATGGATGTCGCCGCGCGCCAGCATCTCGGCGAGCGCGTGGCGGATCAGTTCGCCGACACGCAGCTGCCGCTGGGAGGGGCCGGAAGGTTTTGCAGGTTTGGCCATGGTTCTCGTTCTCCGGGATCGGACCGGATGAGCGTGGATCGTAGAAACGTCATGGCCGGGCTTGACCCGGCCATCTCGTGACGTCCTGGCGCGAGCATGCGCCTCGTTCGGGCGAAGATGGCCGGGTCAAGCCCGGCCATGACGCTGTGAGCAAGCGGTCGCTTACAGCGTCCGCTTGATCTCCTCGACGCGGAAGCACTCGATCACGTCGCCGGCGCGCATGTCCTGGTAGTTCTCGAAGGACATGCCGCATTCCTGGCCGGCCACCACTTCCTTGGCGTCGTCCTTGAAGCGCTTGAGCTGGGAGAGCTTGCCCTCGTGCACCACGACGCCGTCGCGGATCAGGCGGACATTGGCGCCGCGCTCGATCGTGCCGTCGGTGACGCGGCAGCCGGCGATCTTGCCGACCTTCGAAACGTTGAAGATCTCGAGGATCTGCGCATTGCCGAGCATGGTCTCGCGCAGGGTCGGCGCCAGCAGGCCCGACATCGCATCCTTCACATCATCCATCAGGTTGTAGATGATGCTGTAATAGCGGATCTCGACGCCGGCCCGTTCGGCCGCCTCGCGCGCTTCCTTGTGGGCGCGCACGTTGAAGCCGATCACCACCGCGCCCGAGGCCTGGGCCAGCGTGACGTCGGATTCGGTGATCGCGCCGACGCCCGATTGCAGCACGCGGGCGCGCACCTCCTCGTTGCCGACCTTCTCGAGCGAGCCGACGATGGCCTCGACCGAGCCCTGCACGTCGCCCTTGACGACGAGCGGGAACTCCTTGCGGCCGGCGCCTTCCTTGAGCTCGCGCATCATCTCGGCCAGCGAGCGGCCGGCGCCCGAGCCGGCGCCGCGCGCCGCCAGGCGGTCGCGCTTCTGGCGCTCGCGGTAATCGGTGATCTCGCGGGCGCGCGCCTCGGATTCGACCACCGCGACGCGGTCGCCCGCCTCGGGCGTGCCGTTGAAACCGAGAACCTCGACCGGCAGCGACGGCGCCGCTTCCTTGATCTGGGCGCCCGTGTCGCCGATCAGGGCGCGCACGCGGCCCCATTCGGAACCGGCGACGATGATGTCGCCCGTGCGCAGAGTGCCGCGCTGGACGAGCACGGTCGCGACCGGGCCGCGGCCGCGGTCGAGCTTGGCCTCGATCACGGTGCCTTCGGCGGCGCGATCGGGATTGGCCTTGAGGTCGAGCAGTTCGGCCTGGAGCGCGATCGCCTCGAGCAGCTTGTCGAGATTCTGGCCGGTCTTGGCCGAAACCTCGATTTCCAGCGTCTCACCGCCGAGCGACTCGACCTGGATCTCGTATTGCAGCAGCTCGGAGCGGACCCGGTCCGGATTGGCGTCGGACTTGTCGATCTTGTTGATTGCCACGATCAGCGGCACCTTGGCCGCCTTGGCGTGGTTGATGGCCTCGACCGTCTGCGGCATGACGCCGTCATCGGCCGCGACCACGAGCACGACGACGTCCGTCACCTTGGCGCCGCGGGCGCGCATCGCCGTGAAGGCGGCGTGGCCCGGCGTGTCGATGAAGGTCACCTTCGAGCCCGACGGCGTCGTCACCTGATAGGCGCCGATATGCTGTGTGATGCCGCCCGCCTCGCCGGAGACGACATGGGTCTGGCGGATCGCGTCGAGCAGCGAGGTCTTGCCGTGGTCGACATGGCCCATGATTGTCACGACCGCCGGCCGCGGGGCCAGGGTCTCGTCGGTATCGGGCGTGTCGAACAGGCCTTCCTCGACGTCGGATTCGGCGACGCGCTTGACGGTATGGCCCATTTCCTCGGCCACGAGCTGGGCGGTGTCGGCGTCGATCACGTCGGTGATCTTGTGCATCGCGCCCTGCTTCATCAGCAGGCGGATGACGTCGACGCCGCGCTCGGTCATGCGGTTGGCGAGTTCCTGGATGGTGATCGTCTCGGGGATGATCACCTCGCGCATCACCCGTTCCTTGGCGACGTCCGAGGCCCGGTGGCCGGTCATGCGCTGGACGCGACGGCGGAAGGCCGCGACCGAACGTGTGCGCTCGTCGTCGCCGCCCGTGGCGGTCGAGAGGGTCAGGCGGCCGCGTGGCTTCTCGCCGACGCGCGGGGTCTTGGGAGCCGGTGCCGGCGCGCCGCGATTGGCGGCGCCGGGAGCCCCGCCGGGACGGCGGAAGGCCGGACGCGCCTCGCCGTCATCGCTGCGGCGAACCGATGGCGTCGGCGCCTGGCGGGCCGGACGCACCACGGCCGGTTCGGCGCCGGCCGACGGGTCGGGGGCGCGCGGCGGACGCGGCGTATCCAGGCGCGGCGGCCGGGAATCGAGCCGCGGCGGCCGGGCGCCGATATCGCGGGAAGCCGGGCGCGGCGTCGGGGAATAGGGTGCGGACGGCGCCGACGGCGCTGACGGAGCAGGCGTGAAATCGCGCGGCGCGGCGGGGCGCGCCGGCTGCGGCTCGTCGCTCAGGCGCTGGCGCACGGCGCTGTCGGCGCGGCGCTTCAGCTCTTCCTCCTGGCGGCGGCGGTCCTCTTCCTCGCGCTGGCGGCGGGCGGCGCTTTCGCGCTCCTCGCGCTCGCGGGCCTCGCGCTGGGCGCGCTGGCGTGCCTCTTCCTCGGCGCGCAGCCGGTCTTCGGCTTCGCGCGAACGGGAATCGGCGAGGGCGCGCTGGCGCGCATCCTTCTCGTCGTCGGAAAGCGTGCGCAGCAGCATGCCGCCGGTCGGGCGCGGCGCGGCCGGAGCAGCTTGCGGCACTGGCCGCGGAGCGGGGTTCGGCTGGACGGCTGGCTGCGGCGCACGCGCGACCGGCGCCTCCTTGGGCTCCGGTCCGCTGACGCGCCGCTTGACCTCGACGACGACCTGCTTCGAGCGCCCATGCGAGAAGCTCTGCCGAACAGTGCTCTGCTCGACAGGACGCTTCAGCGTCAGGGTCTTCGGGGGGCTGACGGTCAAGGTCTTGTCGCCCGGGGTCTTGGTATCGCTCATTCCGCTTTCGGTCCTGCCGGTTCGGTCGTGTGTTCGTCTGTTTCGTCGAAATCCGCCGGGCTTTCCGGGCCCAATGCACCGGCATCGCCCGTCCGGTAGCGGACGAGCCGACGCCAGCGGGAGAGGAAACCCTCGGCCGCCGGTCCCGGAGCAAGGGCCGCATGTATCACATGTGCCCGCCCCAACGCCAATTCCAAATCGGCCGCCGCGAATTCCGCCGCAACCGGCACCTCGCGCGGCTTCAATCCGGCCTCGGCCCGCGCCACCGCCGCTCGCCTCAGGGCCTGGCCGATCTTGCGGCGGCCGTCATCGGCGCCGTCGCTGGCCTCGATCACGGCCGCGAGCCGTCCCGAGCCGATCATCGCCTCGACCTTGGCGAAGCCCGACGAGACCAGTCCCGCCTTGTTCGCCATGGCCAGCGCCTGGATCGCATCGCGCTGCATCAGCCCGTCGATCATCGTTGCCAGCTCGGGCGGCACGACGACCTTGGTCTTGAGCGAGCGCTCGAAAGCCTTGCGCTTCACCGCCTCTGTGACGGTCGCCGCGCTGAGGCTGGTCCAGACGCCGCGGCCCGGCAGCTTGCGGCGCAGATCCGGCGTCAGCACGCCCTCGGGCCCGACCACGAAACGGATCAGGTCGTCCGGCGCCTTGACGGTCCGGGTCACGACGCAGCTGCGCTCGGGGCCGTCCTTGCGCGCGGACCGCGCCGTTTCCGGCCTTTTCATCGCGCTGGCCTCGGCTTACGCCTCGGCCGCCTCGCTGTCGGCTTCGGGCTCCTCGACCGGGGCCGGAGCCTCGATCCAGCCCGCCTTGACGCGCGCAGCCATGATGATCGCTTCCGCATCCTGGCGCGAGAGGTCGAACCCGTCGAGATAGCCGGAATGGCGAGTGGTCTCGCCATCCTTGCGCTCGGTCCAGCCGACCAGGTCGTCGGTCGCGCAGCCGGCAAGGTCCTCGACGCTCTTCACGTCGTTCTCGCCGAGCGCCACCATCATGGATGTGGTGACGCCCTCGACCTCGCGCAATGCGTCCTCGACGCCGAGCGCGATCCGCTTCTCGTCGAGCTCGGCTTCCACCGCGGCGAGATATTCCTGGGCGCGCGCCTGGATCTCGCCGGCGGTCTCCTCGTCGAAGCCCTCGATCGAGGCGAGCTCGGCGAGCTCGACATAGGCGACCTCCTCGACCGAGCGGAAGCCTTCCGAGGCGAGGAGCTGGCCGACAGTCTCGTCGACATTCAGCGCGTTCATGAAGGTCTCGGTGCGAGCCAGGAATTCCTTCTGGCGGCGCTCAGATTCCTCGGCTTCGGTCAGGATGTCGATGTCCCAGCCGGTGAGCTGCGAGGCGAGCCGGACATTCTGGCCGCGCCGGCCGATGGCGAGCGAGAGCTGCTCGTCGGGCACCACGACCTCGATCTTGTCGGCCTCCTCGTCGAGCACGACCTTGGCGACCTCGGCCGGCTGCAGCGCGTTGACGACGAAGGTCGCGACGTCGGGCGACCACGGGATGATGTCGATCTTCTCGCCCTGCAGCTCGCCGACCACGGCCTGCACGCGCGAGCCGCGCATGCCGACGCAGGCGCCGACCGGATCGATCGAGGAATCGCGGCTGATCACCGCGATCTTGGCGCGCGAGCCGGGGTCGCGGGCGACAGCTTTGACTTCGACAATCCCGTCATAGATCTCCGGCACTTCCTGGCCGAACAGCTTCGACATGAATTGCGGATGCGTGCGCGACAGGAAGATCTGCGGTCCGCGCGGCTCGCGGCGCACGTCATAGACATAGGCCCGGGCGCGGTCGCCGACCTTGAAGGTCTCGCGCGGGATCATCTCGTCGCGGCGGATGATCGCCTCGCCACGGCCGAGATCGACGAAGACATTGCCGTATTCGACGCGCTTGACCGCGCCGTTGACGATCTCGCCGATGCGATCCTTGTATTCGTCGTACTGCCGGTCGCGCTCGGCCTCGCGCACCTTCTGCACGATGACCTGCTTGGCCGACTGGGCGGCGATGCGGCCGAAATCGAAGGGTGGCAGCGGATCGGCGATGACGTCGCCGACCTGGGCGGCCGGATTGTGCCGCTTGGCCTCGGCGAGCGTGATCTCGGTCGCGCCGTTCTCGACCTGGTCGACGACCTGGAGATGGCGCGCTAGGCGCAGCTCGCCCGATTTGGTGTTGATCTCGGCATGGACGTCGGTCTCGGCGCCGTAGCGCGAGCGTGCGGCCTTGGCGATGGCGTCCTGCATCGCGTCGACGACGATCTGCCGGTCGATCGATTTCTCGCGGGCGACGGCATCCGCGATCTGCAGCAGTTCGAGCCTGTTGGCGCTGACAGCCATGACGCTCACTCCTCTTCGTTGTCGTTCTGCGAAACCGGCCGGGCCTGCTTGCCCGGTCGCGGTCCCAGCGATTTTCCCTTGCCCGTCTTCGGGCTGGCGATCTCTTCGGCCGGCGGCATTTCCGGCGGCAGGCCGGACTTGCCGCGCCTGAGCGATTCCGTGACCAGAGCATCAGTCAGGACGAGGCGCGCCTCGCCGATCGCGGTCATCGGGATGGCGACGTCGCGCTCCTCCTCCGACTTCGCGTCGTCGCGCGAGAGCAGCGCCGCGTCACCCGAGACGCCACGCAGGATGCCGCGGAAGCGCTTGCGGCCCAGTACCGGCTCGTCGGTCTCGATCTTGGCGAGATGCCCGGCCCAGCGTGCGAAATCGCTCGGGCGCACCAGCGGCCGGTCGATCCCCGGCGAGGACACTTCGAGATGATAGGCGACCTGGATCGGGTCGTCGACATCGAGCGCCGGCGAAACCGCCTGGCTCACGGCCTCGCAGCCCTCGACATTCATCGTCCCGTCCGGGCGCTCGGCCATGATCTGCACCGTGCAGCCGTTCTGGCCGGTGACGCGCACGCGCACCAGGCGGTATCCGAGATCGGCGATCGCCGGCTCGACGATGGCGGCGACGCGCGCGGCGACGCCGCTCTCGGTCACCACGCGTCTGTCCTGATCGGCTGTTGTCGGCTCGTTCATGCTCAGGTTGCCTGCCTTCCTCCGGCAGGGCTTGCGGCCAACAAAAAAGAGCGGGCCGGCCGGCCCGCTCTTGATCATCGGCTTACACCGAAACCAGAGCTGTTGAGCCGCTATTTAGTCCGCATCGGCCGGGCATGCAAGGTTAAAGCTCGCGCGGGTATAAGGCCGGCTTTGCGTCCTCGCGCTAACCGGCTGGTCATTCTTCTCGGCTAGGGTCCCGCGATGTTGCGTGAACGCGTTGCGGCGAAGGGTTCGGCATGAGTTCGGTCAGCGCGCTGTTGCGCGATCTAGAGGCGACGATGTCGCGCGGTTCCGGCGACGAGCGCGTCCAGATCCTGATGCGTCTGACGGATCTTTTCGTCAGCAGCGCCGCCGGCATGGGCGACGACCAGATCAGTGTCTTCGACGTCGTGATCGGCCGGCTCGCCCGCGCCATCGAGACGCGCGCCCGCATCGAATTGTCCGAGCGCCTCGCCGCCGTCCCCAATGCGCCCGGCGGCGTCGTGCGCCAGCTCGCGCTCGACGAGATCGCGGTCGCACGCCCGGTCCTGGTCGGCTCGCCGGTGCTCTCGGATCAGGACCTGGTGGCGATCTCGGCCGCCAAGGGCCGTGACCATATGCTCGCCATCACCGAGCGGGTCGATCTCGGCGAGCCCGTCACCGACTTCCTGATCCTGCGCGGCGGCCGGGTCGTCACCCATGCCGTTGCCGCCAATCAGACGGCCCGCTTCTCGCGCCATGGCATGGGCGTGCTGGTGATGCGGGCGGTGCAGGACGACGCCCTGCAGACGACGCTCGGAACCCGGGGCGACATTCCCGCCGAGCTCGTCGAGCAGCTGACGCTGGCGGCCAAGAACTCCGCCCGTCGCCGGCTGGCGGCGACATTGGAGCCGGCCATGGCCAGCGCCGTCGATGGCGCCGTCGAGCGCAGCGCTCATGCGGTCTCGGCCGAGCTCCAGGACGATCTCGGCAAGTTCAGCGCCGCGCTCGCGGAGATCAAGCGCCTCCACGATGCCGGTAAGCTCGACGAGGCCAAGGTCGCGGAACTGGCGGGCACGGGCGCCACCGAACACGCGATTTGCGCGGTCGCCATCCTGGCCAGGCTTGGCTTGCCGGCGACCGAGCAGATCATCCTGGGTCCGGATCGCGATGCGGTCCTGCTCGTCGGCCGCGGTCTCGGCTGGTCCTGGGAGACGACGCGCGCCCTGATCGGCCTGCGCAAGGGCGACGGCAAATCAGCGCCTGCGGTCGAACGGGCGCGCCAGAGCTTCCGCACGCTGACGCCGGTCACGGCCCAGCGCGTGCTCGGCTTCCTCAGGATGCGCGACGGCGCGCAGTGAGATAGCTCGGCACCCGCCCCGCCGCGATCGCCTTGGCCTCGTAGCGGGTGCGGACCCAGCCGGGATAGGGCTGGCGCCAGTCGTCGGCCCGCTCGTCGGTCCACTCGAAATCGGACGAGGCCAGCAGCCGCGCCAGCGTCCAGCCGACATAATCGTCGATATCGCTGGCGAAGCGGAAGCGGCCGCCCTTGCGCAGGGCCCGCGCGAACAGGCCGAGCGTGCGCTCAGAGACGAAGCGGCGCTTGCGCTGCCGGCGCTTCGGCCAGGGATCGGGATAGAGCAGGTCGATCGCGTCGAGGCCGCCTTCCGGCAGCCGCGGCAGCATCAGCGCCGCGTCGCCGTCCCAGAGCCGGATATTGCCGAGCTTCTCGCGCTCGACGATCGCCAGGAACTTCGCCATGCCGTTGACGAAAGGCTCGCAGCCGATGAAGCCGATCTGCGGGCTCTCGCGCATCCGCGCCAGCAGATGCTCGCCGCCGCCGAAGCCGATCTCCAGCCGCACGGCCTCGACCGGGTTCGGGAAGAGCGTCGTGAGGTCGCCGATCTCGCCGTCGGGCAGGCGCAGGCGGGGCAGCACGCCGGCGATCACGGCGTTCTGGCCTTCGCGCAGGGGCTTGCCCTTGCGCCGGCCGAAAAAGGCCCGGTCCGTATCGTAGTCTTCGGTCATGCTGGCGGTCTTTAGAGCACGATGCGGTCAGGTGGAAATCAGCCGGCGTCTGCCTGGAACGCCTGCCGCAAAAGCAAAGGCCGGAGCGGTTGCTCCGGCCTTCCTGGTCTCCGGCGGGCCGGATGTCGGCTTAGGCGACGGCCTTCTTCAGCGTGTCGGCGAGATCGGTCTTCTCCCAGGAGAAGCTGCCGTCACGGCCGGCCTTGCGGCCGAAATGACCGTAGGAGGCCGACTTGGCGTAGATCGCCTTGTTGAGGCCGAGATGGGTGCGGATGCCGCGCGGCGAGAGGTCCATGACCTCGCCGAGCACCTTCTCCAGCTTGGCCTCGTCGACCTTGCCGGTGCCGTGCAGGTCGACATAGACCGAGAGCGGCTTGGCGACGCCGATGGCGTAGGAGAGCTGGATCGTGCAGCGGTCGGCGAGCTTGGCCGCGACGACGTTCTTGGCGAGATAGCGCGCCGCATAGGCGGCCGAACGGTCGACCTTGGTCGGATCCTTGCCCGAGAAGGCGCCGCCGCCATGGGGGGCCGCTCCGCCATAGGTGTCGACGATGATCTTGCGGCCGGTCAGGCCGGCGTCGCCGTCGGGGCCGCCGATCACGAACTTGCCGGTCGGATTGACGTGCCAGACGGTGTCCTTCGAGACCCAGCCATCGGGCAGCGTGTCGCGGATATAGGGCTCGACGATCTTGCGCACGTCGCCCGAGGAGAGCTTGTCGTCGAGATGCTGGGTCGAGAGCACGATCTGGGTGACGCCGACCGGCTTGCCGTTCTCGTATTTGACGGTGACCTGGCTCTTGGCGTCGGGGCCGAGCTTGGCGGCCGGGCCTTCGCCTGCATGGCGCGCCTTGGCGAGGACCTCGAGGATCTTGTGGGCGTAGTAGATCGGCGCCGGCATCAGCTCGGGCGTCTCGCGGCAGGCATAGCCGAACATGATGCCCTGGTCGCCCGCGCCTTCGTCCTTGTTGCCGGCGGCGTCGACGCCCTGGGCGATATCGGCCGACTGGGCGTGCAGTAGCACGTCGATCTTGCACTTCTTCCAGTGGAAGCCGTCCTGCTCGTAGCCGATCGCCCGGATCGCCTTGCGCGCGGCCGACTTGACCTTGCTCTTCATCGCCTTCTCGTCGAGCGAGGTGCGGACCTCGCCGGCGATGACGACGCGATTGGTGGTGGCCAGCGTTTCGCAGGCGACGCGCACCTGGCTCGCGTCCATTCCGGCCTTGGCCGCTTCCTTGAAGAACAGATCGACGACTTCGTCGGAGATCCGGTCGCAGACCTTGTCGGGATGACCTTCGGCAACGGACTCGCTGGTGAACAGGTAATTTTGGCGTGACACGGGCGAAGGATCCTTCATCCACGGGAAAGCTGGCGGCCGCCAGCGGAGGCCCGACCGGAGCAGGGCGCAGCGTTTTTGCAGCGGAGGCGTTCGGCGTCAAGCGCCGAAATCCGTTTATCGGGAGAGATGTTCGTCAAGACGAACGAAAAACCGCTGTGATCAGCTCTTTTCGCTATCTTCCTCGGCAAGAGCCTCGGCCAGGTCGATGATCCGGCGGCGGACTCGTCCACTCTTGATGCGCACGAAGGCCTTGGTCAGCTGCACGCCTTCGCTGGTCGACAGGAAGTCGGAGATGTAGGTCGTCGAGGCGGAGTCGGAAAAGCCTCCGCTCGGCGTATCGCCCGTGGGAGCGCCGTCGAAGAAGAAGGAGACCGGCACATCCAGCATCTTGGCGATCTGCTGCAAGCGGCTGGCGCTGATGCGATTGGCGCCCTTCTCGTATTTCTGGACCTGCTGGAAAGTCAGGCCGAGCGCATCGCCGAGTTTTTCCTGGCTGACACCAGCAAGCATGCGGCGCATCCGGACACGGCTGCCGACATGACGATCGATTGGATTGGGGATTTTCTTGAGCATGGACCGACGGGCCTTGGGTAAGGACGGTCTGCCGAAGCCGCAATCCGGCAGGCGTCCTGTGGTTAAGCATGATACTAAGGTCTATTATAACCACCTCTTATCCGACATCTTGCGCCGTGGAAATAGTTCCAAATGGGATTACCTCGTAAGGCGAAGACGGGACAGGAGCAGGAATGCTAAGACAAGCCCTGCAAAAAAGACATCCCCGAATTGCGCGTAGAGCGTAGCGGGGACATTTATCGGCAGAGCGGCGTCAAGCACGCCTTCGGTTCCGAGCGGGAGGCTCGCGGTGACCCGGCCGTAGGGGTCAATTACGGCCGAAATACCGGTATTGGCGACGCGCACGAGCGGCAATCCCTCTTCGACGCTGCGCAGCCGCGCCTGGGCGAAATGCTGGTAGGGCCCGCTCGTCTGGCCGAACCAGCCGTCATTGGTGAGGTTGAGCATGAAGCCGGGGCGCGGGCCCTGCGGCATCACTTCGCCGGGAAAGACCGCCTCGTAGCAGATCAGGGCCGCCGCCGGCGGCAGGCCGCGTATGGTGAGCGGCATCCGGCGCGACGCGGCGGCGAAGCCGCCGGGCACGGCGACGAACTCGGAGAGTCCGACGCTGCGGATCAAGGTTTCGAGGATGGCCGGAAGATACTCGCCGAACGGAACGAGATGGACCTTGTCGTAGCTCGCGACGATCGCGCCCTCGTCATTGACCACCTGGATGGAGTTGAAGATCGGCGGCCGGCTCTCGCCGGGCAGGGTCTCGCCCGCTCGCGCCGCGCCCGTGATCAGCGTGGCGTTGGGCGGCAGCAGCGCCGCGATCCGCGACAGCGCCTGCGGCGTGCGGCCGAGCAGGAAGGGAAAGGCCGATTCCGGCCAGATCAGATGGGTGACGTCCTGGACGCCGAGCGTGCGCGGGCTCGTCGCCCGGTCGCTGAGCGCGAGATAGCGGCTCAGGATCGCCTCGCCGGCGCGTGGGTTGAACTTGGCGTCCTGCGGCAGGTTGGGCTGCATCAGGCGCAGCTTGACGCCGCTGACATCAGGCGTGGGGGCGGCCGGGATGCGCCAGGCGCCGAAGCCGAGCAATCCGCACAGTACGGCGAGGGCGAGGACGGGCGCCCGCCAGCGCGCCGGGCCCGGCTTGCCGGTGCCCAGCGTCGCCGGCGCCGCGCCGATCGCGACCGCGACCAGGGTCAGCCCGTAAAGCCCGGCGAGCGAGGCGAATTGCGCGATCCAGGCCTGCCCCGCCAGCATCATGCCATAGGCGTTCCAGGGAAAGCCGGTCAGCACATGCCCGCGCAGCCACTCGCTCAGCGCGAGCGCGACGGCGAAGATCAGGATGCGGCCGCTGCCTTGCGGCCAGACCAGGCGCGCCGCCGCGAAACCGAGCGCCGGGAACAAGGCGAGCCCGGCCGGCAAGGCGACGACGCCGAGCGGCATCGCCCAGGCGAATTTGTCGGCCTCGACGAGGAAGGCCGCGCCCAGCCACCACAAGCCGGCGAGAAAGAAACCGAACCCCCACCACCAGCCGACGGCCAGGGCGGCCCGGACCCGCGCCCAGCGGGTGGTGCCGACCGCGCCGTCGATGAGCCAGACGGCGATCGTCATCGGCACGACGATCAGCGGCCAGAGGTCGAGCGGCGGCAGGGCGAGAGCGCCCGCCGCGCCCGCCACGAGCGCGATCAGGCGCCGGGGCCAGCCCCAGGCGAGGATGACCCGGTCGGCAAGGGCGGCAAAGCGCATCAGCCGGTATCCGCCGCTGCCGGCGAGTCCGGAACCATGGGCGCGCTGCGGTGGATGCGCAGCCGCTTGATGCGGCGTGGATCGGCGTCGAGGATTTCGAAGGCGAGCCCCTCCGGGCCCTGGATCAGCTCGCCGCGCGCCGGCACGCGGCCGGCCAGCGTCACGATCAGGCCGCCGAGCGTGTCGACCTCTTCCGCGACCTCGGCTTCCGACAGGTCGATTCCGGTCGCCTCCTTGAGGTCCTCGAGCGTCGCGCGGGCATCCGCCGTGAACCGGTTGTCGCCGGCCGGAGCGATCGTCGGCGCCTCGTCCAGGTCGTGCTCGTCCTCGATGTCTCCGACCACGATCTCGACGAGATCCTCGATCGAGACCAGTCCGTCGGTGCCGCCATATTCGTCGATCACCAGCGCGATATGGGTCCGCGTCGCCTGCATCCGCACCAGAAGGTCGACGGCGGGCATCGAGGGCGGGACATAGAGCACCGGCCGCAGGATCTTGGCCGAGGCGAGCGGCGCCGAGAGGTCGATCGCGCCGAGGCTGGGGCCGATCGCGGCCGCCTGCCCGCTGCGCCGGCCGGGCTTGGCCCGCGCCGCGATGAAATCGAGGAAGTCGCGGATATGGACCATGCCGCGCGGGTCGTCGAGCGTCTCGCCATAGACCGGCAGCCGCGAATGGCCGGCGGTACGGAACAGCGCCAGCAATTCGCCCAGCGTTGCCTCGGACGACACGGCGATGATGTCGGCGCGCGGCACCATCACGTCGGCGATGCGGCGCTCGCGCAGGCTGAGCACGTTCGACAGCATCGCCCGCTCCTGCGGGCTCAGATCGGCGAGTTGTCCGCTGCCCTGGGCCAGCGCTTCGGCGATGTCCTCGCGAATGGTCGCGCCGTTGCGCAGACCGAGGCGGTCGAGGAAATGGCTCAGCCACTGGGCCAGGCCGCGACTGGGAGGTTCGCTTGGAGCCGGTCTACTGTCGTCGCTCATGATCTCGGATGGTCTGGTTCGTGTTGCGTCTTCGGGGCAGAGGCCGGCTCGGTGCCGGCATAGGGATCGGCGATGCCGAGCCGCGCCAGCGCGGCGACTTCGAGACCCTCCATCCGCGTCGCCTCGTCCTCCGTCTCGTGGTCTTCGCCGAGCAGGTGCAGCAGGCCGTGGACGACGAGATGGCTGAGATGATCGCCGATGCTCTTGCCCTCGTCGCCGGCCTCGCGCGCGACCGTCTCATAGGCCAGCACGATATCGCCGAGGACCGGGCTCGTGGCGATCCGCTCCGGCGGCGCCGCCGGGAAGGAGAGCACGTTCGTCGCCTTGTCGAAGCCGCGCCAGTCGCGGTTGACGGCGCGGATGCGCTTGTCGTCGGTCAGCAGCAGGCTGAGCTCGGCCGCCTCGCGCGGCTTGACGGGCGCGACGGCCAGGGCCGCGTCGGCGGCCGAGGCCACCCGCTCGCGCAGGTCTGCGAGCTCGCGCCAGCGCCGCGACTGCGTCCGGATGGCGATCGAGAGCTGTTGTGTCGGCGGCGCCGGGCGCCGCGTGGGAGGTCGGTCTTTCATCGCGGCCGCTCCCGCGAGAGGGTACGCTTCAGCCCCTCGCTGTCGCCCTCGACCGGGGCCGGCGGCGCGTCGGCGACAACCGCGCGGGCGCGTTCCTCGCGCTGGTCGCGCTCCTGGCGCGCCGCGCTCTCATAGGCCATCACGATCCGGCGCACGAGATCGTGGCGCACGACGTCGCCTTCCTCGAAGCGGGCATGGCCGACGCCCTCGACGCCGGAAAGCAGCTTCACCGCCTCGATCAGGCCGGAACGCTGCCCGGGCGGCAGGTCGATCTGGCTCGGGTCGCCCGTGATGATCATGCGCGAGCCCTCGCCGAGGCGGGTCAGGAACATCTTCATCTGCACCGAGGTCGCGTTCTGCGCCTCGTCGAGCAGCACGACCGCGTTGGTCAGGGTGCGCCCGCGCATGAAGGCGAGCGGGGCGATCTCGATCATGCCGGTCTGCAGGGCGCGCTCGACATGGCGCGCCTCCATGAAATCGTTGAGCGCGTCATAGATCGGGCGCAGATAGGGGTCGACCTTCTCGCGCATGTCGCCCGGCAGGAAGCCGAGCCGCTCGCCGGCCTCGACGGCCGGCCGCGACAGCACCATGCGCTCGACGACGCCCTGCTCGATCAGCGAGACGGCATGGCCGACGGCGAGCCAGGTCTTGCCGGTGCCGGCCGGTCCCTCGGCGAGCACGAGCTCGTTGCGCTTGAGCTGGCGCAGGTAGGAATCCTGCGCCGCGTTGCGCGCCCGCACGGGGCCGCGCTTGCGCGTGACGATCGCCTCGAAGGAGGCTTTTCCGGTGTTTTCCGCCGGGAACAGCGAGCGCTGCACGTTGCTTTCCTCGATCGCGCCGTCGACCTCGCCGAGATTGACCGGCGCATTGGCCTTGGCGCGGGCATAAAGCGTCTTCAGCACGCGTCCGGCCTGTTCGGCGGTCTCGCGCGGGCCCTTGATGGTGACATGGTTGCCGTTCGGGTTGATGACGACGCCGAGCCGGCGCTCGAGATGCGCCAGGTTCTGGTCGTATTGCCCGAAGACGAGGCTGGCCAGCCGGTTGTCCTCGAAGGACAGCACGACCTCGGTGGCCGGGACCCCGTCGCGCGTCAGGCTCTCGACGCGTGGCGATGCGCCTTCGCGGCGCGGCTCTCGATCGGATCTCGGTGTCACCTGGTCAGCCTGTGCCAAAAGCGTCGTCTCCCTGGCGCGCATGCCGGCCGGACAGGAGCGTGGGGCCGGGTAGTCCTGGTGCATAACTCGATGAGTCGATCTCATCCTGATGACAGGGTCCGAAAGCCGGCACAGGGGCCGGGCTGGAAGCGGCGGCGCTCAAGCGGCGAGGCCCTCCGGCCCGGCCTCGCGGCCGAACAGCGAATTCGAGCCCGCTCGCTCGATCACCACCTTGACCATGTCGCCGATCTGATTCGCCCTGGCTTCGATCTGGACAGCCTGAAGGTATGGCGATTTTCCCGCAAGCTGTCCCGGATGCCGTCCAACGCGTTCGAGCAGGACATCGACCGTCCGGCCGACCATGGCATGGTTGAAGGCCTGGCGGTGGTGCTCGATGCGCTCCTGCAATCGATGCAGGCGCTCGCTCATCAGCTCGGGCGCGACCTGGTCGCCGAGATCGGCGGCCGGCGTGCCGGGCCGCGGCGAATATTTGAAGGAATAGCTCGAGGCGAAGCCGATATCCTCGACCAGGCGCAGCGTCTCCGCGAAATCGGCGTCGCTCTCGCCGGGGAAGCCGACGATGAAATCCGAGGACAGCGCGATATCGGGCCGCGCCGCGCGCACGCGCTCGATCAGCCGGCGATACTCGTCGGCCGTGTGCTTGCGGTTCATCGCCGCCAGAATCCGATCGGAGCCCGCCTGGACCGGCAGATGCAGGAAGGGCATCACCTGCGGCAGGTCGCGATGGGCCGCGATCAGGTCGTCGTCCATGTCGCGCGGATGGCTCGTGGTGTAGCGGATGCGGGTGACGCCCGGCACCTCGGCGACGCGGTGCATCAGCCGCGCCAGGCTCCAGACCGCGCCGTCCGGCCCGTCGCCATGATAGGCATTGACGTTCTGGCCGATCAGCGTGACGTCCTGCACGCCCGCCTCCGCCAGCCGCTCGATCTCGGAGACGATCGCTGCGACCGGGCGCGAGAATTCCGCGCCGCGCGTATAGGGCACGACGCAGAAGGCGCAGAACTTGTCGCAGCCCTCCTGGATCGTGACGAAGGCCGAGATGCCGCGGCCCCGGATTGCGGCCGGCTTGGGCGCCGGCAGATGGCCGAACTTGTCGTCGATCGGCAGGTCGGTATCGACCACGCGCCTGCGCCGCGCCTCATCGAGCAAAGCCGGCAGGCGGTGATAGGCCTGCGGCCCGACGACGAGGTCGACGGCCGGCTGCCGGCGCTGAATCTCGGCGCCCTCGGCCTGGGCGACGCAGCCGGCGACGACGATCCTTGTGTCCTGCCCGGTCGCGTTCTGGCCGTTCTTGAGATCGCGGAGCTTGCCGAGCTCGGTATAGACCTTCTGCACCGCCCGGTCGCGGATATGGCAGGTATTGAGCAGGATCAGGTCCGCGCCCTCGGGCGTCGCCGTCTCCTCATAGCCCTGCCCAGCCAGGATATCGGCCATGCGCTGCCCGTCATAGACGTTCATCTGGCAGCCGAAGGACTTGATATGGACTTTCTTCATCGTTGCGGATCGGGTCTCCAAACCGTCTCCTTACTCCGGATCGCGCCCGGTGGAAATGTCTTCCGCCATAGGCGGTTCTTCAAGCAACATCCGCGCCATCGAGGTGGCGCTGATCCGGCGCCCCCGGCCGCCCGGTGATCGTCTCGCGGCGGGCCGCGCGGATCGCGCGCTCGGCGAGGCGCGTGGCCTCCTTGCGCGAGGTCCGGTGCCCCATGCGGATCGGCTCGCCCCAGGCGAGCTCGACATCGATCGCGCCGGCATCGAGCATGGCCTTGAGATGGGGTGCGAGTTCCATATCGCCATACCAGGCCAGCGCCGAGCGTTCGACGCGCCCGCCCGCCATCCCGTGAAAGCCGGTATAGGTGATGGCGAGGGGATAGATCGTGATGTCGCCGTCGCCGCCGTTGCGGCCGAGCGCCTCATGCGCGGCGCCGAGCAGCGCCGAGCGCAGCGGCAGGGTGCGGGTGCCGTCGCCGGTGGTGCCCTCGGCGAAGAGCACGACCGACTGGCCGTCCGAGATGCGCCGGCCCATCTCGGCCGTGACGCCGGCCGTCGCGGTCTTGCGCGAGCGGTCGATGAAGAGAGTGCGCTGGAGCTTCGCGAGCAGGCCGAACACCGGCCAGCCCGCGACCTCGGATTTCGCGACGAAACAGAGCCGGCGCTCGGCGCCGATCACCGAGATGTCGAGCCAGGAGACATGATTGGCGACGATGAGCGCGCCCTCGCCCGCCGGAGGAGGCGTTCCGCGCACCCGCCGCCTCACGCCCAGACAGGCGCAGCCGAAGCGATGGTACAGCAGGGGCAGTCCCAAGCCGTGGCGCGGCCCGAGCCGCAGCGCGACGAGCTGCATGGGAAGCAGCACGAGCGTGCCGATCGCCAGCACCGTGAGCCGCAGGATCGCGCCGGGGTGCAGGCCGTTCATGCCAGATCCAGCCGCATGGTGACGGCGGTCGTCCGGCTGCCATCCGGCTTCGGATAATAGCCCTTGCGGCGTCCGACCTCGCGGAAGCCGAAATGCCGGTACAGCCGGTCGGCTGCGATATTGCCGTCCTCGACCTCGAGATAGACATGCGCCGCGCCCCTGGCCGCGAGCTGGCTGATATGGGCGGCGAGAAGCGCCCGGCCGAAGCCGCTGCCGCGCCGTTGTGGCGCGACGACGATGCTGAGGATCTCGGCCTCGTCGGCCGCCAGGCGCGACATCGCGAAGCCAGCGGGGTTGGGGGCATTGCCGGGAAAGACGCCGTCGGCGACGACCGCCGCATCGACCAGGAGCCCGGCGCATTCGCCCGGCTCCCAGCCGCGCGCAAAGCCGCCGAGATGATGCAGCGCCGCGACATGGCGTGCGTGCCGCACGTCGAGGCGGGCGGTGCGCAGCGGTCCGCTATCGGGGTGGAGCAGTCGGTGCAGCCAGTCCATGCCGCTTGATCGCATGTTCCGGCGGCCTGGCAAGCGCGGAATCGATGAAATCAGCGCCGGGGCAGCCGGGCGCGGTCCTGCGGCGTGGTTTCCGGCTCCTTCAGATAGAGCGGGCGCGGCGGCGCGGCGGCCGGGTCGGCGAGCAGGCCGAGCCGCGCCACCCAGGTCACGTCGGGCGCCTTGGCGTCGTCGATGACCAGCGCGTCGAGCCCGATCGCCCAGGCTTCGTTGGCGATGGCGAGTGCCGCCGAGCCGACCAGGCTGACCGGACCCGCGCCGATCGCGCGCGCCGCGTCGCGGTGATTGACCTGACGCACCGAGACGAGCTGCTTGCCCTGCGCGTTCAGCGCCTGGAACCAGACCTGGCCATGCTTGGCGTCGAGCGCCGCCGCGATCACCCGGCCGGGCTCGCGGCCGACCAGCGGCGCGGCCGTGGCGGCCAGCGTCGTCACGCCGACGGCGGGGATTCCGGCCGCCAGGGCGATGGCGCGCGCCGCGCTGATCCCGACGCGCAGCCCGGTATAGCTGCCCGGGCCGATGGTGACGGCGACGCGGTCGAGCGAGGAGAAGCCGCCCTCGACCGCGTTCATCACGCGCTCGATCAGCGGCATCAGCGCTTCGGCATGGCCGCGGTCCATCGCGATCTGCTCGCGGGCGAGCGGCTTGGCCTCGCCCATCTCGAGCACGCAGGCAGAGCAGGCGCCGAGCGCGGTGTCGATCGCCAGGATGCGCATCACTGCCCCGTCGGATACTGATTCATGAACAGCCCATAGCATGTCATCCCGGGCGACCGAAGGGAGACCCGGGATCCATGCCGGAGCGCTGCCGAGAGATGTTCAGGCATGGATCCCGGATCTCCGCTTCGCTGCGTCCGGGATGACCGCGGAGAGGAGTGTCAGACGGCCTCGACCTCGCGCACATCCGGCAGGAAGTGGCGCAGCAGGTTCTGGATGCCGTGCTTCAGGGTCGCGGTCGAGGACGGGCAGCCCGCGCAGGAGCCCTTCATCGCCAGATAGACGACGCCGTCCTTGTAGCCGCGGAAGGTGATGTCGCCGCCATCGCCGGCCACCGCCGGGCGGATGCGCGTCTCCAAGAGGTCCTTGATCGTGTCGACGGTCGCGGCGTCCTCCGGTGCGAAGAACTCGCCCTCGTCCGTGACGTCGGCGCTCGAGCCGTCCGAGAGCACCGGCGCGCCCGACATGAAATGCTCCATGATGGCGCCGAGGATCGCGGGCTTGAGATGCGGCCACTCGCCACCGGACTTGGTCACGGTGATGAAATCGGAGCCGAGGAACACGCCCGAGACGCCGTCGACGGCGAAGAGCCGCGAGGCCAGCGGCGAGCGGTCCGCCTGGTCGGCATCGCGCAGCTCCAGCGTGCCGTCTGGCATGACGGTGCGGCCGGGCAGGAATTTCAGCGTCGCCGGGTTCGGCGTGGCTTCGGTCTGGATGAACATGGTCGCCTCCGGTTACGGACGGTTCAAGGCCGCCGCTCCTCCGCTCGATATAGGCACGTCGCTGGAATGATTCCAGCGCGAAGCGCGCCGCATCGACGCGCGCTCACGCCAGCGCGTCGATCTCCTCGTCCGCCAGGTGGCCGGGAACGATCGCGACCGGAATCGGGAAGGTGCCGGCCGATTTGCCGGCGAGCGCGCTGACCAGCGGTCCCGGGCCGTCGCGGCCGGTTCCGGCGGCGAGCACGAGCAGCGAGATGTCCTCGTCGGCCTCGATCAGCTTGACGAGCTCGTCGGCCTTGACGCCGGTGCGGACGATTTTCTCGGGCTCGAGTCCGGCGAGCGCACGCACCGCCGCTGCCGCTTCGTCGATCAGCCGCTCGGCCTCGGCCTCAGCCTCGGCCTGCATCACCTCGCCGACACCGAGCCAGGTCTCGTGCTCGGGCGGCGTGATCACGCCGAGCAGCACGATCGACGCGCCGATGCGGGCGCAGCGCCGCGCGGCGAAGCGCACGGCCTTGGAGCATTCGTCGCTGTCATCCACCACCGCGAGGAATTTCGGGCGATGGCCCGTTTCATAGGACCGCCGTCGCGTCACCATTGTCGTGAACCTGCCGCCGCTTCAGGAGGGGTCATGGTGGCCCGCGCCGCAACGTCAGCGCAAGCCCCCGCCAAATGTCGCTGGAGCCAGGCTCAGCGCCGGCTGACGAAGCCGACGACGTCCTTGACGTCGCGCATGATCGGCGCGGCGATCGCGGCCGCCCGCTCGGCGCCCTCGCCGAGAATCGCGTCGATATGCGAAGGCTCGGCGAGCAGCCGACGCATCTCGCCGGCGATCGGCGCGAGCTTCGCCACGGCGAGGTCGACCAGCGCCCCCTTGAAGGCCGAGAACTGGCCGCCGCCGAAGCGCGCCAGCACCTGCGCCCGGCTTTCGCCACTGAGGCCGGCATAGATGCCGACGAGGTTTTCGGCCTCGGGCCGGCCTTCCAGGCCCTTCTCCTCGGAGGGCAGGGCCTCGGGATCGGTCTTCGCCTTGCGCACCTTCTGGGCGATCGTCTCGGCATCGTCGGTGAGGTTGATGCGCGAATAGTCGGACGGGTCGGATTTCGACATCTTCTTGGTGCCGTCGCGCAGGCTCATCACGCGCGGCGCCGGGCCCTGGATCATCGGCTCGGGCAGCGGAAAGAAGCCGAGATCGCCGGTGCCGAGGCCCCTGGCGGCGATCTCGTCGCCGAAGTCGTTGTTGAACTTCTGCGCGATGTCGCGCGCCAGCTCGAGATGCTGCTTCTGGTCCTCGCCGACCGGCACATGCGTCGCCTTGTAGACCAGGATGTCGGCCGCCATCAGGTTCGGATAGGCATAGAGGCCGACCGAGGCGTTCTCGCGGTCCTTGCCGGCCTTCTCCTTGAACTGGGTCATCCGGTTCAGCCAGCCGAGCCGGGCGACGCAGTTGAACACCCAGGCGAGCTCGGCATGCTGCGCGACCTGGCTCTGGTTGAAGATGATGCTCTTCTTGGGATCGACGCCGGCGGCGAGATAGGCCGCGGTCACCTCGCGGATCGCGCGCGTCAATTCGGCCGGATCCTGCCAGGTGGTGATCGCGTGCATGTCGACGACGCAATAGATGCAGTCATGCGTCTTCTGCATCGCCACCCAGTTGGTCAGCGCGCCGAGATAATTGCCGAGATGCAGCGTCGAGGTCGGCTGCATGCCGGAAAAGACGCGTTGGGGGAAACCGGCCATCGGGCGCTCCTCAAGTCGCGAGCGGGTATCAGGAACGCGGCGTTCTGGCGGAAGCGCGGGAAAGGCGCAAGAGCGGCGCTCCGAAAGCGCCAAGGAGAGCGCCGACGAGCCCGTAGGTCGCAAGCCCGCCGAGACAGAGCGCCGCCAGCGCTGCGGCCCGTCCGATCACCGGTTGGCCGGGCGCGAGCGCCGCCGCCAGCAAAGGCTGGAGAAGCTGCAGCGCCACCAGCATCGCCGCGCTGGCGACGCCGATCGCGATGATCGGCCGCAGGCTCGCGAGGCTCGGTCGCCAGACGCCTTCGCGCCGAAGCTGGAGGGAGAGCAGGACCGCCTGGGCGATGAAGGCGAGGCTCGCCGCCAGCGCGCCCACCGCCGCGGCGTCGCGGCCACCGGCGTCGCCGAAGCCCGCGAATCCGGCCACCAGCACCGCCGCCAATCCGGCGAGAAGCGGCGCGCGCGGCTCGTTGCGGGCGAAATAGACCTGTCCGAAGACCTTGGCCATCACCGCGAAGGGCAGGCCGAGCGCGAATCCCGCCAGGGCTGCCGCGGTGCGCCCGCGATCCTCGGCACTGAAGCGGCCATGCTCGAACAGGACCGAGACGATCGGCTCGGCCAGCGCCGCCAGCGCGACCGCGGCCGGAACGGCGAGCGCGAGCCCGAGCGTCAGCGCCCGTCCGAGCGTCGCGTCATGCTCGCTCGCATTCGCGCTCGCCATGTCCGACAGCACGACCGTTCCCATCGCCACGCCGACGAAGCCGAGCGGGAGCTGGAAGATCCGGTCGGCGTAATACAGCGCGGCGACCGAGCCGGGCTCGGACGAGGCGATCTGCGTCGCGAGCAGCAGCACGAGCTGGGAGGCCGAGGCGGCCAGCAACGTCGCGCCGCCCGTGCGCACGAGCCGCGTCATCTCCGGCGACCAGCGCAGGCTCGGGCGCGGCAGCCCGGAGGCGCGCAGCCGGAGCAGGATCAGGCCGAGATGGGCGAGCCCGGTCAGGCTGACGCACGAGGCGAGCAGGCTGGCGCTGGCCGCGGCTTCCGCCCCTTGCCACAGCAGCCAGAGAAGCACGCCGAGCAGGATGGCGTTCATCAGCGCGGGCGCCAGCGCCGCGGTGGTGAAGCGCCGTTCGGCATTGAGCAGCGCCGCCAGCAGCGCGGCGAGCGTCGTCAGCAGCAGGAAGGGCAGCATCAGGCGGGTATAGTGCGCGGCCAGCGCCAGCGTGTCGGGCTCGTCCGCGAAGCCGCCGGCCAGCCCCAGCACCAGCCAGGGCGCAAAAATCTCGCCGAGCGCGACCAGGATGACGAGCAGCAGGCCGAGCTGCGCCGCCGCCTCGCCGGCGAAGCGGCGCGCCGCCGCCTCGCCTTGGGCGCCTTTGATCTCGAGATAGAGCGGCACGAAAGGCGCGTTCAGCCCGCCCTCGCCGAGCACGCGCCGGACGAGATTGGGCAGGCGCAGGGCCGCGAGAAAGGCATCCGCCACCGGCCCCACGCCGAGCAGGCGGGCGATCAGCACGTCGCGGGCGAAGCCGAGCAGGCGCGACAGGATCGTCGCCGCGCCGACGATGACGGAATCGCGGGCGATGCGAGATTTGGCCGGCGTCGCTTCCGCCGGCGGCTGCATCACAGAATGAACCGGCTCAGGTCCGCGTTCTTCGCCAGATCGCCGATGCGCGCCTCGACGTAAGCGGCGTCGATCGTCACTGTCTCGCCGGAGCGGTCGGTCGCGGTGAAGGAGATCTCGTCGAGGATGCGCTCGATCACGGTCTGCAGCCGTCGCGCCCCGATATTCTCGACCGTGGAGTTCACCATCACGGCGATGCGGGCGATGGCGTCGATCGCGTCGGGGGTGAAATCGACCGTGACCTCCTCGGTCGCCATCAGCGCCACGGTCTGCTTGATCAGGCTCGCCTCGGTCTCGGTCAGGATGCGCTTGAAATCCTCGACGTCGAGCGGCTGCAGCTCGACGCGGATCGGCAGCCGGCCCTGCAGCTCGGGCAGGAGGTCGGAGGGGCGCGAGACATGGAATGCGCCCGACGCGATGAACAGGATATGGTCGCTCTTCACCGGTCCGTGCTTGGTCGCGACGGTGGTGCCCTCGATCAGAGGCAGCAGGTCGCGCTGCACGCCTTCGCGCGAGACGTCGGCGCCGCCCTTGCCCTCGCGGGCGCAGATCTTGTCGATCTCGTCGAGGAAGACGATGCCGTTATTCTCGACCTCGCGGATCGCGGCCTGCACGATGGCGTCCTGGTCGATCAGCTTGTCGCTCTCCTCGGCGACCAGCGGGCCATAGGCGTCCTTGACCAGGACGCGGCGCGGCTTGCCCTTCTGGCCAAACGCCTTGCCGAACATGTCGCCGAGATTGATCGCGCCGATCGAGGCGCCGGGCATGCCGGGCAGCTCGAACATCGGCGTGGTCGAGGCGCCTCCGGCGATCTCGACCTCGATCTCCTTGTCGTCGAGCTCGTTGGCGCGCAGCTTGCGGCGGAAGGAATCACGCGTCGCCGGGCTCGCGGTCGAGCCGACCAGCGCGTCGAGCACGCGTTCCTCGGCGGCGACATGGGCCTTGGCCTGCACGTCCTTGCGCCTCGAATCGCGCACCAGGCCGATGCCGATCTCGACCAGGTCGCGAATGATCGATTCGACGTCGCGGCCGACATAGCCGACCTCGGTGAACTTGGTCGCCTCGACCTTGAGGAAAGGCGCGTTGGCGAGCCGCGCGAGGCGCCGCGCGATCTCGGTCTTGCCGCAGCCGGTCGGCCCGATCATCAGGATGTTCTTGGGCGCGACCTCCTCGCGCAGCGGTCCCTCCAACTGCTGCCGGCGCCAGCGGTTGCGCAGCGCGATGGCCACGGCGCGCTTGGCGTCCTTCTGGCCGACGATGAAGCGGTCGAGCTCGGAAACGATCTCGCGGGGGGAAAAGGACGTCATCTGGATTCCGGTAGAGCGATGGGGGGAAGCCGGTCGGCGAACTGTCCGAGCGGAAGAAGCGGCATGAGCCACGTGCGCAAGGCGCGCCAGCCGGCCGACAGCGCGAGCACGACGATCGCGAGTCCGAGCAGCGCGAGCGGCAGGCTCAGATTGCTCGAGACGTTCTGCGAGATCAGATAGGCGATCGCCACGCCGGCATAGCTCAGGCCGGCGACGAGGAGCGCGCGCCGGTCGATCACCAGCGCCGCGAAGCCCAGCAGGACGAAGAGCGCGAGGACGACCAGCGCCTGCACCGTCGAGATCTGGTCGAGGCCGCCGGTGGCGAGGTGAATGACCGGATGGACGATCAGCGGGGCGGCGAGCAGATGCAGCCAGAAGGCGCTGTCGGAGCGGCGGGTCAGGCGTCGCGGATCGCCCATGTCGAGGCGCATCGCCACGATGAAGACCGCGACGCCGACCACGAAGGCGATCGGCGTCAGGTAGTCGCGGACGAGCCACGGCACGAGCGCCAGCAGCGCGCCGCCGAGCATGCCGACGCAGCCGGCCGCGACGATCGCGCCGTCGATCGGCACCTTGAAGCGCCAGTGGTGCAGCCCTGCCGCGGCCGCGACGGCGAGCCCGGCGGCGAGGATCATCCAGCCCTCGGTGGCGTCGCGGCCGAGCGCCGCCATGCGCAGGGGAGCCCGCATGCCGCTCGCGGCGAGGAAACCGGCCGCAGCCGCGAACATCAGCGCCAGCGCGATCGAGGGCAGGGCCAGCCGCATCCGGCGCGAGAACCACTCCGCCAGGCCCCAGGCGACGATCAGGCCCGTCAGCGCGAAAGCCTCGCCGAGCCCCAGCACGCGCGCCAGGGCCAGGAGCGCGCCGGCGAGCAATCCGACGCCGATGGTCACGAACACGTCGTTGAAGCCGCCGATCAGGCGGAAGCGCTCGTCGTCCGGGTCGATCGGCCGGGCGTCCTCGGCCGCGAAGGTCGGGGCCAGCGCCGCTCCGCTCGCCTTTTCCGCCGCCCGGCGCGTCTCGACGAGATGGCGCAGGCGGATCGCCTGGGCGCGGTCGATGATGCCATCCGCGATGGCCGCGTCGAGATCGTCCTCGCGCATCAGGCGGTCTCCAGACTCTCGATGACGAGGCTCTGATTGGTATAGACGCAAATCTCGCCGGCGATGCGCATCGCCTTGGTGACGATCGCCTCGGCATCGAGCTCGCTGTCGATCAGCGCGCGCGCTGCGGCGAGCGCGAAATTGCCGCCCGAGCCGATCGCCATCACCGAGCCGTGCTCGCTTGCCTCCGGCTCCAGCACGTCGCCGGTCCCGGACAGGAGCAGGCTGACCTCCTTGTCGCAGACCAGCAGCATCGCCTCGAGCCGGCGCAGATAGCGGTCGGTGCGCCAGTCCTTGGCCATCTCGACGCAGGCGCGCAGCAACTGCGTCGGATACTGGTCGAGCTTGGCCTCTAGCCGCTCGAACAGCGTGAAGGCATCGGCCGTTGCGCCGGCGAAGCCCGCGATCACAGCGCCCTTGGCGAGGCGGCGCACCTTCTTGGCATTGCCCTTCATGATGGTCTGGCCGAGCGAGACCTGGCCGTCGCCGCCGATCACCACGCGGCCGCCCTTGCGCACCATCAGGATGGTGGTGGCGTGCATCACGGGGGCATTGCTCTCGGACATGCGATTGGCCTCGGCTGGATCGTGACAGGTGCCGCCAACATGTTCAGGCTTGGCCCCGGTATCAAGAGCAAGCCGTTCAAACGGCCAGTTTGGCGTCATTCTCGGGCGGAGCGAAGCGCAGACCCGAGAATCTCGTGGAGGTCAGGCTTCATCGTCCTGAGATGTTCGGGTCAAGCCCGAACATGACGGCGGCCGGCGACCTTCGTCATGGCCTTCCCGCCGCCCGCCTGCTAAAGCGAGCCGCAATCCACCGGATCACAGAGGCCAGCATGCGTTCGGGCGAAGTGAAGCGCCGCACCAACGAAACCGACATCTCGGTGAAGCTCGTGCTCGACGGCACGGGCAAGGCCGAGATCGCGACCGGCGTCGGCTTCTTCGACCATATGCTCGATCTCTTCGCCCGCCATTCGCTGATCGACCTTGTGGTCAAGGTGAAGGGCGACACCCATATCGACGATCATCATTCGGTCGAGGATGCCGGCATCGCGCTCGGCGAGGCGCTCAAAGCCGCGCTCGGCGACAAGAAGGGCATCCGCCGCTATGCCGACGTCCATCTGCCGATGGACGAGACGCTGACCCGCGTCGCCGTCGATGTCTCCGGCCGGCCCTTCCTGGTGTTCCGCACCAGCTTCCAGGCCGAGAAGATCGGCACCTTCGATACCGAGCTGGTGCGCGAGTTCTTCCAGGCCTTCGCGATCAATGCCGGGCTGACCCTGCATGTCGAGACGCTCTATGGCGACAATGCCCACCATATCGCCGAGAGCTGCTTCAAGGGCCTGGCGCGGGCCCTGCGGCAGGCACTCGAGGTCGATCCGCGCGAGGGCGGCCGCGTGCCGTCCACCAAGGGCGCGCTCTAGAGGGACCTGTGACATGGCGTTCTACACTGTCCTGATCCCGCCGCCGGGTTCCGGCGGCCAGCGCGACGAGATCGAGCGGGCGCGGCTCCTGCCCGATAGCTTCACCTGGTCGGCCTTCGTGCTGACCGGGCTCTGGCTGCTCTACAAGCGCCTCTGGCTGGCGACGCTTCTCTTCGCGCTGGTCTGGGGCGCGGTCTATTACGCCCAGCGCGATCTCGGCCTGGCCAGCGGCGCCGCGCTGCTGACCCAGTTCGCCATCGGCCTGTTCCTTGGGCTCGAAGGCCAGAACCTGATCGTCCGCAAGCTGCTGCGCCAGGGCTGGCGCCTGGCCGACGTGGTCGAGGCGCAAAACCTCGCCAGCGCCGAGCGCCGCTATTTCGAGCGGGCACTCGAGGAGCGGCCGGCCGCGCCGCCGCGCGATCCCGCTCCGGCGACGACGCGCTTCCCGGTCTCCGGCCCGCTGCCGGTGATCGGGCTCTTCCCCGAGGCGCGGGGCCGATGAGCCAGAGCGTCGCCATCATCGATTACGGCTCGGGCAACCTGCACTCCGCCGCCAAGGCCTTCGAGCGCGCGGCCGGCGAATCCGGCATCGCCTCGACGATCCGCGTCACCAGCGATCCGGCGCAGGTGCGCGCCGCCGATCGCATCGTGCTGCCCGGCGTCGGCGCCTTCGCCGATTGCCGGCGCGGGCTCGATGCCGTGCCCGGCATGGTCGAGGTCCTGGAAGAAGTCGTGCGCGGCAAGCAGCGCCCCTTCCTCGGCATCTGCGTCGGCATGCAGCTGATGGCGAGCCGCGGGCTGGAATACACCGTCACCGATGGGCTCGGCTGGATTCCGGGCGATGTCGCCCTGATCAGGCCGACCGACGAGAGCCTCAAGATCCCGCATATGGGCTGGAACAACCTGCATGCGCAGGACGAGCATCCCTTGCTCGCCGGCATCGAGACAGGCCCTGATGGGCTCCACGCCTATTTCGTGCATTCCTACGCGCTCACCGCTGAGCGCCCGGAGGATGTGTTGGCGCTGACCGATTATGGCGGCCCGGTCACCGCGATGGTGGCGCGCGGCAACCTCGCCGGCACGCAGTTCCATCCCGAGAAGAGCCAGAAGTTCGGGCTGAAGCTGATCGCCAACTTCCTCGGATGGACGCCGTGATCCTGTTCCCCGCCATCGATCTTAAGGAAGGCCGCTGCGTCCGCCTGAAGCAGGGCGACATGGCGCAGGCGACGATCTTCAACGACGATCCCGCCGCTCAGGCCGCCGAATTCGAGCGCCAGGGCTTTCAATGGCTCCATGTCGTCGATCTCGACGGCGCCTTCGCCGGCAAGCCGATGAACGCGGCCGCGGTCGAGGCCATTCTCGCCCGCGTCGCCTTCCCGGTGCAGCTTGGCGGCGGCATTCGCGACATGGCGACGGTCGAGGGCTGGCTTCGGAAGGGCATCCGCCGCGTCATCATCGGTACGGCCGCGCTGCGCGATCCCGATTTCGTCCGCGAGGCGGCAAAAGCTTTTCCGGGCCAGGTCGCGGTCGGCATCGATGCGCGCGACGGCTTCGTCGCGGTCGAGGGCTGGGCCGAGACCTCGGCGCTCGCCGCCGACGATCTCGGGCGGCGCTTCGAGGATGCCGGCGTCGCCGCGATCATCTATACCGACATCGCCCGCGACGGCATGCTCCAGGGCATCAACTGGGACGGCACCATCGCGCTGGCCCATGCCCTGTCGATCCCGGTCATCGCCTCGGGCGGGCTTGCCTCGATGGCCGATATCGAGCGGCTCTGCGCGCCCGACGCCGCGATCCTTGAGGGCGCGATCACCGGCCGCGCGCTCTATGACGGGCGCATCGACCCGGCTGCGGCGCTGGCGCGCCTCGCTCAGGCCAACGAGGGCAAGGCGGCATGACCCTGAAGACCCGCATCATCCCCTGCCTCGACGTCAAGGACGGCCGCGTCGTCAAGGGCGTGAAATTCCTCGATCTCGTCGATGCCGGCGATCCGGTCGAGGCCGCCAAGGCCTATGACGCGGCCGGCGCCGACGAGCTCTGCTTCCTCGACATCACCGCGAGCCACGAGGATCGCGGCATCCTGCTCGACGTGGTGACGCGCACGGCCGAGGCCTGCTTCATGCCGCTCACCGTCGGCGGCGGCGTGCGCAAGGTCGAGGATATCCGCGCCCTGCTGCTGGCCGGGGCCGACAAGGTCTCGATCAACACCGCAGCCGTCACCAATCGCGGTTTCGTCAAGGAAGCGGCGGAGAAATTCGGCGACCAGTGCATCGTCGTCGCCATCGACGCCAAACAGGTGACGCCCGGCCATTGGGAGATTTTCACCCATGGCGGGCGCAACGCCACCGGGCTCGACGCCGTCGCCTTCGCCCGCGAGGTCGTCTCGCTCGGCGCCGGCGAATTGCTCGTCACCTCGATGGATCGCGACGGCACCAAGTCGGGCTATGATCTCGGCCTGGTCCAGCGTATTGCCGACGCGGTCCCGGTCCCGGTGATCGCGTCCGGCGGCGTCGGCGATCTCGACGATCTCGTCGCGGGCGTGCGCGAAGGCCGCGCCAGCGCCGTCCTCGCGGCCTCGATCTTCCATTTCGGCACCTATACGATCGCGCAGGCCAAGGCCCATATGGCGGCGGCCGGGCTGGCGATGCGGCTGGATTAAGCGATGCTCAGCTTGCACGTTAGTGAGCTGAGTGAATACAGCCGGTCGGTTGCGCGATTGATTGCAAAGCATCGGCCGGCATGGCTTGCACATGCTATGGTGATTGAAGTCGAGGATGCACAGCATAAGGCCTTAGAGGTCAGAATCCCGAACGCCAAGCTCATTGGCCCAATTGCTATTGTGACGGATCGCGACGAATTGACGGTTTGGGTTTCGGATTATTTCCATGATCATTTTGGCGGGTACGCGGAAGTTGAGAGCGAAGAATATTTTGGAAACGCGCTCGATTTTATAGATAGTGTTATATCAGATGAATGTATTATTTATTGGGTGCTTCAGGATAAGAAATGGATCAAAAGCGGGATTATTGATATGGTCAGGATTGACCTTCTGAAGGATGTTCCAGTAGGGAATTATGATATATTTATACGATCATGGTCGGGTACTTACGATCAGGAGCGTGCCATTGATGTCGATGTCTTCAACAAGCTGTGGTAGCCAAGGCTCATAAGCGTGACCACCTTCACCCTGTCCGACCTCGAAAGGATCGTCGCCGAGCGCGCGAAAGCCGCGCCCGATGAATCCTGGACGGCCAAGCTCCTCGCCGCCGGTCCGGAACGCGCGGCGAAGAAGCTCGGCGAGGAGGCGGTCGAGGCCGTCATCGCCGCCGTGAAGGGCGATCGCGCCGAGCTGATCGCCGAAAGCGCCGATTTGCTCTATCATCTTTTGGTCGTGCTCAAGGCCCGCGATGTTGCATTGCAAGATGTCTTGAGCCAGCTTGAGGCCCGTACCGCCCGGTCCGGTCTGGCTGAGAAGGCGGCGAGGAAGTCCTGAGACATGTCACCGGAGGCCGGCGCCGGCATCCGGACAAAGCCATGCTCAGAAGTCCAGTCGAGGATATCCGAGCCTTGAATCTCGAAGTCTGGAATGCGGGGCCTGGCAGCATGGACCAGCGTCTCATCCCGTCCCCGGTCGATCCCGATCTGGTCTCGCCCTACCGGACCTTCACGCGGGACGAATGGGCGCATTTGCGCGCCGACACGCCGCTGACGCTTTCGGTCGACGACCTGACCAAGCTGCAATCGATCAACGACCCGATCTCGCTCGACGAGATCGTCGCGATCTATCTGCCGCTCTCGCGCCTGCTCTCGCTCTATGTCGCCGCGACGCAGGGGCTGTTCAAGGCAACGCAGCGCTTCCTGCTGGCCGAGGCCGAGCCGAAAGTGCCCTATATCATCGGCGTCGCCGGCTCGGTCGCGGTCGGCAAGTCGACCACGGCGCGCGTGCTGAAGGAGCTGCTCTCGCGCTGGCCGAACACGCCGAAGGTCGAGCTCGTCACCACCGACGGCTTCCTGCTGCCGAACGCCGAGCTCGAGCGCCGCGGCCTGATGCAGCGCAAGGGCTTTCCGGAGAGCTATGACGGCTCGGCCATCCTGCGCTTCCTCTCCGACGTGAAGGCCGGCAAGCCGGCGGTCTCGGCGCCGGTCTATTCGCACCTGGTCTACGACGTCGTGCCGGGCGAGCACGTCACGGTCGAGCGGCCCGACATCCTGATCCTCGAGGGGCTCAACGTCCTGCAGCCGAGCCGGATGCCGAAGGACGGCAAGGTCATCCCCTTCGTCTCGGATTATTTCGACTTCTCGGTCTATCTCGACGCGCATGAGGACGACCTGCACCGCTGGTACGTCAACCGCTTCATGACGCTCCGCCAGACCGCCTTCCGCGATCCGCGCTCCTTCTTCCGCAAATATGCCGAGATCGGCGAGGAGGAGGCCTTGTCGATCGCCGAGGGCCTGTGGACCGGGATCAACATGCCGAACCTGCAGGAGAACATCCTGCCGACGCGCCAGCGCGCCAGCCTGATCCTGACCAAGGGCGCGAGCCATCGCATCCAGCAGGTCGCCCTGCGGCGGCTGTGAATTCGGACGATCGGCGCCCCGGCGTCATTCCGGGGCGGCTGCGCAGCAGACGAGCCCGGAACCCAGAGCCTCAGGTCAGAATCGACAAGCTCTCTCGTCCCAACGAATTTTCTCCGGCTCCCTCCGGCGTTTCTGGGTTCCGGGCTCACGGCTTCGCCGCGCGCCGGAATGACGCGAGCCGCCTCGCATCCATCGGGCAAGGGGCATGGCGATGATCGCCTCGCTCGCCGCGATGGCGGGCGCCGCCTTCGTTGCGGCCACCATCCTGCCGGCGCAGTCGGAAGCGGTCTTCCTCGGCCTGCTCGCGGCTGGAAACGTCGATCCGCTGGCGCTCTTCCTCGTCGCCAGCCTCGCCAATACGGCGGGCTCGGTGCTCAACTGGTGGATCGGCCGGCTGATCGCGCGAGGCGGGCTCGAGCGGCTGCCGGCCCGCCTGCGGCCGGACCCGGCGAAGCTTGCGCGGGCGCAGGCCTGGTTCGAGCGCTGGGGCTGGCCCTCCCTGCTCTTCGCCTGGCTGCCCTTCGGCGGCGATCCGCTGACGGTGGTCGCCGGCACGCTGGACTATCCGCTCGGGCGCTTCATCCTGCTCGTGTTCATCGGCAAGGCCGCACGTTACGCGGCGCTCTGGGCCGGCTGGGTCGCGGCCTCATAGCGCGGATCGCTTTTAGGCATTTGCGCGCCCGGATGTCTCGGGCTACCAGCAAGCCCCCTTCTACAGGAGACTAGATCATGAGCATCCAGCGCATCGGCATCGGCCCCCGCATGTCCAAGGCCGTCGTGCATGGCGACACCGTCTATCTCGCCGGTCAGGTTGCCGACAAGGCGGCCGGCAAGAGCGTCGCCGAGCAGACCGCCGACATTCTCGGCATCATCGACGGCCTGCTGGCCGAGGCCGGCACGGACAAGAGCAAGTTGCTCATGGTCAATATCTGGCTGTCAGACATCTCCACCTTCGCCGAGATGAACGGCGTCTGGGACAAGTGGGTCATCGCCGGCCAGACGCCGGGCCGCGCCACGGTCGAGGCCAAGCTCGCCGCGCCGCAATTCACGGTCGAGATCGCGGTCATCGCCGCGAAGTGAACGCCTGAGCCGAGCCGGAACGGGAGGCCGCCATCAGTCAGTTCGACGAGATCGCGCCGATTCTGGCGCGCGTCGCCGGGCGCCATGGCCTGCCGCCGGCGGCGCTGGCGGCCATGGTCGCCGACTGGCTGCACCGGCCCGGCTCTGCACGGCCTTCCGAGGCCCTGCTTGACCGCAAGGCGGCGGATTTCCTCACTCTCGCCGAGCGGCTCGAGGAGCCGCTCGGAGACGAGGAGACCCGGCGCCTGCGCAGCGAGGCGGCGTCCGCGCTCGCCGCCGGCCGCTTCGCCGATGCCGACAAGGCGCTGGCGCAGGCCGAGCTCCATTCGATCGGGGGCTCGACCGACCTCTCAGGGCTGCCGCTCGCGCGGCGGCTCCTGATCGGCGAGAATCGCGCCGACCGGGCGGCGGTCAGCTTCCTGCGCACGGCGCCCGACGCCTATCGCGAGGCTGCCGGCCGCTATGGCGAGGCCTCGGCCCTGATCGGCCTCGCCGAGATCGACCGCAGCCGCATCGTCGCGCTCGCGCAGGCCACGGTGTTGATCAGGATCAGCGAGGATTTCGGCGCACGCGACGGCTACGACGCCGCTGTGACCGTGCTGCGCCGCCTGCTCGAAGGACTGGACAGCCTGGCGGAGACGGTCGCTTTCGCCGGCGCGCAGGACGCGCTCGCCACCGCTCTCGAAGGTCTTGCCGACATTGCCGGCGAAGCGGATCTCCGCATCGAGGCGCTCGCCCGTTGCCGGGCCGGGCTGGAGGATCTTCGTCGCGAGGAGGCGCCGCTGCTCTGGCATGCGCTGAAGGTCCGTTTCGGCCGGCTCGCCGTGACGCTCGGCGAGGCGCGCGAGGACGACGCGCTTCTGGAAGAGGCGGTCGCGGCGCTCGCCACCGTCCTCGCCGTCTGGGATCGCAGCCGCGACGAGGCGCGCTGGCTCGAGGCCGAGCACATGATCTCGCGTGCCCGCGCCGCGCTCGGCGGGCGCCGGAACGATCTGGCCCTGCTCGAGCGCGCCTTCAACGGCTTCAATCGCGTCGCCAAGGCGGTCGACCGCGCTCGCGAGCCGCTGCGCTGGGCCGAGCTGCAGGACCAGATGGGCGGCGTGCTCGCCGCCATGGGCGAGCGCTACAGCGAGCCGGTCGTGCTCGAGGAGGCGATCGCGGCCTTCGCCGCCGCGCTCGAGGAGCGCCGGCGCGAGACCGTGCCGCTGCTCTGGGCGACGAGCTCCGCCAATCAGGCGCTGGCGACGATGCGGCTCGCCGAGCGGCACAAGGACCCGGCTCTCACCAAGCAGGCCCTGACGCAGATCGCCGTCGCCATCGAGGCCATGCGTTCGGCGGGCTTTACCGCCAATGCGGTGGCGTTCCAGCGGCGCCTGGCCGCCATGGCGGCGCTCGCCCAGGCAGCCGCGCAGCCGGTGCGCAAGGGCTGAGGATCACGCTGCGCGGCGCAGGCCCGCCAGCCGCTCCAGCGCGGCGTCGAGCGTCGCGTCATGCTTGGCGAAGCAGAAGCGCACCACGTTCTTGACCGCGCCCTCGGCATAGAAGGCGCTGACCGGGATCGCCGCGACGCCATTCTCCGTGACCAGCCGCTGGCAGAAGGCGATGTCGTTATGCTCGCCGAGCGGGGCGATGTCGACATTGAGGAAATAGGTGCCGACGCTCGGCAGCACGCTGAAGCCGAGATCCTTCAGCCCGCCGGCGAAACGGTCGCGCGAGCGCTGGAAGTCGGCGCGCATGCCCTCGAAATAGGCCTCGTCCTTGCCGAGGCCGTACGCGACCGCGGCCTGCAGGTTCGGCGGCGTGGTGAAGGTGATGTATTGATGCGCCTTCGCCAGCACCCGCATCAGCTCGGGCGCTGCCATCACCATCCCGACCTTCCAGCCGGTCAGCGAGAAGATCTTGCCGGCCGAGGAGATCTTCACCGTGCGCTCGCGCATGCCGGGCCGCGCCAGCATCGGCACATGGCGGCTTCCGTCGAAGACGACATGCTCCCAGACCTCGTCGCAGATCGCGACGGCATCGTGCCGGATGCAGAAATCGGCGAGCAGGTCGAGATCGGCGTCGCTGAAGATCGTCGCCGTCGGGTTCAGCGGGTTGTTGAACAGCACGACGCGCGTCTTCGGCGAGAAGGCCCTGGCCAGCGCCGCCTCGCTCAACCCGAAGGCGGGCGGAGTCAGGGTCACGAATTTCGGGATGCCGCCGGCCCGGCGCACCAGCGGCACATAGGCGTCGTACATGGGCTCGAACAGCACGACCTCGTCGCCCGGCGTGATCAGCGCCATCAGCGCGCCGGCGATCGCCTCGGTCGCGCCCGAGGTCACCATGATCTCGCTGTCGGGATCGAGGTCGAGCCCTTGCCAATGCTTGAAATGCGCCGCCGTCGCCTGGCGCAGCTCGGGCAGGCCCATCATCGGCGGATACTGGTTCCAGCCGCTGATCACGGCGTCCGCCGCTCTGCGCCGCACGTCCTCCGGACCCGGATCGTCGGGGAAACCCTGGCCGAGATTGACCGCCCCAGTTTCGCGCGCGAGGCGCGACATCACTTCGAAGACGCTGGTCTGCAGTGCGGAGAAAATCGGGTTCATCGCAATTATGTCGGGTTTGCCTGCGAGAGAGGCCGCGCCTCTAGCATGAGCCGGCGCGCGGTGCACGAGGAAACCCCGTTTCAGGCTCCTGCCAAATATGGAATGATGAATGTTGACATTCATCAGCGATCAATGCCAATCTCCCTTTCGCCGGTTCACGACGGGCGCCCGCGGTTTCTTCGCCCCTTTGGAGCTGCGGGATATTGGCGTGAACCGGTGACCCTTTCTTTCGCTCCCGCCCTGCTTGCCCGCGCCAAATGCGCCGCCTAAAGCAGGGCTCATGGTCGAGCGCAGTCCCACTCCCGCCGTGATGATCCTCGGCACCGGCTCGAATGTCGGCAAGTCGCTGCTCGTCGCCGGTCTGTGCCGGTTTTTCGCCGATCGCGGCCTCCGCGTGCGCCCCTTCAAGCCCCAGAACATGTCGAACAATGCCGCCGCGACCGCCGGCGGCGAGATCGGCCGGGCCCAGGCCCTGCAGGCCCGTGCAGCGCGTGTCGCCCCGCATGTCGACATGAACCCGGTGCTGCTCAAGCCCGAGGGCGAGACCGGTAGCCAGATCATCCTGCAGGGCCGCGTCGCCGGTCAGCTCTCCTCCGGCGATTTCGCCCGGCGCGGCGATTTCCTGCCCAAGGTCCTCGAGAGCTTCGAGCGGCTCTCGGCCGAAGCCGATCTCGTGCTGGTCGAGGGCGCCGGCTCGCCGGCCGAGACCAATCTGCGCGCCCGCGACATCGCCAATCTCGGCTTCGCGCGGGCGGCGAATGTCCCGGCCGTGCTGGTCGGCGACATCGACCGCGGCGGCGTCATCGCCAGCCTCGTCGGCAGCCATGCCGTACTCGACAAGGCCGACCGCGCCATGATTCGTGCCTTCGCGATCAACCGCTTCCGCGGCGATGCCGCCCTGTTCGAGGATGGCGTCGCCACGATCACCCGCGCCACCGGCTGGCCCTGCCTCGGCGTCGTGCCCTGGTTCGCCGAGGCGGCCCGCCTGCCGGCGGAAGATGGGCTCGATCTGGCCGCCGGCGTTCGCAAGCCGGGCGCGGCGCTCAAGGTCGCGGTCCCGGTCATGCCCGGCATCGCCAATTTCGACGATCTCGACCCGCTGAAGCTCGAGGACGGTGTCGAGCTCGTCATGGTGAGGCGCGGAACGCCGCTGCCGGGCGATGCCGATCTCGTCATCCTGTCCGGCTCCAAGACGACGCTGCGCGACCTTGCCGTGCTGCGCGAGGAGGGCTGGGACATCGATCTCGCCGCCCATCGCCGGCGCGGCGGCCATGTCTTCGGCCTCTGCGGCGGCTATCAGATGCTCGGGCGCCTGGTGCGCGATCCGTTCGGGCTCGAGGGGCCGCCCGGCGAGGCACCAGGCCTCGGCCTGCTCGATGTCGAGACGGTGCTGGAGCCAGGCAAGACCGTGCGCGAGGTGGCGTTCGTCCATGTATCCAGCGCAGCCGCGGGCCGCGCCTACGAGATCCATCTCGGCCGCACGCAGGGACCCGACACGGCGCGCGCGCCCTTCGTGATCGGCGATCGTCCCGACGGCGCGGCCTCCGCCGACGGGCGCGTGCTCGGGACCTATCTGCATGGCGCCTTCAGCTCCGATGCGGTCCGTGCGGCTTGCCTCGCTCCCGTCGCGACCCGGCCGCTCGGGACCGCGCTGAACTACGAGAGCGAGGTCGAGGCGGTGCTCGACCGCCTGGCCGCTCACCTTGCCCGGTATCTCGACGTCGAGGCGCTGCTGGCTCTGGCGCGGAGCCGGACGGGCGCGGAATGACGCCGCGAAAACCCGGCGCCTGCAAATTCCGGCGCTTTTCCCGGGGCGTGGGAACCAAGTCGGCGCTCAGGGATTTGACAAACAGGTCAGTTTGGCTGTTTTCGGCCAGAGAATGGCAGCAGTATTCGGCTAAAGTCTTTATTCGCCATGGAGTTGACGAGTGACGAAATTCGTCATAATGGTCAATTCTCATCCGCAATCGCCGAAAAACCGAACGAGACGCCGAGTTGAGTCACCCTGAGCGCGATACGAGGCAGTGCATCGTCGATACGGCGGAGCGCTTCTTTCGTGACATCGGCTACCTGAAGACCACGGTCGCCGACATCGCCAAGGCTCTGCGGATGAGCCCGGCCAATGTCTATCGCTTCTTCGACTCCAAGAAGTCGATCAACGAAGCGGTCCTCGAGCGCTACAAGCGCGAGCAGGAGGAGGCGATCGCGCTGATCGCCGCCGAGCCCGGCTCGGCAGCGGCCCGGTTGCGCGAGATTCTCCTGGTCTCCCATCGCCTCAACGCGGCGCGCTTCTCCGATCACCTGCGCATGCAGGAAATGGTCTGCGCCGCCATGGAGGAGAGCTGGGACGCGATTCTCGGGCATATCGAGCGTTTCGACGCGGTCCTGCACCGCGTCATCGCCGAGGGGGTCGAGAGCGGCGAATTCCGCGCCGTCGATCCGGTGCAGGCGACCCGCTGCGTGCGCACGGCGATGATCCGGTTCATGCATCCCCTGCTGATCACGCAATGCGAGCGGATTCCCGGTCCGACGGCCGAGGATCTGGTGACGTTCATCATGTCTGGGCTCGAGCCGGCCTCGTCCGTGGCGGCTTAGGACCGCTCCCCTTAGCCCCTGCCTCCGCTGGCCCGCGCGTTGACAAGCTGCGGCCGGAGCGGGATACCGCCGCCAGCCATGGCCATCATCAACAAGCAGAACGTAAAGAAGCTCGCTGTCATCGCCCATGACCTGACGGTCACGGCGCTGGCGATCTATCTCGTCTTCATCGTCCGCTTCGAGGGCTATCAGCTCGACGAGCATCTGCGCCTGCTGCCGAGCTTCCTGCCGTTCTTCGTGGTCTATGCCGGCGCGGTCTACTGGTTCTTCTCGCTCTACCGCTCGAAATGGCGCTTCGCCTCGCTGCCGGACCTGTCCAACATCGTCAAGGCGGTGACGATCCTGTCGCTCACGCTGCTGGTGGTCGACTACATCCTGGTCGCGCCGAACCTCTATGGCATGTTCTATTTCGGCAAGATCTCGATCGCGCTCTACTGGCTCGTGCAGAACGCGCTGCTCGGCGGCCCGCGCCTGGCCTATCGCTACTTCAAGTATTCGCGCTCCAGGCACCATGCCGTGCGCGATGCGGCCCTGCCGGCGCTGCTGCTCGGGCGCGGCGTCGAGGTCGAGATGGTGATCCGCGCCATGGAATCCGGGACCATGCGCAAGCTCAGGCCGGCCGGCATCCTGTCGCCGCGCCCCGATGATCTCGGCCAGTCGATCCGTGGCGTGCCCGTCCTCGGACTCCTGGCGGAGATCGAGACGATCGCCGGCGACGCGGCCGCGCGCGGCGAGCCGTTCCGCCGCATCGTCGCGACGCCGAGCGCGCTCGCGCCCGAGGCCGAGCCCGACAAATGGCTGTCCCGCACCCGCAAGCTGGCTCTGCCGATCTCGCGGCTCGATTCCTTCGGCGAGGGCGTGCGCGATGCCGAGCTCGCGCCGCTCGAGATCGAGGATCTCCTCGTCCGCCCCTCGGTCAGGATCGACCGCGACCGGCTGGGCTCCTTCCTGAAGGGCAAGCGCGTCATCGTCACCGGCGGCGGCGGCTCGATCGGCTCGGAGATCTGCCTGCGCTGTGCCACCTTCGGCGCAGCGGAACTGCTCGTCGTCGAAAGCTCCGAGCCGGCCTTGTTCCGGGTCACCGAGGAGCTCGCGGCTCACCGGCTGGAGACGCGGGTCTCGGGCGCGCTCGCCGATGTCCGCGACCGGGCCCGGATCACGCCGCTCTTCACGGCCTTCGCGCCGGATATCGTGATCCACGCGGCGGCGCTGAAGCATGTGCCCTATCTCGAGGCCGATTGGGCCGAGGGCATCAAGACCAATATCTTCGGCTCGATGCATGTCACCGACGCCGCCATCGCGGCGAACGCGAAGATCTTCGTGATGATCTCGACCGACAAGGCGATCGAGCCGGTCTCGATGCTGGGCGCGACCAAGCGCTTTGCCGAGATGTATGCCCAGTCGCGCGATGCCGAATTCGTCGCTGCCGCCTCCGGCATGCGTCTCGTCGCGGTCCGCTTCGGCAATGTGCTCGGCTCGGTCGGCTCGGTCGTCCCCAAGTTCAAGGCGCAGATCGAGCGCGGCGGGCCGCTGACCGTCACCGACCCGGAGATGATCCGCTATTTCATGACCATCCGTGAGGCCTGCGACCTGGTGCTGACGGCAGCGTCCCACGCCCGTGGCGACGGGCCGGAAACCGAGCGCGCCGCCGTCTATGTGCTCAAGATGGGGCAGCCGGTCAGGATCATGGATCTGGCCGAGCGCATGATCCGCCTCGCCGGTTACGAGCCGGGCGTCGATATCGAGATCGCCATCACCGGCGTGCGCCCTGGCGAGCGCCTGAACGAGATCCTCTTCGCCCGCGACGAGCCGATGGCCGAGACCGGACTCGACGGCGTCATGGCGGCCAAGCCGAGTTTTGCCGCGCGCTCGCGCATGCAGGGCTGGTTCTCGCGGCTGGAAGCCGCCGTCAAGGCGAATGACCGGCTGGCCGCGGAAGCGGTGCTGGAAGAGGCGATCCCCGATTTCAGCCAGCGCCAGCAGACGCCGCCAGCCTTGCCAGCGCCTGAGACGTCGCCACCCGTGGCCGCCAGCCAGCCCTGAGCAGCGCCTCGGGCGGCGCGACGAGCCCGCCCGCCAGCCTGGCGAAGGCTGCCTCCCTGCCGGCGATCCGGGCGGCGAGATGCAGCCACCCGGCCGGGACCGGCAGCAGGCCGGCCTTGCGGCCGAGGCCGTCCCGCATCGCCGCGATCATCTGCGCGACGCTGAGCGGCTCCGGGTCCGAGACCGTGTAGCAGTGTCGCGCCGGACAGGCCGGCGTCAGCGCGAAGGCGATCGCTTCAGTGAGGTTCTCGACCGCGAGCAGCGAGCGCGGCGCGTTCAGGCCGCCGAAGGGCAGCGGCACGGGCAGGCGCGCGAGCTTCGTGAGCGCCGCCATATTGGCCTTGACGCCCGGCCCGTAGACCAGCACCGGGCGCAGCGCCACCCAGTCGAGATCGAGCGCGGCGAGACCGCGTTCCGCCGCCAGTTTCGACCGGCCATAGGCATCGTCGGGCATGTCCGGGCCATTCTCGTCGAACCGGCCGTCGAAGGCGCCGGTCTTTGCCTTGATCGAGGACAGATAGACGAAGCGCGAGACGCCCGCCTCCCGCGCGGCTTGCGCCAGTGCGAGCGTCGCGTCGGCGTTGATGCGCCGGTAGAGCGCCTCGTCGAGGCCGGGGCCGGCATGGGCGAGCCCGGCCAGATGGACGACATGCCGGATATCGGCCAAAGCCGGCCGCCAGTCGATCGTCCCCGCGAGATCGCCGATCCTGATCTGCTCGACATCTTCAGGGTATGGGGTCTCGCTGCGCTGTGCGACCCGTATCCGGTAACCCGCCTCGCGCAGCCGTGCGATCAGATGCGGGCCAATGAAGCCGCTCGCTCCGGTGACGAGGACGCGCTCGCCGCTCACAGGCTTGTCCGCTTGCGCGCGAAGCGCCGCAGCAGGATGCCGGTCAGCAGGGCGGCTGCGAACAGGCAGGCGAACTGCGCCCAGAAGGCCGGAAAGGCGATGCTGAGCCCCGCCAGCGCGACCAGCCCGAGATTGAGCAGCGCGATCTGCGCCACGATCTCGCTGATGCCGAAGCCGTTGACCGTGGCCTGCTGGTAGAAATGGCTGCGATGGGCCTGCCAGACCTTCTCGCCGCGCAGCAGCCGGCGGAACAATGTGATGGTCGAATCCGCGACATGGTAGAGCGGCAGGATCAGCGCGGCGGCCAGGGCGCCTGTCCCCGCCAGCCGGTAAAGCAGATAGGCGGTGATGAGGCCGATCGGCAGCGAGCCGACATCGCCGAGGAAGAGCCGGGCCGTCGGCTTGTTGAACGGCGCGAAGCCGACGAGCCCGCCGAGCAGCGCCGCCGCAAGGAAGCCGGTCGCGGGGTCGAGCGGACCGGCGATGCCGGCCAGCGCCAGCGCGCCCGTCAGCGGCACGATGCCGGCGACAGTGATCCAGTCGATGCCGTCCATGAAATTGGCGAGATTGACGAACCAGATGCCGGCGATGAGCGCCAGCCCCCGCTCGACCGGCAGCGGCAAAAGCTCAGGGAACAGGCGCAGGTCCGGCGCGGCCCAGAACAGCACCACGCCGACGCAGAGCGCCTGCAGGGCCAGCCGCAAGGCCGGCGAGAGCGGCCGGATATCGTCCCAGGCGCCGACGGCGGCGAGCGCGACGGCGGCCGCCATGACCAGCAGCAGGTCCTGGCGCGCGGCCACTGGGGGCGGCACGAACAGCAGCGCCAGTCCCAGGGCCAGGAAGGCCCCGGTCAGGACCGCGATGCCGCCGCCCTGCGGCGTCGGCTGGGAGTGGCTCGAGCGCGCATTCGGCCGCGCCAGCGCATAGCGCACCAGCAGCGGGCGCAGCAGCACGCAGAGCCGGGCTGAGGCGCCGGCGGCGACGATCGCGATCAGGAGGGGGGCGAGATGGGATTCCAAAGCGGCGGCACCATAATCGAGCGGGCCGAAATGCCTAGCACCGATTGACGGCGACGGATCATGATCATCGCGACGGGTCGGCGAAGCTTGCAAAATCTAGCACAAAGAGTGAACATGAAGCCATGCCGCTTGCCGATCCCGCACTGAATCCGCCGCCCGCCCGCCCTGACATCACCCGCGCCGTCTGCCGTGGCGCCGGCCGCCATTTGCGCGAGCGCGGCTATGCCATCGTCAAGGAAATGACCTTCGCCAATGGCCGCCGCGGCGACATCGTCGCGCTCTCGCCGGCGGGCGAATTGCTTGTGGTCGAGGTCAAGTCGGGCATCGAGGATTATCGCGTCGACGGCAAATGGCCGGATTACCGCGACTATTGCGACGGCTTCCTCTTCGCCGTCGCGCCGGAGTTTCCGCGCGAGATCCTGCCGGAGGATGTCGGCCTCATCGTCGCCGACGCCTATGGCGGCGACCTGCTGCGCGAGCCGCCGCGCCACCCGCTGGCGCCGGCCCGGCGCAAGATGCTGACCATCGCCTTCGCCAAGCTGGCGGCTGGGCGGCTGGCGCTGCTCGAGGATCCGGGGGTTTAGGGCCTTCCCTTCTCCCCTTGCGGGAGAAGGTGCCCCGAAGGGGCGGATGAGGGGTCGCGCGACCTTTCCACGTCATGGTCGGGCTTGTCCCGGCCATCCACGTCTTCGTCTATCGAACGCTCTGTTCAAGACGGGGGGCTCGCCACAAGGGCGAGCATGACGGGCACGTCGCGCGACCCCTCATCCGTCTCGGCTTCGCCGAGCCACCTTCTCCCCCAGGGGGAGAAGGGCGCCTCAGCGCGGCGCGCGCTTGGCCAGGATGCGCTGCAGGGTGCGGCGATGCATGCCGAGGCGCCGCGCTGTCTCGGAGACGTTGCGGCTGCAGAGCTCGTAGACGCGCTGGATATGCTCCCAGCGCACCCGGTCGGCCGACATCGGGTTTTCCGGCGGTTGCGGGCGCGAATCGCGCGCGGCGGCCAGGGCCGAGTGGATCTCGTCGGCATCGGCCGGCTTGGCGAGGAAGTCGAAGGCGCCGAGCTTCACCGCACTGACGGCGGTCGCGATGTTACCGTAACCGGTCAGCACGATGCCGCGCGCATCCGGCCGGCGCTCCTTCAGGCGGGCGATCACGTCGAGGCCGTTGCCGTCGGCGAGGCGCAGGTCGATCACCGCGAAGGCCGGCGCCTCTTCCTCGACGGCCGCGAGCCCTTCCGAGACGCTCTCGGCGACGCGCACCGAATAGCCGCGTCCTTCCATCGCCCGCGCCAGCCGGTGCAGGAACGGCTTGTCGTCGTCGACGAGCAGCAGGCTCATATCGGTTTGGGCGGCTTGGCTCAGCGCCTCTTGCATCTCACTCTCCTCCCGCCGGTCTTTTCGGCGGAATAGTAACGCGACTGTCCGATTCACGCATCAGGACGGCGAAGAGAGGCCGTCACCCTCAGGTAGTGACATCTCGTCCCGGTTTGAAGACCCGGCCGGCCGCGAATCGGCTTCGAACACCGCTTTCGGCCAGACGATCTTGACTGAAGCGCCGCTTGCCGGGGCGGGCAGGTTCGAGAATTCGAGCGCGGCCCCGCCCCGCTCCAGCAAGGTCTTGGCGATGAACAGCCCGAGCCCGAGCCCGCCGCCGGCGCGGCTCTCGGCCGCCGCCCGCGACAGATAGGGCTCGCCCGCCCGCATCAGCACGTCGGCCGGAAAGCCCGGTCCGTCATCGGCAATGGTCAGCATGACGTGCATATCGGTCCATTGCGCGATGATCGCCACTTCCGAACGGGCGAAATCGACCGCGTTATCGACGATATTGCCGAGTCCGTAGATCATGCCGGGGTTGCGCCGGCAGACCGGCTCGGGCTTGTCGCCGATCATCTCGATCCGGAACGGCACGCCGAAGGGCCGCTGCGGCCCGGCCGCCTCCTCGATCAGCAGGCGCAGCGAGAGCTGGTCGAGCGGCCCGGCATCGTCGTCCTGCAGCGAGGCGAGCTTGCCGAGAATGCCGCGGCAGCGCTCGACCTGCTCACGCAGCAGGGTGATGTCCTCGGCCATCTCGCCGTCCTCGGGCGCGAGCCGCGACAATTCGCGCGCCACCAGCGCGATCGTGGCGAGCGGCGTGCCGAGCTCATGCGCCGCCGCCGCCGCCAGCCCGTCGAGCTGCGAGAGATGCTGTTCGCGCGCCAGCACCAGCTCGGTCGCGGCCAGCGCCTCGGAGAGGTCGCGCGCTTCCTTGGCGACGCGCCAGGCATAGATGCCGGTGAAGCCGAGCCCGAGCACCAGCGCGATCCAGTTGCCGGCCTGGTATTGCGGCGGCAGCAGCGGCCGGTTCGGTCCGGCCCAGGGCAAGGGCAGATGGGTGAAGCTGAGCAGGCTCGCCAGCGCCACCGCGAGCAGGCCGAGCAGCAGGGTGCGCTGCGGCGGCAATGCCGTGGCCGAGATCATCACCGGCGCCAGGAACAGGATCGCGAACGGGTTCTGCAGCCCACCGGTGAGGTAGAGCAGGGCGGCGAGCTGGATGATGTCGAAGCCAAGCAGCGCGGTCGCCGCGTCTTCCCGCAGGCGATGGCTGAGCGGGAAACGGACACGCAGCGCGATATTGAGCCAGGCCGAGACGGCGATGACCAGGAAGCACCAGCCGAAAGGCAGACTGAAGCCGAGCCCGAAATGCACGCCGGCGACGGCGAGGCTCTGTCCGGCGATGGCGAGCCAGCGCAGCCGGACCAGCGTGTCCAGCCGCAAATGCCGGCTGGAGCGGGCCAGCGCGGGGATGACGTGATCGGAAAGCGTCATGACGCCGGCTCGCACCGGGTCAGAGAGGGGTTTTGCAGTGCAAAACTGTGACAAATGGGCATCGCAGGGGAATCTTAGCCTTTTGCCTGATTGAATGAGAACAAAATCAACCTACGCTGCGTTCTTTGTTGCGGCGCATCATCAGGTGCATCCGGTACCGAAGGAGACGTCGCCGCATGTATGGGGCTGCCATGTCGTTCGCCTACCATGCCTATGAAGCGGTTCATACGATGGTCGGCCCCGCCCGGGGCATGTCGGATGCGCTGCATCTGGCGTTCAAGAACCCGGCCAATCCGTTGACCTATACGCCCTTCGGGCGGACCGTCGCCGCATCCTGCGAATTGTTCGAGCGGATGACGCGCCGCTACGGCAAGCCTGCGTTCGATTTGCCCGAGACCACGATCAACGGCGTCAAGGTCGCCGTCGAGGAGCGCGTCGTCTGGGAGCGGCCCTTCTGCAAGCTGGTCTATTTCGACCGCAAGATCTCTGGCCGGCGCAAGCCGCAGCCCAAGGTGCTGCTGGTCGCGCCGATGTCGGGCCACTATGCCACGCTGCTGCGCGGCACGGTCGAGGCTTTCCTGCCGGGTCATGAGGTCTACATCACCGACTGGACCGACGCCCGCCTCGTGCCGCTGAGCGAGGGGCCTTTCGATCTCGACGATTATATCGACTACGTCATCGCGATGCTGCAGACGCTCGGCCCCGACACCCATGTCATGGCCGTCTGCCAGCCGGCCGTGCCGGTCATTGCGGCGATCGCCCGCATGGAGGCCGAGGGAGACGACGACGCGCCGCGCTCGATGACCCTGATGGGCGGGCCGATCGACACGCGCCGTTCGCCGACCGCCGTGAACCAGCTCGCGATGGAGCGCGGCACCGAATGGTTCCGCCGCAACTGCATCACCCGGGTGCCCTTCCCGCATCTCGGCATGTTCCGCGAGGTCTATCCCGGCTTCATGCAGCTCTCCGGCTTCATGGCGATGAACATCGACCGTCACGTCACCGCCCATTACGACATGTTCAAGCACCTCATCGCCGGTGACGGCGATTCGGCTGAGAAGCATCGCGATTTCTACGACGAGTATCTCGCGGTCATGGACCTGACGGCGGAGTTCTATCTCCAGACCGTCGACACGGTCTTCGTCAGGCATGCCCTGCCGAAGGGCGAGATGATGCATCGCGACAAGCCGGTCGACCTCAAGGCCATCCGCCGCGTCGCGCTGATGACGGTCGAGGGCGAGAACGACGACATCTCCGGCGTCGGCCAGACCAAGGCGGCCCATGATCTCTGCGCCAATATCCCGGCCGAGAAGCGGGTGCATTACCTGCAGAAGGGCGTCGGCCATTACGGCGTCTTCAACGGCTCGCGTTTCCGCTCCGAGATCGCCCCGCGCATTTCCGACTTCATGGTCAGCCTCGACATGGAAGCCGCCAAGGGCCGCCGCGACGAGAGCGCGGCATCCGCCCGCAAGGCCCTGAAGATCGCGAGCTGAGGGCTCTTCCTCCCGGCCCGCGAATCCAGCACAATCGCGGGCGATGCGGGTCTCCCTCTTCAAGCGCCAGCCCGATCCGGACCGGATCGAGGTCGTCCATGCCGGCACGCCTTTTTCCGTCGCGGTCAAGCGGCGTGCGGCGGCGCGGCGGATGACGCTGCGCGTCTCGCAGGCGACCGGCGAGATCACGTTGACCTTGCCCGAACGCGCCGATTTCCTCACCGGCCGGATCTTCGCCGAGAAACATGGCGGCTGGATCGCGGCGCGGCTCGCCAAACGCCCGCTCTCGGTGCCGTTCGAGCCGGGCCAGGTCGTGCCCTTTCGCGGCGTGCCGCATCGGATCGTGCACTGGTCGCGGATTCGCGGCGTCACCCAGGCCGCCACCGACAAGGACGGCTCGGCCATCATCGCGGTCGCCGGCGAGGCCGCGCATGTGTCCCGTAGGGTCAAGGACTTCCTGCGCCGGACTGCGCTGCAGGAGCTGGAGCGCGCCGTCAGGCGCCACACCGCGACGCTCGGCATCCCGGCCCGCAAGATCACCATTCGCGACACCACCAGCCGCTGGGGCTCGTGCTCCTCGAAGGGCCATCTCAGCTTTTCCTGGCGGTTGGTCCTCGCTCCGCCGCTGGTGCTCGACTATCTCGCGGCCCATGAGGTCGCGCATCTCAAGGAAATGAACCATTCCCACCGCTTCTGGGCGCTGACCCATAAGCTCTGCCCGCGCACCGAGGAGGCGGAAGCCTGGCTGAAGCGCCATGGTGCCGGGCTGCACGGCTTCGGCTGAGTCTCGACGGTGGCCATTCGCGTCGCTAACAGAGCAGCGCGTCATCCCGGCCGGAGCGAAGCGCAGCGCCGGGATCCATCATAGAGCGCCAGAGCCCTACGATGGATCCCGCATCGGCGCCGCTGCGCGGTTTGTCCGGGATGACGCGGTTGGAATGTCTTCGGTAGCTTGAAATCATGAAAATCCGCCCCGACACGCTGGCGATGACCGCCGTTCTCGCCATGCTGACGGCGCTCGGGCCGCTCTCGACCGATTTCTATCTGCCGTCGCTGCCGCAGATCGTCGAGGTGATGAACACGACGGTCTCCGGCGCGCAAGCGACGCTTTCGTCCTTCCTGTTCGGTTTCGCCGGCGGGCAGATTTTCTGGGGGCCGCTCTCAGACCGGCTCGGGCGCAGGCCGGTGCTCCTGACCGGGCTGGCGCTCTTCCTGGTCGCGACGCTTGCCTGCGCATTCGCGCCCTCGATCGAGGCGCTGACCGCCGCGCGCGCCGTGCAGGCGCTGGGCGCCTCGGGGCCGATCGTGCTCGGCCGCGCCATGGTCCGCGACCTCTATGACGGGCCGCGTGCCGGCCGCGAGCTCGCGCGCATGGGCATGATCATGGGTCTCGTGCCCGCCGTCGCGCCGGTCATTGGCGGCATCCTGCAGGACGCCTTTGGCTGGCGCTCGACCTTCATCGCGTCCCTGGTCTTCGCGCTCGGGCTCGCCGCCGCCATCATCCTGCTCATGCCCGAGACGATCCGCGCCCGCTCGCCGGAACGGCTCTCGCTGGTCGCGATCGTCCGCGGCTTCGGCGTGCTGCTGCAAAACCGGGCCTATCGCGTCTATGTCGGCCTGACCGCGCTCGCCTATGCCGGACTCTTCGCCTTCATTTCCGGCTCGTCCTTCGTGCTGATCGGCATCTATGGCCTGTCGCCGCGCGATTACGGCTTCTCCTTCGGTTTCGGCGTGCTCGGCTTCATCCTCGGCACGATCATCGCCCAGCGCCTCGTCGGGAGGCGCGGCATGGACGGCGTCATCGCGCTCGGCGTCGCCTGCCTCGCGGCGGGCGGCCTGATCATGCTGGTCGCGCTCGCCAGCGGCATCGGCGGTGCGCTCGGCGTGGTGATCCCTTGGGCGATCTATGCCGTCGGCGTTGGGCTGACCATGCCGCAAGCCCAGGCTTCGGCGATGATGCCCTTCCCGGAGCGGGCGGGGGCGGCCTCGTCCTTCTCGGGCCTGTGCCAGATGCTGTTCTCGGCCTGCGTCGGGCTGCTGGTCGGCAAGCTGCTGCACAGCTCGGCGCTGCCGCTGCCGGCGGTGATGTCGGTCCTCGGCATCGCGGCGCTGGTGCTGTTCCACGCCTCGCGGCGGATCCGCGCCGGCAAACCCTGAACCGGCCGGCGGAACCGGCCGCGGTGCCGCGGCTTGTCCATGAAGCAGACATGCGAGCAGGAGGCAGGAGAATGTTCGACCATATCGGTTTTCGGGTGCGCGACCACGTCGCGGCGCGGCGCTTCTACGATGCGGTCGCCGCGCCGCTCGGTCTGCAGACGATCGACAACAGCCCGTCCTCGTTCCTGCTCGGCCGCAGCGCACAGGAGCCGATCCCCTTCGTCTGGATCGGCACCGACGAGCCGACCTTCTGGAGCGCCGATCACCGCGTCTCGGCCAGCCCGATCCATCTCGCCTTCGCCGCACCGGATCACGAGGCTGTGGATGCCTTCCATCGCGCCGCGCTGGCGGCGGGCGGGCACGACAATGGCGGGCCCGGCCCGCGCGGGCCCGAGGAATGGCCTGACGAGATGCGCTATTACGCGGCTTTCGTGATCGATCCGGACGGCAACAATATCGAAGCCGGCAAGCGCGGCTAGAGCATCGGACCGAAAAGTGGAATCCACTTTTCGGAAAAATCCGATGCTAAAACAAAGAGATAGATCGCCACTTTGCGTCCGATAGGACGCACGGCGATCTAAGCCGCGCTCAGCCGCCGAACAGCCGCTCCAGGAAGTTCTTTTCCTGCGGCGCGGGCGGGATCCAGGCGCGGTCCGAGCCGGCCGGCTGGTTTGGCACGCCCTGCGGCGGCTGCGCGCTCGCCACCGGCGCGCCGTCGTCGAAGATCGATTTCGGTCCGCTGCGCCAGAGCCCGCCGGGCAGGGGCGAGGGCTGCTGGCCGACATGGGCGGCCTTCATGTACTTGCCCCAGACCTCGAGCGGCAAGCCGCTGCCATAGACCCGCTTCATCGCGCTGTTGTCGTCATTGCCGACCCAGACCGAGGTCACCAGCTTCGAGGTGAAGCCGACGAACCAGGCATCGCGGAAATCCTGCGTCGTGCCCGATTTGCCGCCGACCTCCCAGTTCGGGAAATTGCCCTTGCTGCCCGAGCCGCCGGTCATCACCTCGTGGAACATCGCGTTCATCATCGAGAGCGGCTGCGGCTGCACGACGGTGCCGAAATTCGAGGCCTTGCGGGTATAGACCACCTTGCCCGCCATCGTCTTCACCTCGCGGATGACATAGGGCAGCACCGACTGCCCGCCATTGGCGAAGCTGGCATAGGCCGAGGTCAGCTCGATCGGCGTCACTTCCGAGGTGCCGAGCGACAGCGACGGATTGGCCTGCAGGCCCGACGAGATGCCGAGGCGCTGCGCCGTGCGCACCACTTCCTTCGGCGTGACCTCCTGGTTCAGCTTCACCGCGATCGTGTTCAGCGAGAAGGCGAAGGCGGTCTTCAGCGTCACCGGGCCGCGATAGGTCCGGCTGTTGTTCTCCGGCTGCCAGCCCTTGATCGAGACCGGCGAATCCTCGCGGATCGTGTCCGGCGTCAGCCCGTGCTCGATCGCCGCCAGGTAGACGAAGGGCTTGAAGGACGAGCCCGGCTGGCGCTTGGCCGCGGTGGCGCGGTTGAACTGGCTCTTGGTGTAGTCGCGCCCGCCGATCAGCGCGCGCAAGGCGCCGTCCGGCGCCATCGAGACAACCGCGCCCTGGCTGGCATTGTGCTTGGCGCCCTGCGCCGCCAGCACCTCGACCAGCGTCGTCTCGGCCAGCGACTGCAGCTTGGGATCGATCGTGGTCAGCACGGTGACGTCGCCATCGACCGCGCCGATGAAGTCGTCGAGCACGTCCATGACATAGTCGGCGGCATAGTTGACCGAGCCTGCGCCGACGCGCTCGGCCGCTTCCGCCGGCGTGACCAGCGCCGATTTCGCCGCCGATTGCGAAACGAAGCCCTGGTCGGCCATGGCCGCGATCACGAGCTGCGCCCGCTTCTCGGCCGCGTCGGGGTTGCGGTTGGGGGCGAGCCGCGAGGGCGCCTGCACCAGCCCGGCCAGCATCGCCGCCTCGGGAATCGTCACGGAGCGCGCCGACTTGTTGAAATAGCGCTGCGCCGCCGCCTCGACGCCATAGGCGCCGGAGCCGAAATAGACGCGGTTGAGATAGAGCTCGAGGATCTGGTCCTTGCTGTAGGTCTGCTCCAGCCACAGCGCCAGGATCGCCTCCTGGATCTTGCGCGCGGCGGTGCGCTCCTGCGTCAGGAACAGGTTCTTGGCGAGCTGCTGGGTCAGGGTCGAGCCGCCCTGCACGCCGCCGCGCCCGGTCACGTTCTTCACGACGGCGCGCGCGATGCCGATCGGGTCGATGCCAAAATGCTCGTAGAAGCGCCGGTCCTCGATCGCGACGAAGGCCTTCGGCAGATAGGGCGGCACCTCGCCGAGCGTGATCGTGCGCCCGCCGGTCTCGCCGCGATTGGCGAGCAGCGAACCGTCGGCCGCCAGGATCGCGACATTCGGCGGCCGCTTCGGCACGGTGAGCTGGTTGATCGGCGGCAATTGCGCGGCGTGATAGGCGACGAGCCCGCCGACGCCGATGACGCACCAGAGCCCGAGCACGAAGGTCCAGTAGATCAGGCCGCCGAAGATCGAGCGTCGCCGGCGTCCGCGGCCGCGGCCTTTTCCTCCGCCATTGCCAGTGCGGCGCTCGCGTTTCGGCATGTCACGTGGCTCCGCTCGGGCAGGCGCGCGATGGCTCGCATGATGGCTGCGGACCGACCGGTCCTCGGCCGAGAGGCGCAGGTCGAAATCGTCGCGGCTGTCGCCGCGTCCGCTCTCGAAGGACGGCTCGCGCCGCTCGCCGCCTCGTCTCGTCCGGTCGTTCATTCTGCCCCGTTCAAGCCCGGCTAGAGCAGGATGCGAAAAAGTGGGAACCGGTTTTTCGCATCCTGCTCTAACTTTGATGAGAGACGGATTCAGCTTTCAGATGGGATCGCGGTGCGATCCCATCTGAAAGCATCCGGCTCCAGCGGGCATTTTACCTCGAAAGCTCGAATTTCCACACAGGAGTCAAACATGGCGCTTTTAAGGGGTAGTTAAGCCAGGCCGGTTTCATCGCCTTGCGCAGTCGCGATCGCCGGCCTTTGTGGCAAATTCGCCATGCCGGACGCCGTTCAGGGCGATGTTGCGGTGCAAACGTTCTTGTGAATTGAAAATCCGCGAAAAGCCGACAACGTCGCGCCCGCAGGCGGATGCGACGTCGCGACGCGGCTGAAGCCCGCCCTGCGCCGATGATCTGCGCCATTGCGAGCAAGAAAGAGACCCTGGATGCAAGCCTTCAATTCCCTCAGCCGCTACAGCCCGCAGGCGCTCGGCCTGCTGCGCATCGTCACGGCGCTGATCTTCATCGCCCACGGCACCCAGAAGCTTTTCGGCTTCCCGGCGGCTCCCGCCAGCGGCTTGCCGGCGGCCTTCACGCTGTTCTGGTTCGGCGCGATCCTCGAGGCCTTTGGCGGCCTCCTGATCCTGATCGGGCTCTGGACCCGGCCGGTCGCCTTCGTGCTCGCGGGCGAGATGGCCTATGCCTATTGGATGTTCCATGCGCCGCGCAGCATGTACCCGCTGCTCAATGGCGGCGATGCGGCGATCCTCTACTGCTTCATCTTCCTCTATCTGGTCTTCGCCGGCGCCGGCGCCTGGAGCGTCGACGGCCGCTCGAAGGGCTGATTGCACTCGGCGAGGCGAGGCAGCTGACCCGTCATGGTCGGGCTTGTCCCGACCATCCACGTCTTCGGTCATCGAGGGCAGCGTTTAAGACGTGGATGCTCGCCACAAGGGCGAGCATGACGCATGAAAAAGCCCGCCTTCCAGAAGGAAGGCGGGCTGCTTTGTCTTGACGCTGGCTCGCCGACCTCAGACGGCAGCGGCAATCCAGCGCGAGAGATCGCTCTTGGGCGCCGCGCCGACCTTCTGCGAGGCCAGCTTGCCGTCCTTGAACAGCATCAGGGTCGGAATCGAGCGGATGCCGAACTGGGCGGGAATCGCCTGGTTCTCGTCGACATTCATCTTCACGATCTTGACCTTGCCCTGCATCTCGCCGGCGATCTCCTCGAGCGCTGGGCCGATCATCCGGCAGGGGCCGCACCATTCGGCCCAGAAATCGACCACGACCGGCTCGCTCGACTTGAGGACATCGGCCTCGAAGCTCGCATCGGTCACCTTGTTCGTCGCCATGGCTTGCTCGCCTTTCAAAAGCGTCTGGCAGCATTGCTGCGTTCATCTGCGAAGCTATGAACGCGCATCGTCCGGGTCAAGGAGTGCTCACGTCCCGTTGAAGCAGGGCTACCCCGCGAGATTCGCCAGAACGGCGTCGAGCGCGGCCGGCCCCGGCTCGTGCACCGTCATGTCGGCGGTATAGATCACCAGCGCCCGCACCTGTCGGCCCGGATAGATCTGCCGGATCAGCGCCCTATAGACCGCGAGCTGGGCGAGGGTCGCCGGCGGGATCGCGCTCGCCTCGGCCGGCGGACGCGACGTCGTCTTGAAATCGGCGATCAGCACGGAATCGGCGGTCACCGCGAGCCGGTCGATCTGGCCGGAGACGGAACGCACCGTGCCGCTCGCCAGCGTGACGTCGCCCGCTATCGGAACCTCCGCCAGCGAACCGGGAGCGAACAGGGCTGCGAGCGCGGGGTCGTCCAGCAAGGCCAGCACCTGCGCGACGATTCCCTCGCGCCGCGCCTCCGACAAACCGGTTCCGCGCAGGCCGGCAAGGGCGCGCGCGGCGGTCGCCCGGCCGGCTGCGTCGATATCCGGCAGCATTTGCAGCAGCAGATGCGCCAGCCGGCCCGCCTGGGCGGCCGCCGCGAGGAAAGGTCCATCGCCGGGGCGTTCCGCCGCGTCGGCGGCGCTGAGCGCGCTCGACGGCTTCAGCGGCGGCAAGGTCTCGCGCTCGGCCGGAACCTGAGCGCGCAGCCAGGCGGGCTCGCCGACAGCCAGCGCCTCGCGGCTGGCTTCAGGCTCGTCGAAAGCCGACGGCGGCGAGGTCATGAAGCGCCTGATCGGCCCGTCCGTGCCTGGCGCGGCGATCTCGATCAGCCCGGCCTCCGACGCGGAGAGGCCGGCTTCGACCATGGCGTACCAGCTTCCGGCCGGCGCCTCGCCCTTGGCTTGCGCGCCGCAAACGATCAGCCGGTCCTCGGCCCGGGTCAGGGCGACGTAGAGCAGCCGGTGGTGCTCCTCGACGAGCTGGTCGATGACCTGCGCCTTCGCGCGTCGCGTCGCAGCGGCGTCCTCGGCCTTGGCCGGAGGCCAGATCGGCACGGTGCGGCCTCGCGGCGGCGCCACGGCGAGGATCTTCGGCAGGCGCTTGGCGCCGGGCTCGGGCGCCAGATCGGCCAGGATCACGATCTTCGCCTCCAGCCCCTTCGCGCCATGCACCGTCATGACGCGCACCTCGCCGGCGCTGGCCGAGAGGTCGCGCTTCACCTCGGTCCCGGCGGCGACGACATGGTGCAGGAAGCCGGCGAGCGAGGGGCCGTGGCGGCGTTCATAGTCGAGCGCGGCGTTGAGGAAGGCGTCGAGCGCGTCGCCGGCTTCCGCCCCGAGCCGGGCCAGCGCGAGGTTGCGGCCGCCCTGCGGCCCGAGCAGATCGGCGAAGAAGCGGAATGGCCCGCAGCGGCCGGCTTCCTCGCCCAGTTTCGCGAGCCGGTTCTCGATCGCGGCATAACGCGGCTCGCTCTCTCCGGCTTGACGCAGGGCGGCGCGCAGCGAGCCTGTCCGCTCCGGCGCGAAGTGCATGAGGTCGTCGTCGTCGAGGCCGATCAGCGGCGTCTTCAGCGCGGTCGCGAGCGCGAGGTCGTCGTCGGACAGCAGCAGCGCGCGGCCGAGCACCACGAGATCCTCCACCGCCGGATGCTCGGCGAGGCTCAGGCGGTCGCGCCCGGTCACCGGCACGCCGGCATCCTTCAGCGCCTTGACGATCGCCTCGAAGAGCGGGCCGCGCTGGCGCAGCAGGATCATCACGTCGCCCGGCGCGAAGGGCCGCCCGAGATCGTCGCGGCGGGACCGCGTCCAGGCCGCCAGCGTCTCCGCGATCCGGGCGGCGAGCTTGACCGTGCCGCTGCGCCGCTCGGGCGCGTCGACCGGTGTCGTCCAGGCGTCGGGCGGCTCGCCCTGGTCGTCGGCGGCGAGCGGCCAGAGATCGACGGCGCCGGGCTCGCTCCGGCGCACGGTGTCGTGGATCTCCGGCCGTGCCGTGCCGTCGAAGACCAGCCCGCGCGCATGCTCGGGCAGGGCGAAGACGGCATCGACCGCCTGCATGATGTCGGGCGCGGAGCGAAAGGAGGTGTTGAGGCCCACCGCCTCGAACTTGAGCTCGGCCGCGGCGATGCGTTGCCCGAGCCGGGCCCGCTCCTCGCCGAAGGCGCGCGGCGCCGCGCCCTGGAAGCCGTAGATCGACTGCTTCTCGTCGCCGACGACGAAGATCGTCCGGGGCATCGGGCTTATCGGTCGCGAGCCTTCGCCGGCGGTGAATTCGTCGGCGAGCGCGCCCAGGATCGCCCATTGCGCCTCGCTCGTGTCCTGCGCCTCGTCGAGCAGGATATGGTCGATGCCGGCATCGAGCTTGTAGAGCACCCAGGCGGCCTCGACGCGCGCCAACAGCGAGCGCGTCCTGGCGATCAGGTCGTCATAGTCGAGCAGCGAGCGCTCGCTCTTCAGCCGCCGATAGGAGGCGAGCATGCGCGTGACCAGCAGCGCCAGCGCGGCGCTGCGGTCGCGCACCGTGATCGCATTGAGCCGGTCGAGCGCGCCGAGCAGAAGCCCGGCAAGGTCGTCGAGCACCGCCATCAGCGCCGGCTCGAGCTCGGACTTGCCCTTGCCCCGGATATTGGCGTTGACCGTGCCTTCGGCCGTGATGAAGCCGGCGCGGCAGAGCGCGATCGGGTCGCCCTGATGGTCGGGCGCGGTGATCGCCTGCAGCGTCGCGGCGAAGGCCTGCCGCGTCGCGCTGCCGGCCTCGAGCGCGGCGATCAGGGCTGCGAGCCCCGGCAGGACGGCGATATCGCGCCGGAACGCGGCGATGACCTCGTCCGGCTGCAGTTCCGGCGCGACGCCGAGAAAGGCCGAGATGCCGCCGCGCATTTCGCCTGCCGAGCGGGGGCGGCCATCGGCGTCGCTGAACAGGGCGCGCTGGCGCAGGGCCTCCTGCATCATCGCGTCGAAGGTGTCCTGCGCCGCCTGGCGGGCGAGCAGCTCGAGCGCCTGCCCTTCGTCGCTCTCCGGATAGGCTGCGACCATGGCCAGCAAGTCGCGCCGCGCGTCGCGCAGGAGCTCGGCCTGGGCGAGGTCGTCGGCGACCTCGAAGCGCGGCGGCACATTGGCCTCGAACGGCGTCGCCTGCAGCACGCGCGTGCAGAAGGCGTGGATCGTCTCGATCCTGAGCCCGCCCGGCGTCTCCAGCGCCTCGGCGAAGAGCCGGCGCGCGCGGGCGCGCTGGGGCGGCGTGGCGGGCGCGCCGGTCAGGACCTGCAGTGCTGCCGAGAGCACCTCGTCCGGCATCGTCGCCCAGGCGCTGAGCGCCCTGAACACCCGGTTGGCCATATTGGCCGCGGCGGCTTTGGTATAGGTGATGCAGAGCATCCGGCTCGGCGCGACGCCGTCGAGCAGGAGCCGCAGCACGCGATTGACCAGCACATGGGTCTTGCCCGAGCCGGCATTGGCCGAGACCCAGGCGCTGAGATCGGGCTGCGCCGCCAGCGCCTGGCGCTGGTTGGTCAGGGGCGGGACGATCCAGCCCGGCTTCATGCCTCGTCCCCCGGCTCGCCGCCGCCCGGCGCCGCCGACCATTCCTTCACCCGGGCGAGCTGGTCATAGGGGCTGGCATATTTGATGTAGTCGGGGGCGCGCCGCGAGAGATAGGCCTCGCGGCCGCTGCGCAGCGCGTCGAGATGCGTCAGCAGCCGTTCCAGATGCTCGGCCGCGACATCGGCCAGCGAGCCTGTGGCGAAGGCGAGCGGCTTGGCGCTGCTCCAGCTTTTCGCCTCGTGATGCAGCTTGAGATAGAGCACGGCCTCGACCGGCGTCGGTCCGATCATGTCGCGAAAACCCTCGCGGGCCGCGAGCTCGGCTTCCAGCGTCAATTGCGGCGCAAAACCCTTCTCGACCTGCGCCTTGCTCGGCGGCGCGCCGGTCTTGAAGTCGATGATCCGCAACGCCGGCAACCGCGTCACCTCGACCCGGTCGGCGCGGCCGCTCAGCCCGAAGGCGGTGCCGTCCGCCAGGGCGAAGCGCCCGCCCGTGCTGCGCTCGACCGCGACGCGCGAAAGCTCGCCGCGGCGGCGCTCCTCCCAGCCGACGAAATGGCCGGCCGTGACCAGGAAGCGCGGCCACCAGAAGGCGCGCACCTCCGGCATCGCCTCGAATCCGCGGAACAGGCGCTCGCCGATCGCGATCAGCCGGGCGAGCGCGTCGGCCGGCAGCTGTTCCGGATAGGTTTCGGCGAAGGTCGCGACGATCTCGTGCAGCAGGTTGCCGCGGTCGCTGGCGCTCGGGTCGGCGACGAGCTCGGGCAGGGCATCGAGCTTGAGGATCTTGCGGGCAAAAATCTGGTAGGGGTCGCGATAGAGCGTCTCGACCTCGGTGACGCTGAGCGCGGTCGGCTGCAGGTGCCGCGGCGGTCGTGGCGCGGGCCGGCCGATCGGCCTGACTGGGGCGGGTGCGCTCAGCAGCGCGGCGAGCCCGGTGAGGCGGGCACCGGCCTCCTCCGCCCCGGCCCAGACATCGTTTGGCGTCACCGCCTTGAGCCGCTGCCAGAAGCGCGAGGCGATGGTCTCGGCCTCGCCGGCCTTGCGCGCCCGGGTCAGGGTCACGCGCGGCGCCATCGCGCCCTGCACGAAATCATGTGCGGTCTGGCCGATGCGCCGTTCAGGCGGCGTCAGGCCGAGCTCCGTCCGCATCGGCCGGTTCAGGAAGGAATCGGTGCTGGCCTCCGGCGGCCAGACACCCTCGATCAAGCCGCCGAGCACGACATGGTCGGCCTCGAGCAGGCGCGCCTCGAGCAGGCCCCAGATCCTGACGCGCGGATGGCCGGCCCCGGCGCGGCGGACCACCGTCTCGGCCAGCAGGCTGTCGAGGATCGCGACGACGTCGCGCGCCTGGCCACCCTCCGGCGCGTCCTCGAGTCCGCCCGCGATCTGGTCGAACAGCGCCGCAAGCGCCTCGCCATCCGGTCCCGCGAGGGCGGGCACAATGCCAGCCTCCGTCCGCCCGAAGGCCGCGAGCGCTGCCTGGCTGGCCTGCGTGATCTCGGCGAAGCGCGGCGCGGGCGCCTCCAGCGTGGCGAGCAGCGGCGCCATCGCCGCGTCGAGCGCGTCGAGGAGCCGGCCGGCTGCCGCAAGATCATCGGGTCCCAGCCGCTTGCGGGGCAGCGGCGCATGGCGGGCCTGCATCAGCTCAGGCAACGCCGCAAAGCTGGCGCGCAAGCCCGCCAGTCCCGGCGCCACGGTTTCACCGCGCCAGGCGCCGATTTCGAGCGCCGCCGCGCCTTGTTCCACGACCTCGCGTGGCAGGCCGAGCCGGCAGAGCGGATGCGCCAGCAGCGCGATCAGGCTCGCCGGCGCCATCCCGGCGAGCGCAGCCTCAAAAATCAGCCGCAGCAGGGCGCCGGCCGGCCAGCGCGCCAATGGCAGCCCGGCCGAGTCGTCGGCCTCGATGCCCCAGCGGCGCAGCTCGATCACGACGCGCTCGGCGAGCCCCCGGTCGGGCGTGATCAGCGCGGCATGCTTGCCGGGCTCCTCCAGCGTCTCGCGCAGCGCCAGCGCGACCGCGAGCGCCTCCTCGCGCTCGTCGGCGGCCTCGACGATGCGCAGGCCTGCGAAGCCGGCTTCTGCCTCGTCAGGCGTCAGCCGGCTGCCGAGATCGGCCCAGAGCGCCGTCATCGAGGCCGGCAGCATCGCCTCGCGCAGCAGGACGCTCCGCGCCGCGCGCGCCGCATCGGGTGCGGCCAGCGGCCGGACGTCCTCGCGCGTCGCCTCCAGCGTGTGCAGCAGCCGATGCAGCGCCGCCTGCGGATGCGAGGGGGCGGGCTCGCTGGCGATTGCTTTCCAGGCGGCCTCGTCCAGGCCGAGATCGAGATCGGGCAGGACGACGGCGCCATGCGGCAGCCGCGCGATCGCCGCGAGCAGCCGCGCCGTTGCCGGAATCGTGCCGGTCGAGCCGGCCGCGATGATCGGGCCCGCCGCCGCGCCCGAGAGGAGCCGCGCGCGCTCTGCTTCGAGCATGCGGTTGCGGAAGCTCGCCGGGTCGCAGGCTTGCCTGGCGTCGAGGACGCCCGGCCAGGCCTTACCGAGGATCGCGAGGAAATCGGCATTGAGCTGCCAGATCCGGTCGAAGCGCGTCGCATCGAGCGCGGCCAGCCGCTCGATCGGTATATCCTCGGTCTGCATCTGGTCGAGCAGCGCGGCGAGGTCGCCCGCCAGCCCCCAGGCCTCGGCAAGCGTCGAAGGCACCAGCGAGGGTTCCGACGGATCGAGCTTGAGATGGCTGCGGTTCGCCGCGCGGCCCCAGGCATCGACCAGTCTCGTCAGCACCATGCGGCGCAGGAGCGGGTCGATTGGCCCGATCCGGTCTTCGCCCCAGGCGCCGGCCCCGATCAGCGCGGCCTCGGCCTCGTCGACATCGCCGAGCGGCACGATGCGCGGCAGCAGCAGCGGCTTGCCGCCGAGCTTGGCCGAGAGGCTGGCGACGAAGGCCCGCGCGGCGCGACGGGTCGGCAGGTAAAGCGTGGCGCGCGCCATCGCGGCCGGGTCGCCCGGCACATGGACCGGGCCGAACCGCCCCTCCAGCAACGCCTCCGCCAGCACGTCAAGGAAGGCGACGCCGGCGGGAACCGTGAACAGGTTGAGTTCAGGCATCGAGCGGCTGCGCCGCGGCGAAGGCCGCTTCCGCCGGCGCGATCGCCTCGGGCGTGCCGACATGCAGCCATTGGCCCTGCAGCACGAGGCCGAACAGCCGCTTCGCGGCGATCGCGCGGTCGAATAACAGGTTGAGCGAGAACGGCCCCTCGGGCGTATTGGTGAACAGGTCCGGCTTCAGGATGGCGACGCCGGCATAGACCAGCGGCGCGCTCGTAGCCTTGCCCCGCCTGGTCAGGCGGCCGTCCTCGTCGCGAAAAAAGTCGCCCGCCCCGTCGAAGCCGATGCTGTCCTCGCGTCTTGCGAGCAGCAGCAGCATGTCCATCTCCGGCGCCGACCAGGCCCGTGCCATCGCGGCGATGTTGGAGGCGCCGGTCTCGCTCCACAGCGAATCCGAATTGACGTGGAAGAACGGCGCCTCGCCGAGCAGCGGCAGCGCCTTCTTCACGCCGCCGCCGGTCTCGAGGAGCTGCGCCCGCTCGTCCGAGATCGTCACGAGCGGCCTTGTGCGTCCGGCGACATGCGCCTCGATCTGGCCGGCGAGATGGTGGACATTGACCACCGCCTGCTCGACGCCCGCTTCCGCCAGCCGGTCGAGCGCATGGTCGAGCATCGCCTTGCCGCCGATCTCGACCAGGGGCTTGGGCAGCCTATCGGTGATCGGGCGCATGCGCTGGCCGAGCCCCGCCGCCAGCACCATCGCCCGGCGGATCGGCCGCGAACCGGTCTCAGTCACGCGAATCTCCATCTCGTCGGACAATGATCGTATCAGCCATGCTGGCGGCGATCACTCAAGCCCTCGTCGAATGATCACGCGTCATTCTCGGGCGGAGCGAAGCGCAGACCCGAGAATCTCATGACGAGAGGGCGCTGGTTTACGAGATGCTCGGGTCAAGCCCGAGCATGACGGCTGAGTGCTTCACTCCACCTCGAACAGCGTCGGCAGATGCGCCTGGTACCAGGCCTTCAGCTCCGCCAGGGCCGGATGCTCGAGATTGCGCCGCAAATAGGCCTCGATGCGCGGCAGGTGCTTGAGATAGGCCGGCTTGCCGTCGCGCTTGTCGAGGCGGGCGAAGATGCCGGCGATCTTGGTGTTGCGCTGCGCGCCGAGGATCGCATAGGCGCGGGCGAAAACCGCCAGATCGAACCCGTCATCCACCGCGCGCCGCGCCGCGCCATAGGCGGCGAGCAGCCTGAGTTCGAGCGCGGCCGGCACGTCGACGCGCGCATCCTGCCCGAGCGAGACCAGGTCATAGGCCGGATGGCCGAGCACCGCATCCTGGAAATCGATCAGCCCGAGCCGGGCATGGCCCGCGCGCTCCGGCAGCCAGATCAGGTTGGGCGAATGGAAGTCGCGCAGCGTCCAGGTCCAGGGTGCGTCCAGGACCTCGTCGAAGAGACGGCCCCAGATCCGGCTGAACTCGGCCTGCGTCACGGCCGGCAGGGTCACGCCGGCGATGTGGGGCGCATACCATTCCAGCACCAGCTCGGTCTCGATCGCGAGCGCGCCGCGATCATAGTCGGGCACGACATGGTCGCGCGCTTCCGCGACCGGCAGGATCGTCGGCAGCGTATGGCGGTGCAGGTCGGCGAGCAGCCGGGCGGCCGCCTCGTAGCGCTCCGGGATCGGGCCATCCGCATCGATCACGCCCTGGTCGCCGAGGTCCTCGATCAGCAGCAGGCCGGTCGACAGGTCCTGTGCCAGGATTTCCGGCGCCGAATAGCTCAGCGAGCGCAGGCCGCGGTCCATCGCGACGAAGGCGTCGACCGTCTCGGCCAGATGCGCGATGGCGCTATAGGACTTGCCGAGGCGGATCGCCGGCCCGTCCGGCCGCGGCGGCGAGATCATCAGGATGGCGCTTTGCCCGTCCTCGCGCGTCAGCCGCTCATAGGCGCGGGTCGAGGCGTCGCCCAGCATGAAGTCGCGCCTCGCATCGCCCCAGCCTGCCGCATCGACGAGCCGCCGCGTCGCGATCGCGACCGTGAGCCGCGCGCGCCAGAGCACGCCGCCGGCGAGATGGGCGATGCGCCCGGTCTCCGGCGCCTTCGGGTCGACCTCCAGCACAATGTCGAGCCGGCGGCCGGCCGGCAGCCGCGTCCCGGCCCGGTCCGGCCATTCGACCAGCGTGATCCCGCGTTCGAGGTCCTCGATCAGCCCGATATCGTCGAGCTCGTCGGGCGAGCGCACGCGGTAGAGATCGGCATGGATCACCCCGCCGCGCGGCGTCTCGTAGCTCTGCACCAGCGTGAAGGTCGGGCTCGGCGCCTCGAGCGCCGGATCGTCGGCGAGCTCGCGCAGGATGGCGCGCGCCAGCAGCGACTTGCCGGCGCCGAGATGGCCGGAGAGCGCGACGATGTCGCCGGGTTTCAGGATCGCGGCGAGATCGCGGCCGAGCTTTTCCGTGGCGGCCTCGTCAGGCAGCGCGACGCGATGCCCGTCGGTCCTCGCTGTCTCGTCCGTCATTCCGCCGCATCCGAGAGCGGCACGCCCTCCGACGGGAACACGGCGGTGACGCGCGTGCCGCGGCCGGGCGCCGAATCGAGCTCGACGCGCCCGCCATGCAGCTCGACGATCGAGCGCACCATCGACAGGCCCAGCCCGACGCCGCGATGCTTGGAGCCGAGCGAATGGCTCTCGAAACGGTCGAAGACCTTTTCCTTGACCTCGGCCGGGATGCCCCGGCCCTCGTCGGCGACGGTGATGCGGACATCTCTGCCGCTGCGGCCGGCGGTGACCTGGACGGTCTGGCCCGGCGTCGAGAAGCCGATCGCGTTCGAGATCAGGTTGAACAGGACCTGGCGCAGCCGCTTGCCGTCGGCGCGCAGCGGCCCGGTCTGCGGCGCGATCTCGACCTTCAGCGTCAGCTTGCTGTCGGTCAGCCGGTCGTGCAGCCCCTCGACCGCCTGCGCGATCGTCTCGGCGACGTCGACCTCCTGGAATTCGAGCGCCAGCGCGCCGTTGTCGATCGAGGCGAGGTCGAGGATGTCGTTGATGATGGCGAGCAGCGCGCCCGAGGAGCGCACGATATGGGAGGTGTAGTCGCGCTGCTTCTCGTTGAGAGCGCCGATCGTCTCGGCGCCGAGCAGCTGGGCGAAGCCGATGATGTTGGTCAGCGGTGAGCGCAGCTCGTAGGAGACGTGGTGGACAAAGTCCTCGCGCAGGCGGGAGACCTTTTCCAGCGCCTCGTTCTTCTCGGTCAACGCGCGCTCGACATTCACGCTGGCGGTGACGTCGGCGAAGGTGATCAGCGTCGCCCCGTCCGGCAGCGGCGCCGCGGCGCAGTCCAGCACCGAGCCGTCGCGGCGCTCCATCCGGCAGCCATAATCCTCGCGCGCGTCGCGCACGCCGGTGACGACGCTGTGCAGCTCCGTCCAGACCGCGTCGTCGGGATAGAGCGGCCGGCACAGCCGCACCACCTCGTCGATATGCGGCGCCGCGCTGGCGAGATCGGCCTGGATCTTCCAGGCCTGGGCGAAGGCCGGGTTGGAGAGCTTGAGGCGCCCGTCGGACCCGAACACCGCGACGCCCTCGCGCAGCGAGTCCAGCGTCTCGCGCTGCGTCCGCGAGAGCGCGTTGAAGCGGGATTCGAGCGTGAACCGTTCGGTCACATCGTCGAAGAGATAGGTCACGCCGCCTTGCGGGTTAGGGCTGGAGACGACGTGGATCGTGCGCCCGTCCGGCAGAAACCACCAGTCCTCGCTGGCACGCAGGCTGGCATAGGCGGCCTGCACGCCGGCCTTCCAGGCGCGGTAGTCGCCGAGCTCGGGGAGGCGGCGCTCGGCGCGCAGCCGGTCGAGGATCTCGCCATCGCTCGGCTTGCCTTCGAGGAAGGCGGGATCGAGCGACCACAGCGTCTCGAAGCCGGGATTGCAGTAGACCAGCCGCTGCGAGGCGTCGAACACGGCCACGGCCGTCTTCAGCCGGTCGAGTGTGCGCACATGCGCGTCCATCTGGCGCTGCAGGTCGGCGCGGACCGCCTCCAGCTCGCTCATGTCGGTCGCGATCCCGGCATAGCCGGTCGGCGTCGGGACCTCGAGGATGTCGAGCGTGTGGCGCTGGCCGGCTACGACGGCCGGCGCCCGCATCGCGAAGGCGCGGCCCTCGTCACGCGCACGCGCCGCGCTCTCGCGTTCGCTGCGGTCGAGAAGCTCGACGCCGCCCTTCACGGCCTCAGGTCCGGCCGGCGCCTCGACGGCGCGCGCATAGGCGGCATTGGCCCAGTTCAGCCGGCCATCGGGCGCCCGGGTCCAGACCGGTTGGGGCAAGGCCGAGAGCAGGGCCGACAGCGTCGCGTGGTCGGCGCTCACCCGGTCGAATTCGCTCTGCAGCGCCATCAGCCGGGCGCGTTCGCCGCTGACCTCGCGGAAGCGGATCACGGCGCGGCCGGCGACCGGCCGGCCCTCGACATCGATGAAGGGCCCCGAGCGGCTGCGGAGCGTGAAGCCGAAGGCCTCGCCGCGCTCCTTCAGCGCATCCGTCGCCAGCTCCAGCCTCTTGGCGTCGGCCGGCGGCGCCCAGCTGCCATAGGCCAGCGCCAGTGCGGCGCCTGGCGCGCCGAGAAATCCGCTATCGCCCTCGAAGACGGGCTCGGCATTCTGGCCGTTCCAGCTCACCACGACCTGCGGGTCTGCCGCGAGCAGGGCCGCGAGCCGGTCCTGATGGCCGCGCGCCGCTTCCAGTTCGCTGGCGAGCTCGGTCTCGCGGCGCTGCCAGCGCCCGCGTTCGCGCACATAGACGATCGAGGTCGTCGCCGCGAACACGACCAAACCGACGAGGACCGTCGAAAGAGTGCCGGCGCTCAGCGTGTCGAGCTGCAGCGACGCGAGAAAATCCGTCTCGGCGCGAGCAGGCAGGGAGGTGCCGCCGATGACGAAGCCGGGCAGCAGCGCGAGATGGCGTCCTGCGCCGCCGTTTCGTCCTCTTCGCGCCGCCCGTTTCATCCTGCTTCCGTCATTTATGTCTGCGATCGGCCGCACTGAGCCGCTGCGCCGGAATCGGTCGAGCCGCCGCTGTCCGGATCGGACGCAACCCACACCACCGCCGCAACCCAAGGTGAGCATAGCCGGGCCCGCGCCTGTGCCTGGCGCCCGAATCAGCCCCACTCTACTCACCGTGGGAGTCCGGCAGGAAGTGCTTAATGACGGGTAAATGAGTAGAAAATCGGGGTTGCAGGACAATCCGCGCGAAGAAATCAACAAGTTGATGCTGAGAAGCTCTCTGCATCTATTAGTAGTAGTTCTGCGCGCTGGTTTTCGACGCTCGGCGCATGAAAAAAGCCCGGCGCGAGCGCCGGGCTTGTCGATTTCGGCCGTGCCGGAGTGTCAGTAGCGGTAGAGCTCGGGCTTGAACGGCCCGGTCTGCGCCACGCCGATATACTTGGCCTGCGCATCGTTGAGCACGGTCAGCCTGGCGCCGACCTTGGCCAGATGCAGCGCCGCGACCTTCTCGTCGAGATGCTTCGGCAAGGTGTAGACCTTGTTCTCGTATTTGGCGTGGTGGTTCCAGAGCTCGATCTGAGCCAGCGTCTGGTTCGAGAACGAGCAGGACATCACGAAGGACGGGTGACCGGTGGCGTTGCCGAGATTCACCAGGCGGCCTTCCGAGAGCAGGATGATGCGCTTGCCGTCGGGGAACTCGATCTCGTCGACCTGCGGCTTGACGTTGTCCCACTTGAAGTTCTTCAGGCCGGCGACCTGAATCTCCGAGTCGAAATGGCCGATATTGCAGACGAT
>NZ_JBHYEM010000022.1:27124-69753 GCF_051860145.1 Allobosea sp. | reverse complement strand
CTTGTCCTCGCGGAGCGCACCCCTACCTCGCATGCGGAGTTCATCCGGCTGCTGCGGACGTCACGCGCCGTCGTTGTGCCGATCAAGCGCGGCATGCGTCTCTCGGTCGGCCAGCAAACCATCCTCAACAGCATGTTCATCGGCAAGCCGACCATCGTCTCCGACAGCCTCGGCGTGCGTGAGCATGTGAACCACGGCGACGACGCGCTCATCGTCGAGGGCAGCACCGAGAGCTACGCGGCGGCGCTGAGCTGGGTTCTCAACCCCCAGAACCGGGACGCCGTCGCCCGCATGGCAGCAAGAGGCCGTGAACGAGCGAAGGTCTTCAACCGGGAGCGCATCGCAGAGTGCCTCTTCGCTCAGGTCACCGCCCTCATGCCCACGCCGCCGACCGACAGCGCATCCGATCTCATTCCGGTTTCCTCGACTGCGGGCGCAAAGGGAACCTGAGCGCTCGCCCGCCCGAGCATCAACGCAACGAGGTCTTCCATGTTCGATCTAGACGGTGGTTTCCTTGCGATCGCATCGTCGCTGCACGCCTCTCCTTATGTGAACTCGATAGCGCATTATGCGAAATCGATAGCGCTGCGCGCGCGGGCTCACGCACTGATCCCGGGCGGCGCGCACACCTACGCGAAGGGAGACGATCAATATCCCGTGCTGGCGCCCGGCTTCATCGCCCGCGGCAACGGCTGCCATGTGTGGGATGTCGATGGCAACGCGTTCATCGAGTATGGGATGGGCCTGCGGGCTGTGACGCTCGGGCACGGATACCGGCCCGTCGTCGAAGCGGCCTATCGCCAAATGCTTCTTGGCACAAACTTCACCCGCCCCTCTGCGATCGAGGCCGACTGCGCAGAAGCGCTGATCCGGCTGACGAATGGCGGCGAGATGGCGAAGTTCACGAAGGACGGATCGACGGCGACAAGCGCGGCCATCCGTCTGGCGCGCGCCTATACCGGCCGGGATCTCGTTGCGCTTTGCGTCGATCACCCGTTCTTCTCGTATGACGATTGGGCTATCGGCGCGACGCCGATGACCGCCGGCATCCCGGAAGCGGTCAATCGGCTGACCCTCGCGTTTCGATACAACAACCTCGAGAGCGTCGAAGCGCTGTTCGCCGAACATCCGGGCAAAATCGCCGCACTGATCCTGGAGCCGGAGAAGGAGCAAGCGCCTGACGAAGGCTTCTTGTCGGCGTTGCGCGTGCTCTGTCATCGCAACGGGGCGCTCCTCATCTTCGACGAGATGATCACCGGCTTTCGCTGGCCGGACGTCACGGCACAGCGGCATCACGGTGTCGAGCCCGATATCTCGACTTTCGGCAAGGGGCTGGGGAACGGCTTTGCAATCGCGGCGCTTGTCGGCAAGCGTGAGATCATGCGGCTGGGTGGCTTCGATCACGACAGGGAGCGCGTGTTCCTGCTCTCGACGACGCATGGCGGCGAGACCCAGGGGCTCGCCGCGGCACTCGCCGTCATGGGCATCTACAGGACCGAGCCCGTCGTCGAGACACTGGAGCGGCAGGGCCGCCGGCTCGCCGCCGGCGTCAATGATCTGATCACGCATCACGGACTGCATGGCTATTTCGAGCTCTACGGGCGGCCGTGCAACCTGGTCTTCGCCACCCGGGACGCCTCCAAGAAGCCGTCGCAGATCTATCGGACGCTCTTTATGCAGGAGACGATCCGGCGCGGCGTCATCGCGCCCTCCCTGGTCGTCAGCTATTCCCATTCGGATGACGACATCGACCGGACGATCGAAGCGATCGACGGTACGCTTCACGTCTACCGGCGCGCGCTGGAGGATGGGCCCGATAGTTATCTCATCGGCCGACCCGTTCGGCCTGTCTTCCGGAAATTCGGCGATAGATGGTGTCAGCCGGGCGCTGACACCATGTGATGCTAGAGCAGGATGCGAAACAGTGGGAACCGGTTTTTCGCATCGATCCTGCTCTAACTTATTGGTGAGAGACGGATTCAGACTTCAGAGCGCCGCGGTCCAAACGATGATCGGCGGCGGTTCTGGATGCCGGGTTCACCGCTGCGCAATGCCCCGGAATGACGGCGCTCACGGCTCGCTGAAATCGAGCGACAGCAAAGCCTCGTCGAAATAGGCGCCGTCGATGCAGAGCGCCTTCGACTCGATCCCGTAGGGCCTGAAGCCGAGCCGCTCATAGAGCTTGCGGGCGGTGCGGTTGGTGGTGACGACGCGGGCCTGCAGCACGACGACATGGCGCTTCGCCTGTGCGATCGCCGCCGCGACCAGGGCCTCGCCGGTGCCGCGTCCGCGCGCGGCGGGCGCGACATGGACACCCCAGAGCGTGCCGCGATGGCGCGATTTCTCGGAGGAGCCGGCCAGGAAGCCGGCGGTGCCGACGAGTTCGCTGCCGGTAAAGGCGCCGAAGACCAGGCTCGGCGCCGGCGGGGTCAGGCGTTCGGCGAAGCGCTCGAGCGGGCGGGCCGATTCCTCCGTGAGGCTCGCTCCGAAGGCCTCCGGCGTCTCCGCAAGCGCGGCGAGCCGGATGGCGCGATAGGCCTCGGCGTCAGTGGCGGCCAGTGGCCTGATGGTGATGGATGCCTGTTCGGTCATCGGCGGACGAGAGCACAACGCTCCCGTCCGCAGCAAGCCTACCTCAGCGCTTCAGGTTGACGATCACCACGCCGGCCAGCGCCATGGCGCCGCCGAGGATACCGAACGCCGTCGGCACCTCGCCGAGCCAGAAGAAGCTGATCAGCATCGCCGCCGGCGGGACGCAATACTGGAAGTTCGAGGCCCGCGCCGCCGGCAGGCGCGACAGCGTGATCGCCCAGGTGCCATAGGCGACGACGCTCGAGACGACGGCCAGCCAGAGCACGGACCAGAGCGCCTGCACCGGGGCCGTCTGCGCCTGGACCAGCGCGCCGGGCAGGAAGGGCGAGAGCGCGAGCCCGCCGATCGCCATGTTCCAGGCTGCGACCGAGAGCGGCTTGTGGCGCGCGAAGAGCGGCTTCTGGACCACGGTCGAGATCGCGTTGCAGAAGGCGGCGCCGAGGATCAGCAGCACGCTGATGCCGATATTCAGGTCGAGCCCGTTGCCGAGCGCGATGACACCGATGCCGGCGAAGGCCAGCGCCGTGCCGAGCCAGGCGGTGAGGCTGAAGCGCTCGCCGAGGATCAGCATGGCAAGCCCTGCCGTCATGATCGGGTTGGTGTTGATGATGAAGCTCGCCGCGCCGGCGGGTACGACGCGCTGGCCGAGATTGAGCAGGATCGCATAGAGCGCGATGAAGACGACGCCGCCGGTCAAAAGCCGCCAGATGTCGGAGCCGGTCGGCAAGGGCGCGCGCATGACGAGGAGGAAGAGCGCGGCCGGAATGCCGGCGAGCGCGAAGCGCAGGGCCGCCAGCTCGAGCGGGCCGAAGCCGGTGAGCCCGGCCGTGATCGCCGGGAAGGAGGCGGCCCAGGCGATGACGGTGAAGGGCACTGTGAAGAGCAGGACGGGGTCGAGGCGCGAGCCGGAACGGTCGGCGGTGCAGGCGGCGGTGGTCATGTCGGCCTCCAAAGGCGGAACAAGGTTTCCCTGCGATAGACGCCCGAACGAGCTGATTGACAAACGAGTAATTCGATGGCGAGCTGTGAGTATGGATCACAGCTTCAGCTTGCCGCCGCTCGATACGTTGCGCGCCTTCGAGGCCGCCGCCCGCTCGGGCAGCTTCTCGGGAGCGGCCGACACGCTGAACCTGACGCATGGCGCGGTCAGCCGGCAGGTCGCCAAGCTGGAGCACTGGCTGGGCCTGCGCGTCTTCGAGCGCCAGGCGCGCGGCGTCGCCCTGACGCCGGAAGGCCAGCGCCTGTTCCAGCGCACGCAGGAGGCTTTTTCGCTCTTCGCCGATTCGTCCGACCGCTGGACGGAGCAGCGCGGCACGGCCGTGGTGCGTTTCAGCGCCACGCCCTCGGTCTGCTCGCTCTGGCTGATGCCGCGCTGGCAATCGCTCGAAAGCGGCGATCCCAGCCTGCGCATCGTGCTCCAGGTCGACCATCGCCGCGTCGACCTCGACGACGAGGGCATCGATCTCGCCATACGCTGCGGCCGCGGCGGCGCGCCGGGGCGGGTCTCGGTGCAGCTCTTCGAGGAATGGTGCTATCCGGTGGCCTCGCCGGCTTTGGCGCGCGCGATCGGCGAGGGCCGGCCCGAGCGTTTCCTCGACCAGCCGCTGATCCACGATTCCGACGCGGCCGGCTGGCGCGCCTGGTTCAACGCGCAGGGGCTCGACTATCGCCCGCGCCCGCAGGACCGGCGCTTCGAGGATTACAACCTGGTGCTCGACGCCGCCGCCAGCGGGCTCGGCGTCGCGCTGGCGCGCCCGCCTTTGGCGCAGGCCCAGGTCGCGGCCGGCCGCATCGCCGCCGTCGATTCCCGCACCGCGCTCAACCCGGTCTCCTATTGGCTCGACCGCCCGCTCGGCCAGCCCCGCCCGGCGGCGGTGGCGCTGGCGATGCGGATCGCAGAGGCGGCGGGCCTGCCGGCAGCGAAGCTGGCGGCATTCCTGAGGAGCGAGGCGAAGGCGGCTTAGCGGAGGCGATCGACGCTCTTGCCGGGTCGTGGCCGCTATGTCTTTTGACAGTGACACTGACGACCTTACGTGAAGTGGTGATTTCGTTTTCACGACAGCGGGATGCAGCATGAGCGGCGACTTTTCGGCGGATGTGGCGGCTGTCGCGCGGATCGACGCCATTCCGACCATGCTCGATGTCGTCTGCCAAACGACGGGGATGGGCTTCGCCGCCGTCGCTCGCGTCACCGAGGACCGCTGGGTCGCGTGCGGCGTGCATGACGAGATCGCCTTCGGACTCCAGCCCGGCGGCGAGCTCAAGGTCGAGACGACGATCTGCAATGAGATCAGGGATAGCCGTCAGCCGGTCGTGATCGACAATGTCGCCGAGGATCCGCTCTACTGCCGGCATCACACTCCGGCGATGTATGGCATTCAGAGCTATATCTCGATGCCGATCATCCTGCGGGACGGCAGCTTCTTCGGCACGCTATGCGCGATCGACCCGAAGCCCCATCTGCTCAACACCCCGGCGACGATCGGCATGTTCAAGCTCTTCGCGGAGCTGATCGCCTTCCATCTCGACGCCCAGCGGCAGCTCGCCGCGAGCGAAACCAGCCTCGCCGTCGAGCGCCAGAACTCGGAGCTGCGCGAGCAGTTCATCGCCGTTCTCGGCCATGATCTGCGCAACCCGCTTGCCTCGATCGATTCGGGACTTCGATTGATCGGCCGGACCGGCGTGAACGACAAGGCGCAGTCGATCATCGTCATGATGCAGAAAAGCATCGGGCGGATGTCGGAGCTGATCAGCGACGTCCTTGATTTCGCGCGCGGGAAGCTCGGCGACGGCATCCAGCTCGAACGCCGCCAGAGCGACTCGCTTCCCGCGATGCTCGAACTGGTGGTCGGCGAGCTCCAGGCGGCGAATCCCGAGCGTGTCATCGAATCCAGGCTCGGTTTTTCCGGATCGGTGAATTGCGATTCGAACCGGATCGGACAGCTCCTGTCCAACCTGGCCGCCAATGCCATCACTCACGGTGCGTCCGATCAGCCCGTCAAGGTGAGCGCGCGAAAGGACGGGCAGGTCTTCGAGCTCGCCGTCAGCAACAAAGGCGAGCCGATCCCGGCCCTCGTCATGCGCGAGCTCTTCAAGCCCTTCGTCCGTGCGTCGGCGAAGCCGCAGCAGGAAGGACTGGGTCTCGGGCTCTATATCGCCTCGGAAATCGCCAAGGCGCATGGCGGGACGCTGGACGCCGTTTCGGACAGTGACGAAACCCGTTTCACGTTCCGCATGCCGCTCTGAAGGCCTGGTCGTCGCCGCCGTGGCGCGATGGTTGCCAATTGGTAACCGAACGCAACGGGGGATGACCCGAGATGACACAGAACGCTCCGAAAGAAGACGACGATTCCGTTCCGGCCCATGACCGTCCGGTTCTGGGACGGATCAGCAGGGCGCTCGCCGGCGGGGCGGGGGTGCTGGCGCTGACGATCCCGATGGCCAGCCAGGACGCGATGGCCCAGGGCTGGCAGATCACGACGCAATATGGTCCGGGTGTCCGGACCAGCACGCTGCGCAAGCTCGGCTCCGGCGATGGCAGCACGACGGAGCTGAAGAACGGGCCGGCGCCGGGGAACGACTGCCCGGGAACTGCCTTCGAGGTGCTGAACCCGCGCCCCGGCGAGTTCCGCTGCGTCGGCTATGTCGCCCGCTGGTGGTGGCCGTCGCCGTAGAGCAGGCGACGCGCCGGCGGCGCTTCGCCCTGCCTCACCCCATGCTATGGCGTGGCCCTGCGATCTCGCCGCGCTGGCTTGCCCGCGCCATCTCGAAACTGTCGGCGATGCGGCGGGCGCGGATGATGAAGGCCTGCGCGATCTCCGGCGGGCAGAGCTCGCGCGCCGTCGCCTCGAACAAGGCGAGCCAGCGGTCGAAATGCCGGGCTTCGAGCGGCAGGATCAGATGCGGCCGCATCGGCCTGCCCTGGTAGCGGCCGCTGCGCAGCATCACGCTGCTCCAGAAATCGCTGATCTTGCCGATATGGTCGTCCCAATCCGCGACCGCAGCGTTAAAGACCGGCCCGATGACGTCGTCCCGGCGCGCCCGGTCATAGAAGGTGCGCACCAGAAGGCCGATCATCGGCTCGTCGAGATCGGGATGGGCGGCATTGGGGTCGGTCAGCGGATTGTCGGTCATCGGTGTCCCGTCATGGACCGCTCCGGCGACCCGCCACGGCATGTAGGGGTCGCGCTCCGCCCGTCAAGGGCGTCATTCCGGGGCGGGCCGCAGGCCAGAGCCCGGAACCCAGAAACACGGACGCTGGTCGGGAAGCAGCGTACCTTCTCCGGTGAGGCCTGCGGCTCTGGGTTCCAGGCTCGCTGCTGCGCAGCGCCCCGGAATGACGGTGTGGTTCAAGACAACACGCCTTCCACCTCTTTGCGCGACGAGGCGAGGGGCGGAGCATCATGATCGTCCTCCAGCAGCGCCCGCATCTCCTCGGCCAGGGAGAAGAACCTGTCGCGGACCGCCCTGGCATGCGGATTGGCCCGTTCGATCGCCGTGAAGACGTTCGGCGCATCATGGCGGACCATCTCGGTCGCCTGCATCAAGAGGTCGAAGCTCGCCGTGGTCATGCGCTGCGGCAGCGGCTCCATCCTGACCAGGATTTTTGCGATCAGATGGGTCAGGCCCTGGACCATCGCGACCTCGCGGTCATGCGCGTCGGGCGTGGTCATGATCACCTCGAGGCCGAGGGTCTTGCGCAGGAAGGCGGCGACGCGCGGGGCGCTGCGGCCGCGGATCGGGCAGAGCGCGATCTTCAGGCCGCGGATGCCGTGACGGGCGCTTTGCGGGCCGAAGAGCGGGTGGGTGCCGATGATCTCGACATCGTCGGGCAGATCCGCCTGCATCGCCTGGGCCGGCCCGATCTTGACCGAGCCGACATCGAGCACCAGCGCGCCTGCCCGCAAATGCGGCCGCAGCTCGGCGAGCGCCGCCGGAATCGCGTCGACCGGGACGGCGAGGATCACGATGTCGCAGGCGCCCACGCGGCGCGCATCGCAGGGCTCGAGGCCCTTGCCGGACGGGTCGGCCTCGGGCGGCCGGAACGGATCACAGACGCGCAGTGCAAAATGCGGCTGGAGGTGCCGGGCCATGAGGCGGCCGAAGGCACCAAAGCCCATGAGGCCGATGGTGGATACGGTTCTGATCGGGGAGGGCATCGCTTTTTCCTGGAGAGGCCGCGATGCCGGGTGACTGACCTGAATTCAACCGCCATGCGCGGCGGTTGAACATGGAAATGCCACCGCCTTATGAGGACGGGGCGTAATAGTTCCGCGCGAGGAGGCAGGACATGGTCATGGCCCGCATAAACCGCGGGCCGGCCGGGCTGTCAACTCAGAGCTTCGGCGAGTAGTTGGTCAGCGTCATCAGCCGGTCCTCGATGGCGCCGACGAGGTCGCCATGCTCGGCCACGGTGACGCGCTTGATCTCGACCCATTCGGGATCGGCCAGGAGGGCGGTCCAGCCCGCCGTCTTGGTCCCGATGTCGGGCCAGGCCAGGATATAGGCGAACTCGGTTCGGCCGGCGCTTTTCGTCTCCCATGTCGCCACGATGTGAAAGCCGTAGCGCGCCATGATCCGCATCGCATGATCGCGAAAGCGGGCGTGGAAGGCCGCCTTGTTGCGCTCGAAGATCTCGTAGATGCGCAGCTGGTGGATCACGCCGACACTCCCCTACCTTATGCGGCCGCCTTCGCCTTCTCGGCTTCCATCATCTCGACAAAACGCGTGAAGAGATAGTGGCTGTCCTGCGGGCCGGGCGAGGCCTCGGGATGGTGCTGGACGCTGAAGGCCGGGCGGTCGGCAAGCGCGATGCCGCAATTGCTGCCGTCGAAGAGCGAGACATGGGTCTCGGTCGCATTTTCGGGCAGCGTCGCGGGGTCGACGGCGAAGCCGTGGTTCATCGAGACGATCTCGACCTTGCCGGTGGTCTTGTCCTGGACCGGATGGTTGGCGCCGTGATGGCCCTGCTTCATCTTCATGGTCCGGCCGCCAATGGCGAGCGCCAGCATCTGGTGACCGAGGCAGATGCCGAAGGTTGGGATCCTGCGGTCGAGCAGTTCCTTGATCACCGGCACGGCATATTCGCCGGTCGCGGCCGGGTCGCCCGGGCCGTTGGAGAGGAAGACGCCGTCGGGGCTCAGCGCCAGGATGTCGGCGGCGCTGGCGGTCGAGGGCACGACGGTGACCTCGCAGCCGGCCTTGGCGAGCAGGCGCAGGATGTTGCGCTTCACGCCGTAATCGATCGCGACGACCTTATGGGCCGCGCTCTCGCGGGTGCCGTAGCCCGCCGGCCATTGCCAGGGCGTCTCGTCCCAATCGTAGCGCTGGGCCGCGGTGACCAGCGGCACGAGGTCGAGCCCGGCCATGTCGGGCAGGGTGGCGGCCTGCCGCTTCAGCCGGGGGATGTCGAAGACGCCCTCGGGATTATGGGCGAGGACCGCGTTCGGCATGCCGTTGTCGCGGATCAGGGCGGTCAGGGCGCGGGTGTCGATCCCGGCGATGCCGACGATGTTGCGCGCCTTCAGCCAGGCGTCGAAATGGCGGGTGGCGCGCCAGTTCGAGGGCTCGGTGATGTCGGCATGGAGCACGACGCCGCGCACGCCCGAGGAGGCGGCGGCATTGACCGTCTCGGTATCCTCCTCGTTGACGCCGACATTGCCGACATGCGGGAAGGTGAAGGTGATGATCTGCCCGGCATAGGACGGGTCGGTCAGGATCTCCTGATAGCCGGTCATCGCCGTGTTGAAGCAGACCTCGCCCGGCGCCTCGGCAACGGCGCCGAGGCCGAAGCCTTCCAGCACGGTGCCGTCGGCCAGGACCAGCAACGCGGTCGCGCGCGGCTCTGTCCAGCCGCCGGCGGCGGGGTTTCCTTCGGAAGCGCTCATGTCTATGTCTCGTCCAGGCCGCAATGCGGCGCAATCGTTAAGGCGGGGCAGCGGCTTCGCGCTCCGCCGATCTGGAACGCGAGCCTTAAAGACGCGGGTCCGCGCCGTCAATCGAGGCCGGCGCCGGCCTGATAGAAGAAAAGGGAAAGACGATCATGACGAGCCTGCGCGAGCGCTTCAGCGGCGACCTGAAGGAAGCGATGAAAGCCGGCGAAAAGGGCAGGGTCGGCGCGATCCGCCTGATCCAGGCCGCCCTGAAGGACAAGGACATCGAGGCGCGCGGCGCCGGCAAGGGCGAAGCCACCGCCGACGAGATCCTCGCCTTGCTCCAGAAGATGATCAAGCAGCGCCAGGAATCGATCGCGATCTACGACGCCAACAGCCGCCCCGAACTGGCCGCCGGCGAGCGCGCCGAGGTCGAGGTGATCTCGGCCTATCTGCCCAAGCAGATGGGCGAGGACGAGGTCAAGGCGGCGATCGCGGCGGCCGTGACGGAGAGCGGCGCGGCCTCGGTCAAGGACATGGGCAAGGTCATTGCCATCCTGCGCGCCAAATATGCCGGCCAGATGGATTTTGCCAAGGCGAGCGGGCTGGTGAAGGCGGCGTTGGCGGGGTGAGCGGTGCCGGCCGATTTTTGCCGTTCCTCGGCATGGGAGGAGCCCGATGCTGAGGATCGGCAGGGCCGTCGTGCTCGCCGCGTTTCTGGCGGTATCGGCCTCGGCACAGGCGCAGGAGCGCCGCGAGGGCTGGAATTCCGGCTATCAGATGGGGACGTCCTATGCCGGCGTGGCCAGCAATGGCGGGGCGCGCGTCACGTTCTATTGCGGGGACGCCAGGGCGGCGGCCGCGAACCCGGCCATCCGCCGCGGCCCTTCTCTCGAGATCTCGCTATCCAAGGTCTCGAAGCCGAGAGCGGCGGCGGCCAATCTCCGTTTCGTCGTGGACGGCAAGGCGACGGCCATCCCCGTCACGGCCGAAAGCGTTCCCGACGCGGTGAACTTCCACTGGAAGCCGCCGGCCCGTTTCGACGAGACGCGGATGGCGCGCCTGCTGGCCGGCCTGCACAAGGCCGCTACCCTGAGCGTCAAGGTCTACGGAGCGCAAAGGGACATCCCGCTCACGGGCGTCGCGGACGCGCTGAGCGACGAGCTCCTGCGCTGCGATTGAGCTTGTGCTGGATAGCGCCACGTACGTCAGCGCCGACCTGATGATCGAGGCGGGGTGAGCGGCACGAGCCTCGTCACGGCGAATAGCTCGTCCGGCGCAAGGCGCGGTCCTCGATGGCGCCGACCAGCCGTCCGTGTTCGGCCGCCGTCCGGTCCTTGATCTGCGACCATTCCGCGTCCTGCATGAACTGCGCCCAGCTCTCGCGCATGGCCTGTTCGCTCGGCCAGCGCAGGACGTAGACGAATTCGGTCCGGCTTTCGCCCTTCGCTTCCCACATCGCTGCGATGTCGAAGCCGTAGCGCTTCATGATGCGGGCGGCATGGTCGCGGAATCGGTCGTGGAAGGCGGCCTTGTTGCCCTCGAAGATCTCGTAGATGCGCAGTTGTTCGATCATGGTCTGCCGTTCTGTCGCTGAGCTGGGGGTGGCGAAAGCGAGCATGGCGGCTGCTGCGAGCAGGCGCGCTCGTCGCGACGGAAGCTGCATGGCGGATGCTCCTTCGGTGGTGCTGTCCGAAGATTCTGACCGCCCCGACCCTTGCGGTAAAATATATTATTCGTCCCGCTTCGATATGAGCTGCATATCGCCGGCTACCTGCCTGATGATGGCGAGGAAGTTGTCGCGGGCCGGCGAGCGGCGCGTCATGTCCCAGGCGGCGATCAGGTCGAGATGCGTCATTTCCGGCGGCGCCGCGACGGCGATCGGGCGGAAGGCGACGCCGCTGCGCGGCGAGAGCGCCAGCGAGCCCGGAATCAGCGCCACGCCGATGCCGCTGGCGACCAGGCTGGCGATCGTCTGCATCTGCCTGGCCTCCTGCACGATCCGTGGCGAGAAGCCGGCGAGCCGGCAGAGCCCGATGACCTGGTCGTGGAAGCCGATGCCGAGCTGCCGGGGCGTCCCGATGAAATCGTCGCCGGCGAGATCGGCGAGCGTCACGATCTCGTGCCGGGCAAGGGGGTGGTCATCCGGCAGCAGCGCCAGGATCGGCTCGCGGACGAGGCGCTCGCTGGCGAGCTGCGCGACCATGATGCCGGGCTGTCGCATCAGTCCGATATCGGACTCGCCCGCCGCGATGGCGGCGAGCTGCTCGGCGGTGGTCGCCTCGCGCAGCGACAGCTCGATGCCGGGGAAGTCGGCGCGGAAGCGGCGCAGCGCGGCCGGCAGCAGGTCATGGGCCGTGCCGACGAAGGTCACCGAGAGCCGGCCGGCCTGTCCGGCCGCGACGCGTTGCGCCTCCCGGATACCGTCAGCGAGCTGGGCAAGGACGCGCCGTGCCGTGACGAGGAAGGCGGCCCCTGCCGGAGTGAGCGCGACGCGGCGATTGCTGCGCTCGAACAGGCTCAGCCCGAGGGTTTCCTCCAGCTTGCGGATGGCCTGGCTGAGCGGCGGCTGCGCCATATGCAGCCGTTCGGCAGCGCGATGGAAATTCAGCTCCTCGGCGACGGCGACGAACTGGCGCAGCAGCCGCGTCTCGATCATCGGCTGGGGCTTCATGCCCGCTCGATATCGGTCAGCGCGAAATCGTCGCCCTTGTAGAGCAGCGGCCAGCCACGCGCCTTGGCGAGCGCATAGGCGGCGCAATCGCCCATGTTGAGCCGGGCGGCATGGCGGCCCTTGCCGAAGCGGCGATAGGCGTCGAAGGCGAGGTCGGAGAGGGGGGTGTCGAAGGGGACAACTTCGATTTGCTCACTATCCAAGAAATTATCGATGATCTCGACCGGAATTCGCTTTGAGAAAGCCAGGACGATTCGTGCTTCCAGCAAGCTGACGCTCGACATGACGCGGCGCTCGGCAAGCGCCATCACCCGGATAAAGTCCGCTGCCTCAGGCTCGTCCGTAAGACAGGCAACGACCGCAGAAGTTTCGACGACGAGCGTCACCACATGCCGTTCTCGTCATAGCCGATCGCTGCGTCCATCTCATCCTTTGTCATGCCGCGCTCGGCGGGTTTGATGTTATACTTCTTGTAGAGCGCTTCCATCCGCGCAAGCGCTGCGGCCACCCGCCGCTCCTTCTCCTCCGCCGACAACTCGTCCTTGCCCAGCTCGCTCTTCACCGCCTGGCGCACGGCTTCTGTCAGCGTCAGGCCGCGGCGGCGGGCGAGCATGCGCACCGCCTTTTCCGTCTCGGGATCCTTGATGTTGAGCGCCATTGCTGTCTTCCTTTTACGTCTTTTTCTTTATCATGGCGCTGTGGATTGCGCCAATAAGCCGGTACGATTCGAGAACGGCGATTGGCTTCCGCCGCATCTGCGCCCACATAGAAGACAATGAAATTCCCACCCTCCATCCTCGAGGAAATCAAGGCGCGGCTGCCGGTCTCGGCGGTCGTGGGCAAGCGTGTGCGCCTGGCCAAGGCGGGGCGCGAGTGGAAGGGGCTCTCGCCCTTCAATGCCGAGAAGACGCCCTCCTTCTTCGTCAACGACCAGAAGGGCTCCTTCTTCGATTTCTCCTCCGGCAAGAACGGCGACATCTTCAAGTTCGTGATGGAGACCGAGGGGCTCTCCTTTCCCGAGGCGGTGGAGAAGCTGGCCTCCGAGGCCGGTGTCGTCCTGCCCAAGGTCAGCCACGAGGCGCAGGTCCAGGAGGAGCGGCGCAAGGGGCTGCACGAGGTCGTCGAGCTGGCGGCGAAATTCTTCGAGGCCGAGCTTGCCGGCGAGCGCGGCGCCGCGGCGCGGCGCTATCTCTCCGGGCGTGGCCTCGAGGGCGAGGCGCGGCGGCAGTTCCGGCTCGGCTACGGCCCGCCCGACCGCTTTGCGCTGCGCGACCATCTCGCCGGCAAGGGGGTCGGCGCCGAACTGATGATGGAGGCGGGGCTGCTCGTGCATGGCGAGGAGATCGCCGTGCCCTATGACCGTTTCCGCGACCGGATCATGTTTCCGATCCATGACGCGCGCGGCCGGGTGATCGCCTTTGGCGGGCGGGCGATGAGCGCCGAGGTCTCGGCCAAATACCTGAACTCGCCGGAGACGCCGCTCTTCCACAAGGGCAGCCTGCTGTTCAACCACCACAATGCCCGCAAGGGCGCGCATGACACGGGCCAGGTCATCGTCGTCGAGGGCTATGTCGACGTCATCGCCATGACGCTGGCCGGCTTCCCGCAAACGGTCGCGCCGCTCGGCACGGCGCTGACCGAGGACCAGCTCAGCCTGCTCTGGCGCATGGCCGACGAGCCGGTGATCTGCCTCGACGGCGACAAGGCCGGACGCAAGGCGGCGAGCCGCGCGATCGACCTGGCGCTGCCGATGCTGGAGCCGGGCAAGTCGCTCGCCTTCGCGCTCCTGCCGGACGGGCAGGATCCGGACGATCTGGCGCGCGCCGGCGGCAAGGCGGCGGTCGCGGAGGTGCTCGGCGCGGCGCGCCCGCTCGTCGACATGCTGTGGACGCGCGAGGTCGAGGCCGGCTCGCTCGACACCCCGGAGCGCCGCGCCGCCTTCGAGCGAAGGCTGAAGGAGCCCCTCGGCCAGATCCGCGACGAGGCGACGCGCCGGCATTACCGCATGGAGATGGACGAACGGCTGGCGCAGCTTTTCGCGAGCGCGGCCCCAGTGCGGGCGGAGCGGTCGTTCGGCTCGGGCTATCAGCAGCGCGGACGGGGCGGGGGGCGAGGCCAGGGCCAGGGCGGGGCAGGGGGGCGGCCGCTGCCGCCGCTCAAGGCGAGCTCGCAGCTCTCCCGGTCGCGGATCATGGCGCGCGGCCGTGGCGAGGATGCGCGCGAGGCCTTCATCCTGCTGGCCCTGGCGAGCCATCCCGGCCTCGTCCTGCGCTGTGCCGACGAGATCGCGGAACTGGCGCTGGACGGGATGGCGGCCGAGCGTTTCCGGCAGGTGCTGCTCGATGTCGCGCTCGAGGACGGGCTCGACCAGGAGGCGCTGACGCGGCGGCTCGACCAGCCCAAGGTGCGCGAGGCGCAAGGCGCCCTGATGGCGGTCACCGGCCCGGCCGAGCGTCTGAAGCTCGCGCAAGCGGCTGATCCTGAATCGGTTTTTGATTCGATTCGTCAGGCAATCGTCTTGCATCATCGGGCGCGAACGTTACATAGCGAGTTGAAGGCAGCCGAGCGCGCATTGGCTGACGAAGCGACGGAAGCCAATTTCGCCTGGATCAAGGACGTCAAGGCCCGGCTCGAGACGATCGAGGGGACCGAGGCCATGTCCGGGGATTGATGGGCCTCGCGCTTCCGCCGCTGGCGTTTCCGTCGCGCGGCGCTACAGGTGGTTCACGATTCATCAAGGATGATCGGGTCCATCTGACGAGAGATGATTTGGGTGGGGTGAGCGCGCCGGACCAGCGGCCGCGCCGCCCTTTTATGCGTCGGCATGGACGAGATCGAGGTCCCTGTCGCGCGAGAGTGCGGAGCGCTGATTGATGGCGACTAAAGCGAGCGAACGGGAAAAGACCGATCAGGTTGCGCCGGAAGCCCCCCCGACTTCCGATGGCCCCCTGCTCGATCTCACCGATCAGGCCGTAAGGCGGATGATCAAGCTCGCCAAGAAGCGCGGCTATGTCACCTATGACGAACTGAACGAGGTCCTGCCCTCGGAGGAATTCTCCTCGGAGCAGATCGAGGACGTGCTCGGCCAGCTCAGCGAGCAGGGCATCAACGTCGTCGACAACGAGGATCCCGAGGCCGCCGGCGAAGAACGCGCGGCGCGCGGCAAGGATGGCGAGGACGACGAGGCCGAGGGTGGCGACCTGGTCGAGACCGCGCGCTCGGCGCTGCCGGTCGAGGTCAAGCGCAATCTCGAGCCGACCGAGCGCACCGACGATCCCGTCCGCATGTATCTGCGCGAGATGGGCTCGGTCGAGCTCCTGTCGCGCGAGGGCGAGATCGCGATCGCCAAGCGCATCGAGGCCGGCCGCGAGGCGATGATCGCCGGGCTCTGCGAGAGCCCGCTGACCTTCCAGGCCATCATCATCTGGCGCGACGAGCTGGTCGACGGCAAGGTGCTGCTGCGCGACATCATCGATCTCGAGGCGACCTATGCCGGCCCCGACGGCAAGAACCCGGCGCAGCTGCCGGGCGAAGGCGAGAGCGAGGAGGGCGGCGAGGCCGAGGCGTCGAGCGAGGAGGGCGGCGAGACCCCGCCCGACATGGACGACGACGACATCGAGAACAACGTCTCGCTCTCGGCCATGGAAGCCGAGCTCAAGCCGCGCGTGCTCGAGACCTTCGATTCGATCGCCGGCAACTACACCAAGCTGCGCCGCCTGCAGGACCAGGACATCGCCAACCGGCTGGAGAACACCAAGCTCTCGCCGTCGCAGGACCGCAAATACAAGAAGCTCAAGGACGACATCATCACTGCGGTGAAGTCGCTCTCGCTCAACAATAACCGCATCGAGGCGCTGGTCGAGCAGCTCTACGACATCAACAAGCGGCTTATTTCTCACGAGACGAGACTTCTACGACTCGCCGAGAGCTATGGCGTCGGCCGCGAGGACTTCCTCAAGCAGCATGTCGGCGGCGAGCTCGATCCGAAATGGCTGCTGCGCGTCTCGAAGCTCGGCTCGCGCGGCTGGAAGGAATTCGTCGGCGCCGAGAAGGACCGGATCAAGGACCTGCGCGAGGAGGTGCACACGCTCGCCTCCGAGACCGGCCTGGAGATCCAGGAGTTCCGCAAGATCGTGCTGATGGTCCAGAAGGGCGAGCGCGAGGCCAGGCAGGCGAAGAAGGAGATGATCGAGGCCAATCTGCGCCTCGTGATCTCGATCGCCAAGAAATACACCAATCGCGGCCTGCAGTTCCTCGACCTGATCCAGGAAGGCAATATCGGCCTGATGAAGGCGGTCGACAAGTTCGAGTACCGCCGCGGCTACAAGTTCTCGACCTACGCCACTTGGTGGATCCGGCAGGCGATCACCCGCTCGATCGCCGACCAGGCCCGCACCATCCGCATCCCGGTCCACATGATCGAGACGATCAACAAGATCGTGCGGACCTCGCGCCAGATGCTGCACGAGATCGGCCGCGAGCCGACCCCGGAGGAGCTGGCCGAGAAGCTCGCCATGCCGCTGGAGAAGGTGCGCAAGGTCCTGAAGATCGCCAAGGAGCCTATCTCGCTCGAAACGCCGATCGGCGATGAGGAGGATTCGCATCTCGGCGACTTCATCGAGGACAAGAACGCGATCCTGCCGATCGACGCGGCGATCCAGAGCAATCTGCGTGAGACCACCACGCGCGTGCTCGCCTCGCTCACGCCGCGCGAGGAGCGCGTGCTGCGCATGCGCTTCGGCATCGGCATGAACACCGACCACACGCTCGAAGAGGTCGGCCAGCAGTTCTCGGTGACGCGCGAGCGCATCCGCCAGATCGAGGCAAAGGCGCTGCGCAAGCTGAAGCACCCGAGCCGGAGCCGGAAGCTCAGGAGCTTCCTGGACAACTGAGATCGAACGAAAGGGCGCCTCGGGCGCCCTTTCTGCTTTCAGGGGGCGACTGAGCCGCAAGCCTCGATCAGATCCTGCGGATCGGCCCCGGATATTGCGCGACGATCGCATCGGCGGTCAGCAACGTGATCCCCTCGATCATCGCTTGCGCGATCAGCAAGCGATCGAAAGGATCCTTATGGATCGCCGGAAGCTCGCCGATCGCGACGGCGTGTTCGCTGGTGACAGGCAGTTCGGCGTAGCCGTTGTCCAACAGGCCTCGACGCAGCAGTCGCGCATCCACCGTGAAATCGCTCCGTCCGAGGCCGCTCTTGATCGCGATTTCCCAAAGACTGGCCGCGCTGAAGGACAGTTGATTGGCGGGCGTCTCGATCAGGTTCCGGGTCTCGTCCGACAGTTTCTCGGGCATTCCGGCCGCCCAGAGAAGCACATGCGTATCCAGGAGAAGCTTCACGATTGGCCGCTGAAGAGCGTGTCGATCTCGTCTTCACCGAGCCGGTCGAAATCGGCGGGTATGCTCATTTGGCCGGACATGAACCCGATACGCCGGACCGCGCCGGCTTCCGGTGCGTCCAGCGGCACGAGCTTGACCATGGGCTTGCCGGCCTTGGCGATCACGAAGCTCTCCCCCTTGGCCGCACGCTCGATCAGGCGGGACAGATGCGTCTTGGCGTGATGGATATTGACCGTTTCCACAATGGGTCCCTGTGACTTAGTTCGTCAGACTTAGTTTAAGCCGTATCAAACGCAAGCGCAACGTGCTGACGGCAAAGCAGGCGCGGCGAAGACGGCATCCACGCGGTTCTCGACAGCCCGCGCGTGCTGATGTCTGATGAGGCCGCCCGGCCCGGAGACCGCCATGAGCATCGAATTCCTCCTCACGTCGCTGATCATCGTCGCTTCGCCCGGCACGGGCGCGATCTACACCATCGCCGCCGGGCTGACGCGCGGGGCCAAGGCGAGCGTGCTCGCGGCCTTCGCCTGCACGCTCGGCATCGTGCCGCATCTGGCGGCGGCGATGATGGGGCTGGCGGCGCTGCTGCATGCCAGCGCGCTGGCCTATGAGATCGTGAAATATGCCGGCGTCGCCTATCTGCTCTGGATGGCTTGGCAGACCCTGCGCGAGCAGGGCGCGCTCAAGGTCGAGACCACGGCCGACCGGCGCTCGGCCTGGCGGGTGCTGATCGACGGCATCGCCATCAACGTGCTGAACCCGAAGCTGTCGATCTTCTTCGTCGCCTTCCTGCCGCAGTTCATCCCTGTGAGCGAGGCGAGCCCGCTCGCGCGCATGCTCGAGCTCTCGGGCGTGTTCATGGCGATGACCTTCGTCGTCTTCGCGCTCTACGGGCTCTTCGCGGCGGCGATGCGCGACAAGGTGGTCGGCCGGCCGGCGGTGATGGCCTGGCTCCGGCGCAGCTTCGCCGCCGCCTTCGTGGCGCTGGGCGCCAAGCTCGCGCTCACCGAGCGCTAGAAGCACCGGCCGGGATGTCGCTTCAGTCGCTCCTCAGCATCGAGACGTCCGGGCCAGGTCTCTACGAATTCACCGATCGGGTCGCGGGTTTCCTGCGCGACGTTGCGGCGGAAGATGGCCTGCTGACGCTCTTCCTGCGCCACACCTCGTGCTCGCTGCTGATCCAGGAGAATGCCGATCCGGACGTGCGGCGCGATCTCGATGCCTTCTTCCGGTGGCTGGTGCCGCCGGCCAACGATCCGGCCATGACCTATCTGACGCATCGTGCCGAGGGACCGGACGACATGCCGGCCCATATCAAGGCGGCGCTGCTGCCGGTCTCGCTGGGCATTCCGGTCGTCGACGGGCGCCTCGCGCTCGGGCAATGGCAGGGCATCTATCTGTTCGAGCACCGCGCGGCGCCGCATCGGCGCGAGGTCGTGCTGCATCTGGGCTGACCGAGGCCGTGCCTCGCCCTTCCCGTCAGCCGGCGGCGCCCCGCCCGGCAAGGCCGAGGAAAAGCCGGTAGGCGCCATGAATGTCGTCAGGTTCGAGCCCGAGATCGAGCTGCTGGAAGCCGACGAAGGCGGCATATTCGAAGCGGGCGAGCGCCAGTGCCTGCGCGGCATCGAAAAGGCCCGATTGCGCATGCAGGCCGGCGAGATAGTCGATCCGCTCGCGGTCGACAGTGGCGCAAATGGCGGCGACCGCGGGGTCGAGGGCGGCGAGCCGGCGCATGCCCTGCTCGACACGGCTGTCGAGCGCCAAGGCCATGCGGTCGAGCTCGGCGAGCTTGCGCAAGGGGCCTTGCCCGGCATCGGCCGCCGTCATCAGCCGCCGCGTATAGGTTTCGCGCCAATGCCCGGCGAGCGCCGCGAGATAGGCGTCGATCGTCGGGAAATGGGCGTAGAACGAGCCCTTGGTCTTGCCGGCGCGGCGGCACAGCGCCTCGATGGTGAGCCCCGCCGGCCCGGCCTCGGCGAGCGCGTCGAGCCCGAGCGCCAGCCAGTCGGCGAGCGCGAAACGGCGCGGCCTGCTCAAGCCCATAATCCCGCCGCGCCGCACAGCGCCATCGGCGCGAACAGGACCCATTGCGGGAAATGCAGCGGCTTCAGGCCGAAACGCGCGATCAGCGCCAGGCTCCAGAGGCAAAAGAGCGCGGCGCAGCCGGTCGCGAAGGCGCCGAGCTCGCGGCTGCCCGATCCCGAAGCGCCGAGGAAGAAGGCGAGGCCCAGGCCCGCGAGCACGATCGTGACCAGATGCCAGCAATAATAGGCGGTGAATTTCGCGACCTTGCCGAGCCCGTTGGCCGCCAGAAGAGGGCGCGCCACTTCACGGCCGCCCAGCCAGGCATGAATGAGACAGGTCAGCATCGCGATCAGGGCCGCAGCCAGGAACCAGCCATTCATCTCGTCCTCCCGTTTCGGGTCACATTTAGTACCATACTGTATGGTATTAAGTGGTCAAGCGCGTATCAGGACACTGGCGGGCCCGCGGCACTTTGAGCGTGTTGTGATTCTGGGGGAACCTCCGTCATCCCGGCCAAGCCGCTTTAGCGGCGCAGTGCCGGGATCCATGCCGGAACGCATCCCTTGAGAAGCTCAGGCATGGATCCCGGGTCTCCCTCCGGTCGCCCGGGATGACGCGCGTGACGCCGGGCCGATCGCAAACGCGCCCGGGACAAATGCGCTGACAGCCTGCGACCTTGCCGAAAGCCGGCTCCCCTTTGCGCCGGACGTGTCCTATACAGGGCGCCAGTGGTGAGGAGGTCTCATGTCGTTTCTGAAATCCCTGTTCGGCGGGGGCAGCAAAGCCGAGAAGCCGGCCGCCGGGCCGCTCAAGACGCTGGAGCATAACGGCTTCACCATCCATGCGACGCCCTATCAGGAGGGCGGGCAGTACCAGCTCTGCGGCGTCATCGAGAAGCAGGTCGACGGCGAGTTGCGGAGCCATCGCTTCGTCCGGGCCGATCGCTTTCCCGGCGCCACGGAGGCCGCCGACTTCACCCTGGTCAAGGGGCAACAGCTCATCGACGAGCAGGGGGATGCGCTTTTCAAATAGGGTCTTTAACCAAAGGCCGGTCGACTGCCTATTACCTTTGGTAAATTCAAAATATATTGTGCTGCCTTTCGCGCTTCTCCGAGGCAAATATTTGTGCTTTTGCCTGAAGGTGCGGTGCGATATCTTGATCTTCGGGCCGGCATAGCCTTTGCGGTTGGCCGCCTCTCGCTCCGTTCCCTGCGGCAGTGCGCCGGCCGCGGCTTAAGTCTTTATTGGTATCTCCATGCTGTTATCGACCCTCGATTATTGCATTGCGAGACCGAATCCGGATGTTTCAGGCTGCTGCCGGCTTAGAAGCTCTCGACCAAGGCTTCCCGTCCGCAGCCGGCACCGTCACGACGCGGCTGGCTGCCGTTGCGGAAGCCGGCGTCGACCTGTCGGCGTTTCTCGCGGCGCGGCCGCAGGCGATCGCGGGCGCCGCGACCGATGCCTGGCTGGCGAGCGTCCTCGACCAGCTTCCCGTCGCGGTCTACATCACCGACGCACAGGGCCGCCTGACCTATTTCAACCGGGCGACGGCCCAGTTCGCCGGCCGCGAGCCGCGGATCGGCGATGATTTCTGGTGCGTGACGCATCGGCTGCTCGGCAAGGACGGCAAGCCTCTGGCGCCCGATCAGTATCCGATGGCGATCGCCTTGCGCGAGGCGCGTCCGGTGCGCGGGGTCGAGGTCCAGGCCGAGCGCCCCGACGGCAGCCGCGTTCCCTTCATGCCGTTCCCGACGCCGTTATTCGACGGCACCGGCAGGCTCGTCGGCGGCTTCAACCTGCTGCTCGACATCAGCGAGCGCAAGCATGCCGAGCGGGCGATTGCCGCCCTGCTTCGGCAGGACGCCCCCGGCGGGCTCGCGGCCGACCCGCAGCTGGCCGAGCAGCGCGAGCGCCAGGACATGCTGAGGCATTTGCGCGAGGCCATCGCCGGCGGCGCGATCCGGCTGCAATACCAACCGCAGTTCCGCACCGATGGCGAGGTCGTCGGCTTCGAGGCGCTGGCGCGCTGGCGCCATCCGACGCGCGGGGTGATCTCGCCGTCGCAGTTCATTCCGGCGGCAGAGGAGGGCGGGCTCATCGCCGCGCTCGGCGCCCATGTCCTGCGCAGCGCCTGCCGCGAAGCGGCGGGCTGGGCCAGGCCGCTGCGGGTCTCGGTCAATATCTCGCCGCTCGAGTTCGAATCCGACGACCTGCCGGCCCTGGTCGAGGCCGTGCTGGACGAGACCGGCCTCGATCCCGACCGGCTGGAGCTCGAGATCACGGAAGGCGTCATGGTCACCGATGCGGCCCGCGCGATGGCGGCGCTGTCGAAGCTGCGGGCGCTCGGGGTGCGGATCGCGCTCGACGATTTCGGCACGGGCTATTCCTCGCTCTCCTATCTGCATCGGTTTCCGCTGACGACGCTGAAGATCGACCGCAGCTTCGTGGCGACGCTGGGCGTGACGCTCGAGGCGGCCGCGATCACGCGCGCCATCATCCAGCTCGGCCATGCGCTCGGCATCGAGGTGGTGGCGGAGGGCGTCGAGACGCCGGAGCAGCTCGACTTCCTGATCTGCGAGGGCTGCGACCTCACGCAGGGCTATCTGCTCGGCCGGCCGCTCGACGCTTCGGCCTATGCTCACCTGACCGGCTGACGGGACACCGCGCCACGCCGCTCACGGCTGCGGCGTGCTCGCGGCCTGAAGCTCCGCCAGCAGGGCTTCGCCGCTCCAGCGCGGCAGGGGCATCTCCTTTTCGGCGGCATGGACGAGGGCAGAGAGGCACGCATTGACCGGCGCTTGCCGGCCGAGCCTCTCGGCCAGCCGCACGACCTCGCCATTGATCCAGTCGACCTCCGTGCTGCGCCCGGCGGCGAGATCGCCCGCCATCGAGGAGCGCGCCAGCGGGTCGATGGCCAGCATGCGGCGCGCAAGCATGGCGAAGAGCGCGTCCGGCAGGCGCAGCAGCGCCGGGATCCAGCCTGCGGGCAGCGGCGTCAGGCGGGCGGGTGCAATGCCGACCTGCTTCAGCAGGTGGAGCGCTTCGTCCTGCGCCAGAGCCAGGCAGCGGCGATAGTCGCGCTGCGCCAGCTCCTCCCTCAGCGGCAAGCCTGAGAGGGCGTTGACGGCGTTGTTGAGATTGAGCAGCAGCTTCGCCCATTGCACCGGCAACATCTCGCGATGGCGGTGGAGTGCGAGGCCGGCGCGGGCGAAATCGGCGAGGAAGGGCGCGAGCGCTTCGTCGTCCTGAACATCGAGCCCGCCTTCGGTCGCCTGATGAAAGGCGCCGGCGCCACGCCTGACGACATTGAACGGCACCATGCCGGCGAGCACCGTGCAGGCGGACAACGCGGCGCGCAGGGTTTCGGCATTGCCGAGACCGTTCTGGAAGCTGACGACGACGGCGCCCGGCCGGACCACGCCAGCGAGCTCGGCAGCCGCTTGTGCGGTCGCGCCCGACTTGACCGTGACGAGGATCAGTTCGGCCGCCGCAGCCGCGCCGGGCTCCGTCGCAACGGCGATCTTCTCCGGCGGCACCAGCCAGCCGCCGCCGTCATAATGCGTCAGCGTCAGGCCGTGCTGCCGAAGCTCTCCGCCGATGCCGGGGCGGCCAATGAACCCGACATCGCTGCCGCCGGCGGCGAGCCGGCCGCCGAGATAGCAGCCGATCGAGCCGGCGCCGTAGATGCAGATGCTCGTCATCGCGCGCCCCGGAAAACTGAGCGCGCAGCATGCCGAGCCGCGCGCACGGGTTGCAAGCGCTGCGAGTGAGGGCGGGTGGGCCCCCACATCCACGCTGCACTGCCCCGCCGCCCACGCGCTTGTTGCCGTTTCCGGCGCCGCCTAATGCTCAGGCAAGGAGACGAACGTTCTCCGCGACGAGGAAACATGAACGCTCAGGACGCGCGCTACGCGCCCGATTCGGCTTACGCATGGACGAGGCTCGCGCTGGCGCTGCTGGTGGGGACGGTCGCCTGCGTCGGCTCCTGGTCGGCCGTCGTCGTGGTGACGACGGTCCAGCAGGAGTTCGGCGTCACGCGCGCCGGCGCCTCGCTGCCCTATACCTGCGCCATGCTGGGCTTCGGCATCGGCAACATCGTCATGGGCCGGCTGGCCGATCGTTTCGGCGTGGTCTGGCCGATCGTGCTCGGCGCGCTGCTGCTGTGTGGCGGCTACGCGCTGGCCTCGATCTCCAGCACGCTCTGGCAGTTCGCGCTGGCGCATGCCTTCCTGATCGGCCTCGGCGCCTCGACCGGATTCTCGCCGCTGATCGCCGACCTGTCGCACTGGTTCCGGCGCTATCGCGGCCTCGCCGTCGTCTTCGGCGCCTCGGGCAGCTATCTCGCCGGCATGGTCTGGCCCCAGCTGATCAACTGGGGCGTCGAGACGCACGGGTTGCGGGCGACCCATCTGGGGCTCGGCATCGCGGCGCTGGTCGTGATGCTGCCGCTGGCGCCGCTGTTCCGGCGCCGGCCGAGCGCGGCGAGCATGGCGGCGGCCGAGGCGACGAGCGCCGGCGCGCGGGGCGATCTCGGGCTTTCGCCGAACCAGCTCCAGTTCCTCCTGATCGTGGCGGGCTTCTGCTGCTGCGTCGCGATGTCGATGCCGCAGGTCCATATCGTCGCCTATTGCAGCGACCTCGGCTATGGCGTGGCGCGCGGCGCCGAGATGCTGACGGTGATGATGGCGCTCGGCATCGTCAGCCGCGTCGGCTCCGGCTTCGTCGCCGACCGGATCGGCGGCACTGCGACGCTGGCGCTCTCCTCGCTGATGCAGGGCATGGCGCTCTTCCTCTATCTCTGGTTCGACGGGCTGAGCTCGCTCTTCGTCGTCACCGGCATTTTTGGCCTGTTCCAGGGCGGGATCGTGCCGATGTATGCGATCATCGTGCGCGACTACATGCCGCCGCGCGAGGCGGGGGTACGCATCGGCGTGGTGATGTCGGCGACGATCTTCGGCATGGCCTTCGGCGGCTGGGTCTCCGGGCTGATCTTCGACGCGACCTCGTCCTACCGGTTCGCCTTCCTCAACGGTCTGGTCTGGAACCTCGTCAACCTCGCCATCGTCTGCTGGCTGATGCTGAAGGCGCGGCCGAAGCTGGCGGCGGCGTGATCAGGCCGGCATCTCCCCAGGCCGGTAGGTGCCGAAGCACCAGATATGGCCTTCCGGGTCCTTGCAGATGAAGTCGCGGCTGCCATAGGGCTGGTCGGTCGGCTCCATGCAGATCTCGGCGCCGGCCTTGCGGGCGCGCTCGCAGCGGGCATCGATCTCGTCGGTCGCGATATAGGGCGAGGCGGTGGTGCCGCCGAGCTCGGCCGGGCGCGAGACCAGCTTGCCGAATTCGTTGTTCTCGGAGGAGCCGAGCATGATGAAGCTCTCGCCCATGCGCAGCTCGCCATGGAGCAGGGTCTTGCCGTCCTCCGAATAATAGGCGGCGTGCTTCTCGAAGCCGAAGGCCTCGATCAGCCAGCCATACATGCGAGGGGCGTCGGCATAGCGCAGCGAAATGCAGATCATGGTCTGCCTGGTCATGGCGTTCTCCTCCTGTCGGCTTGACGGAGTGTGCGGCTTGCCCAATGTCGGCGGCAAGCTTCTTGGGAGACCGCCATGCTTCAGACCACGCTCGCCGGCAGCCTGCCCAAGCCGCTCTGGCTGGCCGAGCCCGAGAAGCTCTGGGCGCCCTGGCGGCTCGAAGGCGAGGCACTCGAGGCCGGCAAGCGCGACGCCACCATCCTTTCGGTCAAGCTGCAGGAGGATGCGGGTCTCGACATCGTCGGCGACGGCGAGCAGGCGCGCGTCCATTTCGTCCATGGCTTCCTCGCCAATCTCGACGGCATCGACTTCGCCAAGAAGACGGTGATGGGCATCCGCAACAATCGCTACGAAGCCGAGGTGCCAACCGTGACCGGGCCGATCCGGCGCAAGGGCCCGGTCCATGCCATGGAGGCGGTGGCGGCGCGGGCCCATACGACGCGCAGGCTCAAGTTCACCTTGCCGGGGCCGATGACCATCGTCGACACCATCGCCGACGAGCATTACGGACGGCGCGAGGACCTCGCCATGGCCTTCGCGGCGGTGCTGAACGAGGAGGCGCATGAGCTGCAGCGGCTTGGCGTCGACGTGATCCAGTTCGATGAGCCGGCCTTCAACGTCTACATGAAGGAGGTCTCCGACTGGGGCATCGCCTGCCTGGAGCGGGCGGCGGAGGGGCTCACCGCCACCACGGCGGTGCATATCTGCTACGGCTACGGCATCAAGGCCAATATCGACTGGAAGGCGACGCTCGGCGGCGAATGGCGCCAGTACGAGGAGACCTTTCCGGTGATCGCCCGCAGCTCGATCCAGCAGGTCTCGCTGGAATGCCGCAATTCGCGCGTGCCGCTGGAGCTGATCAAGCTGCTCGACGGCAAGGACGTGCTCGCCGGCGCGATCGACGTGGCCTCGAACGCGATCGAGACGCCCGAGGAGGTCGCCGCGACGATCCGCGCCGCGCTCGCCTTCGTCGCCCCCGAAAAACTCTTCCCCTGCACGAATTGCGGTCTCGCGCCGATGTCGGGCGCCGTCGCCTATGGCAAGCTCGCGGCGCTGGCGGCCGGCGCCGCCCTGGTGCGCCGGGAACTCGGCCGCGCGGCCTGAGCCAAAGGAGCGCCGCCATGGCCGGCTTGATCCGCTTCGAGCATCGTCGCCAGAAGGTCATCCCGATCAGGCGCTTCGCGCTGCGGCTCGGCCGGGCGATGGCGCTCTATGTCGCGCTCGCGGTGGTCGGGCTCGTGATCGGCATGGCCGGCTATGCCGGCACCGAGGGCATGGGACTGACGGACGCCTTCGTCAACGCGTCGATGATCCTCTCCGGCATGGGGCCGGTCGACCAGCTCAAGACCGATGGCGGCAAGATCTTCGCCGGCCTCTACGCCATCTTCTCCGGCCTGTTCGTGGTGATCGCGAGCGGCTTCGTGCTGGCGCCGGTGCTGCATCGTGTGCTCCATTCCTTCCATGTCGAGGAAGGAAAGAGCGATGACGACTGAGCCTGGCCTGCGTCCCGAGGAAGAACCGCGCGGCACGCTGACCGTGCGGACCATCGCCATGCCGGCGGACACGAACGCCAATGGCGACATCTTCGGCGGCTGGGTGATGTCGCGGATGGACCAGGCCGGCGGCATCGCCGGCGTCGACCGGGCACAAGGGCGCGTGGTGACCGTCGCGGTCGAGGCGATGACCTTCATCCGGCCGGTCAAGGTCGGCGACGTGCTCAGCGTCTACACCGTCGTCGAATCGGTCGGGCGGACCTCGATGAAGATCCAGGTCGAGGCCTGGGCCAAGCGCTTCAGGACGACGCTGCACGAGAAGGTCACGGACGCGACCTTCACCTTCGTGGCGATCGACGAGGAGGGCCGCCCGCGCCCGGTTCCGGCGTCTGGAGGGGCCTAGAGCCGGAAAATTGGAGCAGGATCGATGCTCCAGGCGACCCAACGTCAGGAAGTCTGCGATTGCGCTAATGGATTCTTCACTGCGCCCCGAGGTTGCGGGGTTTTATTAACGATTGCGACAGGCGGCGATGGTTTGCTTCGGCGAACCTTGGAACCCACCCGCCATGTCCCTTCGCCTGACCCGCTTCCGCACCCTCCTGAAGCAGTTCTCCCAGCGCGAGGAGGGCGCAGTCCTGATGCTGTTCGGGCTGACGGTGCCGGTTCTGCTCGGCCTGACCTTCGCGCTGATCGACTATAACCGCGCCTCGACGACGCGGCTTGCGCTGCAGGCGGCGCTGGATTCCGCTGCGCTCTATATCGCCCGCTCGGACGCGACCAATCCGGAAGAGATCCAGCGGATCGGCACGGCGATGCTGAACGCCAACATGGCGCATGCGAAATACGGCGCGGTGACCACGGCGGCCTTCACCATGGACGCGAACCAGCGCGTGACGGCAACGGCCGAGGCGAACGTGCCGATGTCGGTGACGGGGCTGCTGGGGATCGACGTCATCCCGGTCTCGGCCCAGGCCGAGGTGCTGCGCTCGTCGAACAGCGTCGAGGTCGGCATTGCGCTCGATATCACGGGCTCGATGCGCGGCACTCCGCTGAGCGATCTGAAGACGGCGGCCAAGGAGCTTGTCGACCTCGTCGTCAAGGACGTGCAGACGCCGCATTACTCCAAGGTCTCGCTCGTGCCCTATGCCAGTGCCGTGAATGTCGGGAGCACCTATGCCAACAATGTGCGCGGGACGCTGCGCAACGGTACTGCGACGACACCCGGTTCTCAGAAATACACATTCAAGGATGCGACCTGGTCGGCGACCGATCGGACCTACACGGCCTCGACCTGCGTGACCGAGCGGACGGGCACCCAAGCCTATACCGACGCCGCGCCGTCGACGGCCTTCGTCGGGCGTCAGTATATCGGTTCGCCAAGCGGCGACGCGAACCTTTGCCCATCGGCGGCGATCGTGCCGCTTTCCTCCAACCGGACGACGCTGAAGAACAGCATCGACACCTATCAGGCGCAGGGCTCGACGGCAGGACATATCGGTTTGGCTTGGAGCTGGTACATGGTCTCGCCGAACTTCGCCTCGCTTTGGCCGAGCGCCAGCCGCCCGGCGGCCTACGGCACGCGCGAGCTGCTCAAGGTCGTGATCCTGATGACCGACGGCGAGTTCAACACGGCCTATGCCGATGGTGTGCTGTCGAAGGATTCCGGCTTCGGCACGAACGACATCAAGATCAACAAGAACGCGACGAACGGCTCTTCGCACAACCAGGCCCTCACGCTGTGCGAGAAGATCAAGGCTGCCGGTATCTTGCTCTATACGGTCGGGTTCAACCTGGACTCGACCAATGCACAGAACCTGATGCGCACCTGCGCCACCAGCCCGGCCCATGCCTATCTACCCAATAGCGGCACCGATCTGAAGGATGCCTTCCGCGCGATCGGCCAGGAGATCAACTCCCTGCGCATCTCGCACTGAACGCAGCGGCAGCGGGCTCCATTCCCTAACGATCCGTGAATGGCGCCTTTGTCGCAGTGATTCAGAACAGCGCGGATACTTAAGCGTTTTTTAAGCGTGCACCCGCAACTCTGGCGTTCAAAGAAAGCCTGTCCAAGGGCTGACCGAAAGAGAGCTGGGGAACTGTTCATGCTCGAACGCCGAGGCCCGTTTGCGTGCCCTGCCGGACGTGTAGCCGTTTCCTTCCTGACGCCCTGACCGTCGCGCGCTGCACGCATTCCGGAGAACGACTATGAAGAAGGTCAAGAAGCCCGCTCGCCAGCGTGCGCCGCTGCGCGTGGGAATCGCCGCGCGCATCTATGCGGCGCTCGGCGTCCTGACCGTGCTGACGCTGGTGGCGTCCGGCGTCGCCTGGCTCTCCTATGGCCGCGTCAACCAGACGGTCGACGACCTGATCGACCACAAGATGCCGCTGGTCGAGCTCGCGCTCGAACTCTCGCAGGCGGCGACCAAGTCGACCGCGATCGCCTCGCGCTTCAGCGAGGTGCAGACCGTCAAGGATCGCTCCGCGCTCACCGGCGAGCTCGACACCGTCGAGGCGCGCCAGTTCGAGCTGCTGCGCAAGATCGCCGATTTCGGCCAGGACAAGAAGAAGGCGCAGGCCGCCATCGATGTCCTCTCGGGCCAGATCAACGACATCAACGACCTGACCGGCCAGCGGCTGCGCAATGCGAGCGAGGCGGCCGAGGCACTGGAGGCGCTGAACAAGGCGCGCGAGGATTTCGTCAAGGCGGTCGGCAGCGAGGCCGAGGAGGCGAAGTTCAATCTCGCCTACGGCATCGAGAGCGCCGCGTCGCTTTCCGGTGACGAGCTCGCCAGCGCGCTCAAGAGCCTGTCCAGCCGCGACATCGTCGCCTTCGACCTCGCCCGCAGCCTTCAGGCCGATGTCAGCGAAATGGTCGGCCTGCTGCGCGAAGTCGCCCAGATCGAGGATAGCAGCCAGCTCAATGTCTCGCGCGAGCGTTTCAACGCCATTGCCCGCCTGATCAGGACGGCGCTCGGCGAGGCGGAGAAGATCGCGCCGAACCAGGGCCGCAACCGCTCGGTCAACGCCATCCTGAACGTGGCCGAAGGCAGCAGCGGCCTGTTCGACGTGCGCGACCGCGACATCGTCACCCGCAAGGCGATCCAGACCGGCCTGACCGACCTCAACCGCGCCGCGGACGTGGTGCGGCGCGAGGTCGACACGCTGGTCAAGGCGGCGCGCGACGATGCGCGCATGGCGGGCAATTCGACCGGCAAGCTGATCGAGCAGAGCAAGTGGTGGCTGGGTGCGATCGGTCTCGGCTCGCTCCTCGTCGCGCTGGCGCTGTCGCTGCTCTATGTCCGGCCGATGATCGTCGGCCGCCTGAACCGGCTCTGGGCGGCGACCCGCGCGATCGCGGACGGCCAGCTCGAGACCGTCGTCGACGCCAAGGGCAATGACGAGATCGGCGACATCGCGCGCAGCGTCCTGCTCTTCCGCGACAATGCGGTGGCGCTCCGGGCCGCCGAAGCGGCCAAGATCGAGGACGAGGCCCTGGCGCAGCAGCGCCGCCGCGAGATGATGCAGGAGCTCGGCCAGGCTTTTGGCGAGGTCGTCGCGGCAGCCGCCGCGGGCGATTTCGGCCAGCGGGTTTCGGCCAATTTCGCCGATGCCGAGCTGAACGCCCTGGCGGGTTCGGTCAACGCCCTGCTCGAGACGGTGCAGACCGGGTTGTCGGAGACCTGCGAGGTCCTCGCCGAGCTCTCGGCAGGCCATCTCTCGACCCGTGTCGAGGGCATCTATCAGGGTGCCTTCGCCGAGCTGAAGGACGGCGCCAACGGCCTCGCCGACGAGTTCGAGAGCACGCTGGCGCGCCTCTCCGACACCGTCTCGGCGGTGCGCAACGCGACGAGCGAGATCCTCGACGGCGTCACCGATCTCGCTGAGCGGACCACGGAGGAGAGCAATGCCGTCTCGATGGCGACGAACCAGCTCGGCGCCTTCGCCGGGACGGTGAAGAAGACCGCCGCCGAAGCGTCGCAGGCCATGGGCATGGCCGAGAGCGCCGAGCAGCGCGCCCAGCAGGGCGAGAAGGTCGTCGCCTCGGCGCTGGACGCGATGCGGCGCATCCGGTCCTCGTCGAGCAAGATCTCCGAGATCATCGCGATGATCGACGAGATCGCCTTCCAGACCAACCTGCTGGCGCTCAATGCCGCCGTCGAGGCGGCGCGTGCCGGCGACAGCGGCCGTGGCTTCGCCGTGGTCGCCGCCGAGGTGCGCAGCCTCGCCAAGCGCTCGGCCGACGCCTCGAACGACGTCAAGCGCCTGGTCGAGGCCGCCCATGGCGATGTCGAGGTCGGCGTCGGGCTGGTCGAGGAGACCTCCGCGATGTTCGAAAGCATCGTCTCCTCGGTCAACGACCTGTCGGGGCTGATGAACGGCATCTCGCAGACCGCGCGCAGCCAGGCCAGCGACGTCTCGGCGATCAACAACGAGATCGACGGCATCGGCACGATGGCGCATCAGAACGCCGCGCTGGTCGAGGAGACCAATGCCGCGCTCGCCCTGACCGACGAGCAGACCCGGGCGCTCACCGAGCATATCGGCCGTTTCCAGTTCCGCGAGGGTCACGTCGCGGCGCATCTCGAGCCGGAGGTGGCGCGCGCCGCCTGAACGGAAACCACCCTGTCCGCGACATGCGGCCCCGCCTGCCTCGGCAGCGCGGGGCCGTTTCGTTTCGCAAGCCCGTTTCGGCCTTGCCCGGCCGCCGGGGAGGGTGGTACGCGGAGAGCGGGCCGGTAGCTCAATGGTTAGAGCTCGCTGCTCATAACAGCGCCGGTGCCGGTTCGAGTCCGGCCCGGCCCACCAGCCTTCGCCCTGCGGGCTTTGGCTCGGCGAGCCGGAGTGGCGCAGCCACCGAGGCAGGCCTTGCGCTACGTCGGCATCCCAGCAAGCCTCGGCGCGCCGAGTGGCTTTATGTGGGTGTCGCCAGCGACGTTTCTCACAGCTCGACGTTCGCGCCGTGGCGGATCAAGACCTGTCTCGCTTTCCCGGACGACAAGCAGGCCTTCGCCTTCGAGGCATATCTGAAATCCGCATCCGGTCGCGCGTTTGCCAAGAAGCGGCTCCAGCTAGCCGGTCTTGAGTCTGACGAGATCGATCGGGCCGCGCTGACCGTCCGGCATCGACCGGATGTGCGTCTGGAATTCCATATTGTCCGAACTGACGGCGACACGGTCGCGGCCGTTCCGCTTGGCTGCATAGAGCGCCTTGTCGGCATCGTGCAGCAGCGTGTCGAAATCGATGACGGCGTCCTCGGAGCAGGAAACGCCTGCGCTGACGGTACTGCTGAACGAGCCGCCATTTCCGGTGAAATGGCGCTTGGCCAGGCGCGTGCGCACGCCGTCAGCCAGAATCGCTGCCGTGACGAGCGAGGCTCCCGGCATCAGCAGGGCGAATTCCTCGCCGCCGAGCCGCGCCGCGAGACCTTGCGATCGGCAGGACAGCGTCAGAATCTCTCCGAAGGTTCGCAGCACATCGTCGCCGGCCAGATGGCCATGGACATCGTTGATCGTCTTGAAGTGATCCAGGTCGAAAATGACGAGCGCGGCGGGGCCTTCGATCTCGCCCGCGATACGGCCGAGCAGCGCGCGCCGATTGAGCAGGCCGGTGAGCGGATCGGTTTCGGCGTCGCGTTTGTGGCCGCGCGCCAGCCGCACCTGGTTGAGCGCCAGGGAAAGCGCGCCGATGCCGGCGAGGGTGGTCAGGCATATGCCGATATTGAGGTCTTCGGCCCAGTTCGACGGGACCTGCGACAGGCGCCATTCGCCGGCCTGCAGCAGCACGACCGCGCAGGGAACGAAGGAGAGCCCCGTCACAACGTAAAGGCCTGTCAGCAGCGTGATGGTCAGCCGGGCTTCCGCGCGCCCGATCCAGTAGTCCCAGGCCGTGACGAGCAGGATGACCGTCGCCGCGACATTGAGCATGACGATGGCAACGCCATTGTAGCCGGCCAGCATGGGCCCTGCCATGACGGTCGACGACGTGACCGCCATGATGGCCATGCTGCGCCAGGGGAGAATGCCGGTGCGAAACTCCCGGCCGGCGCCGTAGACGAAGGCGAGGCCGGTCAGCAGGACAGTGTATCCGGCCGCGCCGAGGACTGGATACATCGTCTGTCCGTACCAGACATAGATCAGCACGCCGAGTGCCATGAACGAAACGCCGAGGGTCCAGGCGATCAGGAAGCGTTCCGTCCTGGAAACGAGCCAGCTCACGAAAAAGGTCAGCGCCAATCCGCCGCCGGAAAGAGCAAAAGCCGTCAGCAGCGAATGGTTATCCAGGGGCACGGAAGACTCTGCGGCGGTTGGCGAAAGGCGAGGAGGTTATGGATCGGCCGCCATTTCGAAACGCTTAAGCCGATGACGCAGATTCCGGTCTATCGCGAAGCCGGCACCGCCCAGCCTTCGCCCTTGCGGGCTACGGCTCGGCGAGCCGGCTTGAGCGCAACCCGCTGCCTCCGTCGCCGGGTGCGATGCGCCCGGCGGGTGGAGGCAGGTCGGATCGGTCAGGCGCTACCAGTAGCGGTAATAGAACCGCCGGCGCGGCCGGTAGTAATAGCGCGGCCTATAGTAGTAGCGCGGGCCGTAATAGCGCCGGTAAGGGCGATAATAGCGATAGCGGCGCCGATAGTACCTCGGCCGGTAGTAGCGCCGATAGTAACGGCGCCGGTGCCAATGCCGGCGTCTGCGGTGGGTGAACTCCGCGTCCTGCCCGTCGAGCGCTTCGGCGGTCTCGCGCGGAAGCTCTCCCTCCGCCGGATTGGGTGCCGAGACCGGCTCGGCTGCCTCGGCGAGGGTGACGCCGCCGATGCTGGCGAATGTCATGCCGCCTATCAAGGCGGTTAGGAAAGAGCGCCTGTCCATTGACTGCCTCCCTGGTCGAATGCCGCGCGTGATGAAACGCGGGGCCCGGGATTTGGTTTCACGCGCAGGCGGCCCCGCTCTCAACCTTCGGTTCAGACAGGTTGCGGTTTCGTTGACGGCCGCGTCCGGCCGTTGCGCCGTGCGATCTGAAATTTCAGGCTTGCCAGCAGACGCTCAGCCGGTAGCTTAGACGCGATGGCGACCGAAGGCTGACCCCCGGCGTCGCTGCCAGATCGCGCGACCATGCATCAAAAGACATGGCGCTCACCGAATACGGCTCTTGGGAGGAGTTTGCGATGAAGATCGGTTCAAAGCCCGTCATGTGCCTGACCCTTGCCGCCGGCCTGTTGGCGGCGCCGGCTGCGTTCGCCGTCGAGCTGCGGCTGATGACCGGCCCGCAGGGCGGCGTCTGGGTGCCGCTCGGCGGCCAGCTCAAGGACATGTGGGAGAAGGCCATTCCGGGCGCGCAAGTGCAGTCGCTGCCGGGGGCGGGCATCGCCAATGTCCGCGCCATCGAGGAAGGCAAGGCCGAGATCGGATTCGGCAACTCGATCTCGACGGTCGACGGGCTCGCCGGCAACGCGCCTTTCCCGCGCAAGCACGAGAACATCTGCAACATCGCCTCGCTCTATCCGCAGTATTTCCAGATGCTGGTGCCGGCGGATTCAGGCATCAAGACGGTGAAGGACCTCAAGGGCAAGGCGATCACGACCCAGCCGCGCGGCAATACCGGCGAGCTGATCACCGGTCAGCTGCTCAAGGTTCACGGCATGAGCTACAGCGACGTGAAGATCTCCTTCGTGTCCTATACCGACTCGGTCGAGCAGGTGAAGGACGGCCACGCCCAGGCCTTCTCGCTCGGCACGGCGATCCCGTCCGGCGCGGTGATGGACCTCGCCTCGGCGCGGGACGTGAAGCTGCTCGACCTCTCGGCCGATCTCGAGGGGATGAGGAAGCTCAATCCCGGCTACACGCTGGTGACGGTGCCGAAGGGCACCTATCCGAAGCAGGATCAGGACGTGAAGGTGATCGGCTACGCCACCCATATCGTCGCATCCTGCAAGCTGCCGGCCGAGCAGGTCTATGCGATGACCAAGGCGATCGCCGACAACGTCCCGGCGCTGACCGCGACCAGCAAGGCGCTGGCCGGCCTGACGCCGCAGATCATGGCCGAGGATGTCGGCGTGCCGTTCCATCCCGGCGCGGCGAAATTCTACAAGGAGAAGGGGATCACGGTGGCGTCGAAGTGACCGTGCGCGAGCGTCCCGCGCGGAGCGCCTGATATCCGGCGCGCCGGCGCTCCGGCGCGCGTTCCCCAACAGCCACCGATCCGGTCGCGCCATGCGTGCGGCTTCCCCGCGCCGCGGAGGGTCGGTCGTCGAGCCAGGACACGCCCGTGGACATCAGCGTTCCGAAACCCGAGTTCAAGTTCGATTTCAGCCATATCGGCATGGTGCGCTTCGCCATCGCGGTGATCGCGGTCGCGATGTCGCTCTACCATATGTGGGTGATCCTGCCGCCGGCCTTCGGCGGGCAGGGCACGCCGGAAGCGATCATCTTCCGCGGCACGCATCTGCTCTTCGCGCTGACGCTGACCTTCCTGATCTACCGGCGCGCGGGAACCGACGCGGCGCCCTCGCTGCTCGACTATGTCCTGCTGGCGCTCGCCATGGCGCCCGTCACCTACCTGTTCTGGAACTATGATTACGTCGTCAACCGCATCTACTATGTCGACGACCTGACCCCGGTCGACATGGCGATGGCGGTGATCCTGATCGCCGTCATCCTGGAGGCGACGCGGCGGCTGATCGGCTGGGCACTGCCGCTGACCGCGATCGCCTTCCTCTGCTACGGGCTTTTCGTCGCGAGGGTCGAGCCGATGCGGCTGCTCGATCAATTGTTCATGACGACGGAAGGCGTCTTCGGCGCGCCGCTCGGCGTCTCCGCGGCCTATGTGATGATCTTCGTGCTGTTCGGCTCCTTCATGGAACGCACCGGCACGGGGCAATTGTTCATGGATTTCGCGCTCTCGCTGACCGGGCATACGGCCGGCGGGCCGGGCAAGGTCTCGGTGGTGTCGTCGAGCTTGTTCGGGACGATCTCGGGCAGCGCCGTCGCCAATGTCATGGTCGACGGGCCGATCTCGATCCCGCTGATGAAGCGGACCGGCTTCAAGGCACATTTCGCCGCCGGCGTCGAGGCAGTGGCCTCCACCGGCGGGCAGATCATGCCGCCGATCATGGGCGCGGCCGCCTTCGTCATGGCCGAGTTCCTCTCCGTCTCCTACGGACAGGTGGTGATCTGGGCGGTGATCCCGGCGATCCTCTACTATGTCGCCTGTTTCGCGGCCGTGCATTTCGAGGCCAAGCGCCATGGCATCCTGGGCGTGCCACGCAGCGAATTGCCGAAGCTCGGCAAGACCTTGCGCGAGCGCGGGCATCTGTTCCTGCCGGTGGTCACGATTCTCGTCGTGCTGTATTCGGGCTACAGCGCGCCGCTCGCCGCCTTGGCGGGGACGCTGCTCTGCTTCCCGGTGGCGGCGCTGCGCGCCTCGACGCGCGTCAATGTCCGCATCCCGATCATCATCGACGCCATGATCGACGGCGCCCGCAACGCGCTCGCCGTGGCGCTGGCCTGCGCCTGCGCCGGCATCGTGATCGGCGTCGTGGCGCTGACCGGCGCGGGCATCGTCTTCACCCAGGCCGTGATCGGTCTGTCGCAGAACTATCTGCTGCTGGCGCTGATGCTGACCGCCGTCGCCGGGATCGTGCTCGGCATGGGGATGCCGACGACGCCGGCCTATATCGTCATGACCTCGCTGCTGGTGCCGGCGCTGATCAAGCTCGGCGTGATCACGCCGGCGGCGCATATGTTCGCCTTCTACTTCGCCATCCTGTCGGCGATCACGCCGCCGGTCGCGCTTGCGGTCTTCGCCGCCGCGGGGCTGGCCAAGGCCGATCTCTGGTCGAGCGGCTGGGCGGCGGTGAAGATCGGCGCGGCCGGTTTCATCGTGCCCTTCATGTTCGTCTACGAGCCGGCCTTGCTGATGATCGGCGACTGGCCGACGATCATCTGGCGCTTCGTCTGCTCCTGCATCGGCATCGGCCTGCTCGCAGCCGGGCTGCACGGCTACCTGCTGCGGCGGGCGGCGATGTGGGAGCGCGTGCTGCTGGCGGCAGCGGCCTTCTGCCTGGTGAAGCCGGACTGGATCACCGACCTGCTCGGGTTCGTGCTGGCGCTGGTGGTGATCGCGCTGCAATGGCCGCAGCGCGACTGGGTGCGGCCGGCGATCGAGGCCGAAGCCGCGGCTCGCCGCGAAGGGACGGTTTGAGGCCCAGCCGTCGGCCGGGCGCCTATCCGGGCAGGATGCGGGCGCCGATGCGGGCGGCCGCGTCGCGCAGGGCGTCGAGATGCACCGGCTTGCCCTCCGGCGCGACGATCGAGGTCAGCGACGAGATGCTGAGCGCGCCGGCGAGCGCGCCGGAGCGGTCGAAGATCGGCACGCCGAGCCCGGTGAGGCCGATGAAGAAATCGTCCATGGCCAGTTCCCAGCCCTGGGCCCGGATGCGGTCGGCCTCGCGCCGGAGCAGGGCGGGGTCGGTCTGGCTCGCCGGCGCGCGCTTGGGCAGCTCGAGCGAAAGGGCGACCCGGCGCTGCGCCTCGTCGAGAAAAGCGAGGATCACGCGCGGGCCGCCGCCGCAGTTCAGCGGCGCCTGCGCGCCGACCGAGAACCAGGTCGCGTCGACATGCGGCAGCGAGGCACGGACGCGGTCGACGCAAAGGCCGCGGCCGGCGATATGGACCCAGAGGAACGAGGTCGCGCCGGTCTTCTCCGCGATTTCGGTCAGATAAGGGCCGGCGATGTCGCGCAGCTCGCGGCCGGTCGGCACCGCGCTGCCGAGCTCCATCAACCCGACGGCGAGCGCGTAGGTCTGCGAATGCTCATTGTGCTCGACGAGCTCGTTGAGCTGCAGGGTCTGCAGCAGGCGCCGGGTCGTGCCCTTGTCGAGCCCGACGAGGCGCGACAGCTCGCTCAGGCCGAGCCGGGGCTGTTCGGGCCGGAAGGCGCGGAGCAGGGCGATCGCCCGGTCGAGCGCCCGGACGATCGGAACGCCGGGAGGAAGTTTCGCGATGCGGTCTTCACTTGCGCTGGCCATCGCCCGACGGTGCTGCTGCCTGATCCTTGATCGTGTCGTCTAATAACACGGCATGTCAGAGATTGACACGAATTTTGACTCTGGCTTTCAATGGCGCGGAGCTTGCCAAGCGGACCGTGATGGGGTGCGATCCCGCCAGACCGTAAGCCAGTCGACAAAAGTCGCCGCGCCTGGCCGTGCCCTCTGCACGCCACGGGAGCGGCCAAGGGGAACGGGAGAACAACGATGACCGGATTGAAATTTGGCTTGAGATTTGGCCTGGCGCTCGCCGCCTCCGTGCTGGCGCTCGGCGCTGCGACCGCGCAGGAGCCCAAGAAGGGCGGCACGGTGCATGTGGTGGTGCAGCCCGAGCCGCCCATGCTGATGCAGGGGCTGAACCAGAACGGCCCGACCAACATGGTCGCCGGCAATATCTACGAATCGCTGCTGCGCTACGACGAGAAGCTCAACCCGCAGCCCTCGCTGGCGAAGAGCTGGGAGATCTCGCTGGACGCCAAGGTCTACACCTTCAAGCTCCAGGAGGGCGTCACCTGGCATGACGGCAAGCCGTTCACGGCCGACGACGTCGTCTTCACGCTCGACAAGTTCCTGCGCGAGGTCCATCCGCGCTGGCGCCCGATCGTCAACGCCCAGGTCGAGACAATCGAGAAGGTCGACGACCTCACCGTCAGGATCACGCTGAAGCAGCCCTTCGGGCCGCTGCTGATGACGCAGGAAGTGGCCTCGGCGCCGATGATCCCGAAGCACATCTATGACGGCACGGATTATCGCGCCAACCCGGCGAACAACACGCCGATCGGCACCGGACCCTTCAAGCTCAAGGAGTGGAAGAAGGGCTCCTATATCCACCTCGTGAAGAACGAGAACTACTGGCTGAAGGGCAAGCCGAACCTCGACGAGATCTACTGGCAGATCATTCCGGACGCGGCCGCCCGCGCCGTCGCCTACGAGACCGGCAAGGTCGACGTGCTGACCGGCGGCTCGGTCGATGTCTACGACGTCGCCCGCCTCTCCAAGCTGCCCAATACCTGCATGACCACCAAGGGCTGGGAGATGTTCGCCCCCCATGCCTGGCTGACGCCGAACGTGCGCAACGGCATCCTCGGCAACAAGCAGTTCCGCCAGGGCCTGATGTACGCGATCGACCGCGAATTCGGCCGCGACGTGGTCTGGGGCGGGCTCGGCAAGCTGCCGACCGGGCCGATCTCGTCGAAGACGCGGTTCTATTCCGACGATGTGCCGAAATACAGCTACGACCCGAAGAAGGCGAAGGAGCTGATCAAGGCGTCCGGCTACAAGGGCGAGACGATCAAGCTGCTGAACCTGCCCTATGGCGAGACCTGGAGCCGCTGGTCGGAGGCGATCAAGCAGAATCTCGAGGATGCCGGCGTCAAGGTCCAGATCGAGAATACCGACGTGCCGGGCTGGACCCAGAAGGCCAGCAACTGGGATTTCGACCTGAACTTCAACTTCCTCTACCAGCTCGGCGACCCGGCCATGGGCGTGGCGCGCAGCTACATCTCGAGCAACATCGCCAAGGGCAATCCCTTCGCCAATGTCGGCGGCTATTCGAACCCCGAGGTCGACAAGCTCTTCGCCGAGGCGGCGATCGCGCCGTCGGACAGCGCGCGACAGGAACTCTACACCAAGGTGCAGAAGATCCTGGCCGACGAACTGCCGGTGCTCTGGCTGCTAGAGATGGATTTCCCGACGATCTATCGCTGCAACGTCAAGAACCTGGTCACCACCGGCATCGGCGTCGATGACGGCTTCCGGGATGCGTGGAAGGAGTGACGTGATCGCGCGCGAGACGCTGCCCCTTCCCTTCTCCCCTTGCGGGAGAAGGTGGCAGTGCGAAGCGCTGACGGATGAGGGGTCGCGCGACGACCTCCCATCGCCGGAGCGAATCGGCAAAACGATAAAGCGCAGCGCGACCCCTCATCCGGCGCTTCGCGCCACCTTCTCCCGCAAGGGGAGAAGGGGAGCCCTCCGCCTCGGACATCATAGATGAACCTCGCTCAATTCTTCGCCAGCCGCTTCGCGAAGGGGATCGTCGTCCTCTTCGCGATCGCCGTGCTCAACTTCTTCCTGATCCGGGCCGCGCCGGGCGACCCGGCGCAGGTGCTCGCCGGCGAGGCCGGGGCGGCCGACGAGGTGCTGCTGCAGCAATTGCGCGAGCGCTTCGGCCTCGACCAGCCGCTGCTGCACCAGCTCTGGATCTACCTGAAGGGCTACGCCACGCTCGATCTCGGCTTCAGCTATCGCCAGCAGCGGCCGGTGCTCGACCTGATCCTCGAGCGCCTGCCGGCGACGCTGCTGCTGACCGGGGCGGCCTTCCTGGTCTCGCTCGGGCTCGGCGTCGTGATGGGGGCGCTCGCCGCCCGCCGGGCCGGCAAATGGCAGGACAGCGTCATCACCACGCTCGCCCTGGTCTTCTACGCGACGCCGCTGTTCTGGATCGCGCTGATGAGCCAGATCGTCTTCTCGCTGAAGCTCGGGCTCGTGCCCAATGTCGGCTATGAGACGATCGGCGCGAACTATACCGGGATCGCGCGGGCGCTCGATATCGGCCAGCACCTCATCCTGCCGGCGCTGACGCTCGGCCTGTTCTTCACCGCGCTCTACGCCAGGATGATGCGGGCTTCCATGCTGGAGGTGGCGGGTGCCGATTTCGTCAAGACGGCGCGCGCCAAGGGGCTTTCGCCGGCCATCGTCTCGCGCCGCCATGTGGCGCGCAACGCGATCCTGCCGGTGGTGACGCTGGCGGGCCTGCAGGCCGGCCAGCTCGTCGGCGGCGCGGTGCTGACCGAGACGGTCTTCGCCTGGCCGGGCATCGGGCGGCTGATGTTCGACGCGCTCGTGCAGCGCGACTATTCGGTGCTGCTCGGCGTCTTCTTCGTCTCGTCGGCCATGGTCGTCGGCTTCAACATCCTCACGGACCTGGTCTACCGCCTGGCCGATCCGCGCATCGAGGCGACGTCATGAGCTTCCTCAAGCGCTTCGCGCGCAATCGCGGCGCGGTGATCGGGCTCGCCATCCTGCTCGTCGTCATCGTCTTCGCGCTGCTGGCGCCGTCCCTCTACCCGCAATCGCCCTGGCGCATGGTCGGGCGGCCCTTCATGGCGCCGCTCGCGCTGGAGCGCTTCCCGCTCGGCACCGACACGCTCGGGCGCGACATCGCGGCCGGCATGGTCCATGGCGCGCGGGTCTCGCTGATGATCGGGCTGGTCTCGACGCTGGTCGCGCTCCTGATCGGCGTGCCGCTCGGCGCGGTCGCGGGCTATGCTGGCGGCTTTGTCGACGATGCGCTGATGCGCTTCACCGAGTTCTTCCAGACGATTCCGAGCTTCGCGCTGGCCATCGTCATGGTCGCGATCCTGCAGCCGCAGCTCGGCTCGATCGTGCTCGCCATCGGCGTGGTCTCCTGGCCGCCGGTGGCGCGGCTGGTGCGCGGCGAGGTGCTCTCGCTGAAGACGCGCGAATATGTGCAGGCGGCGGTGACGATCGGCCAGTCGACGCCGCGCATCATCTTCAGCCAGGTGCTGCCCAACACGATCGCGCCGATCATCGTGATGGGCTCGCTGATGATCGGCTCGGCGATCCTGCTCGAATCCTCGCTCTCCTTCCTCGGACTCGGCGATCCCAACCTGATGAGCTGGGGCTATATGGTCGGAGCAGGGCGCACCCGGCTGATCGACGCCTGGTGGATCAGCTTCTTTCCCGGCATCGCGATCTTCCTGACCGTGCTCGCGCTCAATCTTGCGGGCGAGGGGCTGAACGACGCGCTCAACCCACGCCTGGCGCGGGAGCGGGAGTGATGACCGGCCCGGTTCTCGCCATCGACGGCCTCAAGCTCGCCTTGCCGGCGCTCGCCGACCGCGCCTATGCGGTCGAGGACGTGTCGCTGTCCATCGCGGCCGGCGAAACGCTCTGCGTCGTCGGCGAATCCGGCTCCGGCAAGTCGATGATCGCCCATGCCGTGATGGGACTCTTGCCCAAGGCGGTGCGGCCGGCCGGCGGCGCGATCCGGCTCGGCGGCCGCGACCTCCTGGGCCTCGACGAGGCGGCGATGCAGGGCGTGCGCGGCCGCGAGGCCGGCATGATCTTCCAGGAGCCGATGACCTCGCTCAACCCGGTGATGCGGGTCGCCGACCAGATCGTCGAGACCTTCGAGGCGCATCGGCTGCACGGCCAGGCCGAGCGACGGGCGCGTGCGGTCGCGTTGCTGACCGAGGTCGGGCTGCCCGATCCCGAACGGCTCGCCAAGGCCTATCCGCACGAGCTCTCCGGCGGGCAACGCCAGCGCGTCATGATCGCGATGGCGCTGGCGCTGGAACCCAAGCTGCTGATCGCCGACGAGCCGACGACCGCGCTCGACGTGACGACCCAGGCGCAGATCCTGAAGCTGCTCGACAATCTGCGCCAGAAGCACGGGACGGCGGTGCTGTTCATCACCCACGACATGGGCGTGGTCGCCGAGATCGCCGACCGCATCGCCGTGCTGGAGAAGGGCGTGCTGGTCGAGGAGGGCACGGCCGATCAGGTGCTGGGCTCACCGCGCCATCCCTATACGCAGAAGCTGCTCGCCGCCGTGCCCTCGCTCGTGCCGCCGCAGCGACCGGCCATCGCGGAGGCCGCTCCGGTGCTGAGCGTCGAGAAGCTCGGCAAGACCTATCGCAAGCGCAGCCTCTTCCGCGCCGGGCGCGAGGTGAAGGCGGCGGAGGATGTCAGCTTCACGCTGGCGCGAGGCGAGACGCTCGGCCTCGTCGGCGAATCCGGCTCGGGCAAGTCGACGGTCGGGCGCTGCTGCCTCAGGCTGATCGAGCCCGACCAGGGCCGCATCCAGCTCGGCGAGCTGACGCTGAGCGATCTCGGCACGGCCGCGCTACGGCAGCACCGCAACCGCATCCAGATGGTGTTTCAGGACCCCTTCGCCTCGCTCAATCCGCGCCAGACGGTCGGGCGCATCATCTCCGACGGGCCGGTGGCGCATGGCACGCCGCGGGCGCAGGCGCTCACCCGGGCGAAGGAGCTGCTGGAGCTGGTCGGTCTCTCGGCCAATGCGATCGACCGCTA
>NZ_JBHYEM010000022.1:0-27114 GCF_051860145.1 Allobosea sp. | reverse complement strand
CATGAATTCTCCGGCGGGCAGCGCCAGCGCATCGGCATCGCGCGGGCGCTGGCGCTCGAACCCGACGTGCTGGTCGCGGACGAGGCGGTCTCGGCGCTCGACGTCTCGGTGCAGGCGCAGATCCTGACGCTGATCAAGGACATCCAGGCGCGGCTCGGCCTCGCCATCCTCTTCGTCACGCATGACCTGCGCGTCGCGGCGCAGATCTGCGACAAGATCGCGGTGATGCAGCGCGGGCGCATCGTCGAGAGCGGCCCGACGGCGGCGCTCTTCGCCAACCCGCAGCACGACTATACGCGCCAGCTCCTCGCCGCCGTGCCCGGCGGCGGACGGTTCGGGCGGTGATCCTTGCGTCATTCTCGGGCGGAGCGCAGCGCAGACCCGAGAATCTCGTGACCAGATGGCTGGTTTCCGAGATGGTCGGGTCAAGCCCGACCATGACGCTTCCCTCCAGGCGCTCGCCCATTGTCGGAGACCTTTCCCATGCCCCTCGACCCTTCCCTCCGCGACCGCATCCTCGCCTCGGTCGAGGCCGGTTTCGCCGAGCAAGTCGCCTTCACCCAGGAGCTGATCCGTTTCCCCTCGCTGCGGGGCGACGAGCATGCCTGCCAGGATTTCGTCTTTCGCGCCCTCAGGCAGCGCGGCTTCACCATGGACCGGTTCGCGATGGACAAGGCCGCGATCGCGGCCCATCCCGGCGGCGCGCCGTTCTCCGACACACATTCGGACGCGCCGATCGTCGTTGGCATCCATCATCCGCGCGAGGAGACGGGCCGCTCGCTGATCCTGCAGGCGCATGTCGACGTGGTGCCGACCGGGCCAGTCGACCAATGGACGCATGCGCCCTTCGATCCCGTGATCGAGGGCGACTGGCTCTATGGCCGCGGCAGCGCCGACATGAAGGCCGGGCACGGCGCCAATTTCTACTGCCTCGACGCCCTGAAGCGCATCGGCCTGCAGCCGGCGGCGACGCTCTATCTGGAATCGGTGGTCGAGGAGGAATCCACCGGCAACGGCGCGCTGATGACCCATCTGCGCGGCTACCGGGCCGATGCCGCGCTGATCCCCGAGCCGGAATACGAGATGCTGGCACGGGCCAATGCCGGCGTGCTCTGGTTCCAGTTCGAGGTGCGCGGCGTGCCCGTCCATGTCCGCGAGATGGGGGCCGGCGCCAACGCGATCGACGCCGCCTACCGGGTCATTGCGGCTCTGCGCAAGCTGGAAGAAGAGTTCAACGCCGAGAAGGCGGGGCGCGAGCATTTCGAGAACGAGGCCCATCCGATCAACCTCAATATCGGCAAGATCGAGGGCGGAGACTGGGCCTCCTCGGTGCCGTGCTGGTGCCGTGTCGACTGCCGCGTCGGACTCTATCCCGGCGTGAGCGCGCAGGAGACGGCGCGGCGCATCGAAGACTGCATCCGGGCCTGCGCGCGGGCGGACGGGTTCCTCGCCAACAATCCGCCAAAAGTCAGCTTCAACGGCTTCTGGGCCGAGGGCTATGTGCTCGAACCGGGCAGCGAGGCGGAAGCGGTGCTCGGCCGGGCGCATCAATCGGCTCTCGGCAAGCCGCTGAAGAGCTTCATGACGCCGGCCTATCTCGATGCGCGCGTGCATGCGCTCTACGACAAGATCCCGGCCCTGTGCTACGGCCCGATGGGCGAGAACATCCACGCCTTCGACGAGCGCGTCAGCCTCGAATCGGTGAAGCGGATTACCGGAGCGATGGCGTTGTTCGTCGCCGAGTGGTGCGGGGTGGAGGCGATCGCCGGCTGAGCCGGGACGCCATGCGTGCATCCGCCCCTGCGCGATTCGACATGACGGCGGCGCGGACGGCTCGGCCATAGTCGCGCCATGCCGCAAGCTCCCGCCCGCTCGCTCCTACTCGTCCCGCTGCTCGGCCTGCTCTGGGGCTTCAACTGGCCGGCCGTCCGTATCTCGCTCACCGAGATCGCGCCCTGGACATTGCGGGCCGGCGGCATGGCCTTCGCCGGGCTGGCGCTGGTCGTGATCGCGCTGGCGCGTGGCGTTTCGCTGCGCGTGCCCCGTCCGGAATGGCCGCGGCTGATCATCGCCGGTATTCTCTCGATCGCCGCCTTCAACGTGCTGCTCGCCTTCGCGCAATTGGCGGCGCCGACCTCGCGCGCGGCGATCCTGACCTTCACTATGCCGATCTGGGCGACGATCCTCGCCCGCCTCGTGCTGGCCGAGCCGTTCGACCGGCGCCGGCTCCTCGGGCTCGGACTGGGCGCGGCCGGGCTGGCCTGCCTCGGGCTGCCGCTGATCGCGAGCGGCCAGTTCTCGGTCGGCCTGGCGCTCGCGCTCGTCGCCAGCGTGAGCTGGGCGCTGGGGACGATCGTCAGCAAGCGCTGGCCGGTCTCGGCCCCGGCGCTGACCATCGCCGCCTGGCAGCTGCTGATCGGCGGGGCGACGGCAGGGATCGGCATGCTGGTCTTCGAGGGCGTGCCGGTTCCCAAGATGCTGGAGCCGCGGACGCTGGCGGCCTTGACCTTCCACATCCTCGGCGCGCAGGCGCTGGCCTATTTCCTCTGGTTCACGGTGATCGCGCGGCTGCCCGCCGGGATCGCCAGCCTCGGCACGCTGATGGTGCCGGCGGTCGGCGTGCTCGGCTCGGTGCTGCTGCTCGGCGAGCGGCCGACGCCGAGCGACTGGCTCGGCCTCGTGCTGGTGATCGCGGCCTCGGGCTCGATCATGCTGCCGCAGCGGCGGGCGGGCTGATTCAGCGCAGCGGCCAGAACAGCATGATCAGCGGCACGCCGAGCAGGATCACGAGCAGCGAGAGCGGCGCTCCGAGCCTCGCATAATCGCCGAAGCGATAGCCGCCGGGGCCCATCACCAGCGTGTTGCACTGATGGCCGATCGGCGTGAGGAAGTCGCAAGCCGCGCCGATCGCCACCGCCATCAGGAAGGCGTCGGGGCTGAAGCCCAGGGTCTTGGCGAAGCTCGCGCCGATCGGTGCCATCACCAGCACGGTCGCGGCATTGTTGAGGAAGGGCGTCACCGCCATGGCGGCGACGAGCATCAGCGCCAGCGCGCCCCAGCCCGGCAGGAGCATGCCGATTCCGGCGAGCCACCCCGCCAGCAGCTCGGTGGTGCCGGTCGAGCGCAAGGTGTCGCTGACCGGGATCAGCGCGGCGAGCATGACGAGGATCGGCCATTCGATCGAGTCATAGGCATCGCGCGGCGAGATCGCCCGGAAGGTGACGAGCAGGGCGGCGGCCGCGAAGAAGGCGACGGAGACCGGCACGAGATTGAGCGCGATGGCGAGCACCGTGACGAGCAGGATGCCACCGGTGATCCAGCCCTTGCGTGCGCTGCCGAGCGCGAGCGCACGCGCTGCCAGCGGCATCAGGCCGAGCTCGCGCATGCGGTCCGGCAGCAGCCTCTCGTCGCCCTGCAGCACGATGACGTCGCCGGTGCGCAGCGGGATGTTGCGCAGGCGCTCGGTGAAGCGCTCGCGCGAGCGGCTGACGGCGAGGAGATTGACGCGGTAGCGCTCATGCAGCTCGAGCTCGCCGACCGACCGGCCGGCAAGCAGCGAGTTGGGCCCGACGATCGCCTCGCTGACGCTGATCTGGTCGAGCGCGCCCGAGCTGTGGGTCGGGCGCTTGTCGACATCGAGCGCGAGCCCGCCCTGGGCGACGACGCGCTCCAGCGCCTTGGGCTCGCCGCGCAGCAGCAGGATGTCGTCGGCGCGCAGGCCGGCATCGGGGAAGGGGGCGGAGACGCGCGTCTTGGCGCGCAGGATGGCGACGACGTCGACCTCGCCCTCGGCGATCGCCTTGAGGTCCGAGATCGTCTTGCCGGCCAGTGCCGAGCGTTCGAGGACATGGGCCTCGGTGACGTAGTCGGAGATGTCGAGCGCCTGGTCGAGCGAGGCCGCGCCCTGGCGGTCGCGCGGCAGCAGGCGGTAGCCGACGCACAGGAAGAGGCAGCCGGCGACGGCGATGCCGATCCCGACGGGGGCGAAGTCGAACATCTCGAAGGGCTGGCCGGTCAGCTCCTCGCGCACGCGGGCGACGATGATGTTGGGCGAGGTGCCGACGAGGGTGACGATGCCGCCGAGCAGCGAGGCGAAGGCCATCGGCATCAGGAAGACCGAGGGCGACTGGTTGCTTTTGCGGGCGAGCTGGTAGGCGATCGGCAGCATCATCGCCAGCGCACCGATATTCTTGATGATCGCCGACATCACCGCGACCGAGAACACCAGCATCACGATCTGCGTCTGGGTCGAGCCGAGATAGGGGGCGACGCGGCCGAGCGCCCGCTCGATGATGCCCGAGCGCGCCACCGCCGCGCTGACCACCAGCGCGCTGCCGACGATGATGACGATATCGTCGGAAAAGCCCTTGAAGGCCTCCTTGACCGGGACGAGTCCGAAGGCCAGGGCGGCGAGCAGGGCGAGCGCGGCGACGACGTCATAGCGCAGCCGGCCCCAGACGAAGAGGCCCATCATCACGACGATGACGGCGATGGAAAGCGACTGGTCGAGCGTCATGGGACCCTGATGGCGGCCGAATCCGGCATGCCATCAACCAGCACGCCCGCCCGACGTTCCGCAAGGCCGGCGTTATCGCCCGGACGGGCGCGTCTGGCGCCGGTTGGCATCGCCCGGCCGCTCGCGCCAGGCCTCGACCGACAGGGTCGGCAGGTCGAAATAATCGCGGGTGGTGGCATAGCCATGCCCGCCCATGCGGCCGACCGCGTCGAGGCCGGCGGGGTCGACATAGAGTTTTTCGGGATCGACGATATCGGCGCGGAAATGCGCGTAGACGACCTCGCCCAGGATGATCTCGCGCGAATTGCCGATGCCGAGCGTGGTGTGGTGGCGGCATTCGAAGGCGGCCGGAGCCTGGCCGATCCAGGGGCAGGGCACCTTGGCGCCGGGCAAGGCGTCCAGCCCCGCCTGACGCAGCTCGTCGATGCCGGGAGCGAAGGGCACGGCGCAGACATTCATGCCCTCGACCAGCGCATCGGAGACGATGTTGACCGTGAAGGCCAGCGTCTCGCGGACATTGCGGCCGGTATCCTTCTGGCTACCGGTCGGGCGATATTCGACGCCGAGCGCCAGGATCGCCGGATCGGCCGAGAGGCAGTTGAAGAAGCTGAACGGCGCGGCATTGACGACGCCCTGCGCGTCGACCGTCGTCACCAGGGCGATCGGGCGCGGTACGACGGCGCCGATCAGGAGCTTGTAGCGCTCGCGCGGCGTCAGCGCCGCGAAATCGAAGGTGACGGTCGAGGGGCTGGTCTCGGGCTTGGGCTGGATACGCGGCTGGGCGGTCACGGCGGGTTCAATCCTTCGCTGAGCGCGTAGGGGGCGAGCAGGTCGCGGATGTCGCGCTCGGCACGCGGGGTGAGCAGGGCGCGGGTGACGACGGCCTGCAGGTGATGATCCATCAGGTCGGCGGCGCGCTTGGCATCGCCGCTGCGCAAGGTCTCGATCAGCTGGCGATGCTCGGAGACGGCGCATTCTGAGGAATGCGGCCGGCCGTAGATCGCCAGGATCAGCGAGCAGCGCGAGCTGAGCTCCTGGATGTAGCGCAGCAGCAGGACATTGCCGGTCATCTCCGCCAGCTTGATGTGGAAATCGCCGGAGAGCCGGATCGATTCCGGGCCGTCCTGACCATGGGCGGCCTCTTCCTGCCGGACATGCTGCTCGAGCTCGGCGGCCTGCGCGGGGGTGAGGCGGCCGGCGAGGCTCTCGGCCACCAGCCGTTCGAGGCTGCGGCGCACGTCGAAGACGTCGCGGGCCTCCTCCAGCGTCGGATAGGCGACGGAGGCGCCGCGATTGGGCTTGAGCTCGACGAGGCCCTCGACGGCGAGCCGCCCGAAGGCCTCGCGCACCAGGGTTCGGCTGACGCCGAGCTGCTCGCCGATCGAATCCTCGGGAAGCTTCATGCCCGGCCGCAGGGCCTGCTCGATGATGGCGCGCCGCAGCGCCCGGTAGACCGATTGCGCGCGCAATCCGGGAGGGCGGGGTTCCGTCGTCATGGCGCGTCTCCGCTCAGGTTCGGCCGGTTGCGGCTCACTCCATGTCACGGGATTTCGCTCCACTCCAGTTTTGTGCTTGTCTCAGATAATCGCATACAATACGATATCAAAATCGTATGCAATCATGATTGTTAATTGCGCACGAGGTGCCGCACAAAGCGCCATACTGGCTGAACAAGCGGCATCGAGAGGGGCAAGCGAGCCTGAACGAGCGCCTTCAAGACGCGCCGCAGGGTCATCGAGAGGAGAGATCGATGAAGAAGCACTGGCTATTGGCGGCGGTGGCGGCTTTCGCGCTGAGCGGAGCGGCCGAGGCGAAGACCCTGAAATGGGGCGCGGCGCGCGAGATCGCCTCGCTCGACCCCTATTCCTTCGGCGAGACCTTCACGCTCTCCGTGCTCAACCATGTCTATGAGGGGCTGGTGCGCTATACCGGCGATCTCAAGATCGAGCCGGCGCTGGCGGAATCATGGGAGACGGTCTCGCCGACCGTCTGGCGCTTCAAGCTGCGCCAGGGCGTCAAGTTCCACAACGGCAACCCGTTCACCGCCGACGACGTGATCGCCTCGCTGGCGCGGGTGACGCACGAGACCTCGCCGCTCAAGGGCAACCTGCCGGCATACAAGAGCTCGAAGAAGATCGACGATTATACGGTCGAGATCGAGGTCAACGGGCCTTATCCGCTGCTGCTCAACGACCTGACCAACATCTTCATCTTCGACAAGGAATGGATGGAGGCCAACAACGCCTCGCTGCCGACCGATTCCGGCAAGGGCATCAAGGGCTACGCCACCGACAACGCCAACGGCACCGGCCCGTTCAAGGTCGAAAGCCGCCGCGCCGACGCCAAGACGGTGTTCGCGAAGAACCCGGACTGGTGGGACAAGCCGCAGCACAATATCGACGCGATCGAGTTCACGCCGATCACCTCGGCCTCGACCCGCGTCGCTGCGCTGCTCTCCGGCGAGATCGACTTCACCAATGTCGCGCCGCTGCAGGACCTGCCGCGGCTCCAGGCCTCGCCCGACGTCAAGGTGCTGCAGACCAACGAGCTGCGCTCGGTGTTCTTCGCCTTCAACCTCAAGGACGCACTGTTCGAGAGCGACGTCACCGGCAAGAACCCCTTCAAGGACATCAAGGTGCGCGAGGCGCTCTATCGCGCCATCGATATCGGCGCCGTGCAGAAGCGGGCGATGCGCGGGCTCTCGCGCAATACCGGCGCGCTGGTGGCGCCTGCGATCCCCGGCTACGAGCCGTCCCAGGACGAGCGGCTGCCCTTCGATCTCGACGGCGCCAAGAAGCTTCTGACGGCAGCGGGTTATCCGAACGGCTTCTCGTTCCAGATGAACTGCCAGAGCGACTCGCTCGTCAATGAGGAGGAGTTCTGCCAGGCGGTCGCCTCGATGTGGTCGCGGGCGGGCCTCAAGCCCAATCTCAGCCTCGCCCCGCGCAGCCAGCAGGCGCCCAAGCGCGTCAAGGGCGATTTCGACGTGATCTCATTCGGCTGGGCCAACGAGCCGATGATCGACGCCTATTCGCTGCTGGTGCAGGTGCTGCGCTCGAAGAGCGGCACGGGCGGCGTCTTCAACTGGGGCAACTGGGGCGATCCGCGCATCGACGCGCTGATCGACAAGGCCGGCGTCGAGCTCGACAACGAGAAGCGCATCCCGATGATGATGGAGGCGCTCAAGATCGCCAAGGCGGAGCATCTCTTCATCCCGCTGCACCAGCAGCCGATGGCCTGGGCGATGCGCAACACCGTGGCCTCGACCGTGCAGGCGTCGGACAACAAGCCGAGGCTTTGGCTGACCAGGCTGAAGTGAGAGAGCGCGTCATTCTCGGGCGAAGCGCAGCGCAGAACCGAGAATCTCGTGACGAGAGGGCGCTGGTTTCCGAGATGCTCGGGTCAAGCCCGAGCATGACGAGGCCATGACGTCCACGAACTGCGGAGCTTGCAACCGATGCCGGCCTTCCTGCTGAAACGATTGCTGAACGCGGCCGGCGTCATGCTCGCCGTCGCCTTCCTCGCCTTCCTGACCTTCCGCTTCGTCGGCGATCCCGTCGAGCTGATGCTGAACGAGCAGGCGAGCCTGGCGCAGCGCGACGAGCTGCGCACACGGCTAGGGCTCGACCGCGGCTTCGTCATGCAGTTCGCCACCTTTGTCGGCAATGCGGCGCGCGGCGATTTCGGCATCTCGTATCGCAATCAGCAGGACGTCTTCACGCTGATCATGGAGCGCTTCCCGGCGACCTTCGAGCTGGTGCTGGTCGCGACCTTCCTGTCGCTGGCGGTCGGCATCCCGCTCGGCGTCTATACCGCGATAAGGCGCGAGAGCCTGCTCGCCAAGGCGCTGCAATTCGTCTCGGTGCTCGGGGTTTCGCTGCCGAGCTTCGCGCTCGGCATCCTGTTCATCCTCGTCTTCTCGGTGACGCTGCAATGGCTGCCGGCCTTCGGGCGCGGCGAGGTGGTGCAGCTCGGCTGGTGGAGCACTGGTTTCCTGACGCCCTCGGGGCGGCTGGCCCTGATCCTGCCCGGCATCACGCTCTCGCTGTTCCAGATCACGCTGGTGATGCGGCTGGTCAGGGCCGAGATGCTCGAGACGATGCGGACCGATTTCATCCGCTTCGCCCGGGCCCGCGGCCTGCCGGCGCGGGCCGTGAATTTTCGCCACGCGCTGCGCAACTGCCTGATGCCGGTGATCACGGTGACCGGCCTGCAGATCGGCAACCTGATCGCCTTCGCGCTGGTGACCGAGACGGTCTTCCAGTGGCCGGGCATGGGCATGCTCTTCGTCCAGGCCGTGACCTTCGTCGATATCCCGGTGATGGCGGCCTATCTGATCGTCGTCTCCTTCATCTTCGTCTCGCTCAACACGCTGGTCGACCTGCTCTACGCCTATGTCGATCCGCGCCTGCGCGAGGATGCGATCTCGGGAGCCGCCCATGCCCGCTGAGACCGTCGCCAAAGCTGCTACGAAACCCGGCCGCCTGCGCCGCTTCCTCGACAGCGATGTCGGCTGGAGTTTTCGGCGCACGCCGGCGGCCTGGCTCTCGGCGCTGGTGCTGTTCCTGCTGATCGCGACTGCGTTCCTCGCGCCGCTGATCGCGCCGCAGAACCCGCATGACCTCGCCCAGGTCTTCATCGACAAGGCCGAGATTCCCCCGATCTGGAACGCCGACGGCGAATGGCCCTTCCTGCTCGGCACCGATCCGCAAGGGCGCGACGTGCTCTCGGCCATCCTCTACGGCACGCGCGTCTCGTTGCTGATCGGGCTTGCCGCGGTCGTCGTCTCGATGGGGATCGGCGTCACGATCGGGCTGGTCTCGGGCTTCTATGGCGGGCGCATCGACAACCTGCTGATGCGGCTCGGCGACACCGTGCTCTCGATCCCGACCCTGCTGATGGCGATCCTGGTCTCGGCGATCTTCCGCGAATTGCTGCCGCCCGGCCTGCGCGAGCCCTTCGCAGCGGCGGTGCTGGTGGTCTCGATCTCGCTGACCAACTGGGTGCAATATGCCCGCACCGTGCGCGCCTCGACCATGGTCGAGCGGCGCAAGGAATACGTGCTCGCCGCCCGCATCATCAAGGTCGCGCCGGCCCGCATCATGCGCCGGCACATCCTGCCCAACACGCTGACGCCTGTGATGGTGGCGGCGACGCTCAATCTCGGCCTCGCGATCCTGTCGGAGGCGACGCTGTCCTTCCTGGGCGTCGGCATGCCGATCACCCAGCCCTCGCTCGGGACGCTGATCCGGATCGGCAACCAGTACCTGTTCTCCGGCTCCTGGTGGCTGATCGTCTTCCCGTCGCTGCAGCTCGGGCTGATCGTGCTCTCGGTCAACCTGCTCGGCGACTGGCTGCGCGACGCGCTGAATCCGAAGCTGAGGTGATGACAGTGACAGGCGACCAGAGCGTCATTCTCGGGCGGAGCGAAGCGCAGACCCGAGAATCTCATGACGAGAAGACACTGGTTTCCGAGATGGTCGGGTCAAGCCCGACCATGACGTGTGAACAATAAGAGGAAACGCCTGCGATGACTGCCTCCCTGCTGCTCCGCAATGTCCGCCCACTCGGCGGCCCCGCCACCGACATGCTGATCGAGAAGGGCAGGATCGTTAGGATCGCGCCCGACCAGGCGGCGCAGGCGGGCGTCCCGGAAGAGGATGGCCGCGGCGAGCTCGCGCTGCCTGGCCTGGTCGAGGCGCATACCCATCTCGACAAGAGCCTCTGGGGCCAGCCCTGGTACGTCAACGAGGTCGGCCCCAGGCTGCTCGACAAGATCGACAACGAGCGGCTGAACAAGCGCCGGCTCGGCATCGACCCCTATCGCCAGTCGGCCCGCCAGAGCATCCAGTCCTCGCTGATGGGCTCGACCCATATCCGCAGCCATGTCGACATCGACACGGACCACGGCATGTGGGGCGTCGAGGGCGTGATGAAGATGCGCGACGAGTATCGCGACATCGTCGATGTCGAGATCGTCGCCTTCCCGCAATCGGGCCTGCTGCGCCGGCCGGGCACGCTGGAGCTGATGGACGAGGCCATGAAGCTCGGCGCCGAGGTGGTCGGCGGGCTCGACCCCTGCACGATCGACCGCGACCCCAAGGGCCATCTCGACGCGGTGTTCGATCTTTGCCAGCGCTATGGCAAGCCGCTCGACATCCACCTGCATGAGCCGGGCGAGGTCGGCGCCTTCTCGATGGACATGATCATCGAGCGCACGCGCGCGCTCGGCATGAAGGGCAAGGTCACGATCAGCCATGCCTTTTGCCTCGGCACGCCGGACCCGGCTTTGATCGACCCGCTGGTCGCCCAGCTCGCCGAGCTCGACATCGCGATCATGACGACCGCGCCGGCGAGCCGGCCGGCGCCCGTGGTGAAGAAGCTGGTCGAGGCCGGCATCCGGGTCTGCTCGGGCTCGGACGGCATCCGCGACACCTGGGGCCCCTATGGCAATGCCGACATGCTGGAGCGCGCCATGTTCGTCGGCCTGCGCAACAATTTCCGCCGCGACGACGAGCTCAGGATCGCGCTCGACGTCTGCACCGTCCATGGCGCCCGGGTAATGGAGATCGAGGGATACGGGCTCGACGAGGGCTGCAAGGCCGATCTCGTGCTCCTGCCCGGCGAAACGCTGGCGGAGGCGGTCGTCACCCGCTCGCCCAAGCGCCGCGTCGTCAAGGCAGGCAAGGTCGTCGCGCGCGACGGCGTCTCGGTGAGGACGGCGCCCTGATGCTGCAAGCCGGCAAACGCCCCGAGGGCCGCATCCTGCTGACGGCGCACTGGCTCGTCGGCCACAGCGACGGCCGGCACCGGCTGATCGAGCATGGCGAGATCGTCTTCGAGGATGGCGAGGTGATCTTCACCGGCCATCGCTTCCCGGGCGAGGTGGCGCGGCGGATCGACTATGGCAATGCGCTAATCGGGCCTGGCTTCGTCGATCTCGACGCGCTCTCCGATCTCGACACCACAATCCTGGCCTATGACAACCAGCCGGCCTGGAAGAAGGGCCGGGTCTGGCCGCGCTCCTATGTCGAGGCCGGGCCGGTCGAGATGTATTCGCGCGAGGAGCTGGCCTTCCAGAAACGCCACGCCTTCGCGACGCTGATCCGCAACGGCATCACCACGGCGCTGCCGATCGCCTCGCTGTTCTACCGGCAATGGGGCGAGACGCCGGAGGAGTTTTCCGACGCGGCGCAAGCGGCGGCGGAACTCGGCCTGCGCGCCTATCTCGGCCCGGCCTATCGCACCGGCAACCAGGTGGTCGAGGCCGACGGCACGATCACCACCGCCTATGACGAGCCGCGCGGGCTGGCCGAGCTCGATGCGGCGATCGCCTTCTGCGAGCGCTTCGAGGGAGCGGCCGGCGGGCTCATTCGCACCATGCTCGCGCCGGACCGGATCGAGACCTCGACGGCGGACCTGCTCTGGCGCACAGCGGAGGCCGGGCGTGCGCTCGGCGTGCCGGTGCGCCTGCATTGCTGCCAGTCGAAGATCGAGTACGACCTCGTTCTCGCCCAGCATGGCATGAGTCCGCCGGAATGGCTTGAGAAGCTTGGCTTTCTCAATGAGCGGACCTTGTTGCCGCACGGTACTTACGTCTCCGGCAGCAGGCACATCTCGCGGCCGGGGCGCGATCTCGAGATCATCCGCGATACCGGTTCGAGCATCGTGCATTGCCCGCTGGTCTCTGGCCGCCATGGCAACGCGATCGACCATTTCGGCCGCTATCGCGAGATGGGCGTGCGGATCGGCATGGGTACCGACACCTCGCCGCCGGACATGATCATGAACATGCAGGTCGGGATGATCCTCGCCCGGACGATGGCCGGCAGCGCGAGCGCCGTGCGCAGCGAGGATTATTACGACGCCGCCACGATCGGTGGCGCCGATGCGCTCGGCCGGCCCGATCTCGGCCGGCTCCAGCCGGGCAGCCGCGCCGACATCACCGTCTTCGATCTCGACCGGCCCCATCTCGGCCAGGTCATCGACCCGATCCAGACCATGCTGCTCGCCGGCCATGGCCGCGATTTCGCGACGGCGGTCATCGATGGCCGCTTCGTCATGGAGGATCGCAAGATTCCTGGCGTGGATGAAGCCGCCGACACGCGCCGCGCCCAGGCGCAGTTCGAGGGCGTGATGGCGCAGTACCCGCGCCGCACCCATGGCCACCCGCCGGTCTCCGAGATCTTCTCGTCGAGCTATACCGTCGAACATTTGCCGGTCGACCGTCTGGAGCAGGGAGGATGAACGCCATGGCCGCTCCCCAGCCGCTCTTGTCCGTGCGGGATCTCAAGGTCGTCTTCGATGGAAGGCACGGCCCGCTGACGGCGCTCGACGGCATCTCGCTCGAGATCGCGCCCGGCGAGATTCTCGGCGTGGTCGGCGAGTCGGGAGCGGGCAAGTCGCTGACCGGGACGGCCGTGATCGGTCTGCTCGACCCGCCCGGCCGGATCGCGGGCGGCAGCATCCACCTTGCCGGCCGGCGCATCAACGACCTGCCGGCCGAGGCGATGCGCAAGGTGCGCGGCCGCGAGATCGGCGCGATCTTCCAGGACCCGCTGACCTCGCTGCATCCCTTGCTCAGGGTCGGCGACCAGATCGTCGAGACCATCCTGGCGCATTTGCCGGTCAGCCGCGCTCAGGCACGGGCGCGGGCGCTGGCGCTCCTCAAGGAAGTCGGCATTCCGGCGGCCGAGGCCCGGATCGACCAGTATCCGCATCAGTTTTCCGGCGGCATGCGCCAGCGCGTCGTCATCGCGCTCGCGCTTTGCGCCGAGCCGAAGCTGATCATCGCCGACGAGCCGACCACCGCGCTCGACGTCTCGATCCAGGCGCAGATCATGAGCCTGCTCAAGCGGCTTTGCCGCGAGCACGGCACCGCGATCATGCTCGTCACCCACGATATGGGCGTGATCGCCGAGACGGCCGACCGGGTCGCGGTGATGTATGCTGGGCGCATCGTCGAGGTCGGGCCCGTGGCGGAGGTGACGCGTCGGCCGAGGCACCCCTACACCGCCGGGCTGATGGCCTCGATCCCCAGCGTCCATCAGCGCAATCGCCATCTCAACCAGATCGACGGGGCGATGCCGCGGCTGAACGCCATCCCGCCGGGATGCGCCTTCAATCCGCGCTGCGGGCGAGCGGGCGATCCCTGTCATGCGGTGAGGCCGGACCTGCCGCCATCCGGCCACGCGGCCGCCTGCCATTTCCCATTGAGGGAGGCTGCGCATGCATGACGTGACTTCGATCGTGCCGCAGGAGGTGGTCTTGCAAGACGCCGACGCCCTGAGCAACGAGATCGCCCTGACGGTCGAGGCCGCGTCCTGCCGCTTCGACGTCTCGGCGCCGGCATGGTCGCGGCTGATCTCGCGCGAGCCGCGCCGCATCCTGCGGGCGGTCGAGGAGGTCTCCTTCACCGTGCGCCGTGGCACGACATTCAGCATCGTCGGCGAGTCCGGCTGCGGAAAATCGACGCTGGCCAGGATGATCGTCGGCCTGCAGCGCCCGACCGAAGGCAGCCTGCGTTTCGCCGATATCCGCCGGCCGGACGGCACGATCGGCCCGCCGCGCGTGCAGATGATCTTCCAGGACCCCTATGCCAGCCTCAATCCGCGCTGGCGCGTCGGCGACGTCATCGCCGAGCCGATCCGCGAGCTCAGGCTGCGCGAGGGCGAGGTCGAGACGACGCGCCGCGTCGGCGACCTGCTCGAGATCGTCGGCCTGTCGCGGGGCGATGCGACGCGCTTCCCGCACGAGTTCTCCGGCGGCCAGCGCCAGCGCATCTCGATTGCCCGGGCGCTGGCGACCGAGGCCGATTTCCTGGTCTGCGACGAACCGACCTCGGCGCTCGATGTTTCGGTTCAGGCCCAGATCCTCAACCTGATGGTCCGGCTGCAGCGGGAGTTCGGGCTCACCTATCTGTTCATCAGCCATAATCTCTCGGTCGTCCGGCACATGTCGGACGACCTCGCGATCATGTATCTCGGCCGCTTCGTCGAGGCGGGCCCGGCCGAGGAGGTCTTCGCGCGGCCGCGCCACCCCTATACAAGGCTGCTGCTCGAGACGATCCCCGATGTCGAGAAGCCGAACCGGGAGCGCCGGCCGATGTCGGGCGAGGTGCCGAGCCCGATCGCGCCGCCGAGCGGCTGCGCCTTCCACCCGCGCTGCGCGATGGCGGTCGAACGCTGTTCGGAGCAGCGGCCGGCGCTGCGCGATCTCGGCGGCGTGCGCCTGGCCTGCGACAGGGTGTGACCGCGGCTCGGGTGGGTTAACGGCCTGACCGAGCGTTAACGGCCGATTTACCGTGTTTCGCCTAGGGTAAGCGAGGCTTCCTCCGGTCGTGGAACATCTCGCATGCATGCACAGGCACTCAGGCTGCCCGAGCCGGCCAATGAGGACGTGCATCAGGTCACTGCCGCCGAGCGCGCCGTCGGAGAGATCGCCGAGCGCTTCGGCAAGCTCGGCGTCGAGATCACCGATATTTCCGGACGCATCGGCGACGTCACCCGCCAGCTCGAGGGCCAGGCGGAGGGCCTGCACCGGGTCGTGACCTCGGTCGAGCAGGTCTCGCGCTCCAATCGCGTCATCCAGGACTCGGCGGAAGAGGCGCAGAACGCCGCCTCGGTGGTGCGCAGCGGGCTGGAGCGGGTGACCGGCGCGGTCCGGCTCGGCTTGAACGCCGCGCAGAGCGACATCGAGACGCTGAGCCAGGGCGCCGAATCGATCTCGACGGCGTTGTCGGAGGCGGTGGCGACCGCCCACAAGGTTCGCGAGGCGAGCGATGCGATCCAGTCGATCACGCGCGAGATCCAGCTTCTCTCGATCAATGCCGGCGTCGAGGCGGCGCGCAGCGGGGCGGCGGGCCGCGGCTTCGCGGTGATCGCCGCTGCGGTGAAGCATCTCGCCGAGCAGACCCGCGAGGCGACCTCGCTCAGCGCCAGGCAGCTCGATGCGCTGGTCGGCACGGTCGACCAGCTCGCCCGCACGAGCGGGGAGAACGCGGCGGTGGCGCGCCGCGCCAGCGAGGAAAGCCGCGGCATCTCGCAGCAGATCGGCGAGCTCGACAGCTTCGGCCGCTCGGTCGTCGGGCTGATCGGCGACATCGACGCGATCTCGAACCCGACGCGCGAGAACGCGATCGCCTTCGCCAAGGTGAGCCAGGACCTGAAGACGCTGGTGGCGGGCGTCGACCAGTCGAGCGGCAATCTCGAACAGGCCTCGCATCGCGCCGATTCGCTGGTCTCGATCAGCGAGGCCATTCTCGGCTCGATCGCGGCCTCGGGCGTGCGCACCGCCCAGTCGGAGCTGATCGCGACCGCGATGGAGACGGCGCAGACCATCGCCGGGCTGTTCGAGAGAGCCCTTGCCGCCGGCGAGATCACGATGGCCGAGCTGTTCGACGAGGCCTACCAGCCGATCCCGGGCAGCGACCCGGTGCAGCACATGACGCGCTTCGTGGCGCTGACCGACCGCTTGCTGCCGCCGATCCAGGAGGCGCTGCTCGCCGGCAACAAGCGGATCGTGTTCTGCGCGGCGGTGGACCGCAACGGCTTCCTGCCGACGCATAACCGCAAATATTCGCAGGCCCAGGGCGACGACCCGGTCTGGAACAACGCAAATTGCCGCAACCGGCGCATCTTCAGCGACCGCACCGGGCTGGCGGCGGCCCGCAACCAGAAGCCGTTCCTGCTGCAGACCTACCGGCGCGACATGGGCGGCGGCCGGTTCCTGGTGATGGAGGACCTCTCGGCGCCGATCAGCGTCAGGGGCCGGCACTGGGGCGGCTTCCGCTTCGGCCTCAACGTCTGATGGCGGATTGTTTAACGACTTGCGGGCTTTCCTAGGGGCAGTGAGTTTTGATGTGGCAGCGTCGCCGTCGGGTTGAGTGAGCGTTTCGGACCAGCGTCATGCATATCGCGCCGTCTTTCCCCAATCTCTCGGTGCTGCTGATCGACGTCAGCCCGCATTACCGGCGCATCATCCGGACGATGCTCTACCAGGCGTCGCTGCATCGCATCTTCGAGGCGGCCGACCTGTCCTCGGCGGCGACGATGTTTATCCAGAAGCAGCCCAATATCGTGATCCTCGACTGGGACCTGCCGGATTCCGGCAGCATCAAGTGCCTGGCCTCGATCCGCTCGTTCAAGACCTCGCCCTTCGCCAAGGCGCCCGTGCTGGTGATGATGGAGCGGCCCGACCGCCGCTCGGTGGTGCAGGCGGCCAAGCTCGGCGCCCATGAGATCATCACCAAACCGATCTCCCCCAACGCGCTCTGGCTGCACCTGTCGGGCATCATCAACGTGCCGCGCAAATACAAGGAGCAGAGCGGCAGCATCTCGCTGGTGCCCCGCGCGATCAGCAACGCCATGTTCTGACGAATTCTGCCTTGGAACCGCCCAAAAGGTTGATGGGGCGGCGGCGGATTAGGGAAATTTTTACCAATTTGACGTGATCCTCGACCCGCCAATCATGGGTCCCGCCGCCGTGGTCATCACCGTCTCGCTTCCCGCCTTTCTCGGACGCTCCGAGGCGGCTGCCTTCCGCAACCAATTGCTCGTCGCATTGGAGCAGAAGGAGAGCATCGCCGTCGAATGCGCGGAGGCCGGCCCCCTGCCCAGCCTGTGGGTGCAGCTGCTGCACGCGGCAGCGAGCAGCGCGCAGGCGCGCGGCCTCAGCGTCACGCTCAAGGCGGCCTCGGACGAGTGCCGCAAGTCCTTGCAGGCGATCGGCTTCGATCCCGCCCAAAGCGCCCTCGTTCTGGAGTGACATCGATGCGAATCCTGGCCATCGACGATACGAAGACCCTGCTCAGCCTGCTCAGCCTGACCTTGCGCAATGCCGGCCACGAAGTCGCGGAAGCGGAGAACGGCGAGGACGGGCTGACGAAGTTCGACCAGTTCCAGCCCGATCTGGTGATCACCGACCTCAACATGCCGCTGATGGACGGGATCGAGTTCACGCGCGCCTGCCGGGCCAAGCCCGCCGGCCAGAACACCCCGATCATCGTGCTGACCACCGAGAACGGCGCCGACATCAAGGCGGAGGGCCGGCGCGCCGGCGCCAGCGCCTGGATGGTCAAGCCGTTCGAGCCCAACACCCTGCTCGGCCTCGTCGCGCGCTACCAGAACTGAGGCCGGTCTATGGATCCGTTGGCGGAACTCAAACAGACCTTCTTCCAGGAATGCGACGAGCTGCTCGGCGCGCTGGAGCAGAAACTCCAGGCGCTCGACGAAGGCTCGAACGATCCGGAAGACGTCAACGCCGCCTTTCGCGCGATCCATTCGATCAAGGGCGGGGCAGGGGCCTTCGGCTGCACCGACCTCGTCGCCTTCGCCCATGTCTTCGAGGCCTCGCTCGACCATCTGCGCTCCGGGCGCGTGGCGGTCGAGGATGCGCCGTTCAGCCTGTTCCTGCGCTGCTCCGACGCGGTCGCCGACCTCGTCTCCGCCGCCCGCAACGACGAGCCGGCCAATCCACGCCCCGACCTGCTGCAGGCGCTGGAGCGGGTCGGTCAGGCGGAGGTCGCCAAGCCTGCGCCGGTCGCGGCCGAGCCCGTGGTCGAGATCGCCCCTCCGGTGCGGTCCACCTCCAGCGACGACGCACCGCCCGGCATCGCCGCGCTCGGCAATCTCCTCGCGATGGTCGAGGCCAAGACCGGTGGCGCTGCTCCCGCCAAGCCGGCCGATGACGGCTGGGACGACGAGCCTGCCCCTGCCGCCAAGGCTCCGCCGGCCAAGCCGGGCAACGAGATCTGCCTGCGGATCAGGCCCGATACCGACCTGTTCCGGCGGGTCATCGAGCCGCGCGTCGTGCTGGCGGTGCTGCCGCCGGACGATGTCGTCTCGATCACCTGCGACATGAGCCAGGTGCCGCCGCTCGAGGCCCTCGACGTCACCGATTGCTGGATGCGCTTCACGGTGATGCTGCGGACCGAGATGTCGGTCGAGGAGCTTCACGGCAAGTTCGATTTCACCCTCGCCGCCGAGGAGTTCGAGATCGAGGCCGTCTCTGTGCCGGCCAATGACGACGCCGCGCCGGTCGCGGCGGTCGAGGCCGCGGAGGTTTCCCAGTCCGTCGCCGCCGATCTTTCCGCCATCCTGGCGAAGCTCGGCCCCACCCCGGCAGCCGTGGCCGAACCCGATATCGCTCCGGTGGCCGCGCCGGTCGCCGCTGCGGTGGCGGTTCCGGCGGCTGCTCCGCCGCGCGCCGCGATGCGTCCGCCGGCCAATGACGCCGCCGCAGCCCGCCAGCGCCAGGCCGTCAGCGTCCGCGTCGATCTCGACCGCATCGACAAGCTGATGAACCTCGTCGGCGAGATCGTCATCACGCAGTCGATGCTGGTCGAATGCGTTCGCTCGCTGCCCTATGACGTCTATGCCAAGACCGCCGAAGGCATCCTGACCCTGTCGCGCCAGACGCGCGAGCTGCAGGACCATGTCATGGCGGTGCGCGCCCAGCCGGTGAAGGCCGTGTTCCAGCGCATGCCGCGCCTGGTGCGCGAGCTGGCGCAGACGCTCGGCAAGGAAGTGCGGCTGGTGCTCGAGGGCGAGAACACCGAGGTCGACAAGACGATCATCGAGGAACTCGCCGATCCGCTGACCCACATGATCCGCAACTCGATGGATCACGGGCTCGAGACGCCGGAAGAGCGCGCCGCCGCCGGCAAGGGGCCGGAAGGCACGATCCAGCTCACCGCCGAGCATCGCGCCGGGCGCATCGTCATCTCCGTCACCGATGACGGGCGCGGCATCAACCGCGAGAAGCTGCTGGGCAAGGCGCGCTCGCGCGGCCTGGTCGGGGCCGACGAGAAGCTCGCTCCGGAGGAGATCGACGCGCTGATCTTCGCCGCCGGCCTCTCGACGGCCGAGGCGGTCAGCGACATCTCGGGCCGTGGCGTCGGCATGGACGTGGTCCGGCGCAATGTCGAATCGCTCGGCGGGCGCATCAGCGTCGATTCCGAGCCCGGGCGCGGCTGCAAGTTCACGCTGGCGCTGCCGCTGACGCTGGCCGTGCTCGAAGGCATGGTGATCCGCTGCGGCGACGACCGCTATGTCATCCCGATCGCCAGCGTGATCGAGACCCAGCATCTCGCCAATACGCCGATCGAGCACCTGACCTTCGGCCAGGAGGTCCTGCGCTGGCGCGGCGAGGTCACGCCGCTCTACCGGTTAGGGGCCGTGATGGGCTCGTCGGGACAGCGCGACGAGAACATCATCATCATCGCCGAGACCGAACGCGGCGGAAACGTCGGCGTCGCCGTCGACGAGATCGTCGGCCAGCAGCAGGTCGTCGTGAAGAGCCTCGAGGCGAATTACGGCGCGGTCAACGGCGCCTCCGCCGCGACCATCCTCGGCGACGGTCTCGTCGCCCTCATTCTCGATGTCGACTCGATGCTGAGACTGGCCGCGGCAGGCGGCCGGCAACCCGCTCCCGAACTGAAAATGGCTGGATGAACATGACCCTCCAACTCGGCGAAAAGCATTTCTCGTCGGTGCAGCCCGAATCGGCGGTGCGCCGCATCGTCACCTTCCGCGTCGGCGACCGGACCTTCGGCATCGATGTCGGGATGGTGCGCGAGATCAAGGGCTGGCAGGCGACGACGCCGCTGCCGCATGCAGCCCCGCATGTGCGCGGCGTGCTCAACCTGCGCGGCGTGATCCTCGCGGTCTACGACCTGCGGACCTCGATCGGGCTCGGCGTCACCGACGCGACCGCGACCCATGTCATCGTCGTCGTCGATATCGAGGACAAGACCGCCGGCCTCCTGGTCGATTCGGTCTCGGACATCGTCGATGTCCCGGTCAGCGCCGTCAGGCCCGCGCCCGACCTGGAGCGCGACGAGCACGGGTTGATCGAGGGCCTCGTGCTGCTCGACACCGAGATCGTCGCCCTGCTCGACCTCGCAGCGGTGATCCGCGACGGCGGAGCCGAGGCGCAGATCGCGCGGCCGACACGGGTCGCCTGACGCTCAGGCGATACCATCTGCGACCGCGCCGGGGACGAGCCACGCGCCAAGAAAGAAACCACGAGACCATGGGCAGCTTCCCCGGTTCCCTTTCGAGATTGTCGGTCCGGCTGCCGCTGATGTTCCTCGGCGCCGCCTTCGTCTCCGGCGGCGCGGCCTCCTATCATGTCGCCTGGGGCCGGTTGAACGATCTCGCCCAGCTCGGGCTGAGCGCCGCCGATATCGAGGGTGTCGTTGCCGCCGCCGCGCCGCAGATGCTGGCGATCAGCGCGGGCGCGCTGGCAATCATCGCGATCCTCGGCTGGCTCGCCGCGCGCTCGATCTGGCGCCCGATCGTGGCGATGCGCGATGCCGTCGGCCGGCTGGCACAAGGCGAGGACGTCGCGATACCGGGCCTCGCCAGAGGCGACGAGATCGGCGACCTCGCCCGCGCGCTCAAGAGCATCCACGAGACCGGCGTCGAGGCCGCGCGCATCCGCGCCGCGCTCGACGATTGCCGCACCAATGTCATGGTCTGCGACGCCGAGAACCGCGTCGTCTATGTCAACAAGTCGCTGCTCAAGTTCTTCGCCGAAGCGCAGGAGGATTTTCGCGCCGCCTTTCCGGGCTGCTCCGCCAAGGACATGCTCGGCAAGGTCATGGACGCGATCCAGCGCGAGCCCTCGCTGCGGCGGGGCGAGGCTGAGGGAGCCCGCTCCATCCGCTATGTGCTCGGCCGGCGCACGGTCTCGCTGTCGCTTAGCCCCGTGCTCCACACCAATGGCGAGCGGCTCGGCACCGCCGTCGAATGGCTCGAGCTGACCGACGAGCTCGCAGCCGCCGACGAGGTCGCCGAGGTGGTCTCGGCCGCGGTCGAAGGCGATTTCTCGCGTCGTATCCCGCTCGCCGGCAAGCCGGAAGCGCTGGCCCGTATCGCCGAGGGCATGAACGCGATCAACGCCCTGGTCGACGGCGCCGTCGGCGAGTTCGCGACCGTGCTCGGCAGCCTGGCCGAGGGCGACCTGACCCAACGCATGGACGGCGAATATCGCGGCCGTTTCGGCGAGCTGAAGCAGAGCCTGAACGGCACGCTGGCGCATCTCGGACAGACCGTCTCGACGATCCAGGCCACGGCCGGCAACGTCTCGCGCGCCGCGACCGAGATCAATGCCGGCGCCGGCGATCTCGCCAGCCGGACCGAAGAGACGGCGACCAATCTCGAAGAGACCGCGGCGACGACCGAAGAGCTGGCGGCCTCGGTCAAGCAGAGCGCGGCCCGTTCGCGCGAGGCGACCGATCTCGCCGGCCAGGCCATGACCATGGCCAATGACGGCAGGACGGTGGTGTCCAAGGCGGTCGGCGCGATCGAGCGGATCGAGACCTCGTCGGCCCGCATCGCCGAGATCGTCTCGGTGATCGACGGCATCGCCTTCCAGACCAACCTGCTGGCGCTGAACGCAGCGGTCGAGGCGGCGCGCGCCGGCGATGCCGGCAAGGGCTTTGCGGTCGTCGCCTCCGAGGTGCGTTCGCTGGCCCAGCGCTCGGCGCAGGCGGCGAAAGACATCAAGGGCCTGATCGCAAGCTCGAACGAGCAGGTCGGGGAAGGCGTCACCTTCGTGCGCGGCACGGGCGAGGCGCTGGAGCGGATCGTCGCTGCCGCGGGCAAGGTTTCCGCCACGGTGGCGGAGATCTCGTCGGCCACGGCCGAGCAGGCGCATGGTATCGAGGAAATGAGCCAGACCGTCGCGCATATGGACGAGATGACCCAGCAGAACTCGGCCCTCGCCGAGCAGAGCGCCGCCTCGGCGAACGGGCTGATGGGCGAGATCGCGGCATTGCGGGATTTGGTCGCGTTCTTCCGCGTGGGCGCGCCGATCCAGGCCCAGCCGGCTCCTGCGGCCCAGCCCGTCAGGCTCGTGCTGCCGGTCCAGCCGATGCGCCGGGCCGAGCCGCGGCGGGCCGAGCCGTCGCCGAGCCTTCCGTTGCGTCCCGAACCGCGCCGTCGCGCCGCCGGTGGCGGGCGAGCCGACGACTGGGCCGAATTCTAGTTCGATGGCGTCAGGTCCCGCGATGCTCGCTCCCCAGATCCTTCCCGAGGCCACGCTCACGCGCGACGACATGGGCTTCATCTCGAAGCTCGTCTACGAGCATGCCGGCATCGTCATCCGTGAGCACAAGGAGGCGATGACGCGTGGCCGCCTGTCGCGCCGCGTCAAGGCGCTGGGCATGGGCTCCGTCGCCGAATACTGCGCCTTCCTGAAGACGCCCGGCGCGCTCTCGGAGATCCCCGAGCTGATCAACGCGGTGACCACCAACCACACCGCGTTCTTCCGCGAGCGGCATCATTTCGACCATTTGCGCCGGGACGTGCTGCCCAGGCTGGTGCAGGAGCGCGGCGGTCGGCGCGGGCGGGTCCGGATCTGGTCCTCTGCCTGCTCGTCCGGCGAGGAGGCCTACAGCATCGCCGCCGTCTCGCGCGACGTGCTCGGCGCGCGCAGCGATCTCGATTTCCGCATCCTGGCGACCGATATCGACACCGACATCCTCGACCGGGCCGAGGCGGGGATCTACCCGTCCGAACTGTTCGAGCGGCTGCCCGCCGATGTGAAGCCGTTGCTCAGGCTCGACGGGCAGGCCGGGCGCGGCGAGGCCAGGATCAGCGAGGACCTGCGCCGGCTGATCGCCTTCAAGCGGCTGAACCTGATCGAAGCCTGGCCGATGCGCGGCCCGTTCGACGTGATCTTCTGCCGCAACGTCTTCATCTATTTCGACACCCAGACCAAGGCGGCGATCCTCGACCGCTTCGTGGCGCTGCTCGCGCCCGGCGGCTTCCTCTATCTCGGCCATTCGGAATCGCTACCGCAACCGCATCCGCAGCTCAGGCTGATCGGGCGCACCATCTACGAGAGAACCCCATGAGCACGGCCCGGTCCTCTCGGCGCTATTTCGACCCCAGGTTCGAGGCCACCATCATCACGGTGGCTCCGGGCGAGCATGAGATCACGGCGGCCAAGGACGAGATCGTCGCGACGGTGCTCGGCTCCTGCATCTCGGTCTGCATGCGCGACCCGCAGGCGGGCGTCGGCGGGCTCAACCATTTCCTGCTGCCGAAGAACAATGGCGGCTCCGACACCAGCGCCGGCGAGCGCTATGGCGACACCGCCATGGAGGTGCTGATCAACGGCCTCCTGAAGCGCGGCGGCAAGCGCAACCAGTTCGAGGCCAAGGTCTTCGGCGGGGCGCGCGTGCTCTCGGGCGCGACCATGCTCGCCATCGGCGACGGCAACATCGCCTTCGTGCTCGACTTCCTCAACCGCGAAGGCATCCCGATCGTTTCGAAGGATGTCGGCGGCACGCGTTCGCGGCGCATCCACTACCAGCCCGCCACCGGCCGGGCCTGGGTGCAGCATGTCCAGCCGAGCGCGCGCAGCAGCGAGCACAAAGAGGAAATCGCCTATCTCAACCGTCTCAAGACCCAGCCTGTGGCTGGCGAAGTGGAGATCTGGTGATGAGCATGCCGACCGCCGCCCCCAGCCCGGTGAAGGTCCTCGTCGTCGACGATTCCGTGCTGATGCAGAAGCTGATGACGCAGATCATCGATTCAGCGCCCGGCTTCAAGGTGATCGGCGTCGCCGGCAGCGCGGAAGAGGGTTGGGACGCGATCCAGGAGCTCAGGCCGGACGCGGTCACGCTCGACCTCGAGCTGCCGGGCCGGCATGGCCTGAAGCTGCTGGCACGCCTGATGAAGCAGGACCCGCTGCCGGTGCTGATCGTCTCGGCCTTCGGCGGCCCGGGTGCCGACAACACCCTGCAGGCGCTCGAGCTGGGGGCGGTCGATTTCATCGAGAAGCCCGATGGTGCGACGCATACGCTCGAAGGCTTCATGAAGCATCTGGTCGCGGCGCTGCAGCGCGCCGCCGCCAGCCGCCGCATCTTCGCAATGGCGCGCAGCGCGATGGCTCGCGAGGCGGTGCCGGAGCGGCCCGCGCTGGTTCGCGAGCCCGCACGCGCTGCCGCCGGCGGCCGCGTCTCGCTGATCGCGATCGGCGCCTCGACCGGCGGTGTGCCCGCCGTTCAGGTGGTGATGCGCGATCTCGCGCCCCAGCGCATCCCGATGGTCGTCGTCCAGCACATGCCGCCGGGCTATACCGTCAAGTTCGCGGCGAGGCTCGCGGCCGCGACCGGGCTCGACGTGCGCGAGGCGGCCGATGGCGACCGGCTGAAGCCCGGCATGGCGGTGGTCGCGCCCGGCGGCCCACGCCATCTCGAGATCGAGGAACGGCGCGGCGAACTGGTCTGCGTGCTCAAGGACGGGCCGCTGGTCAGCGGGCATTCGCCCTCGGTCGACGTGATGTTCCATTCCGTCGCCCGCAGCCTCGGCGCCCATGCCGTCGGCGTGCTGCTGACCGGGATGGGGCGCGACGGCGCTGACGGTTTGTTAGCCATGCGTAAAGCTGGCGCGGAGACGTTAATCCAAAGTGGCGAAACCTGTGTGGTAAACGGGATGCCGAAAGCAGCATTCGAGATCGGGGCGGCTGACCGCGTCGTGGCGCTCGACCAGATCGGTGCCACGGTGGGCCACCTGATAGCGGAGCGCCCGCATCAGCGCACCGCGTGAGGAGAGCGTCATGAAGGCCAGAAGTGACTACCGGATCCTCGTGGTCGACGACCAGAAGAGCATGCGCGGCCTCGCCACCTATTTCCTGAAGCAGATCGAGTTCCAGGACATCGACGAGGCCGAGAACGCCCGCGAGGCCCTGATGAAGATGCAGAGCAAGCGCTACGACCTGCTGCTGCTCGACTGGAACATGGACGGGATGAGCGGCATCGACCTGCTGCGCGCCATCCGCTCGGTGCCGGAGCTCAACCAGATCAAGATCATCATGGCGACCTCTGAACGCTCGGTCGACAAGATGGACGAGGCGACCAGCAACGGCGCCGATCATTACGTGGTGAAGCCCTACGAGCTGCGCGACCTCGAGGTCCGGGTGAAGAAGGTTCTCGCCTGCTGAGCAGCGCCGGCCCGCTCGCGGGCCGGTCTCGTCATCGTGATCGCGCGCCCCGGGCCATCAGGCTGCGGGGCGCGACTGTTTGCGGCAGCATGCTATAAGGGGGCCGTGTGAGGAGAGCGGACCATGTCGCTTCATCGTCGTGAACTCCTGGGCCTGATCGGCGCGGCCGTCGCCACCCCGTCCTGGGCCGTCTCGGCCGATGGCGACGCGGCGCCGGACGCCTATCGCTTCTGGTTCGAGCGCCTGGAAGGCGGCCGCATCCCGCTCGCGGCCTATCGCGGCAAGCCGATGCTGATCGTCAACACGGCCACCAATTGCGGCTTCGCCGGCCAGTTCGCGACGCTGGAACAGCTCTGGCAGCGCTATTCCGGCCGTGGCCTGATGCTGCTCGCGGTTCCCAGCAACGATTTCGGCGGGCAGGAGCCGCTCGAGGGCATGGCGATCGCCGAATCGGCGCGGCAGGTCCATGGCGCGACCTATCCCTTCGCCGCCAAATCCGGCGTGCGCGGCCCCGACGCCCACCCGTTCTATCGCTGGGCGGCGGCGCGGCGGCCGGCCGAGGTCCCGACCTGGAACTTCCACAAATACCTGATCGGCCGCAGCGGCGACCTCGTCGGCGGCTTTGCCGCGGGCCAGGATCCCGTCGGCCCCGACCTGATCCGGGCGATCGGGGAGCAACTCGGCGCCGCCTGAGGCTGCCCTCAGACTTTCGGCTTCTGACCCGGGCGGAAGGCGACGATCACGTTCGGATCGGTTTCCAGATAGGGGCCCTCGATCAGGTCGATGCAATAGGGGATGGCCGGCATCACCGCGTCGAGGCATTCGGCGATGGCGCGCGGGCGGCCCGGCAGGTTGACGATCAGGCAGCGGCCGCGGATGCCGGCGGTCTGGCGCGAGAGGATCGCGGTCGGCACCTTGGCGAGGCTGACCTGCCGCATCAGCTCGCCGAAGCCCGGCATCGGTTTCTCGACAACATCCTCCGTCGCCTCGGGCGTGACGTCGCGAGGGGCGGGGCCGGTCCCACCCGTCGTGACGATCAGGCAGCAGCCCTCCTGGTCCGCCAGTTCGATCAGGGTCTTTGCGATCAAGGCGCGGTCGTCGGGGATGACGCGGGCGACGGGCATCCACGGCGAGCTCAACGCTCTTTCGAAATAGGCTTTGATGGCGGGGCCGCCCTCGTCCTCATAGATCCCGGCCGAGGCGCGGTCCGAAACCGTGACGATGCCGATCCTGATGCCGCCGTTCATGTCGTGCCCTCCGCTCTGGTCGGGCGCAGATGTGGCCGATCGCGGCGGCTCACGCCACCGTTTTCGCCCGCTTCCGCTGCAGGCGGGCGCGGAGCGCGCGCAAGCCCTGGCGCAGACGGGCGGCGCCCTCGGGCAGGCCCGGCTCGGGCTCGCCGAGGCGGATCAGGACGTTGCCCATCGCCCGGCGCTCGCCCCAGACATAGGTGCCGGGGTCGACCCCGTCGCCCGCGCCGCTGTCGAAGAGCGCCGGAGGCGTGCCGGCGAAGTCCGCCTGCAGCATGGCGATCGTCAGGGCCCGGCCGGGTGAGTGGCGCGCCTGCTCCTCGTCATAGGCGATCTTGAGGAAGTGGCGGGTGCCGGCGCTCTCGATCAGCAGGCCCATTGCGAGGGGGCGGC
>NZ_JBHYEM010000021.1:0-71474 GCF_051860145.1 Allobosea sp. | reverse complement strand
GGGCTCGCCCGACGGCCCCTGGATTGCTTCGCTTCGCTCGCAATGACGGCGGAGCGCTGAGCGTCTCGCCTCAGACGATTTGATTGCGCAGCGACGCCTCGCCGCGCGCGAGGCGGTCGAGATTCTCGATCAGGATATCGACGACATTGGCCTCGTAGGCCCGGGTCTCGCCGGCGCTGTGCGGGGTGACGACGACGTTTGGCAGCGCCCAGAACGGCGAATCAGGCGGGAGCGGCTCGTCATGGAAACAGTCGAGCCCGGCCCCGGCGATACGGCCGGCACGCAAGGTCTCGAGCAACGCCGCCTCGTCGACGACCCGGCCGCGCGCGACATTGATCAGCAGGGCGTCGGGGCGCATCGAAGCCAGCGCCGCCTTGCCGATCAGCCCCTCGGTCTCCGGCGTGAGCGGGCAGGTCAGGGCGACGATATCGGCCTGGGCGAGAGCCTCGCCGAGCCTGTCCGGCGGCACGATTGCGTCGATGCCAGACTCAGGTCCGGGCCTGCGCCGGACGCCGATCACGCGCATCCCGAAGGCGGACGCCAGGCCAGCCAACCGCATGCCGATGCGACCGAGGCCGACGATCACCAGCGTCTTGCCGCCGAGCTCGTCCTCCCGCCGGGCGCGGTCGCCGATCATCGGCCGCCAGTGCCGCGCCGTCTGGTTGTCGCGGGCGAGATGGATCTGGCGGGTCAGCGCGAGAATCAGCGCCATCGCGTGCTCGGAGACGGCGCGCTCGTTGCCGCCCTGGGCGCTGGCGAGGCGGATGCCCGCCGCCGCGAAGGCCGGCTTGTCGAACTGGTCAGTGCCGGCGCTGACCGACTGCACAAAGCGCAGCCGCGGCGCGACGCCGATCAGCTCGTTGCGCCACATGCCCGAGGCGACGATCACAGCGGCCTCCGAGGCGCGGGCCTTGAGCTCGTCGAGGCTGCGGACCTCGACATGCGGCTCCTTCCGGCCGCGCGCGGCGAATTCCGCGCCGAGCTGATAGGCGGCATGGGCGAAGCAGATCGTCAGATCGCTCTCGTTTGGCCAAGGCTTCATTCCATACGTCTCCCTGTGTGCATTCATTCGCGACAGCTTAGTCATGACCCGGCCGCTGCGTCCCCGCGCGACGCGCATGCGGCCCTTCATCGGGCGTGAAGGAAGCGAGCGCGGCGGCGAGCCTCGTCCAGGACGTTTCGTCGCCGGGGAGGCCGAAGCGCAGCCGGGCGGCATCGTGCTGGAAGCGGCGGGCATAGATGCCGCCACGGCCGAGATGAGCGAAGAGAGCCGCGGCATCGCGCGTCTCCAGCAGCCGGAACAGGGCCGTGCCGCCGACGACATCGCCGCGCGGAGCCAGGAGCGCGTCGAGCCGCGCCGCGTCGCGGGTGCGGTCGATACGCGCGTTGTCGAGCCAGGCTTTATCGGCAAGGGCGCAGGCGCCGACATGCAGCGCCGGCCCGGCCACGGCCCAAGGACCGAGCGCCGCGCGCAGGCGGCCCGTCAGCACAGGCTCGCCGATGGCGAAGCCGAGCCGCAGCCCGGCCAGCCCATAGGTCTTGCCGAAGGAGCGCAGCACCAGCGTCGCCGGGGGGAGTTCCGGGATCAGGCTCGCCTCCGGCGTGAAGTCGACGAAGGCCTCGTCGATGACGAGAAGCCCGTCGCGCGCTGCAAGACTTTGGGCAAGCGCCGAGAGTTCGGCACGGCCGACCAGGCGGCCGTCGGGATTGTTCGGATTGACCAGGACGACGACCCGCGCATCGCCGGCCTCGTCGCGTTTTGCGATCTCCCGCAACGCCATGCCGGCCTTGCGCCAGGCCAGCGCATGCTCGCCATAGGTCGGGCCGAGCACCGCGACCGGCCCCGGCTCCACCAGCCGCGGCAGGAGCTCGATCAGGATCTGCGTCCCGGGCGCCGCGACGATGCCGGCCGCATCCGGCACGCGATAGGCGCCGCGCGCCGCGGCAAGCAGCGCCGCCTCGTCCTGCGCGCCCGGCAGGCGCTGCCAGAGGCTTAACGGCAGCTCCGGAAGCGGATAGGGGATGGGATTGATCCCGGTCGAGAGATCGATCCACGGCTCAGGCGCGTCCGGGAACAGCGCCTTGGCCTGGGCCAGATCGCCGCCATGCCAGATTGTGCCGTCCGCCTCAGCCATTCCCGCCCCGCATGACCTTGTCCGACACCTTGCCGCTCCTGCTCGCCGCGCTGATTCTGGAAGCGGCGCTCGGCTACCCGCAGGGCTTGTATGCGCGGATCGGCCATCCCGTCACCTGGATCGGCGCGTTGATCGCGCAGCTCGACCGGAGGTTCAACCGGCAAACCGCGTCCTTCGCCATGCGCAGGGCGGCGGGAGCGCTGGCGCTCGCCGTGCTGCTGATGGTCGTTTTCATCGCCGCCTGGGCGTTGACCCTGCTTTGCCAGAGCCTTGGCCCGCTCGGCTTCCTGCCGCTTGCCCTGATCGCCTCCGCCCTGCTCGCACAGCGCAGCCTGCACGAGCATGTCGCGGCCGTCGCCGACGGGCTGGAGCGCGATGGTCTTGCTGGGGGACGCAAAGCGGTAGCGATGATCGTCGGCCGCAATCCGGAAACGCTCGACGAGGCCGGCGTGGCGCGTGCCGCGATCGAGAGCCTCGCCGAGAATTTCTCGGACGGGATCGTGGCGCCGGCTGTCTGGCTCGGCCTCGGCGGCCTGCCGGGAGGCGTGCTCTACAAGGCGGTCAACACCGCCGATTCGATGATCGGCCACAAGACCGAGCGCCATCTCGCCTTCGGCTGGGCCGCCGCCCGGCTCGACGATCTGGTGAACCTGCCAGCCTCGCGGCTGACCGCGCTGCTGCTGGTCGGGGCGGCGGCGCTCGACCGGGATGCCAGCCCCGCCGATGCATGGCGGGCGGTGAGGCGCGATGCCGGCCAGCACCGCTCACCCAATGCCGGCTGGCCGGAAGCGGCCATGGCGGGCGCGCTGAGCCTGAGGCTGGCAGGACCACGCGTCTATGGCGATGTCCGGGTCGAGGATGGCTGGATGGGCAACGGGCGGGCCGAGGCGAGAGCGGGCGATATCCGGCGGGCACTCAGGCTTTATCGGAAGGCGTGCCTGCTGCTTGGCGCGCTGGCCGCGGCGGGAGCGATCATCGCACTGGCATTTTGAGAGCACGCCGCAGGTCGGACCTGTCGGCTCCCGTCATTGCGAGGAGCGAAGCGACGAAGCAATCCAGGAGGACTGTGCGAGACCTCCTGGATTGCTTCGCTGCGCTCGCAATGACGGGGATGGCGCACAGCACCTGCCCAATCTCAAAACTCGATGCCCTCCTGCGCTTTCACGCCTGATGCGAAATGGTGCTTCACCAGCGCCATCTCGGTGACGAGATCGGCGGCTTCGATCAGCTCCGGCTTGGCGTTGCGGCCGGTGACCACGATGTGGAGGTCCGGCCGGCGGCTCGCCAGCGTCTCGACCACCTCGGCCAGCGGCAGGTAGTCGTAGCGCAGCGCGATATTGAGCTCATCGAGCACGAGCAGCCGGATCTCGGGATCCGCCATCAGCTCGCGGACCTTGGCGAAGGCGCGCTCGGCGGCCGCGATGTCGCGGGCCTTGTCCTGCGTCTCCCAGGTGAAGCCCTCGCCCATGCTGTGCCAGGCGATGCGGTCGCCGAAGGCCTCGAGCGCCTTGCGCTCGCCGGTCGACCAGGCGCCCTTGATGAACTGCACGACGCCGACGCGCCAGTCATGGCCGAGCGCGCGCAGGATCAGCCCGAAGGCCGCGGTCGACTTGCCCTTGCCCGGTCCGGTATGGACGATCAGCAACCCCTTCTCGATCGTCTTGGCGGCGACCTCGGCGTCCTGCACCGCCTTGCGCTTCGCCATCTTGGCCTTGTGGCGGGCGGCGTCCTCAGCTTCGATCGTCATCGTCGCGGCTTCCTTTCCTACTTCACCTGCATCGGCAGCCCGGCGACCATGAAGATCACGCGGCCGGCCCGCGCCGCAAGCTCCTGGTGGAGGCGGCCGGTCTCGTCGCGGAAGCGCCGCGCCAGCGCATTCTCGGGCACGATCCCGAGCCCGACCTCGTTCCCGACCAGCACGAGCGGACCGGGCGCCGTGGCGCAGGCGGCGAGCAGGTCCTCCCGCGCCGCGGTGAGATCCTGCTCGGCCAGCATGACGTTCGTCAGCCAGAGCGTCAGGCAATCGACGAGGATCGGACGCCCGGCGGGAACATCGCGGATCGCGGCTGCGAGAGCGAGAGGCGCATCGACCGTGACCCAGCCTTTCGGACGGCGCGCGCGATGTTCGGCGATGCGCGTGCGCATCTCGTCATCATAGGCCTGCGCCGTGGCGATATAGGTCCAGGGGCCGGGCAGCGCCTCGACCAGCGCCTCCGCATGCCGGCTCTTGCCGGAGCGGGCGCCGCCGAGGACGAGGGTCAATTGGGGAATCGCCACTGCCGGCCTCCTCCGCGGTCATGCTCGGGCTTGACCAGGGCATGACTGGATCAAGAGATTCTCAGGGGCCCGCTTCGCTCCACCCGAGAATGACGGCGCACTGCATTGCACAGCGGCCGGCACATGGCTAATGATCATCGCGACGGTGCCTCGGCAACGAGGTGAAAAGGGAACGCGGTGCGATACCGCGGCTGCCCCCGCAACTGTAAGCGGCGAGTTTCGCGCCATCGGCCACTGGGGCAACCCGGGAAGGCGGCACGGAATTTGGACCCGCGAGCCAGGAGACCTGCCGTCCTATTCGCTGCAATCCAATCGGCCGCCGGTGGGGTGGCCAAGGAGACAAAGATGACGACGAATACGGCTTCGATCCAGAGCCAGGCCAGCGCCTCCGAGCGCGTCAAGGCTGCCGCCGCGGCGCTCGCGCTCGGCGCGGTGCTGATCTTCACCGTCGGCTTCGCCCATTCTACCAGCGTCCATAACGCTGCTCACGACACGCGCCATACCCTCGCTTTTCCCTGCCACTGAGGGAAACGCATCATGGTCAATCGTGTTCTCACGGTCAGTCTTCTGGCCGGGCTTCTGGCTGGGCTGATCGTCGCTGCGCTCCAGCATGTCACCACCACCCCGCTGATCCTCAAGGCGGAGACCTATGAGGCGGCGCTGCGTGCCGGCGAATTGCAGCACGCCGCCTTCAGCGGCGACGCCAGGATCATCCTGGCCCATGGCGGCCATGACGCGGCCGATCATGCGGAATGGAAGCCGCAGGACGGACTGCAGCGCACCGCCTTCACCACCCTCGTCACCATCGCGACCTCGATCGGCTTCGCCGCACTGCTGCTCGGCGGGATGATCGCGGCGGGCGACGCCATCACCGAGCGCAGCGCATTGATCTGGGCCGCATGCGGCTTCCTGGCCTTCGGGCTGGTGCCGGCGACGGGGCTCGCGCCGGAACTGCCCGGCAGCGCCGCTGCCGAGCTCGTCCATCGCCAGATTTGGTGGATCGCGACGGCGCTCGTCACGGCCGGCGGACTCTGGGTCTTCCTGCGGGCCGAGGCCTCCTGGCTGCGGGCGCTCGCCGTGCTCGCCATGCTGGTGCCGCATCTGATCGGCGCGCCGCATCCGGCCGCGCCCGAGAGCAAGGTGCCGGCCGAGATCGCGGCGCATTTCGCGGCGCTCTCGCTTGCGCTCCAGGCCGCACTCTGGCTCGCCACCGGCTTTGCCGTCGGCGTGCTCTGGCCTTGGGCGAGCCGCCGCGCAGCAGTGCCGGCCGCGGCCTGACGCTCGCGCGCGGCTCCTCACAGGGTCGCGCTGAAGCAAGGAACAGCCCATGCCCGAGGGCGATGTCACCATCTTCGTCTGCGTCGCCTGCCGGCGCGCCCGCGCCGACCTGCCGGACGGTTTCGACGAGCCCGGCAAGACCCTCGCCGAGGCGCTCCGCGAGCGGATCGCCGGAGCCGGCGGCGCGACGCCGGTCGAGACGGTCGATTGTCTCGCCGTTTGCGACCGCCCCTGCACCGTCGCCCTCGCGGGCGACGGCAAATGGACCTACCTGATCGGCGACCTCGACGCCGAGACCCATCTCGACGAGATCGTCGGGGCTGCCGCGAGCTTCGCGGCCAGCGCCAACGGCATCGTTCCCTGGAAGGACAGACCCGCCTCGTTCCGCAAGGGCGTGGTCGCGCGCGTGCCGCCTCTGCCGGCGCGCCAACAAGGATCAAGACCATGAACGCACCGCAAGCGCCCTCGCTGGGCAAGATCCCCTGCACGATCATCACCGGCTTCCTCGGCGCCGGGAAAACCACGCTGGTCCGCCACCTGCTCGAGAACAGCCAGGGCAAGCGCCTCGCCGTGCTGGTCAACGAGTTCGGCGATCTCGGCTTCGACGGCTCCTTCCTCGCCGCCTGCGGCGTCGCAGGCTGCAGCGAGGAGGACATCGTCGAGCTGCCGAACGGCTGCATCTGCTGCACCGTCGCCGACGATTTCGTGCCGGCGCTGGAGAAGCTGCTGGACCGGGCGAACCCGCCCGAGCACATCCTGATCGAGACCTCCGGGCTGGCGCTGCCGAAGCCGCTGGTCAATGCTTTCAACTGGCCGGCGATCCGCTCGCGCGTCACCGTCGACGGCGTCATCGCCGTGGTCGACGGACCCGCGGTGGCGGACGGCCAGTTCGCGGACGATCCGGAGGCGCTCGCCACGCAGCGCGCCGGCGACGCCGCTCTCGATCACGACAACCCGCTCGAGGAGGTATTCGAGGACCAGATCCTCTGCGCCGACCTGATCCTGCTCAACAAGAGCGACCTCGTCGATGCGGCCGGCCGCGAGCGGGTCAAGGCCGAAATCGCCGAGCATCTGCCCAAGGCGATCAAGATCGTCGAGACCGCCCATGGCAAGGTCGAGCCGGCACTGATCGTCGGCCTCAACGCCGCCGCCGAGGCCGATCTCGCCGGGCGCCCCTCGCATCACGAGAGCGCCGAGGACCACGACCACGACGATTTCGAGAGCTTTGATTTCGCCCTTGCCGCCGCTTCCACTCCCGAAGACGTCTCCGCCCGCGTCGCCAGGGCGGCCGAGGCGGACGGCGTGCTGCGCCTGAAGGGCTTCGTCGCCATTCCCGGCAAGCCGATGCGGCTCGTCGTGCAGGGTGTCGGCCGCCGGGTCAGCCACCATTACGATCGCGCCTGGGCGGCAGGCGAGGCCAAGGACGGTAGGCTTGTGGTCATCGGCCTGAAGGGCTTCGACCGCAAGGCCGTGGAGGCCGCGCTGGCGGGCTGACGATGCACCTCCTCCCCTCCAGCGAGATCAGGCTCGACGACGGCGAAGACGCCGTCGATCTCGCCCTGCCGCCGGGGGATGTCCTGGTGCTCTCCTTCGCCGACAGCGACCTCTCGGCGCTGGCCGCCGCGGCCGGCGCGTCTGGCCTCGACTTGCGCCTCGCTTCGCTGCGCCGGCTGAAGCACCCTCTCTCGATCGATCTCCTGGTCGAGAAGACGGCTGCGCGCTCACGCTTCGTGCTGGTGCGCTGCCTCGGCGGGCTGGATTACTGGCGCTACGGCATCGAACAACTGGCCGAGGCGTGCCGGCGCGCGGGCATCGCGCTCGCCGTGCTGCCCGGGGACGACCGGCCGGACGAGCGGCTGGCCGAGTACGGCACAGTGGCGCCGGAGCTTGCGGGTGAGCTGCTGGCCTATTTCCGGGCCGGCGGCGGCACGGAAAACATGCGCCGGCTAATGGGCTGCATCGCAAGCTATCTCGCGGATGCTGCACTTCCCTCATCCGACCCGGCTGCGCCGGGCCACCTTCTCCCCCGAGGGGAGAAGGAAGAGCGCGCGAAGCAGCACGGGCAGGCAAAAATGAGCGAGGCGGCGGCCGCAGCCCCCTTCTCCCCTCGGGGGAGAAGGTCCCGGCAGGGGGATGAGGGCCCGCCAGCACCCGTCCTCCTGCCACCGCTCTTTGCACTTGGCGCCGATGCCACCCCCCTGCCGTGGCGCGACGCGCTCGCAAACCTGCCCACCACCGCCTCGCTCGTCCCGATCCTAGTCTATCGCTCCGGCGTCGCGGCTGGAGACACCGCCATGGCGGAGGCGATCGCGGAAGCGCTTGCCGCACGCGGCCATGCCGCCCTGATCCTGGCGCTGACCAGCCTGAAGGACCCGGCCGTCACCGGCGAGCTCGCCGCGCTGATCGCCCTGCGCAAACCGGCCGCCCTCGTCACCACCACCGCCTTCTCGGCGCGCGATGGCGCGGATTTCGTGCTCGACGCCGCCGACTGCCCAATCCTCCAGGCCGTGCCGGTCGGCAGCCCGCGCGATGCCTGGGAGGCCTCGCCGCGCGGGCTTTCGGGCGCCGATCTCGCCATGCAGGTCGCGCTGCCGGAATTCGACGGCCGGATTGGCGCTGTCCCGGTCGCCTTCAAGGCGGAGGACGCCGACCCGCAAACCGGCCTCACCATGCGTCGGCTGGTACCCGACCCCGACGGTATCGCCGCGCTCGCCGAGCTCGCATCCGGCTGGATCGCGCTGGCGCGCAAGCCTCCGGCGGAACGCAGGCTCGCCTTGGTGATGTCTGACTATCCCGCGCGCGGCGGGCGCGCGGGCTTCGCGGTCGGGCTCGACACACCGGCAAGCGTCGCGGCCATCCGTGAGCTTCTGACGGGGGCGGGGTACGAGGTTGAACGTCATTGCGAGCGCAGCGAAGCAATCCAGGGGGCATCGAGCTCCACGAATCTGGATTGCTTCGCTGCGCTCGCAATGACGGCAAAGGAGGCCGCTCCTCAGGATGAGGGCTTATGCCTGATGCGGGCCCTGACCGAAGGGCCGGCCGATTTCGCCATCCGGCTCGCTGGCTATCGCGCCTGGCTCGCGACCATCCCCGATACCGCCCGCGCCGCGCTGATCGCAGCCCATGGCGCACCCGAAACCGACCCTGCCTGCGACGGCTCGGCCTTCCGGTACCGCGTCGTCCGCAGCGGCCATCTCCTCGTCGCCCTGCAGCCAGCGCGCGATGCCTCGCCGGACCGCAAGGCGCGCTATCACGACCCCGACGCGCCACCCGGCCATGCCTATCTCGCCTTCTATCTCGGCCTGCGGCTCGCCGGCAGCGACGCGCTGATCCATCTCGGCACGCATGGCACCACGGAATGGCTGCCGGGCAAGGCGGTCGCGCTCTCGGCCGCCTGCTGGCCGCGCCTCGCGATCGGCGGCCTTCCGGTGATCTATCCCTATGTCGTCGACGATCCGGGCGAGGCAGCCCCGGCCAAGCGCCGGCTCTCGGCCGTGACGCTCGGCCATTTGCCGCCGGAACTGGTGCATGCCGAAGCGGCCGGCGAGGTCGCGCTGCTGCGCGATCTCGTCGAGGAGTTCTCGCAGGCGCAGGTGCTCGACCCGCGCCGGGCCGAAATCGTCGCCCGCGAGATCCGCGAGCGGGCCGAGGCGAGCGGGCTGGCCGAAACCTGCGGCGTCACGGCCGATCTCGATATGGCCGATGCGCTGACCCGGCTCGACGCGCATCTCTGCGACATCGCCGAGCTGCCTTTCCGCGAGGGCCTGCATGTCTTCGGGCAGGCCGCGCATGATGCCGCTTCCTCCCGCAGCGAGCGCGAGAACCTGCTGCGGGCGCTCGACGGGCGCTTCGTGCCGCCGGGCCCTGCCGGTTCACCGCATCGCGGACATGCCGAGGTCCTGCCGACCGGCCGCAACCTCTCGACGCTCGACCCGCGCGCCATACCCACCCGTGCAGCCGCACGCCTCGGCGCCCACGCCGCCGCCGCGGTGATCGCGCGCCATCTCCAGGACCATGGCGAGCATCCGCGCCGGATCGTGATGGATCTCTGGGCCTCGCCGACCCTGCGCTCCGGCGGCGAGGACATCGCCCATGCGCTGGCCCTGATGGGCGCAGCGCCGCTCTGGGACCATGGCTCGACGCGGGTGACGGGCTTCTCGGTGATTCCGCTGGCGAAGCTCGAACATCCGCGGCTCGACGTGACGATCCGCATCTCCGGCGCCTTTCGCGACACGTTTCCGGGGCAGATCGCGCTGCTCGACGCGGCCACCCGCGCGGTCGCCGCGCTCGATGAGCCCGACGACTGGAACGAGCCCGCCGCCGCCCGCCGGCGTGGCGAGGATGCGGCGCGCGTTTTCGGTCCGGCGCCAGGCCGCTTCGGCGCGGCCATGGCCGACCGGGCGCTTGACGGCCAGTGGGAGCATCGAGGCGATCTCGGCGCCGCCTATCTTGCCGCCAGCAGCCATGCCTATGGCGGCGCGGAGGGCATCGCCAGCGCCGATCCCGGCTTCGCCCGCCGGGTCGCGAGCGCGAGCGCCTTCGTCCATGTCAGCGACACGCCCGGCCGCGACATCCTGGAAGCGACCAGCGCCGCCGACGTGATCGGCGGCTTCGCGGCGGCGGCGCAGGCGCTCGGCAGCGAGGCTGCGCTCTACAGCCTCGACAGCTCCGATCCCGCGGCGCCGAAAGCCCGGACGCTGGGCGAGGATATCGGGCGCATCGTCCATGGCCGGCTCTGCCACCCGCGCTGGATCGCCGGCCAGCTCGCCCATGGCTGGCGCGGCGCGGCCGAACTTGCCGAGACCGTCGACACGCTCTTCGTCTATGCCGCGAGCACCGATGCCGTGGCGGACGGCCTGTTCGACGCCGTGTTCCAGGCCTATTGCGCCGATCCGGCCGTCTGGAGCGCGCTGGAGCGGGCCAATGCGCCGGCGGCCGCCTCGATCCGCGCCCGCCTTTCCGAAGCCGAGCGCCGCGGCCTGTGGACGAGCCGGCGCAACTCCGTCGCCGCCTTCCTCGCCAGCAAGGATGCGGCGGAATGAGCGCGCCCGCGCGAGCAACGCTGCGGCGCGGCTGGTGCCCGAGCACGCTGCGGCCGATGGAGACCGGCGACGGCTGGCTGGTCCGGCTGCATCCGCCCGGCGGCACGCTCACCCCCGCACAATTGCGGCGCGTGGCGAGGCTGGCTGAGGAGACGGGCAACGGCCTCGTCGAAATCTCGGGGCGCGGCAATCTGCAGATCAGGGGCGTGCGTCCGCAGGCTCATCCCGTCCTCGTCGAGGCCTTGCTGGCCGACGGGCTGGTCGACGAAGCCGGAGGAACCGGGCCGCAACGTCTCGTCCTGACCTCACCGCTGGCCGGACGCGATGCCAGCGACCTGATCGACTCCGCCGCGCTCTCGGCCGAGATCGAACGGGCCGGCCGCGCCGTTGACGGCTTGCCTGCGAAGACCAACGTGGTCGTCGATGGCGGCGGGAGCCTCGCGCTCGATGGCTTTCCGGCCGATCTGCGTGTGGTCGCGATCGGCAGCGAGGCGGTCGCGATCGGCCTGCCGCAGGCAATCTGGCTCGGACCGGTCGCACTGGGCGATGCGGCGGCGGCCGTCACCGCCCTCCTCTCCGGCTTCGCAGCCTGCCGGCGCACTGACCCCGCCCGGCTCCATCGCCTGCGTGACCTTTCGGATGAGCAGACCGTCGCGCTGATCGCGAATTGCGCGCTGTCGCGGACCTCTCCTCCACCGGTCCGCCCCGCCCCGCGGCGGGTCGGCATCGTGGCGCTGCGCTCGTCACGCGTCGCCTTGATCGCCGGGCTGCCCTTCGGGCGCTCGGATGCCGCGACATTGGCGGGCTTGAGCGCTGTGGCCGCCGAGCTGGGCGTCGAGGAGATGCGCTTCTCGCCCTGGCGCGGCCTGGCCTTCCTCGGGCTCGGGCGCGATGAGGCGACCGAGCTTGCTGCGCACTGCGAGACGCGCGGCCTGATCACGCGGGACGACGACCCGCGCCTTTCGGTGCAGGCCTGCTCCGGCGCGCCCGCCTGCCCGCGCGGCGAAACCCGGACCATGATGGATGCTGCGGTCCTGGCCGAAGCGGCAGCGGAACTGCTCGCCGCCGGCCGCACGCTCCATCTCTCGGCCTGCGTCAAATCCTGCGCCCATGCCGGGCCGGCCGACCTGACGCTCATCGGCCAGGACGGGCGTTACGACGTCGTCATCGGCGGGACGACGCGGGACAAGGCGCTCGCGAGGCTTGACCTTTCGCAGATTGTGCAGCGTCTGCAGCCGGGACAGGACATCCACGCCGCCCTGACGTCAGGCCGGCTTTCGGGACTCGAGGCTTGAACACGCGTTACGACTATATCCGCGAAGGCGATGCGATCTACGAGCGCTCCTTCGCCATCATTCGGGCCGAGGCCGATCTCTCGCGTTTCTCCGGCACGGCCGGGCGCGTCGTGGTCAGGATGATCCATGCCTGCGGCATGACCGACCTGCCGGGTGACGTCGAGATGTCGGGCGATTTCACCGCGGCCGCAGAGACCGCGCTGCGGGCGGGAGCGCCGATCCTTTGCGACGCCAAGATGGTCGCCAACGGCGTCACGCGCGCCAGGCTTCCGGCCGGCAATGCCGTGATCTGCACGCTCGACGACCCGCAGGTGCCGACCTTGGCGAAACAGGTCGGCACGACCCGTTCGGCCGCGGCGATGGAGCTGTGGCGGCCGCATCTGGCGGGCGCGCTCGTCGTCATCGGCAATGCGCCGACCTCGCTCTTCCACCTGCTCGAAATGCTCGACGCCGATGCTCCGAGGCCGGCCGCCATCATCGGCATCCCGGTCGGCTTCGTCGGCGCGGCGGAATCGAAGCAGGCTTTGGCGCAGGACGGGCGCGTGCCCTTCCTCGTCGTGCATGGGCGGCGCGGCGGCTCGGCGATGGCGGCGGCTGCCGTCAACGCGCTGGCGCAAGAGAAGGAGTGAGCCAGTGAATACGGCTCAACCCAATACATTGCTCTTCGGCGTCGGCCTCGGCCCCGGCGATCCCGACTATATGACGGTCAGGGCCCGCGACATCATCGCGAGCGCCGACCGTCTGGTGCATTTCTGCAAGAAGGGCAGCCGCGGCAATGCCCGCGCCACGGCGGATGCGGTCATCGCGCCCGATCCGGCGCGCGAGATCGTGTTGGCCTTCCCAGTGACCACCGAGGCCAGGGTCGGGGAGGAAGCCTATGACGGGCCGATCGCCGCCTTCTACGACGAGGCGGCCGAGCGGCTCGCGGCCGAGATGGGCGCCGGGCGGACCGTCGCCGTGCTCTGCGACGGCGACCCGTTCTTCTACGGCTCCTTCATGCATCTGTGGCGGCGCCTCGCCCATCGCTTCCCGACCGAGGTCGTGCCGGGCGTCACCGGGATGGCCGGCGCCTGGGTGCGGGCCGGCGCGCCGATCACCTGGGGCGACGACGTCATGACCGTCCTGCCTGGCACGCTCTCCGAAGCCGAGCTGCGCCGCCGCCTCGTCGACACCGACGCCGCCGTGATCATGAAGCTCGGCCGTAACCTGCCCAAGGTGCGCCGCGCCCTGAAGGCCGCCGGTCTGGTCCACCGCGCGATCTATGTCGAGCGCGCGACCATGGCCGGCCAGGTCGTGACGCGGCTCGACGACAAGGCCGATGACGAGGCGCCTTATTTCTCGATGGTCCTCGTCCCCGGCGAGGGACGGCGGCTGTGAGCGGCTCGCTCACCATCGTCGGGCTCGGTCCGGGCGAGGCGCATTGGCTGACGCCGGCGGCTCAAGCGGCGATCGAGGCCGCCAGCGACCTCGTCGGCTACGGCCCCTATCTCGACCGACTGCCGGCGCGCGAGGGGCAGGTGAAGCACGGCTCGGACAATCGCGTCGAGGTGACGCGCGCCCGCCATGCGCTGCAGCTGGCGTTCGAGGGGCGGCGTGTCGCGGTCGTCTCGGGCGGCGATCCCGGCGTCTTCGCCATGGCGGCGGCCGTGTTCGAGGCGCTTGAGGCGGGCGAGCCGGACTGGCTTGCCGTGCCAATCACGGTCGAGCCCGGCATCACGGCGATGCTGGCTGCGGCCGCACGGGCCGGCGCGCCGCTCGGCGGCGATTTCTGCGCGATCTCGCTCTCCGACAATCTCAAGCCCTGGGAGGTGATCACCCAGCGGCTGGAGGCGGCGCTATCGGCCGATTTCGTGATCTCGCTCTACAATCCGATCTCGAAGGCGCGGCCCTGGCAGCTCGGCGAGGCGCTGGCGCTGGCGGCCCGACATCGCCCGGCCGAGACCCCGGTGATCTTCGCCCGCGCGATCGGGCGAGCGGACGAGGTGTTGCGCGTGCTATCGATGAGCGAAGCCGTCGCGGCGGCCGGTTCCGCCGACATGGCGACGCTGGTGATGATCGGCGCCTCGAGCACGCGGCTGATCGCGCGCGAAGGCGCGACGCCCATCGTCTATACGCCGCGCTCCGTGACGAAGAGCCCTTGCGCCACCAGCCAGGGCAGGACCTGATCGATATGGTCGACGGTTTCGACATCGGGCTTGGGCGGCCGCTCGACCATGATCACCGGCAGGCTCAGCCGGCGTGCCGCGACGAGCTTGCCGACCGTCGCCGGGCCACCGGAATTCTTGGAGACGAGGATCTCGATCTCCTCGCGGCGCATCAGGTCCTCCTCGTCGTCGACGTCGAAGGGCCCGCGCTGCTGGATGACCTTGACGCCATTCAGCGGCAAACGATCCCCGATCGGCTCGATGACGCGGACGAGATAATGGTGCTGCGGCGCGTCGGCGAAGGCTGGCAGCTCCAAGCGCCCCACCGTGAGAAAGACGCGGCGCGGCTCCTTGCCGAGCGCCTCCGCCGCAGCCGCGATGTCCGCCACCGAGCGCCAGCGGTCGCCCGGGTTCGGCTTCCAGGACTCGCGGCGAATCGCGATCAGCGGCACATTCTCGGCCTTGCAGGCGGCTTCGGCATGGAAAGGCATGATCGCGGCGAAGGGATGCGTCGCATCGACCACCGCGACAACGCCATTCTCCACGAGATAGCGCCGCAGCCCGTCGATACCGCCGAAACCACCGATCCGCACCGGCAGATTATGCGGCCTGGGATCGGACGTATGCCCGGCCAGCGAGACGATCGCACGGATTTCCGGCGCCTGTTCAGCCAGAAGCTGATCGAGCGCCGCAGCCTCACTGGTGCCGCCTAGGATCAGAACCGTCATGTCAGTGTTGTCGCCCGAAATGGAAGAACTGTCGAGAAGCGCCCCTGCCGCAGGGAAGCCCTGGCTCTCCCTCGTCGGGCTCGGCGAGGACGGCCGCGCGGGGCTGTCACCCGAGGCGCTCGCCGCGCTCGACGGCGCCGAACTGGTCTATGGCGGGGCGCGCCATATCGCCCTGATCGGCAAGGTTCCGGGCGAGGCGGCGGAATGGCCGCAGCCGTTCCGGAACGCGCTGCCGATGATCCTGACCAAGCGCGGCCGCAAGGTCTGCGTCGTCGCGACGGGCGATCCGTTCCATTACGGTATCGGCGCCGGGCTGGCGAAGGCGATCCCGGCCGAGGAGATGCAGATCTTCCCGCAGCTCTCCTGCTTCGCACTCGCCTGCAACCGGCTGCGCTGGCCGCAGGAGGAGTGCGGCCGGGTCTCGCTCCACGGCCGCGCTTTGCAGCGCATCATCCCCTATCTGCAGCCGGGCCGGCGCGTGCTGGCGCTGTCCTGGGACGGCACGACGCCGGCGCGCGTTGCCGAGATCATGAGCGCGCGTGGCTTCGGCGCGTCGCGCCTCGTCGTGATGGAGGCGCTGGGCGGGCCGCGCGAGCAGGTCCGGGACTGCCGGGCCGACCAGTTCGACCTCGGCGAGGTCGATCCGCTCAACCTGATCGCGCTCGATCTCGTCGCCGCCCCCGATGCGCGCATCCTGCCCTTGGCAAGCGGGCTCGACGATGACTGGTTCGAGCATGACGGCCAGATCACCAAGGCCGATATCCGCGCCATCACGCTGTCCGCGCTGCGGCCCCGGGCCGGCGAACTGCTCTGGGATATCGGCGCGGGCTCCGGCTCCATCGGGCTCGAATGGTGCCTGCGCAGCCCCGGCAACCGCGCTATCGCCTTCGAGGAGAATCCGGAGCGCGCCGCCCGCATCGGGCGCAACCGGATGGCGCTCGGCGCGCTCGCCGTCGAGAGCGTGAACGGCGCCGCGCCGGCCGCTCTCGCCGGCCGGCCGGCGCCGGACGCGATCTTCATTGGCGGCGGCATCACGGATGCGGGTGTGTTCGAGGCGGCCTGGGCCGCGCTGAAGCCGGGCGGGCGGCTCGTCGCCAATGTTGTGACGATTGAAGGCGAGGCACGGCTGGCCGCGCTCTATGCCAGGCATGGCGGTTCCTTGCGCCGGATCGGCATCAGCCATCTCGACGCAGTCGGGACGATGCATGGCTGGCGGGCCGCGATGCCGGTGACGCAATGGCGGGTGGTGAAAGCATGATCGTCGCCGGGATCGGGTTGCGCCCCGGCACGACGGAGGCCGACGTTCGCGCCTGCCTCGACGCGGCGCTCGCAGCGGCCGAACTCATGCCCGGCACGGCCTTGCGCCTCGCCACGCTCGGCAGCCGCGCTGGCGAAGCCGGGCTGATCGCGGTGGCAAAGGCACGCAAGGCGGAGCTCGTCGCCATTCCCGATGAGGCGCTCGCCGGCTTCGAGGCCTCCTGCGCCACGCGTTCGACCCGGATCGCGGGGCTCTACGGCGTCGGCTCGGTAGCGGAGGCGGCCGCGCTCGCTGCGGCCGGGCCGGGCGCCGTGCTGATCCAGCCACGCATCGCGACCGCCCGCGTCACCTGCGCATTGGCCAGAAGCGCGGAATGGAGCGCGCCGTGACCGTGCATTTCATCGGCGCCGGACCGGGCGCGCCCGATCTCATCACCTTGCGCGGACGCGACCTGATCGCGGCCTGCCCGGTCTGCCTCTATGCCGGCTCCTTGATCCCGAAGGCGATGCTCGGCTGGTGCCCGGAGGGAGCGCGGATCGTCGACACCGCCCCGCTCGATCTCGACGCGATCGTCGCGGAGATCGTCTCGGCGCATTCGGACGGCCTCGACATCGCCCGGCTGCATTCCGGCGACCTCTCGATCTGGAGCACCTGCGGCGAGCAGATGCGCCGGCTCGATGCGCTCGGCATCCCCTACACGGTCACGCCAGGCGTTCCGGCCTTTGCCGCTGCCGCCGCGGCACTGAAACGCGAGCTGACCTTGCCGGGCGTCGCGCAGTCGCTGGTGCTGACGCGCACCTCCGGCCGCGCCTCCTCGATGCCAGAGCGGGAAAAGCTCGCGACCTTCGCCGCCTCGGGCGCGACGCTGGCGATCCACCTTTCGATCCATGTCATCGGGCAGGTCGTCGAGGAGCTGACGCCGTTCTATGGAGCGGACTGCCCCGTCGCGATCGTCTTCCGCGCCTCCTGGCCGGACGAGCGCGTGCTGCGCGGCACGCTCGGCTCGATCGCGGAGGACGTCGCGGCGTCCGGGCTGGAGCGCACGGCGCTGATCCTGGTCGGGCCGGCGCTCGGAGCCGAGGATTTCGGCGAGAGCGCGCTCTATTCGACCGGGTACGACCGCCGCTTCCGGCCGGGCGGCGGGCAATGAGCGGGCGCGGGCTGCTTATCGCCGCGCCGCGCTCCGGCTCGGGCAAGACCACGATCACGCTCGGCCTGCAGCGGGCGCTGGTAAAACGTGGACTGACCGTGCGCGGCCTGAAATGCGGACCGGACTATATCGACCCGGCCTTCCACGCCGCCGCAACCGGCGCGCCCAGCGCCAATCTCGACAGCTACGCGATGCCGGAGGCGCTGCTCGGCCAGATCGCGAGCGAGGTCGCGAGCGCCGACATCGTCATCGCTGAGGGCTCGATGGGGCTGTTCGACGGCGTGCCCGGCCTGGAGGGCCGCACCGGCGCAAGCGCCGATATCGCGGCGCTGTTCGGCTGGCCGGTGCTGCTCGTCGTCGATGTCTCCGGCCAGGCGCAATCGGCCGGGGCCGTCGCGCTCGGCTGCATGCGCTATGACGAGCGCATCACGGTGGCAGGCGTCATCCTGAACAAGGTGGCGAGCGAGCGCCATCGTCGGCTGGCCTGCGCCGGCATGGAGAAGATCGGACTGCCCGTGCTCGGCGCGCTGCCGCGCGAGGCGAGCCTGATCCTGCCCGAGCGCCATCTCGGACTGGTACAGGCGGGCGAGACGGAAGACCTGCATCAGCGGCTCGACGCGCTCGCCGAGGCCGTGTCGGCCGCGGTCGACCTCGACGCCGTGATCGCGGCGGCGAAGCCGACGCGGTTGCCAGCACCGACGGCGCCCTTCCCCGCCCTGCCCGCCCCGGGACGGCGCATCGCGCTCGCACGCGATGCCGCCTTCAGCTTCGTCTATCCCCATGTCGAGGCCGGCTGGCGTGCCGCCGGCGCGACGCTGGTGCCGTTCTCGCCGCTGGCGGACGAGCCGCCTCCCGCCGACTGCGACGCCTGCTGGCTGCCGGGCGGCTATCCCGAGCTGCATGCCGGACGGCTCGCCGCCGCCGATCGCTTCATGACGAGCCTACGGAGCTTCGCCGAGACGCGTCCCGTCCATGGCGAGTGCGGCGGCTACATGGTGCTCGGCCGCTCCCTCGTCGATGCCGAGGGCGCCAGCCACGCCATGGCGGGGCTGCTTTCGGTCGAGACCAGCTTCGCGAAGCGCAAGATGAACCTGGGTTATCGCCGTGCGGTGCTGCGGGCCGACGGGCCGCTCGGTCCGGCCGGGCAGGCGCTGACCGGGCACGAGTTCCATTATGCGACCATCCTCTCGCAAGGCGAAGATGAGCCCTTCGCGATGGTGACCGACCCGCATGGCTCGCCACCGACCCCGGCGGGCAGCCGGCGCGGCCTGGTCAGCGGCTCCTTCTTCCACGCCATCGCCAGCCGGGAACCGTCGTGAGCGACGTGCCCGTCTTCGACGCGGGTTTCATCGCCCGCTTCGAGGAGCTGCTGGCCTGGCGACGGGACGTGCGCCGCTTCAGGCCGGAAACCCTGCCGGAGCCGCTCGTGACGCATCTCTTGCGGCTCGCGGAGCTTTCGCCCTCGGTCGGCCATTCTCAGCCCTGGCGCTGGCTGCGGGTCAACGATCCGGTACAGCGCGCCGCGGCCCAGGCGAGCTTCGCGCGCTGCAATGCCGAGGCCCTGGGCGACTATGACGGCGCGCAGGCGGCGCTCTATGCAAGGCTCAAGCTCGAGGGCTTGCGCGAGGCCCCGGAACAATTCGCGGTGTTCTGCGACCACTCCACCCGGCAGGGCCATGGGCTCGGCCGGCGCAGCATGCCGGAGATGCTCGACTACTCGGTGGTGGCCGCGATCACCCAGTTCTGGCTAGCGGCGCGGGCGCATGGCGTCGGCGTCGGCTGGGTCTCGATCCTCGAGCCCGGCGAGATCGCGGCGGCGCTGCGGACGCCGCCGGACTGGAAGCTGATCGCCTGGCTCTGCGTCGGCTACCCGCAGGAGGAGCATGCCGACCCGGAACTGGTGCGGGCGGGGTGGGAGGCAGGCAAGGGGCGCAGTTGAGTGCTGCGCCAGCCGTCATTCCCGGGCGGAGCGAAGCGCAGACCCGAGAATCTCAGGCAGAAAGAGGCGCCTGAGACGGAGCCCTTCTCGTCAGGAGATGGTCGGGTCAAGCCCGACCATGACGCATGCCCGACTCAGACCGCGACCTTGAAGGCCGCGTCCGTCTTGCCCTTGATCTCGTCGAGCGAGACGCCCTCGGCGAGCTCGATCAGCGTCATGCCGCCGCCATTCTCGTCGATGCTGAAGACGCCGAGATCGGTGATCACCATGTCGACGACGCCCGCCCCAGTCAGCGGCAGGTCGCAGGCCTTGAGCAGCTTCGGCGATTCCGAGCCGTCCTTGTTCTTGGCGACATGCTCCATCACCACGACGACCTTCTTGACGCCGGCGACGAGGTCCATGGCGCCGCCCATGCCCTTCACCATCTTGCCCGGGATCATCCAGTTGGCGAGATCGCCATTCTCCGCGACCTGCATGGCGCCGAGGATCGAGAGATCGATATGGCCGCCGCGGATCATGCCGAACGAGTCGGCCGAGGAGAAATAGCTCGTCGTCTTCAGCTCGGTGATGGTCTGCTTGCCGGCATTGATCAGGTCCGGGTCCTCATCGCCCTCATAGGGGAACGGGCCCATGCCGAGCATGCCGTTCTCCGACTGGAGCTGCACGCTCATGCCGTCGGGAATGTAGTTCGAAACCAGCGTCGGGATACCGATGCCGAGATTGACGTAGAAACCGTCCTTCAGCTCCTTGGCGGCGCGGGCGGCGATCTGTTCACGGGTCCAGGCCATGTCGCAATCTCCTCAGGCGGCCGCGCGCGGGCGGGTGGTGCGCTGCTCGATGCGCTTGACCGGATTCGGCACATGCACGATGCGCTTCACGAAGATGCCTGGCGTGTGCATGTGGTCGGGGTCGATCTCGCCGGCCGGCACGAGATGCTCGACCTCGGCGACGGTGAAGCGCGAGGCCGAGGCCATCATCGGATTGAAGTTGCGCGCCGTCTTCCGGTAGACGAGGTTGCCCTCGGTATCGCCCTTCCAGGCATGCACGATCGAAATGTCGGCGAAGAGCCCGCGTTCCATGATGTAGCGCTCGCCGTCGAACTCGCGCTCCTCCTTGCCCTCGGCGATCAGCGTGCCGACGCCGGTCTTGGTGAAGAAGGCCGGGATGCCGGCGCCGCCGGCGCGGATGCGCTCGGCGAGCGTGCCCTGCGGGGTGAATTCGAGCTCGAGCTCGCCGGCGAGATATTGCTGGGCGAAGAGCTTGTTCTCGCCAACATAGGACGAGATCATCTTCCTGATCTGGCGCGTCTCGAGCAGCAGCCCGAGGCCGGCGCCATCGACGCCGGCATTGTTCGAGATGAAGGTCAGGTTCTTCGCGCCGGACGCGCGGATCGCCTCGATCAGCGTGTCGGGGATGCCGCACAGGCCGAAGCCGCCCGCCATGATCGTCATGCCGTCCTTGACGACGCCAGCGAGCGCTGCCGCCGCATCGGGATAAACCTTCTTCATCGCATAGCCTTTGCCGCTGGAACGGAGGGAGGAAGCGTTCCCGACAGCACTAGCCGAGCGGATGGTGCGCTTGCAACATGGACGAAGGCGCAGGCCAAAGTGCGCGCCTTCCCTTCTCCGCTTGCGGGAGAAGGGAAGAGAGGATCGCGCTCTACGACGCCGGGCAGGCGGCGCCCGTATCGGCCCAGGCCTGCATCAGCGCGCCGAACTGCGCGGCGGTGCCCGGCGCCGGCTCGCGGCTCGCGCCCGGATTCCAGCCCCAGAGCACCAGCGTGTCGGTGGTGACATGCTTGACCAGCGCCGCGAGGTCGCGGCTGCCGTTGCGGTTCTGGTCCTTAAGCTGTTCGCAAATCTGGCCGAGCGACTTGCCTTCCCAGGCCATGGAGGCCGGCGCCAGCGCCCAGTGGCCGTCGCCCGGCACGCGCGCCGGATCGAAGTTCTGCTTGCCGTGGCAGGTCGTGCATTCGAGGCCCGGCGCGCCATGGCCGTCCTTGCCGCGCACCACCATCGGCTGGTGCAGGCGCTTGGCGTCGCCCTGGCGCGGCCGCTCGGTCGCGGGATGGCAGTTCATGCAGCGCGGATGCTGCATGACCTTGCCCATCTCGGCGAACAGCGCGACCGAGCGGTCGCGCGGGTTGGCGATACTGCTGAAGCTTGCGGCGGGGCGCAGAGAGGCGCCGCCGGGCTGGGATTGGCCCGCATTCTGCGCCAGCGTCAGCGCGGTGCCGGCCATGCAGAGCGCGAGCCCGGCAGCCGCGGAAAGGAAAAGGCCCCGCATCACACAGTCCCTCCCACCATCGGCAACTGTCGCGCCCTCGCCTGGCCGAGGCGGGCGAGGGCATTGGCAACCGCCGGGCTGATCGGCGGCACGCCGGGCTCGCCGACGCCGGTAGGCGCCTCGGTCGAGGCGACGATCCTGACCTCGACCTCCGGCATCTCGTGGATGCGCAGCGAGCGGTAGCTGTCGAAATTGAGCTGAACCGGCCGGCCCTCGTCGAGCGTGATCTCGCCGTAGAGCGCATGGCCGAGACCGAAGCCGATGCCACCCTCCATCTGGGCCCGGATGATGTCGGGATTGACGGCGGTGCCGCAGTCGACCGCGCACCAGACCTTGTGCACCTTGGGCTCGCCATCGCCGCCGAGCGAGACCTCGGCGATCTGGGCCACGAAGGAGCCGAAGCTCTCGACCACCGCGACGCCGCGTGCACGGCCGTCGACAGGGCCGGGCCCATTCCACTTCGCCAGGTCCGCCACGGCGCGCAGCACGTTGGCGAGGCGCGGATGCTTGCCCATCAGCGCCAGCCGCCCGGCAACCGGGTCCTGCCCGGCCTCCTGCAGGAGCTGATCGATGAAGCATTCGACCGCATGCCCGGTATGGGTATGGCCGACCGAACGCCACCATAGCGTCGGCACGCCGACCTGGACGGTGTGCAGGTCGCAGCGGAAATCGGCGATCTCATAGGGCAGTTCGTTGGCGCCTTCGACCATGACCGGATCGATCCCGTCCTTGATCATCGCCTCGAAAGGCGAGCCCTTCAGGAACGACTGGCCGACGATCGCACCGCTCCATGCGAGGATCTTGCCGTTCTTCACCGCGCCGCGCAGGCGGTGCAGGAAGAGCGGGCGGTAATAGCCGCCGGAGAGGTCGTCCTCGCGGGTGCGCACCAGCTTCACCGGCCGGTTGGGACCGATCGCCTTGGCCGCTTCCGCGAGCTCGACGGCAAGCTCCATGGTCGGCTGGGCGCGCCGGCCGAAGCTGCCGCCCGAGAGCATCGTCTCGACCCGGACTTTCTCGAGCCCGAGGCCAAGCACGCGGGCGATGGCCTGATGGTCGCCGGTCTGGAGCTGGCTGCCGAAACGCGCCAGCGCCTCGTTGCCATCCCATTGCAAATAGCCGTCGAGCGGCTCCATGGGGCCATGCGCCAGATAGGGGAAGGCGAACTCGGCCTCGACCACCTTGTCGGCCTTGGCGAGCACGGCCTCGGCATCGCCATGCTGGCCAGCAACCAGCCCCTTCCCGCCGGCGAGCCTGCGATACTCGGCAATGAGTTCGCGGCTGCCGCGCTTCTCCGCGCCAGCCTCATCCCAGGTGACTTTCAGCGCTTCGCGACCCTTCAGGGCCGGCCACATGCCGGTGGCGTAGACCGCGACGCCGGAGCCGATCTGCTTGACGTCGACGACCCCCTTGACCTTGAGCGCCTCGGCCGCGTCGAAGCTGCCGACCTTGCCGCCGAAACGCGGCGGCCGGGCGACGACCACGGTCAGCATGTCCGGTGCGTAGATGTCGATGGTGAACTGCGTCTTGCCACGCGACTTGTCGGCGCTGTCGAGGCGCTTCACCGCGCCTTCCTTGCCGATCAGCTTGAAGGCGGAGGCCGGCTTGAGCGGCGTATTCTCCGGCACCGGCAGCTTGGCGGCGGCCTCAGCGAACTCGCCGAAGCGGCCCTGCTTGCCGGAGCCATGGCTGATGACGCCGGCATCGACCTTGATCTCGGCAGCGGGGACCTTCCAGGCCTCGGCCGCGGCCTGCACCAACATGGCGCGAGCCGTGGCGCCGGCCTTGCGCATCTGCTCGAAGGAGTTAGCGATCGCCGTGGAGCCGCCGGTGCCCTGGATGCCCATGGCGAGATTGGCGTAGAGCTTGACGTCGGCCAGGGCGTGCTCGGCCCGCATCTGGCTCCAGTCGGCGTCCAGTTCCTCGGCGACCAGCGTGGCGAGGCCGGTGAATGGCCCCTGACCGAACTCGATATGCTTGACCAGCACCGTGACCGTGTCGTCGGCTGCGATGCGGACGAAGGCGTTCGGCGCGAAAACGGCGTCGCCGCCCGGCCGGAAGACCTGCGCGGCGCCGGACTGGGCGCGCGCGGCGAGCGGCAGATGCAGGCCGATGACGAGGGCGCCAGCGCCCTTCAGCAGCGAGCGGCGGGAGAGGTTAGGATCATGCACGGTCATGGTCAGACCTCCAGCGCGCGGGCCGCGTCATGGATCGCGGCGCGGATGCGAACATAGGTGGCACAGCGGCAGAGATTGCCGTTCATCGCGAGATCGATGTCGCGATCGGTCGGCTTCCTGTTCTCCTTGAGGAGCGCGATCGCGCTCATCACCTGGCCGGACTGGCAATAGCCGCATTGCGGCACGTCGCGCGCCGTCCAGGCCGCCTGGACGGCCTCGGCTTCCTTGCCGGTGAGCGCTTCGATCGTGGTGATCTCGGCATCGCCGACCGCCGAGACGGGAGTGACGCAGGAACGCAGCGGCTTGCCGTCCATGTAGACGGTGCAGGCGCCGCATTGGGCGACGCCGCAGCCGAACTTGGTGCCGGTCAGGCCGAGATTGTCGCGGATCGCCCAAAGCAGGGGCGTGTCGTCGTCGATATCGACGTTATGCGCCTGTCCGTTGACCTTGAGTGAGACCATGGTTGCCTCCGTGTGCTGGCATGACGCAGCGCGGCACCATGGTGCGGATCGAGAGGCTCGCTCTCGAGGGCCCGATCTGACATATCAGAAGGCGGGCGATCGATCCGTAGTCCGGGGTCGCGCGACTGGACTAGTTAGACGATTTGAGTCTAACTAGGATAGTCGCGCTCAGATTGGATTTTGTCAAGACTGCAAATGTCCGACAGAAGCGAAGGTTCCGGCGCTCCCGCCGACGAAACGACGAACCGTGTCGAACAGGTGGCCGACGCGGCGCTGCGCCTGTTCGCCCGCTACGGCTACAAGCGCACCTCCATGGACGACATCGCCAAGGAGGCCGGGCTCGCCAAGGCCACGCTCTATCTCCATTTCAAGGGCAAGGACGACGTCTTCCGCGCCATGCTGGCCCTGCTCGGCCAGCGCGTCGATGCACGTTGTCGCGAGGTGCTGGCCTCGACCGGGCCGTTCGCCGAACGGCTCGCCGCGTTGCTGCGGGCTCACCATGGCGGCGCCTTCGCCGCGTTCGGCGCAGGCGACCATCTGGTCGAGCTCAAGGCGGTGATCGTCAGCGTCGCGGGGGAGGAACTCCTGGCCTTCGAGGAGATCTTCGTTCGCCATGCCCAGCGCCTGATGGCGGAATCCGAGGCCGCCGGTGAGATCAGGCTTGCCCGGGCCGAGGTCAGCCCCGCCGCCTTGATCACGACGCTGATGCAGGCGGCGGCCGGCGCAAAGCTCGGCGCCTTGCCGTCCTGCGAGACCTATGGGGCGCGCCTCGACGCGATCGCATCGGTTGTCGCGGCGGCGGTGACGCCCGACCGCTAGCGCGGGTCCGGCCGCTCACACCCCGTCTACGCCTTTCGTCTAAACCGCTCGATTTTAGGCGGTTGCGCATGGCTTTGCGTGCACCGCCGCGCCGTTGACAGGCGCAACGGGCGCGGTGCAGCATGTTTTCGGGGAAACGAACAATCCAAGAATGAATAAGGTGGCGACCATGTGTGCGTGGTATGGCTGAGGATATTATTCTCTCCACCTCAGGACTCACGAAAGAATTCGCGGGTTTCACTGCGGTGAGCGGCGTCGACCTCAAGGTCAGGCGCGGGAGCATTCACGCGCTGATCGGTCCAAATGGCGCCGGCAAGACGACATGCTTCAATCTGCTGACCAAGTTTCTTGCGCCGACAAAAGGTTCGATCGTCTATAACGGCAAGGACATCACGGCGCAGAAGCCCGCCGAGATCGCCCGCCTCGGGCTGGTCCGTTCCTTCCAGATCTCGGCCGTGTTCCCGCAGCTCAGCGTGCTGACCAATGTCCGTATCGCGCTGCAGCGCAAGCGCGGCGACTCGTTCGATTTCTGGCGTTCCGAGGACGTCCTGAAACCGCTGGACAACGAGGCGCGGCGCCTGGTCGAGGCCGTCGGGCTGTCGGAGTTCGTCAACCTGCCGGCGGTCGAGCTCTCCTACGGCCGCAAGCGGGCCCTGGAGATCGCGACGACGCTGGCGCTCGACCCCGAGATGATGCTGCTCGACGAGCCGATGGCCGGAATGGGCCGCGAGGATGTCGAGCGCATCGAGGCGCTGATCCGCAAGGTCTCGAAGAACCGCACGATCCTGATGGTCGAGCACAATCTGTCCGTCGTGGCCTCGCTCTCGGACCGGATCACCGTGCTGGCCCGCGGCCAGGTGCTGGCCGAGGGCGATTACGCCACCGTCTCGAAGGATCCGCGCGTGGTCGAGGCCTATATCGGCTCGGGAGGCGGCCATGCTCATTGAAGGCGCGACCGCCCAGAAGCCGGCGACCGGCATCAAGCCCCTGCTCGCGGTGCGCGGGCTCGAGGCCTGGTATGGCGAGAGCCATGTGCTGCACGGCATCGATTTCGACGTCGCGCCCGGCGAGGTGGTGACCCTGCTCGGCCGCAACGGCGCCGGTAAGAGCACGACGCTGAAATCGATCATCGGCATCATGGGCAAGCGCAAGGGCTCGGTGATGCTCGACGGCGCCGAGACCATCGCCCTGCCCTCGCGCGCGATCGCCAAGCTCGGCATCGGCTATGTGCCGGAGGAGCGCGGCATCTATTCCTCGCTCAGCGTCGAGGAGAACCTGCTGCTGCCGCCGCAGGTGAAGCCGGGCGGGCTTCCGCTCGAGCAGATCTTCACGCTCTTCCCCAACCTGAAGGAGCGGCTGAAGAGCCAGGGCACCAAGCTCTCGGGCGGCGAGCAGCAGATGCTGGCGATCGGCCGCATCCTGCGCACCGGCGCCAACCTGCTGTTGCTCGACGAGCCGACCGAGGGGCTCGCGCCGGTCATAATCGAGCAGATCGGCCGCACCATCGCGAAACTGAAGCGCGAGGGCTTCACCATCATCCTGGTGGAGCAGAATTTCCGCTTCGCCCAGACGGTGGCGGACCGGCATTTCATCGTCGAGCAGGGCAAGGTGGTCGACATGATCCCGAACGAGGCGCTCGATCGGAACATCGACAAGCTGCACGGCTATCTCGGGGTTTGAACAACCAAGTCGAAAACGACATCGCGTCAGGGAGAGAGATCATGAATTACAAGACATTGCTTTTCGCGACCGGGCTCGGCGCGCTCATGGCCAGCCCGGCGCTCGCCCAGCAGATCAGCGTCAAGGCGGGCGTGCTGAACGACCGCTCCGGCCTCTATGCCGACCTCGCGGGCGAAGGCTCGGTGATCGCCGCCAGGATGGCGGTCGAGGACTTCAAAGCCGCCGACAAGGGCATCAAGGTCGAGATCATCTCGGCCGACCACCAGAACAAGCCGGATGTCGGCTCGACCATCGCCAGGCAATGGTACGACCAGGACGGCGTCGACCTGATCCTCGACGTGCCGACCTCCTCGGTCGCGCTGGCGGTCAGCCAGATCACCAAGGAAAAGAACAAGGTCCATATCAACTCCGGCGCCGCATCGTCGGACCTCACCGGCAAGGCCTGCAACGCCAACACCATCCACTGGACCTACGACACCTATGCGCTCGCCCAGGGCACCGGCGGCGCCATGGTCAAGGCCGGCGGCGACACCTGGTTCTTCCTGACCGCGGACTACGCCTTCGGCCATGCGCTTGAGCGCGACACCGCCGCGATCGTCACCAAGAACGGCGGCAAGGTGCTCGGCGCGGTGCGCACGCCGTTCCCCGGCACCGATTTCTCCTCCTTCCTGCTCCAGGCCCAGGCCTCCAAGGCCAAGGTGATCGGCCTCGCCAATGCCGGCGGCGACACGATCAACTCGATCAAGCAGGCGGGCGAGTTCGGCATCACCGCCGGCGGCCAGAAGCTCGCCGGGCTCCTCGTCTTCGCCTCGGACGTGCATGCGCTCGGCCTGCAGACGGCGCAGGGCCTGGTGCTGACCGAGGCCTTCTACTGGGACACCAATGACGGGACGCGCGCCTGGTCGGAGCGCTTCGCCAAGCAGAACGGCGGCAAGAAGCCGACCATGGTCCAGGCCGGCGTCTATTCCGGCCTGCTGCACTATCTCAAGGCGGTCGAGGCGGCGAAGAGCAAGGACCCCGCCGCGGTGGTGGCCAAGATGAAGGAGCTGCCGACGGACGATCCGCTCTTCGGCAAGGGCTCGGTGCGCCCCGACGGCCGCAAGATGCACGACATGTATCTGTTCGAGGTCAAGAAGCCGTCGGAATCGAAGGGCCCCTGGGACTATTACAAGCAGATCGCGGTGCTGCCGGCCGAGCAGGCCTTCCGCCCGCTCTCCGAGAGCGAGTGCCCGCTCGTCAAGAAATGAGCGCAGGCAAAGGCGTCATTCTCGGGCTTGACCCGAGAATCTCGTGACCAGAGGCTTCTGGTTTGCGAGATGGTCGGGTCAAGCCCGACCATGACGCGCCTGGCGGCTCCCGGCACTCCCTTGCCAGGATGACGCCAGGCCCGCTGCCCTCTCGACTTCGCAATGAATTGAGCATCAATGTTCGAGCTTCTCGGAATCCCCCCACAAGCGCTGTTCGGCCAGGTCCTGCTCGGCCTGATCAACGGCTCGTTCTACGCCATCCTCAGCCTCGGGCTGGCGGTGATCTTCGGGCTGCTCAACATCATCAACTTCACCCATGGCGCGCAGTACATGATGGGCGCCTTCGTCGCCTGGATGTGCCTGAACTATCTCGGGTTGAACTACTGGGTGGCGCTGCTGCTGGCGCCGCTCATCGTCGGCGTCACCGGCGTGATCATAGAGCGGCTGCTGCTCAAGCGCATCGCCCATCTCGACCATCTCTACGGGCTGCTGCTGACCTTCGGCCTGGCGCTGATCATCCAGGGCCTGTTCCGCAACCAATACGGCTCCTCCGGCCTGCCCTACCAGATTCCGCCGCAACTCACCGGCGGCCAGAATCTCGGCTTCATGTTCCTGCCGAACTACCGCGGCTGGGTCGTCATCGCCTCGCTGGCCGTCTGCCTCGCGACCTGGTTCGTGATCGAGAAGACGCGGCTCGGCGCCTATCTGCGGGCCGCGACCGAGAACCCGACGCTGACCCAGGCCTTCGGCATCAACGTGCCGCTACTGGTGACCCTGACCTACGGTTTCGGCGTGGCGCTCGCCGCCTTTGCCGGGGTGCTGGCCGCGCCGATCTACTCGGTCAATCCGAACATGGGCGCCGACATCATCATCGTCGTCTTCGCCGTGGTCGTGATCGGCGGCATGGGCTCGATCCTGGGCTCGATCGTCACCGGCTTCGGGCTCGGCCTCATCGAGGGGCTGACCAAGGTGTTCTACCCCGAGGCGGCGGCCACCGTGATCTTCATCATCATGGTGCTCGTCCTGCTGGTGAAGCCGACCGGGCTGTTCGGGCGGGCGGCATGACGGCGCTTTCGCTGAAAGGAGCCGATCATGGCTGACGCGCTCTCCGCCGAGGCTCCGGCCGCCGGCATCGCCGTTCCCGAGACCACGCAAGGCACGGCGCGGCTGCACCGGGCGATCTTCATCGGGCTCGCCGTGCTGCTCGTGATCGCGCCCTTCGTCGCCTATCCGGTCTTCGTGATGAAGGTGCTGTGCTTCGCGCTGTTCGCGCTCGCCTTCAATCTGCTGCTCGGCTATGGCGGCCTGCTCTCCTTCGGCCATGCCGCCTATTTCGGCATGGCGAGCTATGTCTGCGCCTATACCGCCAAGAACTGGGGCCTGACGCCGGAGCTCGCCATCCTGCTCGGCGCCGCCGTCGCCGCGGCACTCGGCTTCGTCTTCGGCGCCCTCGCGATCCGCCGGCAAGGCATCTATTTCGCGATGATCACGCTGGCGCTGGCCCAGATGGTGTTCTTCTTCTCGTTGCAGACGCCGGGCTTCACCGGCGGCGAGGACGGCATCCAGGCGGTGCCGCGCGGCCGGCTCTTCGGCCTGATCGACCTCGCCGACGACCGCACCCTCTACTGGCTCGTCGCGGCGATCTTCATGGCCGGGCTGCTGCTGATCTACCGCATCATCCATTCGCCCTTCGGCCAGGTCTGCAAGGCGATCCGGGACAACGAGCCGCGCGCGATCTCGCTCGGCTATCGCGCCAACCGCTACAAGCTGATGGTGTTCGTGCTGTCGGCGACGCTGGCCGGGCTTGCCGGCGCGACCAAGGCGATCGTCTTCCAGCTCGCCTCGCTCACCGACGTCTACTGGTCGATGTCGGGCGAGGTCGTGCTCATGACCCTCGTCGGCGGCCTCGGCACCGTGTTCGGCCCGATCGTCGGCGCGCTGGTCATCGTCGCGATGCAGAACTACCTCGCCAGCCTCGGCGCCTGGGTCACCGTCGTCCAGGGCGTCATCTTCGTGATCTGCGTCCTGCTCTTCCGCGAAGGCATCGTCGGCGTGATCGCGAAATGGATCAAAAAACCGCTCTGAGCCTCCCGTCATTGCGAGGAGGCGCAGCCGACGAAGCAATCCAGGAGGGCTGGTGCGGCCCCTGGATTGCTTCGCTGCGCTCGCAATGACGTTTAACCGCCCAGCAGAAAAGTCGCGATCGCGGCGCGGTCGGTTTCGCTGAGGCCTGCCGGCGGGCTCATCCAGCCGCCGGGGACGACGGCGTCAGGGTCAGCGAGATAGGCTTTCAGGCGCTCCGCGTCCCAGGCGAGGCCCGCCGCCCGGGCAGCCTTGAAGGCCGGGGAATAGTCGAACCCTGCCGCCGAGCCGAGAACCCGCCCCTTCAGCTCCGCCAGATGCGGGCCGGCCATCCCGGGAGCGGCGGCATCAAGGCTGTGGCAGGCGGTGCAGCTCGCGAACAGGCGGGCGCCGGCTGCGCTGTCCTGGGCCAAGGCGGGTTGCCCGCCGAGCAAGAGCGCCGCGACGACGAGCGCGCCGGGCGCCTGCCTCACGCCTGCCGCACCGTCTGGATGCGCACGAGCCGGTCATGGCCGCTTTCGCCGCCCCAGGCCTCGCCGGAGCGCCCGTCCATCTGCCGGACATTGGCGCCCGGCTTGCTGCTCGGGAAGCTGGTGAAGGCCTCGGTGACCGGGTCGAAATGCACGATGGCATTGGTGGAGAAATCCGTGACCCAGACCTTGTCGGCATCGTCGACATAGACCGAATAGGCGCGCGGCTTGTCGCCCGGCAGCTTCCAGGTCTTCCAGCTCTTGCTCAGCGTGTCATAGGCCGAGACATTGCCGGAGTTCCACTCGCTGACCCAGACGCGGTCCTTCGAATCCGACCAGACCCGCCGCGCGCCCTGACCCGGCGTCGGCGGCTCGACCACGGTGATCTCGAAGGTGCCGGGATTGACCTGCGCGATATGGTTGCCGGCGAGCGAGGCGTACCAGACCTCGCCGGAGGGGGTCAGCGTGATGCCATAGGCGCCGCGCCCACGCGGCGCGTCCTTGATCTCCATCTTGGCGTCCTTCGGGTCGAAGCGGCCGACGATGCCGTTCTGGCCGGTGAACCAGAGGATGCCGTCCTTGTCGAAGACGCCGGTGTTGAGATTGGCCTTGTCGCGGCCCTCGGGCAGCTTGAACAGGTCGACCTTGTGGGTCTTGTCATCGACGCGTGCGATCGCGTTCTGGCCGCCCTCCGTGACCCAAGCGGCGCCGTCTGGCCCGCGAATCACGCCATGGGGCGCCGCGCCCTCGCCGAGCGCGACGACCTTGAGCTCGCCCGAGCGCGGATCGAAGCGGCCGAGCGTACCGTTGCGCTGGCCGCAGACCCAGATCGTGCCGTCACCCGCGTCGGTGACATCGCGCGAGCCCTTGATCTGGGGCACGTCGAAATAGGTGACGTTGAACTTGATGCCGGGAGGCGCCGCTTCGGTCGCGACAGCCCGCCCGAGCACGACCGGAGCGCTCAACCCGGCAAGGCCGAGCTTCAGAAAGGACCGGCGCAACATGGAGCGTCTCCTTCTTGTCGGGCCGGCGCAAGAGCTGCGCCGAGGAGGGAAGGCTAGTCCGACAAGATGGTGAAACTGGGCCGGCCGCCCTCCAGTTCCCTCAGGCCTGCCGCTGCAGGCCGACCGGCAGACGCGACACTCGCGCGATCTCGCCGCCGAGAAAGCGTTCCGGCTCCGTCAGATAGTCCTGCGCCATCGCCATGGCATCGAGACCCCAGAAGATCTCGCCGTCGATCAGCAGGCTCGGCACGCCGAAGATGCCGGCAGCGACCGCTTCCTCGGTGGCCTGCCGCAGCGCGTCCTTGACCGTCTGGTCACTGATGCCGGCGACGGCTTCGGGCGCGCCGGCGGCGGCCGCAACCTGCGCCAGCACAGCGGGGTCGCTGGCGTCGCGCCCCTCGCCCCAGACCAGGCGGAAGGCCTCGCGCACGGCGGCCTCGCGACCGTCCAGCGCGGTCAGCAGCCGCAGCATCGCGAGCGGGTTGAAGGGATGCGCCGGCGGAAAGCGGAAAGGCACGCCCATCGTAGCAGCCATATGCGTCACCAGGCGATAGGTGTGGACGCGCTTGGGGACGATCTCGGCCGGGCCGAGCTGGCCCCAATGCTTGAGCACGGCGCCGAAGACGATCGGCCTCATGATCACCTCGCGCTGCGCGGCGACCGCGTCGAGCCGGGTCAGGGCGAGATGGGCGAAGGGCGAGATGATGTCGAAATACCAGATCGCGGGTTCACTCATGGCGCATGGTTCCCCGGCACTCACTTGATCAGCTTGGACAAGACCCGGAACTGCGGATGCGCCGCCGTCCTGAGCCATTCGAACACCACCATCTCGGTGGTGACGATCTCGGCGCCGTGACGCTCCATCCGCCGGAGCGCCGCCGCCTTGCTGTCTGGGGCGCGCGAGCCGACCGCATCCTCCACCACGACGACGCGGCGCCCGTCCGCCAGCAGGCTGAGCACGGTCTGGCCGACGCAGACATGCGCCTCGCAACCGCAGATGACGAGCTCGTCATTCGCCGGAAGCGCATCAAGAAAAGCCGGCTCGGCGCAGGAATCGAAGCTCATCTTGGCGATGACCGGCCCGGCACCGGAAAGCTCCGGCACGGTGCCGCCGAGGCCGGCCGGATTCTGCTCGGTCATCACGATCGGCACGGCGAGCGCAGTCGCGGCCTCGACCAGCCGGCGCGCATTGGCGACGATCCGCGGCCCGTCATCGATGGCCGGCATCAGACGCGCCTGAAAGTCGATGATCACCAGCCGGGCGCGGTCGGCCTTCAGCAGCGGCATCAGCGTCCCTCCTTCGATGCCAGCCCTGCTAACGCAGCATCGACATAGCGCTCCATCAGCAGGCGCGCATCGGTTCCGAACATGCGGATGCGCTGGGTATGGGCCAGCAGCAAGACGCCCGAAGCATGGGCGAAGGCATCGGCCATGACCAGCCGGGCAGCCTCGGGCGACGCGCCGAGCTGCATCGCGGCGTCGCGGATCGGCGCGAGCGCCGCCTCGAGCGCCTCGTTCAGCGCCCTGTCGCGCTCGCGCCCCAGGCCGTGCGGGCGCATGCCGCCGCGGAACAGGTAGAAGCCGAGATCGAGATCGCGCGGATTGGCGGCGTAGAAATCGAAGAAGGCCAGCGCAGCGGCGTGCAGCCGCTCCTGCGGCGTCGTGGCCTTCGCCACCGCTTCGTCGACACGCGCCTGCAGGACCGCGATCGACTGGCCGAGCACCTCGGCATAGAGCGCTTCCTTGGAATCGAAATGGAAATAGAGCGCCGCCGGCGTGTAGCCGGCCTCGGCGGCGATGCCGCGCAGCGAGGCGCCGTCGAGTCCGTCGCGCTCGAAGACCGTCCGTGCCGCATCGAGGATGAGGCCGCGCTTCAGCTCAGTGACCGCGCGCTTGCGCCGCCCCGTCGTGCTCTCCGCCAGCACCATCCTGGATCCTTTCAAATTTCCGATTGACGCAAAATCTAACGGCGTTCAATTTTACGGGCAAGACGCAAAATCGTGAGGGATACGCCATGCTGATGGATGCCGCCGGCTATCGCGAGTCGCTTCGCAGCTATCACCCCCGCGTCTTCGTCAACGGCCAGCGCGTCGAGAGCGTGGCCGACGAGCCGATGCTGGCGCCGGGCATAGCCGGCATCGGCGTGGCCTATGACCTCGCCCATGACGAGACGCATCGGCCGATCATGACGGCGGTGCAGGCGAGCTCGGGCAAGACCGTCAACCGCATGACCCATATCGACGAGAGCGCGAGCGACCTGCTCGCCAAGCTCGAGGCGGTCAGGCTGATGTGCAAGATCTCGGGCTGCGCCGTGCGCTACCTGACCCATGACGCCTTCAACGGGCTCCATCAGGCGACGGCACGGGCCGACGCTCAGCACGGCACCGATTACGGGCAGCGCTTCCGCGCCTTCATGCACGAGGTCCAGGACAGGGACCTGACGCTCGGCATCGCCATGACCGACGCCAAGGGCGACCGCTCGAAGCGGCCGGGCGCGCAGCCGAACCGCGACGCCTATGTCCACATCAAGGAACGGCGCAAGAACGGCATCGTCATTCGCGGCACCAAGGCGATCGTCACCGGTGCTCCTTACGTCCACGAGTTCCTGGTGATGCCGTGCCGGACGCATGCGCCCGGCGACGAGGATTTCGCGGTCTGCTGCGCCGTGCCCTGCGATGCGCAGGGCGTGACGATCGTGGCGCGACCTGCGGGGCGGCCGGGCGACCCGGCGGCGAAATTCTCTGCGAAATACGGCCAGTCGACCGGCGTCGTGATGTTCGACGACGTCTTCGTGCCATGGGAGCGGGTCTTCATGGCCGGCGAGACCGAGGAGGCCGGCTTCCTGACCACCAGCTACGCCACGCATCACCGCCATAGCTGCATCGGCGCGCGCGCCGGCTTCGGCGACCTGCTGATCGGCGCCGGCGCGCTGATGATCGAGGCGAACGGACTCGACATTGAGCGCCACGGCCATGTCCGCGAGCAGATGGTCGAGCTGATCACCATCACGGAAAGCTTCTTCGCCTGCGGCGTCGCGGCTTCCGTCTACTGCCAGAAAGACCCGGCCGGAAACGTGATGCCGGACACAGTTTTCGCCAATATCGGCAAGCTGCTGCTCGCTACCAAGATCTATGACATGCACCGCATCGCCCATTACGTCTCCGGCGGCCTCGTCGTCGCGCTGCCGGGACCCGACGAGGACCACAATCCCGAGACGGCCGCCTCGCTTTCGGCGGTTCTCACCGGGCGGCCGGACATTCCCCACGCGCAGCGGGCCGAGGTCGCTCGCTTCATCGAGGACCTGACGGTGTCGAAGGAGGCCGGCTGGTATTCGGTGATCTCGCTGCATGGCGGCGGCTCGCCCGAGGCGATGAAGCGCGAGATCTGGCGCAACTATCCGGTGATGGAGAAGGTCGCGCTGGTCGAGAGCCTGCTCGATCGCGGCGTGCTGGCGGATGGTTCGCGGGTCTCGAAACAGCCCGGCCGCTGTTGCGTGACGGGCTGCGAGGTGCCGGAGCGGATCGGCGGCGAGCCGCGCGAGGCGGCCGAATAGACCACGCCGTCATACCCGAGCTTGTCCCGGGCATCCACGTCTTCGCTTGCCCACGTCAAAGACGTGGATGGTCGGCACAAGGCCGGCCATGACGAAAGGGCCTTCCATGACCATGCACGCCACCGCGACCCACCAGGTCCTCAACCAGGCCCGCCCGGCCACGGGCTGGAACGCCTTTTCCGACGATGCCGTGCTGCAGGGCATCGCCGGCCGCCATGCTCCCTGGGTCGCCGAGAAAGCACAGGCACTCGGCGCGCATGCGGGCGACGAGGCTGTGCAGGAACTCGCCCGGCTCGCCAACAAGTTCACGCCCGAATTGCGCACGCATGACCGCTTCGGCAGCCGCACCGACTGGGTCGAGCTCCATCCGGCCTGGCACGAGCTGATGACGCTCGCCTTCAGGCACGAGGTGCCCTCGCTCGCCTGGACGACATCGGAGCGCAACGGCCATGTCGCGCGCGGCGTGCTCTCCTATGTCTGGAACCAGATCGAGCATGGAACGGGATGCCCGACCGGCATGACCTATGCCGCCTGGCCCGGGCTCGCCCAGCCGGAATTCGCGCTCTGGCGTGAAAAGATCACGAGCGGCCAGTATGACCGGCGCCCGCTGCCCGTCACACAGAAGAGCGGGGCGACGATCGGCTATGCGATGACCGAGAAGCAGGGCGGCTCGGACCTGCGCCAGACCCAGACGACGGCGCGTTTCCTGGAGGATACGCCGGAGGGCCGGGTCTACCTGATCACCGGGCACAAATGGTTCTTCTCGGTGCCGCAATCGGACGGGTTCTTCACGCTGGCGCGGACCGAAAGCGGCGTCTCCTGCCTGTTCTGCCCCGGTTTCCTGCCGGATGGCAGCCGCAACCGCCTGCAGATCCAGCGCCTCAAGGACAAGGCCGGCAACCGCTCGAACGCCTCCTCCGAGGTCGAGTTCCGCGAGTGCCTGGGCTGGCTCGTCGGCGAGGAGGGCCATGGTATCCGCGAGATCCTCTCCCACGCCCACCTGACCCGGCTCGACTTCGCCATCGGCTCGGCCGGGCTGATGCGGCAGGCGCTGACGCTGGCGCTGAACCACACCCAGTCGCGCCAGGGTTTCGGCTCATCGCTGGCCGAGCAGCCGATGATGACCAACATCCTCGCCGATCTTGCGATCGACTCGGAAGCCGCGACGCTGATGGCCTTTCGCGTCGCAGCGGCGACCGACGCGATGGAGACCAGCGAACAGGAACGCCATGTCGCCCGGGTCGCGACGCCGCTGGCAAAATTCTGGAACTGCAAACGGGCCGCAGCCTTCGTGGTCGAGGCGCTGGAATGCCATGGCGGCAACGGCTTCATCGAGGAAAACCCGATGGCCCGGCTCTATCGCGAGGCGCCCCTCAACGCGATCTGGGAGGGCACGTCGAACATGATGTGCATGGACGTGCTGCGCGCCTTCAACCGCGACCCACGCACCAAGGACGCCTTCATGGCCGAGATCGGCACGGCGCGCGGCGCCAACCGGGCCCTCGACCGCTGGCTCGACAGGCTTGGCAATGAGGCCGCAAAGCCGCGCAACGACGATGGCCATGGCCGGCGGCTCGCCAATCTGATGGCCTATGCGCTGCAGGCCTCCGAGCTGAGGAAGCATGCCGATGAGGCGGTGTTCGAAAACTTCTGCCGCTCGCGGCTCGACGCCGACTGGGGCTATGTCTTCGGCACGCTCGAGCCCTCGCCGGAGCTGGCGGGAATCGTCAGGCGCGCCAGCGTGGCACGGGGATAGGGCTCTCGCCATCCCACAGCCGTCATTCCGGCCGCAGCGAAGCGGAGCGCCGGAATCCATCGTAGAGCTCAGGTGCCTTACGATGGATTCTGGAGCTGCGCCGCTTCGCGACTTGTCCGGAATGACGAGTTTCGTCGCGGTGAGAACGCGCGTCCCAAGCCCGCTTCCCGGCGAGGAGCGGGCAACCCTACCATCCCTATGCGCGTGTCGCCCTTCGCCGCCTCAGGCGGCGCAGCAGCCATGCGCCTTCGGCTTCTGCTCGTATTCGTCGTGCCGCTTGACGAAGTTCATGGTCGTGTCCTCGTTGCGGCCCTTGGGCGCGCGGTCGAGGATCATCAAGGTGCCGATCATCTCCTCGCCGCCGCGCGCATAGGACGAATAGGTGTGGAACACCTCGCCCTGCTCGTTGCGGATGAAGGCGCTGGTGCCCGGCAGCTCGTCATGGGCGTCCCCCACCGGCGTGCGGGTGAAATTGTAGAGCACGGCCTCGCCCTTCAATTCCTCCGGCGTGAAGGAGACGTGATAGTCGAAATTGAAATCGCTGCCGAAGGACGAGACCCAGGGGAAGTTCCAGCCCATCCGCTTCCTGTAGGCCTCGATCTTGTCGAGCGGCGCGCGCGAGACCACGACCAGCGTGACGTCATGGTTGTTCAGATGCGGCAGGGTGCCGTCGAAATGATCGGCCATGAAGGAGCAGCCGGTGCAGCCCTCCTCCCAGTCCGGCCCAAGCATGAAATGATAGATGATGAGCTGGCTGCGACCGTCGAACAGGTCGGCGAGGCTGCGCTGCCCCGTCGGGGTGTCGAAGACATAGTCCTTGTCGACCTTGACCCAGGGCAGCGCCTGGCGCTCGGCATTGACCTTGTCGCGCAGGCGGGTCTCCTCCTTCTCGCGCGCCAGCAGCGCCTTGCGCGCCGTGAGCCATTCCTCCCGCGAGACGACCGGATGATGCTGCATGATCTTCCTCCTGCTAGAGCACGCGCCAATCAGATTGCGCAGCAATCCGTTCGAGCACGCGTTCTCCATCCAAAGTTCAGAGGCGGATTCACCGATCAGGTCGGTTCGATCTGATCGGATCCGGCTCCAGGCCCCCTTGACATGATAGGTTGATATCAACATAAAAACCCCATGTCAAAACCCATTCCCGGCCTCGGCGAGATGCAGCTGCCCTTCGAGACGACGCTGCTCGTGCGCGATCATTGCCTGTGCCTGCATGTCCAGCGGGCGGCGCGGGCCCTGGCGCGGCGCTTCGACGAGGCCCTGCGGCCCTTGGATCTGACCAATGGCCAGTTCTCGCTGCTGATGTCGCTGAACCGGCCGCGGCCGCCGAGCCTGGGACCGGTCGCGGAACTCCTGGCGATGGACCGCACGACCTTGACGGCCGCGTTGAAGCCGCTGCAGCGCCGCGGCCTGCTGGCGGTGACGGTCGATCCGAAGGACCGGCGCAGCCGGCTCCTGATCCTGACCCAGGACGGCAGGGCCCTGCTCGCCAGCGCCATGCCGATCTGGCAGCGCACGCATGAGGCCATCGACGCGCTGCTGCCCGACACCGATCCTGCCCGGTTCAGGCAGGACCTGCGGGCATTGTCCTAGCCCAGCACGCAGCCGCCGGGCCGGCGGTCCGCTTCCTCAACCAAACCACCAACCGCCAACCCACCCAAATGCAAGGAGCAACCATGCCCCAGATGATTTTCGTCAACCTGCCGGTGAAGGACCTGCCCAAATCTAAGGCGTTCTTCGAGGCGCTCGGCTTCAGCTTCAATCCGCAATTCTCCGACGACACCGCCGCCTGCATGGTGATCAGCGACACGATCTACGCGATGCTGCTGACCCATGAGAAATTCGCGGGCTTCGCGCCCCAGCCGATCGCCGACAGCAGCAAAGTGACCGAAGTGCTGACCTGCCTGTCGCGCGAAAGCCGCGCCGACGTCGATTCGATGGTCAAGGCGGCAGTGGCCGCCGGCGGCAGGACCTATGCCGAGCCGCAGGACCACGGCTTCATGTATGGCCACGGCTTCCAGGATCTCGACGGTCATGTCTGGGAACTGATGTGGATGGATCCAGCGGCGGTTCAAAGTTGAACCGGGCGCGACAACACGCCGCCTCCAAAAAGGGCAGCGCTGCTGCCCTTTTCCTCTTGCGATAGCGAACGCCACCCCCTATTTCGAGTGCACCGCAGCAGCGATGCTGCGTCGCCCTCCTTGGGCGTTTCCTCCCTAGACTTCGGGCTGCGCGCAAGCGCGGCCCTTTTTCTTTTCAGCACTTCCCTTCTCCCCCTGCGGGAGAAGGTGGCTCCGCGAAGCGGAGACGGATGAGGGGTCGCGCACCGCTTTTGAATCCTCGCGTCCGACGAGCTCCGCATTCGGAAAGCCCTGCGCGACCCCTCACCCCAGCCCTCTCCCGCAGGGGGAGAGGGGGCCTGTCGCGCCGCCCGCGCCAAAATCCCCGCCGGCTGGTGCCGCGAGGCTCTCGCTGGTCGCTCTGCGATCCCGAGGGATGCGCGGGACGAGATGGCGCCGCAGCCTGGCGCCGCGTGTCGATGTCGATGTCGATGTCGAGATGTCGAGGCAGCGCCGCTGGGCCGCCACCTCGTCCCGCGCGCGGTTCTCTATGACCCGTCCGTCCGGCGGCCTGGCAGGCCTCCCGGGCGCAAGCCCGGCGACGGACGGGCCTCCGCCGCCACGACCCGCGACGGTCGTGGCTGACGGACACCGCCACTCCGCCCGGCCGCACGATGCCTCGCGACAGCCCCCTTGGTCGGGCGGAGCGAGCGCAGGATAGGGGTGTTTCAGGCGCCGGGGATAAACGGGCGGCGTTATCACCGTCAGTGGGAGCACGGCGCGGGGAACCCTCTCCCGGAAGGAGAGGGTTCCCCGCGGCGTTTACGGTTGGCGTCGCGCAAGGAGCCTATCCCCCGCGAGCGACACAAGTCCGTGATCGCCGCCCTTCACAGCCCTGCCCTGCGCGCCCGCCCCTAGTGCATGGCTCAGCCCGGTTCTACAGAGTGCTATTCCCCAAACGCACGGGCGAGCACGAATACCGATGGACAAGCGGGTCGACACGGATGGGCCGAAGCCGTCCCTGACCGAGGCGGATATCCGCGCGATCATCATCGGCATCATGCTCGCCATGTTCCTGGCGGCGCTCGACCAGACCATCGTCGCCACCGCGATGCCGACGATCGGCCGCGAGCTCGGCGACGTCACGCATCTGCCCTGGGTCGTGACCTCCTATCTGCTGGCCTCGACCGCGGTGACCCCGCTCTACGGCAAGGTCGCCGACATCCATGGCCGCCGCATCACATTGCTCGCCGGCATCGTGATCTTCATCGTCGGCTCGGCCGCCTGCGCGATGGCGCCCTCGCTCTGGCTGCTGGTGGTGGCGCGCTTCGTCCAGGGGCTCGGTGGCGGCGGACTGATCGCCATGGCGCAGACCATCATCGGCGACATGGTGCCGCCGAAGGAGCGCGGCAAATACCAAGTCTACATCGCCAGCGTGTTCTTCGCTTCGTCGCTGCTCGGGCCGGTGCTGGGCGGCGTGATCTCCGAGGCGCTGCACTGGTCGGTGATCTTCTGGATCAACCTGCCGCTCGGGCTCGTGGCCTATCTCATGACCAGCAGCGCCCTGAAGCGGCTGCCGCGCCATGAGCGGCCGCACAAGCTCGACTGGCTCGGCGCCTTCCTGATGACCAGCGCGACGGTGACGCTGTTGCTCGCCTTGTCCTGGGGCGGGGTGCGCCATCCCTGGACCTCGGCTCCGATCCTCGGCCTGGTCGGCGTCTCGCTCCTGCTCTGGATCGTCTTCGCCTGGCGGCTCAAGACGGCCGACGAGCCGCTGATCCCGCTCGCGATCCTGGCCAACCCGGTCGTGCGCGCCGGCACGATCGCGGCCGGGTTCGGCATGGGCACCTTCATTGGCCTGACCATCTACCTGCCGCTCTATTTCGAGACGGTCGCCGGGCTCTCGGCCGCCAACTCCGGCATGGGGCTGATCCCGCTGACCTGCGGCACGGTGCTGGGCGCCACGGCGTCGGGCCGGGCGATGACGCGGCTCAAGCACTATAAGCGCGTGCCTCTGGCCGGGCTCTGCATCGCGCTCGTCGGCACGGCGATGCTCGTGCTGTTTGCGGGCAAGATCTCGCTCGTCTCCTTCGGAGCGATCCTCGCCGTGATCAGCCTCGGTTTCGGCACGCTGCTGCCGGTCGCGACTGTCTCGATCCAGAACGCCGTGCAGCCGCACCAGCTCGGGACGACGACGGCGACCGCCAATTTCTTCCGGCAGATCGGCGGGGCGCTGATCGTCGCGGTCTTCGGCGCGATCGTGCTCGGCGGCGTCGGGGCCGGCGCCGGCGTCACGGCCGAGACCCTGCAGGCCGGCACGACGGACCGCACCACCATGGTGCAGCTCTTCCAATATGTCTTCGCGGCGACCTTCGCCGGCTTCGCGCTGTCGCTGATCTTCCTGATCAAGATGAAGGAGATGCCGCTGCGCGGCCGCGCGATCGAGGCGGCAAAGGAGATCGCCGGGGAGTAGCGCCGAAAGAGGCGCGGGGAACCAAGCGCGACGCGTGAGCGTTCAGCGCAGCGGCCTGCCGCAAACCCGTCACAGGGCGGCGTCAAGCTGGCTTTCCCGCCTCAGGAGAAACTCCCATGTCCGATCTCGTCGTCATCGTCTACCCGACCGAGGCCAAGGCCGAGGAGATGCGCCAGAAGATCATCGGCCTGCAAAAGGAATACCTGATCGAGATCGGCGACGCCGCCATCGCCGTCATGCACGAGGGTGGCAAGGTCAAGCTGAACCAGCTGCTCAACACCACGGCGCTGGGCGCCGTCTCCGGCAGCTTCTGGGGCCTGCTGATCGGCGCGATCTTCCTGATGCCGGTCTTCGGCGCGGCGCTCGGCGCGGCGTCCGGCGCGCTCGGCGGCGCTCTGACCGACTACGGCGTCAATGACGGCTTCATGAAGGAGCTCTCGGCCAGCCTGCAGCCGGGCAATGCCGCGCTCTTCCTGCTGATCCGCAAGATGACCGCCGACAAGGTGCTCGAGGCGATCAAGGGCTCGGGCGGCGTGGTGCTCAAGACCTCGCTCGACCATAGCCGCGAGCAGGCGCTGCGCGACGCGATCTCCGCCTCGCCCGGCGCGGTGGAACATCCCTCGACGCCGGCCGCCCCGATCGCCGCGACGGGCGGCGAGGCGCCGAAGCCGGTCGGCTGAGGGCCGGCCATGAGGCGGAAACTGCGCGCGGCGCTCGCCCTCGCCTTGACGCTGACGACGCTCTCGACAGGTCTCGGCGGCTGCGCCAAACCCGCCTGCTGCCGCGGCCATCTGCATATCTGCCTGAGCTGCGGCTGAGCGGGCGCATCGCAGGCCGTCATTGCGAGCGTAAGCGAAGCAATCCAGGAGGGCTCGCGCTTTAGCCCTGGATTGCTTCGTCGCTTCGCTCCTCGCAATGACGGTGCGTGCCGCGTCGAACGTGCCCGGCGCTGCTTGAAAGTAACGCCGGTCGCCCAATCAAGCGAAGGTCAGGGCGCAGAGCGGCAGAGTGAATAGAGGGACGTGCTTCTTATTCGGCTCGGGAAATCTCCCAGCCGGTGCGTGCGGAGCAGTTGGAGATCGAGCGACAAGCATCCGATGGCGTATTCGGGCGATGCAAGATCGACCCACGAGCCGTGTATCTCTGTGTGTCCGATCCAATTCGGCCGATCCGTTGCCGCATCAGCGATCACGGGCTGTTTCACCAGCTCGTTGAGATCGTACCCCGGCTCCGCATGGCGGATACAGGTGTATTTCGGCGGCTTCGGGCAAGCTACCAAACTCCTCGAACCGCCATACCCTGAGAATTCACGGCGCGCCTCGAGAACCAGGTAGGTCCTGCTGGCGGTTGCGTGATCCTGAGTAAGAACACCACGCTTCAAATAGGGAACTGGACCATCCCTAAAACGCGACACCACGTTACAACCGTCGTCTGCGAAGACACATTGGTCTTCAGCCATGATCCTCCACATCACGCGGAAGCGATCATTCTCCGGTTCGGAGATCAGTCGTTGATCGTAGTCCGGGCGCGATCGCTCTGCGGGCTTGCCATTCGCCGGCTCAGATTGATCCTGCGCGAGAGCGACATTCCAGTCCGCTCCGCCTACGATTCCTGCAGCGATCAAGCAGATTTTGAGAACGCGCACCGCATCAGCTCCGTCCTGGAGGCTAATGCGGCGGGCAGGCCTCATTCAAGGCGCATCTGCTATGCGCAGCTCAGTCTCGCAGCAATTCGTTGATGCCGGTCTTGGCGCGGGTCTGGGCGTCGACCGTCTTGACGATGACGGCGCAATAGAGCGAGGGGCCGGGCGTGCCGTCGGTGAGGGGCTTGCCGGGCAGCGAGCCGGAGACCACCACCGAATAGGGCGGCACCTTGCCGATATGGACCTTGCCGGTGGCGCGGTCGACGATCTTGGTCGAGGCCGAGATGAAGACGCCCATCGAGATCACCGAGCCCTCGCCGACGACGACGCCCTCGACCACCTCGGAGCGGGCGCCGATGAAGCAGTTGTCCTCGATGATGGTCGGGTTGGCCTGAAGCGGCTCGAGCACGCCACCGATGCCGACGCCGCCCGAGAGATGCACGTTCTTGCCGATCTGGGCGCAGGAGCCGACCGTCGCCCAGGTGTCGACCATCGTGCTGGCATCGACATAGGCGCCGATATTCACGAAGGACGGCATCAGCACGACGTTCGGCGCGATATAGGCGCCGCGGCGCACGGTCGCCGGCGGCACGACGCGGAAGCCGGCGGCGCGGAAGCGGTTCTCGCCCCAGCCTTCGAATTTCGACGGAACCTTGTCCCAGAAGCCGCCCTCGCCCGGACCGCCGGGAATGACCTTGTTGTCGTTGAGGCGGAAGGAGAGCAGCACCGCCTTCTTCAGCCATTGATGCGTGACCCATTCGCCGTCGATCTTCTCGGCGACGCGCGCCTCGCCGGAATCGATCAGCTCGATCGCCTGCTCGACCGCGTCGCGCACCGCGCCTTGCGTATTGATGCCGATCTCGGCCCGGTTCTCCCAGGCGGCGTCGATGGTGGCGGCAAGATCGGTCAGGCTCATCGTCGGACTCCAGCGTTCGGACAGCGCCGGAGCGATGGCGGATGGCGGCGGCGGCGTCAAGATGCGGCCGGCGCCACCTGGAACGATGGCGTCCGCGCCGGGTTATACCTGCCGGCGACAGCTTCTCCCGCATCGGAGGCGAACATGAGCCGGATCGTCCTTTCACTGCTGCTCCTGCTGGCCGCGGGGATCGCAACAGCCGAGGCGCGGCCCTCCACCACGAACCGCTCCTGCAGCGCCAACCGGCAAAGCGTCGCGGCAAGCGGCGCGATCGTGCTCGGCACCGGCGGCCATACCTATGACCGCTTCGTCCGCAATCGCAGCTTCTGCGAGTTCGACGAACGGGCCGAGCCGGCCTGGGTGCCGAGCCGCGACCGGGCAAGCTGCTTCATCGGCTACCGCTGCAAGAGCGACGAGCCGCTCTGGTTCGACTGAGACGCACGGTTCAGCGTCTGGGGTTCAGCGTGTCGCGACGATGAACAGCCGGGGGAAGGGCAGCAGGACCGTGCCGTCGGGATGGGCCGGATAGGCGCGCGCGACGGCCTCCTGGTAGCGGGCGAGGAACGCCGCGCGTTCGGCCTCGTCGAGCGGATCGATGAACGGGCGCAGGCCGCTGCCCTTGAACCATTCGACGACCGCGGCAGCGCCCCCGGCGAGCGGGTGATGATAGGTGGTGCGCCAGATGTCGAGCGCGCCGACGCTCTCCCGCAGCACCCGGTAATACCAGTCGGCCTCATGCCGCGGCGCCCGGGCATTTGCCGCTTTAGCCAGTTTGCCTGCCCATGGCCCGTCGGCGGCGATCTCGCGCATCAGGCGATGAGCCGGCTCGTCGAGATTGTCGGGCATCTGCACGGCGAGGCTGCCGCCAGGCGCCAGCTTCGCGACGAGCCCCGGGAACAGGACCTCATGGTCGGGCAGCCATTGCAGCACGGCATTGGCCAGGATCACGTCGAAGGGACCAGGCCCCCGCCACGCGGCGATATCGGCGACCTCGAAAGCGATGCCGGGCATTCGCGCGCGGGCCGCCTCGATCATGTCGGCGGAGGAGTCCATGCCGGTGACGGCCGCATCGGGAAAGCGGGCCTGAAGCAGTTCCGTCGAGTTGCCCGGGCCGCAGCCGATATCGACGGCCGTCGCGACCTTGTCCGTCCGGATCTGGGCGAGCAGATCCCGGATCGGGCGGTTACGCTCATCCTCGAACTTGGTGTATTGCCGTGCCGACCAGCTCATTTCGATCCCCTCACAGCAAACGCGCCAGATATTGCCCATAGCTCGACTTGGCCGTCAGCTTCGCCAGCTCGGCCAGTTGCTCACGGGTGATGAAGCCCTTGCGGAAGGCGATCTCCTCCGGGCAGGAGATCTTCATGCCCTGGCGCCGTTCGAGAATCTCGATGAACTGGCCAGCTTCCATCAGGCTTTCATGCGTGCCGGTGTCGAGCCAGGCGAAGCCGCGGCCCATGACCTGCACATGCAGCGCGCCACGCGCCATATAGGCGCGGTTGACGTCGGTGATCTCGATCTCGCCACGCGCCGACGGCTTGATGCCGGCCGCGATGTCGAGCACCTCGTTGTCGTAGAAATACAGGCCGGTGACCGCGAGGTTGGACTTGGGCTGCGCCGGCTTCTCCTCGATCGAGACGCCCCTGCCCTGCCCGTCGAGTTCGACCACGCCGTAGCGCTGCGGATCGGAGACGACATAGCCGAAGACGGTGGCGCCGCTCTCTCGCGCCACGGCCTGCGCCATCAGCTCGGGCAGGCCGTGCCCGTAGAAGATGTTGTCGCCCAGCACGAGCGCGACACGGTCCGTTCCGACGAAATCGCGCCCGACGATGAAGGCATCGGCGAGACCGCGCGGCTCGGGCTGGACGGCATAGCTCAGGCTCAGCCCGAATTGCGAGCCGTCTCCCAGCAGGCGGACGAACAGTGCCTGGTCGTGCGGGGTGGTGATGATCAGGATCTCGCGGATGCCGGCGAGCATCAGCGTCGAGAGCGGGTAATAGATCATCGGCTTGTCGTAGACCGGCAGAAGCTGCTTCGAGACCACCGAGGTCACCGGGTGCAGCCGCGTGCCGGAGCCACCGGCGAGAATGATGCCCTTCATGAAACCCTCTGCGCCATCAGCGAAGCCACGACCTCGTTCACGCGTTCCTGCCATGGCCGGGCACGATAGCCGAAGGTCGCAGCGAAACGTGATGAATCGAGCACCGAATTGGCCGGGCGGCGCGCCGGCAGCGGGTAGTCGGCCGTCGTAATCGCCTCGACGACGGGCCGGCGGCCGCTGAAACGGGCCTGCGCTTCGACGATGGCCTCGGCGAAGCCGTGCCAGCTCGTCTCGCCCTGCCCGGCAAAGTGGTAGGTGCCCCAGGGCTCGGCACCGGCCAGCAGGGCCGCATGAACGGCCAGGATCGCCTCGGCGAGATCGCGCGTCGCGGTCGGGCAGCCGCGCTGGTCGGCGACGACGCGCAGCACATCGCGCTCGCCGGCGAGGCGCAGCATCGTCTTCAGGAAATTGGCACCGTGGATGCCGTAGACCCAGGCGGTGCGCAGGATGACGTGGCGCGGCTGGAGCGCACGCAGACTGGCCTCGCCCTCCGCCTTGCTCGCACCATAGACGCCGAGCGGCGTGACGGCGTCGCTCTCGAGATAGGGGCCGGGCTTGCTGCCGTCGAAGACATAGTCGGTCGAGATGTGGAGCAGCGGAACGCCGGCGGCGGCGGTCGCCTCGGCGAGGATGGCAGGGCCTTCGGCATTGACGGCGTAGGCGGCCAGGGTGTCGCTCTCGGCCCGGTCGACGGCGGTATAGGCGGCGGCGTTGACCACGAGAGCGGGACGATGCGCCTGCAAGGCGGCGGCGACGGCCGCGGCATTGGTGATGTCGCCCTCAGTGCGGGTCAGGCCGACGAGCGGGATGCCGCGTTCCGCCGCCAGCGCCGAGAGCTCGCGGCCGAGCTGGCCGCCAGCGCCGAAGAGCAGGATCGGGGCGGCGCTCACGACAGCCCCAGCCGCTCGCCGCGATAGAGCCCGCTGCGGATGCGGCCCCACCAGTGCGGATTGTCGAGATACCAGCGCACCGTCTTCTCCAGCCCGCTCTCGAAACTCTCCTGCGGCCGCCAGCCGAGCTCGCGCGCGATCTTGCCCGCGTCGATGGCATAGCGCCGGTCATGGCCCGGCCGGTCGGCGACGAAGCGGATGAGCTTTTCGCGCGGGCCGATCGCGGTGTCGGGAGCGAAGCGGTCGACGAGGCCGCAAATGGCGCGGACGACGTCGAGATTGGTGCGTTCGGCATTGCCGCCGACATTGTAGCTCTCGCCCGGCAACCCTGTTTCGGCGATCAGGCAAAGGGCACGCGCATGGTCCTCGACATGGAGCCAGTCGCGGACCTGGCCGCCATCGCCATAGACCGGCAGCTCCTTGCCTTCGAGCGCGTTGAGGATGACGAGCGGGATCAGCTTCTCGGGGAAGTGATAGGGCCCGTAATTGTTCGAGCAGTTCGAGAGCACGACCGGCAGGCCGTAGGTATGGTGCCAGGCGCGAACGAGATGGTCGGAGGCCGCCTTGGAGGCGGAATAGGGCGAGTTCGGCTGATAGGGCGTGGTCTCGCTGAATAGGCCGTCGGCGCCGAGCGAGCCAAAAACCTCGTCGGTCGAGACATGGTGGAAGCGGAATCCGGCCTGCTCCGCCTGAGGCAGTGACCGCCAATATTCAAGCGCCGCCTGCAGCAAGACATAGGTTCCGACGACATTGGTCTGGATGAAGGCGCCCGGCCCGTCGATCGAGCGGTCGACATGGCTTTCGGCGGCGAGATGCATCACCACGTCGGGCCGGAAGCTCGCGAGCGCCTCGCGCATTGCAACGGGATCGCCGATATCGGCCTTGAGGAAGGCGTAGCGCGGATCGGTCTCGGCCGGCTTCAGATTGTCGAGATTGCCGGCATAGGTCAGCTTGTCGACGACGAGCACCTCATGCCCTGTCCCGGCGATCAGATGGCGCACCACAGCCGAGCCGATGAAGCCGGCGCCGCCGGTGACCAGGAAACGCGACATCACTTGTCCTCGTAGACGAAGGGGCTGACGAAGCCGGTAAAGCCGGGCAGCTCGGCATCCTTGCCGGAGAGCTGCGCTTCGTCCTTGGTCACAGGCCAGTCGATGGCGAGAACCGGATCGGCCCAGGACAGGCCGCCTTCGCATTCAGGCGCATAGAGCCCGTCGACCTTGTAGGCGACCTCGGTGTCGGGCTCGAGCGTGCAGAAGCCATGGGCGAAGCCGCGCGGCACGAAGAGCTGCTCGGCGCCCTCGGCGCTGAGACGCGCAGCGCACCAGCGGCCGTAATGCGGCGAGCCGCGCCGGAGATCGACCGCGACGTCGAAGACCGCCCCCTTCAGCACGCGCACCAGCTTGGCCTGCTCGGCCGGCGCCGTCTGATAATGCAGGCCGCGCACGGTGCCTGGCCTGGCGGAAAGCGACTGGTTGTCCTGCACGAAGACGGCCGCGATGCCTGCCGCGGCGAAGACGTCATGGCTATAGGTTTCCATGAAATAGCCGCGCGCATCGCCGAAGCGGCGTGGACGGACCAGCACCGGCCCTGGAACGGCGAGCGGTTCGAAGCTGAATTTGGACATCGGCATTCCCGTCGGGAGCGGCAGGTATCCCTGCCGTCCCGGCCCTGTCAACGCCGCGCGCCCGGTGCGGGAGCCTCGTCATCGGGCCTGAATCCGCGCAATTCCGGCAGTCGCCGGTGGATGCGCCTGAGCAAGGCGGTGAGTTGCGCGACCTCATCGGGTGAAAAATCGGCGAGGATGAGGCGTTCCCGCTGCAAGGCGACGGCGATCAGCCGGTCATGCAGCGCATAGCCGCTCGCGGTCAGCTCGAGCACCTGGCGGCGCGCGTCGCGCGCATCCCCGTTCTCGGCGACATGGCCGGCCGCGACGAGGGCGGCGACGCTGCGGCTGACCGCGCCCTTGTCGAGGCCGATCACCTCGCAAATGCGCTGCGCGGCGATCTGCGGCTCGATCGCCAGCTGCGAGATGACACGCCATTCGGTGACCCCGACGCCGAACAGGTCGAGATAGAGGCGAGACGAGCTGCGCGACCAGGTGTTCGAGATCGCGGTCAGGAAATAGGGAACGTAGTGGGCGAGATCGAGCACCGACCGGTCCCCGTCGCCGCCCCTGGCCTTGCGGCGCTTGGTCGAAGCCATGGCGTATCCATCGTCGAGCCCCGCTCATCTGCCACGCCGCCGGTGCCAAGGGCAAGCCGGGGGCGGCGCGGCGGCCTCTCAGGTCCCGGTCGACGATGCGTCGAGCGGAACGCCGAGCCCGACCTTGACGCGGTCCATCGCGACGAAGGTGCGGAACTTGCGGACATTGTTGTTGGCGAAGAACAGCCGCCGCGTCAGCGCCTCGTAGGCGGCCATGCTGGAGACGAGGATGACCAGCACGAAATCGGCCTCGCCGGTGACGTAATAGCATTGCTGCACTTCGGGAGCCGCGGTGAAGTCGCGTTTGGCCGCATCGATCAGGTCGGCGCGCTCGCTCTCCAGCTCGACCTCGACGAAGATGGTGATCGGCTGGCCGAGCCGGGCCGGATCGAGCAGCGCGACATTGGCCTGGATGATTCCGGCCTCCTCCATGCGCCTGATGCGGCGCTGGACGGCCGGCGCGGAGAGATTGACCGCCTCGCCGATCACCCGCTGCGGCGTCGTGTTGTCACGCTGCAGGATGCGCAGGATCGCGAGGTCGAAAGCGTCCAGCGTGAACGAGGTCGAAGCGGCTTTCTTCACATAAGGCTCCCGAATGCCCGGCACGGCGAAACAAACTTGCATCGCGCGCTCCCAATCTCAGCGGTTTTTTCGCGCGGACCGCAATATCCTTTCGTCGCCACGAAATGGAGACGCCGCGATGTTCCTGCCCAACCGACATCCTGACCATGGCAGGCCGCTGGACCCCGTCGATGCGCAGACGCTCGGCGTCGCCGCTGCCGCCGAGGTCGAGCGCCATCTGAGCCATCGCGACAACCATGCCGAGACGCCGCTGCGGGCATTGCCGGCCATGGCGGGCGCGCTCGGGCTCGGCGCGATCCACCTCAAGGACGAGGGCTTTCGGCTCGGGCTCGGCAGCTTCAAGGCGCTGGGCGGCGCCTATGCCGTGTTCCAGCTGGTGCTGGAAGAGGCGGGCCGGCAGCTCGGCCGGCCGGTCGACATCGCCGAGCTCAACAGTCCGGAGGTGCGGGCCGTCGCGGCCGGGATGACGGTCGCCTGCGCCACCGATGGCAATCACGGGCGCTCGGTGGCGCAGGGCGCGCAGCTTGCCGGGGCCAAGGCAGCGATCTTCGTGCATGCCCGCGTCAGCGACGAACGGGTCGCCGCGATCGCCCGCTTCGGCGCCAGGATGATCCGGGTCGAGGGCACCTATGACGATTCGGTCGCGGAAGCGGCAAGGGTCGCGGAGACGGAAGGCTGGACCGTCGTCTCCGACACCTCCTGGCCCGGCTACGAGCGCATCCCCGGGCTGGTGATGCAGGGCTATACCGTGATCATCCGCGAGGCGCTGCGGGCGCTTCGCGAACCGCCGAGCCATGTCTTCGTCCAGGCCGGCGTCGGCGGAATCGCGGCCGCGGCGGCGGGCCACCTCGCCCTGGCGCTCGGCGAGAGACGGCCGCGCTTCGTCGTGGTCGACCCTGCGCGCGCCGCCTGCATCTTCGAGACGGCGAAGGCCGGCCATCCGGTCAAGGTCGCCCATGGCGAGCCGACCGTGATGGCGATGCTCGAATGCTACGAGCCTTCGCCCGTCGCCTGGCGGGTGCTCGCGCGCCTCGCCGACGGCTTCATGACGGTCGAGGACGAGGAGGCCGTCGCGGTGATGAACCGGCTGGCGCGGCCGGCCGGCGAAGACCCCGCCATCGTCTCGGGCGAAAGCGGCGGCGTCGGACTGGCGGGCGTTATCCAGGCGGCGGGAGATCCCGCGATCCGCGAGCAGCTCGGCCTCGATGCGACCTCGCGCATTCTCGTCATCAATACGGAAGGCGCCACCGACCCCGCGCGCTATGCCGAACTTGTCGGGATGACGCCACAGCAGGTCGTCTCCCGCGCCGAGCCGGTGCGCGCGTGACCGGCGGCGCCCAGGGTGCGACCATGGAGCTGATCTATCAGAGTCATTCGCCCTATGCGCGCAAGGTCCTGGTCTTTGCCCATGAGGCCGGGGTGGCCGGACGGCTGCGCGTCATCCATCAGGAGACGAGTCCGACCAACCGGAACGAGGCGGTCTTCGCCGTCAATCCGCTCGGCAAGGTGCCGGTCCTGATCCGGTCGCAAGGCGGCGCGATCTTCGATTCGACGGTGATCTGCGATTATCTCGACGGCATGGGCGGCATCCGGCTCGTCCCGGAGGATGGCGAAGCGAGATGGGCGGCGCTGCGCCTGCAGGCGCTCGCCCAGGGCCTATGCGACGCGGGGATCTCACTGCGCTGGGAAACCGTGCGCCGGCCCGAGCCCCTGCGCTATTCTCCGCTGGTCGAGGGGCTGACGATGAAGCTCGTCGAATCCTACGACCATCTCGAACGCGAGGCCGATTTCGAGACGCCGCTCCATATCGGCCATATCGCGCTCGCGACCGCGCTCGCCTGGCTGGAGTTCCGTGGGCTGCCCGGTTTCGAGGACGGACGGCCGCGCCTTGCCCGATGGTATCGCGCCTTCGCGGAGCGCCCCTCCATGCGGGCCACGGCCTATAGCGGCGAGACGCAGGACTGAACGCGGGATTTCGAGGGAGGAAACGGTGACGAAGCTCGATCCGGACATGCTCGCTGCCGAGATGCGCGGCTGGCGGCACGACCTGCACGCCCATCCAGAATTCGGCTTCGAGGAGACGCGCACCGCCGCCTTCGTCGCGGCGAAGCTGCGGGAATTCGGCCTCGACGAGGTCACCGAGGGCGTCGGCGGCACCGGCGTCGTCGGCACCTTGAAGCGCGGCAGCGGCAACCGGGCGATCGCGCTCAGGGCCGACATGGACGCGCTGCGCATCGCCGAGCAGAGCGAGCAGCCCTATCGCTCGCAGACCCCCGGCACCATGCATGCCTGCGGCCATGACGGACATACCGCAATGCTGCTCGGCGCGGCGAAGCTGCTGGCGGCGGAAGGCGGCTTCGACGGCACCGTGCGCTTCGTCTTCCAGCCCGCCGAGGAATGGGGCAAGGGCGCGCTCGCCATGCTCGATGGCGGGCTGATGGAGCGCTTCCCGTTCGAGGAGATCTACGGGCTGCACAATGCGCCGGGACTGCCGATCGGCCATTTCGAGACCCGCGCCGGTCCGATCATGTCGGCGGAGGACAATTTCGAGATCGCGCTCAGGGGCGTCGGCGGGCATGCCGCACGGCCGCAGGCCGGTAACGAGGTGCTGGTCGCTGCCTGCGCGCTGGTGACGAATCTCCAGACCATCGTCTCGCGGCGCCTCTCACCGGCCGACATCGCCGTCGTCTCGGTGACCGAGCTGATCACCGACGGCACGCGCAACGCCTTGCCCGGCCTCGCCCGCATCCTCGGCGATGCGCGCAGCTTCCGGCCGGAGGTGAGCACCGAAATCGAGAAGCAGATGCGCATCATCACGGACGGGATCGCGCTCGCCTACAACGTCGCAGCGGATGTCAGCTACACGCGCGAATTCGTGCCGCTGGTGAATGACGAGGCCCTGACGCGGGAGGCGCTCGCGGCGGCCGAAGGCGTGTTCGGCGCGCAGAACGTGGCCACCGCCCGCGAGCCCGCGACGGGCTCCGAGGATTTCGCCCGGTTCCTCGCGCATGTGCCGGGCTGCTTCGCCTTCGTCGGCAATGGCGACTCGGCGCCCTTGCACAATCCTTGCTACGATTTCGATGATGCCGGGCTGATCCACGGCGCGCGCTTCCACGCCGCGATCACACGTCAACGCCTGCGTCCGGCATCCTAGCCGACATTCGTTCTTCCAGAGCCCGGAGTTACCTGATGGCCCATTCCCTCAAGCCCGGCATCGCGAGCGCTGCGACTACGCCCGGCCCGAACCAGCCCGCGCTCGATTCCGAGGCGGTGCGCGAGGCCAGGGCCGACCTCGCCGCCTGTTTCCGCATGGCGGCGCGCTACGGGCTGGAGGAGGGCATCTGCAACCATTTCTCGGCGCTGGTGCCGGGCTATGACGACCTCTTCATCGTCAATCCTTACGGCTATGCCTTCCGTGAGCTGACCGCCTCGAAGCTGCTGATCTGCGACTTCCACGGCAATGTCGTCTCCGGCGAGGGCCAGCCCGAGGCGACGGCCTTCTACATCCATGCGCGCATCCACAAGGCGATCCCGCGCGCCAAGGTCGCCTTCCACACCCATATGCCCTATGCGACGGCGCTCTCGATGACCGAGGGCGAGCCGCTGATCTTCGCCGGGCAGACCTCGCTGAAATTCTACGGCCGCACCGCCGTGGACCGGGACTATAACGGGCTCGCCCTCGACGAGCGCGAAGGCGACCGCATCGCCGGCGCGATCGGCGACGCCGACATCGTCTTCATGAAGCATCACGGCGTGATGGTGCTCGGCCCGACCATCGCGGAAGCCTGGGACGATCTCTATTATCTCGAGCGCGCCTGCGAGGTGCAGACGCTGGCGCTCTCGACCGGGCGCGAGGTCCGGCCGGTGGCGCCGGCCATCGCCGAGGCGGCCTATCACCAGATGCGCGCCGGTGACGCGGAATCAGCGGCGCTGCATCTGGCCTCGGTCCGGCGCACGCTCGACCGCGAGGAGCCCGAATATCGCAGCTAGCCCATACCGAGTTGTCATCCCGGGCAACCGAAGGGAGACCCGGGATCCATGCCTGAGCCTGGCGAGAGTTGCGTTCCGGCATGGATCCCGGCTCTGCGCCGCTGACGCGGCTTGGCCGGGATGACGCGTTGCGTGTCGGTGCGAACATAAGGGCGGAGTCGGGCCGTCATTGCGAGGAGCGGAAACGACCAAGCAAAAAACGGGCCGCCCGCAGGCCCCCCGGATTGTTCCAGGGGCAGCACGCAGTCCCCCTGGATTGCTTCGCTGCGCTCGCAATGACGGCGGTGTCGCGGCGCTCGCGATGACGGACGAGCCGCTTACGCATCGTGAAAGGGTGGTTCTCAGCCGGGAGGGGCGACCGCTCCGATCCATGCCGCGATAGTCGGGTCGCCGACGCATCGCGCCATGGAAGGACCGGATCTTGCCCGCCGAAGAGATTGCCCTGCCACCCGCCCTGCAGGCGCTGAAAGACCGGATCGTCGCGGAACGCGGCTATTGGCACCCCTTCCATGAGGGCCTGCTGCAGCACGACCCCGACTTCCTCGACGCCTATCTCTCCTTCCTGTCTCAGCCCTGGAAGACGGGGCTGCTCGAACCGAAGGTGCGGGAATTCATCTATATCGCCGTCGATGCGGCGGTGTCGCATATGTATGAGCGCGGCATGCGACGGCATATCGAGTTCGCGCTCGACAAGGGCGCGACGCCGGCGGAGGTGATCGAGGTCGTCCAGCTCACGGCCGGGCTCGGCGGCGAGAGCGCCGTGCTCGGCGTCCGCATCCTCGCCGAGGAGCTCAAGGCGGTTCGCGGCGAGGATGTCGCGCAGGCGCCGCTGAGCGACGACCAGCGCAAGCTGAAACAGGAATTCGTCGCGGTGATGGGCCATTGGCCCGCCTATGGCGACGCGTTCCTGGCGCTCGATCCGGCCTATCTGCGCTCCTTCCTGAAATTCGTCGGCGGCCCCTGGCAGCGCGGCACGCTGGCGCCGAAGGTCAAGGATTTCATCGCCATCGCCGTCAATGTCTCGCCCTCGACGCTGAACGAGGCCGGGGTGCGCCGGCATATCCGCAGCGCGCTCGGCCATGGCGCCTCGGCCGGCGAGATCATGGAGGTGATCCAGCTCGCGGCAGCGATCGCCATCCATAGCTGCACGATCGGCGTGCCGAACCTCGTCGAGGCGGCGGACGAACGCAGCGTCTAAGCCTGCTCTTTGCACACAGTGCAAGGATGGTTTCCCATCTCGCCGATTTCAGGCGGGGATGAGCGCTCTTAGCCTTGCGCGCAATGGCGGGGTCCGGATCACGGGCCAGAACAGCCTGCTCACGGGAGAACGCTCTATGCCGTCGATTCCATCGTTCCAGATCGCCCCGGCCCTGCTCGCGGCCAGCCTCATCGCCTGTCTTGCCGGGCCGGCCCAGGCGCAGGATGCCGCCGCCAGCTATCCCGACCGGGCGATCCGGCTCGTCGTGCCCTATCCGCCCGGCGGCACGACGGACCCGACGGCGCGCCTGATCGCGGCGAAGATCAGCGAGCGGCTGAAGCAGCCCGTCGTCGTCGAGAACAAGCCGGGCGCCGCCGGCTCGATCGGCACCGAGCATGTCGTGCGCGCCGCGCCGGACGGCTACACGCTGCTGTTCCACACCTCGGTCATCACCGTCGATCCGAGCTTCAAGAAGAATCTCGCCTATGACGTGCAGAAGGACCTGGTGCCGGTCGGCATCGCGGCGACAGGCCCCTATGTCCTCGCCGCGCACCCCTCGCTGCCGGCCAATACGCTGGCCGAGTTCATCGCCTATGCGAAGGCCAATCCCGGCAAGATCAATTACGGCTCGGCCGGCGTCGGCTCCTCGGGCCATCTCATCGGCGAACGCTTCAAGGCCGCGGCCGGGATCGACATGGTCCATATTCCCTACAAGGGCGGCGGCCCCTCGATCGTCGGCCTGACGGCCAACGAGGTCCAGGTCGTGTTCGACACCCTGGCCTCCAAGCCGCTGATCGACGCCGGCAAGCTCAAGGCGCTGGCGGTGACCGACACCCGGCGCTGGCCCGGCCTGCCGGACGTGCCGACCATCATGGAAGGCAGCCTCAAGGATTTCTCGGTCACGATCTGGGTCGGCATGTTCGCGCCGGCGAAGACGCCGCCAGCCATTGTCGAAAAGCTCAACACCGAGCTGCGCGCAGCGCTGGCCGACCCGACGCTGGTCACCCGCTTCGCCGAGATCGGCGTGGTACCGAACATCGAGACGACGGCGCAGGCGCGCGCCCGCGTCGACCAGGACATCGCCCGCTGGCGGCAAGTGATCGAGGCTGCGAAGATCGAGCCGCAATAACATCGCGCGAGACCGACCCTTCCGATTTCTGCAACGATCATCGCCGGCAATGGCGGCTTGAGCCGCCCTGCCGCAGCGCTAGCTTCTCCGACCGGCGCGGCGGCGCATGGCCCTCCGCCATGCCGACACCTCGCTTTACGTCCCATCGCCACAGGGAGGCGACCGCCACATGACCGAGAGCCGATCGTCCGGAGCGGCGACATCCCCACTCAACGGCGACACCGTTCTCGGATGCCTGGGTTTCGCCTTCGCCGGCTTCGCCTGGTGGCAGCTCGCCGATCTGCCGCTGTTCGAGGGGTTTCGCGTCGGCGCGGGCTATATGCCGCGCCTCGTGCTCGGCTGCCTGGTCCTTGTCTCGGCCGGGTTGCTGCTGCGCGGGCTCATGCGCGGCGGTGAAGCGATCGGCCGGCCGGCGCTGCGCCCGCTCGTGATGGTCTGCCTTGCGCTCGGCCTGTTCGCGCTGCTCATGGAGCGGGCGGGCCTGGCGCCGGCCTCCTTCGTCGCGGTCCTGGTCTGCACGGCTGCCGCGCATGATGTCCGGCCGGTCCGTTCGCTCGTGCTCGCGGTCGCGATCACGGCGGCGGGGCTCCTGCTCTTCGTGGAGCTGCTCGGGTTGCCGGTGAAGGTCTGGCCCTGATGGAGATCCTCTCGAACCTGGCCTTCGGCCTTCAGGTCGCCGGCACGCCCGCGAACATCATGTACTGCTTCGTCGGCGCCCTGCTCGGCACCTTCATCGGCGTGCTGCCGGGCCTCGGCCCGCTCGCGACCATCGCGATGCTGCTGCCGCTGACCTTCTCGCTGCCGCCGACGGGCGCGCTGATCATGCTCGCCGGCATCTATTACGGCGCGCAATATGGCGGCTCGACCACGGCGATCCTGTGCCGGTTGCCGGGCGAATCCTCCGCGGTGATGACCGCCATCGACGGCTATCAGATGGCGCGCCAGGGCCGCGCCGGCCCGGCTCTGGCGATCGCGGCGCTCGGCTCGTTCTTCGCCGGCTGCGTCGCGACGCTGGTGATCGCGGTGGCGGCGCCGCCGCTCAGCGCGCTCGGCCAGCGCTTCGGCGCGCCGGAATATTTCGCGCTGATGGTGCTGGGGCTGGTCGCCGCCGTCGTCATCGCCCATGGCTCGGTGCTGAGAGCCATCCTGATGATCCTGGTCGGGCTCGTGCTCGGCCTCGTCGGCACCGATGTCGACAGCGGCATCAAGCGCCTGACCTTCGGCATCCCCTCGCTCGCCGACGGGCTCGACATCGCGCCCGTCGCCATGGGCCTGTTCGGCATCGCCGAGATCATTCGCAATCTTGAAGCGCGGGTCAGCCGCAACGAGATCGAGCAGGAGATCAAGGGCCTGATGCCGACCCGGCAGGACCTGAAGCAGGCGGCGCCGGCCGTGCTGCGCGGGACGATGCTGGGCTCGATCCTCGGCATCCTGCCCGGCGGCGGCGCCCTTCTGAGCTCCTTTGCCGCCTATGTCCTGGAGAAGCGGATCAGCCGGCACCCTGAACGGTTCGGGCGGGGCGCGATCGAAGGCGTCGCGGCGCCCGAGAGCGCCAACAATGCCGGCGCGCAGACCTCCTTCATCCCGATGCTGACGCTCGGCATCCCGTCGAACCCGATCATGGCGCTAATGATGGGCGCGCTGATGATCCACGGCGTCCAGCCCGGCCCAGGCGTGATGACCAAGCAGCCCGATATCTTCTGGGGCGTCATCGTCAGCATGTGGATCGGCAACCTGATGCTGCTCGTCATCAACCTGCCGATGATCCGGGTCTGGGTCTGGATCCTGCGCATCCCCTATGCGGTGCTGTTCCCCGCCATCCTCCTGCTCTGCTCGATCGGCGTCTACACGGTGAACTCCTCGACGCTCGATGTCGGCGTGATGCTGCTCTTCGGCGTCGTCGGCTATCTGCTGACCAAGTTCGGCTGCGAGCCGGCGCCGCTCCTGCTCGGCATCATCCTGGGGCCGCTCATGGAAGAGAACCTGCGGCGCGCCCTGACGATCTCGCGCGGCGACCCGCTGATCTTCCTGCAGCATCCGATCAGCGCCGGACTGCTCGCGCTCTCGGCGCTGCTGCTCATCTCGGTGCTGCTGCCGTCGATCCGCGCCAAGCGCGACGTCGTATTCGAAGAGGACGCATCATGATCGAGGGGTTTCGCATCGTGCTGGGCGATGGCGCGCCGCGCCTGCGCGAGGCGCTGGCTGGCGGATTGCACGCGCTGGGCGCCGAGATCGTGCCGGCTCCGCCGGGCGACGATCCCGATGCGCTCGGCAGTGCAATCCTGTCCGGCGGCGCCGTCGATGCCGTGGTGACGCTGCCGGGCACGGCGCGAACCGGCGATTTCGCCGAGCTCGACGATGCTGATTGGGACGCCGGGCTGACCGAAGGGCTGCATCGCCGCTTCATCGTCGCGCGGGCGCTCGCGCCGCATTTCGTGGCGCGCGGCCGGGGCGCCTTCGTGCATCTCGTGCCTGCCGCAGCCTTCATTGGCGACCACGGCTACGCGCCGGTCGCGGCAGCGGGAATGGCGGCGGCCGGGCTCTCGCGCTCGATCGCGCTCGACCTGGCCGAGTCCGGCGTCAGGTCGAACTGCCTCGGCCTGTTCGACGGGGCGGATGACGCCGCAGCCGCCACCGCCTTTCTGCTGAGCGAGGCGGCAAGCGCCATCCAGGGGCAGATCCTCGTCCTGCGCGGGGGCGGCATCCACCTGCTCGGCCAGCCGCGGCCGCTGCGGGTGCTTCATCGCGACGGAGGCTGGCGCGCCGAAGGCCTCGCCGCAGGGCTCGCCCGCCCCTGGGCCGGCGCCTTCGTACCGGCCGGCGAGACGATCCATGACGCATTCTGAGGCCGAGGCATGAGCGCCAATTCCGAGAACTCCGAACCAGGCGCCCTGCTGAAGGGCAAGGTCGCGATCGTGACCGGCGCCGGGCGCGGCATCGGCCGTGCCATCGCCCTGCAAATGGCCGCCGCCGGCGCCAAGGTCGTCGTCAACGATCTCGGCGTCTCGGTGGCGGGCGACAGCGAGGGCCACGATCCGGCCGACACCGTCGTCGCCGAGATCGCCGCCGCGGGAGGCGAGGCGATCGCCGACAAGGGCAGCGTGACCGACCGGGTCGCGACGCGCGCCATGGTCGAGCGCGCGCTCGACGGCTTCGGGCGCATCGACGTCGTGGTCAACAATGCCGGCATCATCCGGATGGCGCGCTTCGACCAGATGACGCCCGGCGACTGGCGCGCCGTCATCGGCGTCCATCTCGACGGCTCCTATAATCTCAGCCGGGCGGCCGCTCCGCATTTCCGGCGGCAGCGCGCCGGCGCCTATGTCCACATGACCTCGGCGAGCGGCCTGATCGGCTCGACCAGCCAGGCGAATTACGCGGCGGCCAAGCTCGGCCTCGTCGGGCTGTCCAAGGCGCTCGCGCTCGACATGGCGGCGGACGGCGTGCGCTCGAACTGCATCGCGCCGTCGAGCACGAGCCGGATGACCGAGCTCACCGATGGCAGCCGGCGGCATCTGATGTCGGAGGCGGACCTCGCCATCCTGGCGCGCTCGCGCGCCGCCTCGCAGCCCGACCAGATGGCGCCGCTCGCCGTCTTCCTGGCGAGCGACGCCGCAGCCGGCGTCAACGGCCAGGTGATCGGCGCGCGCGGCAACGAGCTCTACCTGTATGGCCAGCACCGGCCGGTCCGGATGCTCCATGCGGCCGAAGGCTGGACCGCGCAGGCGCTCGCGGAGCGCGTCCCGACGGCCTGGGCAGCGTCCCTGACGCCGCTCGAGCGCATCACCGACGTGTTCCGCTGGGCGCCGGTCTAGCAGGCAGCCAAGAAAAAGACGGGAAGGAAACGACGATGCTAAGACGCCAGTTCTGCACCATGATGATCGCCGGCGGCGCGCTCGCCGGGCTGAACCCCATCGCAGCGGCCCAGTCCGGCTATCCGGACCGGCCGGTCAAGATCGTCGTGCCCTATGTGCCCGGCGGCGTCACCGACACGATGGCGCGGCTGCTGGCGCAAAAGCTCACGGAGCGGCTGAAGCAATCGGTCATCGTCGAGAACCGGCCGGGCGCCGGCGGCGTGATCGGCACCGAGAACGTCATCCGCGCCGCGCCGGACGGGCTCTCGCTGCTGTTCGCCACGGCGACGCTCACCGTCTATCCGAGCTTCGAGAAGAATTTCACCTATGACATCGAGAAGGACCTGAAGCCGGTCACCATCGTGTCGTCGGCGCCCTATGTGATCCTGGTCGGCAAGGATTCGCCCTTCCGCAGCTTGAAGGACCTGATCGACTACGCCAAGGCCAATCCCGACAAGCTGAATTTCGGCTCGCCGGGCTACGGCACCTCGACCCATCTCGCCTTCGAGGCCTTCCTCGCCGCGGCGGGCGTCAAGGCGGTGCATATCCCCTACAAGGGCAGCGCCGCGGTGCTGCCGGCCCTGACCTCGAACGAGGTCCAGGCGATGATGGACACCTATATCGGCGTCGCCGGCGCGGTCGAGGCCGGCCATGTCCGGGCGCTGGCGATCACGGCGGACGAGCGCGCGAGTTTTGCGCCGGCGATCCCGACCATGGCCGAGGCCGGGCTGCCGGGCTTCACGGTCGACACCTGGTTCGCGGTGCTGGCGCCGGGCAAGACGCCGGACGCCATCGTCGAAAAGCTCAACCGCGAGATCGGCGCGGTGCTGAAGGATCCGCAGGTCGCGGCGAGCTTCAGCAATCAGGGCAAGGTCATCGGCAATAGCCCGGCGGAGTTCGCCCGCACGATCGGCCAGGACCGCGCGAAATGGGCCAGGACGATCGCGGCGGCGGGGATCAAGCCGCAATAGGCCCGCCCCAGTTGCCTCTCACCCCTCCCCGAGCCGGCTGAAGCGCACGATCGCATCCTGGCGCTGGTCCAGATCGGGCAGGAGCTCGAGCCCCAGCCCCGGCGCCTCGGAGACCGTGATCATGCCGTTCTCGGCTTTCGGCAGCTCGGTGACCAGCTCGGTGTACCAGCCCGTGTAGAAGGCCCGCACCGATTCCTGGATCAGCGCGTTGCGGGCATGCAGCGAGAAATGGCAGGAGGCGGCGTAGACCACCGGGCCGGTGCAGTCATGCGGCGCGACCGGCGTGTGCCAGGCCTCCGCCATGCCGGCGATCTTGCGGGCCTCCGACAGCCCGCCGCACCAGGACAGGTCGAGCATGACGACGCCGGCCGCCTTGGTCTCGAGATAGTCGCGGAAGGAGTGGGTATAGGCCAGCGTCTCGGAGGCGCAGACCCAGGCCTTGGAATGGCGGGCGTATTCGCCGAGATCCTGGACATTGTCGAGCCGGAACGGGTCCTCGTGCCAGTAGGTGTCGAACTCGGCCAGTCGCTCGGCCAGCTTCTTGGCCATGGGCAGGCTCCAGAGCGAGTGGAACTCGACCATGATGTCCATCTTGTCGCCGACGGCCTTCCGGATCTTGCGGAAGGGTTCGAGCGCCGTGTTCAGCTCCTGGGGCGTGATGTCCCAGCCGGCCGAGCGCTCGGCGGCAATGTCGAAGGGCCAGATCTTCATGCCAGTGATGCCCTGCTCCAGCAGGGAATGGGCGAGCTCGTCGGCCCTGTATAGGAAGCCTTCGAGGTCCTCATAGGGGCCGCCCTGCTCGCCGACATGCCAGTTGGCGACGGCCTGCGAGCGCGTGTCGCGGATATATTTGTAGCCGGCGCAGGTGTTGTAGGTGCGGATCGTCTCGCGCGCCCGGCCGCCGAGCGCGACCGAGATCGGCTGGCCGATCGCCTTGCCGTAGATGTCCCAGAGCGCGATGTCGACGGCTGAGTTGCCGCGCGTCTCGACGCCCGAGCCGCGCCAGCCGAGATAATTGCCGAGGCTCGCATTGCGGGCCTCGATCTGGAGCGGGTCCTGGCCGAGCAGCTTCGGCGCGACGCTCTCATGCAGATAGGCCTCGACGGCGGCGGCGCCCATGAAGGTCTCGCCCAGCCCGACGAGCCCGTCATCGGTATGGAGCCTGACCCAGACGATATTGCCGAACTCGGTCAGGCGGATGGTCTCGACGGCGGTGATCTTCATCGAATGCTGCTCATGCAAGGGGTTGGGCGAAGCGGGCGAAAGCGTCCGCGGTCGGGGTGGTGCCGGCGCCGGGCTGCTGCGGGCGCAGGAACCAGCCGTCGACGACATCGGCCGGCTCGACGAAGGCGTCCTTGATCCAGGGGATGTATTCCAGGAGCGGCGTCGCCTGATGCCAATAGGCGAGATGGACATGGACCTGGCTCATCTCGCCGGCATGCGGCGCGACCGGCAGGCGATGGGCAAGCGCCAGCTCGGCGACCTGGATGTACTCGGTGATGCCGCCGAGCCTGGTCACGTCGGGCTGGACGTAATGGATCGCATCGGCCGCGACGAAGGCGCGGAAAGCGTCGAGCGAATAGAGCTGCTCGCCGAGCGCGACGGGGATCGAGGTCGCTTTCGCCAGCGCCGCGTGCGAGCCGACATCGTCATACCAGAGCGGTTCCTCGAACCAGAAGATGTCGAGCCCCTCGGCGCGGGCGCAGAAGCGCTTGCAGGTCGGCAGGTCCCATTTGCCGTTGCCGTCGATCGCCATGGTGACATGGTCGCCGACGGCACGGCGCACGGCTTCGAGCCGGTGGATATCGGTGCCGATATCGGCATGCCCGACCTTGATCTTGATGCGGCGAAAACCGTCGCGCTCGACCGCCATGCGGGCGCCCTCGACGAGCTCGTCCTTCGGGATCGAGAGCCAGCCGATATCGGTGTTGTAGGCGTCGAGCTTCGGCTTCGTCGCGCCACCGAGCAGGTGCCAGAGCGGCACGCCGGCCGCCTTGGCCTTGAGATCCCAGAGCGCGACATCGACGGCGGCGAGCGCAAGCTGGGTGATGCCGGCGCGACCCACCCATTGCAGAGCGGGATGACGGGCGAGCTTGAGCCAGAGCCGCGTGATCTCGGAGGCATCCTCGCCGATCAGCAGCGGCGCGTAGCAGTCGCGGATGCAGGCGGTGATCAGCCGGTCGGAGGCGAGGTCGGCATGGGTTCCGGTGAAGCCGTAGCCCGCGAGCCCGTCCTCGGTGACGATCTTCGCGCCGACGACGCCCCAATGGCTGATGCGATGGGTCGAGTCGGCGATCGAGCCGCCGGTGACCGGAATATGCAGGATGAAGGGTTCGATTGTTGCGATGCGCATGGCGGACGCCCCCGGAACCGCTGGCGCGGCTCCGGGGACTCTCCCTATCAGTTCGAGCCGCGGATCTTGGCGAGGTCGGCCTTCAGGCGCTCGATCGTCTCCTTGCCGATCGTCGCCTCGTGGCGCTGATAGACCGCAGCCGTTGCCTCGCGCATCTTGGTCAGCTCGGCCGGAGCGACCTCGGAGACCTGCATGCCCTGCTTCTTCAGGTTCGCCAGCGACTTGTCGTTGAGCTCGCGCGAGACGCGGCGCTCCTCGTCGCGGCCGACGATCGAGCAGTCGGTCAGGATCGCCTGCTCCTCGGGCGAGAGCTGGTCCCAGAGTTTCTTGGAGTAGAGCGCCAGGAACGGCGTATAGGCGTGGCGCGTCATCGTCAGGTATTTCTGCACCTCGTAGAGCTTGGAGGTATCGATGGTGACGAGCGGGTTCTCCTGCCCGTCGATGGCGTGGGTCTCCAGCGCCGCAAAGACCTCGCCGAAGGCCATCGGGGTGGCGTTGGCGCCCATGCTCTTGAAGCTGTCGAGGAAGATGTTGTTCTGCATGACGCGGACCTTGAGGCCGGTCAGTTCCTCAGCCTTCGACACCGCGCGCTTGGAATTGGTCAGGTTGCGGAAGCCGTTCTCCCAGTAGGACAGGTTGACGACGCCGAAGGCGGGCAGCTTCTCGGCGATATACTTGCCGAAAGCGCCGTCGAGGATCGCGTCGGCCTCCTTCTCGTTGGTGAAGAGGAAGGGCAGGTCGAAGACGCCGAGCTCAGGCATGATGCCGACCAGCGGCGAGGAGGAGGTGATCACCATCTCCTGCGTGCCGGCGCGCAGCGCCTGGGTCGCCTGCAGGTCGCCGCCGAGCGCGCCGCCCCAGAAGGCCTGGAGCTTGAGCTTGCCGCCCGACTTCTCGGCCATGCAGGCCTTCATCTTGGCGACGCCGTTGCCGACCGGGTGGTCCTCGTTGATGCCGTTGGAGACGCGGATGTTGCGCTCCTTGACCTGGGCCTGGGCCGAGCCGGCGAGAGCGGCGAGCGCGACGCCGGCCAAGATCGAGACGAGACGGGTTTTGAGCATGACGTTCTCCCTGTTTGCCTTGTTGTGGATTGGGATCAGCGACCGCTCAGCCAGGCGAGCGGAACGGTCACGAGTTGCGGGAAGAAGACGAGCAGCAGCATCGCCAGCGTCTGGGCGACGAGGAACGGCCAGACGCCGCGGATGACGAGGCTCATCGGGATGCGCGCCACGCCGCAGACGACGTTGAGCACGATGCCGACGGGCGGGGTGATCAGCCCGATGGCGTTGTTGATGATGAAGAGCACGCCGAAATAGATCGGGTCGATGCCGGCCTGCTTGATGACGGGCATCAGCACCGGTGTCAGGATCAGCACCGTCGGCGTGAAATCGAGCGCGGTGCCGACGACCATGACCAGCAGCATGATGACGAGCAGCAGCGCCGTCTTGTTCTCCATGAAGGGCGCGAGCAGGCTCGAGAGCTCGGCCGGGATGTTGGCCTGCGTGATCAGCCAGGCCGAGACGACGGCGGCGGCGACCAGCAGCATGACGGCGCTCGTCGTCTTCGCGGCCATCAGCGTGACCTTGTAGAGGTCGCGGACCTTGAGCTCGCGATAGACGAACATCCCGACGACCAGCGCATAGACCGTCGCGACGACGGCTGCCTCCGTCGGCGTGACGATGCCGAAGCGGATGCCGCCGAGGATCGCGATCGGCATCAGCAAGGCGAGCGCGCCGTCCCAGGTCGCCTGCAGCCGCTCCCTGCCGCTGCGCCGCGGCAGGACCGTGATCTTGTCGTGCCGGCAGACGATGAACCAGGCGATCACCAGCGAGAGGCCGATGATCAGGCCGGGCACGACGCCGGCCAGGAAGAGCTTCGTGATCGAGAGGTTGGCGGCGACGCCGAAGACGATGAAGCCGATCGAGGGCGGGATGATCGGCGCGATGATGCCGCCGGACGCGATCAGGCCGGCGGAGCGGCCGGTGTCGTAGCCGGCCTGGCGCATCATCGGCAGCAGGATCGAGGCCAGCGCGGCGGTGTCGGCCGCGGCCGAGCCCGAGAGCGAGGCCATGATGATCGAGGCGAAGATCGCGACATAGCCGAGGCCGCCATGGAGATGGCCGACGAGCGACAGGGCGAAATTGACGATGCGCTTCGACAACCCGCCGGCATTCATCAGCTCGCCGGCGAGAAGGAAGAACGGGATCGCCAGCAACTGGAAGGAATCGGCTCCGACGATCATGTTCTGGGCGATGATCTGGGTGTCGAAGACGCCGAGCCAGAGCATCAGGCAGACCGCGCAGACGATCAGCGCGAAGGCGATCGGCATGCCGAGCGCCATCGCCCCGCAAAGCGAGAGCAGGAAGATGGCGACGGTCATTCCAGGTGCCCCTTCAGGTCATGCGAGGGGTTGCCGCTATAGTCGCCGGCGAATTCGGCGAGCTCGAACTCGCCGAGCTTGCCCGTCAGCGCCCGGATCAGCCGGGACAGCGTGATGAAGCCGATGCCGAGGCCGGCGAAGTAGAGCACGCCGTAGACATAGCCCATGCTCAGCCCGGTGACCGGGGCTACGGCGCTGGCGTTGATCTCGTGCTGCTTCCAGGTGCCGTCGAGTAGCATCACGCAGCAGGCGAGCACGATCAGGTCGCTGACGACCATGCAGACCAGGCGCTTGCGCGGGCCGATAGCGCCGACCAGCGTGTCGACGCCGAGATGACCGTTCTCGCGCATCACGACGACGGCGCCGATATAGGTCAGCCAGACGAAGAAATAGCGCGACAGCTCCTCGGAAATGTCGATGCCGGAATTGAAGGCATAGCGCAGCACGACATTGCCGAAGACCATCACCACCATCCCGGCCAGCAGGATGACGAGGGCGGCCTCAAGCCCGCGTAAGACCCATCTCTCTGCGTTGGCGAGCATTCTGCGCTTCCTCTGTTGTTTTTCTGGTCAGACCTCGTTCCGGGTCCGCAGCTTGTCCGGCTCGCGCGTGGCCGCGCTCCATATCGGCCCGTGCGATGCCGAGCAGCGCGACCATGGCCTCGCGCGCCTGGTCGGGCCGGCGCTCCGCGATCGCGCTCGCGACATGGCGATGGATCGCGACCGAGGCTTGGGCACGCTCATGATCATGCATCGACAGCCGGAAGGAGGCCTTCAGCACCGCATGCAGGACGGGCTGGAGCTGAATCAGGAGGATGTTTCCCGAAGCCTGCAGGATCGCCTCGTGGAAGCGGAAATCCATGGCTTCGTGCCGGGCCTTGTCGGACGAGCCGGCCATCTCCGCCAAAGCCGTGGTGACGGCCTCGATCTGCTCCGGCGTGCCGCGCTCGGCGGCAAGCGCCGCGGCGGCCGGCTCGATCATGCCGCGCAGCTCGAGCAGGTCGCGCTCGAAGCCATGCGCCAGGTCGGCATCGGTGATCCAGTCCATCACCTGCGGGTCGAGCAGCCGCCAGGCCGAGATCGGCTGGATGCGCGAGCCGACGCGCGGCCCCGTCGTGATCAGGCCGAGCGCCTGCAAGGTCTTCGTCACCTCGCGGATCACGGTACGGCTGACGCCGAACCGGGCCACTAGGTCGTCCTCGCGCGGCAAGGCGCCGTCATGGCCGATCTGGCCGCCGACGATCATGCGGCCGAGCTGGTCGACGAGATGCGAATGGAAATTCGGCGGGCGGCTCATGAGAAGATCATATTATAATATGAATGAGTCGCAAGCGCCGATCGCGGGCACCGTTGCGCCGGGCCGGAGCGGGGCGCACGACCGGCGACCTACTCCGCTCGGGTAGATTGCTCATCCACGACAACAGCAATACGATCAGGCAAAAGAGCATGCCGAAGGGGAAATCCGGCGCGAATGATTTGGTGTTCGCGTAGTTCCGCTGTGATAATCTTGGTGTCCCGGCCGGCGTCGATGTTGTCGGCGCCGGGTAGATTTGCTTTGAGCCTCGGAGCTCTCTCGGTTTTGGACGAGGCCCTGTCTTGATCCGTCGTTCTCCGCCCGCCCGTTCAGCCTCGATCGTCGCCTCGGCGCTGGCCTCGTGTCGCGGGGCGTTCCTGGCGGTCGGGGTATTTTCCGGCCTGATCAACCTCCTGATGCTGTCCGGCTCGTTCTACATGCTGCAGGTCTATGACCGGGTTCTGAGCTCGCGCAGCGTCGCGACGCTGGTCGGGCTCTCGCTGCTGCTCCTGGCGGCCTATGCCCTGCAGGGCTTTCTCGATGCGATCCGGGTGCGCATGCTGGCGCGGATCGGCGCGCGGTTCGACGAGCAGGTCTCGCCCTCGGCCTTCGCCGCGGCCCAGAAGCTGCCCTTGCTCGGCCTGCGCGCCGACCAGGCGATGCAGCCGATCCGCGACCTCGACCAGGCCCGCGGCTTCCTGGCCTCGCTCGGCCCGACCGCCCTGTTCGACATGCCGTGGATGCCGCTGTTCTTCGCCGGCTGCTTCCTGCTGCATCCCTGGCTCGGCTGGCTCGCCATCGGCGGCGGGATCGTGATCCTGCTTCTGACCTTCCTGACCGAACTCGGCAGCCGCGAGGCGACGACCGCGCAAATGACGAGCGGGCTGGCGCGCCACACCCTCGTCGAGGCCAGCCGCCGCAATGCCGAAGCGCTGACGGCGATGGGCATGGGCGGCGCCTTCCAGGCGAAATGGCGCGACGCCAATCTGCGCCATATCCGCGACTGGCTCGCGGGCGCCGACGCGACCAGCGGAATCGGCGCCTTCGCCAAGGTCTTCCGCATGGTGCTGCAATCGGCGGTGCTGGGGCTCGGCGCCTATCTGGTGATGCAGGGCGAGCTCTCCGGCGGCGCGATGATCGCCGCCTCGATCATGACCTCGCGCGCGCTGGCGCCGATCGAGATCGCGGTCGCGCATTGGAAGGGCTTCGTCGCGGCCCGCCAGGGGATCGAGCGCCTGAGAAAGGTGCTGGACGCGCCCGCCTTCCTCGACCGCGACCGCACCGCCCTGCCCGCACCTCGGCGCGAGCTCTCGGCCGGCGGCCTGGTCGTCGCCGCGCCCGGCCGCCAGGCGCCGATCCTGCACGGGGTGTCGCTCAAGCTCGATGCCGGCCAGGGGCTCGGCATCATCGGGCCGAGCGCTTCGGGAAAGTCGACGCTGGTCCGGGCGCTGGTCGGCGTCTGGCGCCCGCTCAAGGGCGAGGTGCGCCTCGACGGTGCGGCGCTCGAGCAATGGCCGACGCAGGAGCTCGGCCGCCATATCGGCTATCTGCCGCAGGATATCGAGCTGTTCGACGGCACGGTCGCCGAGAACATCGCCCGTTTCGAGCCCGAGGCCTCCGACGAGGCGATCGTCGCCGCGGCCCAGGCCGCCGGCGCCCATGACCTGATCCTCAAGCTCGAGAAGGGCTACGACACCCGCATCGGCGAGGACGGCGCGACACTCTCCGGCGGCCAGCGCCAGCGGGTCGGCCTGGCGCGGGCCCTTTATGGCGATCCCTTCCTCGTCGTCCTCGACGAACCCAATTCCAATCTCGACCATGACGGGGACGAGGCCCTGACGGTCGCCGTCAAGGGCATCCGCGCGCGCGGCGGCATCGTCATCGTCGTCACGCACCGGCAGACGGCGATCGCCGGCGTCGATCAGATTGCGGTGATGGCGGAGGGCCGCATCCAGGGATTCGGGCCGAAGGAAGAAATCCTGCAGAAGGTGATGCGGCGCGGCGGCCTGCCGAGCGTCCAGCGCCAGACGATGACGCCATGACCAGCAGCGCCAACGACAAGACCGAGTTCACGCGCTCGCTCAGGGGGCTTGCCCTGCTCGGCGGCGCGGGCATCGCCCTGTTCGCCGGCACGATCGGCGTCTGGGCAGTCGCCACGACGCTGTCCGGCGCGGTCGTCGCCAGCGGGCAGTTCGTGGTCGACGGCAACGTCAAGAAGGTCCAGCACGCAACCGGCGGGATCGTCGGCGAGCTCCTGGTCCGCGACGGCGACAAGGTCGAGCAGGATGCCGTCCTGATCCGGCTCGACGACACCGTCACCCGCGCCAATCTCCAGGTGGTCACCAAGCAGCTCGATCAGTTCGCCGCCCGCCGTGCCCGCCTCGAGGCCGAACGCGACGGCCGCGCAAGCGTCACGGTCGATCCCGAGCTCGCCGGCCGGCTGAAGGAGCCGGCCATCACCGAGCTGGTCACGGCCGAAGGCAACCTGTTCACTGCCCGCCGCGCGGCGCGCGACGGCCAGAAGGCGCAGCTCGCCAGGCGCGTCGGCCAGCTCGAGGACGAGATCGCCGGGCTCAGGGCGCAGCAGAAGGCTCGCGACCGCCAGGCGACCCTGATCGACGAAGAGCTGCTCGGGGTCAGGGACCTCTACCAGAAGAACCTCGTCTCGCTCAGCCGCAGGGCGGCGCTCGACCGCGAGGCCGCCAATCTCGAAGGGCGCAAGGGCCAGCTGATCGCGGCGGTGGCGCAGGCCGAGGGCAAGATCGCCGAGACGCAGCTCCAGATCATCCAGATCGACGATGCCTTGCGCGAAGAGGTGATGAAGGAGCTGCGCGAGATCCAGGGCAAGAGCGCGGAGCTGGTCGAACGGCGCATCGCCGCGGAGGACCAGCTCAAGCGCGTCGAGATCCGCGCGCCGAGCGCGGGCTATGTGCATCAGCTCGCGGTCCACACCATTGGCGGCGTCATCACGCCGGCGGACCCGGCCATGCTGATCGTCCCGGCCGAGGACGGCCTCCAGGTCGAGGCGAGGGTCAATCCGCCCGATATCGACCAGATTGGCCTCGGACGCGCCGCGCTGGTCCGGATCCGCGCCTTCAACCAGCGCACCACGCCCGAGCTCAACGGCAAGGTCTCGCGCATCTCCGCCGACACCAGCCTCGACCGGCAGAGCGGCGCGAGCTTCTACACCGTCCGGGTCTCGATCGCGCCCGGGGAGCTCGCGCGCCTCGCACCACACCGCGTCTCGGCCGGCATGCAGGCCGACGTCTTCGTGAAGACCGAAGACCGCACGCCGCTGCAGTTCATCGTCAAGCCACTGATGGACCAGATCGCCAAGACTTTTCGGGAGCGCTAGCGCCCGCCGCAGGCGCGCCGCCGCCCGATCGCCCTGCGTTCCGACGCCGGCTGCGGCGTGCCTTGAAATACATTTGTGTCATCAAAAATTCATCTGTATGGTCCACTGCAAAGCCGCCGCGGGTCGACCCCCTGAGAGCGGCACGACCTCCCGTCCAGGGAGGCGCTAGCGGAGGGAAGCCCATGCTGCGTGTCCTGCAGATTTCGGACACTCATCTCAGTCCGACCAAGCGGCATTTCGCCTGCAACTGGGAGCCGCTCAGGGCGTGGCTCGTCGAGCAGAAGCCGGATCTCGTCATCCATACCGGTGACGTCACCGTCGATGGCGCCGACCAGGACGAGGACATGAGCCATTGCGCCGAGCTGCTCACCGGGCTCGGCGTGCCGGTGCTCAGCGTGCCCGGCAACCATGATGTCGGAGAGGCATATCATCCGCACCAGCCGGTCAATGCCGAGCGGCTGGCACGCTGGCAGAGCCATTTCGGGACCGACCGCTGGGTGCGCGATCTCGAGAGCTGGCGCCTGATCGGCCTCAACGCGATGCTGTTCGGCAGCGACAGCTCTGACGAGGCACGCCAGCTCGCCTGGCTGGAGCAGCAGATGCAGCAGGCCGGAGAGCGGCGCATCGCCTGGTTCCTGCACCGGCCGCTGTTCATCGAAGCGCCCGAGGAGGGCGACATGGGCTATTGGAGCGTGCCGCCGGCACCCCGCGCCAAGCTCCTTGAACTTGTCCGCAAGCACGAGGTCGCGATCGTCGCCAGCGGCCATTTGCACCGCGCGCATGATCTCGTGCTCGACGACACGCGCTATATCTGGGGGCCCTCCTCCGGCTTCGTCGTTGGGCCTGCGCTCCAGCCCGGCATGGCCGGAGCCACCAGCCTCGGCGCCGTCGTCTACGAGTTCGACGGGGCCGGATTCTCGGCCGCGATCCACGAGATCACCGCGCTCCAGACGCTCTGGATCGATGACGTGATCCACGAGGTCTACCCGCCCCGCGCGGCCTGACGCCGGCCCAACGACAAGACCACGCCCGAGACGGGGACAACCCGATCAGGGCTCAAACAGGAGGCGAAAGGTGGCAGCAGTCGATCTGACGTCCATCGCCAAATCCTTCGGATCGACCAAGGTGCTGGACGGCATCGACCTGTCGATCACCGAGGGCGAGTTCCTCACGCTTGTCGGCCCGTCCGGCTGCGGCAAGTCCACCCTGATCCGCATCATTGCCGGCCTGGAGAACCAGGATGGCGGCAGCGTCGCGATCGGCGGCAAGCCGGTCGACCATCTGCGCGCGCATGAGCGGCGGGT
>NZ_JBHYEM010000020.1:0-79271 GCF_051860145.1 Allobosea sp. | reverse complement strand
CGCGGCCTGCAGGCGCTCGCGCCGCCGCCCCGAGACCGCCGAATGCCACAGGCCGGGCCGCACGCCGAAGCGCGCCTCGAACCGGTCGATGAATTGCGCCGTCAGCGCGATCTCCGGCATCAGGATCAGGCTCTGCCGCCCGAGCCTGATCGCCTCCGCGACAGCCTCGAAATAGACCTCGGTCTTGCCTGAACCGGTGACGCCTTCGAGCAGGGTCACGCCGTAGGCGGCCGCCCTGACCGAAGCCGCCAGCGCCGTGGCGGCCACTCCTTGAGCCTCCGACAGGGCCGGCCGTGCATGGTCGGGATCGGGACGGTCCGCGACCGCCTCGCGCGGCAGCGGCTCGATCGCGAAAGTGCCGGCATCGACGAGCGAATCGATCACCGCGGTGCTGACCGAGGCCGCCTCGGCCAGGGCCGATTTCGCGATCAGCAGGCCGCCTTCGGCCGCCGCGATGGCACGGGCGCGGGCCGGGGTCATCCGCGCCGGCGGCGGGCCGACGAGCCTGACGCCCAGCTTCGGCCGCTCCGGCGTATCGTCGGGAGGGCGCCGCAGCGCCAGCGCCAGCACCGAGCCCTTGGCGGCGAGCGTGTACCACGCCACCCAGTCGACCAGCTTCATCAGAGCCGGATCGAGCGGAGGCATATCGTAGAGGCCGCTGACCCGCTTGAGATTGCCGCCGCGCCCGGAACCGAGGCTCCAGACGACGCCCACCGTCTCGCGCGGGCCGAGCGGCACCTGCACGACATCGCCCGGCTTCAGCACCAGGCCGTCGGGCACGGCGTAGCTATAGGCCTGGTCGAGCGCGAGCGGGATCAGCACGTCGACCGTGCCGCCGCCTTCCGCGTTCGTCTGTTCCTCGCTCATGCGGCCGTGTCTAGCACCGATTCGGTCCCTGTTAAGGTGACACCGTCATGCTCGGGCTTGACCCGAGCATCTCCTCGGGAGTCAGGCGCGGGTAGAGATGCTCGGGTCAAGCCCGAGCATGACGGCAGGCAAGCCATGACAGATTTCGAGACCCTCCGCCGCGACTGGCTCGCTCATCTCGCCAGCGAGCGCCGGCTCTCGCCCAAGACGCTCGAAGCCTATGGCCGAGACCTCGGCCAGTTCGCCGCCTTCCTCGATAGCCATCTCGGCGGCGCGCCGACGCTCGCCGACATCGCCGCGCTGAAGCCGCTCGACCTGCGTGCCTTCCTCGGCCAGCGCCGGCGCGACGGCGTCGGCAACCGCACCCTGATGCGCCAGCTCGCGGCCTTGCGCTCCTTCGCCCGCTTCGGCGAGCGCAAGGGCAAGTTCACCGCCTCGGCCTTCGCCGCGACGCGCGGACCGCGCATCGGCAAATCGCTGCCGCGCCCGCTCGACGCCAAGGCGGCGAAAGCCGTCACCCAGGCCGATATCCGCGCCGGCGAGGAACGCGAGGCCTGGATCCTGGCTCGCGACGCCGCCGTCCTCGCCCTGCTCTATGGCTGCGGCCTGCGCATCTCCGAGGCCCTGGCGCTGTCGCGGGCGCAGGCGCCGAAAAGCGCCTCGGAAACGCTGACCGTGATCGGCAAGGGCCAGAAGACCCGCATGGTCCCGGTGCTGCCGGTCGTGGTCACGGCGATCGAAGAATACCTGTCGCTCTGCCCCTGGCGCCTGCCGCCGGAAGGTCCGCTCTTCCTCGGCGCCAAGGGCGGGCCGCTCTCGCCGCGCATCATCCAGCTCGCGGTCGAGGGCTTGCGCGGCGCGCTCGGCCTGCCCTCTTCAGCGACGCCGCACAGCCTGCGCCATTCCTTCGCCACCCATCTGCTCGGGCGCGGCGGCGATTTGCGGGCGATCCAGGAGCTGCTCGGCCACGCCTCGCTCTCGACGACGCAGATCTATACCCGCATCGATTCGGCCCGGCTGATGGCGGCCTATGACGCTGCCCATCCGCGCGCCGGGCGCTGACCACGGCATCCCCCTTGCTTCCGCCCCGGAACCCGGCCATTGCGCGCCCTCGTCCGGGGGAATCCGAATCATGTCGTCGCCTGCAACCGAAGCCGCCGAGACCGTCTCGAGCGGCAACAAGCGCATCGCGCTCCTCATCGCGCTGCTGGCGCTGATGCTCGCCTTCTCCGAGATCGGCGGCAAGAACGCCGAGCAGGACGCGGTGGCGAAGAATATCGAGGCCTCCAACCTCTGGGCCTTCTTCCAGGCCAAGACGATTCGCGCCACGACCCTACGCACCGCGACCGAGGCGATGGAGGTCGAGCTCGCCGCCGTGACCGACCCGGCCAGCCGCGCGCGCATGGAGAAGCGCATCGAAACCTGGAAGCAGACTGCCGCCCGCTACGATTCCGAGCCCGAGACCAATGAGGGGCGCAAGGAACTGGCCGCTCGCGCCAAGGCGGCGGAGGCCCAGCGCGACGTCTCGAGTGCGCGCGACGACAAATACGACATCGTCTCCGGCCTGCTGCAGATCGCGATCGTGATCTCCTCGGCCGCGATCATCACCGGCGTGACGCTGCTGGCCTTCACCGGCGCCGGCCTCGGCCTGCTCGGCTTTGCCCTGATGCTGGTGGCGCAGTTCGCACCGACGGCGCTGTTCTGACAGCGCGCCCACCGTCATTGCGAGGAGGCGCAGCCGACGAAGCAATCCAGGGGAGTGCGTGAGACCCTCTGGATCGCTTCGCTGCGCTCGCGATGACGAATGTATTCCGGCGCAGCTCACATCGGCGGACGCGGCCAGGGCACCTCACCGCCGCGCAAGCCCTCCCAGGCCTTCGCCATTCTCAGCACGCCGAGATCGTCGAAGCGGCGCCCCGTGATCTGCAGGCCGATCGGCAGGCCGTCCGGGGTCAGCCCGGCATGAACCGAAATCGACGGCTGGTCGGACATGTTCGCCGCGACCGTGAAGGTGATGTGCTCGAACGGCCGCTGCGGATCATGGATCGGCGAGGCCAGCTCCGCCGCATAGGCCGGCACCGGCGAGACCGGCGACAGCACGAAATCGAAAGGCGCGCAGGCCCGCAGCGACGCGTCGCGCATCGCGATCATCTGGCTCATGCCACGATAGACCTTGTCGCCGCTCAGGTTCCGCCCGCCCTCTGCCCAGGCGAAGATATAGGGCAGCACCTTGTCCTGCTTCTCCTTCGGCAGGCCGCCGATATCGGCCCAGGCGCGCTGGCGCCAGAAATCGTCGAGCCCGTCCAGCATCTCCCGCGTCAGGAAGGGCGCCACGGGTTCGATCGTCGCGCCGGCTGCCGCGAAGGCCTTCGCCGCCGCCTCGACCGCGGCCCTGGTCGCGGGCTCGACCGGCAGGCCGATCCCGGCATCGAGCTGCAGTCCCAGCCGCAGGCCCTTCACATCGAGGTCGAGCGCCATCCAGTCGATCTCCTGCGGCGGCAGGCTCATGCCGTCGCGGCTGTCCGGCTTCGACAATTCGCGCATCATCAGCGCCGCATCCGCGACCGTCCGCGTCATCGGCCCGGCGACGCGGCCGTAATAGCTCGGGTCGATCGGCACCCGGCCGAAGCTCGGTTTCAGGCCGACCAGCCCGCACCAGCCGGCCGGCAGGCGGATCGATCCGCCGATATCGGTGCCGACATGCAGCGGCCCGTAGCCGGCGGCTCCCGCCGCACCCGCGCCGGCCGAGGAGCCGCCCGGGTTCCTGCTCACGTCCCAGGGATTGCGCGCCAGCGCATGGAAGCTGGAAAGCCCGGAGGAGAGCATGCCGTAATCCGGCATCGTGGTCTTGGCGAGGATGACGCAGCCGGCCTCGCGCAGGCGGGCGGCGGGCGGTGCGTCCTCCGCCGCCGGGGCGAGGTCGCGCGCCGCGGTCCCGAGCGGCACGGCTACGCCCTTCGTCGCGATGTTCTCCTTGATCGTGCCCGGCACGCCGTCGAGCGCCAGCGCCTCGCCCCTGAGCCAGCGCGCCTGCGAGGCCTTCGCCATCTCCCGGGCGCCGGCAGGGTCATAGGCGTAGAGCGCCTTGAGCTGCGGCTCGCAGGCCTCGATCCGAGCGATCACCGCCTCCGTCACTTCGACCGGCGAGAGCTCGCGAGAGCCGTAGGCCGCCAAAAGGTCCTTCGCGCTCAGATCGGCAAGATCGGTGGACATGTCGGGTTCCTCAGAGTGCCGTTCAACGGCTTCGCCGCAGGCGCGGATCGATCGCGTCGCGCAAGCCGTCGCCGAGCAGGTTGAAGCCCAGCACGGCCATCGCGATGGCCGCGCCAGGAAAGATCGCGAGCCAGGGCTGCACCGCCATGAAGGTCTGCGCCTCGTTCAGCATGCGGCCCCAGGACGGGTTCGGCGGCTGCGTGCCGAGCCCGAGATAGGAAAGACCGGCTTCGGCCAGGATGGCTAGCGCGAACTGGATCGTCGCCTGCACCACGATGACGCCGCCGATATTGGGTAGGACATGGCGGAAGGTGATCTGCAGCGGCGTCAGCCCGGCTGATCGCGCCGCCTGGATATAGTCGCGCGTCCAGACCTGGATTGCCACGCCGCGCGCCAGCCGCGCGAAATAGGGCAGGTTCAGGATGGCGATCGCGACGACGGCGTTGAGCATGCCGGGCCCGGCGATCGCGGTGATCATGATCGCCGTCAGCACCGCCGGGAAGGCATGGGTGAAATCGGCCGTGCGCATGATCAGGTGGTCGACGAAGCCGTCGCGCCGGATCGCGGCCAGAAGCCCGAGCAACGTGCCCAGCACGAGCCCGAGTCCGACCGCACCCAGCCCCACCGCCAGCGAATTGCGCGCGCCGACCATGATCATCGAGAACACGTCGCGGCCGAACTGGTCGGTGCCGAACCAGTTGGCGGCCGAAGGCGGCTTCAGCCGGTTGAGGATCGCCATCTGCGTCGGCTGATGCGGCGTCCACAGATAGGAGATCAGCGCGGCCGCGACCACGAGCCCGGTCAGCAGGAGGCCGAGCAGGAAGGACGGGCCGGCCCACCAGCGCCGGATCCGGACCGGTTCTTCGGCCGCCGTCATGAGGCTTCCCGCAGGCGCGGATCGATCAGCCCGTAGAGCAGCTCGACCGCGAAATTGACGATGATCGCCAGCGCCGCGAACAGCATCACCAGGTCCTTGACCACGATCAGGTCGTGCTGGGTGATCGACTGGAAGACGAGCCGCCCGAGCCCAGGCAGCGCAAAGACGTTCTCGATGATGATCGCGCCGGCGATCAGCACCGAGAATTGCAGCCCCATGATGGTGACGACCGGGATCAGGGCGTTGCGCAGGGCGTGCCGGACGACGGTCGCCGGCTCGGCCAGCCCCTTGGCGCGGGCGGTGCGGACGAAATCCTCCTGCAGCGTGTCGAGCATCGACGAACGCGTCACCCGCGCCAGGATCGCGGCCTGCGGCAGGGCGAGCGCGAAGGCCGGCAGCAGCAGCGCCTTGATGGCGGGCCCCGCTCCGGCATGCCAGCCCGGAAAGCCGCCGGCCGGAAACCAGCCGAGCCCGATCGCGAAGCACAGGACAAGCAGCAGCCCGAACCAGAAATTCGGCACGGCCAGTCCGAGCTGCGCGAAAACCATCACCGCTGCGTCGGCCGGGCGGTTGTGGTTCGCCGCCGCGAGCAGGCCGAGCGGCACGCCGATCAGCGTCGCGAGCACGATCGCCGCCAGCGCCAGCGGCAAGGTCACCAGCATGCGCTCGCCGATGAGCTGCGAGACCGGCACGCGATAGGTGTAGCTCAGGCCGAGATCGCCGGTCAGCAGGCCGCCGACCCAGGCCAGGAACCGGACCGGGGCCGGCTTGTCGAGCCCCATCTCCAGCCGCAGCGCCGTCAGCGCCTCCGGCGCGGCGTTGAGCCCGAGCGTCACCGCGGCCGGGTCGCCCGGCAGGATCTCGAGCGCGACGAAGATCACCAGTGCCGCCCCGGCCAGCGCGGCGACGAGCGCGACGACCCTGCGCGCGAGATAGGACAGCACGACCTAGCGCCAGCGCACCTCGGCGAGCGGCGTGATCGGCAGCGGCCAATCGGTCCACATGCCCTCCAGCCCTGCAGCCGTCACCGTGATCTTCGGCAGCACGAACAGGAAGCCGTTGACCGCGTCGCGGGCGAGGATGCGCTGCGCCTCGCGATACATCTCGTTGCGCTGGCCCTCGTCGAGCGTCACCGCGATCTTGGCCATCAGGGCCTTGAACTCGGGATTCCTGTACTGGAAGTAGTAGTCGTCGCGGGCATAGATATCGATGTCGAGCGGCTCGGTATGGGCGATGACGCTGAGATCGAAATCCTTGCCGCGGAAGACGCGCTCCAGCCATTGCGGGAATTCGAGCGGCTCGATCGCGGCATTGATGCCGATCTGCGCCAGCAGCGCCGCGATGATCTCGCCCGAGCGTCGCGCATAGGCCGGCGGCGGCAGCTTCAGGGTGCAGTTGAAGCCGTTGGGGAAGCCGGCCTGCGCCAGCAGCGCTTTGGCCTTGGGAATGTCGACGGGATAGGTGCCCGTCAGATCGACATAGGCCGGATGCAGCGGCGAGAAATGGCTGCCGATCAGATCGACGTCGAAGCCGTAGACACCGAGCGCGATGGTCTTGCGGTCGAGCACATGCGCGATGGCCTGGCGCACGCGCAGGTCGTTGAAGGGCGGCTTGGCGTTGTTGATGGCGAGGACGACCTCGCCCTCGGTCTTGCCGAAGGTGACCTTCAGCTTGAGATCGGCCTTGAGCTGCGGCACGGCCTCCGGCGCCGCCAGATTGGTCTGGGCGTCGACATCGCCGGCCCGCAGCGAGGCAACCTGCGCCTGCGGATCGGAAATGAAGCGGAAGGTCGCCCTGGCCAGCGCCGGCTTGTCGCCCCAATAGCCGTCGAAGCGCTCGAGCTCGAGCCGGTCGCCACGGTTCCAGCGCGTGAACTTGAACGGGCCGGTGCCGATCGGGTTGGTCTTGTTGTTGGCGGCGCTCGCCGGCGCGACGATCACGGCGTCGCCCCAGGCGAGCCCGTAGAGGAAATTCGCCGTCGGCTGCTTCAGCTTGATCACCACCGTCGCCGGGTCGGGCGTCGCGATCTCGGCGATCGGCACGAAGAGCTGGCGCTGGGCATTGGTCGAGTCGGGCGCCACCGCCCGCTCGAACGAGAACTTGACCTGTTCGGCGCTGAAGGGCGTGCCGTCATGGAAGGTGGCGCCGCGCCGCAGCTTGAAACTGTAGGTGACGTTGTCGGGCGCGATCTCCCAGCTCTCTGCCAGGCAGGGCACGATCTTGCCGGTCCGGTCCATCTTGACCAGGCCCTCGAAGATGTTCTGCAGCGTGACCTCGCGGATCGCCTGCGCCGCGCCCGATGTCGGATCGAGCGTCGGCGGCTCGAGCGTCATGGCGATGATGACGCTGTCCTTGGCCCTGGCCTGGCTCTGAGCCGGGCTGGGCAACTGCGCCATGAGCGCGGACGCGCCCGCTCCGGCAAGAAGGTCACGCCGCGTCGTCATCGTCTGCTCCCGGCTCCCATGTCGCAGTGCAAGATGCGCGGGAGACGGGCGGGAGGCAAGGGTGCTTGCGGGTAACCGGCCCGTCATGCTCGGGCTTGACCCGAGCATCTCCGGAAAGAGATTCTCGGGTCTGCGCTACGCTCCGCCCGAGAATGACGACCTTGTCAGACGAAGTAGTCCGGATGCTTGGCTTGCAGATGGACCAGGTCCGGCAGCAGCGTGCCGAGATGGGTGCGCATTGCCGCCGCCGCCTCGCTGGCGCGGCCCTTGCGCACGGCATCGAGGATCGAGAGATGCTCGCGGATCACCATCTCCATGCGCCCGGGCACGGGCAGGGTCATGCGCCGGCAGCGGTCGATCTGGCTCTTGGCGGCCTGCGCGATCTTCCAGATCCCGGGATAGCCGGCCGCCTCGGCCAGCGTCTCGTGGAAGGCCTCGTCGGCGAGGTGGAAATTCTCCTGGTCGCCGGCATCGAAGGTCTCGTGCTGCCGCGCGATCATCGCGTCGAGCCGGGCGATGGTCTCGGGCGTCGCGATCTGCGCCAGCAACTCGACCGTGGCGCATTCCAGGGCCTGCCGGATGAACACCGCCTCGGGAATCGCGCCGACGGGAATGCGCGCCACGAAGGTTCCGGCCTGCGGGAAGATCTCGACCAGCCCCTCCTCCTTCAAGCGGATCAGGGCCTCGCGCACGGGCGTGCGGCTGACGCCGAAACGCGTGGTCAGCTCCTTTTCCGTGAGCGCTGCCGCCGGCCTGAGCTCCATGGCGAGGATCGACCGCCGGAGATCGTCCTGGACCAGCGAGGCAGCGGTCGATCTTGCCGCCGGCCCGGCGTCGCGGCGCTGCGGCCGCCGTCCGCGCCGTGCCGGATCGTTGCCGCCGGCGGCCTCCGGCATTGCCTCGTCCTGCGCCCGCCCATTCTCCATTCGCTCACCTGCCCGTCCTGAAACCGATCAAGCGGGTATCACAACGGGCTTTGACATACTAGTATATTAGTTTATTGACCCGACGCCTCCTGCGCCTCTACACTGGGCGCCGTTCAATTCAGGACCGTTAGCTGATGCTGTTGCACGATGATCGCCTCTTTCCCGCGGACCCGGTGACGCGCGGCATCGCGCGCCGGCTCTATGCCGGGATTCGCGATCTCCCGATCATCTCGCCGCACGGCCATACCGACCCGCGCTGGTTCGCCGAGAACGCGCCCTTCCCCGATCCTGCGACGCTTCTGGTCAAGCCCGACCACTACATCTTCCGGATGCTCTATTCGCAGGGCGTGCGCCTCGAGCAGCTCGGCATCCCCCGCAAGGATGGCGGCCGAGGAAAAAACAAGGTCGAGGCCGACCCGCGCGCGATCTGGCGGCTCTTCGCCAGCCACTGGCATCTCTTCCGCGGCACCCCGACGCGACTCTGGTTCGAGCATGCGCTCTCCGGCGTTTTCGGCATCAACGAACGCCTGAACGTCGAGAATGCCGACCGGATCTACGATCGCATCGCCGAGAAGCTGGAGCAGGACGAGTACCGCCCGCGCGCCCTGTTCGAGCGTTTCAACATCGAGGCGATCGCGACCACCGAGGGCGCGCTCGACGAGCTGAAATGGCACGACATGATCCGGGACTCGGGCTGGGCCGGCAAGGTCGTCACCGCCTATCGCCCCGACAGCGTCGTCGATCCGGAATTCGAGGGCTTCAAGGACAATCTCGAACGCTTCGGTGAGCTGACCGGCGAGGACGTCACGAGCTGGAGCGGCTATCTCGCCGCCCACCGCGCCCGCCGCGCCTATTTCAAGCAGCGCGGCGCGACCTCATCCGACCATGGCCATGCCACGGCGCGCACCGCCAACCTCTCGCAGGCCGAATGCGAGAAGCTTTTCGCCAAGCTCCTGAAGGGCAAGTTCTCGGCCGAGGATGCCGATCTCTTCCGCGGCCAGATACTGACCGAGATGGCCAGGATGAGCCTCGATGACGGCCTCGTCCTGCAGATCCACCCCGGCTCCTTCCGCAACCACAACCCGCATCTGTTCGAGGTCTTCGGCCGCGACATGGGCTCCGACATCCCGCGCCAGACCGACTACGTCACGGCGCTGAAGCCGCTGCTCGACGCGGTCGGCAACGAGCCGAACCTCACGGTCATCGCCTTCACGCTGGACGAGACCAGCTATTCGCGCGAGCTCGCGCCGCTGGCGGGACACTATCCGGCGCTGAAGCTCGGCCCCGGCTGGTGGTTCCTCGATGCGCCCGAGGCCATGCTGCGCTTCCGCGAGCTGACCACCGAGACCGCCGGCTTCTACAACACCGTCGGCTTCAACGACGATACCCGCGCCTATCTCTCGATCCCCGCGCGCCACGATGTCGCCCGGCGCTGCGACTGCGCCTATCTCGCCAAGCTCGTCGCCGAGCACCGGCTCGACGAGGACGAGGCTGCCGAAGTCGCCCATGACCTCGCCTACCGCCTGGCCAAGGAGGCCTATCGCCTGTGACCAGCGCCGAGATGATCGACGAACGCCAGGCCGCGCATCCGCGCGACGTCAGGCGCTATGACACGCAGGCCCTGCGCCAGGATTTCCTGGTCGAGCGCGTCTTCGTGCCGGGCGAGCTGACCCTGACCTACAGCCATTACGACCGCATGATAGTCGGCGGCGCCATGCCGATCGCCTCGCCGCTGACGCTCGATCCCTTCGCGCCGACCGGCACGCCCTTCTTCCTCGCCCGGCGCGAGCTCGGAATCATCAATATCGGCGGCGCCGGCACCGTGACCGTCGATGGACAGCGCTTCGATCTGCCCAATCTCGACGCGCTCTATGTCGGCCTCGGCGCCAGGGACGTCGCCTTCGCCAGCACCGACCCGGCCAATCCCGCAAAATTCTACCTGACCAGCGCGCCGGCCCATCGCGAGGCGCCCCATCAGATGCTGCGCCAGGCCGATGCCAACACGATGCATCTCGGCAGCACCGAGACCTCGAACAAGCGCACCATCCGGCAATATCTGATGCCGAACACCACCGGCACCAACCAGCTCGTCATGGGCATGACGGCGCTGGAACCCGGCTCGGTCTGGAACTCGATGCCCTGCCACACCCATACGCGGCGGATGGAGGCCTATCTCTATTTCAACCTCGACCCGGCCCACCGCGTCTTCCATTTCATGGGCGAGCCGACTGAGACCCGCCATCTGCTCGTCGCCAACGAGCAGGCCGTGATCGCGCCGAACTGGTCGATCCATTGCGGCTGCGGCACCTCGAACTACGCCTTCGTCTGGGCCATGGCCGGCGACAATGTCGAGTTCACCGACATGGACGCCGCGCCCGTCGAGACGCTGCGCTGATGGCCGCCCGCTCGCCCTTCGATCTGTCGGGCCGCGCGGCACTGGTCACCGGCGCCAATACCGGCATCGGCCAGGGCATCGCGCTGGCGCTGGCTGAGGCCGGGGCGACGGTCGTGGCAGCGGGGCGCTCGGCCATGGACGAGACCGTGGCGCTCCTGCGGCAGGCCGGCGGCGCCTGCCTGCCGCTCCAGGCCGATCTCCAGCAGAACGGCGTCGCGCCGCGCGTCATCGAGGAGGCCACCGCGCTCGCCGGGCCGCTCGACATCCTGGTCAACAATGCCGGCATCATCCGCCGCGCCGACGCGCTCGACTTCGGCGAGGCCGATTGGGACGAGGTGATGAACCTCAACCTCAAGGCCAATTTCTTCCTGGCCCAGGCCTTCGCCAGGGCGGCGCTGGCGGCCGGCCGCGGCGGGAGCATCGTCAACATCGCCTCGCTGCTCTCCTTCCAGGGCGGCATCCGCGTCGCCTCCTACACGGCGAGCAAGAGCGGTCTCGCCGGGCTGACACGGCTGCTCGCCTGCGAATGGGCGCAGCACGGCATCAACGTCAATGCGATCGCGCCCGGCTATGTCGAGACCAACAACACGCAGGCGTTGCGGGCCGACACGGAGCGCAACGCCGCGATCCTCGCGCGCATCCCGGCCGGGCGCTGGGGCAAGCCCTCGGATATCGGGGGCGCCGCGGTCTTCCTGGCGAGCGACGCCGCCGCCTACATGCACGGCGCCGTCATCCCCGTCGACGGAGGCTGGCTGGCACGATGACCGAGCGTCTCAATTCATTCTTCCAGCATGAGCGCGACATCGCCTGGGAGGCGACCGAACCGGGCGTCAGGCGCAAGATCATGGCCTATGGCCCGGACCTGATGGTCGTGCGCGTCGCCTTCGAGGCCGGTGCGGTCGGCAGGGCGCACCAGCATCCGCACCGCCAGGCGTCCTATGTCGAGAGCGGCGTCTTCGACGTCACCATCGACGGGCGGACCGGCCGGCTTTCCGCCGGCGACACATTCTTCGTGCCCGAGAACCTCGTTCACGGCGTCACCGCCGTCGAGGCCGGGCAGTTGATCGATTCCTTCACGCCGATGCGGGGGGAATTTCTCTAAGGCCGCGACCGGCAGGTGCCGGCGCGGCTCCCAGACACGGGGCAAGAACGACCGGAAAAAGCCGGCGGATCGAAAACGGGAGGAACCTCATCATGCTCACCAGACGCACGCTCTCCATCCTTGCAGGCGCGGCCTTCGTCGCGGCGACGGCCGGCACGGCCCAGGCGCAGAATGTCACCCTGCGCTCCACCGACATCCATCCGGACGGCTATCCAACCATCGAGGCGGTCAAGTACATGGGCCAGCTCCTCGAGCAGAAGACCAACGGGCGCATCAAGATCAACGTCTTCCACTCGGCCCAGCTCGGCCAGGAGAAGGACACGATCGACCAGACCCGGTTCGGCGTCATCGACATGAACCGCATCAACATGGCGCCGTTCAACAACCTGATCCCGGCGACCAACGTGCCGTCTTTGCCCTTCATCTTCCGCTCGGTCGACCACATGCGGAAGGTCATGGACGGACCGATCGGCGACAACCTGCTGAAGGATTTCGAGAAGCACGACCTGATCGGCCTCGCCTTCTACGATTCCGGCTCGCGCTCCTTCTATAATTCGAAGCGCGCGATCAACAGCCCGGCCGACATGAAGGGCCTGAAGATCCGCGTCCAGCAATCGGACATGTTCGTCGCCCTGGTCTCGGCGCTCGGCGCCAACGCCACGCCGATGAATTTCGGCGAGGTCTATTCCGGCCTGCAGACCGGCGTCATCGACGGCGCCGAGAACAACTGGCCCTCCTATGAATCGACCCGGCATTTCGAGGTCTCGAAATTCTATTCGCAGACCGAGCACTCGCTCTCGCCGGAGGTGCTGGTGATGTCGAAGAAGAGCTTCGACAAGTTCAACGCCGCCGACCAGGCGCTGATCAAGGCCGCCGCCAAGGAATCCGTCGCCAAGATGCGCGAGCTCTGGGATGCGCGCGAGAAGGCCTCGGAGGCCAAGGTCAAGGCCGGCGGCGCGCAGGTCAACGCTGTCGAGAAGCAGCCTTTCATCGACGCGATGAAGCCGGTCTACGACAAGTTCGTCACCGACGCGAAGCTGAAGGACATGGTCGCCGCGATCCAGGCGGTGAAGTGAACTGATTGGCGGGCGTCCGCGCCGCGCCGATCCAGCATCGTCATCCCGGACAAGCCGCGAAGCGGCGCCGATCCGGGATCCATGCCTGACCGTTCCGGCATGGATCCCGGGTCTCCACTTCGCTCCGCCCGGGACGACGGCCCGGATGAGACGACGAAGACCGCAGATCTCACAGCAATCGAGTGCCCCAATGCACGCCTTCACCCAAGTGCTGACCCGCATCGCGGCCAAGCTCAGCCTCGCCTCCCTGCTGCTGGCGGGCGCCGGCCTCGTCGCCATGACCGTGATGGTCGCCTGGGGCGTGTTCGGCCGCTACGTGCTCAACGACACGCCGACCTGGGTCGAGGCGATGTCGCTCTGGCTGATGGCCTGGTTCATCCTGCTCGGCGCCTCGGTCGGCGTGCGCGAGAGCGACCATCTCGGCTTCGAGGTCGGGCTCGCTTTGTCGCCGCCGCCGCTGCGGGCCGCGCTGATCATCCTCACCGAGCTGCTTGTCGGCATGTTCGGGCTCGCCATGCTGCTCTATGGCGCGCAGCTCGCCATCGGCACCTGGAGCGACCGCATGCCGATCATCGGCATCTCGCGCGGCTGGGACTACATCCCGATGGCGGCCGGCGGCGGCCTGATCGCCCTGTTCTCGCTCGAGAAGCTGATGCTCTTCCTCACCAAGGTAAAGGCGGCGCCGCTCGGCTTCAGCCATTTCTCCTCCGCGCAGGAAGTCTGAGCCATGGAACTCTGGGTCCTGTTCGGCGTCTTCGCGCTCTTGCTGCTGATCGGCACGCCGGTCGCCTTCTGCCTCGGCATCGCCTCGCTGGCGACGGTCGCCTATATGGGCCTGCCGCCCGTCGTCGTCTTCCAGCAGATGAATTCCGGCATGAACGCCTTCGCGATGATGGCGATCCCGTTCTTCATCTATGCCGGCGACCTGATGATCCGCGGCGGCATCGCCGAGCGGCTGATCCAGATGGCCTCGAGCCTGGTCGGCCATCTGCGCGGCGGCCTCGGCCAGGTCAATGTCGTGACCTGCACCCTGTTCGGCGGCATCTCCGGCTCGGCCGTCGCCGATGCCTCCGCGGTCGGCGGCCTGATGATCCCGCAAATGGTCAAGCGCGGCTATGACGCCGACTATGCCGTCAACGTCACGGCGAATGCGGCGATCATCGCGCTCCTGATCCCGCCCTCGCACAACATGATCATCTATTCGCTCTCGGCGGGCGGCAATATCTCGATCGCGGATCTCTTCACCGCCGGCATCATTCCCGGTCTGATGCTCTGCGTCGCGCTGATGATCGCGGCCTGGGCCGTCGCGGTCAGGCGCGGCTATCCGCGCGAGGCCTTTCCGGGCTTCGCCGCGGTGGGGCGCTATGTCGTGGCGGCGCTGCCGGGCATCCTGCTGATCTTCATCATCTTCGGCGGCGTCCGCTCGGGCGTCTTCACCGCGACCGAATCCTCCTGCATCGCCGTCGTCTACGCGATCCTCATCACCGTCCTCGTCTATCGCCAGCTCAGCTGGAACGCCTTCCTGGAGGCGACGCTCGGCGCCGTCCGGACCACGGCGATGGTGCTGCTGGTGATCGGCGCAGCCGGCGCCTTCGGCTGGCTGATGGCCTTCCTGCAGGTGCCGCAGGCGACGATCGCCGCGATGAAGGCGGTCTCGGACAACCCGCTCGTCATCCTGCTGATGATCAACATCATCCTGCTGGTGCTCGGCACCTTCATGGACATGGCGCCGATGATCATCATCTGCACGCCGATCTTCCTGCCGGTGGTCAAGGCCTTCGGCGTCGACCCGGTGCATTTCGGCGTCATCCTGATCCTGAATGCCGGCATCGGGCTCAACACCCCGCCGGTCGGCTCGGTCCAGTTCGTCGCCTGCGCCATCGGGCGCGTCTCGATCGGGGAATCGATGCGCACGATCTGGCCCTTCTACGGCGCCAGCGTTGCCGTGCTGCTGCTGGTGACCTATGTGCCTGCGATCTCCCTCTGGCTGCCGAGAGTGTTCCATTGACGAGATTGTCGTCGCAGACCCTGGGCCGCCTGCCGGCCTCCATCCGCCGTCCCGCCTATGATCGCGCAGCGCTGCAACCCGGCATCGTCCATCTCGGGCTCGGCGCCTTCGCCCGCGCCCATCTCTGCGAGTACACCGACGATGCGCTGGAGCGCGACTTCGGCGCCTGGGGCATCGTTGGCGCCAGCCTGCAACGCCCGGACCAGCGCGACCGGCTGAAACCGCAGGACGGGCTCTACTGCTTCCTGAAACGCGCGCCCGAGGGTCCGCAGCTGCGCATCATCGGCTCGGTGCTCGACGTGCTCGTCGCGCCGGAAGACCCCGCGGCTTTGGTCACGCGCCTCGCCGCCGCCGAGACGCGCATCGTCTCGCTGACCGTCACCGAGAAGGGCTATTGCCACGACCCGGCAACCGGCCGCCTCAAGGACGACCACCCCGACATCCTGCACGATCTCGAGCATCCCGACGCGCCGCGCTCGGCGATCGGCCTGATCGTCGCGGCCCTCAGGATCCGCAAGCGCGAGGGGCTCGCCCCCTTCACGGCGCTGAGCTGCGACAACCTTCCCCATAACGGCATGGTCCTGCACGGGCTCGTCCGCGATTTCGCGGCGCTGCGCGACGATGCGCTCAGCCAGTGGATCGAGGCCAACGGCGCTTTCCCCGCGACGATGGTCGACCGCATCGTGCCCGCCACGACAGAGGCCGACATCGCCGAAGTCGCCGGCCTGCTCGGCCTGAAGGACGCCGCGCCGGTGATCGGCGAGCCTTTCCGGCAATGGGCGATCGAGGATGCCTTCGCCCTGGGCCGTCCAAAATGGGAGGATGTCGGCGCGCAAATGGTCTCCGAGGTGGCGCCCTTCGAGTTCATGAAGCTGCGCATGCTCAACGGCGCCCATTCGAGCCTAGCCTATCTCGGCTATCTCGCCGGCCACGAGACGGTCGCGCAGGCGAGCGGCGATCCGATCCTCGCCCGTTTCCTGCAGGGCCTGTGGGGCGAGATCATTCCGGCCGTTCCGGCGCCGCAGGGCGTCGATCTCAAGGCTTACGCTGGCGACCTGCTCTCCCGTTTCCAGAACCCGGCGATCAAGCATCGCACCTGGCAGATCGCCATGGACGGTTCGCAGAAGCTGCCGCAGCGCCTGCTCGGCACGATCCGCGACCGGTTGAAGGCCGGCGCCTCCATCGACCATCTCGCCCTCGGCGTCGCCGCCTGGATGGCCTATGTCGCCGGCACCGACGAGGCAGGCGCGCCGATCGACGTGCGCGATCCGCTGGCGACCGAGTTCGCGCGGATCAGCGCGGCGGCCGGCCGCGACGCCGGGGCGCTCAGCCAGGGCCTGATCGGCATCGAGGCGATCTTCGGCGCCGACCTGCCGCATCAGGCGACGTTCACGCAGGCCGTGGCGCGCCATCTCGAAAGCCTGTTCGCGAAGGGCGCCAAAGCGACGGCGGAAGCGGTGTCAGCGTGAGCTGAAGAAGGGGAACCCCGCGCGAAACTTCTTGATCATATCGCTGTTCTCTCTCCAGATACGGCCATGCTACGGCTCGCCATACTTGCCTGCATTTTCTGCGCCGGCACGGTCCTCGCCATCGCGCAATCCGCCGTCACCGTCCCGAATTTCTGGGACGGCAGGATCAGGCTGGACCGCCCCGAGCCCGGTCCGCCGCGCGTGGTCCGCTTCCTCACCGACGATGATTATCCGCCGCTGCATTTCGCCGCTGCCGATGGCGGCCTGACCGGCTTCTCGGTCGAGCTCTCCCGCGCCATCTGCGAGAAGATGCTGTGGACCTGCACGGTCCAGGCCCGGCGCTTCGACACCCTGCTCGACTCGCTGGCCGAGGGGCGGGGCGATGTCCTGGCCGCGGCCATGACGCTGACGCCGCAGATCCGCAGCCGCTTCGCCGCGAGCCATCTCTATTTCCGCTCGCCCGCCCGCTTCGTCACGACGAGCGGCAATGCGCAGCCGGAGCTCGACAGCCGCACCCTGCAGGGCAAGCGCGTCGCCGTCGTCGCGGGCACGGCGCATCAGGCTTTCCTCGACCGGTTGATGCCCTTCGTCCAGCGCCGGGAGGTGCCCAATCTCGCCGCGGCGCTCGCCTCGCTGCGCAGCGGCGACGCCGAATTCATCTTCGGCGACGGCGTCGCGCTCGCACTCGCGCTGGGCGGCCGCAACGGCGGCGAACTCGCCTTCACCGGCGGCCCCTATCTCGAGAGCCGCTATTTCGGCGAGGGCATCGGCTTCCTGATGCGCAAGGACGAGCCCGGCCTGCAGCGCGCGATCGACTATGCCCTGCAGGCGCTCTGGGACGACGGCACCTATGCGCGCCTCTACCTGCGCTTCTTTCCGGTGAGCCCGTTCTGATCAGGTTCGGCCGGCCGGCGTCTCGTTGGCGATCTCGCCCGCCAGCGCCTGCTTGGCCACGGCTGCGAGCCATCCGGCCGTGGCGGGCAGGATCGCGTCGTTGAAATCGTAGCGGTTGTTGTGCAACTCGCCGTCAGTGGCGATCGGCCCGTTGCCGATCCAGACATAGGCGCCGGGACGATGCTTCAGGAAGAACGGGAAATCCTCGCTCGTCGTGCTCGCCGGGATGTCGCGCCGCAGCGCGAGCCCGGCCGCCTGCGCCGCCGTCGCCGCGATCTCCTCCTCCAGCGGCGTGTTGATCGTCGCGACGCCGCCCGTGATGAAATCGACCGTCGCACTCATCTCATAGGTCGCCGCGATATTGTTGGAGATGTCGCTCAGGCGCTGCATGACGCGGTCGCGCACCTCCGTCCTGAAGGTCCGGAACGTACCCTCGATGAAGACGCTGGTCGGGATCTGGTTCGACGCCAGCCCGCCATGGATCTGCCCGACCGAGACCACGGCGCTGTCCATCGGGTCGACATTGCGGGCGACGATGGTCTGCAGCGCCATGATGAGGCTGGCCATGGCGGTGATCGGGTCGCGCGCCAGGTCGGGCTTGGCGGCATGGCCGGCGGTGCCGTTCAACGTGATCTTGAAGCGGCCGGGCTCGGCCATCACGGGGCCGCGATGCACGGCGACGGTCCCCGCCTCCAGCCCGGGCCAGTTGTGCAGCCCGAAGACGCGCTCCATCGGGAAGCGTTCGAACAGCCCGTCGGCGATCATCGCCCGCGCGCCCTGCCCGTTCTCCTCCGAGGGCTGGAACAGGAACTGGACGGTGCCGGCCCAGCTCTCGTCCCGCGCCAGCAGCGCGGCGGCCCCGAGCAGCGAGACGGTGTGGCCATCATGGCCGCAGGCATGCATGACGCTCGCCTTGCCGGACTTGTAGGGCAGCTCGTTCGCCTCCTCGATCGGCAGCGCATCCATGTCGGCCCGCAGCCCGACCGACCGGCCCGAATTGCCGCGCGTCAGCGTCGCGACGACGCCATGGCCGCCGATTCCGGCGGCAAAGGGGATGCCGAGCTCACCGAGCTTCTGCTGGACGAAGCCCGCGGTCTCGCTCTCCTGCTGCGACAGTTCGGGATGGGCATGGAGATGGCGGCGCCACGTCGTCAGCGTGTCGAGGAGGGCTTTGTCCAAGGCATTGTCCTTTCCGGCAATGGCGGCAGCCTATACCGCCTGATCGGGCCGACAAGCCGCGTCCGGCGGATGCCCCGGCCCCTCGACATGCATTGACGCGCCCCGCACCGATCTGCGAAAGCCCGTGCCTCGCCTTTCGCGATCTTGCTTCCGCACAACCGGAGAGGACAGCGCCGACCATGCCCGCCTTCGACCCCGCCCTTGTCGACGCAGCCCAGCGTTCGGCCTCCTGGCCGTTCGAGGAGGCGCGCAAGCTCGTGGCGCGGATCGAGAAATCGGGAAAGAAGGAGGTGCTGTTCGAAACCGGCTACGGCCCGTCGGGCCTGCCGCATATCGGCACCTTCGGCGAGGTGGCGCGCACCTCGATGGTCCGCCAGGCGTTTCGCGTCCTGACCGGCGACAAGGTGCCGACCCGGCTGATCTGCTTTTCCGACGACATGGACGGGATGCGGAAGATTCCGGACGGCGTGCCGGATCGCGCGTTTCTCGAGCCGCACCTGCACAAGCCGCTGACCGCGGTGCCGAACCCGTTCGGCGGCGACGACAAGAGCTTCGGCGACCATAACAACGCGATGCTGCGCCGCTTTCTCGATGCCTTCGGCTTCGACTACGAGTTCGCCAGCGCCACGGAGTATTACAAGTCCGGCAAGTTCGACGCGGCGCTGATCCGCGCCGCCGAATGCTATCACGAGATCATGGCGGTGATGCTGCCGACACTCGGCGCGGAGCGGCAGGCGACCTATTCGCCCTTCCTGCCGATATCGCCGACCACGGGCCGGGTGCTCTACGTCCCGATGAAGGCGGTCGACGCCAAGGCCGGCACCATCACTTTCGCGGATGAGGACGGCGCCGAGACCACGGTGCCCGTCACCGGCGGCCATGTGAAGCTGCAATGGAAGCCGGATTTCGGCATGCGCTGGTATGCGCTCGGCGTCGATTTCGAGATGTTCGGCAAGGACCATCAGACAAACGCGCCGATCTACGACAGGATTTGCGAGATCCTCGGTGCGCCCGCGCCGCAGCATTACGTCTACGAGCTTTTCCTCGACGAGATCGGCCAGAAGATCTCGAAGTCGAAGGGCAACGGCGTGACGATCGACGAATGGCTGACCTATGCGAGCCCCGAAAGCCTGTCGCTGTTCATGTATTCGCGTCCGCGCGAGGCCAAGAAGCTGCATTTCGACGTGATCCCGCGCGCGGCCGACGAGTACCTGCAATTCCTCGGCGGCTATGAGCGGCAGGACTGGAAGAACCGGCTCGGCAACCCGGTCTGGCACATCCATTCCGGTAGCCCGCCCGCGCCGGAGCTGATCGCCGCCGGCGAGGGCGAGAACGCGCCGAAGACGCTGGTCACCTTCGGCCTGCTGATGAACCTCGTCGCCGTCGCCAATACCGAGGACAAGGGCGTGCTCTGGGGCTTCCTCCAGCGCTACGCGCCCGGCATCTCGCCCGCGACCCATCCGCGGCTCGATGCGCTGGTCGGCTATGCGATCGCCTATTTCCGCGACTTCGTGAAGCCGGCCAAGTCCTATCGCCTGCCCGACGAGACCGAGCGGGCCGCCTTCCTCGCGCTCGACGCGGCGCTCGCCGCCCTGCCGCCCGAGGTCGGCGCCGAGATGGTCCAGGACGCGGCGCTCGACGTGGCGCGGGCGATCCCGCGCTATCAGAACCCGAACGCCAAGGGCGCGACGCCCGAGCGGCCGGGCGTCACCGGCGAGTGGTGGAAGGCGATCTACCAGGTGATGTTCGGCGAGGATCAGGGACCGCGCTTCGGCTCCTTCGCCGCGATCTACGGCATCGGCAATACCCGCAAGCTGATCGCCAAGGCGCTCGCAGGCACGCTGCTGGCCGAGCACGAGGCGTTCCTGGCGGGGCGCAAGGCGGGCTGACCCCGTCATTGCGAGGAGCGCAGCGACGAAGCAATCCAGAGGCCTCGCGCAACCTCCTGGATTGCTTCGCTGCGCTCGCAATGACGGAAGGGCCCGGCATGGACAAAGGGATGAACATGGCGACTTCCGCGCAAGCCGTTGAACTTGCCATCCGCGCGCGCCGCGCCGTGCGCGCCTTCCTGCCCGACCCGGTCGATCCCGCGCTGGTCCGCCACCTGCTCGAACTCGCCGCCCGGGCGCCGAGCGGCACCAACATGCAGCCCTGGAAGGTCCGCGTGCTCGGCCCCGAGAGTCGCGCCCGGCTCGAGGCCGGCCTGCTCGCGGCGCTCGACGATCCCGATTTCAAGCCGAAGGAGGAATACCGCTACTATCCCCAGACCTTCACCGAGCCCTACCAGTCGCGCCGCCGCAAGGTCGGCTGGGACCTCTACGGCCTGCTCGGCGTCGTGCGTGGCGACCATGAGGGCATGAAGCGCCAGACCGCCTACAACCTGCGCTTCTTCGGCGCGCCGGTCGCGCTGATGGTGACGATCGACCGCGATCTCGAAATCGGCTCCTGGCTCGATCTCGGCATGTTCGTGCAGAATTTCCTGATCGCGGCGCAGGGCCATGGGCTCGACACCTGCCCGCAGGCGATCTTCGCCCGCTTTCATCCGGTCGTGCGCGAGGCGCTTGCCATCCCCACCCACGAGGTCGTCGTCTGCGGCATCGCGCTCGGCCATGCCGATCCGGATGCGCCGGCCAACCGCCTCGTGCCCGAGCGCGAGCCGGTCGAGAATTTCACGACCTGGCTGAAGTGACGCCCGTCATGCTCGGGCTCGACCCGAGCATCTCCTGAAAGAGATTCTCGGGTCTTCGCGATGCTACGCCCGAGAATGACGGCAATCCACGAGCCGGCCCTACGCCGCCAGCCCACCGCCCTCCGCCACGCGGCGCAGGTGATGCGGCGTGTCGCCGAACAGGCTCTCGATCATGGTCAGGCGCTTGAAGTAATGCGCGCCGAGATATTCCATCGTCATCCCGATGCCGCCATGGAGCTGCACCGCCTCCTGGCCGACGAGCCGGCAGGAGCGGTTGACCTGCACCTTGACCGCCGAGAGCGCCGCAGCCCGCTCGGTGGCGTCCTCATGCTCCACCATCATCGCGGCATAGGCCGCCATCGAGCGCGCCTGCTCGAGCGCGATCAGCATGTCGACGGCGCGGTGCTGCAGCACCTGGAACTGGCAGATCGGCGCGCCGAACTGCTGGCGCGTCTTGAGGTAATCGACCGTGAGGCCATGCAGCGCCTCCATGACGCCGACGGCCTCGGCGGCGAGCGCAGCGATGGCATGCTCGGCGACGCGTTCGAGAACGGGCAGGCCCTGGCCAACGCCACCCAGCAGGCGGTCCTCGCCGACCGCGACGCCTGACAGCGCGATTTCGGCGGCTCGGCCGCCATCCTGCGTCGGATAGCCTCGGACCGTCACGCCGGGCGCGTCGGTCGCGACCAGGAAGAGGCTGATGCCGTCGCGGTCGCGCCGCGCGCCCGCTGTCCGGGCGCTGACCACCAGATGCTGCGCGCTGTCGCCGTTGAGGACGACGCTCTTGGCCCCTTCCAGCACATAGCCACCGCCAGCCTTGCGCGCCGTCGTCGCGACATCGTTGAGGTCGTAGCGCGACTGCTTTTCGGTGAAGGCCAGCGCCAGCCTGAGCGAGCCCTCGACGATGCCGGGAATGATCCGCTCCTTCTGCGCCGGCGTGGCGCCGTAGCGCAGCGCCGCCCCGCCGAGCACCACCGTCGCCAGATAGGGCTCCAGCGCCAGCCCCTTGCCGAGCGCTTCCATCACCACCAGCGTCTCGACCGGCCCGCCGCCGAACCCGCCTTCGTCTTCGGAAAAGGGCAGGCCGAGCAGGCCGAGCTCGGCGAATTGCCCCCAGCCCTTCTCGGAAAAGCCGAGCGGCTCCTTCGCCAGGCCCTGACGCGCCTCGAGCGAGCCGTAGCGCGCCGCCATCAGCCGCTCGACGCTGTCCTTGAGCTGCGATTGTTCGGAGGTGAGATCAAAGTCCATGGCGCCGTTCCAGTATCCGCGAGGGCCCTACTTCGTCATGGTCGGGCTTGTCCCGAGCATCCAAGTCTTCCTTTATCCGCGTCGCAAGACGTGGATGCTCGCCACAAGGGCGAGCATGACGGGTTGGCCCGTCAGGCCAGGCCGCTAGAGCCCGAGGACTGCTTTGGCGATGATATTCTTCTGGATCTCGTTCGAGCCGCCATAGATCGAGACCTTGCGGTTGTTGAAATAGCTCGCGGCCGCGCCGTCGGCCCAGTCGTGGTCGAAGGGCCAGTCATTGCTGAGTTCCGCGCTGCGCACGGGGGCTGCGAGGGCGAAGGGTCCGGCTACCTCCAGCAGGAGCTCGGTCGTCGCCTGCTGCAATTGCGAGCCCTTGATCTTCAGGATCGAGGAGGCGGGGTCGGGCTTGTTCGAGCCGCCCTTGCCTTGCGCCGCCACCACCCGCATCTGGGTGATCTCCAGCGCCTTGAGCTCGATCTCGACATCGGCGAGACGCTCGCGGAAATCGCGGTCGTCCCACATCGTCCCCTCGCCGGCCGGCATCTCGCGCGCCAGCCACTTGATCCGGGCGATCCGCTCCTTGGAAAGGCCGATGCGGGCGATGCCGGTGCGCTCGTTGGCGAGCAGGAACTTGGCATAGTCCCAGCCCTTGTTCTCCTCGCCGACCAGGTTCTCGACCGGCACCCTGACATCGTCGAAGAAGACCTCGTTGACCTCGTGGCGGCCCTCCAGCGTGATGATCGGCCGGACAGTGATGCCCGGTGTCTTCATGTCGATCAGGATGAAGGAAATGCCGGCCTGCTTCTTCGCCGCCGGATCGGTCCGCACCAGGCAGAAGATCCAGTCGGCATATTGGCCGAGCGTCGTCCAGGTCTTCTGGCCGTTGACGACATAATGGTCGCCATCGCGCACCGCCCTGGTCTTGAGCGAGGCGAGGTCGGAGCCCGCGCCGGGCTCGGAGAAGCCCTGGCACCACCATTCGTCGAGATTGGCGATCTTGGCGAGATACCGCTCCTTCTGGGCCTGCGAGCCGAAGGCCGCGATCACCGGCCCGACCATGTAGCAGTTGAACTGCTGCGGCAGTGGCACGGCGGCGAGCAGCAGCTCCTCGGTGAAAATGTAGCGCTGGATCGGCGTCCAGTCCTGCCCGCCCCAGTCCTTCGGCCAGTGCGGCACGGCCCAGCCGCGCGCGTTGAGGATGCGCTGCGAGGTGATGTAATCCTCGCGCGTCAACCCGCGCCCTTCCGAGACCTTCCTGCGGATCTCCGCCGGGATCTCGCTGCGGAAAAAGGCCCGCACCTCGTCGCGGAAGGCGATCTCGTCGGGCGTGAAGCGCAGGTCCATGGCGACTATCCCTGATTGATCTCGAACAGTCCGGCGCAGCCCATGCCGCCGGCGACGCACATGGTGACGACGGCATAGCGCGCCTTGCGCCGGCGCCCCTCCAGCAAGGCATGGCCGACGAGCCGCGCGCCGCTCATGCCGAAGGGGTGGCCGATCGCGATCGCGCCGCCATTGACGTTGACCTTCTCGGGATCGATCCCGAGCTGATCGCGGCAATAGAGCGACTGCGAGGCAAAAGCCTCGTTCAGCTCCCAGAGATCGATATCGGCGACCGTGAGGCCGTTGCGCTCCAGCAGGCGCGGCACGGCGAAGACCGGGCCGATGCCCATCTCGTCGGGCTCGCAGCCGGCCGAGGCGAAGCCGCGGAAGATGCCGAGCGGTGACAGCCCGCGCCTGGCCGCCTCCTCAGCCGACATCACCACGCTGGCCGCGGCGCCGTCAGAGAGCTGGCTGGCATTGCCGGCGGTGATGAACTTGTCCTCGCCGCGCACCGGCTTGAGCTTGGCGAGGCCCTCCAGCGTCGTCTCGGGGCGGTTGCCCTCGTCCTTGGCCAGCGTCACCTCTTCCTGGCGGGTCTCGCCGCTGGCCTTGTCGGTCACCGCCATCACCGCGCTCATCGGCACGATCTCGTCGTCGAAGAGCCGGCGCTGCTGGGCGCTCGCCGTGCGGCGCTGGCTCTCCAGCGAGAAGGCGTCCTGCGCCTCGCGCGAGATGCCGTAGCGCTCGGCAACATTGTCGGCGGTCTCGATCATCGAGGTGTAGATCTCGGGCTTGTGCTTCATCAGCCAGTCGTTCTGGGTCAGCTCGCGCCGCACGACCGGCTGCACGAGGCTGATCGATTCGACGCCGCCACCGATCGCGACCGGCACGCCGTCCATCACTACGCGCCGCGCCGCATGGGCGATCGCCTCCAGCCCGGAGGCGCAGAAGCGGCTGACCGTGACGCCGGCCGACTGCACCGGGATGCCGGCCACCAGCGCGCCATGGCGCGCGACATTGCCGCCGGTCGCCGCCTCGGGATAGCCGCAGCCGATCACGATCTCCTCCACCGCCTCGGGTTCGAGCTTCGCCCGCGCCATGGCGTGGCGGATCGCGTGGGCGGCCATGTCGGCGCCCCGGACCTGGTTGAAGGCGCCGCGATGGGCCTTGCCGATCGGCGTGCGGGCAGTGGAGACGATGACGGCGTCGGTCATGGGGAGTTCCTATGCGGCGGGGTCTATGGAAGCAGGGCCTGCCGAGGCGAGCCCGGCTTGTTTCTCACGTTCTTCGGCAATCAGCACCTTGGCGAGCAGCTTGCCGGCAGCGCTGCGCGGCAGGCTGTCGCGGAATTCGAGCGCGCGCGGCATCTCGTGGCGGCCGAGGCGGTCCTTCAGGAAGGCCTGCAGCTCGTCGAGCGTGAAGGCTGCCGCGCCGGCCTTGAGCGTGACGAAGGCCTTGGCCGCCTGGCCGCGATAGGCATCGTCGATGCCGATCACGATCACCTCGCGCACGGCCGGATGCTCGTAGATCGCGCCTTCGATCGCGACGGGATAGACGTTGAAGCCGCCGGAGATGATCATGTTCTTGCGGCGATCGACGATCTCGAACAGCCCGTCCTCGTCCATCCGCCCGAGATCGCCGGTCAGGAACCAGCCCTCGTCGAAAGCCTCGCGCGTCGCGTCCTCGTCGTCGAGATAGCCCTTGAAGACATTGGGCCCGCGAATGGCGATCTCGCCGACCTCGCCCGGCGCAAGCTCGGCGCGCGGCGGACCGAGCGCGACGATCTTCATCGCGAGGCCCGGCAACGGCACGCCGATCAGGCCTGGCCTGAGCCGCGCCATCTTCGGCACCCGCGCTCCGGCCGGCGCCGTCTCGGTCATGCCCCAGCCATTGTTGAGCCTGGTGCCCAAAATGCCCTCCAGCCGGGTCTGCACCTCGAAGGGCAGCGGCGCGCCGCCGGAGACGCAGGAGCGCAGCGACGAGAAATCGACCTGCTCGACGCCCGGCCGGTTGAGCAGGGCGAACCACATCGTCGGCACGCCGGTGAAGACGGTCGCGCGTTTCTCGGCGATGTCGCGGATCAGCACCTCGACATCGAAGCGCTGGCGCAGGAGGATCAGGTTGCCGTCGCGCAGATGGCGCAGCAGCGCCGCCGTCAGCGCGTAGATATGGAATAGCGGCAGCACGGCGACGACCCGGTTCTCGCCGGGCGCGAGCGGCTCGCCATCGGTCCAGAGCCGGTAGATATTCACGGCCGCGACGAGATTGCCATGCGTCAGCATCGCCGCCTTGGGCAGGCCGGTGGTGCCGCCGGTGAATTGCAGCAGCATGAGATCGTCAGGCAAGACCTGCGGCCACTGCGCCGGTGGCGGCGCGTCAAGCAAGCTGTCGAGCGCTACGGCACCGGGCTGATCAGGCAGCGCCAGTACCTCGCCCTCCTGCCCCCAGCGCTCGTCGGCGCCGATCAGGAGCCGGGGCACCAGCCCGGCCTCCAGCAGCGTCAGCGCGTTCGGCAGGAAGCCCGGCAGGTTGGTGGTGATCAGCCAGCCCGGCCGTGTCGCCTTGAGCTTGTGCTCGAGCTCGCGCGGGGCATCGAGCGCCGAGAGATGGACGACCGTCGCCCCGCAGCGCGCCACCGCGAAGAAGGCGACCGGGTGCCAGGGCGTGTTCGGCAATAGCAACGCCACCCTGTCGCCGGGCCGCACGCCATCCACGATCAGCCCGGCGGCGAGGCGCTCGATCAGCTCGTGCAGCGCGCCATAGCTGATCAGCCTTTCGCGGAACTCGATCGCCGACGCTTCCGGCCGCGCGGCGACGACCGGCGCGAGCAGACCGGGAATGGTCCCGGTCTCGATCTCGGCATCCCAGTCGCAGGCCTGCGGGAAGCGCTCCTGCCAGATCGGCCGCGGCGCGAGGCTCATGCGGCCCTGGCCTTGAGTTCGGAGAAGCCCCTGCCCTCGGCCGCGAGGCGGCGCAGCAGCGGAGAGGGTTCGAGCGAGGCGTCGCCGCTCTCGGCCGCCTGCGCCTCGAGCCGCTTGACGATGACGTCGAGCCCGACGGAATCGGCCCAATGCATCGGCCCGCCGCGCCAGGCCGGCCAGTTATAGCCGTTGAGCCAGACGATATCGATGTCGCCAGGCCGCGCTGCGATGCCCTCCTTGAGGATGCGCGCCCCCTCGTTGACCATCGGGTCCATCAGTTGCGCCACGATCTCGTCGGCCGTGAAGGAGCGGCGGGTAACGCCCTTCTCCTGCGAGATCCGCGCGATCAGCGCCTCGACCTCGGGGTCGCGCTCCCCGGCGCGGGCGCCCTCCGGATAGAGATAATAGCCCCTGCCGGTCTTCTGGCCGAAGCGCCCGGCTTCGCAGAGCGCGTCCGCCACGGCCGCCGTCTTGCCGAGCGACTTGCGCGTGCGCCAGCCGATATCGTTGCCGGCGAGATCGGACATCGCGAAGGGACCCATCTTGAAGCCGAACCCGGTCAGCGCCGCATCGACCTCATGCGGCAGGGCGCCGGCGATCAGCAGCCGCTCGGCGGCGCGGGTGCGCTGCGCCAGCATGCGGTTGCCGACAAAGCCGAAGCAGTTGCCGACCACGACCGGCACCTTGCCGAGCTTGCGCCCGAGCCAGAGCGCGGTCGCGACGACGTCCGCCGCCGTCCCGGCCGGCCGCACGATCTCAAGCAGCTTCATCACATTGGCCGGGCTGAAGAAATGCAGCCCGATCACGTCCTGCGGCCGCTTCGTCGCCGCCGCGATCGTCGCGACGTCGAGATAGGAGGTGTTGCTGGCCAGGATCGCGCCCGGCTTCGCCAGCCGGTCGAGCTCGCCGAAGATCTGCTGCTTGACGCCCATCTCCTCGAACGCCGCCTCGATGACGATATCGGCCTGTGCCACGCCGTCGAGGCCGACATGCGGCGTGATCAGCGCCATGCGCTCGTCGCGCGCCGCCTCGCTCAGCGAGCCGCGCTTCACCGAGAACCCATAGGTTCCCCGTACCCGCTCCAGCCCCTTGTCGACCAGATCCTGCGTCGTCTCGATCAGCGTCACCGGGATGCCGGCATTGGCGAAGCACATCGCGATGCCGCCGCCCATGGTGCCTGCGCCGATCACCGCCGCGCGCGCGATCGGCCTCGGCTTCGCGTTCTCGTCGAGGCCCGGCACCTTGGCCGCCTCGCGCTCGGCGAAGAAGGCATAGCGCAGCGCCTTGGAGCGGTCGTCTGCGACCAGCTTGCGGAACAGCGCGCGCTCGGCCGCGAGCCCCTCGCTGAAGGGCAGCGTGAAGACGCCACGCACCGCCTCGATCAGCGCCATCGCGTTCGGCATGTCGCCCGATTTCGCCGTCGCCTCCTTCGCCAGCCCCTCGAACGCCTCGCGATCAGCGTCGTCAAGCGCCTGCGAGCGCTCGCCGGTGCGCGGCGGCGCGCCCTTGGCGGCGAGTTCCGCGGCGAAGGTCACGGCCGCATCGACGAGATCGCCGATCACGACCTTGTCGACGAGGCCGAGCGCCGCCGCCTTCTCGGCGGAGACGGGCTCGCCGCTCAGCATCATCGGGAAGGCTTTCGCCGCACCGACCAGTCGCGGCAGGCGCTGCGTGCCGCCGGCGCCGGGGATGATGCCGAGCTTGATCTCGGGCAGGCCGAGCTTTGCAGCAGGTGCTGCGACCCGGCCATGGCAGGCGAGCGCGACTTCCAGGCCGCCACCCAGCGCCACGCCCTGGATCGCGGCGACGACCGGCTTGGGACAGCTCTCGATCGCGTTCAGCACATCCGGCAGGATCGGCTCGACCAGCGGCTTGCCGAACTCGCTGATATCGGCGCCGGCGATGAAGGCGCGTCCCGCGGCCGCGATGACCAGGGCCTCGACGGCCGGATCGGCCGCGATCGTCGCGACGGCCTCAGCCAGATCGGCGCGCAGCTTCGCGCTGAGCGCGTTGACCGGCGGGTTGTCGATGGTCGCGATCGCAACCGAGCCGCGATGCGCGAGCCGAACCGTCTCCATAAGCCTGTCCCTCATCCTTCACGTATTCTGCATCGCAGAACGATTGCCTGCATTCGCCCGGCTAGGAAATGTGCCGGCCGATAATTGTCAAGGCAGCAGCTTCCGGTCGTCCGGGAATCGTCGCGCACGCCGTTCTGCAATGCAGAACGCGTGTTTGCGCCTTGACCCGTCGCGAAAGCCCATGCCATGCCTTTTCGATGTCGCAGCAAGCCCGCCAAGAGGCAGCGCGAGGTCACCAAGGGAGGACATCATGAACCGCGGATTCATTCTCGCAAGCCTGATCGGCGCAACGCTGGCCATCGCGGCGCCGGCCGTCGCGGAGGACATCGTGATCGGCGCGCATATGCCGCTGACCGGTTCGCTCGCCCGTTCGGGACAGGCCTTCAACGAGGGCATGCAGGTCGCGATCAAGGTGTTCAACGACTCCCAGAGCAAGCACAAGATCAAGGTCACGGTGATCGATGACGAGAGCCAGCCCGCCAAGGCCGTGACGGCGGTGGAGAAGCTCGCCTCCGACGGCGCGGCGGCGATCATCGGCGGCTATGGCTCCAATATCGTCGGCCCGGCCTCGGACACCTCCAACCGTCTCGACAAGGTCTACATCACCGGCGGCGCCGTGTCCGACGAGCTCGTTGCGCGCGGCAACAAGAACTTTTTCAGGATCAACAACAACGCCGGCTACCAGCGCGGCGTCGAGGGCCTGATGGACGAATTGAAGCCGAATGGCGTTTCGATCGTCGCCTCGACCAAGGAGGCGCCGATGCTTCTGGCCAAAGGGCTGGAGGAATCGCTGACCAAGAAGGGCTTCAAGGTCACGCTGCACCCCTTCGATCCGGCGATCACCGACTTCAAGCCGATCATCAACAAGGTGAAGCTGCAGGACAAATCCGAGATCATCTTCATGTCGGCCTATGAGAACGACTATGTCGGCATCATTCGCGCCGCCAAGGTCCTCAAGCCGCCGGTCAAGGCCATTGCCGGCGCCTGGTCGCTGGCGACGCCGAAAATGTATTCCGACTTCCCCGACCTGATGCAGAACGTCATCGGCACCACCTTCCTGCCCTTCCCGGTCGAGGTGAAGGACGAGGAGGGCAAGAAATTCGCCGCCGTCTACAAGGAGATGTTCGGCAAGGAGATCGAATATGCCTCGACGCTCGCCTTCGTCGAGACGATGGTGCTGAGCGAGGCGCTGACGCGCGCCGCCGATGCCGGCACGCTGAAAGCTGCCGGCGGGCTGCGCGACGAGATGAAGAAGACCAGCCGGCCCTCGCCGCTCGGCCGCATCACCTTCAACGAGGTCGGCGACAACCCGAATTTCGCACTCAGCATGGGCCAGCACGACAAGGGCAAGATCGCGCTGGTCTCGCCCGGCGAGCAGGCGACCGGCAAGATCGCCTATCCCGCCGTGCCGTGGTGAGGGGACCAGCGCGACAGAACCCTCGACGTCATCCCGGCCGCAGCGAAGCGAAGCGCAGGGATCCATCGTAAGGCGCAGTGTCCTACGATGGATCCCGGGGCGCCCTGTGGTCGCCCGGGATGACGGCGTAAACTGGACTGACGAAAGGGCCCCCTTCCCGCAATGTCCGAACTCATCCAGCAGGCGTTGTTCTCAGGGCTCCTCGTCGGCAGCGTCTATGCGCTCGTGGCGCTCGGCATCGCGCTGACCTTCGGGGCGATGAAGATCATCAACCTCGCCCATGGCGAGCTCGTGCTGCTCGCCGCCTATTCCGCCTATTTCATCGAGAGCAGGACCGCCTGGAACCCCTATGCGGCCATTCCGCTCGCCTTCGCCGTCACCGGCGCGGTCAGCGTGATCATTTACCTCCTGATCGACCGCATCCGCGAGCATCGCGAGCTCAATTCGCTGATCCTGACCTTCGCCATCGGCATCATCCTGACCAATGCGATCCTGCTCGGCTTCGCCAGCGACGTCCGCTCGACCGGCTCGCCCTTCCTGCAGGACGCGATCTCGTTCCAGAATGTCTACGCGATGAAGGGCGAGATCACGGCCTTCGTCGTCGGCCTCGTGCTGATGGCGGGGCTGTGGTGGTGGCTGAAGATGAGCTGGTATGGCCGCGCCGTGCGCGCCGTCTCCTCCAACCGCGACGCCTCGATGCTGATGGGCATCGACCCGCGCCGCGTCGAGCTCGCCGCCTTCGTCGTCGCCGGCATCCTGGCGAGCATCGCCGGCATCGCGCTCTACACCATGAGCGTGGTTCAGCCGGCGCTCGGCCCGGCGCTGACCATCAAGGCCTTCATCGTCACCGTGCTCGCCGGCGTCGGCTCGATCCCCGGCGTCTTTTGCGCCGCGCTGCTGCTCGGCGTCACCGAGGCTCTGACGGTGACCCTGGCGAGCTCGGCCCTGCAGGAGCTCGCCGGGATGGTGCTCTTCCTGCTCGTGCTCTTCTTCATGCCAAACGGGCTTTTCGGCGCCCGGGCGCGGCGAGGCTGAGGGCGGTTATGCGCAATCTTCCCGCCTTCGCCATGCTCGCCATCGCCGTCGCGATCCCCTTCGTCTTCGGCGACAACTCCTATGTCATGGGCCTGATGGTCTCCGGCCTGATCGTCGCCGGGGTCGCCCTCGCCTGGGCCCTGCTCGGCAATCTTGGCGGCATGGTCTCCTTCGGCCACGCCGCCTTCTTCGGGGTCGGGGCCTATACCTCGGCGCTGCTCTCGGCCAAGGCCGGCCTGCCGGTGCCGCTCTCGATCCTGGCCGGTGCGGCCGGGGCGGCTTTGTGCTCCATCGTGATGCTGCCGGCGCTCCGGCTGTCCGGCCCCTATTTCGCTCTCGCGATCCTGGCCTATGCCCATATCTTCAAGATCCTCGCGACGGAGGCGACCTCGATCACTGGCGGCTCGGCCGGGTTCTCGCGCTTCCCCGTGCTGCCGACCATCGCCGGCATCGATTTCTCCAGCCGCATCGGCAGCTATTGCCTGCTCGTCGCCCTCGTCGCCGCCTGCGCGCTGGTCTATCTCGCGGTCAAGCGCAGCCATGTCGGCACGGCGCTGCGGGCCATGGCCGAGAGCGAGGACGCGACCCGCGTCGTCGGCGTCAACGCCACGCTGCTCAAGGCCTGGATGCTCCTGCTCTCGGCCTTCATCACCGGGCTCTTCGGCGCGATGAACGCCCATATCATCAACTTCCTCGAGCCGGACTACGCCTTTTCCGGGAACTGGAGCATCCTGCCGATCATCGCCGCGATCTTCGGCGGCTACCGCACCATCCTCGGGCCGGTGGCCGGCGCGGTGCTGATCTATCTCTTCGATCAGGTCGTCGCGAAGGAGCTTCTGCCCGTCGGCCACCAGATCATCCTCGGCATCCTGCTCGCCGGCATGATCCTGGTCGCGCCCAACGGCCTGTTCGGCCTGTTCGGCGGCAAATCGCGCCACGCCAAACCGCGCCACGCCAAGTCCCGGGAGGCAGCCGATGCTGCGGCTTGAGGGCGTCACCGTCCGCTTCGGCGGGCTCGTCGCGCTGAAGGATGTCGGCTTCGACGTCGGCCCCGGCGAGATCCTCGGTCTCGTCGGCCCCAACGGCGCCGGCAAGACGACGTTGTTCAACACGATCTCGGGCCTGGTCCGGCCGCGCTCCGGGCGCATCCTGTTCCGGGAAAGCGAGATCGGCCGGCTGCCCCTGCATGCCCGCGCTCGGCTCGGGCTCGGCCGCACCTTCCAGATCCCACAGCCCATGCACCATCTCACCGTGCGCGAGAACCTGACCGTCGCGCAGGTCTTCGGCGCGCGCATTGCCGATCCGGCCCGGATCGACGAGATCCTCGAGGTCATGGAGCTCGCCGACCATGCCGAGCGCGACGCCGCAACCGAGCTCGCTTTGCAGGAGCTGAAGCGCCTCGAGATCGCCAAGGCATTGGCGACCGACCCGGAACTGCTCCTGCTCGACGAGGTCCTGGCCGGGCTGGAGAGTCAGGCCAAGCGCCGCTTCATCGCCAAGCTGTGCGAGCTGCACGAGCGCTACAAGCTCGCCATCATCATCGTCGAGCACGACATCGAGACGATCTCGACGCTGTGCTCGCGCGCCATCGTGCTGAATTTCGGCGAGATGATCGCCGACGGCACCCCGGCCGAGGTTTTTCGCGACCCCGCCGTGGTCGAGAGCTATACGGGAGCGGCCGATGCTTGAGCTGCGCTCGCTCCGCGCCGGCTATGGCCGCATCAACGTGCTCTGGGACATCTCGCTCGCCTTCCCCAAAGGCGAGCTGACCGCCATCATCGGCCCCAACGGCGCCGGCAAGACCACCCTGTTCCGTGCCCTGATGGGCCTGATCCCGCATCAGGGCGAGATCCTGCTCGACGGCAAGCCGCTGAAGGGCCGCACCTGGGACCTGATCGAGGCCGGCCTCGTCATGGTTCCGGAAGGCCGCATGGTCTTCAAGGACATGAGCGTCGAGGAGAACCTCGCGCTCGGCGCCTATCCGCGCCGCTGCCGGGCCGACCGCGCCCGCAATCTCGGGCGCGTCTACGATCTCTTTCCCCGCCTGAAGGAACGGCGCGCCCAGCTCGCCGGCTCGCTGTCGGGCGGCGAGGCGCAGATGCTGGCGATGGGCCGCGGCTTGATGAGCGAGCCGGCCATCCTGCTGATCGACGAGCCCTCGCTCGGCCTCGCGCCGGTGATCGTCAAGGAGGTCTTCGGCATCATCCGCCGCCTGAAGAGCGAAGGCGTCACCATCGGGCTGATCGAGCAGAACACGCATATCGCGCTGTCCGTCGCCGATCACATCCACCTCATGCGTTCAGGCAAATTGCTGTTGAGCCGGCCGGCGGACACGATAGACCTCGATCACCTGCACGACCTCTATCTCGCCCGCGAAGCCGCGCCACCCGCATCCTGACCTGAGCACGCCATGGCCCTGCCCGCCTCCCTCGCCGACGCCCTCGCCTTGCCCGTCATTGGCTCGCCGATGTTCATCGTCTCCGGCCCCGAGCTGGTGATCGCGCAATGCCTCAACGGCGTCGTCGGCTCCTTCCCGGCGTTGAACGCCCGCCCGGCCGACCAGCTCGATCTCTGGATCGCCCGCATCAAGGCCGAGCTTGCGGCCGCGAAGGCAGCCGACCCCACCCACGTCATCGCGCCTTTCGCGGTCAACCAGATCGTCCATGCCTCCAATGACCGCCTGGCCCATGACATGGAGGTCTGCGTCCGCCATCAGGTGCCGATCATCATCACCTCGCTGCGCGCGCCCGACGAGGTGGTCAGCGCCGCGCATTCCTATGGCGGGCTCGTCTTCCACGACGTCACCACCATCCGCCACGCGCAAAAGGCGCTGGAGGCCGGCGTCGACGGGCTGATCCTGGTCTGTGCCGGCGCCGGCGGCCATGCCGGCACGCTCTCGCCTTTCGCGCTGGTCGGCGAGGTCCGGCGCTTCTATGACGGGCCGATCATCCTGTCCGGCGCCATCGCGACCGGCTCCGCCATCCTGGCGGCGCAGGCGATGGGCGCCGACCTCGCCTATATCGGCTCGCGCTTCATCGCGACCGAGGAGGCCAATGCCGCGCCCGGCTACAAGGAGATGATCGTCGAGGCTGCCGCCGCCGACATCGTCTACACGCCGTTCTTCACCGGCGTGCCGGGCAATTACCTCAAGCCGAGCATCGCCGCGCAGGGCCTCGACCCCGACGCCCTGCCGCAGGCCGACAAGAGCCGGATGAATTTCGGCTCCGGCAGCGTCAAGGCCTGGCGCGACATCTGGGGCTCGGGCCAGGGTGTCGGCCTGATCGAGGACGCGCCGGCCGTGGCAGCGGTGGTCGCCCGGCTCAGGCGCGAATATGACGAAGCCAAAGCCCGGCTGTGCCAAAGCTGATCCGCAGGATCAGGACGATACGTTTTCAGGCAGGAAAGACCGACGAATGACCGAGACCGTGCTGACCGAGACCGCCGCGCCCGGCGTGACGCAGATCACCATCAACCGGCCCGAGCGGCGCAATGCGCTCGACGGCGCGACCTATGCCGGGTTGATCGAGGCGCTCAAGGCCGCCGAGGCCGACGCGTCCGTGCGCGCCATCGTGCTGACCGGCGCGGCCGGCTGCTTCACCAGCGGCAGCGACATCAAGGGCTTCCAGGCCTCGGCCGGAGACGGGCCGAGTATCGCCATCCAGTTCCTGACCGCGATCTCGACCGCGACCAAGCCGATCGTCGCCGCCGTCGAGGGCTACGCCGTCGGCATCGGCACTACCATGCTGCTGCATTGCGACCTCGCCTTCACGGGCAAGGGCGCTACCTTCCGCGTTCCTTTCGTCGCGCTTGGCCTCTGCCCCGAGGGCGCCTCCAGCTACCTGCTGCCGCTCGTCGCCGGCACCAAGCGCGCCGCCGAACTGCTCCTGCTCGGCGAGGCCTTCAGCTCCGAGCAGGCGGCCGAGGCCGGCATCGTCAACGCCGTCACCGAGGATGGCGCGGCGCTCGAGCGCGCACTGGAGCGGGCGAAGGCGCTCGCTGCCCTGCCGCCGCAATCGGTCGCGCTGACCAAGATGCTGCTCAAGCGCGGCCATGCCGCGACCGTCGCCGAGACGATCGCGGTCGAGGCGAAGCATTTCGCCGAGCGCCGTATGTCGGATGAAGCCCAGGCCGCCTTCGCCGCCTTCCTCAAGCGCTGACCATGGAGCTGACCCTGCCCGACGACCCCGGCACGCGGAAGACGCCCGAGCGCGACGAGCTGGCCGGTCCGAAGGAGGATCGGCATTTCGTCACGGCGCTGGCGCGCGGGCTCGACGTGCTCGCCTGTTTCAAGCGCGGCGAGGCGGCGCTGGCCAATTCCGAGATCGCCGAGCGCTGCGGCCTCGCCCGCTCCACCGTCTCGCGCCTGACCCATACCCTGACCAGGCTCGGCTATCTCCACCATGTCCCGCAAAGCGGCGCCTACCGGCTCGGCACGGCGCTGATCGCGCTCGGCTCGACGGCGCTGGCCGGCCTCGACGTCCGCCATCTCGCCCGGCCGGGCATGCGCGACCTCGCCGTCTTCGCCAATGCCTCGGTGGGCCTCGGCGTGCGCGACCGGCTCAGCATGCGCTATATCGAATGCTGCCGCGGCGAGGCGGCGATCGCGCTCAACATGGATGCCGGCTCGCGCATCTCGATGGCGCGAAGCGCCATGGGCCGGGCCTATCTCGCGGTCTGCGACGAGGCCGAACGCCGCGCCATCATGGAGGATGTCCGCTCGGTCGACGACGCCGCCTGGCCGGCTTTGCGCGACGGCATCGAGCGCGCCCTGGACGATTACCGCGCCTATGGCTGCGCCCGCTCCTTCGGCGACTGGCAGCCGACGGTCAGCGCCATCGCCGTCGGCTTCCGTCCGGGCGGCGGCCTGCCGCCGATGTCGATCAATTGCGGCGCGCCGACCGTGATCCTCGATCCCGATTTCCTGCTCGACCAGGTCCGGCCGCGCCTGATCGCGCTCGCCGCCCGTCTCGAAGGCGTAATGGGCTCATGACCGACCTCGATCTTCCCCTCTCCGGCATCCGCGTCCTCGATCTCTCGCGCATCCTCGCCGGCCCCTGGTGCGGCCAGGTCCTGGCCGATCTCGGCGCCGAGGTGATCAAGGTCGAGCATCCGGCCCGCGGCGACGACACGCGCGACTGGGGCATGCGGCTCGGCGAGCGCAACACCTGCTATTTCAACGCGGTCAACCGCAACAAGCGCTCGATCGGCGTCGATCTCGGCCGGCCGGAGGGGCTCGCCATCATCCGCGACCTGGCGCGCCGGAGCGACGTCCTGATCCAGAACTTCAAGACCGGCGGCGCCGACAAGCTCGGCCTCGGCTATGAGGCGCTCAGCGCCGGGAACCCCGGCCTGATCTACTGCTCGATCGCCGGCTACGGCTCGGACGGGCCGGAGGCGGCGCGGCCGGGCTACGATCTCGTCATCCAGGGCGAGTCGGGCCTGATGGGCATGAACGGCAATGACGACCAGCCGCCGCTGAAATTCGGCGTCGCCATCGTCGATCTCTTCACCGGGCAATATGCCGCCCAGGCCGTGCTCGCCGCGCTCGTCCAGCGCGGCCGCACCGGCAAGGGCCGTCATGTCGAGATGGCGCTGTTCGATTGCGGCCTCTCGGTCACCTCCTATTACGGGCTGGAGGCGCTGGCGCTCGGCGAGGATCCGCCGCGCTACGGCAACGCCCATCCCTCGATAGTGCCCTATGGCGTCTTCGACGCGGCAGACGGCGCGCTCGTCCTCACCGTCGGCAACAACGCGCAGTTCGAGCGCTTCTGCCGCGCGGTGATCGACCGGCCGGACCTCGCCGACGACCCGCGCTACGCCACCAATCTCCAGCGCACCGTCCAGCGCTCGCAGCTGCTGCCGCTGATCGAGGCGGAGCTGCGCGCCCGCCCGCGCGGCGAGCTCCTGGCGAAGCTCGCCGCCAACGGCATCCCCTGCGGCGAAGTGCTCGGCCTCAACCGGGCGCTGCGCTCGCAGCGCGCCACACAGGCCGGCATGGTGGTGGAAGCCGCCGACGATGCGGCGGCGCCGGCCGTGCTCGCCCCGCCCTATCGCCTCGACGGAGAGCGGGCGCCTGTGCGCCATCGCCCGCCGGGACTGGGGCGCGATACCGATACCGTGCTCGGAGCCGATCTCGGCCTGACGGGCGAGCGGCTGCAGGCCCTGCGGAGCGCCGGCATCATCGCCTGATGGGCCTGCGCCTCAGGCGGCAACCGCCCGCCGCCGCGACCGCCGCCATTGCAGCGCCCACATCAGCACCGGCCAGAGCAGCGCCGCGATCGTCATCGAGGACAGCACGATCGAGACCGGCCGGTTGAAGAAGGGCAGGACCGAGCCGTCGGACTTGATCAGCGAGGTGACGAAGCTCTGCTCCACCATTGTGCCCATGACGATGCCGAGCACCATCGCCGCGACCGGATAGCCGTTCTTCTCCATCACGAAGCCGAGCAGTCCGAAGGCGGCGACGCACCAGACCGCGAACAGGTTGTTGCCGGCCGTGGCGAAGGCGCCGACGGCGCAGAAGATCATGATCACCGGCATCACCGCCGAGCGCGGCGCGCCGACGACCCGGCTCGCCAGCCGGATCATGATGATGCCGAAGGGGATCATGATGATGTTGCCGAGCAGGAAGATGATGTAGAGCGCGTACATGCTCGACGCCTGCTCGGTGAACAGGGTCGGGCCGGGGTTGAGCCCCTTCATGTAGAGCACGCCGATCGCGATCGCGGTGATCGTGTCGCCGGGGATGCCGAAGAGCAGCGCCGGCACCCAGCCCGAGGCGAGCGAGGCGTTGTTGCTGGCGCCGGCCTCGATCAGGCCTTCCGGATGGCCGGTGCCGAACTTCTCCGGCGTCTTCGAGAAGCGCTTGGCCATGGCGTAGCTGACCCAGGCCGCCATGTCGGCGCCGGCGCCCGGCAGCACGCCGATGATGATGCCGACGATGTTCCCGCGCGCCTGCTGCTTCGGATATTTCTTGGTGAGCGCGATCTGGCCCTTGAGGATCGAGCCGAGGCGTCGGTGCTCCAGTTTCGGCGGCTCGCGCTCGGTCAGCGCCCGCATCACCTCCGCCAGCGCGAAGACGCCGACCAGCGCCGGGATCGGCTCGATGCCGCCGAGCAGGTCGGTCGAGCCGAAGGTGAAACGCGGCACGCCGCCGGGATTGTCGATGCCGATGCAGGTGATCAAGAGCCCGAGCAGCATCGCCGCGATCGCCTTGATCGGCGAGGAGCGCGCCACCAGCGTCGAGCACATCAGGCCGAGCATGGCGAGCCAGAAATTCTCGTAGGTCGAGAAGGACAGCGCGAACTCGGCGAGCAGCGGCGCGATCAGCATCAGCGAGAGCGTGCCGGCGATGCCGCCCAGCGCCGAGAACCACAGGCAGATGCCGAGCGCGGTCTCGGCCTGCCCCTTGCGCGTCATCGCATAGGCTTCGTCGGTATAGGCCGCCGAGGCCGGCGTGCCGGGGATGCGCAGCAGGCAGCCCGGAATGTCGCCCGAGAAGATCGCCATCGCCGAGGCGGTGATGATCGTCGCGATCGCCGCGATCGGCGAGAGGTAGAAGGTGATCGGCACGAGCAGCGCCGTCGCCATCGTCGCGGAGAGGCCGGGCAGCGCGCCGACCGTCAGCCCGTAGAAGGCCGAGGCGACGATGGCGATCATGACGTCGGTCTGGAAGACGAGCCCGAAGGCCTGGATGACGGTGTTCATCGGCTCACCACGGGAAGGGCAGCAGGCCGCCCGGCAGCGGCACCCGCAGCAGCTTGAGGAAGATCAAGTTGATCACGAAGGGCGCGATCAGCGCGAGCGGCACGGCCAGCTTGAGCTTGGCGCCGAAGGCGAGGCTCGCGGTCAGGACCATGATCATCGTGGTCGGCAGGAAGCCGAGCGTCTCCGACGCGAGGGCATAGAAGCCAAGCAGCGCCGGCGGCAGCAGGGCGAGCCAGGCCCGCCAGGCCGGCAGCGGCGCGAGCGCCTCCGGCTCGATGTGACTGGCGACATCGGCCTCGGCCACCTCCTCGAAATGCCGGCCGATGCCGAAGATGACGAGCGAGCCGCAGAGCACCAGCCCCGCCCCCACCACCATCGGAAAGGCGGAGGGGCCGACCTGCTGCCCCGGGACGGGCGGAAGTTTCGATCCGTAGAGAAACGCCGCGGCGCCGAGCGCGGCCAAGGTGCCGCCGGTGATCTTGTCGGAGAGGAGCATTGCTTGTCGATCCGTGGGCCGAAGGCGGCGCCGGCCTCGCGGCCGGTGCCGAAACAGGTGCTGCGGCCATTGCGCAGGCATGGCAGGACAGGCGGAGGAGGTATCCCCTCCGCCCTGCAGCGAAGCGATCAGGCCTTGGCGAGCCCTGCCGCCTTCATCGCGGCGGCCATGGCCTTGTCGCCCTCTTCCATGAACTTGCCGAAGGCGGCCGGGTCCGCGAACTTCATCCCGAAGCCGCGGGAATTCATGAAGTCCTTGTATTCCTTGGAATCGTAGACCTTCTTCAGCGAAGCGGCGAGCTTGGCCTGGAGATCGGCGGGCAGGCCCTTGGGCCCGGCGATACCGCGCCAGGCGCCGACCGAATAGTTGATCCCCAGCGTCTCGTTCAGGGTCGGCACGTCCTTGAACTGCGGGTTGCGTTCGGTCGCCATGATCGCCAGCGACTTCGCCTTGCCGGCGTCGATCATGGCGCGCGCCTCCGGCACCGAGCAGGTGACGATGTCGACGCCGCCGGCCGCCAGGTCCTGCATGCCGGGCGCTGCGCCGTTCGAAGGCACCCAGGCGACATGATCGGGCTTCAGCCCCATGGCGACCAGCCAGCCGACCAGCGCCAGATGCCAGATGCCGCCCTGCCCGGTTCCCGAGGCCTTGAGCTTGCCGGGGGCCGCCGCCTTGATCGCCTCGGCCAGCGCCTTGATGTCCTTGTGCGGGCTCGACGCGCTGACCTGCACGCCCGGGGGATCCTCGTTCAGCAGCGCCAGCGGCACGTAGCTCGCCGGGGTCAGCTCGGTCAGACCCTGATGGTGCATCATCGAGATCTCGACCGTGAGCATGCCGATATTGTAGCCGTCGGGCGCCGCGGTCGCGATCGCCGAGTGGCCGACGACGCCCGAGCCGCCCGTCCGGTTCACCACATTGACCGGCTGGCCGAGGTCCTTTTCGAGGAGCGAGGCGACGATGCGCGCCGTCGCATCCGTGCCGCCGCCTGCGCCCCACGGGCAGATCATCGTCAGGGGCCGGGTCGGCCACTGCGCCTGGGCGATCGCGGGCTTTGCGATCAATCCGGCCGCGCCTGCGGCGGCCGCGCCCTTCAGAATATTACGTCTGCTGATGAAATCGGTCATTGCTGCGTTCCCTCCGTTTAATCGATTTAGCAGCGGGAGCTTCTCCGTCTACGCGGGGCGCCCTTGTCGGTCCGGCGCTATCTGAGCCGATTGTCGGCGAGGAGACAACACCTCTTTGTATGCAAGGTCACAGCCCGCAGGCGATCGGCAGAACGCTCTTGGCGACCTTCTCGACCACGGCTCCGGTGCTGAGCTGTTCCGCGGACGAATCGGCGGCGGGCGTCACATTCGCCTTGCCGAGCATGGCCTTGATCGCGGCCGGCCCCGCCGTCGCATAGGCACGCTGCGGCGCGACCCCGGCGATCAGGACCTTGTCGGCTGGGTTGGCCGTGACCAGGCCGGCGAGCCGGCCCTGCCGATCGAAGACCGGGCTGCCGGCCTGCCCGGGCTGGAGTGGCGCGAAGACCGCGTCGCCAGTGCCGATGCGCAGGGCCTGGCCCGGCAGCGCCATCGCCGCCCGCGCCCCGCCGGTATCGCCATAAGCCACCAGCACCACGCTCTCACCCGCGCCCGGCGCATCGCTCCTCAGGCTCGGCGTCCCGCCTGCCGGAGCGCCCTCGACGTCGAGCAAGGCGAGGCCACTGGCATCGTCCTTGAGGCGCAGCGTCGCCGCCCGGCCCGAGACCTTCAGCCATTTGCACGGGTCGATCGCCGCCGCTGCCGTCAGCACGAGCCGGCCGGAGACCGCAAGCCCGACGCCATAACGTTCCGTCGGCCGCACGACCGGTGGCGGGGCGGCCGCAGCCGGCGTCGCGGCGCTCGCGACCGCAGTGCCCGCCGGCGCAGGCCCGCTCGGGAACGGCTCGAAACTGGCGGCGATGGCGATGACGAGCTTGTCGACGCTCGGGGCCAGCGCCTTGTCATAGCCGATCGAGAAGCCGCGCAGGCCACCGGGACCCGCGGAGAGGCGCCGGTAGAACCGGCCGGTCGGCGTTTCGCCGGTGACGACGAAGAAATCCGGCCGCAGCAGCTTGTAGGTGATCTTGCGGCCGGCAACCGTGGCGCTGGTCGCCCGCTCGAACAGGCCCTCCAGCGTATCGCCGCCCGAGCTCGTGCTGGTGTCGAGCGTCACCCGCCCGTCCTCGCTCTGCCAGCGGCCGCCCGAAGGCGCCGCGTCCCGGCGCGGCAGCAGCCGCGTCGGGATGCCGATGCGGACCCCAGTGCGCTCGTCGGTCACGATCCGGAAGCCCGCCGCCTCGCGCGCCGCGGCCGCCCGCTGCGCCAGGGCGCGGCGCTCGGTCGGCGCCAGGATTCCGTCCGGCGCGCCGCGCGACCCGACCTTGACGCCGTTGATGGCGCGGAAGGTCAGCGGGCCGAAGGAACCGCTGACCGCGCCGTTGAAGAGCCCCGCCCAGATCAGGTCGGTCTGGATCGCCTTGCGCTCGGCCTCGGGCAGGGCCTCGAACGCCGTCTGCGCCGCGACCATTTGCGGGCTCGGGGCAGGCTGGGCCAGCGCGAAACCCGGGGCGAGCAGCAGCCCCGCCACCGGCCCGGCAAGGAGCAGTCTTCTTGCCTTGCGCGAAAAGCCCGATCCCGCCGCCATGATACGTCCCCCTGAAACCAGCCGCATTGAAGCGTCATTGCCGACACCTCCGCAACTGGCCTCGTCAGGAAAGCATGTCGCGCACGAGCGGCATGACGCGCCGCCCGTAGAGCTCGATGCAGGCCATGAGCTTTTCATGCGCGAGGGGCCCGGCGCTGTATTTCATCTGGAAACGCGCGGCATCGAGGGCCTTCACCGTCGCGGCGATCTTGCGCGCGACAGTCTCGACCGAGCCGACATAGAGCGAGCCGGATTCGATCTCCTGGTCGAACTCGGCGCGGTTCATCGGCGGCCAGCCGCGCTCGCCGCCGATCCGGTCGCGCATCCGCTTGTAGTCGGCGAAGAACTCCTCGCGCGCCTGCTCGTCGCTCTGCGCCACATAGCCCGGCGAATGCACGCCGATCGGTGGCACGGGCTTGCCCGTCTGCGCGAAGGCGCGGTGATAGAGATCGACATAGGGCCGGAAACGCTTCGGGTCGCCGCCGATGATCGCGAGCATCAGCGGCAGGCCGTAGCGGGCCGCGCGAATGACCGATTCAGGGCTGCCGCCGACGCCGATCCAGGTCTTCAGCGTCCCGGCCTCCAGCGTCGGGAAGACGCGCTGGTCTTTGAGCGGCGGCCGTGTCGTGCCCGACCAGGTGACCGTCTCCCGGCTGATCAGCGCCGCAAAGATCTCGAGCTTTTCCTCGAACAGGGTCTCGTAGTCGCGCAGCTCATAGCCGAAGAGCGGGAAGGACTCGGTGAAGGAGCCGCGACCCAGGATGACCTCGGCCCGTCCGCCCGACGCCGCATCCAGCGTCGAGAAGCGCTGGAACACCCGGATCGGATCGTCCGAGCTCAGCACCGTGACGGCCGAGCCGAGGCGGATTCTCTCCGTCCGCCCGGCAATCGCCGCAAGCACGACCTCCGGCGACGAGATCGCGAAATCGGCGCGGTGATGCTCGCCGACGCCGAAGAAATCGACCCCCGCCTGATCGGCCAGCACGGCCTCGTCGATGAGGTTGCGGATGACCTGGGCCTGCGGCAGCGGCTGGCCGTCCGGCCCGGCGGTGACGTCGCCAAAGGTGTCCAGGCCCAGTTCAAGGGGCAGTGTCATGCATCTGTCCGTTCGCGTTGCTATTGTCGGAGGGGTCGTGCCGAGGACTGCCCGGCGGAATGCCTGCGCACCATCTGATGAGCGGAACTCCGGCTTTCAAGGAGCCTGCATGCGCCCGGCCGCGAGCCGCACAGCCTCGGTGGAGCCGCCGCGATGCGCTTTCACGTTGCACCGGCGAACACGGGTGATAGCCTTCGCGAAGACCGGCCTGATCGACCGAAGGGGGAACCACCATGACCTTGCTCGCACGGCTTGCCCTCCTTCTCGGTCTTGTCCTCGCCGCGACGCCCGCCCTCGCCCAGAAGGCCTATATCCGCAACGACCTCCTCGCCGACGGTCAGCGGCTCGAGGAGCGGCTGAAGCGCGATGTCTCGGCCAGTTCCCGCCCGGCTGCGGCCTCCCTGCGTGACGGCGAGGCGGCGCTCGCGCGCGGCGACGCCCGCGCCGCCCTGCCCCAGGCCAATGCCGCCGTCGTCGCCGATCCCGCGAATTCCGCCGGCTGGCGGCTGATGGCGCGCGCCGCCAACGCGATCGAGCCGCGCGACTATCGCGAGCGCTGGGACCTGCGCGAGCGGGCGATCAGCGCCGCCTATCTCGCCTATCAGCGCGCGACGTCGCGCAATGACGAAGCGGCCTCGCTCGCAGTCCTCGCCCGCACCTTCGAGCGGAACGAGCTCTGGCGCCCGGCGCTGACCACCTACCGGCTCAGCCTCGATCTCCAGGACAATGCCTCGCTTCGCACCTCCTATGAGAGCTTGCGCGAGAAGCGCGGTTTCCGCCTCGTCTCCAATAAGGTCGATGCCGATGCCGCGAGCCCCCGCGCCTGTTTCGTCTTCTCCGAGCCGCTCGCGCGCGGCCGCGTCGATTTCGCGCCCTATGTCGCGATCTCGGGCGGCAGGGGTGATTTCGCCGTCAGCGCCGAGGACCGCCAGATCTGCGTCGACGGCCTGCGCCATGGCGAGCGCTACGCCTTCGTCATCCGCCAGGGCGTGCCTTCGGCGCTACCCGACGAGAGCCTGCTGAAATCGGCCGATTACGAGATCTATGTCCGCGACCGCACGCCGTCGGTGCGCTTCACCGGCAAGAACTACGTGCTGCCGCGCACCGGCCAGCAGGGCGTGCCCGTCGTCTCGGTCAATGCTGACAAGCTCGATCTCGAGGTCATGCGCATCGGCGACCGCAACCTGATCAACTCGGTCCATTCCGACGACTTCCTCAGCCAGCTCGGCAGCTACAGCGCGGGCCAGATCGCCGCCGACAAGGGCCAGCGCGTCTGGACCGGCGCGATGGATGTGAAGTCCGAGCTCAACAAGGACGTCATCACCGCCTTCCCGGTGCTGGAGGCCGTCGGCGGCCTGCAGCCCGGCGTCTACGTGATGTTCGCCAAGCCCTCGGGCGGCCCGGCGACCCAGGCCTCCACGGATGGCGACGGCGACAGCTATGACGACGGCACGACCCGCGCGACACAATGGTTCGTCGTCTCCGATCTCGGCCTGACCTCCTTCTCCGGCCCGGACGGCGTGCATGTGCTGGTCCGCTCGCTCGCCGATGCGGCGCCGGTCGCCAATGCGGAACTCCGCCTGATTGCCCGCAACAACGAGGTTCTCGCCACCGCCCGCAGCGACGCCAAGGGCTATGCCCGCTTCGATGCCGGTCTCGCCAAGGGTCAGGGCGGCAATGCGCCCGGCCTCGTCACGGTGCTGCTCGGCGAGGATTACGGCTTCCTCGACCTGAAGCAGACCGCCTTCGATCTCTCCGACCGCGGTGTGAAGGGCCGCGTCGCCCCGGCCGGGCTCGACGCCTATCTCTACACCGAGCGCGGCGTCTACCGCTCCGGCGAGACTGTCTATCTCACCAGCCTGCTGCGCGATTCCGCCGGCGCGGCCGTCGCCGGCCTGCCGCTGACCCTGGTCGTCAAGCGTCCCGACGGCGTCGAGTATCGCCGTCGCCAGGTCGAGGACCAGGGCGCCGGCGGACGCGCCCATTCCATCCCGCTGATCGCCGGCGCCCAGACCGGAACCTGGCGCGTCCAGGCCTATGCCGATCCGAAGGGCGCCGCCATCGGCGAGGTCTCCTTCCTGGTCGAGGACTATGTGCCCGAGCGCCTCGAGCTGACGCTGGCGCCGAAATCGCCCGTGCTCCAGGCCGGCGAGCCGGCCGAGATCGATGTCGATGCGCGCTATCTCTATGGCGCGCCGGGTTCCGAGCTCGAGGTCAACGGCTCGACCACGATCCGCGCCGCCGCGAAATCCGCCATTCCCGGCTTCGCCGATTATCAGGTCGGCCTCACCGACGAGGCCTTCGAGGCCATCCAGGCCGATCTCGAGGAAAGCGCCACCACCGACACGGCCGGCAAGGCCGCGATCTCGGCCGCGATCCAGCAGCCCGAGACCAACCGCCCGCTCGAGGTCGAGATCACCTTGCGCGTCGGCGAGGCGGGCGGGCGCGCCATCGCCCGGTCGGTGACCTTGCCGATCGTGCCGAAGGGCGCCGCCATCGGCGTGAAGCCGCTGTTCAAGGACGGCGAGCTCGGCAATGGCCAGACCGCGAGTTTCGACGTGATCATGGCCAATGGCGACGGCCGCCGTCTCGCCAAACCGGGCGTGAAATGGACGCTCTCCAAGGTCACGCGCAACTATCAGTGGTTCTTCCAGGACGGCCGTTGGAACTACGAGGGCGTCAAGACCACGCGCCGTGTCGCCGATGGCGAGATCGCCGTCACTGAGGCGGCCGCCGCCCGTGTCGCCGCCCCGGTGCAATGGGGCAATTACCGGCTCGATGTCGTCTCCGACGGCGCGGATGCGACCGAGTCCAGCGTCTCCTTCAGCGTCGGCTACGAGAGCGACAAGACCGCCGACACGCCGGACGTGCTCGACGTCGCCCTCGACAAGCCGTCTTACGCCATCGGCGAGACCATGCAGGTCAGGCTCTCGCCGCGCTTCGCCGGCAAGGCGACGCTTGCGATCGTCGGCGACAAGCTGAACGAGATCCAGACCATCGACATCGCGCCGGGCGGCAGCACCGCCTCGATCCCGGTCAAGGCGGAATGGGGCGCCAGCGCCTATCTCGTCGCGCTCGCCCATCGCCCGATGGACGCCGCCGCGCAGCGCCTGCCCGGCCGCGCCATCGGCCTGTCCTGGTTCGCGATCGGCAAGGAGCAGCGCACGCTCCAGGTCGATCTCGGCGCGCCCAATCTGGTGCGGCCCCTCTCGACGCTGTCGCTGCCGGTCAAGGTCGCTGGCGCCCGCGCCGGCGAGGACGCCTTCATCACCGTCGCCGCGGTCGATGTCGGCATCCTCAACCTGACCCGTTTCGAGAGCCCGGACGCCAGCAGGTTCTTCTTCGGCCAGCGCCAGATCGGCCATGAGCTGCGCGATCTCTACGGATACCTGATCGACGGCATGCAGGGCGTGCGCGGCACCATCCGCTCCGGCGGCGACGCGGCACCCGCGCTCCAGGGCGAAGCGCCGACGCAGGAGCCGCTGGCGCGCTATTCCGGCGTGGTCAAGCTCGGCCCCGACGGCACGGCGAAGATCGATTTCGAGCTGCCGGCCTTCAATGGCTCCGTCCGCGTCATGGCGGTCGCCTGGTCGCAAGGCCGCACCGGCCAGGCCAGCACCGATGTCATCGTCCGCGACCAGGTCGTCGCGCAAGCGACCTTGCCGCGCTTCCTGGCGATTGGCGACCAATCGCGCTTCCATCTCCAGATCGACAATGTCGAGGGCCCGCCCGGCGCCTATACCGTCGATCTCGACGTCAAGGGCCCGGTGCTAGTCGCGGCCGACGCGACTCGCCGCACCGTCCAGCTCACGACCGGCGCCAAGAGCCAGATGACGATCCCGGTCACCGCCGCAGGGCTCGGGCGCGCCGAGTTCGACGTCCGCATCAGCGGGCCTAACGGCATCGGCACGGTGCAGAACCTCGCCGTGCGGGTGCAGCCCTCGGCCAACACCATCGCGCGCCGCGTCGTCAGGCCGATCCCGGGCAATGGCGGCTCCGTCACCGTCTCGTCGGACCTGCTGGCCGATCTCGTGCCGCGTTCCGGCCAGGTCTCCGTCTCGGTCTCGCCGCTCGCCGCGCTGAACGTGCCCGCGATCCTGAAGGCGCTCGACCGCTACCCCTATGGCTGCACCGAGCAGACGGTCAGCCGCGCCCTGCCGCTGCTCCATGTCAACCGGCTGGCGAGCCTCGAGCATCTCGCGCTCGACACCAATGCCGACGAGCGCGTCACCGCCGCGATCGAGCGCGTGCTCGCCCGCCAGGGCGGCAACGGCTCCTTCGGCCTCTGGGGCGTCGGCGGCGACGATCTCTGGCTCGACGCCTTCGTCACCGACTTCCTGACGCGGGCCCGCGAGCGCCAGTTCGCCGTCCCGCAGATCGCCTTCAACCTGGCGCTCGACCGGCTGCGCAACCAGGTCGTCAACACCAGCGAGATCAACAGGGAGGAAGCGGCCGGCATCGCCTATGCGCTCTATGTCCTCGCCCGCAACGGCCGCCCGGTGATGGGCGACCTGCGCTACCTCGCCGACAACAAGCTCGCCGACTTCGCCTCGCCGCTGGCGCGTGCGCAGATCGGCGCGGCACTCGCTTTGCTCGGCGATCGCGGCCGCGGCCGCGCCGCCTTCACCAGCGCGCTTGCCGGCTTGCAGGATGCACGCGACGACGGGCTGTCGCGCCCCGATTACGGCTCGCGCCTGCGCGACGGCACGGCGGTCCTGACCCTGATCGCCGAGACCAATGGCGAGCGCGCCGATATCGCCCGCGCCTCCGCCATCGTCGACAACGCCCGCAACGCCGCCCGCTACACCTCGACCCAGGAGAACATGTGGATGGTGCTGGCGGCGCAGGCCATGGCCAAGGAGGCCGAGGGCATGGCGCTCACCATCGACGGCGCCGAGCGCAAGGGCGCCTTCTACCGCACGCTCTCGGAGGAGGCGCTGGAGGCGAAGCCCCTGGTGATCGCCAATCCCGGCGCCGCCTCGGCCCAGGCGGTGATCACCGTCTCCGGCATCCCGACGACGCCGGAGCCCGCCCTGAACCAGGGTTTTGCGCTGGAGCGGACCTATTACACGATGAAGGGCGAGAAGGCCGATCCGGCGCGCCTGCGCCAGAACGAGCGCTATGTCGTCGCCCTGACCGTCACCGAGCCCTCCGTCCGCTATGGCAGGCTGCTGCTGGTCGACCCCGTTCCGGCGGGGCTCGAGATCGAGAACGCCAACCTGACCGAGGGCGCCACTACCCAGGGCCTGACCTGGCTGAAGCAGGAGGTCACGCCAGTTCATACCGAAGCGCGCGACGACCGCTATGTCGCGGCCTTCGAGCGGGCCGGCTCCAGCAACCAGCCGCTCTCCTTCACCGTCGCCTATATCGCGCGGGCCGTCTCGCCCGGCCGCTATGTCGCGCCCGCGGCGGCGATCGAGGACATGTACCGGCCCGACCGCTTCGGCCGCACCGCCTTTGGCACGGTCGATATCGCCTCGGCGCGGTGAGCGGCAGGACCGTGGAAACGCCAACGGAACGGCGGGCCGCGACGGAACCCCCTCTCCCCTTGCGGGAGAGGGTTGGGGTGAGGGGTCGCGCCACCCTTGCCGGCCTGCTCCCTGCCGCGGTCTCTGTTCTCGGAAGCATCGCGCGACCCCTCATCCGTCTCCGCTCCGCGGAGCCACCTTCTCCCGCACCAAAGTCGGGTGTTCCCGACTTTGGCGTCGACATCTGCCCATCTCGGGCAAGCCCGAGATGGGTGGGAGAAGGGAAGCGCGCGCCTTTCCGCAAATGGGCGCTGCGTGGGGTGGGCGCCGCGACCCTCACGATCGCAGCGACGGCAGCCTCCCTCGCTTGGTACGCCTCCACCTTGCCCCCGCTCGATTTCACCGCCGCCCGCGACCGCTCGGCCGTGGTGCTCGATCGCGAGGACAGGCTGCTGCGGCCCTTCCTCACCGCCGACGGCCGCTGGAAGCTCCCGGTCGGTGTGGCCGATGTCGACCCGCGCTATCTCGCCATGCTGAAGGCCTTCGAGGACCGACGCTTCGACAGCCATTCCGGGCTCGACCCGGTCGCCCTGCTGCGCGCCGCCGGCCAGATGCTCCGGAACGGCCGCATCGTCTCCGGCGGCTCGACGCTGACCATGCAGGTCGCCCGCCTGCTCGAACCGCGCGAGGAGCGCTCGCTCGCCGCCAAGCTGCGCCAGGCCGTGCGCGCGGTCGAGCTCGAACGCCGGCTCAATAAGGATCAGATCCTCGACCTCTACCTGACGCTCGCCCCCTTCGGCGGCAATCTCGAAGGGGTCAGGGCCGCGAGCTTCGCCTATTTCGGCCGCGAGCCGAAACGCCTCTCGACCGCCGAGGCCGCGCTGCTCGTGGCGCTGCCGCAATCGCCCGAAACCCGCCGGCCGGACCGCTTTCCCGAAGCCGCCCGCAAGGCCCGCGAACGGGTGCTCGCCCGCGTCGAGGCGGCCGGCCTGGCGACGGCGGCAGAGGTCGCGCTTGCCCGGGACGAGCCCGTTCCCACCGCGCGAAAACCCTTTCCCAATCTGGCGCCGCATGTCGCCGAGCAGGTCGTGGCCGAGGCACCGGACGAGCGGCGCCAGCGCCTGACCATCGATGCCCGTCTGCAGGCCAATTTCGAGCAGCTCGCCCGCGAGCGCAGCCTCGGCCTCGCGCCCCAGGTCTCGATCGCGATCCTCGCCGTCGACAACGAGACCGGCGAGATCCGCGCCTCCGTCGGCGGCGTCGACTATTTCGCCGCCGAGCGCGCCGGCTCGCTCGATCTCACCCGCGCGCTGCGCTCGCCAGGCTCGGCGCTGAAACCGTTCATCTACGCGCTCGCCTTCGACAACGGCATCGCCCATCCCGAGACGATGCTGGAGGATCGGCCGGCCCGATACGGGCTCTATGTGCCGGAGAATTTCGATCTCGGCTTCCAGGGCATGATCAGCGCCCGCAAGGCCCTGCAGCTCTCGCTCAACGTCCCGACCATCGAATTGCTCTCGGCTTTGGGTCCGCAGCGCTTCCTTTCGCGGCTGCGCGATTCCGGCGCCGCCATCGCCATGCCGAAGGAGGGCGGCGCGCCTGGCCTCGCCGTCGGCCTCGGCGGGCTCGGCATCACGCTCTTCGACCTGACGCGGCTTTATGTCGGCCTCGCGCGCGGCGGCGAGATGCTGCCGCTGACGGTGAAGGCTGCGGCCCAGGCGAACGGCAACCCGCCCCGCCTCGTCGATCCCGTCGCCGCCTGGTATGTCGCCGACACGCTCCTCGGCGCGCCGCCGCCGCTCAACGCCGCGCCCGGCCGCATCGCCTACAAGACCGGCACCTCATACGGCTATCGCGACGCCTGGGCGGTCGGCTTCGACCGCAAGCACACGATCGGTGTCTGGGTCGGGCGCGCCGATAACGGCGCCGTGCCGGGCTTGGTCGGTCGCGTCGTCGCCGCCCCGATCCTGTTCGACGCCTTCTCCCGGCTGGGCCACGACCCACGACCCTTCCCGCAGCCACCCAACGCGATCGTCTCGACCACCTCGAACCTGCCGCCGCCCTTGCGCCATCTCAGGCAGGACGTGCCCAAGACGCTGGCCGCCCTGGCCAAGCCCGGCCTGAGCCTCGCCTTCCCGCCCGAGGGAGCGCGCATCGACCTCGCCGCCTCGGCGATCGATGGGCGGGCCCTGCTCAATCTCAAGGTCGCCGGCGGCGCGCCGCCCTATACCTGGCTGGTCGACGGCGCGCCCGTGACGCCGCCGACACGCAGGCGCGAGACGCAGTGGCGGCCGGACGGCAAGGGCTTCGTGCGGATCTCGGTGATCGACGGCTCCGGCGCGAGCGAAAGCGTCTCCGTCAGGCTGCAATAAGCCTCGCCGGCATCACTCGATCTTGACGCCGCTCGCCTTGATGATTGGCGCCCAGCGCTCGATCTCGGCCGCGACGAAGGCTTGCAGGCCGGCCGGCTCCTGCAGCTCGGCTGCCGGGATCTCGGCCCCGAGCTCGTTGAGCTTTGCCTTGACCGTTGCATCGGCGAGCGCCGCCTTGAGCGCCTGGTTGAGCTTCGCAACGACCGGCGCAGGCGTGTCCTTCGGCGCGAACATTGCGTTCCAGACCTCGACCTTGAAGCCCGGCACGCCGCCTTCCGCGCTGGTCGGAACGTCCGGCAGCGCCGCCGCCCGGCTGGTCGAGGCGACCGCCAGCGTCTTGATCGTGCCGCCGCGATGCTGCGGCGCGACGTTGACGGCCTGGTCGCAGAGATAATCGACCTGTCCGGCGACGAGATCGTTCATCGCCGGGCCGGTGCCACGATAGGGCACGCCGTTCGGCTTGGCCGCGACAACCGTGTTGAACAGCAGGCAGGTGGTATGGCTGACCGAGCCGATACCGGCATGGGCGTTGCTCGCCGTCTTTTCATTGGCTTTCAACCAGCTCACGAACTCCGACAAGGTGCTGCTCGGATGCGTCTTGCGCACGGTCAGGAAGATCGGATTGGTGTTGACCAGCCCGACAGGCGCGAAATCCTCAACCGGCCGGTATTTCAGGTTCGGGTTGAGCGAGACCGCCGCCGCATGCGTGCCGGTGTGGCCGATCAGGATGACATGCCCGTCCGGGGTCGAGCCCATCAGCCGCTGCCCGGCCAGCGTGCCGGCGGCGCCGACCGCGTTCTCGATGATCACCGGCTGGCCGAGGCTGCGGCTCATATGTTCGCCGACGAGGCGCCCGACGACATCGGTCGGGCCGCCTGCCGCGAAGGGGATCAGCATGGTGATCTGCTTACTCGGGAAGCCTTGCGCCCCGGCCGCGAGACCCCAGGGCATCATGCAGGCGGCGAGCACAGCCGCCTTGATCCAGAAACCGTTTCCCATCCTCATGCCGCTCCTCCACATTTCGCGGGCAGCGGCCTGATTTCTTGCTTTGGGTGGCGCCGCCGCCAGAACGGTTAGCGTCGGGCGGCGGCGAAAGCGAATAGACGAATCCGCTAAGGGCTATCCTGATATCCTCTACCCGGCGGCGGACGCGCCCTCACTCCGCCGGCTGCGCCTGCGCGGCCTCCGGCGCGCCATGCGCCTCTCGCTGCGCGCGCGAGAGGTAGCTGTAGGCGACGGGCACCACATAGAGCGTCAGCAAGGTGCCGAAGCTCATGCCGCCGACGATGACCCAGCCGATCTGCGAGCGGCTTTCGGCGCCGGCGCCATGGGCCAGCGCCAGCGGCACGGCGCCGAGCACCATCGCGCCCGTCGTCATCAGGATCGGCCGCAGCCGCAGCTCGGCCGCCTCGACCAGCGCCTCGACCATCTCCTTGCCCTCTTCACGCAGCTGGTTGGTGAATTCGAGGATCAGGATGCCGTGCTTGGTGATCAGGCCGACCAATGTGATCAGGCCGATCTGACTGTAGACGTTGAGGGTTCCGCCGGTGAAATACAGGGCGCCGAGCGCGCCCGTGATCGAAAGCGGCACCGAGACCATGATCACCACCGGGTCGACGAAGCTCTCGAACTGCGCCGCCAGCACCAGGTAGATGAAGCCGAGCGCCAGCAGGAAGACCAGCGCGATCGAGGAGCCGGCCTGCTTGAACTCGCGGCTCTGGCCGTTGTAGTCGACCTGGACCGTCCGCGGCAGCACCTTCGCCGCCGCCTGCTCCAGCACGGCGAGCCCGTCGCCGAGCGAATAGCCGGGCGCCGGCACGGCGGTAATCGTCGCCGAGCGCAGCTGGTTGAAGCGGATGAGCTCCTTCGGCGCGACGTTCTCCTCGACGGTGACGAGGCTGGAGAGCTGTACGACCGTGCCGTTGCGGCCCCTCAGATAGATCGACTGCAGGGCCTCCGGCGTGTTGCGGTCCTGGCTGGCGACCTGGAGCACGACGTCATATTGCTCGCCGTTCATGTTGAAGCGCGTGACCTGGCGCCCGCCGAGCAGCGTCTCCATCGTGCGCCCGATGATATCGACCCCGACGCCGAGATCGGCCGCGCGCTGACGATCGATCGTGACCTTGATCTGCGGCTTGTCGAGGATGAGGTTGGTCTCGAGATTGGTCAGCGCCGGCGAGTTCGAGGCCTCGGCGATCACGGCGTCGACATGTTCCTTGATCTCCGCATAGGAATCCGACGAGCGCAGCACGAATTCGACCGGCTTGCTGTTGGCGCCGCCGCCGCCGAGCGAGGGCGGATTGGTCGCGAACAGGCGGATGCCGGGAATCTGCGACAGGCCCTGATTGATCTCGGCGACGAGATCCTGCTGCTTGCGCGTGCGCTCCTCCCAGGGCTTCAGCCGGGCGAAGGCGATGGCGCGCGTCACGTCGGGAAAGCCGACGATGACCAGATAGGTCTCGACCTCTGGAATCTTCTTGAGATAGTCCTCGACCTGCCTGGCATAGTCGGCCGTGAAGCTGAGCGTAGCACCCTCGGGCGAGACGCCGATGCCGCTGATCGTGCCACGGTCCTCGACCGGCGCCAGCTCCGAGCGCAGGTTGGTGAAGAAGAAATAGCTGCCGCCGGCGACGCAGAGCGCCAGCAGCACGATGACCGGGCGCATCGACAACGCGGCGCGCAGCGAGCGGCGATATCCGCTCGCCATCGCCTCGAAGCCGCCTTCCAGCAGGTTGTAGAGGCGCCCATGCGACTGGTGCGGCTTCAGCAGCTTGGCGCACATCATCGGCGTCAAAGTCAGCGCGACGAAGCCCGAGACGAGCACGGCGCCGGCCAGCGTCAGGGCGAACTCGATGAAGAGCTTGCCCGTACGGCCGGTCGAGAACGCCATCGGCGCATAGACCGCGACGAGCGTCAGCGTCATCGCGACGACGGCGAAGGCGATCTCGTTGATGCCGCGCACCGCCGCCTTCTTCGGCTCCATGCCGTCCTCGACATGGCGGTGGACGTTCTCCAGCACGACGATGGCGTCGTCGACGACCAGGCCGATGGCGAGCACCATCGAGAGCAATGTCAGCGTGTTGACGGTGAAGCCGAGCGCATACATCAGCGCAAAGGACCCGATCAGCGAGACCGGGATCGTCACCAGCGGGATCAGCGTCGCGCGCAGCGAGCGCAGGAACAGGAAGATGATCAGCACGACGAGCACGACCGCCTCGCCGATCGTCGTGTAGACCGCCTGGATCGAGCGGTCGATGAAGATCGAGGTGTCGTAGGAGGTCGCGATCTGCATGCCGTCCGGCAGGTCGTCGGTGATCTCCGGCAGCGCGGCGCGGACGCCGGACGAGACGTCGAGCGGGTTCGCGGTCGCCTGCTTGACGATGCCGATCGTCACCGAGGGACGGCCGGCGAACCAGGCGGCGTTGCGCTCCTCGCGCGCGCCGAGCTCGACGCGCCCGACATCGCGCATCCGGACCTGGAAGCCGTTGACGTCCTTGATGGCGATCTGCTGGAACTGCTCGGGCGTGGACAGGCTGGTCTGCGAGAGAACCGTGAACTCGCGGTTGTTGCTCTCGATGCGGCCCGACGGGATCTCGACATTCTGCGCCGCCAGCGCCGCCTCGATCTCCTGGACGGTGACGTTATAGGCGGCCATGCGCGCGCGATCGAGCCAGATGCGCATCGCATATTGACGCTGCCCGAGGATGCGGACCTCGGCGACGCCGGTGATGTTCTGGACGCGGTCGGCGATGAAGCGGTCGGCGAAATCGGTCAGCTCCAGCGGGCCGTGCCGGGAGCTGGTCAGCGACAGATACATGATCGGCTGCGCGTCGGCCTCGACCTTGGCGATGACCGGCTCGTCGATCTCGTCCGGGATGCGGCCGCGCACGCGGCTGACGCGGTCGCGCACATCCGAGGCCGCGACATCGGGGTCGACATCCGGCCGGAATCGCACCGAGATGAAGCTGCGCTCCTGCCGGCTGGTCGAGGTGATCGTCTCGATGCCCTCGATGCCGGCGATGGAGTTCTCCAGGATCTGCGTGACCTGCGTCTCGATGATCTCGGCGCTGGCCCCGCGGTAATCCGTGCGGACCGAGACGATCGGCTCGTCGATATTCGGATATTCCCGGACGGTCAGGCGTCCGTAGGAGACGATGCCGATGAGGACGACGAGCAGGCTGAGGACGGTGGAAAGGACCGGGCGGCGAACGAAGAGCTCGAACAGGCTCATCGCGCTTCGCTCGTCTGCACGGGTTTCACTGAATCCTTGATGGCGACGACCGCCCCGTCACGCAGCCGCATCTGGCCGGTGGTGACGATCTGCATCGCGGGCTTGAGGCCCTTGGTGATCTCGACCTTGCCCGGCAGGCGCTTGCCGAGCTCGACCGGCATGCGCTTGGCCTTCCCGTCCTCGACGATGAAGACCATCTTGCCGGTGCCGTCGGGGACAACGGCCGTCTCCGGCACGATCATCGCGCCCTCGCGCTGGTCGACGATGATGCTGATGCGCGCGAACAGGCCGGGCTTCAGCACGAGGTCGCCATTCGGGATGCGCGCCCGCAGGCGGATGGCGCGGCCGTTGATGTCGACCACCGGATCGATCGCGAAGATCTCGCCGGTGAAGGCGCTGTCGGGCAGGGCATCGACCTTGACCTGGATGGTCTGGCCGACCTTGACACGCGTCAGGAAGATTTCCGGCACGCGGAAATCGACCTTGATCGGATCGATCGCGGTGAGCGTGATCAGCTCCTTGCCGACCGAGACATAGTCGCCGACGCCGACCGAACGCAGGCCGACCACGCCGTTGAAGGGGGATGCGATGGTGGCCAGCGCGCGCCGGGACGTCGCCAGCTGCACGCGCGCCTCGCTGGAAGCCAGTTGCGCCGTCGCCTGCTCGAGCGCGACCTGGGTGCCGGCGCCGCGGCTGACAAGCGAGCGGTTGCGGTCATAGGTGTCGCGGGCCAGCCGCAGATCGGCCTCGGCCTGCTTCAGCTCCGCGTCGAGAATGGCGGTGTCGAGCTTGACCAGCTCCTGGCCCTTGCTGACGCGATCGCCTTCCTTGAAGCCGAGCGCCACGACCCGGCCCGCGATCTCGGGCGCGATCACCACCGATTCATCGGCGGCGAGCGTGCCCAGCGCCTGAACCTCCTCGTCGACCGTGGCGATCTCAATCTTGCCGACCTCGACCGGCACGCCTGCCGCGCGCGGGTTCGCGACCGCGTGCGCCTGCGCAGGCTGCGCCCCGGCCTTGAAGCTGCGGTAGCCGTAATAGCCACCGCCGGCCAGACCGGCGATCAAGAGGAGAAGGACGAACCGCTTCATGTGACTGGACGCTCCCGTATCGTCTCACTATATATTGGACTGGACGGTCCAGTTCAAATTACAAAACCGTAAGTGTGGTATTGTGACGATGTCGACAGGCCTCGATCAGCCTACCCCCGCCCCTGCCCTTGCAAATGCAGCGCCAACTGAACGCGCGCGGCCCGACAAGCACTCCGCCATCGCCAGGGCCGCGGCCGAGACCTTCCTGGCCGAAGGCTTCGACCGGGCCAGCGTGGACCAGATCGCGCACAGGGCCGGCGTCTCGAAGCAGACCATATACAGCCATTTCGCCGACAAGGAATCGCTGTTCAAGGCGATCTGCGCCGAACTGACCGAGAAACTGACGATTCCGCTGCGCAGCCCTCCGGAGAAGGGCGGCGATCTCAGGACCGTCCTGACCCGTCTCGGCGACGACGCGCTCGCCATGATGCTCCATCCGGCGACGCTGGACCTGCACCGCCTCATCATGAGCGCCGCCGTGCGCTTTCCGGAACTGGGCAAGGCGGCCTACGAAGCCGGCGCCCATGGCATGATCACGGATCTTTCGGAGCTGCTCCTGCAGCGTTCACGATCCGGTGATGGCCTCGCCAGCGAGATCACCCCGGACGAGGCGCGGACCATGGCGGAGCAATTCGTCGGCATGCTGCGCGGCTTCCATCAGGTCCGTGCCCTGCTCGGCGTCGCCGCCCTCTCCGCCACCGAGCGAAAAGCCTATGTCCGCTCCTGCGTCGACAGGCTGCTGAACGGGGTTTGAAGACAAGCCGTCATTGTGAGCGAAGCGACGAATCCAGGCCGGCGCACTCCATCCCGCTGGATTGCTTCGTCGGCTGAAGCCTCCTCGCAATGACGGTAGCGGCCCAGTGCCAGACGTTCCGGAATGACGCTGGCGTTCCAATCTGAAACAGCCGGCCCTAATGGAAATCCCGCGAGCGCGGCAGCACCCTGACATTGCGCGGATGGGCCTGCTTATGCGCCGGAAGGCGCCCTTCCGGCGAAGGCTTGCCGACCTCGTCCGCCCGCGCCAGCGTCCGCTGCAGCAGCCCGCCGGACAGCTGCGCCAGTTCGCCCGTGCGATCCGCGATCCGGTTCGCGACGAGATGGGCGATGCCTTCCGCGCTGCGCTGGATGCGCCCCGAGACCAGCACGAGCCGCGCGCCCATCGCCTCGCGCCGGTAGCGCTCGAAGGTCTTGGGCCAGACCACCGCGTTGACGACGCCGGTCTCGTCCTCGATCGTCATGAACATCACGCCCTTGGCGCTGCCGGGCCGCTGGCGCACCGTGATGATGCCGGCGAAGCGGCAATGCGCGCCGTCGGCCAGCCGGGCGAACTCGGTGGCGCTCGCCGCCCCCTCGCCGCGGAAGAGCGTTCGCAGGAACTGCATCGGATGACCCTTCAGCGACAGGCGCAGATGCTGGTAATCGGCCACGACCTGCTCGGACTCGCGCATCAGCGGCAGCCGGGCCTGCGGCTCCTCGCCGAGCTCTGGATCGCCATTCGCCTCGAACAGCGGCAGAGCCGCGTCGTCCGGCAGCCGGCGCACCGCCCATAGCGCCTCGCGCCGCGACAGACCGAGCGAGCCGAAGGCGTCGGCATCGGCGAGCGCGACCAGTGCCCGCGTCGGCAGCTTGGCGCGCTGGGCCAGGGCCTCGACGCTCTCGTAATCCTGCTCGCGCTTCAGCATCAGCTTTTCGCCCAGCGCCTCGGACAGGCCCTCGATCTGGCGCAGGCCGAGCCTGATCGCGAGCGCGCCGTCCGCGCGCCGCTCCAGAGTGTTGTCATGGTCGCTGAGATTGATGTCGGCGGGCCTGATCTCGACCCCGGCCTCCTGCGCCGAGCGGATGATCTGCGCCGGCGCATAGAACCCCATCGGCTGAGAATTCAGCAGGGCGGCGTTGAAGGCGGCCGGGTGGTGGCATTTCAGCCAGGCCGAGGCATAGACCAGCAGCGCGAAGGAGGCGGCATGGCTCTCCGGGAAGCCGTATTCGCCAAAACCCTTGATCTGGTTGAAGCATGATTTGGCGAAAGCGGGATCATAACCGCGCGCCACCATGCGCCCGACCATCTTCTCCTCGAAGGTGTGGATCGTGCCGACATTGCGGAAGGTCGCCATGGCGCGGCGCAGGCCATTGGCCTCGTCATCGGTGAATTTCGCCGCCTTCATGGCGATGCTCATCGCCTGTTCCTGGAAGAGCGGAATGCCGAGCGTCTTTTCGAGCACCTTCTTGAGCTCGTCCTTGTCACCATGCTCGGGAGAAGGCGACGGATATTCCACCGGCTCGCCATTCCGCCGCCGCAGATAGGGATGGACCATGTCGCCCTGGATCGGGCCCGGCCGGACGATCGCGACCTCGATGACCAGATCGTAGAGCTTTCGCGGCCTCAGCCGCGGCAGCATGTTCATCTGCGCCCGGCTCTCGACCTGGAAGACGCCGATCGCCTTGGCCTCGCAGAGCATGTCGTAAACTTCCTGGTCGCCCTGCTCGATCGTCGCCAGCTCCTCGCGTTTCCCGCCATGGAGCGCGATCAGGTCGAAGGCTTTCCTGATGCAGGTCAGCATGCCGAGCGCCAGCACGTCGACCTTCATCATGCCGAGCGCGTCGATGTCGTCCTTGTCCCATTCGATGAAGCTGCGGTCCTTCATCCCGCCCCAGCCGATCGGCACGCAGTCGTCGAGCCGGCCGCGCGTCAGCACGAAGCCGCCGACATGCTGCGAGAGATGGCGCGGGAAGCCGATCAGCTGCGTCGCCAGCGCGACCGCCCGCGCGATCATCGGGTTGGCCGGGTCGAGCCCCGCCTGCCGGACATGGTTCTCGGGCAGGCCGTCGCCCCAGCTGCCCCAGACCGTGTTGGCGAGCGCGGCAGTGATATCCTCGCTCAGTCCCAGCGCCTTGCCGACCTCGCGGATGGCGCTGCGCGGCCGATAGCAGATCACGGTGGCGCAGATGCCGGCCCGGTCGCGGGTGTAGCGCTTATAGATGTACTGCATCACCTCCTCGCGCCGCTCGTGCTCGAAATCGACATCGATGTCGGGCGGCTCCTTGCGCTCCTCGGAGAGGAAGCGGGCGAAGAGCAGGTCGCTTTCCAGCGGATCGACCGACGTGACCCAGAGACAGTAGCAGACCGCAGAATTCGCGGCCGAGCCGCGCCCCTGGCACAGGATCGGCGGCTCCTGCGCGCGGGCGAAGCGCACGATGTCGTGGACCGTCAGGAAATAGCGCGCATAGCCGAGCCGCGCGATCATCGCGAGCTCCTTGCGGATCAAATCCTGCACCTTGCGCGGGATGCCGCCGGGATAGCGCCGCCAGGCGCCCTCCCAGGTGAGATGGCCGAGATGCCCCTGCGGCGTGCTGCCCGGCGGCACCGGCTCGTCGGGATATTCGTAGCGGAACTCGTCGAGCGAGAAGCGGCAGCGCGTGAGGAAGCGGGTCGTCTCGGCCACCATCTCCGGCGCGTGCCGGAACAGCCGCGCCATCTCCTCGGCCGGCTTGAGATGGCGCTCGGCATGGGCCTCCAGCATGCGCCCGGCCCGCTCGACCGGGACATGCTCGCGGATGCAGGTGACGACATCCTGCAGCACCCGGCGCTCCGGCAGATGATAGAGCACGTCGTTGATGGCGAGGCAGAGCACGCCCGCCCTGCCCGCCAAATCGGCGAGCCGGTCCGCACGCCGCCGGTCGTCGCCGCGATGCGGCATGTCGATGCCGAGCCAGAGCCGGCCGTGCGCGAATTCCGCGAGGCGGGCGAGCGCCGCCACGACCTCCGCATCCGGCCGCCGTTCCGGCAGCAGGATCAGCAGCAGCCCTTCCGCGAATTCGCGCAGGTCCTCCAGCGTGAGGATGCATTCGCCCTTCTTCTCGACCTTCATCTTGCCTCGGGTCAGCAGCCGGCAGAGCCGGCCATAGGCGGGTTTGTCCTGCGGATAGGCGAGCAGGTCCGGCGTGGCATCAGTGAAGACGAGCCGGGTGCCGACCACGAATCTCAGCCCCGTCCCGGTGATGCCCTGCTCACGCATCGCGGCATGGGCGCGCACCACCCCGGCCAGCGAATTGCGGTCGGCGATGCCGATCCCGGCAAGGCCGAGCTCTGCCGCCTGCGCGACCAGTTCCTCGGGGCTCGACGCGCCGCGCAGGAAGGAGAAATTCGAGGTCACGGCGAGCTCGGCATAGCGCGGAACCTGCGGCTCCGGCAGCGACGCCACCGACCGGTTGTCGTTGACCGCGCTCATGCGAACAGCCCGTGCATGAACCAGGGCGGATGCGCGATCCCGCCGCCATAGAGCCCGTCGCGATAGAGCCAGAAGCGCCGCCCGTCCGGCTGCTCGACCCGGAAATAGTCGCGCGTCGGGGCGAGGCTGCCGGTCGTCGCCCACCATTCGGCGGCGATCCGCTCCGGCCCCTCCGCCTTGGCCACGTCATGGACCGCGCGCCGCCAGCGGAAGCGCGTCGGCGGCCCGTCCGGGATCTCGGCGATGACCTCGATCGGCTCGGGTCGCGCCAGCAGGCGCAGCGGCCGCTCCGGCACGGCGCTCGGCCCGGGCCAGGGCGGCGACAATCCGAGCCGGGCCATCTCGCCATGGCGTAGCGCGGGAACCGCCAGCGCCGCGCGCTCGGGGACATGCGTGTCCTGCGACAGGAAGCGCCGCACCCGGCCGGGCCCGAGCCGGGCCGCCAGCGCATCGGCCACCTCCGCCAGCGCCCGTTCGGCCAGCGCCTCGTCCGGAACCTCGTCCCCGGCCCCGGTCGCAAGGGCCCTCTGGTCGAGCGCCAGCCGCTCCGTCGCGCCGGCCGAGAGCCGGATCAGGTCGAAGCCGAAGCCGGGGTCGAGCGGGTCGGCCAGCGCTTCGAGCTTGAGGGAGAAGAGCCGGTCGATCACCTTCGGATCGCGCAAGGGCATGCCGGCCTCGATGCCGAGGCGGCGCACCGCGCCGTCACTGCGGAAGAAGCTCGCCTCGAACAGTTTCGCGCCCTCGCCGCGCGCTTCCAGCATCTCGGACAGGCTGGCTTCCAGCCCTTGCAGGGCCAGCCGGATGCCGGCCTCATGCGCCAGGGGCTCGGCGAAGCGCCGCTCAGCCATGCAATCCGGCAGCGGCCGGCGCGGCGTCAGCGCCTCCGGCAATCGGCCGAGCGCCTGGTCGAGCCGGTCGAGCAGGTCGCGGCCGAAACGGACGGCCAGCGGCGCGCGCGGTCGCGTCTCGATATCGACGACATGGGTGAGGCCCATGCGCGCGAGCCCGTGCTGGCGCGCCGCCTCGATCCCGAGCGCGGCGACGGGCAAGGGCCGCAGGGCCTCAGTCTCCTCGCCCGGGGACACGATGCCGCCCGCCCCGTAGCGCGCCACGCCCCAGGCAGCCCGCGGGGTTCCGGCGATCGCGGCGCGCAGCGTAAAACCCTGGCGCTTCAGCCGGGTCAGGCAATCGCGGCCGAGCGCGGCCTCGCCGCCGAAGAGATGGGCGCAGCCGGAGATGTCGAGCAGCAGGCCGTCCTCGCCGTCGAGCGCGACCAGCGGCGTATAGCGGTCGCACCAGTCGGCGATGGCGCAAAGCAGCGCGGCGTCGGCGGCGGGCTCTTCCTCGATCACGACGAGATGCGGGATCATCGCCCGCGCATCGGTCAGCGCCATGCTCGCATGCAGGCCGAGGCGCTCGGCCTGCCCATCGAGAGAGGTCAGCCGGAACGCGCCCTTCTCCTTGCCCACCACAACAAGAGGACCAGCATCATCCGCTTGCCCGCCTTGCTGCGGGCCAGGCCTCGGCGACGTTCCCGGAGCGGATGCGTCCTGGCGCCGCCTGATCCGATCGACGGGCAGGCGCGGGAACCAGAGCGACAGGAAGCGGCTCGATGAAACTATACGCATGAGGATCCCACTCCATCACCCACTGCCCCGTCGCCCCGTGCCGGTTGCGCAGGACGCTGACCGAAAAGCTCGGCCGGCCCGGCCCATGCGCCCGCATCCGCCCCGCCGAGGGCGCCGCCGAAACCGCCCAGCGGATCGTCGCCGCGCTCGGCGCGAAACCGCTCCCCAGCCGCAGCAGGAAAGCCGTCGCTCCGGCCTCCCGCGCCGCCAGGACCAGCCGCCGGCTGGCGGTGAGGTCGAGGCAGGACGGCTGGCCCGCGATCTCGATCACCACCGCGCCGATGCCCGAGCGGCGGTCGTTGCCGCGCGGAAAGGCGTCGCCGGCCGCCTTCAGCACCGAAAGCGCATCGCGCCCTCGCACCGACAGCACCCGGCCGGGATCGAGCCCGAACGCGGCCAGCCCCGGCGCATGGAGTTCCCCGCCCTCGGCCCCGGCGGAATCCTGCCGCAGCCAGACGAGCGGCCGGCGCCCGAGCCGGGCGACCAGCCCGGCGACGAATCCGGTCGCGGCCGGGCTCTGATGCGAAGCCGCCACGACCTCGTGCAGGGCGTGACGGCGCAGCGGGCCCAGCGCCGCATCGGCCGCCGCGTGGCCGAGGCTGAAGCTTGCCTCCCCGCCAAGCGACGAAGCGGCGCTGTCCAGTCCGGCAATGCTCCGCCGCAGCGCGGCGATGGCATGATCGCTCACGTCTTGGCACTCCAAATGTTCCTATTTTGTTCTTTATGACTCCGCTTGCCGAAACGAGTCAACAGCCTCCGCTTCCGCGTCATTGCGAGCACAGCGAAGCAATCCAGGAGGGCTCGCGCGACGGCCTGGATTGCTTCGGAGCTCACGCTCCTCGCAATGACGGGGCAGGCCCGTCCACAGCCGGCGACACTGCTGTCACGGCCCTGTCATCTGGCGCCGATACCGGTTTGGCCCAGCAAGAGAGCCACAGCTCCGGACGGCGCTCTGCGATGTCCGGGCATCACCATGCCCGCTCCGTGATGGAAAGACATTCATGCTGCGTATCGAAGGCCTGACCAAGCGCTTCAGCGGCAAGGCCGCCGTGGACAATGTCTCGCTGTCGATCCCGAAGGGCGAGATGGTCGGCGTCATCGGCCGCTCCGGCGCCGGCAAGTCGACCCTGCTGCGCATGCTCAATCGCCTGGCCGAACCGAGCGACGGCCGCATCGTCTGCGAGGAGCGCGACGTCACCGCGCTGAAGGGCGCCGATCTCCGCGCCTGGCGCCGCGACACCGCGATGATCTTCCAGCAGTTCAACCTGGTCGGCCGCCTCGACGTGCTGACCAATGTCCTGCTCGGCCGGCTCAACCACCGCTCGGCCGTCCTGACGCTGGTCAAGAATTTCTCGCAGGACGACAAGATCCGCGCCATCGCCGCGCTCGAGCGCCTCGATATGGGCCATCTCTTGGCCCAGCGCGCCGAGACGCTCTCGGGCGGCCAGCAGCAGCGCGTCGCCATCGCCCGCGCCCTGGTGCAGGAGCCGAAAGTGATCCTCGCCGACGAGCCGATCGCCTCGCTCGATCCGCGCAACACCCAGGTCGTGATGGATGCGCTGTTCCGCATCAATCGCGAAGACGGGATCACCGTGATCTGCAACCTGCACGATCTCGATATCGCGGCGAAATATTGCGACCGGCTGATCGGGATGACCGGCGGCAAGGTCGTCTTCGACGACGTGCCGCAGGCGCTCACCCGCGAGGTCGCGGCCGAGCTCTACGGCATCGAGGCCAAGGACGCCGGCGCCGAGGCGCTCGATGCGCTCGACGCCATCGCCCTCGCCGAGTCCAAGCGCGCCAGACAGAACGTCGCCTGAACCGGCAGGACGCCGGGGCGGGAACGCATACGCCTGCAAGCAACAATCAGCAGAGACCAACAGGAGCCACCATGCTGACCCGTCGTCATACCCTCACGCTCGCCGCCGCCGGCCTCGCCGCCGCGCTCGCCACGCCCGCCTTCGCGCAGGACTGGAAGGCCAAATATCCCGAGCTGATCTTCGCCATCATCCCGTCCGAGAACGCGTCGGGCGTCGTCGAGCGCTACACCCCCTTCGTCAATTATCTGGCGAAGGAACTCGGCACCAAGGTCACCCTGCGCATCGCCAATGACTATGCCGCGATCATCGAGGGCCAGCGCGCCGGCAACATCCATATCGGCATGTACGGCCCGGCCTCCTTCGCCCGCGCCCGCATGACCGGCGCCAAGGTCGACGCCTTCGCCATCGAGACCAATCTCGACGGCACCAAGGGCTATCACTCGGTCTTCTATGTGAAGAAGGATTCGCCCTACCAGAAGGTCGAGGACCTGAAGGGCAAGAATCTCGGCCTGGTCGATCCGAACTCGACCTCCGGCAACAACGTGCCGCGCTTCGTGCTCGACGGCATGAAGATCGAGCCCGAGACCTTCTTCGGCAAGGTCGTCTATACCGGCAGCCACGAGAACGCGGTGATCGCGCTCGGCCAGGGCACCGTCGACATCGCCGCCAACTGGTGGAACGACGAGCAGGAATCGAACCTGCTGCGCATGGCCCGCAAGAACATGGTCAAGGCCGAGGATTTCCGGATCATCTACAAGTCCGAGCAGATCGTGAACTCGCCGATGGCCTATCTCACCGACCTACCGGACGAGCTCAAGGCCAAGATCCGCGACGCCGTCCTCAACCTCGCCACCAAGGACAAGGTTGCCTTCGACAAGATCTATGAAGGCAAGCAGGGCCCGCTCGTCGCCGTCGACAACGCCGCCTATGACCCGATCATCGAGCTGAACAAGTTCGTCGACGCCCTGCGCAAGAAGAAGTCGTCGTAAGCTTCTGACAGCCGTCATGCTCGGGCTTGACCCGAGCATCTCCTGATCGAGATTCTCGGGTCTGCGCTTCGCTCCGCCCGAGAATGACGCCCTTGTCCCGGATCGGCCGCCGCCGATCCGGTGACTTCACGCAAGCGCCATTCCCATGACCCTCGCCATAGACCGCAACGACCCCGCCATTCGCGCCCATGCCGATCTCTATCGGCGCGAGATGGGCGCGAAGCGGCTGCGCACCTTGCTCGGCGCCGCGATCTTCATCGCCTGCGTCGTCCTCGCCGCGATCGGCTCAGAGGTCGATCCCGCGAAATTCGCGCAGAACGCCTGGCGCTTCCCGAAATACATCCTCGAGACCCTGCCGACCTTGCGCCTCGGCTCGCTCGGTGCCGATCTCAAGGAATGGTACTGGGGCCTGAACGGCTGGCTGAAATTGCTCTGGCAGACCCTGCTGATCGCTTATATCGGCACCGTGCTCGGCGCCATCGGCGGCTTCCTGCTCTGCTTCGTCGCGGCCGCGAACCTGGGCAAGTCGAGTTGGCTGCGCTGGGGCACCCGCCGCTTCCTCGAATTCTGCCGCACCGTTCCCGAGATCGTCTTCGCGCTGATCTTCGTCATCGCCTTCGGGCTCGGCCCGCTGCCCGGCGTGCTCGCCATCGCCATCCACACCATGGGCGCGATGGGCAAGCTCTTCTCGGAAGTTGTCGAGAACATCGACATGAAGCCGGTCGACGGCATGACGGCCGTCGGCGCCGGCTGGTGGCAGATGGTGCGCTTCGCCGTCGTGCCCCAGGTGCTCTCCAATTTTGCCAGCTATGCGCTGCTGCGCTTCGAGATCAATGTCCGCGGCGCCTCGATCATGGGCTTCGTCGGCGCCGGCGGCATCGGCCAGGACCTGATCGAAGCCATCCGCAAGTTCTATTTCACCGATGTCAGCGCCATCCTGCTGCTGATCATCGTCACCGTCATGCTGATCGATTACGGCACCGAGCGCCTGCGCCATGCCCTGCTCAGCCTGGAGCAGCGCCCATGAGCCTCGCCTTGTCCGCCACCGAGCGCGCCGATCTCGTCGCCCGCCACCAGGCCGCCATCGACGGCTCGCTGAAGACGCGCCTCATCACCATCGCCGTCATCGCCGGGCTTCTGGGCCTCTTCCTCTACGGGCTGACGACGCTCGAGGTCTCGTTCTGGAAGATCATCACAGGCCTCGGCAATCTCGGCACCTTCGTGGTGCTGATGCTGCCGCCCGATCCCGGCTCCGCCGCCCGCGCCCTGATCTTCGTCAAGGCGCTGTTCGAGACGATTGCAATCGCCTTCCTTGGCACGATCCTCGCGGCGATCCTCGCCTTTCCGCTCGGTTTCATTGCCGCCAGGAACGTCGTCGCCAACCGCGTCGTGCATTTCTTCGCGCGGCGCTCGCTCGACACGGTGCGCGGCGTCGATGCGCTGATCTGGGCGCTGATCTGGGTCAATGTCGTGGGGCTTGGCCCCTTCGCCGGCATGCTGGCGATCATGACCAGCGATCTCGGCGCTTTCGGCAAGCTCTATTCGGAGGCGATCGAAGCCGCCGACCGCAAGCCGGTCGAGGGCGTCACCTCCTCGGGCGGCGGCAAGTTCCACGAGATCCGCTTCGGCCTGATCCCGCAGGTGCTGCCGGTCATCGCCAGCCAGGTGCTGTACTACATCGAATCGAACACCCGTTCCTCGACCATCATCGGCATCGTCGGCGCCGGCGGCATCGGGCTCTATCTCGCCGAGACCATCCGCACGCTGGAATGGCAGCAGGTCTCCTTCCTGATCCTGCTGGTGCTGGCCGCCGTCACCGCGATCGATTTCCTGTCGAGCAAGCTGCGCTTCGCCATCATCGGCAAGCGGGCGGTGTGAGAGGCAAGCTCGTCATGCTCGGGCTTGACCCGAGCATCTCATGACCAGCGAGAGCCTCCCGAGAGATGGCCGGGTCAAGCCCGGCCAAGACGCCAGGCCGTTCCCTCACTCCGCGAAGGGCTCCACCACCATCTCCATGCGCTCGCCGGCGAAGACGCTGCTGACCAGATGGATCGGCGTCAGGTCGGGCAAGGCATCGATCGCCAGCGAGACCATCACCGCCGCCCCCGGCTCGATCCGCAGCAAGTCAGCCTCGCGCTCGCTCGCCAGCCGCGCCGTGAGCCGCGTCGAGAGGCGCACGTAATCGTCAATGCCATAGGCCTTGAACGCCGCCGTCATCGAAGCGCCGGCTGCGCGGAACGCCGTGTCGAAGCCGGGAAACCTGGCGACCGAGAGCCAATGGATGCCCGTCCCCATCGGCGTACCATCACCGCGGCTCAGGCCCTCGACCCGCCACAGCGCCGCGCCTTCCTGCAGGCCGAGCGCCTCGCAGGTCTCGCCATCCCCCACGATCTGCGCCGTCGACAGCGTCTCGCTTGATCCGACGACGCCGAGCTTGCCGAAATTGGCGCGCATGCTGACGCGCCGGCCGATGCGGTAGGGGAAGCGCGGCGTCGTCACCTGCGTGCCGCGCCCGCGCGAGACGCTGACCAGCCCGCGCTCGGCGAGATGCCGGAAGGCCTGGCGCACCGTGTGCCGATGCACTCCGTAACGCTCCGCCAGCGCCAGCGAGGAGGGCAATGTCGCCCCCTCCTCATAGTCGCCACGCCCGATCGCCGCCTCGATCTCGTCGGCGATGCGCCGCCATGCCGTGGCGGCTTCGCCGGCCTGCGTGGCTGCCTGGGTCCGCGTCATCAAAGTTTCATCCAAAATGTATAGACCTTTCGCCGTGACCAGCCTAATATAGTCTAGACATTAGATGCTGACCAGAGAGCGATGATGTGATGAGCGGCTCGACACCAAAACAGCCAAGCCCACGACAGCAATGGCTGGCGACCCTGGCCCGGGCTTCGCGCGCCGAGATCGAGAGCCTGGCCGGCAGCCTTGCGGCCTTGCCGGAGCACGACGTGCTCAAGGCGCCCGAGACCGGGACCGTGATGGTCGAGGGCCGCGCCGGCGGCGCCGGCCGCCGCTTCAATCTCGGCGAGGCCACCGTGACGCGCTGTGTCGTGCGTCTCGAGGACGGCACCATGGGCTTTTCCTATGCGCTCGGCCGTGACGGCCGCAAGGCGCGCCTCGCCGCCGTGATCGACGGGCTTTTGCAGGGCGAAGCCGGGCCGCTGCGCAACGGCGTCGCCGCGCTCGCTTCACGCCAGCAGGCGGCGCGCGAACTCGCCTCGCGGAAAGCCGCCGCCACCAAGGTCGATTTCTTCACTCTGGTCAGGGGCGCGTGATGCGGAACGATACGCTCATCGGGGCCGGCTTCGCCGACCCGGTCTTCCAGTCGCAGGCGGCCTTTCGCGGCCTGCTCGCGGCCCTGTCGGAACCTGGCCTCGTCCGGGAGGTCGCGGCCGGCTTCGTCGCCCCCGCCGGGCTCGAGCCCGCGACCGCCATCGCCCTGCTGACGCTGGCCGATTACGAGACGCCGATCTGGCTGCCGACTGACCTGCGTAACGGCCCGGCCGGCGCCTGGCTGCGCTTCCATTGCGGCGCGGCGCTGGTCGACAGCCCGGCGGACGCCGCCTTCGCCGTACTGGCCGGCACCGCGGACGCCCCGGCGCTTTCCGCCTTCAGCCCCGGCAGCGACCAGTTCCCCGACCGCTCGACCACGGTGATCGTGCAATGCGCCGGCCTCGACGGCGGCGCTGCGCTCACCCTGACCGGCCCCGGCATCGCGGGTCACCGCGAGATCACGCCGCAGGGCCTGCGCCCCGGCTTCTGGGCCGAGATCGCGGCCAATGCCGCGCTCTACCCGCTCGGTATCGACCTCATCCTCAGCCATGGCGAGGCCGTCATCGGCCTGCCGCGCTCGACGCAGATCCGGGAGGCCCGCTGATGCAAATCCGGGGAACCAACTAATGTATGTCGCGGTCAAGGGCGGCGAGGCCGCCATCCTCGCTACGCACGACCTCGTCGCCGAGGCGCGGCGCGGCAACGAGGCCGTGCCGGAACTGTCCGTCGCGCAGATCCGCGAGCAGATGGGGCTCGCCTGTTCCCGCGTCATGAACGAAGGCTCGCTCTACGACCCCGATCTCGCGGCGCTGGCGCTGAAACAGGCGCAGGGCGACGCGATCGAGGCCGCCTTCCTGATGCGCGCCTATCGCACCACCCTGCCGCGCTTCGGCTCCTCCGAACCGGTCGATACGGCAAGGATGGCGATCCGCCGCCGCGTCTCGGCGACCTACAAGGACCTGCCGGGCGGCCAGGTGCTCGGCCCGACCTATGACTACACGCATAGGCTGTTCGATTTCGCGCTGATGGATACCCCTGAGGTCATGGTCGGGCTTGACCCGACCATCTCGGGACAAGAAGGCGCCGCCATCGCGAACGCGGCAGGAGATGCCCGGATCAAGCCCGGGCATGACGTGAAGCCGCTCGACGCCACCATGCCGCGCGTGCCCGACATCCTTGGCGCCGAAGGGCTGATGGAAGAGGAAAGCCCGCCGCAGGGCGATCCGCGCCCCTTCGACCTCACCCGCGAGCCGGTCTCCTTTCCGGCCGACCGCGACGTCCGGCTCCAGGCGATGGCGCGCGGCGACGAGGGCTTCATGCTCGGCCTCGGCTATTCCGTGCAGCGCGGCTACGGCAACACCCATCCCTTCGTCGGCGAGGTCCGCGTCGGCGAGGTCTCGGTCGAGTTCGTGCCCGAGGAGCTCGGCTTCGCGGTCGATCTCGGCGAGATCACCCTGACCGAATGCCAGATGGTCAACCAGTTCGCCGGCTCGAAGGATGTGCCGCCGCAATTCACCCGCGGCTACGGCCTCTCCTTCGGCCATAGCGAGCGCAAGGCGATGTCGATGTCGCTGGTCGACCGCGCCCTGAAGGCCCGCGAATTCGGCGAGGCCGTCACCTATCCGGCGCAGCAGGACGAGTTCGTGCTCTACCACTCCGACAATGTCGAGGCGGCCGGCTTCGTCGAGCATCTCAAGCTGCCGCATTATGTCGATTTCCAGGGCGAGCTCGAACTGATCCGCCGCATCCGCAAGGAGCGGGAGCAGCGCCTGGCCCGCGAACAGAACGAAGAGCTGCCGGAGGCCGCGGAATGACCCTGCACCAGACGTTCCCCGGCGACGACGCAAAGCCGGCTTACAACTATGCTTATCTCGACGAGCAGACCAAGCGGATGATCCGCCGCGCCCTGCTCAAGGCGGTCGCGGTGCCGGGCTATCAGGTGCCGTTCGGCTCGCGCGAGATGCCGCTGGCCCGAGGCTGGGGCACCGGCGGCATCCAGATCACCGCCGCGATCATCGGCCCCGAGGATGTGCTCAAGGTCATCGACCAGGGCGCCGACGACACCACCAACGCCGTTTCGATCCGCCGCTTCTTCGAGCGCACCGCCGACGCCACGACCACTGAGGCGACGCACGAGGCCACCATCATCCAGACCCGCCACCGCATCCCCGAGGCTCCGCTCAGGGCCGGGCAGGTCATGGTCTACCAGGTGCCGCAGCCCGAGCCGCTGCGGAAGCTCGAACCGCGCGAGGCCGAGACGCGCAAGATGCACGCCTGGGCCGAATACGGGCTGATGCAGGTCAAGCTCTACGAGAACATCGCCCGCTTCGGCGAGGTGACGACGACCTATGACTATCCGGTCGATGTCAACGGCCGCTACGTCATGGCGCCCTCGCCCATCCCGAAATTCGACAATCCGAAGATGCACATGTCGCCGGCCCTCCAGCTCTTCGGCGCCGGCCGCGAGAAGCGCATCTATGCGGTGCCGCCCCATACCAGCGTGCGCAGCCTCGATTTCGAGGACCATCCCTTCCGCATCCAGAGCTGGAGCGAGCCCTGCGGGCTCTGCGGCGCGACGGATTCCTATCTCGACGAAGTCGTCACCGACGACCAGGGCGGGCGCATGTTCGTCTGCTCCGATAGCCACCATTGCGAGACCCGGCGCACTGAGGGCCATCGCGGCGCCATGCTGGCCGATGCATCCGCCCTCCATCTCGTCGACGACAAGCAGGCTGCCAAGGACGAGGTTTCGAAGTCATGACCCAGCATGTCTCCCCGCAAAGCCTCGGGATCGATCCGGATCCGCTGCTCTCCGTCGCCGGCGTCAGCCGCTTCTATGGCGAGCGCATCGGCTGCACCGAGGTCTCCTTCGATCTCTGGCCGGGCGAGGTGCTCGGCATCGTCGGCGAATCCGGCTCGGGCAAGTCGACCCTGCTGCGCTGCCTCGCCGGCATCGACCAGCCCGACGAGGGCGAGGTGCTGTTCCGCGGTTCGGGCCAGCCGCTCGACATCTATTCGGTCGCCGAGCAGGAGCGCCGCCGCCTGATGCGCACGGCCTGGGGCATCGTCCACCAGAACCCGCGCGACGGCCTGCGCATGGACGTCTCGGCCGGCGGCAATGTCGGCGAGCGCCTGATGGACCGCGGCGACCGGCATTACGGCAAGATCCGCGAGCGCGCGCTCGACTGGCTGACCCGCGTCGAGATCGCCAGGGAGCGCATCGACGACCGCCCGCGCCAGTTCTCCGGCGGCATGCAGCAGCGCCTGCAGATCGCCCGCGTGCTGGTCTCGGAGCCGAAGCTCGTCTTCATGGACGAGCCGACCGGCGGCCTCGACGTCTCGGTCCAGGCGCGCCTGCTCGATCTGCTGCGCGTGCTGGTCCGCGATCTCGGCCTCGCCGCGATCATCGTCACGCATGATCTCGCCGTCGCGCGCCTGCTCACCGACCGGCTGATGGTGATGAAGGACGGCCGCGTCGTCGAGCAGGGCCTGACCGACCAGGTCCTGGACGACCCGCACCACGCCTATACGCAACTGCTCACCTCGGCGGTGCTCAGTGTGTGAGAGACCGACAGTTCCCCCGTCACACTCGCGTCACCCCGAGCCGGCAAGGCACTGACACCATGACCACGATGATTCACGTCGAGAACGTCGCCAAGACCTTCACCCTGCACAATCAGGGCGGTGTCCGGCTGCCCGTCTTCGACAATGTCAATTTCAGCGTCGAAGCCGGCGAGGCGCTCGTCCTGGCGGGCGCTTCCGGCGCCGGCAAGTCGAGCCTGCTGCGCATCCTCTACGGCAATTACCGGCCGACCTCCGGCCATATCCGCATCACCCATGCCGGGCGCGCCATCGACATCGTCGCGGCCGTGCCGCGCACGGTGCTCGACATCCGCCGGCGCACGCTGGGCTTCGTCTCGCAGTTCCTGCGCGTGATCCCGCGCGTCACGGCGCTCGACATCGTGCGCGACCCGCTGCTGGCGCGGGGCGTCTCGGCCGATGAGGCGAGCGAGCGCGCCAGCGCGATCCTGGCCAGGCTCAACCTGCCGGAGCGGCTCTGGCATCTCGCGCCCGCCACCTTTTCCGGCGGCGAGCAGCAGCGCGTCAACATCGCCCGGTCCTTCGTCGATCCGGCGCCGATCCTGCTGATCGACGAGCCGACCGCCTCGCTCGACGCCGCCAATCGCGACGTCGTGGTTGACCTGATCGCCGAAGCGCGCGCAAACGGCTCTGCCATCGTCGGGATCTTCCATGACGAGGCGGTGCGCGAGGCCGTCGCCACCCGCTATCTCGACATCACCGCTTTCCGGAAGGCCGCCTGATGCAGACCGTCCTCACCAATGCCCGGCTGATCCTGGAGAACGAGGTCGTCACCGGCACCATCGCCTTCGACGAGACCGGCATCACCGCGCTCGACCAGGGCCGCTCGCAGCTTCCCGGCGCGATCGATGTCGGCGGCGACCATGTCGCGCCGGGCCTCGTCGAGATGCATACCGACAACATGGAAAAGCACTTCATGCCGCGGCCCAAGGTCTTCTGGCCGAACGGGCTCGCTGCAGCGCTGGTCCATGACGCCCAGATGGCCGCCGCCGGCGTCACCACCGTCTATGACGCCGTCTGTGCCGGCACGCCCTTCTCGGCCAAGGACTACCGCAAGGACATCTTCGCCGACGTGATGAAGGCGCTGCGCGAGGGCCGCCGCGAAGGCGTCTTCCGCATCGACCACCGCATCCACATGCGCTGCGAGCTGACCAGCCCGGACCTGATGCGCGATATCGAGCCCTACCAGGACGACGATCTCGTCCAGCTCGTCTCGCTGATGGATCACACGCCCGGCCAGCGCCAGTGGCGCGACATCCAGCATCTCAAGACCTACGCCATGGGCAACGGCAAGACCGAGTCCGAGTTCGAGGAGGACGTCGCCGTCCGCCAGTCGGAGGGCCAGGCCAATGTGCCGCGCAACTGGAGCGCCGTGGTCGAGATGTTCCGGACGCGCGGCATCCCGATCGCGACCCATGACGACACCACGATCGACCATGTCGAGGCCGGCATCGCGTCCGGCGCCGTGATCTCGGAATTCCCGACTACGATCGAGGCGGCGGCAGCCGCCAAGCAGCGCGGCCTCGCCACCATCGCCGGCGCGCCGAACGTGGTGCGCGGCGGCTCGCATTCCGGCGGCGTCTCGGTCTCCGAGCTTGCCGAGAAGGGCCTGCTCGATGGGCTCTCCTCCGACTATGTCCCGGCGAGCCTGCTGCAGGCCGTGCTCAAGCTCAACGCCGCCCATGGCGTCGCCCTGCCCGAGGCCATGGGCATGGTGACCTGGAAGGTCGCCGACATCCTCGGCCTGAAGGATCGCGGCCATCTCAAGCCGGGCCTGCGCGCCGACCTGATCCGCTTCAGGACGCTCGGCGCGACGCCGGTGGTCAATGCCGTCTGGTCGAAGGGCGAGCGCGCATTTTGAGCACGCCGCGCTACGCCATCTATTACACTCCCGCCGCCGACAGCGCGCTCTGGCGCTTCGGCAGCGCCGTGCTGGGCTATGACGCCGTCACCGGCGCGGAGGTGCCTGCGCTGGTTCCGCCCGGCTGCGATACCGATCGCTGGCCTGACCTCACCGAGGAACCGCGCCGCTACGGGTTCCACGCCACGCTGAAGGCCCCCTTCGAGCTGGCGACCGGCCGCAGCGAGGGCCAGCTCCGCGCCTTCACCCATAACTACGCCGCCGGGCTCGAGCGTGTCGAGCTCACCGGGCTCTCGGTCACGGCGCTGGGCTCCTTCGTGGCGCTGACGCCGTCGACCGAAAGCCCGGCGCTGCAGCGCTTCGCCTTCGCCCTCGTCCAGGCCTTCGAGCCCTTCCGCGCGCCGCTCTCCGAGGCCGACATGGCGCGTCGCCTCAAGCACCCGCTGACGCCGGCGCAGCGCGCCTATCTCGAAGCCTATGGCTATCCCTATGTCGGCGACGCCTTCCGCTTCCACATGACCCTGACCGGTTCGCTGCCGATCGAACACGGCCCATCCACCCGCAACGCGCTGGCCGATGCCTATGCGCAGGCAGTACCAGCCGGACCGGCTGGGCCGGTCGCGATCGACCGCATCGCGCTGTTCCGGCAGGAGAGCCGCGACAGCCACTTCCGCCTGCTCGACAGTTTCCCGCTGGCTTGAAGCAGAGATGCGGCCCCGTTCGTCTTCAGCCCTCACCGTCATTGCGAGGAGCGAAGCGACGAAGCAATCCAGAGAGACTGCGCGAGACCCTCTGGATTGCTTCGCTGCGCTCGCAATGACGGTCAGCGCGCGACCTGCGGCCCGGCGCAAGGACGACGGCTCAGCTCCGCTCGAGCGGGCTCAGGCCGGTCAGCAGCGCGATGAATTCGCCCGCCGCCTCGGCCACGCTGCGATCGTTCTGGATCGAGACCAGCGCGGCGCGCTCCGTCGCCAGCGGCGCCTCGCGGGCGAGACGGGCCGCGATATCCGCCTCGCTCTCGCGCCCGCGCGCCGCCAGCCGCCTGGCGAGCACCGCGTTCGGCGCGGTGATGTTGACCACCACCGCACGCCCGACCAGCCGCTCGGCCTCCGGGATCGTGCCGCGCGAGATATTGGCGATCACCACCTGGCCGCCGGCGATGCCGATCAAGGCCGCCGCCGGAATGCCGTAACAGAGCCCATGCGCGCGCCAGCTCAGCGCCAGTTCGCCGCGCGCCTTCGCCGCGTCGAAAGCGGCCTCGTCGCAACTGTCATGGTCCTCGGCGCCGGCCATCGCGGCACGCGTGATCAGGCGGCGTGCGAAGGCGAAGCGCCCGTCGCCGGCGAGCGCGGCGCGGGCCGCATCCATCAACGTGTCTTTTCCGGCTCCGGACGGCCCCACCACGAGCACGAGCGCGCCTCGCGTCTCGCCCGGCGCTTCGATTTCAATCTGTGAGGATAACGACATGGCGGGCAAAACTTTGGCGGGCAAGAAACTCGGACCTGAACCCCTGATCGACCCGACCGCGCATGTGCGACAGGCCACGCTCGGACGCTACACCGAGATCGGCGCGCGCACATCCTTCGTCGAGTCGAGCATGGGCGACTATTCCTATGTCGTGAACGACTCGAATGTCATTTACACGACAATCGGCAAGTTCTGCTCGATCGCGGCGATGACCCGGATCAACCCGGGCAACCACCCGATGCAGCGCGCCAGCCAGTCGCATTTCACCTACCGCGCCAGCGCCTATTTCGAGGATGCGCAGGACGATGCCGAGTTCTTCGCCTGGCGCCGCTCGACGCCGGTCACCATCGGCCATGACGTCTGGATCGGCCATGGTGCGATCATCCTGCCCGGCCGCTCGATCGGCACCGGCGCGGTGATCGCGGGCGGCGCCGTCGTCACCAAGGACGTGCCGGCCTACACCATCGTCGCCGGCAACCCGGCCAGGCCGATCCGCCGGCGCTTCCCGGAGGATATCTCCGAGCGGCTGATCGCGCTCGCCTGGTGGGACTGGGAGCATGCGGCCTTGCGCGCGGCCCTGGACGACTTCCGCACCCTCCCGGTCGAGGCTTTCCTGGAGCGCCACGAACAGGCGGCGTGACGGAACCAATTTCCGTCATCGACGGTTCATGTCCACGGCGATAACCTTCGCCCCGGATGCGCGAACCGGGCGGAATGACCCGTCCGGCGCGCGGCTCTACCAGCGGGCTCCATCCCGTAGGAGATGACCACCATGACCAAGACAAAGCTTGCTCTCGCCGCCAGCGTCTTCGCGCTCGCCGGCGGTTTCCTCCTCCCCGTCACGACGCCGGCCCAGGCGCTGACGATGCAGGAATGCAGCACGAAATATAACGCCGCCAAGACCGCGAACTCGCTCGGCGGCCAGTCCTGGAACGACTTCCGCAAGGCCCAGTGCGGCGAGGGCGCGACCCCGGCCCCGGCCGCGGCAGCCGCCCCGGCCGCTCAGCCCAAGCCTGCGACCGCGGCGCCCGCGGCCCCGGCCCGCACCACCGCCACTGCCCCGGCGACCGCGCCGGCCCGCGCCGGCAATGTCGTCTTCCCGAGCAGGATCGACCCGAAATACGCCTCGGAGACCGCCGGCAAGCAGCGCTTCAAGACCTGCAACGACCAGTACAACGTCAACAAGGCCAATGGCGGCAATGGCGAGCTGAAATGGATCCAGAAGGGCGGCGGCTATTACAGCCAGTGCAACGCCAAGCTGAAGGGCGCCTGATCGCGCCAAGTCCCGGCGTCGCTCCCGGCCTCAGGGTTCGGGCAGCGGCGACCCTTGCCAGAGCCTGAGCCGCCCGAGCAGATCGACGAGCTGCGCCTGGTTGCGCGTGCCGGTCTTGGCGAAGACCAGCTTGATCTGCGTGCGCACCGTCTCATGCGTGCAGTTCAGCGCGGCGGCGACATCGACCAAGTTGAAGCGCTCCATCAGGGCATTGGCCAGCCGCGCCTCGGATAGCGTGAGCTGGAAGGCCGCCTGCAGATGCTCGACAGCCGGCACGGCCCGGTCGTTGAGATCGCTGACCAGCAGCATCGCATAGGCCGGGGCGAAGGCGCCGAGCGCGCCGCCGCGCAGGCGCACCGCCCTGAACAGCAGCGGCAGGGCGCCCGGCTGCGGCACGATGACGGGCCGGTGCGCGGCGGCGTCCGGCGTCAGGTCCGGCCAGATCGCCGCATCGATATGGCGCTGCAGCGGCTCGCTCGCGGCATGGGCGAAGCGGATGCGGCCCTGCCGGAGCTGGAAGGCGCGCCCGACCATCGCCTCGGCGCCGCGATTGAGCTTCACCACCCGCCCGAAGCGGTCGATGAACAGGCAGGCGCCCGACAGCGCCTCGGCCGCCTCCATCGCGCCGTCGAGCCGCATATAGTCGAGCCGCCGCGCCAGCGCCGCGGCGCGCGAGGCGATGGCGCCGATCCGGTTCAGCCGCTCCTGCTCCTCGGCCAGGAACGGCCCCGTCGTCATGCTGCGCTGCAGGGTCAGGCACCAGAGGTCGTCCTCGGAGCCGACCTTCAGCCCGGCGAACCAGCCAAAGCCCATCGGCTGCAGCAGCTCGGCGTAGTAAGGCATGCGCCCCATCGCCTCGGGCGTCACGATGTCCTGGTCGACGAAGATGCCGCGCTGCTTCATCAGCGGGATGCCGGCATAGCGGAAATCCTGCTGGTACCAGCCCTCCTTGACGTAACGCTCGGCGAGCTCGCCCATCTCCTGTGTCGGCAGGATGAAGGGCCCGCGCCCCTCGACCGTCAGCAGCGCCGCCCCGCGCGCGCCGGAGCCTTTCGCCAGCATGTCGAGCGCCGCGACCCAGGCATCGGGCTCCGTCGCCGCATCGAGGAACATCGTCTCGGCGCGGGCCAGGAAATCAGTGTCCAAGCGCGGCCTCGTGATCTGGGCGTCGCATGGCGGGCTCGGTCATCGCTCCGGGCGGATCGGAGGGACATGTTAACCATATGTCGCCGCCGCTTGGAATGCCGCAGCGGCAGGTATCCCTACTCCGCCCCTTTCGCCACCGCCTGACGCAGCCGGGCGACGGCCTCCTCGGCGGCCGCCTTCAGCGCGATGTCCTGCGTCGCGGCCTCGGCCTCGATGCGGGCGATCAGCGCCGCGACGGTGACCTCGCTGCCGCCCGCCACCAGCTTCAGCACCGCGTTCGACAGGAGATTGGGCCAGAGCGCCGCGCCGCCCTTGGCCAGCCCCTTGGCCTTGCGGCCCTCGAATTCGCGGGCGAGCTGCTCGGGGGTCTTCTTCGCCATGACGGTCTCCGTTTGGGTCGATTTCAGCCCTCCTATCACGGCTCGCGCCAAAATCCCCGCCGGCAATGCCCTGTCTGCAAGGCCGATCCACCGGCATCGCCGTTGCGCGCGGCCGCGGCGCGGTGCAGGAGCGGGCCGCCCCCTCGCGCCCCGTTCAGGACGACCACCATGCCCCTGCCCTCCCGCGCGCTCGTCGCCGCCCTCGCCCTGCTGCTCGCCAGCCTTCAGGCCGCCTCCCCGGCCTCGGCGGCGATCACCGACCCGGAGATGACCTACGCCGCCTATCTCAGGAGCCCCGCCTCCGGCGCTCACAAGCCGAGGACCGCCCCGAACCGGGAGGCCGCCCAGGCCGAGGCCAGGCTGAAATCCTTCTGCGCCGCCAACCCGAGGATGAAGGCGATGGACGCGGAAATGACGGTGATGGGGGATTGAGGGGAGCCGCCGACCGCGCTCGCCGCGCTGGAGCCCGCTGTCTTTGGACAGGATCGCGGCGTCATTCCGGGGCATTGCGCAGCAATGAGCCCGGAACCCAGAACCGCTGCCGAGCATCGCATGGAGCGCAACGCGCGCGCATTGTTTGCCAGAGTCGGCGGTTCTGGGTTCCGGGCTCGCCCCTGCGGGCCGCCCCGGAATGACGAACTGGTTTCGCGTAAGATCAGCACGCCCTAGCCGCCCGGCCGCATCTCGTCGATCGCATCCATCTGCGCCTTGTGCCGGGTGATCCGCCGCGTGGCCTCCGCCCAGGCCTCCTCGACGCCGAGGCCGGAGAGGCGCAGCTTCATCCATTCGTGGAAGGTCGCCCGCTCCTCCTCGCTGAGGATGTCCTGTATGAAATGGGTGGTGCAGGCGAAATCCGCCGGCCCGGTGCAGGCCTTGGCCCGCCGGCACTCCTTGCGATCGCACCAGCGCCAGACCTGCAGGATCGTCGCGAACCGGCGCAGCATGATCGGCCGCTCGCGCTGATAGCGCTCGAACTCCTCGCGGGTCGCGCCTCTATGGTCGGGATTACGGGGCATGGGGGGTCCTCCAGTTTGCCTCCTTCTCCCCTCGGGGGAGAAGGTCCGGTAGGGGATGAGGGTGGCGTGACTGGGTGAGCCGTCCTTCCCTCATCCGTCAGCGCTTCGCGCTGCCACCTTCTCCCCCGAGGGGAGAAGGGATCGCGCCAAGCGTCGTCCCCGCCCGCGTGCCTGCACGCGGGCGTTGTCACAAGTGAGGGGCAGCGGAGCGCCGCGAGGCGCGTGGGTATCGGTCCGCGTCCATTGAGCCAGGACGCGGCGCGGATGGATTGAGCCACCATCCGCACGCCCCGTGGCGCTCCGCCA
>NZ_JBHYEM010000019.1:0-90968 GCF_051860145.1 Allobosea sp. | reverse complement strand
CGAGGATGTGATCAGGTTGACCTACGTTCCTGCCTGATCTCGCGACTTCCCGGATGAAAATCGTCGCCGAAGTCCGGCCTTGGGTGGGGTCCTAAGCGACCGGAACGGCCCGCTTCGGTGGCGAGGCCCGACGACATGGCGCGTGCATAAGGGGCAGCTATCCACCAACCGCTCCAGGCCCGCAGGGCAGCCGGGTCTTCCGCGTCAGGCGGCGCTGACCACGGCGTCGACCGCGTCCGACATGATCTCGAGACCGCGATCGATTTCGGCATCCGAGACCGTCAGGGCAGGGGCGATGCGGAAGACGCCGCCCATCCCCGGCAGCTTGACGATGTTCATGCTGAGGCCCCGGCGCATGGCCTCGTCCATGATCCGGGCCCCGAGCTCGAAGCCGGGCGCCTTGGTTTGCCGGTCGACGACGATCTCGAGCCCGAGCAGGAGCCCGCGCCCGCGCACGTCGCCAATGCATTCATGTCTCTGCTGCAGGGACAGCAGGCCCTTCCTGAGCCTCTCTCCCCGCGTCGTCGCCTGCTCGACCAGCCGGTCGCGCTCGACCACGTCGAGGACCGTGACGCCGACCGCCGCCGGCAGCGGATCGGAGACATGGGTCGTGTAGAACAGGAAGCCCCGCTCATAGGCCGTCTGTTCGATGGCTTCGGAGGTCATCACGGCGGCAAGTGGCAGCCCGGCGCCCAGGGTCTTGGACAGGGTGAGGATATCGGGCGTGACGCCGTCGCGCTGGAACGCGAACATGTGGCCGGTCCGGCCGATCCCCGTCTGGGCCTCGTCGAGGATCAGCAGCATCCCCCGCTCCTCGCATTTGCGCTTGAGCGCGGCGAGATAGCCTGGCGGCAGTTCGAGGATGCCGCCGCTCGACAGGATCGGTTCGGCGATGAACGCCGCGAGGCTGCCCGTCGACTGCCTGTCGATCAGCGAGAAGGCGTCGTCGAGCTCGGCCTGCCAATCGTTGGAGCCGTCCGGATGCGCAAAGCGCGGCCGGTAGGAGTTCGGTGCGGGGATGACGAAGGATCCGGCCGCGGCCGGCCCGTAGCCCCGGCGGCCGGCGCTGTAGGTGGCCGAGGCTGCAGCTCCGGTCATTCCGTGCCAGCTCTGAGCGAAGGCGACGACCTCGTGTCCGCCGGTCACCAGCTTCGCCATGCGAATGGCCGCTTCGTTCGATTCCGCTCCCGTCGTCAGGAGCTGCACGCGGTCGAGGCCGGGAGCCAGGGCAGCCAGACGCGAGGCCAGATCGACGACCGGGCGCGACAGCATTCCGCTGAAGAGATGAGCGACCGACCGCATCTGCCGATCGACGGTCGTGACGATGTCGGGATGGCTATGGCCGAGGACGGCGCTCATCTGGCCGGACGTGAAGTCCAGAATCCCGCGACCATCGGCATCATAGACGAAACTGCCCTCGGCGCGCTCGACGATGATCGATTCAAACCCGGGTCCGTAACGCGTGAGATGCTTGTTCGCGGAGGCCCAGAATGCGGGGTCGCTGTTCAGAGACATGGAATCACCTCGGGGATGGCCATTCCCACAGCGCTAGCCGCGCTTGCATCAGCAGACAAATTGATATTGCTTCTTTCCGATATCGATTGGCTTGATGGCATGCCGACGCTCGACCTCGCACTGCTCCGAAATTTCTCCGTGGTCGCCCGCACGGGGTCGATCAGCGTCGCGTCCGTGCAGGTCGGCCGGACGCAGTCGGCGTTGAGCATGCAAATTCAGCGCCTCGAAGAGCTGATCGGCCAGCCGCTCCTGCATCGGAGCGGCTCCGGCGTGCGGCTCACGGCAACAGGGGACAAGCTCCTGGCACATGCCGGGTCTCTCCTGGCCAAGCATGACGAGATCCTGGCCGACATGTGCGGCGCAGGCCTCGGCGGCCCGGTGAGCTTGGGGTGCCCGGAGGATTATTCGATCGCCTTCCTGCCGGATCTGCTGAGGGGCTTTTGCGCGCTTCATCCGGATGTCGAGCTGCGCATGGTCTGCGCGCCCACCTCGGAGCTGCGCCCGCTGCTGCAGCGGCGGCAGATCGAAATGGCGCTCGTGTCGCTCTCCGACGCGGTCGGCAGCGAGGTGATCCGGCAGGAGAGCTTCGTCTGGGTTGCCAACGAGGCCGAGCCGGGCGTTCTCGGCCATGCCAGCCTGCCGCTGGCGCTTTCGGCGCCCATGACCATCGACTACCGCGCTGCCTGCGCCGCCATGGAGGCGGTCGGCCGCCGATACAGGGTCGCCTTCGCCAGCAACAGCCTCGCCGGCCTGATCGCGATCGCCCGCTCCGGTCACGCCATCAGCGTTTTGACCCGGACGGCCGTCCCGCCGGACCTCCACATCGTGTCGGCCGGATTGCCGACGCTTCCCACGATCGGCATTGCGCTGGAATTCACCGAGCAGCGGCCATCCTCAGCCGCTCGGGCCCTGGGCGATCACATCCGCGCCGTGCTGCCCACCCTTCGATCCGATCCGGCCTCGGTTCCCGACCTGCGGTAGGCGAGAAGACGAGCGCGCTGCGTCAGGCCTGCGGAACCGGCTGTGCCGCGGGCGGCTCATAGGCCTGGATCGGCGGGAGGTTCCCGGTGAAGCGCTCGACCTGCACGGTCGTGAGCTGGCCCGTGCAGCCCTGCGCGAGCGCGGAGGTCCCGACATCGCGTGTCAGGACATTGGGATTGCCGTGCACGCAAAGCGGCTTGTCCTCGGTGGGGTCGATCGGGTCGTACCAGGCGCCGGTCGGCAGCTGGATCACGCCCTCGCGGATGCCGTCGGTGACGATGACGCCGGCGAGGCAGGCGCCGCGCTCGTTCGAGATCCGGATGATGTCGCCCTCGGTGATGTCGCGCGCCGCCGCGTCCTGCGGATGCATGCGCGCGACTTCGCGGCCGCGATGCTTGGAATCGCCGCTATGCCCGCCGAAATCGAGCTGGCTGTGCAGCCGCGTGCGCGGCTGGTTGGCGACCAGCCTCAGCGGCGCCGCCTCGTCAGGCACGTTCGTGGCGCCGAGCCAGGCCGGGTGACCGGGGCAGTCCGGCTCGTTGAAGCTCGCGATCGTCTCGGAAAAGATCTCGAGCTTCCCGCTCGGCGTCGGCAGGGGCTTGCCGTCCGGATCGTCGCGGAAAGCCCGCAGCCGGCCGCCATCGTCGGATTGCTGCGGCAGCTCAAAACCTTCGCCGGCCCAGAACTCGGCGAAGCTCGGCGCCGGAAGCCCCATGGCCGCCAGCCCCGCCCGCGTGGGCTCATAGAGATGCTCGAGCCATTCGCGCACCGAGCGGCCCTCGGTGAAGGCCTCGCGCGTGCCGAGGCGCTCGGCCAAGTCGGCGAAGATCGCGTAATCGTCGCGCGCCTCGCCATAGGGCTCGGCCGCGGGCTGCATCGGCACCAGCAGCGGGTCATTGGCGTTGCCGCCGATATCCTCGCGCTCCAGCGTCATCGTGCAGGGCAGCACGACATCGGCATGGCGTGCCGTCGCAGTCCAGGCGAGCTCGTGCACGACCAGCGTGTCGAGCTTGCCGAAGGCCTGCCGCAGCCGGTTCAGGTCCTGATGATGGTGGAACGGGTTGCCGCCGGCCCAGTAGACCAGCTTGATCTCGGGATAGATGCGGGTCTGGCCGTTATAGCGATAGGACGTGCCCGGGTTCAGCAGCATGTCCGAGATGCGCGCGACCGGAATGAAATCCGCCACCGGGTTGCGCAGCTGCGAGAAGGTCGGCATCGGCACGGCATTGTAGCGCCGCCCGTAATAGGCGATCGCGCCGAGGCCGTAGCCGTAGCCGCCGCCGGGCAGGCCGATCTGTCCGAGCGCGGCCGCCAGCACCATGCCCATCCAGACCGGCTGCTCGCCATGCTCGGCGCGCTGCAGGGCATGCGCGACGACGATCAGCGCGCGCCGGCCGTGCAGGCGCCTGGCGAGCGCCACGATCTCGTCTGCCGGAACGCCCGAGATCGCAGCGGCCCAGGCGGCGTCCTTGGGCTGTCCGTCCGTCTCGCCGAGCAGGTAGCGCTCGAATACGGGCCAGCCGACCGTATGGCGCTCCAGGAAGTCGCGATCGTGCAGCCCGTTGACGACGAGCGTGTGGACGAGCGCCATCATCACGGCGGTGTCGCTGCCGGGGATGATCGAGAGCCAGTCGGCGCCGGCCTCCTCGGGCAGGTCGCTGCGCAGCGGCCCGACCAGGACGAACTCGCAACCCCGCGCCTGCGCCCGCGCCATCGCTCCGCGCTCGACATGCTTGCTGATGCTGCCGCCGGCGACCATGCTGTTCTTCAGCGCCATGCCGCCGAAGGCGACCACGATCTCGCTGTGCTCGGCGATCTGGTCCCAGGAGACGTTGCGCTTCACCAGGTCCTCGTAGTCGCCGATGATATGCGGCACGAGCACCGAGGACGCGCCCGACGAGTAGCTGTTGACCGAGCGGACATAGCCGCCGGTCGAGCTGTTCAGGAAGCGGTGGATCTGGCTCTGGGCATGATGGAAGCGCCCGGCGCTGGCCCAGCCATAGGAGCCGCCGAAGATCGCGCCCGGGCCGTGATCGTCGCGCACGCGCTTCAGCTCGGCGCCGAGCAGGTCGAGCACGGCGCTCCAGGACATCGGCACATACTCGTCGCGGCCACGGCGGTCGTCCGGGCCCGGTCCGTTTTCCAGCCAGCCGCGCCGCACCATCGGCTGCGCGATCCGGGCGCGATGACGCAGCGCCGCCGGAAAATTCTGGATGATCTCGTTGGGGTCGGGGTCGCCGGCATGCGGGCGCACCTCGAGCCTGCCGTCCTGCATCCGCGCCGAGAAGACGCCCCAATGCGAGGTGTGCGGGCGGAACGGCTCGTCCTTGGCGGGCGTGTCGGGCGTCAGAACGGTCGATGCGGTCATCGCGTGTCTTTCCTCGGCAAGGGAAGCTGGAACGACGCTCCCCACCATTCAGCATATTTTCCACAGATCGCAAGGAAACGCAGCGGCAATCGGCTCTGGACGGATATGCATGCGCTGGTCTTGTTCTTCCGGGGCCGTGGCCTGGAACGAACGCGCCGCTGTCCGGTTTCACTGTGCTAGCATTCGTCCAGTCATCGGGAGGCATTTCGCCTCGCCGGTTTGCGAGGTTCCCGTGAAGCAGCCCATCGTGATCCATACCGAGGAAGACTACGAGCAGGCTCAGCAGCGTGTCGCCGAGCTCAGCGCCGCGGCCGATTCCGCCGGCAAGGAGAGCGAGCTCGCAGCGCTCGCGGAGGCCATGCTGGCCTGGGAGCTGCGGCGCGACACCGCCGAGGAATAGTTTTCGCCCTTACGCTGGGCGTCCCGGCGTGGCTCACGAACCTTGCAGCAGCGCCACAGTCGCCCTCTCGAGCAGCGGCGCCGCCGCACCGCGGATTTCGTGATCGCGGCCGACGCGGTCGCTGCTCAGCTCCGGCATGAGCAGCCCCTGCATCGTGCCCTCGGCGCGAAACAATGCGTCGAAATGGGCCCAGAGCCTCGCATTGGCGACCAGGGGGCCGGTGACGATGATCCGGGAGGGGAAGAACAGGCGGCTGGCATTGGCCAGCGCCCGCGCGAGCAGGCGGGCGGCCATGTCGACCTCCGGCACGCCGACGAGATCGCAGGCCGGCAATTGCCGGCGCAGCCGCGCCTCGTCCTCGGCGAGCTCGGGCCAGCGTTGGCGCAGCACGGGCAGGAGCGACCAGAGCGCCGCGCCGGTTTCGAGGCAGGCACTGTTGCCGCAGCCGCAGCGGCGGCCATCCAGGACCGAAAAGCGCCAGTGGCCGATCTCGCCAAACGAGCCTCCCGCGGGCGCCAGCGATCGCCCGCCGGCCGCATAGCCGAGCCCGATCCCCCAGCCCCAATGCAGCAAGAGTGCGCCATCAGCGAAATTTTCAGGCTCGCGCGCCATGCGGTCGCGCAGCTCGGCATCGAGATTGCGGCAGATGTCGACCGGGCCGGGAATGCCCTCCAGTGCGGCCGGGATGTCGAGCCCGCGCAGCTTCGGCCAGCGCGACGACATCAGCCATTGCCTGCGGCGAGGGTCGAGCAGGCCCGACAGCGAGACGGCGGTGCCGGCATGGTCCATGCCCCGCGGAGCGGCCGCATGCAGCTCGCCCGCCAGCCGCGCCAGGACACCGGAGATCGCTGCATTATCCGCATCGGCGCCGACCTCGACGCTGCGCGCCTCGATCGCCTGGCCGTCGAGATCGATGAGCGTGCCGACCAGGGCCTGGCTCGCGACATGGATCACAGAGGCGCCGATGCGGCGCGGATTGGCCACAAGGATTCCGGCCGGGCGGCCCCTGCCGGCCCTCTCGCCTGCGGTCTCCATGATCAGGCGCCGCGCCAGCAGGTCGCCGACCAGGCGTGAGGTCGTCGTCGAGCGCAGGCCCAGCGTTGCACTGATCTCGGGGCGGGAACGGGCCTGCCCACGGGCGACGAGCGTGAAGGCGCGAGCCCGGTCACGGTCTCGGGCGTCAGTGAAGGGCAGGGTGTCGAGTGCGGGCAATGTCATTGGCGCTCACATATAAGAACCGATTGGTTCAAAAATTGAGATTGCATTCTGCAACGCCTCTCATAAGCTTTATCTGAGCTTTTGGAACAATTCGATCTCATATGGTTCAAAAATAGCATGATCGCGACCCGTATCCTCCCGGACAAGCAGGCGCTCGGCGCTGAGGCCGCCGCACTCGGCGCGAGCGCCATTCGCGAGGCGCTCGCCCGCGATGGCCAGGCGACGATCGTCGTCGCCACCGGTGCCAGCCAATTCGACACGCTGACGCATCTGGTCGCGGCTGACGGCATCGACTGGTCGAAGGTCACGGCCTTCCATCTCGACGAGTATGTCGGCCTGAGCGAGGCCCATCCGGCGAGTTTCCGCCGCTATCTGCGCGAGCGCTTCGTCGCGCCGCTGGGCGGCAAGGTCGCGTTCATCCCGGTCGATGGCGAGGGCGATCCGGAACAGGAGGCACGCAGGCTCAACGAGCTGATCGCCGGGCGCCGGATCGCTGTCTGCTTCGCGGGCTTCGGCGAGAATTGCCATCTCGCCTTCAATGACCCGCCGGCCGATTTCGAGACCGAGGCGCCCTATATCGTGGTGACGCTCGACGAGGCCTGCCGCCGCCAGCAATTCGGCGAAGGCTGGTTCCCGAGCCTCGAAGACGTGCCGGAGCGTGCGATTTCGATGAGCATCAGGCAGATCCTCAAAAGCGAGCTGATCGTGCTGTCGGTGCCGGACGAGCGCAAGGCGCGGGCGACGCGCGATGCGCTCGAGGGACCTGTCAGCCCGCTCCATCCCGCCTCGATCCTGCAGACCCACAAGAATACGGCGCTCTTCCTCGATCCGCCCGCCGCCTCCCTGCTGACCCGCGGCTGAGGACAGGAGGCGCTCGCCATGCAGACCGCAGGCCTCGTCGATCTCCAGGTCAACGGCTTTGCCGGCGTCGACTTCAACGCGGGCGAGATCACGCCGGCCGCGGTCGACCACGCGCTCGAGGCGATGCTGGCGACCGGCGTCACGACCTGCCTGCCGACGATCATCACCGCCCATCCGCATGAGCTGGAGCAGCGCCTGCGCGCCCTCGACGCCGCGATCTCGGCAAGCCGCCTCGGCCCGCTGGTCTGCCCGGGCTATCATCTCGAAGGCCCGTTCCTGAACCCGGCGGAGGGTTATGCCGGCTGCCATCCGGCGAACGCCATGACCGCCGCCGATCCCGGGCTGGTCGAGAGGCTGGAGCGGGGGCTCGAACGGCCGATCCTGATGGTCTCCGTGGCGCCGGAGATCGCAGGCGTGCCCTCCCTGATCGCGGCGCTGCACGAACAGGCCCGGATCGTCGCGCTCGGTCACACGGCGGCGGATTTCGACCAGATTGCAGCGGCGGCCGATGCGGGGGCGGCGCTCTCCACCCATCTTGGCAACGGCATGCCGCAAGTGATTCACAAGCTTGCCAATTCGATCTTCGCCCAGCTCGCCGAGGATCGTCTCTGGGCGAGCTTCATTGCCGACGGCATCCATCTTCACCCCAAGGCGTTGAAGTCGATGCTGCGCGCCAAGGGGATCGCGCGCTCGATCCTGGTCACCGACGCGGTCTCGGGCGCAGCGTCCGAGCCGGGCCGCTATCCGTTTGCCGGGATGAGCGTCGAGCGCAGGGCCGATGGCTCGGTGCGCCAGCCGGGCGGCGTCTCGCTGGCAGGGTCGGCGCTGTGCCTGGACCAGGCCGTGCGCAACATCGTCTCATGGGGATTGGCGAGCGCCGAGGACGCGATCGCGATGGCCTCGCGCCATCCGCTCGCGGTGCTGGCGCCGGCCTTGGAGGCGAGGGGGATTGTGCTGCCGCCGAACGAGGTGACCTGGTCGGATGCGCTCGCGATCGCCTGCGTCCGCCTCGGCCCCGTCGAGCGTCATGTCACCGGAGCAACGGGGCCGGTGGCCCGTAAATCGGCTTAACCAGAAGGGGAGAGACAAGATGAGCAAGGATCCGACTGCAATCGATCGCCGCGCCGTGCTGGGCGGACTCGCCGCGATGGCGACGGGCGCGCCTGCTGCTTTTGCGGCCTCGCCGCCGCTGCCCGCCGCTCCGGTGGTGATCAGCGTCATGGATGTCGGCGGAGCGCTCGCCTTGATGCAGAGGGCCTTCGAGGACTATCGCGCGGCCAACCCCAAGCTGGTCTCGCGCATCGCCTTCGTGAAGGCGCCGGCGCCCGAGCTCGCCAGCAAGCTCAAGGCGCAGCAGGATGCCGGCAAGGTCGATCTCGACCTGATCCTCACCGGCAGCGACGGCCTCGCCGCGGGTCTGGAGCAGAAGCTCTGGCAGAAGATCCTGCCGGATTTCGCCGACAAGTTTCCCAATATCGAGGAGAACTACGAGCCGGCGGCGCTCAACCTGCACAGGGCGCAGGGCGACGGTTTCGGCGTCGTGGTCAATTATTACCCGTCCGGTCCGCTGCTCGAATATATGCCCGACCGGGTGAAAAGCCCGCCGACCACGGCCGAGGAGCTGCTGGCCTGGGCCAAGGCCAATCCCGGCAAGTTCATGTATGCCCGTCCGACTAATTCCGGCCCCGGCCGGACCTTCATGATGGGCCTGCCCTATATCCTCGGCGACAAGGACCCGCAGGACCCGGTCGGCGGCTGGGACAAGACCTGGGCCTATTTGCAGGAGATCGGCGAACATATCGAGTACTACCCGGCCGGCACCGGCGCGACGATGAAGGAATTCGGCGACGGCTCGCGCGACATCATCATCTCGACCACGGGCTGGGACATCAATCCGCGCGCGCTCGGCATCGTGCCGAAAGAGGCGAAGATCCAGACCCTGAAGGGCTTCCACTGGGTCTCCGACGCCTTCTTCATGTGCGTGCCGAAGGGCATTCCGAACGACCGCCTCGCCGTGGTGCTCGACCTGATGGCCTATGTGCTGACGCCAAAGGCCCAAGCCTATTCCTACGATGAAGGCTATCTCTATCCCGGCCCGGCGGTGAAGAACGTGCCGCTCTCACTCGCGCCGGAAGCGAGCCAGAAGGTCATCGCCGAGTTCGGGCGGCCGGAATATGCAGACCTGATCGCCAAGAACCCGATCGAGCTGCCGCTGAAGCCCGACAAGATGGTCGTGGCCTTCCGCAAATGGGACGAGCTGGTCGGCGCCAAGCGCAAGCGCTGAAACGCGTCAGCGCCGGGCGGCGGCCAGGATCTCGTCGACGAGGCGCTGCGATGTCAGCGCCTCTTCCCCAGTGACGACGGGCTGGCCGCCCGTCTCGATCGCGTCGAGGAAGTCGGTAATGACGGCGCGGTGCGCATCATGGGGGAAATCCATGATGTTGGCGCCGCTGCCGGTGCTGCCCTCCGCCTCGACGACCTCGCGCCGGCCGTCGAGAAAGTCGAGGGTGAGCGTGCCGCCGACGAGCGCGGCAAAACCCTTCGTCCCGATGATCTCGATGCGCTCGGGATGGCCGGGATTGGCTGCCGTCGTCGCCATCAGCGTGCCCGGCGCGCCATTGCCGAGCTCGAGCAGGGCCGAGGCGAAATCCTCGGTCTCCATCCGGTGCAGGGCGGTGGTCCGCGCCTGCGCCGCGACCACTTTCGAGACGCCGACGAGCGACCGGAACAGGTCGAGCGAGTGGATCGCCTGGGTCAGCAATACGCCGCCGCCGTCGCGCGCCAGCGTGCCGCGGCCCGGCTCGTCGTAGTAGGCCTGCGGCCGCCACCAGGGCACATTCAGGAACGCCGCCTCGACCGTGCCGAGCTCGCCCGCATCGAGCGCCGCTTTCAGGCGCAGGCTCGCCGGCCGGAACCGGTGCTGGAGCACGACGCCGAAAACCTTGCCCGCCCTGGCGCCGGCCGCGACGAGGCGCTCGCCGCGCTCGACGGTCAGTTCCAGCGGCTTTTCGACCAGGACATGCTTGCCGGCCTCGAAACAGCGCGAAGACACCTCCAGGTGGCTGCTGGGCGGCGTCAGCACGATGACCGCCTCCACCGCCGGATCGGCCAGCACCGCGTCGAGATCGGTCGTCACGGGGAAGGGGAATTGCTTGCGATAGGCCTCGACGCGCTCGGTCGAACGGCTTGCCGCCCAGCGCATGTCGACGCGCCCAGCAAGGTCGATCAGGCTGCGGGAATGGGGCAGGGAGGCCGGCCCGAGGCCGATGACGGCGACGCCGATCTTGCGTGTCACAGGCGGGAATCCTGGTTGCCGGCGGGAAGCCGAGCCGCTTTCGCCTGCGCCTCCAGCGCGAGGCGGCAGACCGTGAAGACATGGTCCTGCGCAACGGCGCTCTCGGTCCGCTTGGCGATGTCGGCGACGAGGTTGCGAAAATAGGTCAGCGGCTCGCCGGACGCGTCGATATGGCGCGTGCCCTTGCCGTCGACCAGGAAGAGATGGTCGGTGCCAGGCCTGCCGGCGATATCGACATATTTGCGCAGCTCGATCGTGCCTTCGGTGCCCAGGATGGTGAGCCGGCCGTCGCCCCAGGTCGGCAGCCCGTCGGCGGTGAACCAGTCGACCCGGATATAGCCGCCCGCTTGCGAGCTACGCAGCAGGATCTCGCCGAAATCCTCGAAATCGGGCAGGTCGGGCACGCCGAAATGACCGACGCCCGAGGCGACGATCTCGGCATCCCGCGACCCGGTGAAATGCAGGAACTGGTCGATCTGATGCGACGCGATGTCGGTCAGGATGCCGCCGAAATACGCCGTGTCGAAGAACCAGGACGGCCGGATGGCGCGGTTGAGCCGGTGCGGCCCGAGCCCGATCGTCTGCACCACGCGCCCGATCGCGCCGTCGGCGATCAGCTTGCCCGCGACGAGGGTCGCAGGCACGGTGAAGCGCTCCGAGAAGCAGACCGAGAAGATCCGCCCGGTCTCCTTCACCGCCGCCTCGACCTCCGCGAGCTGGGCGAAGCTGGTCACGCCCGGCTTGTCGACCATGACGTCCTTGCCCGCCCGCATCGCCTTGACGGCAAGCGCGGCGCGCTCCGACGGAATGGCGGCGCAGACGATCAGGTCGATCGTGGGATCGTCGATCAGCCGCTCGCCATCCACCGGCAGGAGGTCCGGAAAGCGTTCCCGAAACCCGTCGAGCACGCGCGCGTCGCTGGTGCGCGGATCGAAGCCGGCACAGATCGCGCCGGCTTCGAGAAGACCTCCGACCATATGGTAGATATGGCGGTGGTCGAGGCCGATGGCGGCGAAGCGCATGCTACTGGGGCGCTCCGTGGCCGACGCCGATCTCCTGATCCCAGCGGCGGAAGGCGGCGACGAGCCGTTCCGGCGTCAGCGGCGGCTGCGTCGGCAGCTTGACGATCAGGTCATCATATTCGGGACGGCCATATTCGGCGAGCACGTCGCGGCTTTCCTGCGGCGCCATGGCCAGCGTCACGCCCTTCACGGCCGGGCCGGGATAGAAATAGCCCTTGTCATAGGTCGCGGCCTGCGCCTCGGGCTTGAGCATGTGCGACATCAGCGCGAGCAGCACCGCGATCTTGTTCGTCGGCACGCCCTTGGGGATGCACATGAACTGGGTATCGGGAATCCAGTGCGTGTTGGCGAGCACGAAGACCTTGGCCTCCTTGGGCACGATGCCGAGCGCGCGCGGATTGATGTCCCAGCCCAGCGTCGAGACGATGACGTCGCGCGTGCCTTCGCCGAGTTCCTTCATCGTCGGGGTCGTGCCGCCGGGATAGTAGTCGACGCCGGTGCCGAGTTCCTTGAGATAGGCCCAGGTCTTGTCCCAGCCCTTCATCGGGTCGCTCGGGTCGGCGTCGCCGAGGATGTAGGGCAGGCCCTGCAGGAAGGTCCAGCCGGGGCCGGAATTGACCGGGCGGGCATAGGTGAAGCGCTTGGGATTCTGCTTCACATAGGCAAGGAATTCCTCGGCCGTCTTCGGCACGGTCTTGAGGCGGTCAGGGGCGTATTCGAACAGCGGACCGGACGGCGAATAGACGACGGCGACGCCCTCGTTCTGGCCGAAGTTCCGCTGCATCATCAATGCCTGCTCGTGATAGATCTCCTCGGCCTTGGGCAGGCCGGCCGCGTGGGATTTCCAGACATCGACCCACAGGCCCTGCTGGATGCCGTCCGACATCGCGCCCGGGCCGGTGAGCACGAGGTCGATATCGACGCGGTTCGCCTCCTGCTGCGCCTTGAGCTTGGCCGGCAGCTCCGGCGAGGGCGCTCGCGAAAAATTCAGCCGCGAGATGAGCTTGGGATTGTCCTTGGCGAAGCGCTCGATCGCGGCCTGGGTCAGCTGCAGATTGCCGGCGACGTCGATGATGTTGAGCGCGACGGGGCTGGTGGGCATGGGCAGGCCCTGGGCGAAGGCGCCCGTCGCCTGAAGTGCGGCCAGGCTCGCTGCTCCCTGCAGGACGCCGCGGCGGGTCACGTCGGTCATGGTTTCTCCCTGATGTCAGCCCGCTATTCGCGCCGCTGGACGAGCGTCGCGCCGGGGCATTGACATGTATACTAGTACACCAATGGCGCCGGCGGCTAGCGGGGAGGCCTTCGCCAAAAGGCGGATGACGGTTTCGCGGCGCGCATGGCGAGGCGCTCGCCGGCTGGATGCGGCGAGGCGTGCATGTCGTATGATTTGTGGTGGAGGGGTGGAGCAGCCGCTTGTGTCAGTCCGCCTTGCCGTAGCGCTGGCGCAGATGCGCCTTGAAGACGGCGGCATCGAGCGGCCGGCCGGTCGCGCGGGTCAGCAATTCGTCTGTCTCGAAGAGCGAGCCCTGGCTGTGGATGTTCGCCCGCAGCCAGCCGACGAGGGGCGCAAAATCACCGCGGCCGATCGCCGGCAGGATCTCCGGCTCGGCCCGGCAGGCGGCGTCGAAGACCTGCGCGGCCGTCATCGCGCCGAGCGTATAGGTCGGGAAATAGCCCCAGCCGCCGCTCGGCCAGTGCACGTCCTGCAGGCAGCCGAGCCGGTCGTCCGGAGGCACGATGCCGAGCAGGTCGCGCATCAGCGCGTTCCAGGCCGCCGGCAGTTCCGAGAGCGGCATCGCATCGGCGATCAGCGCCTTCTCCAGCCGGTAGCGCAGGATGACATGGGCGGGATAGGTGACCTCGTCGGCATCGACGCGGATGAAGCCGGGCTTGACCCTCGTCGCGTTGCGCCAGAGCGCCTCGGTCTCCCAGGCCGGGCCGGTGCCGCCGAAGGCGTCGCGCATCAGCGGCGCGGCGAAGCCGATGAACTCGCGGCTGCGGCAGGCCTGCATCTCGATCAGCAGCGACTGGCTTTCATGCAGGCTCATGCCGCGCGCCTGGCCGACAGGCTGGCTCATCCAGGCCTGGGGGCGCCCCTGTTCGTAGAGCGCATGCCCGGTTTCGTGCAGCACGCCCATCAGCGCCTTGGTGAAGTCGCTCTCGTCATAGCGCGTGGTGATGCGCACGTCGTTGTCGGCCCCGCCGCAGAACGGATGCGTCGAGATGTCGAGCCGGCCTCGTTCGAAATCGTAACCCAAGGTCGCCATCATGCTGAGGCCAAGCTTGCGCTGCGCCTCGACCTCGAACGGTCCCTGCGGCGCGGGAGCGGCCGGCCGCCTTGCCTGGACGGCGAGCGCTTCCTGGGTGAAGCCCGGCAGGAACCCGGCGAGATCGTCGAACAGGGCGTCGATCCGGTCCGAGCGCCCGCCCGGCTCATAGTCGTTGAGCAGGGCGTCATAGGTCGAGAGCCCGAGCTTCTCGCCCTTCGCCCTGCCGATCTCGCGCTGCAGTTTCAGCACCTCGGCAAGATAGGGCAGCAAGCCGGCGAAATCGGCCTCGGCCCGTGCCTGGCGCCAGCGCATCTCGCAGGCCGAGACGGCCTTGCTGGAGGCCTCGACGAGATCGGCCGGCAGCGCCGTCTCGACGCTCCAGACGCGCCGGATCTCGCGCAGGTTGGCGCGCTCCCAATCGCCCAGGCCGTCCGCCGCCTCGGCTGCGGCCAGCCAGTCGCCGATGCGCGGCTCGGTCACCATGCCATGGCGCATGACATGCAGCAGCGCCATGCTCTCGGCTCGTGTGCCGGCAGCGCCTCTCGGCATCATCGCGTCATTGTCCCATTGCAGGATGCCGATGGCGTTGGACAATGCGGCGACGCGGCCGAAATGGGCGGAAAGCTCGGCATAGGCGGTCATGGCAGGTCTCGCGTTCCGGTACGGGGCGACCCGCGCCGATGGTGAATCGGCGGCGATGGCCGCAGCGCAATCTGGTGCGCCATCCGGCAGGTCTGATCAAGCTTGGGGCTTGGGCTTATGCGCCGTCCGGTTCCGGGACGGGAGCCGCTTGGTGCATGAATGCGTCGAGAGCCTGTCGCTTTTCTTCCGAGAGGCGCAGGCCGAGCTTGCTGCGGCGCCACAACACGTCCTCGCCGCGCTGAGCCCATTCGGCCCGCATCAGATAGCGGACCTCGCGCTCATAGAGATCGGCGCCGAAATGCTCGCCGAGGTCCGCAAGGTCCTTGGCACCGGCGAGAATCTCACCGGTTTTTGTGCCATAGGCGCGGGCGAGGCGGCGGAGGGTGTCGCGTGCCAGCCAGGGATAGGCCGTGCAAAAGCCCTCGACGAGCGCCTCAAAACCCGTGACCGGGAAATCCCCGCCCGGCAGCGCGCCGTCGCTGGTCCAGGCCGGGCGTTTCGCCCAGGCCGCATGCGGCGCCAGTCGCGCTATGGCAGCCTCCGCCAGTCGGCGATAGGTCGTGATCTTGCCGCCGAAGACCGAGAGCAGCGGCGCCTCGGCCTCGGGCGCATCGAGCGTCAGGACGTAGTCGCGCGTCGCCTCCTGCGCCTTCGAGGCGCCGTCGTCATAGAGCGGGCGCACGCCCGAATAGGTCCAGACCACGCCGGCGCGGGTCACCGGCTGGCGGAAATACTCGCTGGCGGCGGCGCAGAGATAGTCGATCTCCTCCGCGGTCGCGGCGGCGCTGGCCGGGTCGCGGTGAAAATCGGCGTCGGTCGTGCCGATCAGCGTGAAATCGCGCTCGTAGGGGATGGCGAAGACGATCCGGCCATCGCCGTTCTGGAAGATGTAGCAGCGGTCATGGTCATAGAGCTTGCGCACCACGATGTGGCTGCCCTGGACCAGGCGCACGGCCGCCCGGGTGTTGGAGCGCACGACGCCGTCCAGAAGCTGGCCGACCCAGGGCCCGGCCGCGTTGACCAGCGCCCGGGCGCGGAAGACCTCGCGCTTGCCGTTGCGCACCGCCGTGATCCGCCACAACTCGCCTTCGCGCTCGGCCTCCAGAACCTTCATGCGCGTGTGGATCTCGGCGCCGCGCGCGGCGGCATCGGCTGCATTCAGCACGACCAGGCGCGAATCCTCGACCCAGCAATCCGAATATTCGAAGGCCTTGGTGAGATCGTCCTTGAGCGGCCGGCCGGCCGCAACCTGCCGGAGATCGAGCGTGCTGGTCGGCGGCAGCAATTTGCGCCCGCCGAGATGGTCGTAGAGGAACAACCCCAGCCGCAGCAGCCAGGCCGGGCGCAGGCCTTCGTGATGCGGCAGCACGAAGCGCAGCGGCCAGATGATGTGCGGCGCGAGCCGCCACAGCACCTCGCGCTCGAGCAGCGCCTCGCGCACCAGCCTGAACTCGTAATGTTCGAGATAGCGCAGGCCGCCATGGATCAGCTTGGTCGAGGCCGAGGACGTCGCGCTGGCCAGGTCGTTCTGCTCGAACAGGACGACTGACGCGCCGCGTCCGGCGGCGTCGCGGGCGATGCCGCAGCCGTTCACGCCGCCACCGATGATCGCGAGATCGAATGGCTGAGCCGGGCTCAGGCGAGGGGCGTTCACGAAGGCTCTCCCGCGGAGGCGCAGGTGCGCATCCGATTTTCGTTTTTATGACGATAAGGAAGTAAGTGAACGGTAAAGCGAAAGCAAGCCGGCGGGGCAAAAATCCAGCGAACCGCGGCTGTTCAGTCCTGGCTGCCGACCTCGACCAGTTGCACGGCCTCGCTCGCGCACAGGGCCCGCAGGGCAGCCGAGGGCATCTCGTCGGTGATGAAGACATCGACCTGGGCGATATGGCCGATCCGGATCGGCGCGGCGCGCTCGAGCTTCAGCCGGTCGGCGACCAGCATGACCTTGCGCGCATTCTCGATGATCGCCTGCGAAACCCTGACCTCGCGAAAGTCGAAATCGAGCAGGGCGCCGTCCTCGTCGATCGCAGAGGCGCCGATCACGGCATAGTCGACCTTGAACTGCTTGATGAAATCGGCCGTGCTCATGCCGATCAGGCCGCCATCGGAGCGCCTGACCGGCCCGCCCGCCAGCACCACGTCGATCCGTGGCTGCCGGTAGAGCAGGGCGGCGACGTTGAGGTTATTGGTGATGACGAGCAGGTCCTCGTGCTGCATCAGGGCGCGCGCCACCTCCTCGGTGGTGGTGCCGATATTGATGAACAGGGAGGCATTGTTGGGGATCAGCCGCGCTGCGGCCTCGCCGATCGCCCGTTTCTCGGCCTGGGCGATGAAGCGCCGTGCCTCATAGGCGACGTTCTCGACGCCCGAGGCGATCACCGCGCCGCCATGCACCCGCGTCATCAGCTTGCGGTCGCAAAGCTCGTTGAGATCCTTGCGGATGGTTTGCGGGCTCACATCGAACCGCGCGGCGAGCTCGTCGACGCTGACCCGCCCCTGCGTTCGCGCCGTTGCGAGAATGTCGGCTTGCCGCGGCGTATTGAGCTGATCCATGCGTTCGTCCGCTCGCGCGTTTCGGATAATCTTCAGTTTGACATCAAAACACGCATTTCGTGAACGGCAAGTTGAAATCGCGCCGGCGTCCCGCGCGGCTGTGTCGGCGCGTGGCGACCTAGCGCGCGAACGCGACGGGCAGCCCGGTGTCGGGATGGGGCAGGACGCGCATGGCGACGCCATAGATGGCCTCGAGCGCGTCCGGCGTCATGATGTCGGCCGGCGTGCCGCGCGCGATCAGCCGGCCCGAATGCAGCGCGATGATCTCGTCGCAGAAACGGGCCGCCATGTTGACGTCGTGCAGGACGACGACGACGCCGAGGCCGCGTTCGGCGGCGAGGCGATGCACCAGCGTCAGCACCTCGATCTGATGAGCGATGTCGAGCGCCGAGATCGGCTCGTCGAGCAGCAGGCACTCGGCGTCCTGGGCCACCAGCATGGCGAGCCAGACGCGCTGGCGCTCGCCGCCCGAGAGCGTGTCGACCAGCCGCTCGGCGAAAGGCTCGATATCAGTCAGGGCCATGGCCTCGGCGACCTTGTCGCGGTCGGCCTGGCCGAAGCGCCCGAGCGCGCCGTGCCAGGGATAGCGGCCGAGCGCGACCAGCTCCTTGACCAGCATGCCCGAGGCCGGTGGTGTCTGCTGCGGCAGATAGGCGACCTTGCGCGCGAAATCCCGACCGCCCCAGGCATCCAGCGTCTTGCCCTCGAAACGGATGGTGCCCGACGTCGCCGGCTGCTGGCGGGCGAGCAGCTTCACCAGCGTCGACTTGCCCGAGCCGTTATGGCCGATCAGCCCGACGACGCGCCGGGCCGGCAGCGCCAGTGTCAGGGGTTGGAGCAGGGCCCGTCCGGCTATGGCGTAGCCCGCCTCGTCGAGGGCAAAGAGCGGTTCTGCCGGCGCGCCCGGCGCGTCGGAAGCGGCGGGGCGCGAAAGGAGGTCGGTTCCAGCGTTCATGGTCAGTGTCCGTCGCTCGTGACGCGCTCGTGTCGAAAGCGGTCTTGCCGTTCGACGGTTCGGTTAGCACAGCGAGGCGTGCTCGTCTCTCGTCAATGCGGGCTGCCTCGGACCATAAGCTCGCGGGCCGGCTCGCGCGCTTCTACGCGCCAAAGCGCCCGGGCGCATAGGGGCGCGGATCGGTGAAAGGGGCCTCTCCGGTCATCATCTCGCCGAGCAGTCGGCCGGTGACCGGGCCGAGCGTGAAGCCGTGATGGGCATGGCCGAAGGCGAACCAGAGCCCGTCATGCCGGGGCGCCTTGCCGATCACCGGCTTCATGTCCGGCAGGCAGGGCCGCGCGCCGCGCCAGGGCGCCGGATCGATCGCATCGCCGAGCGGAAAGAAGCGCCGCGCGATCTGCTCGGCCTGCGCGACCTGCCGGGCGTCGGAGGGCGCATCGCGCTCTGCGAGCTCGATGCCGGTGGTGAGCCGGATCCCGCGCGCCATCGGCGTCAGCATGAAACCGGCCTCGACATCGCAGACCGGGAGGCGCAGCACGGCGCAGTCCGCAGCCCGGTAATGCATGTGGTAGCCGCGCTTGACGGCGAGCGGGAGCGAATAGCCGAAACGCCGGCAGAGCTCTGTCGACCAGGGGCCGAGCGCGACCACTGCCGCGGCAGCCCGGTGGCGTTCACTCGGCAGCTCGACCTGCCAGCTGCGGTCATCCTGTTCCAGAGTCATGGCATCGCCCGTCACGATCTCGCCGCCGCGCGCCGCGAAGAGCTTTGCATAGGCGCGCGTCACGGCGCCCGGGTCGCTGACGGTGACGGGGTCGCGCCAATGCACGGCGCCGGCGAGATCGCCTTGCAAGGAGGGCTCGCGGCCGGCCAGGGCCTGACGGTCGAGGATGTCGTGGGTCAGCTTGTAGGCGCCGAGCTTTTCGGCGGCCTGCACGGCCTGCTCGAAATCGCGTTGCGTGCGGTAGAGCTCGAGCCAGCCGTCGCCGCGCATGAATTGTGCCGCGCCGGCCGCGTCGGCAAAGACCATATGCTCGTCGATGCAGCGCTCGATCAGCGGCAGCATCTCGGCGGCGATGGCATCCAGCCGCGCCGGTGCCGAATGCCACCAGTAGCGGGCGAGCCAGGGCAGCATGCGCGCCAGCGCCGCCGGCTGGTAGCGCACCGCGGTCGAGCGGTTCGCGGCATAGCGCAGGAGGGTGCCGAGATCGCGCGGGAAGGCATAGGGGATGACCGAGGCGCGCTCGATCAGCCCGGCATTGCCATGGCTGGTCTCGGCGCCCGGCTCGCCCTTGTCGATCAGCGTCACAGTGCGGCCGCGCGCCTGCAGATGCAGCGCGACGCTGACCCCGATGATGCCCGCGCCCAGCACGATGACGTCGGATTGCCTGGTCGTGCCGCTCATCGCCCCTCGACGCCCCCGTGCCCACGCCCTTATCAGGCGGCCGGACGGTGTCGAGAAGCCCCGATGACGATGGTGTGCCCCGCGTCCTGCGTCAGGCCTGGAGCGCCGTCACCACGATCTCGACCAGGGCGCCGCCGCCGAGATCGGCGACGCCGACCGTCGCGCGCGCCGGCAGGTTCTCGGGCGCGAGCCAGGCGGTCCAGGCCGCGTCCATCTCCTTCTTCTTCGACAGGTCGGTGACGAAGATGCTGGCCGAGACCAGCTTCGTGCGGTCCGTGCCAGCCTCGGCCAGATAGCCGTCGATCTTGGCGAGGATCTGCTCGGTCTGGCCGCCCATCGGCAGCGTCGTGTCGTCGGCGATGGTGCCGCCGACGAAGGCGTAGCCCTTTGCCGTGTCGATGCGATGCATGATCGGGGTGCGGATGCCGCGGGCAATGGTCATGGGAATGCTCCTTGGAGGCGAGGGGTGGTCATGATGGGAGAAAGCCAGGATCGCGAACGCGTCAGCGCACCACGGCCTTGACGGCGGCGTCGTTGCGCGGAAGCCCGGCGAGCTCGCCGAGCGTCACCGGTTTCACCGGCGGGCGCAGCCGGTAATAGCCGATCTCGGCCGGGCTCACGCCGCGTGCCTCCGCCATCAGCTCGACGATGGTCGGGCCACAGAGCCGGCCCTGGCAGGGTCCCATGCCGCAGCGCAGGAAGCTCTTGAGCTGGTTGGGGCCCTGCACGCCCAGCGTCGCGGTCGTCTCGCGCACCTGTCCGGCGCGGACCTCCTCGCAGCGGCAGGCGATGGTTTCGGGATCGCGCGGCGCGAGGAATTGCGGGGCCGGCTTGTAGAGGGCGTCGAGGAAGCGCCGTCCGCGCACCAGCTTGCCCAGTGCCGCACGGACCGGGGATGCTCGCCGGTCGCGCTCGCCTGCGTCGATGCGGCCGAGCTGGTGGGCGGCGGCCAGCGCCGCCAGGACGCCACGTTGCGCCGCGCTCTCGGCGCCGCCGATACCCGCCCCGTCGCCGGCGATGGCGATACCCGGCACGCTCGAGCCGAACCAGTCGTCGACGCGCGGCACGAAGGCGTGCTGCGCCTCGTCCCAGTCCTGCGCGCAACCGAGCGCGTTCGCCATGTTGATGTTCGGGATCACGCCCTGATGCAGCAGCACCTGGTCGCAGTCCAGGCTTTCGCTGCGGCCGTTGCGGGTGAAGATGACCGCCTCGGCCTTGTCTTGCCCGTCGATGCGCAGCTCGGTGACGCCGCCCAGCCATCTCAGCTTGCGCCGCGCCGTCGCCAGCAGCCTGAGGCCGCTCGCGAGATAGGGCGAGGCGAGGAAATCAGGCAAAGCGGGCAGCGCCGCCATCCAATTGCCGCGCGGCGCGGTATCGAGCACCGCGACGAGATTGGCGCCCGCGGCCTGCAATTGCGTCGCGAGCAGGTAGAGCAGGGGGCCGCAGCCGGCGAGCACCGTGCGGCCCTCCGGCACGAGCCCGGAACTCTTCAGCGCGATCTGGGCCGCGCCGGCGGTCATCACGCCGGGCAGGGTCCAGCCCGGAACCGGGAAGGGCCGCTCCAGAGCGCCGGTGGCGAGGATGACATGGCCGGCCTCGATCATCCGCGCCGCGCCGCCGAGCGAGAGGCCGATCTCGAACCCGGCCTGTGCCGGCTCGGCATCGATCGGTGCGGCCGACCAGACCGTCGTGCGCGGCGCATAGCTGCAGGACGAGGCCTCGAAGGCGCGCGCGAGATCGAGGCCGTGCCAGTAATGCTCGCCGAGCACGTCGCGCGCGGTAACCGGCGTGGTCGTGATGCTCCGATAGATCTGGCCGCCCGGCGTCAGGTTTTCGTCGGCCACCAGCACCGACAGGCCGAGCCCGGCTGCCGTCGTCGCGGCCGAGAGCCCGGCCGGGCCGGCGCCGACGATCATCAGGTCGTAGCGCTCGGCGAAATCCGGGATTGCGCGGATCGGGATCATGGCTGCCGCTCCCGCACGGCGTTCCGTGCCCGCGCGCCGTGCTGGATCTCGACGCTCATTCCGTCCTCGACCGCGATCAGGCAGGCCTGGCGATTTCCGACGCCGTCGATCACCACCAGGCATTCGAAGCAGACACCCATCATGCAATAGGGCCCGCGCGGCGCGCCGGAGACGGGCGTATCGCGAAACACCGCCGTGCCATTGGCGAGCAGGGCGGCTGCCACGGTGTCGCCGGCCCGCGCCGTCATCGGGCGGCCCTCGAAGGTGAAGCTGACGCGTGCGCCGGCCTGCCCGGCGGTGCAATGCTCAGAGGCCGGCCGGAACATGGAATCTCCGTGAGGTGAAGGTCGCGACGGCGTCCGGCAGCGGGCCGCCCGCGGCGATGGCCGGCGCCAGCGTCAGCGCGTGGTTGGCGGCGAGCGTCACGCCGGAATGGCAGGTCGCAACATAGGCGCCGGGATGAGCCTGCGACTGCTCGTAGATCGGAAAACCGTCCGGGCTCATGACCCGCAGCGCCGACCAGGTGCGGACGACGTTGAGCTCGCGCAGCCGCGGGAAGGTGCGCACGGCGCGCTCGGCCATCACCGAGATCACTGACATGCCCACCACCGTGTCGAAGCCGGCTTCCTCCTGGCTGTCGCCGATCATGATCCCGCCCTCGTCGGTCTGGCGGATCGTCACCATCGGGTTGCGCAGGAAGGGTTCGGCCTTTTCCGTGACGATGATCTGGCCCTTGCTCGGCTTGACCGGCGCTTCCAGCCCGACCATCGGCGCGAGCCGGGCATTGTCGAGCCCGGCGGCGAGCAGGATTTTTGGCGCGCGCAGCTCGCCCCAGGGGCCGGTGACGCGAAAGCCGTCCGCTTCCGGGGCGATGGAGGCGACGGGATGGCCCGGGCGGTAGTAGACGCCGCGCGCGGCCAGCGCCGCATGGAGCGCGCGAAAAAGCTTCAGCGAGTTTACATGCCCGTCCAGCGGGCTGTAGATCGCGCCGGCGACATCGGGCCCGATATCGGGCAGACGCCGCTTCGTCTCCTCGCGGCCGAGCACCTCGTAGGGGAAGTCGGTCATATGGGGCTGGTTGTGCAGCCGTGTCATGATCGCTGCGCGCTGCTCGAGCTCGGCCTCGGACAGGCAGATCGTGAAGCCGCCCGGCTGGCTATGGGCCACGTCGATCCCGGCTTCCTCCCGCAGGATCCCTGCGAGCGAATGCCAGGCCTCCGCCGAGCGCTTTGACCAGAGCGCGTATTCGGGATGGCCCAGCCCCTTCGACTGCACCCAGACCAGCGCGAAATTGCCGCGCGAGGCGCGATAGGCGACATCGCCCTCGTCGAGCAGCGTGACGCGCTGCCCGCTGCGCATCAGGCCGAGCGCCAGCGCCGAGCCGACGAGCCCGCCGCCGACGACGACGATGTCGGGTTCGCCTGGGGAAGAGGTGGTGATGGTCACGAAGGCTCAGCCCTTTCCGGCGCCGATGAAGAGACGGTCCAGGCCGAAGATCCGGTCCATCACGATCAGCATCAGGGCCGTCATGGCGATCAGGCAGGCGGATACGGAGGCGATCAGCGGATCGATATTGTCCTGGATGTAGAGGAACATGCGGACCGGCAGGGTGACGGTCGCGGGCGAGGCGATGAATACCGTCATCGTCACCTCGTCGAAGGAGTTGATGAAGGCGAGGATCCAGCCCGAGACGACGCCAGGCAGGATCAGCGGCAGGGTCACGCGCCGGAACACGGTTGCGGCATTGGCGCCGAGCGAGACGGCGGCGTGCTCAATGCGCTGGTCGATGCCGTAGGACGAGGCGAGCACCAGCCTGAGCGCGAAGGGCACGATCACGATGACATGGCTGAGGATCAGCCCGAGGAAGGTGCCGGAGATGCCGATCTGCGAGAAGAAGCGCAGGAAGGCGATGCCGAGCACCACATGCGGCACCATCAGTGGCGACATGAACAGCGCGGTCAGCGCATCGCGGCCGGGAAACCGATAGCGCGCGATCGCCAGCGCGGCGGGCACCGACAGCCCGACCGCGATGGTCGAGGAGACGGCCGCGAGCCAGAGACTGTCGCGGAAGGCCCGGATGAACTCGGGATAGGACAGGATCGCCTTGAACCAGCGCAGGCTCGGGCCTCGCGTCGGCAGCGAGAGATAGCCCTCCGGCGTGAAGGCGACGACGCAGACGATCGCCAGCGGCGCCAGCATGAAGATCACGAAGAGCGCGTGGAAAACGAGCGCGATGGGGCCGTTGCGGCTCATTCGAACACCTGCGCGTAGCGGCGTTCGATCAGCCGGTTCGAGCCGACCACGATGGCGATCAGCGCGATCAGCAGCAGCGTCACCACGGCGGCGCCGAGCGGCCAGTTCAGCGTGTTGAGGAATTCGTCATAGGCGAGCGTCGCCGCGACCTTGAGGCGTCGCCCGCCGATGATCGCCGGCGAGGCGAAGGCGCTTGCCGCGAGCGAGAAGACGATCACCGAGCCCGACAGGATGCCCGGCACGATCTGCGGCAGCACGACCCTGAACCAGATCGTCATCGAGCCGGCGCCGAGCGAGCTCGCCGCATTCTCGACCTGGGGATCGAGCCGCTGCAGCGCCGCCCAGACCGCGAGGATCATGAACGGCATCAGCACATGGGTGAGCGCCACGATGACGCCGGTCTCGGTGAACATGAAGGGCAGCGGCTCGTCGATCAGCCCGATGGCCTGCAGGCCCTGGTTGACCAGCCCGGTCGAGCCGAAGAGCAGCGCCCAGCCGAGCGTGCGCGCCACGACCGAGACCAGCAGCGGGCCGATCACCGCGAGCAGGAAGATGCCGCGCCAGGGCGGTGCCATGCGGTTGAGGATATAGGCCTCCGGCACGCCGATCAGGATCGTCGCCAGCGTCGTGATCACGGCGATGCGGAAGGTCCGGGCGAAGATTTCGAGGAAATAGGAATCGCCGGCGATCTCGCGCCAGTTCTTCAGCGTGAATTCCGGGACGATGCCCTTGTACTGCCCCCAGTCGTAGAAGGAGAGCAGGATCGTCATGCCGATCGGGATGATCACCAGCCCTAGGAAGACCAGCCCCGCCGGCGCCGTCAGCAGATAGGGCGTGCGGGTGGCGGCAACGGTTTCGCTCATGGCGCGGCCGCCGCATCGAGGATGACGCAGTCCGCCGGCGCGAAGGCGAGGGTGACGTTCTCGCCCTCGGCCGGAACCTGCGCGCCGTCGTTCTGGCGCACGACGGTGACCTTTCCTGCGGCCGTGTCGACTTGCAGGATCCAGAACAGGCCCTGGAAGACGCGCGATGTCACCGTGCCGTCGAGACCATGCGCACCGTTTGCGGCAAGGCCGACGCGTTCCGGCCTGACGGCGAGCTTGACTGGGCCTGATCTCGCGACGGGCGCGGGCAGGCGGAAATTGCCGACCACCGCCATCGGCGCGCCGCCTTCCATGGCGACGGTCGCGTTCAGCAGATTGGTCTTGCCGAGGAAGTTCGCGACGAAGGCGCTCGCGGGGTGGGCATAGGCCTCGTCGGGCGCGCCGATCTGCTCGGCACGGCCCTTGTTCATCACCACGATCCGGTCCGACAGCGCCATGGCCTCGTTCTGGTCATGCGTGACGAGGACCGTCGTGGTGCCGACGCTGCGCTGGATCGCCCTGAGCTCGCCCTGCATCTCCTCGCGCAGCTTGGCGTCGAGATTGGAGAGCGGCTCGTCGAGCAGGAGGAGCGCGGGCTTGATCACCAGCGCGCGAGCGAGCGCCACGCGCTGCTGCTGCCCACCCGACATCCGGCGCGGGAAGCGCTCGGCGAAGCCCTCGAGCCCGACCAGTTTCATGACGTCCGCCGTGCGCTTGTCGCGCTCAGTGCGGTCGATGCCGCGCATCTCCAGGCCGAAGGCGATGTTCTGCGCGACATTCATGTGCGGGAACAGGGCATAGCTCTGGAAGACGATGCCGAGGCCGCGCTTGCTGGGCGGGACCGAGGCGAGATCGGCGCCGTCGAGCAGGATGCGCCCGTTGCTGGCCTCGACGAAGCCGGCGATCATTTGCAGCGTCGTGGTCTTGCCGCAGCCGGAAGGCCCGAGGAGCGAGATGAATTCGCCCCTCTCGACCGTCAGGCTGAGATCGTCCACCGCGAGCTGGCCGCCATAGCGCTTGGTCAGCCCCTCGATGACCAGATGTGTCATATGTGCCTGCCGGTCGCGCGCGCCGAACGAGGCGGGGTCAACGCTCGATCTCGCGGTTCCAGCGCTTGGTCCATTCCTCGCGCTTGGCGTTGGCGATGTCCCAGTCGACGGCCTTGAGCTGCTTGACCTGGTCGCCATAGGGAATGCCCTTCTGGGCCTCCGGCGGCAGCGTCACCTTCGTATTGGCGGGGCCGGCTCCGTTGCCGGTCGCCATCACCACCTGGACGGCGGGCGAGAGCATGTATTGCAGGAAGGCGTTGGCCTCCGACTCCAGCTTCGAGCCGGCCACCGGGCAGCCGGCGATGCCGAGCGCGTAGCCGCCTTCCTTCGGATAGACGAACTCGGCCGGGTAGCCGGTATCGGCGAAGGCCTTGGCCCGGCCCGAGCCCCAGATGGCGATCGCGGCCTGCCCGTTCTGGAACAGCTCGGTCATCTTCGCGGGGGAGGGTTCATAGGCCAGCACATTGGCATTGACCTCGTCCTTGAAGGTCTTGAAGCCGGGCTCGATATTGCTCTCGCCGCCGCCGGCCAGCTGGGCCATGGCGATCAGCGTGTGCAGCCCGTAGGTGTTGTTGATCGGCGGGACGACGAGCTTCTTCTTGTATTTTGGGTCCTTGAGATCGGCCCAGGAGGTCGGGGCCGGCCATTTGTTCTCGTCGAAGATCTTCTTCGAATACATGATGCCGGTGCCGACCATGCCGAGGCCGACGGCCTTGTTCGACTTGAACAGCATGACGGGGGCGACGTCCTTGTAGATCTCACCCGGCGCGAGCGTGCCGCAGAAGCCGAGCGAGACCGCCTGATAGGCCGGGCCGTCGTCGAGGATGATGACGTCGAGCTGCTGGTTGCCCTTCTGGGCCTGGAGCTTGGCGAGCGTGTCGGTCGAGTTGCCGGCGACATACTCGATCTTGACGCCGGCCTTGGCCTCGAAGGCCGGAATCACGTCCTTGCGCATGACCTGCTCGTAGGAGCCGCCATAGCCGGCGACATAGAGGGTCTTCTGCTGCGCGAGCGCGGGCCCGGCGATCAGGACGGTGGATGCCAGCAACGCGCTCAAAAATCCGGTCTTCATCACATTCCCCTGTTTTTTGTTTGACGAAGGCTAGGCTCGCAGTGGCTAATTCATGCGTCAAATTGAAATTATGGCTCTTCCGATAAGCAAATATTATGTTTAGGCCCACGCCCTAGATGATCAACCCGCGCCAGATCGAAGCCTTCCGCGCCGTGATGGTGACCGGCGGGATCACCTCCGCCGCTCAGGCGCTGAACGTCACCCAGCCGGCGGTGACGCGGCTGATCCGCGACCTCCAGCTCGACCTCGGGCTCACGCTCTTCACCCGGGTGGGCGTCCGCCTGCAGCCGACCAACGAGGCGCTCTCGCTCTATCGCGAGGTCGAGCGGCAGTTCATCGCGCTCGACCGCATCGCCGACGTCGCCCGCGACCTGCGCGAGCATCGGGCCGGCATCCTGCGCGTCGCGGCCCTGCCGGCCTATTCGATCGGCGTCATACCCCGGGCCGTCGGGCGCTTCATGGCCGAGCGGCCCAATCTCGACGTGGCGCTCTATGGCGGGCCCTCGTCGCAGGTCGCCGACTGGGTTCATTCCGGCTTCTGCGAGCTCGGCTATGTCCAGACGCCGCTGGAGCTGCCCGGCATCGTCCTGGAGCCGCTGCCGAAGGTCGCAGCTGTCGCCATCCTGCCGGCCGGCCATCGCCTGGCCGCTCAGGCCGAGATCGGGCCGGAGGATCTGAGGGGCGAATCCTTCGTCGCCCTCGAGCGCTCGACCAAATTGCGCTACCGCATCGACGCGCTTCTCGCCGACCACGGCGTCACGCCACGCTTCATCGTCGAGACCCCGCTCTCGATGATCGCCTGCGGGCTGGTCTCGACTGGGATCGGGCTCTCGATTGTCGATCCGTTCAGCGCGCTGGAATATGAAGGTCGAGGCATCGTCGTTCGCCCCTTCGCGCCGCGAATCCATGTCGAGGTCACGGCGGTCTGGTCGGCGCATCGCTCGCGCTCGCCCGTCGCGCTCGATTTCGCGCAGGAACTCCATGCCGAGATCACCGCGTTCTGCGCGTGCCAGGCATGAATGCTGCGGCTATGGTCCCGATCAGGCCTGGCCGAGGCGGGCCGGCACAGCCAATGAGAGTGGTCCGGGCGTGAATCTCAAGTTCCTCGAAACCTTCGTCTGGGTCGCAAGGCTGCGCAGTTTCTCGGTCGCGGCGGACAAGCTCTGCACGACCCAGGCCGCGGTCTCCAACCGCATCGCCACGCTGGAGCGCGACCTCGGCGTGCGCCTGTTCGAGCGCGATCTGCGCAATGTCAGCCTGACGCCGCACGGTCAGCGGGCGCTGGGCCAGGCGGAGGCCATCGTGCGCATGGTCAACGATTTTCAGCGCGACATCGGCGATGCCAGCAACGAGCGCGGCACGGTGCTGATCGGCGCGATCGACTCGATCGTCTATGCTTGGCTGCCGCGCCTGATCGAGCGCGTGAAGCAGACCTACCCGCATGTCACGATCGACCTCAACGTCGATACCAGCCTCAACCTCGCCCGGCAGATCCAGGATGGGCAGGTCGATCTCGGCCTGATCATGGGGCCGGTGGTCGCCCCGCATATCCGCAATATCGAACTTTGCTCCTTCGACTGCCTCTGGATCGCCGCCTCGAAGCTCGCCCTGAAGCCCGGACGGCTCGCCATCGCCGACCTCGCCGACCACCCGATCTTCGCCTATTCCAAGGGGTCGCAGCCGCATCAGGCGGTGCTGCGCGTCATCGAGACGGCGGGGCTCGACGCCGGCGCGATCCGCGTCTTCAACTCGAACTCGCTCGCCACCATCACCCGGCTGATCCGCGACGGCGTCGGCGTCGCCGTGCTGCCGCGCGTCGTCGTCCAGGAATTTTTGGCGACCGGAGAGCTCTGCGTTCTCGACGTCGATGCGCGTCTGCCGGCGCTGAATTTCCATGCCGTCTTCGCCGACGATCCGGGCAACGCGTTGCCGGCCCTGATCGCCGACATGGCCGTCGAGGTCGCCTCGGCGAGCTGATCGTCCGAGCCTGCCCAAGGATCGGGCAAGGCGTGCCGTCGCCGCTCTCATAAGCAATTCTTGTCGAGCCGAACAAGAATTTCGCGTTTGCCGGGCCGGCTCTGGTTTGTTCTGCTGCGGGCAAGCCTCCAGGGAGAACGCCGTTGAAAGTCTCGCTCGTCCAGATGAACTCGCAGGACGACAAGTCCGCGAACCTCAAGACCGCCCGGGAGATGATCGAGAAGGTCATTGCCGAGGAGAAGCCCGATCTCGTCGTCCTGCCGGAATATTACGCCTTCCTCGATGGCAGCCCGGCTGCGATGCGCGACAGCGCCGAGACCTTTCCGAATGGCGAGAGCTACCGCCTGATGTCGGGCCTCGCCGAGAAGCACGGCGTCACCATCCATGCCGGCAGCGTCTGCGAGCGCGACGGCGACGACTACTACAACGCGACGCTCGTCTTCGGCCCCGACGGCAAGCAGATCGCGCATTACCGCAAGATCCACCTGTTCGACGTCGATGCGCCCGGCGGCGCGAGCTATCGCGAGTCGAACATGGTTTCGCGCGGCAAGGACATCGTCACCTATGATATCGGCGACGTCACGGTCGGCTGCGCCATCTGTTACGACATCCGCTTCGCCGAGCTCTTCCGCAAGCTGCGCGATGCCGGTGCCGACGTCATCGTCCTGCCGGCCGCCTTCACCCTGATGACCGGCAAGGATCATTGGGAGCTGCTGGCGCGCGCCCGCGCCGCCGAGACGCAGACCTGGTTCCTCGCCACCGGCCAGACCGGCACCCATGCCCAGGGCAAGAACGCCTGCTACGGCCATTCCATGGTGATCAACCCCTGGGGCCATGTCACGGCGCAGGTCTCGGACGGCGTCGGCACGACCAGCGCAAGGCTCGATTTCGACTACACCGCCAAGGTCCGTGCCGCCGTGCCGGTCGCCAACCACCACGTCATCGGCTGAGCGGAGCACAGCATGTTCATCGTCAACCCGATGCCGGCGCAGATCCCGGCCGAGCTCGTCGCGCTGCTGCAGAAATGCGAGGTCGCGACCATCGGCCATGTCCTGCATTCCGGCTTCGTCGGCCGCGAGATCCGCGCCGTGCTGCCGACCAAGCGCGTCGCTGGCACCGCCGTCACGCTGCGCATCCCGCATGCGGATTCGACCGCGCTGCACTACCTGACCAAGCTGGTCCGGCCCGGCGACGTGGTCGTGATCGACCGCTGCGGCGACACCAAGCATGCCTGCTGGGGCGGCGTCGTCACCCATTCGATGAAGAATGCCGGCGTCACGGCCGGCGTCATCGATGGGCCGGCCACGGATTTCTCCGAGATCGTCAAGACCGACATGCCGATCTGGTGCCGCGGCCCGTCGCCGATCACCACGAAAATCCTCGGCACCGAGGGCGCGATCAACGTGCCGGTCAGCGTCGGCGGGCAGACGATCGAGCCGGGCGACGCAGTGCTTTGCGACGAGAGCGGCGTCGTCGTCCTGAAGGCCGCGACCGCTGAATCCTATGCCCGGCGCGCCATCGAGATGCAGGAGCAGGAGCTCGTGCTGCTCGAGCGCCTGCGCAAGGGCGAGAAGCTGCCCGACATCTCGGGCGCGACCGCCATGGTGGAGGGCAAGCTCGCCAGGGCCTGAAATTGTGAAGGCTTGAATCCGGACGACCAAGCGGGCGGCGCCAAGCCGCTCGCATAACCATAACCACAGGGGAAGTCAGATGAAGTCCTATGCCAAGATCGCGATCGGCGCCGGCCTCGCCACGGCGCTTCTGTCGAGCGCCGCGCTGGCGCAGCAGACCGTCACGTTGATGGCCTATTCCGGCCTGTTCCAGGAGCGCTACGCCAAGGCGGTGGTCGAGCCCTTCATGAAGGCCAATCCCGACATCAAGGTCGAGTATTTTCCGATGCCGAACTCGGCCCAGATGCTCGGCAACCTCCGCGCCCAGAAGGCCGCGCCCCAGGCTGACGTGGTCATCATGGACGTCTCGGTCTCGAAGGCCGCGACCGACGAGAAGCTCCTGACCAAGATCGACGAGAAGAGCGTCCCCAACGTCGCCGATCTCTATCCGACCGCCCGCATCCCCGATGTCGACGGCGTCGCGGTGACCTTCGACAACCTCGTCCTGCTCTACAACACCGACGTGGTGAAGGAAGCGCCGAAGTCCTGGATGGACCTCGCCGACAAGAAATACGCCGGCAAGGTCGCCATTCCGGGCATGCCGGACATCCAGGGCCTGTCGCTCGTCCTGATCGCCGACAAGGCGCGCGGCGGCACCGACTATCTCAAGAACGTCGACAAGGGCATCGCCGCGCTCGGCGAGATCGCTCCCAACGTGCAGACCTGGGAGCCCAAGCCCGAGGTCTATGTCACGATCGTCTCCGGCCAGGCCACGGTCGGCGCCGGCTGGAACGCCCGCGCGCAGGTCAATATCGACACCTCGAACGGCAAGCTCGGCGCGACGCTGCCGGCGGAAGGCAGCGTCTTCCAGATCAATACGATCAACCAGGTCGCCGGCGGGCCCGGCAAGGACGCCGCCACCAAGTTCATCAACTACGCGCTCGGCCCGGAGGCGCAGAAGGCCTTCACCGAGGCGATGTTCTACGCTCCGACCAATGCCAAGGCGCAGATCTCCGAGGCCGCGATCGAGCGCACCGCGGTCAAGTCGATGGACAAGGTCATCGCGGTCGACTGGATCGCGCTCGCCAAGGTCCGTGAGCCGATCATGAACGAGTGGCGCCGCAAGGTGATCCCGCTGAGCCGCTGAGCGGGAAGGTGCCGATCATGACCAGCCGAACCGACGCGCCGGAAGGCTTCCTGTCGATCCGTGGCCTGACCAAGCGCTATGGCGATTTCGTCGCGGTCGACGATCTCGATCTCGAGGTTCCGAAGGGCGAGCTCGTCGCCTTCCTCGGCCCCTCGGGTTGCGGCAAGACGACATCGCTCAGGATGATCGCGGGCCTCGTGCCCGCGACCGCCGGCCGGATCGTCGTCGGCGGCAGCGACCTGACCGAGGTCGCGACGCATCGCCGCGACATGGGGCTGGTCTTCCAGAGCTATGCGCTGTTCCCGCATATGAGCGTCGCGCGCAATGTCGCCTTCGGCCTCGAGATGCGCGGCGTGGCGAAGGACGAGATCGCGCGGCGCGTCACTGAGGCGATCGCGCTCGTCCATCTCACCGGCAAGGAGGAGCAGCGGCCCGGCCAGCTCTCCGGCGGCCAGCAGCAGCGCGTCGCGCTGGCGCGGGCGCTGGTCATCCGGCCCTCGATCCTGCTGCTCGACGAGCCGCTCTCCAATCTCGACGCCAAGCTGCGCGACGAGATGCGCAACGAGATCCGCGACATCCAGAAGCGGCTCGGCATCACCGCGATCTTCGTCACCCATGACCAGGTCGAGGCGTTGACCATGTGCGACAAGGTCGCCGTGCTCAACCAGGGCCGGCTCGAGCAGCTCGGCACGCCGGTCGAGCTTTACGAGACGCCGAAGACGGCCTTCGTCGCGAGCTTCGTCGGCCGCACCAACCGCCTCAGCGCCGTCGCCCGCAATGGCGCGGCCGAGTTCGCCGGCCAGCGGATTCCCGCGCCTGCCGGGCTCGAGGGCCCGGTCGAGGTGATGATCCGGCCCCATCGCGTCGGTCTCTCGCCGGCCGCAGCCGCAGGCGATCCGGGTTGCCAGCAGGTCACGGGCACCGTCGCCCGCGCGACCTTCGCCGGCGACATCCTGCAATACGATGTCGATGTCGCCGGCCAGATCGTCTCGGTCGAGCTCGCGACGCGCGGCGGCGAGAGCGTGATCGAGCCCGGCCGGCCGGTGACGCTGACCTGGCGGCCGCAGGACATCTTCGTCTACGGGGCGGCGGCGTGAGCGCGGCCGCCCCAGCCGTCGTCATGCCGGCGCCAGCGGCTGCCGAGGAGCGGCGCGCCGGCCTGTCGCTGGTCGTGCTGCTGATCCTGCCGATCGCGCTCGTCAACGCGTTCGGCTTCCTGGTGCCGGTGCTCAACCTGCTGCGCATGTCGTTCTACGAGTCGCAGCCGACCGGCGCGATGGTCGAGGTCTATACCTTCGCGACCTGGTTCTCGCTGCTGCGCGACAGCTTCTACGGCGAGCTCATCCTCAACAGCATCGGCGTCAGTCTCGGCATCACGCTGATGACGCTGGTCTGCTCCTATCCGATCGCGCTCTATCTGCACCGGTCCAGCGGCACTTGGCGCACGGTCCTGCTGGTCCTGGTCATCTCGCCTTTGCTGACCTCGGCGGTGGTGCGCACCTATGGCTGGGTCGCGATCCTCTCGGAGAACGGCCTCGTCAACAACGCGCTCGGCGCCATCGGCATCATGCCGCTCAAACTGATGTTCAACAAGACCGGCGTGGTCATTGGCCTCACCGAGATCCTGATGCCCTACATGATCCTGGCGCTGCTCGCCGGCTTCGGCCGGCTCGATCCGCGGGTCGAGGAGGCGGCGTCCACGCTCGGCGCGCCGCCCTGGAAGGTCTTTCGGCATATCGTCGTGCCGCTGACGCTGCCCGGCATCGCGCTCGGCTCGCTGCTCTGCTTCGTGCTCGCGGTCTCGTCCTTCATCACGCCGAAGCTGCTCGGCGGCGGCCGGGTCTTCCTGCTCGCGACCGAGATCTACGACCAGGCGATCGTGACGCTGAACTGGCCGCTCGCGTCCTCGCTCTCGATCCTGGTGCTCGTCATCTTCGGCGGCGCGCTCGTGCTCTATACCCGCGCCCTGCGCGCGATCATGTGAGGGGAGGGACATCATGGACGAACGCCCGATTTCCCCGACCCTGAAGTTCCTCGCCTTCGCGATGTTCCTCTTCCTGCTGGCGCCGCTGGTCGTCGTTGTGCCGATCTCGTTCTCGGGCGACAGCTACATGATGTTCCCGCCATCGAGCTGGAGCACCAAATGGTATCCGGCGATCTTCGCCGACGGGAAGATGGTCTCCGCCTTCTGGACCAGCCTGCTGCTCGCCTTCGTGGTGACCGTGCTCAGCCTGCTCATCGGCTTGCCGGCGGCCTATGCGTTGGTCAGGCTGAAGCCGCGCGGCGCCGAGTTCCTGTCGAGCCTGTTCACCGCGCCGCTGCTGCTGCCGACGATCGTGCTCGGCCTCGCCATCCTGATCGTGTTCTCGGGCTATGGGCTGCTCGCCACCTTCCAGGGCCTGGTCGCGGCGCATCTGGTGGTGACCTTGCCCTATGCGATCCGCGTGCTCTCGACCGCGCTCGCCACCTTGCCGATCCCGGTCGAGGAAGCGGCGGCGACGCTGGGCGCCTCGCCGCTGACGGTCTTTCGCCGCGTGACCTTGCCGATGATGCGCTCCGGCATCGTCGGCACCACGGCGCTCTGCTTCCTCGTCTCCTTCGACGAGGTCGTGCTGTCGCTGTTCCTGACCGGTCCGCGCATCTCGACCTTGCCGGTCGCGATGTATCACCGCGTCGAGCAGCAGGCCGATCCGCTGGTGGCGGCGCTGTCGGTGCTGCTCGTCGTCCTCACCCTCGTCGTCGTCCTCGTGGTGGACCGCACCTCGGGCCTCGCCAAGACCTTCGTCAAATGAAGCCGATCATTCGCTCGGACCCGCGTCGTCATCCCGGAGCTCCGCTTCGCTGCGGCCGGGATGACGCCGGGTTTTTGAACGCGAAACGCTGCCTCTAGAGCCGAACCGAACGCCCATCTTTCGAACCTGGCCTGCTCGCGTCGCGAGCGGGAACGCTGGAGCCTTGCCTGATGCAACAGGACATTCGCATCGCCGTCGATATCGGCGGCACTTTCACCGATATCGAGATCCTCGATGCCGGCTCCGGCGCGATCCACCAGATCAAGACGCCGAGCACGCCGAAGGATCCCTCGATCGGCCTGCTGACCGGCATTCGCGAGGCTTCCGAGCGCTTCGGCTTCCCGATGGACGCGGTGCAGTACCTGCTGCACGGCACGACGATCGCGACCAACGCCGTGCTGGAGCGCAAGCTGCCGCTCGGCGCCATCGTCACGACCGCCGGCTTCGAGGACGTGATGCAGATCGGCCGGCATGGCCGCAGGGACGTCTATGCGATCACGCTGGAACAGCCGGAGCCGCTGGTCGCGCGCCGCTTCTGCTTCGGCGTCGAGGAGCGCGTCAGTGCCGACGGGCGCGTCATCGCCCCCTTGCAGGAAGAAGGGGTGCGCCGCATCGCGGCCTGGCTCGCCGAGGCGGATGTCAGGTCCGTCGCCGTCTGCCTGCTCCATGCCTATGCCAATCCGGCGCATGAGCGACGCGTCGGCGAGATTCTGAGCGAGCTTCTGCCGGGCGTCGCGATCTCGCTCGCCTCCGATATCTCGCCCGAGATCCGCGAATACGAGCGCATGTCGACGACGGCGCTCAACGCGCTGCTGATGCCGATCGTCAAGAGCTACACCGACCGTCTTGCCGGGCGGCTCAAGGAGGAGGTGCCGCAGTCCCAGGTCTATCTCGTGCAGTCCAATGGCGGCGTCTCGGGCCTCGCCAAGGCCGGCCGCGAGCCGGCCCGCCTGCTGCTTTCTGGCCCAAGCGGCGGCGCGGCTGCCGCCAGGCGCCTCTCGGTCGAGCTCGACGAGCCCAATCTCGTCGCCGTCGACATGGGCGGCACGTCCTTCGACGTCTCGGTCGTGCATGACGGCACCATCTCGATGGTCAACGAGGGCGAGGTCGACGGGCTGCCGGTGCGGCTGCCGATGATCGAGATGCGGACGATCGGTGCTGGCGGCGGCTCGATCGCCTGGGTCGATGACGGCAAGCGGCTGCGCATCGGCCCGCACAGCGCCGGCGCCGATCCCGGCCCCGCCTGCTACGGCAAGGGCGGCACGGCGCTGACGGTGACCGACGCCAACCTTCTGCTCGGCCGGCTCGACGGGGCGAGCTTCATGGGCGGCGCCATGCCGCTCGACCGGCAGGCCGCGCGCCGCGCCGCCGAGGCCGTCGCCGCCCCGCTCGGGCTGTCGGTCGACGAGACGGCGGCGGGCGTCATCGACGTCGCCAATTCGGCGCTCGCCATGGCGATCCGCCTTTCGCTCTTCGAGAAGGGGCTCGATCCCGAGGATTTCGCCATGCTCTCCTTCGGCGGGGCCGGCGGCGTCCATGCCTGCGAGGTGGCGGAAGAGCTCGGCATCCGCCGCGTCATCTTCCCGGCCCATGCCTCGACCCTCTCGGCCTGGGGCATCCTCTGGTCCGACATCGCCCATGATCTCAGCGCCACCCGTATCGGCCCGTTCGCGGAGCTCGCTCCGGAGCTCGCCGCGACGGCCTCTCGCCTGATCTCGGAGGCCGAAACTCTGCTCGCCGAGGATGGCGTCGCGCCGCAGGCACGCCGCTTCGAATGGGCCGTCGACCTGCGCTATGCCGGCCAGGCCTTCGACCTGCGCGTGCCGCTGGAGGAGGCCGATTTCTCGGCTGCAGGCGCCGCCAGGGCGAGCGCCGCCTTCCACGCCCTGCACAAGCAGCGCTTTTCCTATGACGAGCCGGAGGTGGCGGTCGAGATCGTCGCGTTGCGGCTGAAGGCGGTCGGCGCGCTCGCCAAGCCGGTGCCGGCGCGCCGCCATGCCGAAGCCGCGACGGCGACACCGCATACCCGCCCCGTCCACGGCCGCGGCGCGGCCGTCGACACGCCGGTCCGGGCGCGCGAGGCGATCAGTGCGGGCGATCCGGTCCTCGGCCCGGCCATCGTCGAGGAGCCCTATACCTCGATCTACCTGCCATCCGGCTGGAGCATCGCCGCCCACCCCGCCGGCGCCCTGATCGCCGACCGCAGCACCGCGCAGTGAGGCCTTGAGACAATGAGCACGCATCAGCAGGGCATCGACCCCGTCCGCCTCGAGGTCATCCGCAACGCCCTGGTCGCGGCGGCCGAGGAAATGAGCATCACCATCTGGCGCACCAGCCGCTCGACCGTGGTGCGCGAGATCCTCGACTTCTCGACCGCCGTCTTCGACGCGCAGGGCAACAACATCGCGCAATCGGCCCGCATCCCGGTCCATCTCAACTCGATGTCGGACTGCCTGCGCACGATCCTCGACCGCTTCATCCCGCTCGAGAAATGGAACGACGGCGACGTCATCGTCACCAACGATCCCTATTCCGGCGGCCAGCATCTGCCCGATATCCAGACCTTCCGTCCGGTCTTCGTCGATGGCGAGCGCGTCGGCATCGTCGGCACGCTCTGCCACCATGTCGATGTCGGCGGCGGCGCGGCCGGCAGCTACTACGCCAATGCGACGGAGGTCTTCCAGGAAGGCATCCGCATCCCGCCTTTGCGCCTCGTCGACAGGGGCGTGCTCAATACCGGCGTCTTCGAGATGCTGCTGCACAATGTGCGCCAGCCGGACGAGACGCGTGGCGACCTGAATGCCCAGATCGCGGCGCTCGGCATCGGCGAGCGGGCGGTGGCGCGGATGGCGCGGAAATACGGCCCGGCCCCGCTGGCCGCGGCGATGTCCGCGATCCTCGACGGCTCGGAGCGGATGGTGCGGGCCGCGCTCAAGGCGCTGCCGGACGGGGAATCCTCCTTCGTCGAGCTGGTCGACGATGACGGCCAGTCGCAGGAGCCGATCCGGCTCGCCGTCAGGATCATCAAGCAGGGCGAGAGCATCACGCTCGATTTCGAGGGCTCGAGCCCGCAGGTGAGGGGGCCGGTCAACAACACGCCGGCCATGACCTGCTCGGCGGTCTATTACGCGCTGCTGGCGGCGCTCGGCGGCGACATCCCGGCCAATTCCGGCTGCTATCGCGCGGTCACGGTGAAACTGCCGGAGGGCAGCGTCGTCAATGCCGTCTTCCCGGCGCCGGTCGCCGGCCGCATGGTCGTCAATCATCGGATCGCGACCGCCGTCTTCGGCGCGCTGGCCCAGATCATGCCGGAGCGCATCCCGGCCGCCTATTACGCGATCTCCTATGTCTACGCCCTGCAGACCACCAACCCGAACGGCAAGCGCCAGGTCTATTTCGACATCGAGGTCGGCGGCTGGGGCGGCCATGCCAGAGGCGACGGCGCCAGCGCCTTGTCCTGCGGCCTGCACAACAACACCAACGCCCCGATCGAGATGGTCGAGGCGAAATATCCGGTCACCTTCACGAGATACGGGCTGATCCCGGATTCCGGCGGCGCCGGCGAGTTCCGCGGCGGCCTCGGCCTCGTGCGCGAATGGCGGCTCGACGCGGCCGAGGGCACGCTCTCAACCAATTTCGAGCGCTTCCGGCACGCGCCCTACGGCATTTCGGGCGGCGAGAAGGGCTCGCTCAGCCGCACGACGGTGACGCGTCCGGACGGTTCGAAACTCTCTCTGCAATCCAAGGTCTCGGGCATCCCGCTCCAGGCGGGCGATCTCGTCACTATCGAGACCTCGGGCGGCGGCGGCTTCGGCGATCCGGGCAAGCGCGATCCCAAGCGCCTGGCCCGCGACCTCGCCGACGGGATGGTCACGCCGCAGGCCGTGACCGGGCTCTACCGGGTCGAGCAGGCCAAGGAGGAAGCGGCATGAACACGCATGTTCCGACCGAAGGCGTCCGGCTCACGCTGGCGCAGGTCGAGGCGCTGACGCGCAAGGTCCTGCTCGCCTGTGGCGTCGATCCGCGCAACGAGGCGCCGATCACCGCCTCCGTCGTCGCGGCGGAGGCCGAAGGCGTGCACAGCCACGGCCTCGCCCGGCTGCCGACCTATTGCGAGCATGCCCGCGTCGGCAAGATCGATGGCAAGGCGAGGCCCGTGCTCGACAGCCCCAAACCCGGCCTCGTCCGCGTCGACGCCAAGGGCGGCTTTGCCCATCCGGCCATCGATTTCGGCCTGCCGGCGCTGTGCGAGGCGGCGAAGGCCCAGGGCATCGCCGCGCTCGCCGTCACCAACTCCTATAACTGCGGCGTCGTCGGCTATCATGTCGAGCGCATCGCGCGGCAGGGGCTGCTCGCGCTCGGCTTCGTCAATGCCCCGGCCTCGATCGCGCCGGCGGGCGGCGCCAAGCCCGTCTTCGGCACCAATCCGATCGCCTTCGCGGTGCCGCGGGTGGGACGCGAGCCGCTGGTGCTCGACCAGTCCTCCAGCGTCGTCGCCAAGAGCGAGATCGTCGTCCATCAGCAGCGTGGCGAGCCGATCCCGCTCGGCTGGGCGCTCGACAAGGACGGTAATCCGACCACCGACCCCAAGGCGGCGCTCGCCGGCGGCTCGATGGTTCCGTCAGGCGGCTATAAGGGCGCGGGGCTGGCGCTGATCGTCGAAATCTTCGCGGCCTGGCTGACCGGCGCCAATCTCTCGATCGACGCCTCATCCTTCGCCGACAATCTCGGCGGCTCGCCGCGCACCGGCCAATTCTTCATCGCGATCGATCCCGGCGAACTGGCGGGCGAGGGCGCCTCGACCCGGCTGGAACGGCTGTTCGAGGCCATCGCGGGCCAACCGGATGCGCGCCTGCCCGGCGAGAGGCGCACCAAGGCGCGCAGCCGGACCGCGAAGGATGGCGTCGCGATCTCGCGAAAGCTCTTCGACACGATCGAGGCCTACGCCGCTCCGGCATAGGCCCTGCATGCAGGCCGGCGGCTTGCGCTCCGGCGCGGCCATACCCACACTCGGCGAGGCGCTTCCGGGAGACAGGTCCATGGCATACCGGGTCGCGGTCGGCGGACAGACCCATCTCTTCGCCGATCTGAAGACGCTGATGGCGAAGGCGACGCCCTTGCGCTCGGGCGACATGCTCGCGGGCATCGCGGCCGGCAGCATGGAAGAGAACATGGCGGCCAAGATCGGGCTCGCCGATCTGCCGCTGCGGACCTTCCTGCAGGAGGCTCTGATCCCCTATGAGGAGGACGAGGTCACCCGGCTGATCCTCGATACGCATGACGCGGCAGCCTTCGCGCCGGTCGCCTCGCTCACGGTCGGCGAGTTCCGCGACTGGCTCTGCTCGGAGAAGGCGACGCCGGAGAGCCTCGCCGGCATCGCACGTGGTGTGACGCCCGAGATGGCGGCGGCCGTTTCCAAGCTCATGCGCAATCAGGACCTCATCCTCGTCGCGCGCAAATGCCGGGTGGTGACGCGCTTCCGCGACACGATCGGCCTGCCCGGCACCATGGCGGTGCGCCTCCAGCCGAACCACCCGACCGACGATGCCGCCGGCATCCTCGCCTCGACCGTGGACGGGCTGCTCTATGGCTGCGGCGATGCGGTGATCGGCATCAACCCGGCTTCCGACTCGCTGCCGGTGCTCGGCGATCTGGTTCGCTTACTGGACGAGCTGATCCGGCGCTTCGACATCCCGACCCAAAGCTGCGTGCTGACCCATGTCACCAGCGCGATCGCGCTGATCGGGCAGGGCGCGCCGGTCGATCTCGTCTTCCAGTCCGTCGCCGGGACGCAGAAGGCGAATGAATCCTTCGGCATCTCGCTCTCGCTGCTGCAGGAAGGCATGGAGGCCGGCCGCTCGCTGAAGCGCGGCACGGTCGGCGAGAACGTCATGTATTTCGAGACGGGCCAGGGCTCGGCGCTCTCGGCCGACGCGCATCACGGCGTCGACCAGCAGACGCTGGAAGCGCGCGCCTATGCGGTCTGCCGGCCGTTCGAGCCGCTTCTGGTCAACACCGTCGTCGGCTTCATCGGCCCGGAATATCTCTATGACGGCAAGCAGATCATCCGGGCCGGGCTCGAGGATCATTTCTGCGGCAAGCTGATGGGCGTGCCGCTCGGCTGCGACGTCTGCTACACCAACCATGCCGAGGCCGACCAGGACGACATGGACACGCTGCTGACCCTGCTCGGCACGGCCGGAGTGAACTTCGTCATGGGCGTGCCCGGCGCGGACGACGTCATGCTGAACTACCAGTCCACCTCCTTCCACGACCAGCTCTATGTCCGCGAGGTGCTGGGCCTGCGCCGCGCGCCGGAGTTTGAGGCCTGGCTGCGCCGCATGGAGATCACTGATGCAGCCGGACGCCTGAGCGGCGGGCGGGGCGGACAGGCCCTGCTTTCCGCCATGCCGGGCAAGGCGGCATGAGCGACGACAAGCCGGTTCCTACTGAGGAGCGCTGGGCGGCGCTGACGCGCCTGACGCCTGCGCGCATCGCGCTCGGCCGCTCGGGAGCCTCGCTGCCGACGCGCGAGGTGCTGCGCTTCGGCCTCGCCCATGCCCAGGCCCGCGATGCGGTCCATATCCCGTTTCGGCCGGAGGCCGTCGCTGCGGAACTGGCCGCGCTCTCGCTCGAGGCCATCGAGGTCGCGAGCGCCGCACCCTCGCGCGATCTCTATTTGCGCCGGCCCGATCTCGGGCGGCGGCTCGCGCCGGAAAGCCTCGCGTTGCTGGCTGGCCGCAAGGGCGCGTTCGACCTCGCTTTCGTGGTCGCGGACGGGCTGTCCTCGACGGCTGTCCAGCACAACGCCGCGCCGCTCCTGGCCGCCACGCTGCCTTTGCTGCGGCAGCGCGGCCTGCGCATCGCGCCGGTCGTCATCGCCAGCCAGGCCCGCGTCGCGCTGGGGGATGAAGCGGCCGAGGCGCTCGGCGCGCGAATGGTGGCGGTGCTGATCGGCGAGCGGCCCGGCCTGTCCTCGCCGGATTCGCTGGGCGTCTACCTGACCTTCGCGCCGCGGCGGGGGCTGAGCGATGCGGCGCGCAACTGCATCTCCAATATCCGGCCGGGCGGACTGTCCTTCGAGGTCGCGGCCTTCAAGCTCGCCTGGCTGGTCAACCAGGCGCTTCGTCGCTCGCTCACCGGCGTCGGGCTGAAGGATGAAAGCGAGCTCGCGCTGGTGACGGGTGCTGGGGCGCAAAGCCTTCCCGATTCTGCTTGAAGCGGGCAGGACGTTATCGGGCTCCAGCTTTTCATCCCTCGCACAAGTGGTCGGCGCTGCTCGGCGATGTCGCGCGCGCGATAGGCTGATAGGTCTGCCGCGATTGAAGCCGCCACCGAGACGGCTGCGTGGGAGGATGAGAGATGTTGGATCGCCGTGGCTTCCTGGCGGGCGCTGGCGCTTCGCTTGCGGGTTTCGCGCCCTGGCCTGCGCAGGCCGAGGCCTGGCCGGGCAAGCTCGTCCGGTTCATCGTGCCCTTCGTCGCGGGCGGCGGTTCGGACGTCGCGGCGCGCCTGCTGGCCGATGAGCTGAAGCGGGTCTTCGGCGCCTCCTTCATCATCGAGAACCGCCCCGGCATGGCCGGCTCGATCGGCGCCGCCGAGGTCGCTAAGGCCCCGCCCGACGGCTCGGCGATCCTGATCGCGACGCCGGGCGTGCAAATGACCAACCCGTTCCTCTACCCATCCTTGCCCTATGACGCGGTCAAGGATTTTCGGCCGATCATCCATGTCGCGCAGCTGCCGAGCGTGCTCGTCGTCCATCCGTCACTGCCGGTGAAGACCACGGCCGAGTTCATCGCCTATGCCAAGGCCAATCCCGGCAAGCTGAACTTCGCCAGCAACGGCCCGGGCTCGGCGAGCCACCTCGCCGTCGAGCTGTTCAAGAACCTCGCCGGGGTCGATCTCGTGCATGTGCCCTATCGCGGCTCGGGGCCGGCGCTGCTCGATCTGGTCGGCGGCCGGGTGGAATGCGCGATCGACACGCTGACGGCGATGATGCCGCAGGTGCGCGACGGCAAGCTGCGCGCGCTCGGCGTCTCGACGGCAAAGCGCGTCACGCTCGAGCCCGCGCTTCCCGCCATCGCCGAGGACCTGCCCGGCTACGAGGCCGTGACGCTGCTCTATCTCACCACCGGCTCCGGCGTTCCCGACGGGATCGTCAGCCGGCTCAATACGGCGCTGAACGAGATCCTGGCCTTGCCGACGATCCGCAAGCGCTTCGAGGAGCTCGGCATGCTGCCGACGGGCGGCACGCCCGCCGACCTGCAGGCGGTGATCGAGGCCGAAAGCCTCAAGTGGAAGCGCATCATCGACGTCGCCGGCGTCAAGGTCGAATAATTCAGGCCGCGGCCGCCAGGCTCCTGGCGTCGTTGCGGCGCAACAACTCCGCGAGGAAATCGACGAAGACGCGGACCTTGGCCGAGCGGTGCCGGCTCTGCTGATAGACGGCGTAGATCCCGTTCTCGAAGGAGGCATAGCTGACCCGGTGGCCCGGCAGCAGCCGCACCAGCCGCCCGGCATCGATATCCGTCTGGACCGACCAGTCCGGCATCAGGATGATGCCGGCCTCGGCCAGCGCCATGCTGCGCAGGCTGGGACCGCTATCGGTCTGGAAATTGCCGGTGACGGGAATCTCGATCACCTCGCCTTCGTCCCCGGCGAAGCGCCAGACCGTGCCGCCCATGTGGAGCCGGTAGGTCAGGCAATTATGCGCCGCGAGGTCGGCGGGGGTCTCGACTGCCGGTTTGCCGGCGAGATAGCCCGGCGCGGCGCAGAGCAGGCGCTCGCTCGACAGCAGCTTGCGCGCGATCAGCGCCGAATCCTCGAGCTTGCCGATGCGGATGTCGACGTCGACATTCTGCTCGACAAGATCGATGATCTGGTTCGACATCATCAGGTCGACCTTGATGTCGGGATAGCGCGCCAGGAATTCCGGCATGGCCGGGACGATCTGCTGCGACGCGATCAGGATGCGCGAATGCACCCGCAACGTGCCGCGCGGCGCATGCTGTAGCTGCGAGATCGCGCTGTTGGTCGCCTCGATCTGGCCGAGGATGTGCTCGGCATGGCGAAAATAGATCTCCCCCGCCTCGGTCAAGGTCAGCTTGCGGCTGCTGCGGTTGAGCAGGCGGCTGCCGGTGCTGTCCTCCAGCGCCGTCATATAGCGCGAGATCGAGGCCGGCGAGGTGCCGATCTGCCGTGCCGCGGCCGAGAGCGAGCCGCTCTGCACCACCGTGACGAACATCTGCATTCCGCGGAACGTATCCATGGCATTTCCATCTTTGCTATTTTTGCAAAGATGGGCCGGCGCAGCGGTCCGCGTCAAGCCGGCTTATCAGCTCATCGCCTCAGCGCGTTTGCGCATCCTCGCGCAGCATCTGCGCGCCCTTCTCGGCGATCATCATGGTGGGAGCCGCGGTGTTGCCCGAGGTGATCCGCGGCATGACGGAGGCATCGATGACGCGCAGGCCCTCGACACCGCGCAGGCGCAGGCGCTCGTCGAGCACCGCTCCGGCATCGTCGTCGCGGCCCATCCTGACGGTCCCGGCCGGGTGGAAGATCGTGGTACCGAGCTGACCGGCTGCGGCGAACAGCGCCTCGTCGCTGGAGATGTCGGGCCCGGGCACATATTCCTGCGGGTTGAAGCGGGCGAGCGGGGCCTGGGACACGATGCGCCGGGCGAGCTTGAGCGCGTCGACCGCGACCTGCCGATCCTCCTCGGTATCGAGGTAGTTCGGCGAGATCGCGGGGGCATCCTCGGCGCGCGGGCTCTTCAGATGCACGCTGCCGCGGCTCGACGGGCGCAGGTTGCAGACGCTTGCCGTGAACGCCCCGAACGGATGCAGGCCGTCGCCCCATTTGTCGAGCGAAAGCGGCTGGAAATGGAATTCGAGATTGGCGGTGGCGTAGTCCGGCGAGGATTTGGCGAAGGCGCCGACCTGCGAGGGCGCCATGGTCAGCGGGCCGGTGCGCAGCGCTGCATATTCCAGCGCCATCAGCGGCCGCCGCCAGAGCTTGGCATAGTCGCTGTTCAGCGTGCGCACGCCCTCGACCTTGTAGACCGGCCGGATCTGGAGATGGTCCTGCAGATTCTCGCCGACGCCCGGTGCATGGCGCTGCGTCGCGATGCCGAGGGCCTGGAGGCGCTCGCCGTCGCCGATGCCCGAACGCTCGAGGATCGCCGGCGAGCCGACGGCGCCGGCGCTGAGCACGATCTCGCCGCGCACCTCGACCTGCAGCTTCTCGCCGCCATGGCTGAACTCGACGGTGCTGGCGCGCCCATCCTTGACGACGACACGCTCGACCAGGACATGCGTCTCGAGCCGGATATTGGAGCGTTCCAGAACGGGCTTGAGGAAGGCGCGATAGGCGCTCATTCGCGTGCCGCGCTTCTGGTTGACCTGGAAATAGGCCGAGCCTTCATTGTCGCCGGTGTTGAAGTCGTCGATCTTGGCGATGCCCGCTGCGGCCGCCGCCTCGCGGATCGCGTCGAGCACGGCCCAGCGCACGCGCGGATGCTCGACGCGCCATTCGCCGCCGGAGCGGTGCAACCCGCCGGGCGGCGGCGCGATATGGTCCTCATGCTTGAGGAAGAAGGGCAGGACCTCGTCCCAGCTCCAGCCCTGCAGGCCGAGCTGGCGCCAGCCGTCATAATCGGCCGCCTGGCCGCGCATATAGATCATTGCATTGATCGCCGAGCAGCCGCCGACCACCTTGCCGCGCGGGAAGGCCAGCGCCCGGCCGCCGAGCCCGGCCTGAGCCTCGGTCTGGAACAGCCAGTCGGCGCGCGGATTGCCGATCGCGTAGAGATAGCCGACCGGGATATGGAACCAGATCCAGTCGTCCTTGCCGCCGGCTTCGAGCACGAGGACGCGTTTGCCGGGGTCGGCCGAGAGGCGGTTCGCCAGCAGGCAGCCGGCCGAGCCCGCGCCGATCACGACATAGTCGAACGTGCCGATATTCCTGCGATCAGACATGGCGTCCCTGCTTGCGAGCGTTTGGCGGCGCGCGTCGGCCGCTGCGGCCTCGGAGCGCTAGTCCGCCCAGGCCGGGCCGGCAACGCGCCCCTGCGAGAACCATTGTTGCGGTCGGCGCAAAAGCCAAGGCCCAAGCGGGCAAAGCGGCATTCGATCTTCACGGCATCTGAAAAGTTGGTCGTCGTCCTGCGTCCGTTCCTCGGCGCGGCGGGCGGGTGCTATCGCTCGGCTCCCACATCAGACAGGACGGCAGGAATGGCGATCGGACGCTATGTCACGGATCTGGACACGGGCGATGTGCTCGGTCCGGTGGAATATGAGATCAGCCCGTTCCAGGTGCGCGAATATTGCCACTCGGTCGAGATGCATCAGGAGTATTTCCAGGGCACCGAGAACCAGATCGCGCCGCCGACCCTCGTCCATCTCGAGAAGCTGCGCCTCTATCGCCATGCCTGCCCGGCCGGCACCGGCCCGACGGCCCGGATCCACTACGAGTTCGACGGCGATTTCCATGCCTTCGTGCCGGCCGGCGTGCCGCTGCGCGTCACTGGCACCGTCGCCGATCGCAGCCAGAAGCGCGGCCGCGACTATGTCCGGATGACGATCGAGCTGCGCCGCGCGGCGGACGGCGAGCTGCTCGTCACCTATCGCGACACCGTCATTCTCGCCTTCAAGCAGGCGGAGGCCTGATCATGACCCTGACCACGACAATGGCCGCCGCCGAATTGCCGATCGGCCACGAATTCCGCTCCCGGCCGCGCCGGATGACACGCGAGCGCATGCGCTGGTATGTCGACACCCAGGCGACCGTCGCCGCCGATGACGGCCGCATCCATCGCGGCGGGCCGACCATCCATGACGATGACGACTACGCGAAATCGCAGGGCCTGCCCGGCATCATCGCCGACGGCATGGTCTCGACCAACTGGATACTCGACCTGCTGCTGAACGCTTTCGGGCCGGGATTCCTCGCCGAGGGCGGGCTTTCGACCAAATATGTCGCCCCGGTCTACGAGGATCAGGTCGTGATCAGCGCGGCACGCGTCGAGGCCGTGGAGCGCGACGCGAAGGACCGGGCGTTCTATCGCCTCGCGGTCTGGTGCGAGGACGGCACCGGCAAGGTCCTGACCGTCGGCAAGGCGCGCGTCGTGGTGTCGTGATGGCAGAGCCCGCGCAGCAACAGGAGGGGGCGCCCGCTGGCGCTCTCGACGGCATCCGCGTCCTCGATTTCTCGCGCATCTTCGCGGGGCCGGCGGCGACGCAGATCCTCGGCGATCTCGGCGCCGACATCATCAAGATCGAGGAGCCCGGCACCGGCGATGGCGCCCGCAGCTTCGGCGTCACCGAGGAAGCGATGGCGCGCTATGGCGCGAGCCCGTCCTACCTGGCGCTCAACCGCAACAAGCGCAGCATGGTGCTCGACCTGCGCAAGCCGGAGGCGCGCGAGTTGGCGGCGCGGATGGCGGCGGAATGCGACGTCGTCATCAATAATTTCCGGCCCGGCGCCATGGCGACGTTCGGCCTCGGCTACGAGCAGCTGAAGCAAGCCAATCCGGGCCTGATCTTCTGCGAGTTCTCGGCTTATGGCGACAGCGGGCCACTCTCGCATCTCGGTGCCAATGATGTCGCGCTCCAGGCCCATAGCGGCATGATGAGCATCACCGGCGAGGCCGATGGCGAGCCGGTGCGCTGCGGCACGGCCGTGATCGACCTGCATGCCAGCCTCGCGCTGGTCAGCGGCATCCTGGCCGCGCTCTTCCACCGCCAGCGGACCGGGCAGGGCCAGCGCGTCGAGACCTCGCTGCTGCGCTCCTCGGCCCATCTGATGAACTATTTCTACACGGACTACTGGCTGACCGGGGCGATCCACAAGCCGATGGGCACGGCCAACCATCTCAGCGTGCCGAACCAGGCCTTCCCGGCCGCCGATGGAAGGGTCGTGATCATCGCGCCGGCAGACGACATGTGGAAGCGCTGCGCCGCCGCGCTCGATCCCGAACGGCTCGACAAGCCGCAGTTCCGCACCGCCTTCGACCGGCGCCGCAACCGCGTCGAGCTCGTCGCCGTGCTGAGCGAGGTGACGCGCGCCTTGCCGAGCCGGGTCATCGTCGAGAAGCTCGGCGCCGCCAAGGTCAATGTCGCCAAGGTGCATGATGTCGGCGAGGCGGCCGACCATGCCCAGCTCGCGGCGATCGGCGGTGTCGTCGCGATCGGGGAGGGCGCCGGCGCGATCCGCTCGGTCTCGTCGCCTTTCGCCCTGAGCGCGACGCCGGCCCGGATCGACCGGCCGCCGCCGGAGCTCGACGCCGACCAGGCCGCGATCCTCGACCAGTTCGGCATCGGCCAGGACGAGCGGGCGAGGCTGACGCAGGCCGGGGCATTTGGCGCGCCGGCCTAGATTGCCGGTTGAGCCGCGCCGTCATTCCGGGGCATCGCGCCGCGATGAGCCCGGAATCCGAACCACCACCTCGATCCAGCCTCGTCATGCTCGCCCCTGTGGCGAGCATCCACGTCTTGAACGCTGCCCTGCATGGCGGAAGACGTGGATGGTCACGGGACAAGCCCGACCATGACGGGAGGGGCGACGTCCGCGCCGGAATGACGATGGGCCTTGGCTGCGGGCGTTTGGCTCAGCCTGTCATCACCCTCACCGGCGTGCCGTCGAGCCAGGCGGCGATGTCCTCGACCACGCCCTCGAAATAGGCGCGGTAATTCGCTTCCGTGACATAGCCGAGATGCGGGGTGGCGATCACGTTCGGCAGGCGGCGCAGGGGATGGTCGCCGGGCAGCGGCTCCTCGTCGAAGACGTCGAGGCCCGCTCCGGCGATCCTGCCTGCCTCAAGCGCTTCGACCAGAGCCGCCTCGTCGATGATCGGCCCGCGCGAGGTGTTGATGATCAAGGCCTCGGGTTTCATCAGGGCGAGCTCGGCCCCGCCGATCAGGCCGCGCGTCGCCGCGTTCAGCGGAATATGGATGCTGACAATGTCGGATTCCCGCAGCAGCTCGTGAAGCGACGCGGCGCGACCGGCGCCGACCGATCTCGCGGTCTCGTCGGTGAGCGAACGGCTCCAGCCGAGCACGCGCATCTCGAAGGCCGCCCCGACCCGCGCGACGCGCTGGCCGAGATTGCCGAGTCCGATGATGCCGAGGGTCGCGCCGCGCAGGTCGCGTCCGACGCTGGTCTGCCACGGCCCGCTCGCGTGAAAATGCGCATTCTCGGCCGGGATCGATCGCGTCAGCGCATGGATTAGGCCCCAGGTCAGCTCGGCCGTCGTGCCCGGCGCGCTCGGCGTCCCGCAGACGGTGACGCCCTGTTTAGCGGCCGCGGCGAAATCGATCGAGGCATTGCGCATCCCGGTGGTGATCAGCAGCTTCAGCTGCGGCAGCGCTGCGAACAGCGCCGCATCGAACGGCGTCCGCTCGCGCATCATCACGACGATCTCAGCCTCGGTGAGCAGCGCGACCAGCTCCTCGCCCCGCAGGTTGCGATCGCTCACGCGGATCGAGACGCGCTCCTGCACGCCGCTCCAATCCGCCATCGCGAGCGCGACGTTCTGATAGTCGTCAAGGATCACGCAGCTCGGCATTCGTCTGTCCTCGTCAGGTCGACCGCCCCAGGGTGACGACGGCCGCGAGCGAGCGCAGCATGTCGCGCTTCGCCACCGCCCGCAACGCGGACGAGGCCGGGTTCACCGACCCTTGAACACGGGCTTCCGCTTCTCGACGAAGGCGCGCTGCGCCTCCTTCGCGTCCTCGGTATGGGACAAGGCGACCGTGATCGACTGCTCGTAGCGATAGCCCTCGCGCATCGGCATGGCCTGCACCGTGTTGAAGCCGCGCTTGGCCGCCTGCACCGCAATCGGGCTTTTGGCCGCGATGACGCGGGCCATCGCCAGTGCAGCGGGCATGAGCTCGGCGTCCGGCAGGACCTGTTCGACGACGCCAAGCCGATGGAGTTCCTGCGCCGAGATCCGCGCGCCGGTGAAATACATCGCCCGCGCCTTCGACTTGGTGAAATGCTCCATGATGAAACTCTGCCCGCCGGACAGCCCGACATCGACCTCGGGCATCACGCCATAGGCGCTCTCCGAGACCAGCATGATGTCGCAGGCGAGCATCAGCGCGAAGCCGGCACCGACCGCCGGCCCGTTCACCGCCGCGATCACCGGCTTCGTGCAGTCGGCGACGGCATAGAAGAATTCCCGGGTCACCCGGTTGTGGCTGACATAGTCGCCCGGCTCCTGCGCCAGCCCGACGCGCTCCTTCACATCGGCCCCGGCCGAGAACACCTTGCCGGCGCCTGTCAGGATGACGACGCGGACATCGTCGCGGTCGCTGAGCTGGTCGAAGACGCGGATCGCCTCCTCGCGCGTCTCCCGGTTCTGCGCGTTCACCGGCGGGCGGTCGAAGGTGACGGTCGCGATGAAATCGCTGACCTCGACCCGGAAATTCTGGAAAGGCATCTGGGCTCCTGCGGATAGCGACATGCGGTCGGCGGCGCAGTCGCCGCCATCAGTTCCGGCGCGCCAAATGTCGCAAAAGCCAGTTAGTCGTGGCGGCGAAGCTGCGAAACGCGGCAGTCCGCAAAGCATTCTTGCGTGACCCGCAATCGCGGACCATCGGGATGAGCTGCGAGCCTTCAGCCCGGGCTCTGCCAGTCCTGTGCGGCCTGGCGCAGATGGGCCGCGAGCAGCGTGCGGGCGCGGGCGCGCTCGCCGGCCGCCAGCGCATCGAGGATGGCCAGATGCTGCTCGCAGGATTGCGCGATCTGCTCCGGCGTCAGTTGCGGAAAATCGGCGAATTGATGCATCCGCCGCAGGGCGTTCTGGCGTTTCACCGCTTGCAGGAAGAAGCGGTTGCGCGACCAGGAGGCGAGGGTCTCGTGGAAGCCGGCATTCACCTGGAACCACATGTCGGGCGCGACCTCGGCGGCGGGCTTGCGCATCAGCGCCTCGTGGGCGGCTCGCATCCGCTCGAGCGCGACGCGGTCGACCCGGTAGCCGGGCTGGCTCAGCGCCGCGGTTTCCACCGCCTCGCGGAAGGCGTAGCTCTCGATGATCGCCTGCGGCGTGTCGAGGCTTTCGCTGAAGCGCCAGCCATGGCCGCGCTGGCGCTGCACGATCCCTTCGGCCGAGAGCCTCTGCAAGGCGCGACGGAGATCGCCGCGTGATGCGCCGAGATGCGCGATCAGGCCATTCTCGGTGACCTCCTCCGCGATCGTGCCGGTGGCGCGATCCATCAGGATTGTCCGGTAGAGTTCGCCGCCGCCCGCGCCATTGCCGCATTGCTCGATCACCGCCGCGTCGATCGGCCGGTTGAGCTTGAAGCCGCTGCCGGGTTCGCGCCGCAGGATGCCGCGCTCGCTGAGATCGATCAGCGCCCGGCGCACCGGCGTCCGCGAGACGCCCAGCCGCCCGGCCAGCGGCTTCTCGCCGACGGGGGCATCGACGGCCCAGGCTTCGTCCCGGCCGAGGCGCAGGATGTCGCCGATGATTTCACGATGCAGTCCGCTTGACACCGACGCCCCTCCGAGAGGTCTTCTCATGCCATTGACAACGCCGTTTGGCGATGGTCCAGTGTATATTAGTGAATTAAAAAACACAGAGCCTGTCGATGACCGCACCGTTTCCCTTCGTCTCGGTGTCCGGCTCGCCTTATGAGCGGGGGCGGCAGCATGGCGCCGCGGTCCCCGACCGCGTCCGGCGCAGCGCCCGCTTCTACGCCGGTCAGCTCGATCGGCTCGGCTCGCGGCCAGGCGAGCGCGAGCGGCTGATCGCCGAGTTCAGCCGCGGCATCGCAGCCTTTGACGAGGCCTATCTCGAGGAGATGCGCGGCATCGCCGACGGCGCCGGGTTGTCCCTCGACGCCATCATCATGATCAATGCCCGCACCGAGATCGTCGCCAAGGCGCGCCTGCTCGCCTCCCGCCCGATCGACGAGGATGAGGAAGAGGAGATGGCGGATGGCTGCACCGGCGCGGTTATCCTGCCAGAGCGCAGCGCCACCGGCGGCGTCATCCAGGGCCAGAACTGGGACTGGCAGCCGGACTGCGCCGAAACCGCGATCGTGCTGCGCATCCGGCGCGAGGACGGCCCCGATCTCCTGACCTTCGTCGAGGCCGGCGGGCTCGGCCGCCACGGCATGAACGCCGCCGGCATCTGCGTCACCGGCAATTATCTGCGCAGCGACCGTGACTATTGCCAGGAGGGCGTGCCGCTGGCGCTGGTCCGCCGCAAGGCGCTGGAACAGGAGCATCTCGCGCTCGCGATCAAGGCGGTGGCGACGACGCCCAAGGCCTGCTCGACCAATATGATGCTGAGCCAGAATTACGGCTTTGCGATCGATTTCGAATGCGCGCCCGACGAGGCCTTTCCGGTCTACCCGCAGGATGGGCTGATCGTTCATGCCAATCACTGGATCAGTCCGGCGGCGCTGGCGAAATTGCGCGACACCGGCATGACCTCTTCGGCCGACAGCCATTACCGCGACTGGCGCGTCCGCCGCCTGCTCGACGAGCCGCGCCGTCCGCTGACGCGCGAGGATCTCAAGGCCGCGCTCTTCGACGATTTCCTGACGCCGCATTCGGTTTGCCGACCGCCGCGTCCGGGTGCGACCGGCGATCTGACGGCGAGCGTCGCGATGATCCTGATCGAGCCTGCGCTCGGGATCATGGAGGTCGCGCCGATGCCGGCCCTGAACCGGCAATTCACGCGCTACAGTCTGGACGGCGACCCGGTCGCCGTCGCTATCGCAGCCTGAACGGGATGGGGGGTCCTTCGTCATGAGATGCGCTTTGCTCACGCGCCTTGCCTCTGTCGCGGTCTTTGCCGCGCTGTCCACCGCCCCGGTTGCGGCGCAGACGCTGACCGTCGCCCTGAAGGCCGATATTCGCGGCACCAATCCCGGCGTCAATCGCGATGATGATACCGACGCGGTGACATTGCACATGGTCGAGGGCCTCGTCGCCTATGGCGAAGGCGGCACCGTCAAGCCGATGCTGGCCGAGCAGCTCGAGACCTCCACCGACGGGCTGACCTACACCTTCGCGCTGCGCAAGGGTTTGAGCTTCCATAACGGCGCTTCGGTCACGGCCGAGGATGTTGTCTGGAGCTGGCAGCGCTACATGAATCCGAAGACGGAGTGGCGCTGCCTCGCCGATTTCGACGGCCGCAACGGTCTCAAGGTCGAGGCGATCGAGGCGGTCGATCCCTCGACGGTGCGCATGCGCATCAACGAGCCGAACGCCCTCTTCCTGTTTTCGCTCGCCCGTACGGATTGCGGCAGCGCCGCGGTCATCCACAAGGACTCGCTGAATGCCGACGGCTCCTGGAAGGCGCCGGTCGGCACCGGGCCGTTCAAGTTCGGCGAGTGGAAGCGCGGGCAGCAGGTCGTGCTGACCCGCTTCGACGGCTACAAGTCGCTGGCTGGCGGGCTCGACGGTTTCGCCGGCGGCAAGCGCCCGCTGGTGCCCGAGGTCAGGTTCCTGGTCGTTCCCGACGCCGCCTCGGTCAAGGCCGGGCTGATTTCGGGCCAGATCGACATCGCCGAGGTGCTGGGCTCGGACGTGGCCGAGCTGAAGAAGGAGAAGGGCATCACCGTCCAGACCTCGATCACCGCTGCGCGCCACGCGCTGCTCTTCCAGACCAACGACCCCGTCTTCAAGAAGCCGGAAATGCGCAAGGCGCTGGCGGCGGCGATCGATTTCGGCCAGCTCGTCGCGATCGTCTCCGATCTCGGCGTGAAGCCGAACAACTCCACCATCCATGCCAAGTCGACCTATCACAGCGAGGTCCAGAACCTCGGCTATAAATACGATCCGACGCTCGCGAAAAAGCTGCTCACCGAGGCCGGCTACAAGGGCGAGCGGCTGAAGATCACCACCAATAACCGCAAATCCTCGCCGAGCTTCAACATCGCGGTGGTGCTGCAGTCGATGTTCCAAGCCGTCGGCATCAACTCGGATATCGATGTCGTCGAATGGGCGACACATATGGACCGCTTCCTGAAGGGCAATTACCAGCTCATGGTCCATTCCTATTCGGCCAGGCTCGATCCGGCGCTGAGCTTCGAGCATTTCACCGGGCCGAAGGCGCAGCAGCCGCGCAAGGTCTGGGACGATCCCGACGTGATCGCGCTGCTCGACAAGGCCTCGCGCATCGAGGACCCGCGCCAGCGCCAGGCGATCTTCGACGACCTCCACAAGCGCATGATCGAGGATGCGCCGCTGGTGATGCTGTTCAACTCGATCGAGGCCTGGGCCTCCATCGCTCGCGTCGAGGGCTTCGTGCCCTGGGAGTCGCGGGCTCGGGCCTGGGAGGTTTCGCTGAAGCAGTAACCAACGCCGTCATCCCGGGCGACCGAAGGGAGACCCGGGATCCATGCCTGAGCCTTCGGGATCTACGTTCAGGCATGGATCCCGGCTCTCCGCTGCGCTGCGGCCGGGATGACGGCGTCAGTCGATCTCGGAGAGCGCCGCCTCGATCGTGCCGAAGATCGTCTCGATCTCGTCCTCGGAAATGATCAGCGGCGGCGACAGCACGATCATGTCGCCGGAATTGCGCACCAGCACCCCGGCCTCGAGGCAGGCCCTGGCACAGGCTGCGCCTCGGGCACCCGGCTGGCCCGTGCGCGGCGCCAGTTCGATGGCGCAGAGCAGCCCGATGCTGCGGATGTCGATGACGTGAGGCGACTGCCTGAGCTGGAGCGCGCGGCGCTGCCAGCTTGCGCCCGTCGCCTTCGCCCGCTCGACCAGCCCCTGCTCGGCAAAGACCTCGAGCGTCGCCAGCCCCGCCGCGCAGGCGAGCGGATGGGCCGAATAGGTATAGCCATGAAACAGCTCGATCACCTCCGGCGGGCCGGCCATGAAGGCGTCGTAGACCGCGTTGGAGACGATGACCCCGCCCATCGGCACGGCGCCGTTGGTCATGCCCTTGGCGCAGGCGATGATATCGGGCGTCACGCCGAGCGCCTGCGCTGCGAAGGGTGCGCCCAGCCGTCCGAAGCCGGTGATGACCTCGTCGAAGATCAGCAGCACGCCATGCCGGTCGCAGATCGCGCGCAGCCGTTCGAGATAGAAGCGCGGCGGTGGATAGACGCCGCCCGAGCCGGTCACCGGCTCGACGATCACGGCCGCGACGCTGGCCGGATCATGCAGTTCGAGCAGCTTCTCCAGCTCGTCGGCATAGGCTGCGCCGGTATCCGGCTGGCCCGCCGAGAAGGCCATGCCGGCATCATAGGGCAGGGCGAGATGCGCGACCTCCGGCAGGAGCGGGCCGAAGCCGCGCTTGTGCCGGCCGAGGCCTGCGACGGAGAGGCCGCCGAAACCCATGCCGTGATAGCCCTTGGCGCGGCCGACCAGCTTGGTGCGGCGCGCGTCGCCGCGGGCATGGTGATAGGCGCGGGCGATCTTCAGCGCGGTGTCCACGGCTTCCGAGCCCGAGTTGACGAAGAAGACATGGTCGAGCCCGCCAGGGGCGAAGTCGCAGAGCCGTGCCGCGTAGGCTTGCGCGGCGGGGTGGCTCATCTTGAAGGAGGAGACGAAATCGAGCCGGCCGGCCGCCTCGCGGATCGCCTCGACGATCCGGGGTTGGCCGTGCCCGGCATTGACGCACCAGAGCCCGGCCATGCCGTCGAGGATGCGACGTCCTTCCGGCGTGACGTAATGCATACCCTCGGCCCGCTCGAACAGGATCGGCTCCTGCCGAAAACCGCGCATCGGCGTGAATGGCATCCAGAACGCGTCGGACGCATTGGTGCGGTCGGTTTCGCTGCGAAGCGCGGAGATGGTCATGGAAGCTCCTCGGCCATGGGCATTCCCGCGGTATCGACATCGGGAACGGCCTATAATGTATTTTCAGTGAGAAAAAACAATAGCCGATCTTGCCAAGGTCAGGCTCATCAGTCGGCGCCGTTGCCGGGGCCACGCAGCAGGCTGGCGCGCTGGAGATGCCGGCGCATCAGGGCGGACGCGACCTCCCGGTCGCCCGCCTCGAGATAGTCGAGCATCTGCAGATGCTCGGTGCTGTTGACCTGGACCCGCTCGAAACCGAAGACCCAGTCATAGTTCGACAGGCGCCGGATCTCGTTCTGCCGCTTGACGGCGGCATGGATGAAGCGGTTGCCGGAGGCCGCCGCCAGGCCCTCGTGGAAATCGGCGTTCATCTCGTAGAAGGCGACGCTGGAGCTCTCGCGCCAGGGCTGCTCGAGCGTCTGGCGATGCCGGGCGCGCATCTCGTCGATCCAGCCCTGCTCGACATGGAAGCCGGGCTCGAGGATCGCCATCGGCTCGATCAGCATGCGGAAGCGATAACCCTCGTCATGCGCCGAGGAATCGCGTGGAGTGAGGAGGAAGTGCCAGCCATAGCCGGGCTTGCGCTCGATCATCCCGAGATCGGCGAGGCGAGCCAGCAGGCGCTGCACGTCGGGGCGGCCGAGCTCGTAGCGCCGCATCACCTCCATCTCGGAGACGTCGTCGGCGATCAGCCCGTTCTCCCGGTCATGCGCGATCTTGACCAGCGCGAGCTCGGTCGCATCGGGCAGGGCGCTGGCCCCCGGCTTGCCGGCCGGCGGCTTGACCAGCTCGATCCCCTTGTTGGCGTGGCGCCGCACGATGCCCTGCTCGGCGAGGAAGGCCAGCGCCGCCCGCACCGGGGTCCGCGAGACGTTGAGGCGCTTGGCGGTGCTGTTCTCGTTCAGCCAGGCGCCGGCCTCCAGCCCATCCTCGCGCAGCATGTGCAGGATGTTCTCGGCGATCTCGCGCTGCAGGCGTGTCGGGCGTGCCATGAAAACAGCCTTGATTGTCTTAGTTCTGTATGAAATACATTTATTCTGGACGTTGCGCCAGTGCGCGAACAAGGAGGCCCGCGGCCGATGGTTGAGCCCTTTCCCTTCATCGAGGTTTCGGGATCGCCCTATGAGCGCGGTCGCCAGCATGGCGTGGCCGTGCCCAAGCGAGTCAAGCGCAGCATCGAACTCTATGGCGGCCAGCTCACCGAGCTGGGCTATGACGGCGCGGCGAAGTCCCGGCTGATCGTCGAGTTCGCCCGCGAGATCGAGGCTTTTGGCGCGCATTATGTCGAGGAGATGCGCGGCATCGCCGATGGCGCCGGCGTGTCGCTCGAAGACATCGTCATGGTCAATGCCCGCACCGAGGTCATGGCCAAGGCGCGGCTGGAGAAAGCGAAACCCGTCGAGGCCGGCGAGGAGCTCGACGACGGCTGCACCGGCGCGGTGATCCTGCCGGAGCGCAGCGCCACCGGCGAACTGATCCATGGCCAGAACTGGGACTGGAAGGCCGAATGCGCCGAGACGGCGATCGTGCTGCGCGTGCGCCGCGATGACGGACCGGATTTCCTGACCTTCGTCGAGGCTGGCGGCCTCGCCCGCTGCGGCATGAACGCGGCCGGCATCTCGATCACCGCCAACTATCTCGAGTCGGAGCGCGACTTCACCCAGGCCGGCGTGCCGCTGGCGCTGATCCGCCGCAAGGTGCTCGAGCAGGAGCATTTCGCCATGGCGATGAAGGCCGTGGCGACGACGCCCAAGGCCTGCTCCAACAACATGATGCTGTCGACGGTGGCCGGTTTCGCCATCGATTTCGAATGCGCGCCGGACGAGGCCTTTCCGATCTATCCGGCCGACGGGCTGATCGTCCACGCCAATCACTGGGTCGGCCAGATCGCGCTGACCAAGATCACCGATACCGGCACCCCGCGGGTCCCCGAGAGCTTCTATCGCGACTGGCGCGTCCGCAAGTTGCTCGATGAAAGCGGCCGCAAGCTGACGGTAGCGGATCTGAAAGAGGCGCTCTTCGACGATTTCCTGACGCCCTATGCGGTCTGCCGCCCGCCGCGTCCCAATGAGACCGGCAATCTCTCGGCCACGGTCGCGATGGTCGTCATGCAGCCGGCGAAGGGCATCATGGAGGTGGCGCCGCTGCCGGCGCTGAACCGGCAGTTCACCCGCTACAGCCTGACCGAGGATCCCGTGTCGCTGGCAACGGCGGCGGAGTGACAACCAGGTCGCGGCAGCCGGAGAGGGCGGCGTCGCGACCATGCCACAACAAAGGGGAGTACCATGGCTTCGAGAGCACTCGCGTCAGCCGCTGGCGCTGGCGCCGTCGCGGCGCTGCTGCTGGCGGGCATCGGCCCGTCGCTGGCCGCGCCGACCAGTATCCGCGTGCAGTTGCGGGCCGATATCCGCTCGATCAATCCCGGCGTGAACCGCGACCACAATACCGACGGCGTCGTCCTGAACATGGTCGAAGGCCTGGTCGCCTATGGCGAGGATGCGCTGGTCAAGCCGCTGCTCGCCGAGAAGGTCGAGGCTTCGGCCGACGGCAAGACCTATACCTTCACGCTGCGCAAGGGCGTGAAGTTCCATAACGGCGCCGAACTCAGCTCGGCCGACGTGGTCTGGAGCTGGAACCGCTACATGGACCCGAAGACCGAATGGCGCTGCCTCTCGGAATTCGACGGGCGCGGCCAGGTCAAGGTCGAGAAGGTCGAGGCACCGGACGCCTCGACTGTAACCTTCACCCTCGACAATCCGAGCGCGCTGTTCCTCGCCTCGCTGGCGCGTACCGATTGCGCCATGACCGCCATCCTTCACAAGGATTCGCTCAAGGCCGATGGCAGCTTCGACAAGCCGATCGGCACGGGTCCCTTCAAGCTCGCCGAGTGGAAGCGCAACGAATATGTCCGGGTCGAGCGCTTCGCCGATTACGCCAGCCTGCCCGGCAAGAGCGACGGCCTGACCGGCGGCAAGCGGCCGCTCGTCGACGAAATCCGCTTCATGGTCGTTCCCGACAATTCCACGGCCAAGGCGGCGCTGCTGCGCGGCGATCTCGACATCATCCCCGACATCGCCAACTCGGATGTCGGCGAGCTCAAGGGCAACGACAAGGTCGAGCTCTCGGTCGTCTCCAGCATGGGGCTGGTCGGCCTCATCCTGCAGACGCGCGATCCGCTCCTGAAGAACGTCAAGCTGCGCCAGGCGATCGCGGCGGCGCTCGACACCAAGGAGATCGTCGACGCCGTCACCGACGGGCTCGGCAAGGTCAACAACTCGATGGTGCCCTCGCTCTCGGCCTATCACACCGCCGTCCAGGACCAGGGCTACACATACGATCCGGCAGCGGCGAAGAAGCTCCTGGCGGAATCGGGCTACAAGGGCGAGCAGATCGTGATGCTCGCCAACAAGCGCTATCCGCAGAGCTTCGATGCGGCCGTCATCTCCCAGCAGATGCTCAAGGCCGCCGGCATCAATGCCGAGATCGAGGTGCTGGAATGGGCGACCCAGCTCGATCGCTACAGCAAGGGCAACTACCAGATGCAGGCCTTCCCCTATTCGGGGCGGCTCGATCCGGCGCTGAGCTTCGAGTCGATGACGGGCCCGAAGGACAAGCAGCCGCGCAAGCTCTGGGACGATCCCGCCGTGCAGGAGCTGCTCGACCGCTCGATGGTCGTCTCGGACCGGGCCGAGCGCCAGAAGATCTTCGACGAGCTGCACAAGCGCTTCATCGCCGATGTGCCGATGGTGATGCTCTATAACGGCATCGTCGCCGGCGTGACCTCGAAGCGCGTCAAGGGCTATGTCTCGACGATGATGTCGCTGCCCCGGCTCTGGGAAGTCAGCGCCACGGACTAGCGCTTAGCCTTCCGGCGCGTCCTTGAGGATATGGGACGCGATCAGGCCTGAGAGGCGCGCCGCGTCGCGCGCCTCGATCGCCTCCAGCATCTCGCGATGGTCGCTGTCGCTGCGCAGCAGCGAGTCATGCGAGGCCCAGACCGTGACGTTCGAGCCGCGGCCGCGGTCGCGCAGGTTCCAGATCAGCTCCTCGAGCACCGGGTTGCCGCTGAGATGATACAGCACATGGTGGAATTCGGCGTTGACCCGGCTCTGGTCGGCGCGCGTGCCCTCCCGGACCGTGGCGGCGAACTGCTCGGCGAGGTCGTGGAGCCTGGCGAGCGTCGCTGGGTCGATGGCGGCGACGATGGTCGGCGCCGTCGCGGTCTCGATCATGACGCGCACGGCCCGGATATGGCGCAGCGTCTCGCGGTCGAGCTGGGCGACGCGGTAGCCGCGATTGGGCACGTGCTCGATCGCCTTGCGCACCACCAACTCGTCGAGTGCGGCGCGTACGTCGAAGCGCGTCGCGTCGAATTTCTCCTCGAGATCGATCTGGCGCAGCCATTCGCCGGCGCGGAACTGACCGAGCCGGATGGCTTCGGCGATCTCGCCGGCGAGCGCGCGCTTCGGCTTGTGTTTCCGTTTGACGGTCATCGTCATCCCCTAGCCCGACTCGGCGCGGCTCGGCCAGCGAGCCTGCGCCATGTTGCGGCTTGTCAGCCCCGATCCAACATGCAACATAATTGGCGCCAATTAATCCGCCAATAGGGAATGGCCCAATGACCGCCGTGCTGGAAAAGACCGAGCAACCCGCCGCAGAGGCCGATCGTGGCCGCGCGCTCTACGATCTCGGCAGCACCACCATTTTCGCCAGCCGGCATGATCCGCGCTTCAGCTATTGCCTCTATGTGCCGCCGTCTCTGGAGCAGGGCGGTGAGCCGCCGGCTCTCGTCGTCGCGATGCACGGCACCGGCCGCAGCTTCGTCACCTATCGCGACGCCTTCGCGGAATTCGCCCGCTGGAACAATTGCATCGTGCTGGCGCCGCTCTTCCCGGTCGGCGTGCGCGGAGACGGCTATCGCGATGGCTTCAAATACATGCGCGAGGGCGATATCCGCTACGATCAGGCCCTGCTCGCCATCGTCGACGAGATCGGCGAGCGCTACGGCCTCGATTTCAAGCGCTTCGCCCTGTTCGGCTATTCCGGCGGCGGCCATTTCGCCCACCGCTTTCTGTTGCTGCAGCCCGAGCGCCTCTGGGCCGCCTGCATCGGCGCGCCGGGCTCGGTCACCTTGCTCGACCCGACGCGCGACTGGTGGGTCGGCACCCGCAACATCGCGGCGCTGTTTGGCCGGGAGGTCGATCCTGCGGCGATGGTGCGCGTGCCGGTGCAAATGATCGTCGGCGCCGCCGATCTCGAGACCTGGGAAATCACCCACAAGGAAGGCGGCCGCAACTGGATGCCGGACGCCAACCATGCCGGAAAGACGCGCCCCGAGCGGCTCGCCAGCCTGAAGCGCTCCTTCGAGGCGGCCGGCGTGAAGGTCCGCTTCGACCTCATCCCCAACATGTCGCATGACGGCGAGCGGGCCGTGCCGCATGTCGCCGACTTCCTTGCCGAGACCCTGGCTCGCCATCGCGCCGAGGGCGCGCCTCTCACTGCCGCGCGAGGAGGCTGAAGATGCGCCTGAACGCCGCCCTTGCGACCGCCCTGGCCCTCTTTGCCGCGCCGGCAGCGGCGCAGCAGGCGGTGATCAATGTCGCGCTCAACGCCGACATCCGTTCGACCAATCCGGGCGTCAACCGGGACGACAACACCGACGCCGTCATCCTGCATATGGTCGAGGGGCTGGTGGGTTATCGCGAGAACGGCGCGGTCGCGCCCTTGCTGGCGGAGCAGGTCTCAGCGTCGGCTGACGGGCTGACCTACACCTTCAAGCTCCGCAAGGGCGTGAAGTTCCATAACGGTGCCGAACTGACCTCGGCCGACGTGCTGTGGAACTGGACCCGCTACATGGACCCGAAGACCGACTGGCGCTGCCGGACGGAATTCGACGGCCGCACCGGCATGAAGGTCACGGACGTCACGGCGCCCGATCCCTCGACCGTCGTGATGACGCTGGACAAGCCGAGCGCGCTTTTCCTCGACACGATGGCGCGCACCGACTGCGCCATGGTCGCGATCATCCACAGGGACTCGCTGAAGCCCGACGGCAGTTGGGACAAGCCGATCGGCACCGGCCCCTTCATGCTCGGCGACTGGCGGCGCGGCGAATTCGTCTCGCTGAAGCGCTTCGACGGCTATGTCTCGCCACCGGGCGAGAAGCGGGACGGTTATGTCGGGCGCAAGCGCGCTTTGGTGCCGGAGGTGAAGTTCCTCGCCATCGCCGACGGCGCGACCATCAAGGCCGGCCTGATCTCCGGCGCGCTCGACGTCGCCGACGTGCCCGATTCCGATGTGCCGGAGATGAAGAAGGTTCAAAACCTCCAGGTGCTGAGCGCGCCGAGCGCGAGCAAGCACGCCCTGCTGATCCAGAGCCGCGATCCGCTGCTCAAGGATGTCAGGATGCGTCAGGCGATCGCCGCCGCGCTCGATCTCGACCAGATCGTCGCCCATGGCTCGAACGAGCTCGGCACGACCAACAACTCGGCCGTCTATGTCAGCTCGCCCTATTATTCGGACGTGCAGCGCCAGCGTTACACATATGACCCGGCCAGGGCGAAGGCGCTGCTGACCGAGGCCGGATACAAGGGCCAGCCGATCAGGCTGATCGCCAACAAGCGCTCGACCGTGCCGAGCTTCCCGGTCGCGATCATGGCGCAGGCGATGCTGCAGGCGGCCGGGATCAACAGCGAGATCGAGGTGCTGGAATGGGCGACGCAGCTCGACCGCTACAGCAAGGGCAACTACCAGATGATGTCCTTCAGCTACTCGGCCCGCATCGATCCCGCGCAGAGCTACAACCAGTTCAGCGGGCCCAAGGACAAGTTCCCGTCCAAGGCCTGGGACAGCCGGCGCGCCGACGAGCTGATCGAGAAGGCGACGCTGGTCGCCGACGACGCGGAACGGCAGAAGCTGTTCGACGAACTGCACAAGCTGATGCTGGCCGATGCGCCGCTGATCTTCCTCTACAACCAGGTCGATACGGCGGTGGTCTCCAGGCGGCTGCAGGGCTTTGCGCCCTGGGTCGCGTCGAAGCCGCGGCTCTGGGAGGTCGGTCTCGCGAACTGAACGACTGCGCGGCACGCATCTTCAGGGCGCGTGTCGACACCAAAAGAACGACAACAGGGGAATGACATGAACCGTTTGTTTGCCTCCGCCTTCGCGTTGGCTTCGGCCGCCCTCGCAGGCCCGGCCATGGCGCAGCAGCCGCTCACCGCGGTGCTCAACGCCGATATGCGCAGCTCGAATCCAGGCGTGAACCGGGACGACAATACCGATACCGTTATGCTTCACTTCGTCGAGGGCCTCGTCGGCTATGCCGAGGATGGCAGTGTCGGGCCGCTCCTGGCCGAAAAGGTCGATATGTCGGGCGACGGCAAGACCTATACCTTCACGTTGCGCAAGGGCGTGAAGTTCCACAACGGCGCCGAGCTCAGCTCGGCCGACGTGCTGTGGAGTTGGAACCGGTATATGGACCCGAAGACCGAATGGCGCTGCCTCGGCGACCTGGATGGACGCAACGGCCTCAAGGTCGTTTCTGCGACCGCGCCGGACGCAGGCACCTTCGTGATGACGCTGAACGAGCCGAACGCGCTCTTCCTCGACACGCTGGCGCGCACCGATTGCGGCGGCACCGCCGTCATCCACAAGGATTCGGTCAAGGCCGATGGCAGCTGGGACAAGCCGATCGGCACCGGTCCCTTCAAGCTCGGCGAATGGAAGCGTGGCCAGTCGATCCAGCTGCTTGCCTATGAGGGCTATGTCTCGCCCAAGGGCGACAAGCGCAACGGCATGCTGGGTTCGAAGCGGCCGCTGGTGAAGGAGGCGCGCTTTCTCGTCATTCCCGATGCAGCGACCGTGAAAGCCGGGTTGATGGCCGGCTCGCTCGATATCGCCTCGGTGCCCGAGATGGATGTCGCCGACCTGAAGGCCAACCCGCGCGTCGCGCTCGAGATCGGCACCAACCCGGTCCGCCACAGCATGATCCTGCAGACGCGCGATCCGCTGCTCAAGAATGTCGCGCTGCGCCAGGCGATCGCGGCTTCGATCGATTTTCCCGAGCTCGTCGCCAACGTCACCAACAATCTCGGCAAGCCCAACAATTCGCCGATCTACATGACGTCGAAATATTTCGGGACGGCCGAAAAGACCGGCTTCAAATACGATCCGGCAGCCGCCAAGGCCCTGCTGCAGAAGGCCGGCTACAAGGGCGAGAAGATCACGATCCTCGCCAATAAGCGCTCGACCGCGCCGAGCTTCGCCACCGCCGTCATCGCCCAGGCGATGATGCAGGCGGTCGGCATCAATGCCGAGATCGAGGTCCTTGAATGGGCGACGCAGCTCGACCGCTACAACAAGGGCAATTACCAGATGCAGGCCTTCTCCTATTCGGGCCGTTTCGATCCGGCACTCGGTTTCGAGCAGATTTCCGGCCCCAAGGACAAGCAGCCGCGGAAGATCTGGGAAGAGCCGGAGGCGCTCGCCCTCATCGACAAGACCATGGTGACGGTTGACCCGGCCGAGCGCCAGAAACTGTTCGATGAGCTGCACAAGCGCTTCATCGATCAGGTGCCTGCGATGTTCACCCATAACGACATCGACATCGTCGCGCATGGCAAGCGCGTCAGCGGCGTCGTGCCGTGGATGTCGAAGCACCGGCTCTGGGAAGTCAGCGTCGCCAACTGATCGCCCTCCGCAAACCCCCTCTCCATTCCGGAGCGTCGATATGCTGCGTTTTGCGCTGACGCGCATCCTGATGGCGTTGCCGACATTGCTGATCGTGGCGATTTCGGTTTTCGTCCTGATCCGGCTGATTCCGGGTGATCCGGCGCAGCTGATGCTGGGGGACCTGGCCGATCCTGCGAGCCTGGCGGATCTGCGGGCTCGGCTCGGGCTCGACCGCAGCCTGCCGGTGCAGTTCGCGATCTGGTTCGGCAACCTGCTGCAGGGCGATCTCGGCCAGTCGATCTCGTCGCAGCAAGCGGTGCTGCCGCTGATCGTCCAGCGCTTCTGGATCAGCGCGCAGGTCGTGCTCGTCGCGGTCCTCTTCGCCTGCCTCGTCGCGGTGCCGGCCGGCGTCATCGCCGCCTGGCGCCAGAACAGCACGCTCGATCTCGGCCTTGTCGGCCTGGCGACGCTGCTGCTCTCGATCCCGACCTTCTGGCTCGGCCTGCTGCTGCTGCTCTTCTTCGGGCTCAAGCTCGAATGGCTGCCGGTCGTCGGCTATGTCTCGATCGGCGAGGACGCGACGCGCGGCATCCTCTATCTCGTCATGCCGATCCTGACGCTGTTCCTGCACGAGATCGGCGTGATCCTGCGCATGGCGCGCGCCTCGACGCTCGAAGTGCTGCGGCTCGACTACATCACCCATGCCCGCGCCAAGGGCCTGTCGGAAGGCGCTGTGCTCTGGCGCCACGCCTTCAAGAACGCCTTCGGGCCGACCTGGACACTGATCGGCCTGGTGCTCGGCAACCTGTTAGGGGGCATCGCAGTGGTCGAGACCGTCTTCACCATTCCCGGCCTCGGCCGGCTCCTGGTCGATTCGATCTTCGCCCGCGATTACCCGGTGATCCAAGGCTGCCTGCTCTTCGTCGCCTTCACCTATGTCATCGTCAACCTGGTGATCGACCTGTGCTATCCGATCTTCGATCCGCGGGTGACAGCCGAATGAAGCTCCCCCCGCTCAACGCCCTGCTCGGCGGTTTCCTCATCGGTGTCCTCATCCTCGTCGCCCTGACCGGCGCGCTCTGGACGCCCTATGACCCGCTCCAGCTCAGCTTCCGCGCCAAGCTGGCGGCGCCCAGCGCCATGCATTGGCTCGGCACCGACGAATTCGGCCGCGACGTGCTCTCGCGCCTGATGGCGGGCGCCGCGACCTCGGTCTGGATCAGCCTGCTCACCGTCACCATGGCGGTGACGCTGGGCACGCTCATCGGCGTGTTCAGCGGCTATGTGCGGGGCTGGTTCGACCGCATCGTCATGGCCTTCAATGATGCGCTGCTCGCCTTTCCCGGCATCCTCCTGGCGCTCGGCCTGCTGGCGGTCGTCGGCGCCAACAAATACGGCATCATCGTCGCGCTCGGCATCGCCTATGCGCCCTCCGTCGCCCGCATCGTGCGCGGCACGGTGCTCTCCCTGCGCGAGCGCGAGTTCATTGCCGCCTCGCGCGTGATGGGCAATTCGGAAGGCTACACCATGGCCCGCCACATCCTGCCGAACTGCATCGCGCCGCTGACCGTGCTGGCGACCTCGATGTTCGGCTATGTGCTGCTGGCCGAGAGCGCGCTCTCCTTCCTCGGGCTCGGCGTGCCGCCGCCGGCGCCGACCTGGGGCAACATGCTCGCCGGCTCGCGGCCCTATATCGGCCAGGCCGTCTGGCTCGGCATCTTTCCGGGCCTGTGCATCTCGCTGACCCTGCTCGGCATCAACCTTCTGGGCGATGCGGTGCGCGACAAGCTCGACCCGCGCATGAGGGGGATGTGATGGTGTCCTCCGAAACGCTTCTGCGCGTCGACGACCTGACGCTCGAGATCGGCCGCACCGGCAAGCGCGTCGTCAATGGCGTCAGCTTCTCGGTCTCGCCGGGCGAGATCGTCGGCATCGTCGGCGAATCCGGATCCGGCAAGACGCTTGCCGCGCGCGCCCTGATGGGCTTCATCCCGCCGGCGGTCAGGCAGGTCTCCGGCTCGATCCAGTTCGAGGGCCAGGAAGTCACCACCATGGCGCCCAAGCAGCTTCGCGCCATGCGCGGCTCGCGCGTCGGCATGGTCTTCCAGGAGCCGATGACCTCGCTCAACCCCTCGATGCTGATCGGGCGCCAGCTCGACGAGGGCCTGGCGCTGCATCGCAAGCTCGACAAGGGCGAGCGCAAGGCGCTGATCCTCGACATGCTCAGGCGCGTCGGCCTGCGCGATCCCGACGGCGCGCTGACCTCCTATCCGCACCAGTTCTCCGGCGGCATGCGCCAGCGCATCATGCTCGCCTCGGTGATGCTGCTGAAGCCGGCCCTGCTGATCGCCGACGAGCCGACCACGGCGCTCGACGCCGTCGTGCAGCGCGACGTGCTCGAGCTGATGGTCGAGCTGACCAAGGCCAACAACACCGCCGTGCTGATGATCAGCCACGACCTCGGCATGATCGCGCGCTATTCCGACCGCGTCATCGTCATGCAGCAGGGCGACGTGGTCGAGCAGGGCCGGACCCAGGACCTGCTCGCCCGCCCGCAGCATCCCTATACCCGCAAGCTGCTCGCCGCGATGCCGCAGCGCGGCCCGGCCCGCAGCGTCCCGGCGGCCGGCACGCCGATCGTCTCGGTGCGCGACCTCGTCGTCGACTATGGCGGCCGCCAGGGCTTCTTCCGCCGCGAGGCCGCCAAACGCGCGCTCCACGGCATCAGCCTCCACGTCCAGCCCGGCGAGGTCGTCGCGGTGGTCGGCGGCTCGGGCTCCGGCAAGACCACGCTCGGCCACGCCATTGCCGGGCTGATCAAGCCGACAGGCGGCGAGATCCGCTTCGACGGCAAGCCGATCGATCGAAGCGAGAGCGCCTATTGGGATTATCGCCTGAACTGCCAGATGGTGTTCCAGGACCCGTATTCCTCGCTCGACCCGCGCATGACCATCGAGGACCTCGTCGGCGAGCCGCTGCGGCTCGTGCCCGGCATGACGCGCGAGCAGAAGCGCGCACGCGTCCAGGAGGTGCTGGCCGAGGTCGGCCTCGCCGACGGCTTTGCGAGCCGCTTCCCGCACGAGCTCTCGGGCGGCCAGCGCCAGCGCATCGCCATCGCCCGCGCCATCGTGCGCCGGCCGAAATTCGTGATCGCCGACGAGCCCGTCTCGGCCCTCGACGTCACCGTGCGGGCCCAGGTGCTCGAGCTCTTCGCCGAGCTCCAGCGCAAGCACGGCTTCTCCTGCCTGTTCATCAGCCACGATCTCGGCGTCGTCGAGCAGGTCGCCGACCGCGTCGTCGTCATGAACGAGGGCCGGATCGTCGAGGAAGGCACCCGCGACGCCATCTTCGACCGGCCGCAGGACGCCTATACGCGCCGTCTGCTCTCAGCCGTCCCCGGCCTGGAGACCGCACCGGATGGCGGCGTGCGCCTGTTCTGGCGGTTAGCCGACGGCACAGCGCCGGCGGGCGGGTAGTCATGGCTCATCAAGTCGAACCTCGTCATTCCGGACAAGCCGCGTAGCGGCGCAGCTCCGGAATCCATCGTAGAGCGCAGTTCCCTACGATGGATTCCGGCGCTCCGCTTCGCTCCGGCCGGAATGACGCGCGTTGCTGTCAGAAGGGGCGTGCCTTGGAGAACGCACCTGCTGGTTCCGCGCCGCCCCGCCGCGCTGCTATAGGCGAAGCTATTGCCGAGTCGGGGGAAGGCGATGCGGACAGATTTCATGCCGGTCGGTCGGCGCGCCGGAGCCGGCCGGCGATGAGCATGATCCTCGCTTGCGATCTTGGCGGCACCAGCTTCCGTGCCGCGCTGGTGGACAAGGCCGGCCGCATCCGCGCCCGCCATGTCATCGTCATGCCGGTGCCGGTCGAGAAGGGTGGTGCGGCGGAGATCGACCCCGCGCTCTGGTGGGCGGCGCTGCATGACGGCGCGGCGGCGCTGGCAGCGTCGCATCCGGACCTGTTCGGCGAGGTCGAGGCGGTGGCGATCTCGGCGCTGACCCGGTCGCAGGTCCTCGTCGATCGCGCCGGGCGGGCGCTCAGGCCGGCGCTGCTCTGGCGCGACACCCGGGCAGGCGACACGCTGCCTTCGCTCGTGGCGCTTTGCCCGCAAGACCATCCCGAGGCGGACGGGCTCAACGCCTTCCATCCGCTCGCCCGGCTCTGGTGGCTGAAACAGGCCGAGCCTGCCATTCTCACTGAGGCCGCCCATGTCCTCGACCCCAAGGACTATCTCAATCTTCGGCTGACCGGCGTCGTCGCCAGCGACGGAGTCTCCCTGGCGCGCCTGGCCGCCGCAGTGCTTCCGGGCGCTGCAGGCCGCTCGCTGTTCGATGCGGCCGGGCTGCCCGCGAGCCTGCTGCCGCCTCTGAACGAGCCGGTCTCCGTGATGGGCCATGTCCAGCCCGGTCTCGCCGGCGCGCTCGGCAAGCTGGCGGGCCGGCCTGTCATCGCCATGGCCAACGACACCTGGGCCAGCGTCGTCGGGCTCGGCGCGATGCGGCCCGGCTACGGCTACAATCTCTCGGGCACGACGGAGGTCCTGGGTCTCGTCAGCACGAAGACGGTCCGGGCCGAGGGTCTGCTCACGGTGGAGTGGGGCAGCCGCCTGATCCAGCTCGGCGGCCCGAGCCAGACCGGCGCCGACACGCTCGTCTGGCTGCTCGATCTGCTCGCGCGCCAGAATGGCGACCCGGCCCGGACGCAAGCCGAGTTCGACCGCATCCTGACGGAGCCGCGCGACACTGACCCCGTGCTGTTCCTGCCCTATCTCCAGGGGGAGCGGGTTCCCTATTGGGACGCTTCGCTGCGCGGCGCCCTGGTCGGGCTCAACCGGCGCCACGGCGCCGTCGATCTGGCCTGGGCAGTCATGGAGGGTGTCGGCTTCCTCAACCGCGTCGTGCTGGAGCGGGCCGAGGCGGCGGCAGGCGAGGCGGTCGCCGAGATCCGTTTCGGCGGCGGCGGGGCCGCCAACCCGCATTGGTGCCAGGTGAAGGCGGATATTCTCGAGCGGCCGATCGTGGTGGTCGAGGGCGAGGAGCACGGCCTGCTCGGCGCGGCGATCGTCGCCTGGACCGCGCTCGGCCGCTTCGCCGACCTGGCAGTGGCGCAGGAGGCGCTCGTCGGCAACACGCGGACCTATCGGCCGGACGCCAAGCGGCGCGCCCGCTACGACCGGCTCTTCGCGCTCTTTCGCCAAGCGGAGCAGGCCCTCGCGCCGATCAGCCGGCGGCTCGCGGGCTGGCGCGATGATCCGCCCTCGTGACGGGCGGCCAGATCTTGCGCGCATTCTTGCGATTTGACGTGGAGAATCTGCCGGCAAGCTCTTGCCGCGGCTCGCCTTAGCCGCGGACGCGCACTAGGCTTTGCGGCGTTGCATGCGGCCTGGCTTCGGACCGGTCCGGATGAAACGCCCGCCGCTCCCGTTCAGACATGATGCCCGATCGTCCGACCGCCCCGCTCCAGCCTCGACCTGCCTCGAACCGGCCGCTTCTTCCTCCCCCTTCGCGGGTGGGGGCCTAGATGCGCGCCATCGTCGAGCGCCATGGCACTGCGCTGGCCGGGCTGGCGCTGATCGCGTTCTTTCTCCTTTTCGCGCCAAATTTCGCCGATGCCGGCAACCTTTTGAACATCGCCAAGGATACGAGTTTTCTCGCCATCCTGGCGCTGGGCTTCGCGCTGGCGCTGACCATCGCCGAGCTCGACTTGTCGATTGCCGAGGTCGCGAGCCTCGCCGCGGTCGCTGCCGGCTGGACCATCCAGGCCGGCCATGATCCGGCGCTCGCGGTCTTGGCGGCGCTCGCCGTCGGTGCGGGGCTGGGCGCGTTCAACGGTTTCGGCGTCACGGTGCTGAAGGTGCCGTCGCTGATCGTGACGCTCGGCACGGCGGCGATCGCCAAGGGCTTCGCCTTCATGATCACGCAGGGCGTTGGATTCGTCGGGCGCTGGCCTGTCGGTTTCACCGGGCTGGCGCGCGGCAATACGCTGGGCGTGCCCAACCTGATCTGGTTCCTGCTCGCGGCCACCGGCTTCTCGTATGTCTTGCTGAAATGGACCCGCACAGGCGCCCATATGGCGGCCACGGGTGAGGCCGACGAGGCGGCGCGGCTCGCCGGTATCGCGACCATGCGGATGAAGCGGCTGGGCCTGCTGCTGGCCGGCATCTTCGCCTCGATCACCGCCGTGCTGCTGGCGGCGAACCTGTCCTCGGCGGCGCCGAACATGGCCGGCGATTATTTCCTCTACGCCATCGCCGCCGTGCTGCTCGGCATGACGATGTTCGAGCCGGGCAAGCCGAACGTCCTCGGCACGGTCTTCGCCGCGCTCGTGCTGAAGGTTCTCGGCAACGGCCTCGTGCTGATGGGCGCGCCCTATTACGTGCAGGATATCGTTTTGGGTGCCATCATCATCGGCTCCGTCGCCTTCTCGGCCAGCGTGGTGAAAAAGGTGGCCTTCAAGGTTTGATGAATTCCGAGGTTTGACGAATTCCAAGGTTTGATGAGTTCAATGCGGCCCGGTGCTCGACCACCCGGCCTGGAAGAGGGAACGGTCATGAAACTCCTGAAGACAGTCGCGGCGAGTTGCCTTGCGCTGGTGCTGGGCGCCAGCAGCGCCATGGCGTTCGAGCTCGGTGTCATCGGCTTCCAGTTCACTTCGGAGACCCATGCCCGCGTCGCCAACGCGGCCGCAGCCGCCGCCAAGGTCAAGGGCTGGAACGTCACTCTGCTGAACTCGGAGGGCGCGCTGCCCAAGCATGCCGAGCAGTTCGAGGCGCTGATCGCCAAGAAGGTCGACGCCATCATCGTCGCGATGGGCAAGCCGGTGGAGGCCGATGCCCAGTTCAAGGCGGCGAAGGACAAGGGCATCCCGGTCATCACCGTCCAGTCGGGCGCGGGGCCGTACTCGCTGTTCGACATCCAGACCAACGAATACAAGGTCGGCGCCGATGCGGCGCTCTATCTGCTCGGCCAGATGGGTTACACCGGCAACATCCTGTCGGTCCGCTTCGACGGCAACATCGCCTCGCGCATTCGCGGCAAGGTGCTCGATGTCGTGCTCTCCGAGAACACGGCGGTGAAGGAGGTCGGCAAGCACGGCATGGCGCGCACCCAGAGCTGGCGCGACGACGTGCGCAGCGGCGTCCAGGCTCTGCTGCTGCGCAATCAGGGCAAGATCAACGGGATCTGGGCCTCCTTCGACGGACAGGCCTATATCATCGACGACCTGCTCAGGGCGCAGGGCGTCAAGAAGGGCGAGATTCCGCTGGTCTCGGTCGATGGCGGCGTCGAGACCTATCGCCGCATCGCCGATCCCGAGAGCACGTTCCTCGCCACCGTCACGGTTCCTTTCGAGGAGATGGGTGTGAAGGCGGTCGAGGCGGTCGAGGCGATCGCGGTGAAGAAGCAGCCGGCGAGCGCGATCACGACCGGCCCCTATCTGTTCATGGACGCCGTCGTCGTCGACAAGAACAACGTCAAGGACTTCCTGAAATAGCGGGCGAGAGCGGGCCGGTCGCGATCGACCGGCCTGCCTTGCCGGAGCGCATGCTGATGACGGACAAGGCTGCCCCCGAGCCCATCTTCGCGATGCGCTCGGTCGGCAAGAATTACGGCGCGGTCCGCGCCCTGAGCGGCATCGACCTCGACGTCCATGCCGGCGAGGTGCTGGCGATCTGCGGCGACAACGGCGCCGGAAAATCGACCCTGATCAAGATCATGTCCGGCGCCGAGACACCCACCGCCGGCACCATTCGCCTGCGCGGCAAGGAGGTTTCGTTCAGTTCGCCGCATGATGCGCTCGAGCAGGGCGTGGCGACGATCTATCAGGAGCTGGCGCTGGCGCCGCGCCTCTCGATCGCCGCCAATGTCTTCATGGGGGCCGAGCTGACGCGCTCGCTCGGGCTGCCCTTCCTGCGCGTGCTCGACAAGGCGCGGATGGCGCAGGAGGCGAGGGGCTATCTGCGTCGGCTCTCCGTGCAGATCGACGACATGACCCGGCCGGTCGAGCGCCTGTCCGGTGGCCAGCGCCAGGCGGTCGCGATCTCGCGCGCGCTGCGCTGGAATGCCGAAATCATCATCATGGACGAGCCGACCGCCGCGCTCGGCGTCAAGGAAACGGCGCAGGTGCTCGATCTCGTGCGCCATCTCAAGGCCGAGGGCCGCACCGTCATCCTGATCAGCCACAACATGCGCGATGTCGTCGCGCTGGCGAGCCGCGTCGCCATCCTGAAGAGCGGCCGCAAGCTGCACGACCTGCCGATCGACGGCCTCTCGCCGGACGATATCAGCCACATGATCATGTCCGCCCCGGCGCAGGCGGCCTGAGATGACGGCGCGACCCATCATCATCGACACCGATCCGGGACAGGACGACGCCGTCGCGCTGCTGCTCGCCTTCGCGCAGCCGGAGGCGCTCGACATCCGGCTGATCAGCACGGTCGCCGGCAATGTCGGGCTCGATCTGACCACCGCCAACGCCCTGCGCATCCGCGACCTCGCCGGACGCGCCGACGTGCCCGTCCAGGCCGGCATGGCGCAACCGATGCTGGAGGCGCTGGAGACGGCGGAATTCGTCTCGGGGCCGGACGGGCTGAGCGGGGCAGGGCTGCCGCCGCCGGCCTCCTCGGCCGCGCCGGGGCACGCCGTGCAGGCTATCGTCGATATCCTGCGCGCGGCGCCCGATGCGGGCATCACGCTCTGCGCGCTCGGTCCGCTCTCCAATGTCGCGATGGCCTTGCGGCTCGCCCCGGAACTCGCCCCGAAGCTGCGCGAGATCGTCATCATGGGCGGAGCGATGGGGCTCGGCAACATGACGCCGGCGGCCGAGTTCAACTTCTATGTCGATCCGCATGCCGCCGCGGTCGTCCTCTCGGCCGGCATCCGGACCACATTGTTCGGCCTGCACGTCACGCATCAGGCTCTCGCGCCTGCCGAGGCCATGGCGCGGCTGAAGGCGCTCGACACCCGCAGCGGGCGGGCCGTCCACGGCATGCTGACGCGCCCGCGCCCAGGCGGGCTCGGCACCGCCGCCCACCCGATGCACGACCCTTGCGTCATCGCCTGGCTGCTCTGGCCCGAGCTGTTCAAGGGCCGCCACTGCCATGTCGGGATCGAGCTTGCCGGCAATGTCCGCGGCCGCTCGACCATCGACTGGAACGGCAGGACCAAGCGCTCCGCGAACGCCTTCGTCGTCAGCGAGGTCGATGCCGAAAAGCTGTTCGCGCGCATGATCGATGCGCTCGCCCGCTTGCCCTGAGGATCGCAGGACCATGACCCATCCGGTCGACGAGATGCTGGCCGAGGCGCAGGCCGCGATCAGGCGCATGAAGGAAGCGGCGATCGCGGCGCGCCATCTCCACGCCCGTGCCGAGCTGATGCGCCATATGCGCACGACCGCCGGCAGGGTCGCCGCTCGGCCGCTCGACGAGGCCGCGGCCCTGGTCGCGCGCGAATGGATGAATGCCTGGAGCCTCGACGCCGGTGCCTATCCGGAGCTCGCGCGGGACGTCGCGGCCTTCACGGCGGCCTTCTGCGCCGATGCGCGCGGCAGCACGCCCGAGACGCAAGCCGCGATCCGCCTCGCGCTGGACGGGCTGGAGGCCGGCTTCCTGCGCGTCGGCACCAGCCTGAGCGACCAGATGGCGTTCCGCTCCGAATGTGCTCATGGCTGGTGGCAAAGCATCGTGCCGCTGCCGGTCGATCTTCAGGACGCGGACCGGCGCGATGTCCCCAGGTTAGGCGAGGGCGAGCCATTCTGGAGCGCTGGTGCGCAACCGCATTGCGGATGAGGCTGATTTTTGTGCAGTGCCGGAAGGTTCTTCTCCAGAGTTTGTGAAATAAGAAAAACCACACTACCGGCCGTGAATTGATCCTTCAGCCGTTCGGGTATAGCTCAATCGTTCGATTTACAGAACAGATCGAATGGTCGGCACCATGACCGAACTGCCCATCGACCGGCGACGGCCCGTCCCGCCCCGCCGCCCTGCAGAGGACGCTGCGCACGAGACCGCCGTGCACGAACGGGCGGCCAATCTTGCGGCCGCGTTCGGCGGAACCGGCGTGGCGCAGCGCATTGCCGGGCTGTGCCAGACGGTTCAGGGCCGGATCGTCTTCACCACCAGTTTTGGCCTCGAAGACCAGGTCCTCACCCATTTCATCGCGACGGCGCGGCTCCCGATCGAGATCGTGACGCTCGACACCGGCCGGCTGTTTCCGGAGGTCTATGCGCTCTGGGAAGAAACCGAACGGCGCTACGGCCTCGTCATTCGCCCGTTCTACCCGCGTCATGAGGCGATCGAGCTTTTCGTCCGCCAGAACGGCATCAACGGCTTCTACGGCTCGCGCGACGCCCGCAAGAGCTGCTGCGAGATCCGCAAGGTCGAGCCGCTAGGCCGCGCGCTGGCCGGGGCCGATATCTGGATCACCGGCCTGCGCGCCGACCAGTCGAGCGCGCGCGGCGGCGTCGCGCTGGCCGAGGCCGATCCGCAGCGCGGGCTCGTCAAGTTCAATCCGCTGCTCGACTGGACGCGTGAGGCGGCCCTGGCCTTCGCCGAGGCTGAAGAAATCCCTCTCAACCCGTTGCATGACAAGGGCTTCGTCTCGATCGGCTGCCAGCCCTGCACCCGCGCCATCGCGCCCGGCGAGCCGGAGCGGGCCGGGCGCTGGTGGTGGGAGGACGACGCCGCCAAGGAATGCGGCCTGCATGTCGGTGCGGATGGCAAGCTCGTGCCTGCCAAGGCGCTCGCGCCGGCGGAGGCATACCCGATGATCCAGCTCAGCCACCTCCAGAAGCTCGAAGCCGAGGCGATCTTCATCATCCGCGAGGTCGTCGCGACCTGCGACAAGCCGGTCCTGCTCTATTCGATCGGCAAGGATTCCGCTGTTCTGCTGCATCTGGCGATGAAGGCGTTCTGGCCGGCCAGGCCGCCTTTCCCGCTGCTCCATGTCGACACGACCTGGAAGTTCCGCGAGATGATCGCCTTCCGGGACGAGACGGCCGCGCGGCTCGGGCTCGACCTCATCGTCCATGTCAACCAGGACGGCGTCAGGGCCGGGATCGGACCCTTTGCCTCGGGCTCGCGCGTCCATACCGACGTGATGAAGACGCAGGGGCTGAAACAGGCGCTCGACCTCCACAAGTTCGATGCCGCCTTCGGCGGCGCCAGGCGCGACGAGGAGAAGAGCCGCGCCAAGGAGCGCATCTTCTCGCTGCGCAGCGCCGAGCACCGCTGGGACCCGAAGAACCAGCGCCCCGAGCCCTGGCAGCTCTTCAACACCCGCAAGCACAAGGGCGAGAGCTTTCGCGTGTTTCCGCTCTCCAATTGGACCGAACGCGACGTCTGGGACTATATCGCGCTCGAGAACATCCCCGTCGTGCCGCTCTATTTCGCCGCGCCGCGCCCGGTCGTGCGTCGCGACGGCGCCTGGATCATGCGTGACGACGAGCGCATGGCGCTCCAGCCGGGCGAGGTCGTCGAGACCCGGATGGTGCGCTTCCGCACGCTCGGCTGCTACCCGCTGACTGGCGCGGTCGAGAGCGAGGCGGCGAACCTCACCGACATCATTGCCGAGATGCGATCCTCGCGTGCCTCCGAGCGGCAGGGCCGCGTCATCGACCATGACGGCGCCGGCTCGATGGAGCAGAAGAAGCAGGAAGGCTATTTCTGATGGCCGTCCTCGCCGAAAAGAAACGCCCGGGCACTGCTGCCCCGCAGCCGGCCAATGATTCCGCCGGTTTCACCGAGACCGGCCAGCATTCGCTGCTGCGCTTCATCACCTGCGGCTCGGTCGACGACGGCAAGTCGACCCTGATCGGCCGGATGCTCTACGAGGCCGGCGCGGTTTTCGAGGACCAGCTCAGCGCGCTCGACAGCGATTCCCGCAAGTTCGGTACGCAAGGCGCCGCGCCCGATTTCGCGCTCCTGGTCGACGGGCTCTCGGCCGAACGCGAACAGGGCATCACCATCGATGTCGCCTATCGCTATTTCGCCACCGACAATCGCAGCTTCATCGTCGCCGACACGCCCGGCCACGAGCAATACACCCGCAACATGGCGACGGGCGCCTCGACCGCCGATCTCGCCATCATCCTGATCGACGCCCGCAAGGGGCTGCTGCCGCAGACGCGGCGCCATTCCTTCATCGTTTCGCTGGTCGGCGTCCGCCATGTCGTCGTCGCGATCAACAAGATGGATCTCGTCGGCTATGACGAAGCGGTCTTCGACCGCATCGCGGCCGAGTATCGCGAGGCGGTGAAGGGCCTCGGCTTTTCGTCGATCCAGATCATCCCGGTCTCGGCGCGCGACGGCGAGAACGTCATGCGTCCCTCCGCCGCCATGGCCTGGCATGACGGCCCGGCGCTGCTGCCGCTGCTGGAAGCGGTCGTCGTCGCGCAGGCGAGCCGCGACGAGGCCGGCTTCGTCCTGCCGGTGCAATGGGTCAACCGGCCCGATCTCGATTTCCGCGGCTATGCCGGCACGCTCGCGCGCGGTCGCGCCCGCGTCGGCGATGCGGTGACGGCGCTCCCCTCCGGGCGCGGCAGTACGGTCGCCCGACTGATCACGGCCTCGGGCGACGCCAGCAATGCCGCGGCGGGGCAGGCTGTCACCCTCACGCTGGACGACGACATCGACGTCTCCCGCGGCGACATCATCGTTGCCGCGGCAGAGCCGCTTCCGGTCCGCCGCGACTTCAAGGCCCGCCTGCTCTGGACGGGCGAGCGCGCCATGCTGGAAGGCGGCCAGTTCGCCCTCAAGCTCGGCACCCAGGCCGTCAATGCCACGATCGAGACGCTGCATCACAGCATCGATATCGAGGGCTTCAGGCCCGTGCCCGCGCAAAGCCTGCGGATGAACGGCATCGGGCTGGTGAGCCTGCGCTTCGACCGGCCGCTGGTCGCGCTGCCCTATGACGACAGCCGCGAGCTCGGCGGCTTCATCCTGGTCGACCGCATCAGCAACGAGACCGTCGCCTTCGGCTTCGTCGCGGCCGAGGCACGGCCCGGCCGCGACCTGCCGGAAGCCGACGACGGCGCGCTCGCCCGCGCCCGGCGCGGCGCGATCCGCCTCGTCGGCCGGCGCGGCACGCCCGAGCGGCGGCTCTGGTGGAGCGCGGTGAGCTGGCGCGTGCTCAGCACGGCCGGGCTCTTCGCGGCCGCCTTCGCGCTGACGGGCCGGGTCGATCTCTCGGGCGCGCTGGCGCTCGGCGACATCGCGCTGCGGCCCTCGCTCAGGGCGCTGCACGCCCATCTCTGGCGCAAGCATCCCTCCGCCGCGCTGAAGGATGGCGCGGGAATCTAACGCAGCCTGGTCACCCCGAAACCACCGCCGTCGCCTCGATCTCGACGAGCGCCTGCGGCTCGACCAGCGCCGTGACCGCGACCACGGCCATGGCCGGAAAATGGCGCCCTATCACCTCGCGATAGACGGGCCCCATCTCCTTCAGGCTCGCGCGATAGGTCGCGATATCGGTGACGTACCAGGTCAGCCGCACGATATCCTCGACACGCCCTCCGCCGGCCTCGACCACCGCCTTGACGTTGAGCAGCGTCTGGCGGAGCTGGCCGATGAAGCCCTCGGCGAACACGCCTTGCGCATCCCAGCCGACGAGGCCGCCTGTCACCAGCACGCGCCCCTGCGCGGCCATGCCGTTGGCATAGCCGCGCGGCACCGGCCAGCCCTCGGGCAGGATCGCGCGTGACGCTGGATCGTTCGACATGGGATGCCTCCGGCCGTTCGGCCCGTTCTTCGTGGAATGTCAGGCCTCGCCGCGCGCCATCTGGCGCAAGGCGAAGCGCTGCAGCTTGCCGGTCGGCGTCTTCGGCAAGGCCGCGACGATCTCGATGGCGCGGGGATATTTATAGGGCGCGATGGTCGCCTTGACATGCTCCTGCAAGCCCTTGATCAGGCTCGCATCCTGCACGACGCCCTCGCGCAGCACGACATAGGCCTTGACGATCTGTCCGCGCTCCGGGCAGGGCGCGCCGACGACGCCGCATTCGGCCACGGCCGGATGCGTCAGCAGGCAGGCTTCGACCTCGGGGCCGGCGATGTTGTAGCCCGCGGAGATGATCATGTCGTCGGAGCGGGCCTGGTACCAGAAATAGCCGTCCGGATCGCGCAGATAGGTGTCGCCGGTGATGTTCCAGCCGTCTTCGACATATTTGGCCTGGCGCGGATCGGCGAGGTAGCGGCAGCCGGTCGGGCCGCGCACCGCGAGCCGGCCCGCTATGCCGTCCGGCAGCTCCACCCCGGCCTCGTCGACGATCCTGGCCTCGTAGCCCGGCACCGGCAGCCCGGTCGAGCCCGGCCGGATCGCCTCGCGCGGCGCGCCGATGAAGATATGCAGCATCTCGGTCGCGCCGATGCCGTCCATCAGCGGCAGGCCGGTCTGGGCCTGCCAGGCCTCGAAGGTCGCTTTCGGCAGCGTCTCGCCGGCCGAGACGCAGATCCGTAGCGAGGAAATGTCGCGACCCTCCAGCTTGTCGAGCATGGCGCGATAGGCGGTCGGCGCGGTGAAGCAGACGCTCGCCTTGTGCCGCTCGATCGCGGCCACGAGATCGGGCGGTGCGACCTTGTCGGGCAGCACCATCGCCGCGCCGATCCGCATCGGGAACAGCACGAGCCCGCCGAGCCCGAAGGTGAAGGCGAGCGGCGGCGAGCCGATGAAACGGTCCTCTGGCGACGCCTTCAGCACCCGCGCGCCATAGCTGTCGCAAATGGCGAGCAGGTCCTGGTGGAAATGCATCGTGCCTTTGGGCTCGCCGGTGGTGCCGGAGGTGAAGCCGATCAGGCAGACATCGTCGCGGGCGGTGTCGGCAGCCGCGAAATCTTCGTAGCCCGGCTGGGCCATCAGCGCGTCGAGATCACCGGGCCCGCCGCCGCCCCAGGTGACGATGCGCCGGAGTTCCGGGGCCTGCGCCTGCGCGCTTTCGAGATCGCCGACGATGCGGTGGTCGCAGAGCGCCAGCGAGACTTTTGCCTTGCGGATCGGATAGGCCAGCTCGCCCGCGCGCAGCATCGGCATGGTCGCGACGGCGACGCCGCCGGCCTTGAGCACGGCGAGATAGGCGGCGACCATCATCGGCGTATTGGCGGCGCGCAGCAGCACGCGGTTTCCCGGCACGAGGCCAAGATCGCGCACCAGCACATTGGCGATGCGGTTCACCCGCTCGGCGAGCTCGGTATAGCTCCAGCCGGCGGCGTCGGCGACGACCGCCGGGCGCGTGCCGCGTCCCTGCGCGATATGCTTGTCCAGCAGCTCGCTGACGACGTTCAGTCGATCCGGATAGTTCAGCCCGGCTTCCGCCAGCCGCAGATCGGGCCAGCTTGCACGCGGCGGCAGGTTTTCCCGCGCGAAGCCGTCTTGATGTCCCGACCGCACGAAGTCCGCGGTGCTCATCTCATTCCCCTGGCTTTTTGCCCTGTGATTTCAGCAGGTCGCGCGCGATCACGACCTTCTGCACCTCGCTGGCGCCCTCATAGATCCTGAGCGCCCTGATCTCGCGATAGAGCTCCTCGACCTTGACGCCGCGGGTGACGCCGAGCCCGCCATGGATCTGCACGGCGCGGTCGATCACGCGCTGGGCGTTCTCCGTCGCGACCAGCTTGGCCAAAGCCGCCTCGCGTGTGACGCGGGCCGCGCCGCGATCCTTGGTCCAGGCGGCGCGGTAGACCAGCAGCGCGGCGGCATCGACCTCGGCCGCGCTGTCGGCGATCGCCGCCTGCGAGAGCTGGAGATCGCCGAGCGTGCCGCCGAAGAGCTTTCGGCCATTGGCATGCGCGACCGTCTCGAACAGCGCCCGCCGGGCGAAGCCGAGCGCGGCGGCGCCGACCGTCGAACGGAAGACGTCGAGCGTCGCCATCGCCACCTTGAAGCCGTCGCCCGGGCCGCCGATCCGGTTCTCGACCGGGATGCGGCAGGCATCGAAACGCAAGGTCGCCAGCGGGTGCGGCGCGATCACGTCGATGCGCTCGGTGATGCTCAAGCCCGGCGTGTCGGCCTCGACCAGGAAGGCGGTGAGGCCGCGCGCACCCGGCGCCTCGCCGGTCCGGGCGAAGACGACGTAGTGGTCGGCGATGCCGCCATTCGAGATCCAGGTCTTCTCGCCGTCGATGCGGATATGGCTGTTGCCGTCGGGCTTCGCCGTGGTCGCAATCGCTGCGACGTCGGAGCCCGCCTCCTTCTCCGACAGCGCGAAGGCGGCGATGCGCTTGCCATCCCTCACGCCGGGCAGGATCCGGGTCTTCATCGCCTCGGAACCGGCAAGGCTGATTGCCCCTGTGCCGAGCCCTTGCATGGCGAAGGCGAAATCGGCGAGCCCGTCTCGGCTGCCGAGGATCTCGCGGGCGAGGCAGAGCGTGCGCACGTCGAGGGTGTCGGTGAGCCCGCCATGGGCTGCCGGCACGACCGCCTTGAGGAAGCCCGCGTCGCCCAACGCCTTGACCCGCGCCCGGCAGGCGGCATCGACATCGTCATGCGGCAGGCCGGGGAGGGTCGCGTCGGCCCAGGCCGAAAGCTCCGCGGCGAAGGCGCGATGGCGGTCGTCGAAGAAGGGCCAGTCGAGCGTATCGCCGAGAATGCCGATCATCTCAGTTCCCCTCGAAGACCGGTTTCTGCTTGGCAGCGAAGGCATGATAGGCGCGCGAAAAATCCTCGGTCTGCATGCAGAGCGCCTGCGCCACCGCCTCGGCCTCGATCGCGCTCTCGACCGACATCGCCCATTCCATCTCGAGCATGCGCTTGGTCATGGCATTGGCGAAGGTCGGTCCGTCGGCCAGTTCCGCGGCAAGCGCCTGGGCCTCGGCCAGCACGGCGTCCCTGGCGGCGAGCCGGTTGAGGAAGCCCCAGCGCTCGGCCTCCTCGCCCTTGAGCGCGCGGCCGGTATAGAGCAACTCGGCGGCGCGGCCCTGGCCGATGATGCGTGGCAGCATCGCGCAGGCGCCCATGTCGCAGCCGGCAAGCCCGACGCGGTTGAACAGGAAGGCGATCTTCGTCTCCGCCGTGCCGAACCTGAGGTCGGAGGCCATCGCCATGATCGCGCCCGCACCGGCACAGACGCCGTCGATCGCCGCGATCACCGGCTGCGGGCAGCCGCGCATCGCTTTCACCAGATCGCCGGTCATGCGGGTGAATTTCAGCAGGTCCCTGGTCTCCATCGCGACCAGGGGCCCGATGATCTCGAAGACGTCGCCGCCCGACGAGAAATTGCCGCCCGCACCGGTCACCACGATCGCCTTGACCTCCTCCTCCTTCTGCGCGGCGAGGAAGAAATCTGTGAGTTCCCGGTAGCTTGCGAAGGTCAGCGGATTCTTTTTCTCAGGTCGGTTCAGCGTCACGGTCGCGACCTTGCCGGCGACCGTGAGGCCGAAATGCTCCGGTCGGAAGCTCGCGAGCGGCAGCGATGTGGCGTTGGCGATGCTCATGCGGTCTCTCCACGGCCGGCCGCGTCGTCGGCGCGGCGCTTGATCGCTTGATGCAATGAGGATTTGGTCTGGCCGAGCAGGCGGAAGAGCTGGACGATCTCGGGCTGGTCGAGCCCGGCGAAGAGCTCGGCGATCCAGCCCTCGTGCCGCTCCGCCATCGCCTTGAAGCTCTTGCGGCCCAGCGCGGTCAGCGTCAGCACCTGCACGCGCCGGTCCTGCGCCGCCGGGCGCTTGTCGACCAGCCCGTCCGCCAGCAGCCCGGCCACCACCGCCGTGACGTTGCCGTTCGAGACCATCAGCCGTTGCGAGACCTCGCCGACGGTCATGCCGGTGGTCGATTTCTCGAGCTGCGCCATCAGGTCGAAGCGCGGCAGCGTCGTCTTGAACTCCTCGCGCAGGCGGTTGCGGATCTCGGTCTCGATCAGGGTCGAGCAGGTCAGCAGCCTGAGCCAGAGCCTGAGCTCGTCCTTGTGGTCGCCGGGCCGTTCGCTCGCCTTGGTCTCGCGGTCGAGGACGAGGCTGGGGGAGGGCGTTTCCATCGCGCTAGAACTCCCCGCCATTGATCAGGATCGACTGGCCCGTGATCGCGCCGCTGGCCGGGCCGCAGAGATAGAGCACCGCCGCGGCGACCTCTTCGGGCGCGATCAGCCGGCCCTGCGGATTGGCCTTGACCAGTTCCGCCAGCGCCTGCTCGCCCGGCCTGCCGGTCTTGGCCGTGATCGCCGCGAGGCTATCGGCGACCATGTCGGTATCGGTATAGCCTGGGCAGACCGCGTTCACGGTTACGCCGGTGCGGGCTGTCTCCAGCGCGAGCGAGCGCACCAGGCCAATGACCGCGTGCTTGGCGGCGGCATAGGCCGAGACATAAGGATAGCCGCGATGGCCCGCGGTCGAGGCGATGGCGATCAGCCGGCCCTGGCCTCGTTCGCTCATGCCGGGCAGGGCGGCGTGGAAGGCGTTGACCGTGCCGATCAGGTTCAGCTCGAGCATGCGCCGGAAGCGCGCGGCATCGCTGCGCATGAACGGACCGGTCTCGACGCCGCCGGCATTGGCGACGACGATGTCGAAGGGCTGGTCCGCCGAGAGCTCCTGCATGGCGGCAGACAGCGCCGCCTCGTCGGCGACATCGGCCGTCGCGAAGGCGTCGGCCGCGTCGTCGGAGACGGCGGCTTGCAGGCTCGCCGCGTTCCGGCCGATGATCGAGACGCGGGCGCCGGCAGTCTTCAGCACTGCTGCGACCGCGCGGCCGATGCCACGCCCGCCGCCGGTCACCAGAGCATGCCGTCCCGTGAGATCCATGCCAACCCGCCTCCCGCTTGAGGTCAATATATTTTAGGTCTGAAGCAATTTGCAAGCGCGGTCGAGTCGAGGCAAGAAGGCTCCGATACGAGGCAATTATGAGCATTAATTACTTGGTAATCCGCCAAAAGCGGGTCTCGTGCGGATCGCTCCGCAAATCCCCTTGAGGAAAAAATATTTCAGACTTAAAATAATATTCGTGCAGCCGGGGAGGATGGATGATGCGCATCGCGGTCGTTGGCGGCGGGCCTGCCGGGCTCTATTTCGCCCTGCTGATGAAGCGCGACTGGCCGGAGCTCGACGTCACCGTCTTCGAGCGCAACCAGCCTGACGACACCTTCGGCTTCGGCGTCGTCTTTTCCGACCAGACGCTCGACACCTTCAAGGCCGCCGATCCCGCGAGTTATGGCGCGATCGTCGATAATTTCGCCTATTGGGACGATATCGAGATCCGCTTCAAGGACACGGTCCATCGCATCCCGGGCAACGGTTTTTGCGGCTGCTCGCGCCGCTCGCTGCTGATGCTCGTGCAGGAGCGCTGCCGGCAGCTCGGCGTGACGCTGAAATTCGGCGAGGAGGTCGCCGGCATCGAGACGCTGAAGCGGGATTTCGACCTCGTCGTCGCCGCTGACGGCATCAACAGCGCGATTCGCGAGGGCTGGCGCGAGCGCTTCAGGCCGCAGGTCGATCTCCGGCCGAACAAGTTCACCTGGATGGGCTCGACCCGGCCCTTCGACGCCTTCACCTTCTTCTTCAAGGAAACCGATCACGGGCTTTTCATCGCCCATTGCTACCAGTACGAGGCGGGCCGCTCGACCTGGGTGCTCGAGACCGATCCCGAGACCTTCGCCAAAGCCGGGCTCGCAGAGATGGACGAGGCCGCCTCCGCCGCCTTCCTCGAAGAGGTCTTTGCCGAGGAGCTGCAGGGCCACAGGCTGGTCACCAACCGCTCGCTCTGGCGCAGTTTCCCGATGATCCGCTGCGAGCGCTGGGTCTCGGAGAATGTCGTGCTGATCGGCGATGCCAAGGCGACCGCGCATTTCTCGATCGGCTCCGGGACCAAGCTCGCGATGGAGGACGCGATCGCGCTGCATCGCGCCTTCGGGGCGGCGAAGCTCGATGTCGCGCAGGCGCTGGCGCTGTTCGAGCGCACGCGGCGCGAGGAGGTCGAGAAGACCCAGCACGCGGCCGACGTCTCGCTGGTCTGGTTCGAGCAGCTCGGCCGCTTCTGGGGTTTCGATCCGTTGCGCTTCGCCTTCGGGCTGATGACGCGCTCGAAGGCGATCACCTATGACAACCTCGCCTTGCGCGCTCCCGGCTTCGTCGCGGCGCTCGACCGGCTCGTCGCCGCCGAGCTCGGCCCCGATGCCCGGCTGCGCAAGGATGGCTTGCCCCTGCCGCCGGCCTTCCAGCCGTTCCGCCTGCGCGAGATGCAGATCGAGAACCGCATGGTGCTCTCGCCGATGTGCCAGTACTCGGCGCAGGAGGGCATGCCGACCGACTGGCACCTGATGCATTACGGCTCGCGTGCCATTGGCGGCCCCGGCCTGGTCTTCACCGAGATGACCTGCGTCGCGGCCGATGCCCGCATCACGTCGGGCTGCACCGGCCTTTATACCGATGTGCAGGAAGCGGCCTGGACCCGCATCGTCGATTTCGTCCACGCTAACTCGGCGGCGAAGTTCTGCCTGCAGCTCGGCCATGCCGGCCGCAAGGGCGCGACGAAGCTGATGTGGGACGGCATGGACCGGCCGCTCGACGACGGCGCCTGGCCGATCATCTCGGCCTCGCCATTGCCCTATTATCCCGAAAGCCAGGTTCCGCGCGAGATGACCCGCGCCGACATGGACCGCGTCCGCGACGAATTCGTCGCCGCGGCCGGGCGTGGCGAGCGCGCCGGCTTCGACATGCTCGAACTGCACTGCGCCCATGGTTATCTGCTGGCGAGCTTCCTTTCGCCGCTGACCAATCGGCGCAGCGACGAATATGGCGGCTCCGTCGAGAACCGGCTGCGCTATCCGCTCGAGGTCTTTCGGGCGCTGCGCGAGGCCTGGCCGCGCGAGAAGCCGATCTCGGTGCGCATCTCCGCCACCGACTGGAAGGAGGGCGGGCTGTCGCCGGAGGATTCGGTCGCCATCGCCGCCGCCTTCGCGCAGGAGGGCTGCGACCTCGTCGACGTCTCGACCGGGCAGACGGTCATGGACAGCCGGCCGATCTATGGCCGCATGTTCCAGACGCCTTACTCGGACCGCATACGCAACGAGGCGCGGGTCGCGACCATGTGCGTCGGCAACATCACGACTGCCGATCAGGTCAACACCATCGTCGCCTCCGGCCGGGCCGACCTCGTCGCGCTCGGCCGCCCGCACCTCGCCGATCCCTCCTTCGTCCTGCGGGCCGCCGCCTGGTACGGCGTCGATGTCCCGCAGCCGGTGCAGTACCAGCCGGGCAAGGACCAGCTCATGCGCAACACGCCGCGCGAGCGCGAGGAACTGACCGAACTCAAGCTCAAGGCGAAGCCCGGCCGCCATGCCGCGGCGCAGTAGCGCCTTGCCGCTTGGCGATGACAGCGCGAGAAAAGGCGTCCCGTAACCGGGCTGCGATGGACCATGGCCGACAGCTCCGAGATCATGCCGCTGGCCGGTCGCGCGCCGGCGGTGCCGGACGGCATCCGCATCTATGCGGTGGGCGACGTGCACGGCCGCCTCGACCTGCTGCGCGAGCTCGAGGCGCTGATCGATGACGACGCGCGCTCGGCCGCAGGCCTGCGCGTCGTCGAGGTCATGCTCGGCGATTATATCGACAGGGGCCCCGATTCCAGCGGCGTGATCGATCACCTGATCGCGCGCGGCCGCGAGCGCGAGCTCGTCACGCTCCGCGGCAATCATGACGCGCTCCTCCTCGACGCGCTGGCCGGGCCGCGCGCATTGCAGCACTGGTGCATGGTTGGCGGGCTGGAGGCTCTGGCCTCCTACGGGATCGAGCCGGAAAGCCTGCGCGGGGTGACGCTGACTGAAGCCGGCCGGCGGGTCGTCGCCGCGATCCCGCCGGCCCATGTCGGCTTCATCAGGGGCACCAGCCTGTATTGGCATTGCGGCGACTATCTCTTCGTCCATGCCGGGCTGCGCCCCGGCGTGGCGCTCGAACAACAGAGCGAGGACGACATGCTCTGGATCCGCGACGAGTTCCTTGGCAGCGATGCCGATTTCGGCATGGTCGTGGTGCATGGCCATACGCCCGCACCCGTGCCGGAAATCCGGAGCAACCGCATCGGTATCGACACCAAGGCCTGGGAGAGCGGCGTCCTGACCTGCCTCGTGCTGGAGGGGGCGAGCCGGCGCTTCCTGGCGACGGGCTGAGCCGCGGCGCAGGGAACTTCCCCGACGGGAGCCCGTTCCTCAATGAACGGATTCTCCTGCCCAGGCGGCGCCCGACGGGATCGCTGGGCCAACCGACAGGACAAGCCCATGCCCCGCCTCGCATCCATGACCCTGCTCGCGCTCGCGGCCGGCTTCGCGCTCTCGACCTCGGCGCCGGCCCAGACCACCCCGGCGCCGGCCGACAAGCCGGCTGCCAATTCCGGGACCGGTCCGGTCACGACCCATCCCTCCCAGGTCGACAAGGGCCAGAACATGATCCTGCCCTCGGCCGGCCAGGCCGGCCAATCGGCGGCGCCGACCATGGTCTATGATTGCGAGAAGAAGCCGCAGGACTGCACCACTCCGCCATCGCCGGGCGACAAGAACTCGGCCCCGGCGCAATCCGCGCCGCCCGCAACGCCCAAGCCATAGGTGAGGCACACGCGATCGTTCATTGCATTTGTGCAAGAATGACCTTGGGTGAGAAGGGTTGGGATTGCGCCGGCCCTTCGCTATCTCAGCCGGGAAGCGGGCCGCAGTGGCCGGCATGATCACGGGGTCAGCGATGAAACTCACCGGCATCCACCACGTCACGGCGATTTCGGCCAATGCGCCGCAGAACCGGCGCTTCTATGTCGAGACGCTGGGCATGCGCATGGTCAAGAAGACCGTGAACCAGGACGACACCTCGGCCTATCATCTGTTTTATGCGGACGGCGCAGGCTCGCCCGGCACCGACCTGACCTTCTTCGACTGGCCGGCCGCGCCGGCAAAGCGCGGCACCCATTCCATCACCCGCACGGCCCTGCGTGTCGCCGGTGAGGCTTCGCTGCAATGGTGGCGCGAGCGGCTGGGCGCTGCCGGCGTCGCGGTCTCGGAAATCCGCAGCATCAATGGCCGCCCGGCCATCGATTTCGAGGATCCCGAGGGCCAGCGCCTGACGCTCATCGCCGACGGTGGCGAGATCCCCTTCGTCGTCTGGGAGAAGAGCCCGGTCCCTGCCGAGCACCAGATCCGCGGTCTCGGCCCGGTCACCATCTCGGTGCCGAAGCTGGATCGCACCGAGGTCGTGCTGACAAAGCTGCTCGGTCTCGAGCGCGGGAGCGATTATCGCGACGCGGCGCACGCGACCGGTGACATCCATGTCTTCAGCATGGGGGAAGGCGGCCCGGCGGCGGAACTCCATGTCGCGGTCGAGCCCGACCTGCCGCAGGCGCGGGAAGGGGCGGGCGGCGTGCACCATCTGGCCCTGCGCACGCCGACCTTCGAGCAATACGACGCCTGGGCCGAACGCCTGCGCGAGGCCGGCTATCCCAATAGCGGCCCGATCGACCGGTTCTATTTCCGCTCGCTCTACATGCGCGAGCCGAACGGCATCCTGATCGAGATCGCCAGCGACGGGCCGGGCTTCGCCAGCGACGAGCCGGCGGAGACGATGGGCGAGAAACTGGCGCTGCCGCCCTTCCTGGAGCCGAAGCGGGCGCAGATCGAGGCCGGTCTGAAGCCGCTCTGAACCGTCGCACCGCATAGCCGGCCGCCGCTATCGCGCGGGGGCGGCCGGGATGTCGTTCTTGCCACGCTTCGTCGCGCTCGTTCGCCGCTCGCAAGATCCGCTATCCACGAGCGCCTGCAGCCGGCCCTGACTCCCCGGGGACGCTGCGATCCAGCGCAAATATCGGCCCTCGTTCATATGAAGGACGCGGCAGAGCGGGGCCGCCTCTAGGCTCCAGGCGGCGATTCAAACGAATAAACCGAATCCGACGGGAGCTTATGATGGTAACTTACGTGGGGACCAATGGCGACGACACGTTGAACGGCAGGACTTACGACGACATATTTTACGGCCTGGATGGCAACGATACGATCACGGCAAACTATACAGGAGCCGTCGTCGTTTATGGCGGCAACGGCCATGATCACATCACGCGGCCCGGAAATCTGTACGGTCTGTCGGAACTCTATGGCGATGACGGCATGGACGCCATCATCGGCGGCGATGGCACCGACAAGATCTATGGCGGAGGCGACAGCGACGCCCTGAACGGAGGCAACGGCTTCGACTATATCGAAGGCGGCGACGACAACGATTATATCGACGGCCAGGGAGACGGCGACCAGCTCTATGGCGGGGTTGGGCGCGATCTCATCTATGGCGGGGCGGGGGCCGACCGGATCTATGGCGGCGACGACGACGATAGCGGCAGCGCCGTTGTCTACGGCACGTTGCGCAACGACATCGGCCTCTATGGCGGCGCCGGCGGCGATTTCATCGATGGCGGATTGGGGCGCGACCTCATCTTCGGCGATGGCGACGGCGATACGCTCTATGGGGGAGGAGGCGGCGACACCATCTATGGCGGCGACGGCAATGACATCCTCGAGGGCGGCGAGGGTGCCGATTATCTCGATGGCGGCGCGGACAGCGACAGGCTCGTCGGCGGGGAAGGCAACGACACGCTGCTCGGCGGCGCCGGCAACGACCTGATCCTGGCCGATGACGGGCTCGACATCGCCTATGGCGGCACCGGCAACGACACGATCTATTCAGGCCTCGGCAACACGATCAGCGCGCTCGGAGAAGCCGGCAACGACACGATCGCGACCGGCAGCGGCAACGACTATATCGATGGCGGAGCCGACAATGACGTCATCTTCGCAGGCGCCGGCAATGACACCGTGCTCGGCGGCAATGGCTCGGACTCGCTCGCCGGCTATCTCGGCAACGATATCTTCTACGGAGACTACAATGTCGGCGGGCTCGACTATTTCAACCTGAGCTTCGATGTCCGGGCCGGAGACGCCGACTACATCGCCGACTTCAAGGCGGGCGGCGTGCAGGACTATATCATCCTGCCGAGCGCCTATAGCGGCTCGGTCTACCTGACGCAGTACGGCAATGACGTGATCGGCTACATCGCTCAGGGCTCGAGCTACTATTCCTTCCAGGTGCACAGCGCCAATGCGCTGACCATCGCCGAGGTTCAGGCGGGGCTGTTCTTCGCATAGCGGACCAAGCGGCATGGACCGGAGGCGGTCAGTCCGGCGCGCTCGTCGCCTCATTCATTTGAAGGAGGCCTCATTCATTTGACGGACGCGCCTACATTGTGCCCGGCCCATGATGGCTGCTGGGCCGGCGCCGAGCGCATGGCAGCGCAGCGACAGCCGACCCGCTGCGGAGGGGAGTACGGCAATGTCCGAGTTAGGAACCGACGACGACGATACATTCGAGGCCACTCAGAACGTGGTCTATGCTCGCGACGGCGATGACCGGATTTTCACGGGCAGGGCGCTGACCAGCATTTATGGCGGCGAAGGAAACGACTTCATCGGCAACCACGGAGCCGGTCAGATGTACGCCTATGGCGGTGCCGGTACGGACGTGATCCATGGCGGCACAGTCTTCGACCAGATTACCGGCGATGATGGCTCCGATCTGCTCTTCGGCGGCGAGATCAGCTATCTTGACGCCGACCTCGGGAATATCGTGCAAACCAAACCCACGGGGGCGGATCATCTCGATGGAGGCGCTAGCATCGATGGTCTCTATGGCCTCGATGGCAACGATACCCTTCTGGGAGGCGATGGGAACGATAGCAACGCCTATGTCGTAGACGGCCCTCGCGACGTCAATGTGGGCCTTTGGACCATCAGGGCGGGCCTCTATGGCGGCACGGGCAACGATTATCTCGACGGCGGGCGCGGCGATGACTCTCTCGACGGGGGCGAGAACGACGACACGCTGATCGGCGGGCAGGGTAACGACAAACTCTATGGCGGCGCCGGCAATGATACGATCTGGGCCGACCAGGGCACCGACATCGCCTATGGTGGCGCCGGCAACGACAAGATCTATTCCGGGATCGCCGATGCGATCAGCGCGCTCGGCGAGGCCGGCAACGACACGATCGCGACCGGCAACGGCAACGACTATATCGACGGCGGAGCCGACAATGACACGATCTTCTCAGGCGGCGGCAACGACACCGTGCTTGGCGGCAACGGCTCCGACGCGCTCGGCGGCTATCTCGGCAACGACACCTTCTACGGCGACTACAATGTCGGCGGGCTGGATTACTTCAACCTGAGCTTCGACGTCCGCGGCGGCGAGGCCGACTACATCGCCGACTTCAAGGCCGGCGGCGTGCAGGACTACATCATCCTGCCGAGCCTCTATAGCGGCTCGGTCTACCTGACCCAGTACGGCACCGACGTGATCGGCTACATCGCCCAGGGCTCGAGCTACTATTCCTTCCAGGTCCATGGCTATGCCGCGCTGACCGTCGCTGAGGTCAAGGCCGCGCTGTTCTTCGCCTGATCATCAGATTGCTCTTCCCCGGGCCCGCCCCCGTCAGCCCGGCTGATGGGGCCGCTTCTGTCTCGCCATCCTCCAAATGAATGACGGCGGGAGCCGGCGACTGTGGCTAGATCGCCGCGGCGACGTATTTCAGCGGGTATGTCGCCCGCCGGGAACCGTCTCGACGATCAAGGGCACGAGCTGCCCAGGAATGAGGGGACATTGCCATGGCCACTTACATCGGCACCGTCGGGGACGACTCGATGACGGTAGGGTACGACTACCTTTACGGCGGCGACGGCAACGACACATTGGCGTCGAACATCGTCGGGTTCGACTACGTCGAAGGTGGGCGCGGCAATGACTATATTTTTATAAACAACAATAACGGGTACGGGAATCTCTATGGAGGCGATGGCAACGACCTCGCTTTCGGAGATAGACTCGACGATAATCTTTACGGCGGCGAGGGCAACGATCTTCTGGCAGGAGGTGACTTTGCCCCTCCTCCTGCCGGTGGCCAGCCCACATCAGCGGAAGTTTCCGGAAACGATTTCTTTGAAGGCGGAGATGGCACCGACGGCATCTACGGCTTCGACGGCAACGATGTCATCTATGGCGGCGACGGGAACGACACGAACATCGTCATCACCGTCGCAAATGCCTCCTTTGCCGGCGGCGGCACGCGCACCTATCTTGCCGGCCTCTATGGCGGCACCGGTGATGACTATATCGATGGCGGGCGCGGCAACGACCTGCTCGACGGCGGCGATGACAACGACACGCTGATCGGCGGAGCCGGCAACGACACGCTCGTCGGCGGCGCCGGGAACGACCTGATCTGGGCCGATCAGGGCACCGACGTGGCCTATGGCGGCAGCGGCAACGACACGATCTATTCCGGCCTGGGCAACGCGATCAGCGCGCTCGGCGAGGCGGGCAACGACAC
>NZ_JBHYEM010000018.1:0-100680 GCF_051860145.1 Allobosea sp. | reverse complement strand
CAAACGCGCGCCCGCAAAGAAGATCGCGAACGGACGCGACGATGCAGGATGGGAGGAATTCTGACGGGAGAGCGGGAGCTGGTCAGGCCGAGACCAGGCTGTGCTCGCCTGCGCGCAAGCGGGCTACGTCGCGCAGCGGCGGCGCACCGAACAGGCGGCTATATTCCCGGCTGAACTGCGAGGGGCTCTCATAGCCGACCCGGAACCCGGCTGAAGCCGCATCCAGCGCGGCGCTCAGGATCAGCCGGCGCGCCTCCTGCAGGCGCAGCTGCTTCTGGTATTGCAGCGGGCTCATCGCGGTGACGGCCTTGAAATGCTGGTGCAGGGCCGAGGGGCTCATCCGCGCCTGTGACGCCACCGTCTCGAGGTCGAAGGACTTGTCGTAATTGCGCTTGATCCAGCCGATCGCGCGGTTGACCTGCTGCAGCTTGCTTTCGCCAAGCGCGATCTGACGCAGACGCCCGCCGGCCTCGCCGCCGAGCAGGCGGTAAAGGATCTCGCGCTCGGCCAGCGGCGCGAGAATGGCGATGTCGGCCGGCGTCTCCAGCAACCGGACCAGCCTAGTCAGCGCGTCGAGCAATGCCGGCGTCACCGGATCGAGCGCCAGTCCGGAGCCTGGGGCCGCGGCGGATGCCGCGCCCGAGGGATCGGCCTCCAGCATCAGGGCGCCCAGCACGCCGGGATCGAGATCGAGCCGGATGCAGAGATAGGGCGCCTCGAGGCTGGCCTCGATGACCTGGCCGACCACCGGCAGGTCGACCGAGACGATGAGATAGCGCGTCGCGTCATAGCGATAGACCCGCTCGCCCAGCATGACCTGCTTGGCGCCCTGGACGATGATGCAGACCGCCGGCTCGTGCAGCGCGTGCAGCGGCTCGGTCGGCTGCGCCGAGCGGATCAGGAACAGGCGCGGGATCGCGGTCTGATGCATTCCGTCCTGCGGCGCCAGGCCGCTGACGAGCGCGGCGAGCTCCTGCTGGCGATCCATGTCTCAGTCCTCTGCCTTGCCTTGCGACGCCGGGTCACCGCCCAGCACCTGGGCTTTCATATAATGAAACCTGCCCTGCCGACCATGCCCGCGCCTCACTCCTGGAGAATCGGGCAATCTTCGCGGCGCATCGGTCTACCGCCCATCGCCTCGGCCGAGCCATCTTCCGCTCACACCGGACGGCGCAGCGCCGCTGGCCCCAGAAGCGGGAGATTTTCATGTCCGAACTCGACAACAAGGTCGTCGCCATCACCGGCGCCAGCAGCGGCATCGGCGAAGCCACGGCCCGCGTCCTCGCCCGCAAGGGCGCCCGGGTCGTCCTCGGCGCGCGCCGCACGGAGCGGCTGGCGGCACTCGCCGCCGCGATCGAGGCGGAGGGCGGCAACGTGCGCTACATGGCGCTCGACGTCACCGAGGCGAACAGCGTCGCCGCCTTCCTCGCCTTCGCCCAGAAGGAATTCGGCCGGCTCGACGTCGTCGTCAACAATGCCGGCGTGATGCCGCTGTCCCCGCTCGCAGCGCTCAAGCTCGACGAGTGGAACCGGATGATCGACGTCAATATCCGCGGCGTGCTGCATGGCATCGCCGCGGGGCTGCCGATCATGAAGCGCCAGGGCTCCGGCCAGTTCATCAATCTCTCCTCGATCGGCGGACATGCGGTCTATCCGACGGCCGCGGTCTACTGCGCGACAAAATATGCGGTGCTGGCGATCTCGGAGGGCTTGCGCCAGGAGCACAGCGACATACGTGTGACAGTGATCTCGCCCGGCGTGACCCGTTCCGAACTGGCTTCGACGATCACCGATACGGGCGCGCAGGCCGCAATGGCCGAATTCCGCCAGGTCGCAATCGAGCCGGACGCAATCGCCCGGGCCATCGCCTTCGCGATCGCCGAACCCGGCGATGTCGATGTCAGCGAGATCATCATGCGCCCGACAGCGAGCGCCTACTGACCGCTTTATGCGGGCGTCGCAGCTATACCGCTGCGCCGCCGACCAAACTATCTATGAGGAGACCCGATCATGGCATTCACCCAGATCGTCCAGGCGCTCGGTGCCTTCACCGCCCGCGTCATTCCCGCCGCGAAGCCGGCACGCCCGCTCGAGATCGATCTCGACCTGCCGGCCCGGCTCAGCCCCGCCGAGCGGGCCGCGATCGGTACCTGGATCACCGAGGACGGCGCGATGCAGCTCGAGCTGCGCCGCGATGGCCGTTTCGACAAGACCAAGGCCGCCGAGCAGGTCCGGTATCGCGGCCGCTACGAGGTCGATGACAACCGGCTCTATTTCGAGGGCGACAGCGGCACCGTCGCGCTCGGACAGCTGCGCCGCGGCGTGCTCGACATCGGCGAGAAGCGCTTCCGCAAGGCCGCCTGAGGGCGAATTCAGGCTTCAGCGGGACCACTATCCGGTCCCGCTGACGCATCCCGCTAGAGCAATTCCGCGTTCTTCGAATCGCGGAATTGCTCTATCTCTTTGTTTTATCGCATTTTCTTCACGCGAACCGGTACCCACTTCGCTCGAAAATGCTCTAGTAACCCACCGTGAAACGCCGGCGCGAATGCGCCGGCGTTTCCACTTCATCGACCAGCGCGACGGCGTAATCCTCGGCCGAGATCGCGCTCTTGCCCTGGGCATCGACCAGGAGCTGGTCGCCGCCGAGCCTGAACGTGCCGGTGCGCTCGCCCGGCTGGATCAGCGCCGAGGGCGACAGGAAGGTCCAGTCGAGCCCGGTCTCGCCCTTCAGCAGGTCGAGGAAGGCGCCGCCCTTCTTGGCTTCGGCGTGATAGATCTGCGGGAAGTCTGGCGTATCGAAGAGCTGCTTGCCCGGCGCGACCTCGAGGCTGCCGGCGCCGCCGACCACGAGATAGCGCTTCACGCCGGACTGCCTGACGGCGGCGAGCAGGGTCGCCGGATCGCTGGCGGTAAAATGCACGGCGCTGATCACGGCGTCGTGACCGGCGAGCAGCGCGGCGAGGCCGTCGCGATCGAAGACGTCGCCCTTTTTCGCCGTCACGCCGGGCGCAGCCTGGACCTTGTCGGGATTGCGGCTGATCGCGGTGACCTGATGGCCACGGGCGGTGAGTTCGGCGAGAAGGCGCGAGCCGATGAAGCCGGTGGCGCCAATGAGTGCGATGTTCATGGAGATCTGCCTTCCAAGATAGTATCTTTCAGGAACCAACATCCTGTGCGATACCAGATGGCGCATGTGCGAAAGGCCGTAAAGAAGGCACCTTCGCGCGACATGGTCACTTTCAGGAAACCGCGATGCTGCAGCGCCCGGACGCTTTCAACGCGCAATGCCCGACCCGGCAGGTCCTCGACCGCATCGGCGACAAATGGGCGGTGCTGATCCTGATCCTGCTCGAGCAGGAGACATTGCGCTTCAACGCGCTGCGCCGGCGCATCGACAGCATCTCGCAAAAGATGCTCTCGCAGACGCTGAAGAGCCTGGAGCGCGACGGGCTGATCAGCCGCGCGGTGTTCGCGACCGTTCCCGTGACCGTGGAATATGCGCTGACGCCGCTCGGCCGTACGCTGGCCCGCACGGTGCAGGGGCTGACGCTCTGGGCCGAGGCGCATATCGCGGAGGTGCAGGACGCCCAGCGGCGCTATGACCGCGGCGAGACGGCGGCGGACCATGTCCGGAGCGAGCACGCCGGCTGAATCTTGGCCAGGCGCAACGCCGGATCGTCGCCACACCTGCCGAACCGGCACCGCCCTGACGCGTTCCTCATCGGACGACCCGGCATCCGGGCCGAGCGATGGAGCGAGCCATGCCTGCGAAAGCCGGCGCCAGGACGGGACGGCGCAGCGCCAAGCGCGATTTTCCGCTCAGCCGCGTCCGCTATTTCCTCGAGCCTGGCCCGATCGTGCTGGTCTCCTCGAAATGGCAGGGGCGGACCAATATCATGACGATGGGCTGGCATATGGTGATGGCGTTCTCGCCATCGCTGGTCGCCTGCCTGATCTCGAGCGGCAATCACAGCCATGACATGATCCGCGGCAGCGGCGAGTGCGTCATCAACCTGCCGACGACCGAGCTGACCGAGCAGGTGATCGGCATCGGCAACAGCTCCGGCAGCGAGATCGACAAGTTCAAGGAGTTCGGGCTGACGGCCGAGAAGGCGAGCGAGGTCGCGGCGCCCCTGATCCGCGAATGCCATGCGAATTTCGAATGCCGCCTGCATGACGAGGCGCTGATCAGCCGGTACGACGTCTTCGTCTTCGAGGTGGTGAAGGCGCATGCGCGGCCTGAGCCGAAACATCCCGAGACGCTGCACTACAAGGGCGACGGCGTGTTCATGGTCGCCGGCACGGTGATCGATCGCAGCTCGCTGTTCCGCGCGTCGATGCTGTGAGGCGCCAGCGCGATCGGCGCGCTGGCCTTTCGCCCAGTTTCGTGTATATCCCGCCCCAACCGGCCCTTGCGGCCGGCTGCGCACCCTCTCCGTGATGAGATGGCTGCGGGCTTCGGACCTTGCTGGACGACATCCCGGCCTGGCCCGCCAGATCAACATCCAACCGAAGGATCACACGATGTCGATTACGCCTGAGCGCAAGACCGCGCTCATGAAGGAACATGCCACCAAGCCGAACGACACCGGCTCGCCGGAGGTCCAGGTCGCGATCCTGACGGAGCGCATCAACAACCTGACCGGCCATTTCAAGTCGCATGTCAAGGACAACCATTCGCGTCGCGGCCTGCTCAAGATGGTCTCGCAGCGCCGTTCGCTGCTCGACTATCTCAAGAGCCGGAACGAGGCGCGCTACAGGTCGCTGATCGAGAAGCTCGGCATCCGCCGCTGATCGATCGCAGATACGTCCCGCCCGGCGCCGATCGGTTCCGGGCGGCTTTTCCAAAAGCGGGATGGCAAGGGCCGCAAACCGGCCCTCGACGACATCTCGCTGCAATTCCAGGGTCTCGCCGCAATGGTGCGGCGCCCTGACTCCAACGCGGCGGCCGCATGGGCGGTGCGTCGCTGGCTTCCGCCGGACGCCCCGACGTCCATGGCAGGATCGCCGAGCGCTCGGGCGCCATCGTCTTCGCCTCCCGAGCTTTCCGCCGTCTTGCCCATGGGCTTGAGACGTCCGGACGGATGCCGCATCCGACCGAAAGAAAATCCATGTTCGACATCCAAACCGAAGAGCTGATCTGGGGCGGGCGCAAGCTCGTGCTCGAAACCGGCAAGATCGCCCGCCAGGCCGACGCCGCCGTGCTCGCGACCTATGGCGAGACCGTCGTGCTCGCGACCGTCGTCTCCGCCAAGTCGCCCAAGGCCGGGATCGACTTCTTCCCGCTGACCGTGAACTACCAGGAAAAGACCTTCGCCGCCGGCCGCATTCCCGGCGGCTATTTCAAGCGCGAAGGCCGCCCGACCGAGAAGGAGACGCTGGTCTCGCGCCTGATCGACCGGCCGATCCGCCCGCTCTTCGTCGAGGGCTACCGCAACGAGACGCAGGTCGTCTGCACCGTGCTGCAGCATGACCTCGAGAACGATCCCGACATCGTCGCGATGGTCGCGGCCTCCGCCGCGCTGACGCTCTCCGGCGTGCCCTTCATGGGCCCGGTCGGCGCTGCCCGCGTCGGCTATTTCGACGGCGCCTACAAGCTCAATCCGCTGGTCGACGAGATCAAGGAATCGCAGCTCGACCTCGTCGTCGCCGGCACGCCCGACGCCGTCCTGATGGTCGAGTCGGAGGCCAAGCAGCTCTCCGAGGAGATCATGCTCGGCGCCGTGATGTTCGGCCACAAGCACTTCCAGCCGGTGATCGACGCCATCATCCGCCTGGCCGAGAAGGCCGCCAAGGAGCCGCGCGACTACACCCCGGCCGACAATTCCGTCGTGCTCGACGCCGTGCTGAAGCTTGTCGATGCGGATATCCGCGCCGCCTACAAGATCACCACCAAGGCCGAGCGCTACAAGGCTCTCGACGAGGCCAAGGCCAAGGTCGCTGCGCTGATCTCGGACACGCCGGACGGCAAGACCACCTTCACCAAGGAGCAGGTCGGCGGCCAGTTCAAGGAAGCCCAGGCCAAGGTCGTGCGCTGGACCATCCTCGATGATGGCGTCCGCATCGACGGCCGCGACCTCAAGACGGTCCGCAAGATCGTCTCGGAAGCGGGCATCCTGCCGCGAACCCACGGTTCGGCGCTGTTCACCCGCGGCGAGACCCAGGCGCTGGTCGTGACCACGCTGGGCACCGGCGACGACGAGCAGTATATCGACTCGCTGGAAGGCACCTACAAGGAGACCTTCCTGCTGCACTACAACTTCCCGCCCTATTCGGTTGGCGAAGCTGGCCGCATGGGTTCGCCCGGCCGCCGCGAGATCGGCCATGGCAAGCTCGCCTGGCGCGCGATCCGCCCGATGCTGCCGGCCAAGGCGGAGTTCCCCTACACGATCCGCGTCGTCTCGGAGATCACCGAGTCGAACGGCTCCTCCTCGATGGCGACCGTCTGCGGCACCTCGCTGGCGCTGATGGATGCCGGCGTGCCGCTCAAGGCGCCGGTCGCCGGCATCGCCATGGGCCTCATCCTGGAAGGCGAGCGCTTCGCGGTGCTCTCCGACATCCTCGGCGACGAGGACCATCTCGGCGACATGGACTTCAAGGTCGCCGGCACGGCCGAGGGCATCACCTCGCTTCAAATGGACATCAAGATCGCCGGCATCACCGAGGAGATCATGAAGGTCGCCCTCGACCAGGCCAAGGGCGGTCGCGACCACATCCTCAGCGAGATGAACAAGGCGCTGTCGGCCTCGCGCGGCCAGCTCGGCGAGTATGCCCCGCGCATCGAGACGATGAAGATCCCGGTCGACAAGATCCGCGAAGTCATCGGCTCCGGCGGCAAGGTCATTCGCGAGATCGTCGAGAAGACCGGTGCGAAGGTCAACATCGAGGATGACGGCACCATCAAGATCGCCTCGGCCGACGGCAAGTCGATCGAAGCCGCGATCAAGTGGATCAAGTCGATCGTCTCGGAAGCCGAGCCGGGCATGATCTATGACGGCACCGTCGTGAAGATCATGGAGTTCGGCGCCTTCGTGAACTTCTTCGGCGCCAAGGACGGGCTGGTTCATATTTCGGAGCTGGCCGCGGCCAGGGTCCAGAAGGTCTCGGACGTCGTCAAGGAAGGCGACAAGGTCAAGGTCAAGTTCCTCGGCCAGGACGAGCGCGGCAAGATCCGCCTCTCGATGAAGGTCGTCGACCAGGAGACCGGCGAGGACCTTACCGAGAAGCTCAAGGCCCAGCGCGATGCGGAGAAGAACCGGGAGCGCGGCGCCGCCGAGTAAGCCTTTCGCGATTCACGTGAAACGGAACGCCCCGCATCGCAGGATGCGGGGCGTTTTTGTTTTGGGGTCAGCTCTAGCGTCATTGCGAGCGCAGCGAAGCAATGCAGAGCCATGGAGCGCGCCCCTCTGGATTGCTTCGTCGGTCATGCCTCCTCGCAATGACGGCAAGCCGCATCTCGGCACTGGCGCCTCGGTTCGATTTCGAATAGTCTAGACTTATCGATCTCGGAGACCGGCATGCCCGACCACAGCATCACTTCGCTCGACGCGCTTGCCGCGCTCTACACCAGCCCCATCGCCCCGGCCTCCATCGCCAAGGAGATCGACCATGTCGATGCGAACTACGCGGCGCTGATCGCAGCCTCGCCATTTTTCGTGCTCGCGACCAATGGTCCGGACGGCCTGGATTGCTCGCCGCGCGGGGATCTGCCGGGCTTTGTCACGGTCCGGGACGCGAAAACGCTCCTGATTCCGGACCGAAGAGGCAATAACCGCCTGGATTCATTGAAGAATATCCTGTTCGACGATCGAATCGGAATGCTCTTCCTGGTGCCCGGTTACGGCGAGACGCTGCGCGTTAATGGACGCGCGTCTCTCTCCAGCGACCCTGGGTTGTGCGAGGCCTTCGAGATGGCCGGAAAGCTGCCGGCCTGCGTCATCGTGGTGAAAGTCGAGAGCGTCTACTTCCAGTGCTCGCGCGCCGTGGTCCGCGCCGACCTCTGGAACCCGGCCGGGCATGTCGACCGGCGCGCGCTGCCGAGCGCCGGCCAGATCCTGCGCGACATCACGGCACGGAACGACGCGATCGAGACCTTCGACGGCGAGGCCTATGACAGGGCGCTGCCGGCGCGGGTGAAGGCAACGCTGTATTGAGGTGCGGTTTCCCCTTCTCCCCTCGGGGGAGAAGGTGGCAGCGCGCAGCGCTGACGGATGAGGGGAGCCCCACCCGTAGAAATAAGAAAGGGCCGCTGACGCGACCCTTCCCTCATCCGTCTGCTTCGCAGACACCTTCTCCCCCGAGGGGAGAAGGTCGCTCTCACAGCAGCCCTTCGTTCCCCGCCAGCGTCTTCAGGCTGATATCCGGCCGGGCGCCGACATGGCTGATGATCTCGCCCGCCGCCAGCGCGCCGAGGCGCAGGCTGTCGCGGACCTCGCGGCCCGAAGTCAGGCCATAGAGGAAGCCGGCGGCGAAGAGGTCGCCCGCGCCCGTCGTGTCGACAATGCGCTCGACCGGGAAGACCGGCTCGGCGATGATCCCGTCCGGCGTCACCGCCAGCGCGTCCTTCTCGGAGCGGGTCACGGCGGCGACGATGTTCTCCGCGCGCAGAGCCGCGAGCGCGGTGTCGAAATCGGCGGTCTGGTAGAGGCTCTTCAGCTCCGCCTCGTTGGCGAAGACGATATCGACCAGCCGGTTGCGGATCAGACCGAGGAACTCGTCGCGGTAGCGATCGACGCAAAAGGAATCCGACAAGGTGATGGCGACGCGCCCACCGGCCGCATGGGCGAATTCGGAAGCCTTGCGGAAGGCCTCCTTGGCCGCCGGCGGGTCCCAGAGATAGCCCTCGAGATAGACGATCTCGGCGTCCTGCACCGCCGCCTTGTCGACATCGGCCACCGTCAGGCCCTGGCAGGCGCCGAGATAGGTGTTCATCGTGCGCTCTCCATCGGGCGTGACGATGATGAAGGAACGCGCCGTGGCGGGCCCTTCGCTGGCGAAACCGGTGTCGAAGGCGACGCCGAGCGAGGTCAGGTCGTGCTTGTAGAGCTTGCCGAGCTCGTCCTGCTTGACCTTGCCGATGAAGGCGCCCTTGCCGCCGAAGGACGCGAGCCCGGCGATGGTGTTCGCCGCCGAGCCGCCGGAGACGATCTTGCTCGGGCCCATCGCCGCATAGAGCGTCTCGGCGCGATCCTCGTCGATCAGCATCATCGCGCCCTTGGTCAGCTCATGGGCGATCAGGAAATCCTCCTCGGCCGAGGCGAAGACATCGACGATGGCGTTGCCGAGGGCGAGAACATCGGTGCGCTTGGCGGTCATGAGGATTTCCGGGAACAGTTGAGACAGGTGACGCGGCGTGTCGCATCCGCCGCAGCGGGGGTCAAGCCGGCGCTTCAGCTGCGCCCGCGCCGGGCCGCCGCTTCGTCGATGATCGCGGCGAGCCGCTGGAGGTCCTGCGGCTCGAGCGCCGCGATCTCGCGCGAGAGCCGGTTGGCGAAGAGCGTCGCCTCAGGCTCGAGCCCGGCGGTGTCGATCGTGACGCGCGGATGCGAGAGATCGGCAAGGCGGATGAGCTCGTCGGCCTCGTCCCAGATCACGCCGAGGACATGGATCACGCCCTGGATCAGAGTGAAGGTCGGCCGGCCGCGCTTGCCATGCTCCAGCGCCGAGAGATAGGCCGGCGTCACGCCGAGCGCCGCCGCCATCTCGGCAAGCGTGACGCCACGCACGGCCCGCAATGCACGGACGCGCTGGCCGAACGGGGTCACGGCTCGCGCTCCCGGCTGCGGCGCAGGCGAATATAGAGTGCGCCCGCGCCGCCATGGCGCTGCTCGGCCTCCTCGAAGCCGACGACGAGCGGGCGCAGGTCGGGCAGGCGCAGCCAATGCGGCACGCTGCGGCGAAGCACGCCGCGCTCCTCGCCGAACAGCGCGTCACCCGCGGCGCCCTTGCCGGTCACGACCAGCACCAGTTTGGTGCCGCGCGCCTGCTCGCGGCGCAGGAAGCCGCGCAGGGCGGCATGGGCCTCGTCCTGGCGCAGGCCGTGCAGATCGATGACGGCCTCGACGGATTGGGTGCCGCGGCGCAATTGCGTGCGCAGGCGGCGTTCGAGCGGTGCGAGCGGCGGCTGGGCCGGTCTTGCAACGGTAAGCTTGGCTGCCATGACGAGAACGGGCGTCGCGGCATCGGTGGCCGGAGCCGCGGGCAGCGGCGGGTCGGGTTCCTCGGGCAGGGCGCGGCCGGCCAGCGGCTTGACCGAGCGGGCGACCTGACGCCATAGGGCGAGATCCGCCTCCGAGAGAATCTTGCCGCGCCGGCGCATGGCTCAGCGCGCCTCCGCGCGCGGCCAGAGCACGGTGAAATCGAAGCCATGACGGACCAGCCCGGCGCGATGCCCTGCCTCCGGCCCCGAGCCGACGAAGAGATCGACCCTGGCCGGGCCGAGGATCGCCGAGCCGGTATCCTGGGCGACCATCAGGCGCGCCAGCCGCTCCATGCCACCGGTGCCGCCCGGAATCTCGGCGTCGATCCAGGCCGGCAGGCCATAGGGCCAGATCGCGCGGTCGATCGCAATGCTGCGCAGCGCCGTCAGGGGCAGGCCGGCGCCGCCGATCGGCCCCGAATCCGGCGGGAGGTCGTCGTTGCGGGCAAAGAAGACGAAGGATCTGTTGAGCCGGATCAGGTCGCGCGCGAAATCGGCATCGGCCTTCAGCCGCGCCACCAGCCGGTCCATGGTCATTTGTGCCGGCGGGATGTTCTCGCGCTCGCTCAGCACACGTCCGAGCGAGGTATAGGGATGGCCGTTGCGGCCGGAATAGACCAGCCGCACCGTCTTGCCGTCCGGCAGGCGCACCCGGCCCGAACCCTGGACCTGCAGCACGAAGCGATCGACGGGATCGCGCAGCCAGAGGAGTTCGAGGCCCTGACCATCCAGGGCTCCATTCTCGATCGCGCCGCGCTCGGGGAAGGGTTCGAGGCCTTTCGCGGTCTTGCGCGCCGCCGAGAGAGCGGGGTCGACGCCCGGCCAGCCGTCGCCGGCCAGGCGCGTCACCAGATCGGCGGGGCGGCCGTAGAGCGGCGTCGGGAAGGCGGTGGTCCGCGTCAGCGAGCCCTCGAATTCCGGCTCGAAATAGCCGGTCATGAAGCCACGCTCGGCGCCTTCGGGCCGGATACGCCAGAAGCTGAAGCGCTCCTCGAAGAAGCGCCGTGCGGTCGCCCGGTCCGGCGCGCCGCCAGCGACCAGCCGTCCGGCCTCGGCGCAGGCGCCGGCAAGAGCGGGAGGAATCGGCGCGCCCTGGCGCAGCGGCGGATCGGCCGCGCAACCGGCGGCAAAGATGCGCAGCGCGACGCGGTGATCGTCGTCGCGCCAGCCTGGAAGCCTGTCGGGAGACACCACCTCGGCGCGCGCGCCAGGCGGCAAGGGAGGCGCGGCCGGAGCGCCGGTCATGGCCGCGAAGAACAAGCCGGCGGCCACAAGCGCGACGCGCCCGGCGCCATCGCTCACGCGCCGGCTTCGGTCGCGACCAGCAGCCAGTTCGGATCCCGGCTGCCGAGCTGACGCGAGAAGGTCCAGATGTCGTTGACCTCGGAGACCGCCTCGGCGCTGCCGTCGACGACCGCGCCCTGCGCGTCGCGGGTCACGCTGATCAGCTGCGAGACGAAGGCGATGGTCACCTGGGCCGACTTGCCCTTGACCTCGACGGCGTTGAGATCGGCCTTGTCGATCGAGACGAAGGAGGATTCGGCCTTCTCGCCGCGCTTCTCGCGATCGGTGATGGCCTGCTCGAAGCCGTCATAGACCTCCTTGGCGAGAAGGCCCTTCAGGGTCTTGCGATCACCACGGGCAAAGGCGGTGACGATGGTCTCGTAGGCCGATTTCGCGCCCTCCAGGAAATCGCGCGGCTCGAAGCCGGGCTCCTGGCGAATGACGGCCTCGATGCCAGCGATGATCGGGGAATCCGCCGGGGCGAGATCCTTCCAGCGCTCGGCGGCCGGCACGATGGTCGCGGCCGGATCATTGGCCGCGCCTGGCAGGCGAATGACGTTGTCGCGCTTGGCATCGGCCGAGGCCTGCTGATCGGGCCGCATCGGCGGCGTCTCGCGGCGGGCGAAGGGATCGGTCGGCGGCTGTTCGCTCCCGGTCTTCTGGCCAAGAACCGAGCGAAGCTTCCAGGCGACGAAAACGGCCAGAGCCAGGAAGACCAGAGTCGTCATGTCGAAGGAATTTTGCATCGAAAGCTGATCCGGGGCTCCAGTGACCGTTTCGCACACCGGCTCGACACGACGGTCGGCCGGCCGTCGCATGCCATATGGTGATCAAGGCTCGTAACATCCACCCCTTGGCTTGTGAAGGCGGCTTCTTGTGCCGGAGGGATGTCCATGATAGCCGACGCGGGCAAATGCACCGGAGAGCGGTGCGCGGTCCCGGACGCCGGCAGGGCGCGGGATTTCCGATAAAGCCCGCCAGATGATGATGGGACCGATGGCCAACGACATCCCCAACGGCAATGCCGCGAACGAGGCGAATGCCGCGCCCAGCATGAACGCCCTGATCCAGTACACCAAGGATTTCTCCTTCGAGAACCCCAAGGCGCCGCGCTCGCTGGGCCAGCAATCGGACCAGGGCCCGCAGATGTCGCTGCAGGTCAATGTCTCGACCTCGGCGATGTCCGAGACGGATTACGAGACGGTGCTGCAGCTTGAGGGCAAGGCCGTCCTGAACAACGAGACGCTGTTCGCCTTCGATCTTAGCTATGCCGGCGTGTTCCGGCTCATCAACGTGCCGCAGGAGCATATCCACCCGGTCCTGGTGATCGATTGCGCCCGCATGCTCTTCCCCTTCGCCCGCCAGATCATCGCGGAGGCGGTCCAGACCGGCGGCTTCCCGCCCTTCTACGTGCCCGCGATCGATTTCGCGGCGCTGTTCCAGCAGCGCATGCAGGAGCTCCAGGCGCAGCAGGGCACGCCCGACGCCTGAGCCCATTTACCAGTGACGGAATTTCCGGAAAGGGCCCTCGCGGGCCCTTTCTTGCATTTCATTCAATAGTCACGGACATCGCCCATCGTCTTGCGATCGGCGGGAGCGTTCTCCATCTGGCATAGCACTGGAAACGGGCGCCAGACCCTGCGCCCGCCTTTTGCCGTGCCGGAGACCCAATGGACCATCTTATGACGCTTGCCGCCGATCCCGCCGTCTGGGCGGCCCTCGGGGCACTGATCGCCATGGAGGTCGTCCTCGGCATCGACAACCTGATCTTCATCTCGATCCTGACCAACAAGCTCCCCGAGCATCAGCGCTCGCGCGGCCGCAAGATCGGCATCGCGCTCGCCCTGATCCTGCGGCTCGCCCTGCTCGGCACCGTCGCCTTCATCGTCCAGCTCACCGAGCCGGTCGTCTCGCTTTTCGGCAAGGCCTTCTCCTGGCGCGACTTCATCCTGATCGCCGGCGGCCTCTTCCTGGTCTGGAAGGCGACGACGGAAATCCATCACAAGGTCGATACCGATCACGGCCCCGACCTGTTCGACGGCGGCAAGGCGGCAGCGGTCACCTTCGGCGGCGTGATCTTCCAGATCCTGCTGCTCGACCTCGTCTTCTCGATCGACAGCATCATCACGGCGGTCGGCATGACCGAGCATGTGCCGGTGATGATGATCGCGGTGATCTTCGCCGTGCTGGTGATGCTGCTCGCTGCCGATCCGCTGGCGCAATTCATCGAGCGCAATCCGACGATCGTGATGCTGGCGCTCGGCTTCCTGCTGATGATCGGCGGCACGCTGATCGGCGAGGGCTTCGGCATGCATGTGCCCAAGGGCTATATCTATGCCGCCATGGCCTTCTCGGCCCTGATCGAGGGGCTGAACATGCTGTCGCGCCGCGCCAGCCGCGGCCGGAAGGGCTGAGGCGGCCGAACCGTTCAGCTTTCCTCGGTGATGCCGAGATAGCCCTTCCAGAGCGGCGCCTTGCCGAGTGTGAGGATGAACGCCTCATGCGCGGCAATGGCGGCCTCGTCGAGACGAGGGCTAAGCGGCCGCAGGCGCTGCGGCCGCTCGCTGAGCCCGGACAACCCGTTGCCCAGGCCAGCCGCCACGACGACGCCGAGACCGAGATCGGCCTGCTTGCCGCCGATCAGTTCGATATAGACCTCGGCCAGGATCTCGGAGTCGAGCAGGGCGCCGTGCTTGGTGCGCCTCGTATTGTCGATGCCGTAGCGCTGGCAGAGCGCATCGAGGCTGTTCGAGGCACCGGGATGCTTGCGCCGCGCCATCGCCAGCGTATCGACGACGAGCGTCGGTACGATCGGCCCGCGGCCGATGCGCTTCAGCTCCATGTTGAGGAAGCCGACGTCGAAGGCGGCGTTGTGGATCACCAGCCGGGCGCCATCGATGAAGGCGGCGAACTCCTCGGCGATCGTGGCGAAGACCGGCTTGTCGGACAGGAAGGCATCGGAGAGGCCGTGGACCCTGAAGGCGCCGTCGGACATCGGCCGCTCGGGATTGATGTATTGATGGTAGTTGCGGCCGGTCGGGCAATGATTGACCAGCTCGACGCAGCCGATCTCGACGATGCGGTCGCCGGCATTGGCTTCGACGCCGGTCGTTTCCGTGTCGAGGACGATCTCACGCATGTCCTGCCGCCTTGTCCTGGCCGCGCCGACCGGGCCGGCCGGCGAGCGCCTGCAGGATAGACCCGACCTGCCGCTCAGCGGCCAGCAGGCCTCGCGAGGTGTCCACAAGGAAGTGGGCGCGCCGGCGCTTCTCGGCATCCGGCATCTGGCGGGCAAGGATCGCATCGAGCTTTGCCGCCGTCATCTCCGGCCGGGCCAGAACCCTTGCGCGCTGGACATCGGCAGGCGCGGTGATCACCACGACCGCGTCGCAACGCGACTCGCCGCCGGTCTCGAGCAGAAGCGGAATGTCGAGGATTGCGATGTCCTCGCCAGCGGCGCGGCAGCACTCGATGAAGGCGACCTCGTCCTCGCGCACGAGCGGGTGAATCAGCGCCTCGAGGGCGTGCAACTTCTCCGGCTGGCCGACGACCGCGGCCGACAGCCTGGCACGATCGACGGCAGCGCCGACGACCGCGCCGGGAAAGGCGGCTGCGATCGGCGCCACCGCCCTGCCCCGGTACAGCGCATGGACGGCGGCATCGGCGTCATGCACCGGGATGCCGCGGGCCCGGAACATCGCCGAGGTCGTGGATTTCCCCATGCCGATCGAGCCGGTCAATCCGAGGATGAAGGTCATGCGAGATGAAGGATTGCGAGGCGAAGGGTCATAGCGCGTCCGTCGAATCAGGCGCGCAGGATATCCGCTTCCAGCCTCGCCCGCAGCGCCGGCGTCACCGCGGGCGTCACGCCGAACCAACGGGTGAAGCCGGGCACCGCCTGGTGCAGCAGCATGCCGAGCCCGTCGACGATGACGCCACCACGGCGTTCGGCCTCGTCGAGCAGGGCCGTGCGCAGTGGCACATAGACGATGTCGTCGACGATCGTGCCCGGACGCAGCCCGGCGAGGTCGAGCTCGAGCGGCGGCTGGCCCTTCATGCCGAGCGCTGTGGTGTTGACGATCAGGTCGGCCTCGGCGACCAGATCGTGCCGCTCGCTCCAGTCCCGGGCCTCGAGCGGAGAGCCCAACGCCAGCGCGAGCTCGCGGGCACGCGCCGCGCTGCGATTGACCAGGATGATCCGGCCGAGCCCGCGCGCCTTCAGGCCGTAGCCGATCGCTCGGGCAGCCCCGCCGGCGCCGAGGATGAGGGCCGTGCGGACATGGTCGGCCCAGCCCGGCACGCTCATGTCGAGATGGGCGAGGAAGCCGGCGGCGTCGGTATTGTCGCCATGGAGCCGGCCGCCCTCGCGCCAGATGGTGTTGACGGCGCCCATGGCGCTCGCGGTCTCGCTCGCCTCGTCGACCAGCCGCAAGGCCGCCTCCTTGTGCGGAACGGTGACGTTGCCGCCGGCATAATCACCGGCCCTGACACGAGCGAGAAAGGCGGCAAGCTCGCCCGGCGCCACGTCGATGCGGTCGTACGAGCCGTCGAGCCCATGCTCGGCGATCCAGGCGCCATGGATGAGCGGCGAGCGGGAATGGCCGATCGGATGGCCAATGACGAAGCAGCGGCGGGTCATGCAGCGGGATATCCGGATCAGCGGGCGAGAAGGCCCTGATCGCGCAGAGCGTCGAGGACGGCAAGGAGGGGCAGGCCGAGAACGGTGAAATGATCACCCTCGACCGACTTGAAAAGCTGGGCGCCGAGGCCCTCGAGCCGATAGCCGCCGACGCTGCCCAGCACCGCCTCGCCGGCGAGCGCGACATAGGCCGCGATGAAATCCGGCTCCAGGCGGCGCATCCTCAGCCGGGCGGCCTGGCTGCCCTCGGCCAGGATCTCGCCGTCATGGGCAAGGACGAAGGCCGAGTGGAGGACATGCTCGCGCCCGGCCAGCGCCGCGATCTGCGCGCTTGCCGCCGCCAGATCCCCTGGCTTGTGGAAGCTCCGTCCCTCGCAGATCAGGGTCTGGTCGGCGCCGAGGACATAGCGGCCCGGCTTCATCACCGAGACCGCGAGCGCCTTGGCACAGGCGAGCGCAGCAGCGACCGCCTCGCCCTGCACGCCTTGGGCCAGCAGCGGCGCCTCGGCGGCGCGCTCGTCGATATCGGGCCGAAGCGTCTCGACCGGCAGGCCGGCGGCGCGCAGCATCTCGGCCCGGGTCGCACTGCCGGAGGCAAGCAGAAGCGGCTGCGCCGCGCGCCAGAGCGAAGCCGTCATGTCGCGATGAACTTCATGCGGTGATCGCGCAGCAGGTCGAGGATGGCGGCAGCCGTCTCCTCGATCGAACGGCGCGTCACATCGATGACCGGCCAGCCCTTGCGGGCGCAGAGCTTGCGCGACTGGGCGATCTCGTCGGCAACGGCAGCGGGGTCGACATAGGGCGTCTCGTCATCGGCCTTCATCGAGAGCAGCCGGTTCTGGCGGATCTGGACGATGCGCTCGGCGCTGGCGACCAGGCCAACGACGAGCGGTTTCTTGAGCTGTTCGATCTCGGGCGGCAGCGGCACGTTCGGCACGAGCGGGACATTGGCGGTCTTGATGCCGCGATTGGCGAGATAGATGCTGGTCGGCGTTTTCGAGGTGCGGCTAATGCCGACGAGGATGATGTCGGCATTCTCGAGATCGCCGCCGAGCTGCCCGTCGTCATGCATCAGCGTGTAGTTCATCGCGTCGATGCGCCGGAAATATTCCGCGTTGAGCACGTGCTGCGCGCCCGGCCGCGGCGCCGCCGCCTGTCCGAGATAGGACTGGAAGAGTGAGAGCACGGGGTTCAGCACCGACAGGCAGGGGCAGCCGATCTCCTGGCAGAAGCTTTCGAGACGCTCCGACCATTCCGCCTCGACCAGCGTGTAGAGCACGACGCCCGGCGAGGATTCGATCTCGGCAAGCACGCGGGCGAGCTGCGCTTCCGAGCGCACCAGCGGATAGACATGCTCGATCGCCGAGACCGATTCGTATTGGGCGGCGGCGGCCCGGCTGACGGCGATCAGGGTCTCGCCGGTCGCATCGGAGACGAGGTGGAGGTGAAAATAGTTGCGCGCCACTTCAGCTCCTGGGGCTCTACGGTCACGCCACCTCTAACGCGCCGGCCCAGCAAAGGAAATCGCCGTTCGCCGGGCCAGCCGTCCGGACAGGCGGCATGAGCATCGGGCAGGCCATGGGGATGGATGTGGACAACCGGACGCGTCAGAACGGCTCTCGGGCCGCCCTGTATAACCCCCGGCAACGATCAACAGCCCGGACCATGTGGAGGCGCGTCGCGATGTTTCACGTGAATCATTTTTCGGCGCGGCGCGTCGTTCACGATTTGGAAAGGTTAAGAAACAGTTAAGCTCCGGGTGCCACCTTTCCGGTCTCGATCCTGGCATCTGCCCAGCCTGTGGACTGGTTGTGGACAGGCTTGGGTCGCGCTATCTGCCCCCCACCAAGAGTCAAAACAGAAGATTCTCTCTCAAGAATTATATTTGATTTAAGAGAGGACGGGTGACCGGAGTGGACATGGCAACGCGTGACGATTCTCTCTTCCTGCGCGCCCTGTCCGGTGAGACGCTTGCAAAGCCGCCGATCTGGCTGATGCGCCAGGCCGGCCGGTTCCTGCCGGAATACCGCGAGGTCCGCGCCAGGGCCGGTGGCTTTCTCGATCTCTGCTACAATCCGGATTTCGCCGCTGAGGTGACCTTGCAGCCGATCCGCCGGTTCGGCTTCGATGCGGCGATCCTGTTCTCCGACATTCTCGTCATTCCGCATGCGCTCGGCCAGAAGCTCTGGTTCGCAACGGGCGAAGGCCCGCGGCTCGAGCCGGTCGCTGACGCAAAGAGGCTTGGCGAGATCCATGAGGAGATCGACCAGGACGTGCTGGCGCCGGTCTACGAGACGGTCCGCCGGGTCAAGGCGGCACTGCCAGCGCAGACGGGCTTCATCGGCTTCTGTGGGGCACCCTGGACCGTGGCGACCTATATGGTGGCTGGACGGGGCACGCCGGATCAGGGTCCGGCCAAGGAGTTCTTTGCGCGCGACCCGGCCCTGTTCGGCGAGATGATCGATCGCCTCGTCATTGGCTCGGCCGCCTATCTGAATGCGCAGATCGAGGCCGGCGTCGATGTTGTGCAGATTTTCGACAGCTGGGCCGGCTCGCTTGGCGAGAGCGATTTCGAGCGCTGGTGCATCGCGCCGACCAGGCGGATCGTCGATGCGGTGCGGGCGCGCCATCCAGGCGTGAAGATCATCGGTTTCCCGCGTGGAGCCGGACGCCTGATCCCGGCCTATATTGCGGGGACGGGTGTCGATGCGGTCGGCCTCGAAACCGAGATCGATCGCAGCTTCGTTCGCGAGCAGATCCAGTCCCTCGTCCCGGTGCAGGGTCATCTCGATCCGCATGTGCTGCGCGCTGGCGGACCGGAGCTCGAGCGCGAGGTCGAGGCGATCCGTGCGGCATTCGGCGCAGGTCCGTTCGTCTTCAATCTCGGGCATGGCATTCTGCCGGATACGCCGATCGCGCATGTCGAGCGGCTGGTCGCGGCGGTCAGGGCCTGAGGGAGCGTAGCGATGTACGAGTGGATCAAAGCCTTTCACGTGATGGCCGTCATCTCCTGGATGGCGGGGATGCTCTATTTGCCGCGGCTGATGGTCTATCACGCCGATTCGGCGGTGGGCTCTGTGCAGTCCGAGACCTTCAAGATCATGGAGCGCCGGCTGCTCAAGGGCATCATCAACCCGGCGATGGCCCTGACCTGGGTCCTCGGGCTCTATCTCGCCTGGAGCGCTTTCGGCTTCAAGGGCGGCTGGCTGCACGGCAAGATCCTGCTGGTCGTGATCCTGTCCGGCATCCACGGCTTCCTCGTTGGCCGCGTCAGGGCCTTCGCCGAGGACCGCAACGACAAGCCGGCGCGCTTCTACCGGATCATCAACGAGGTTCCGGCCGTGCTGATGGCGCTGATCGTCATCCTGGTCATCGTCAAGCCGTTCTGAAGGAACGCGCGTTTCCGGCTTGAGCCCCCACGAGAAACCAGCTATCAAGCGCTACGCGCATTCTTGCGTCCTCCCTGTTGTCGATGGTTCGTGAGCCGGCTGCCGCTGCAGACGCTCATGGCGCGCTACCAGCGCGCTGGTCTTTTCAGGCCCTGTCGAGCCCTCCTTTGAGTCCTTGGCCCTCGCCGTTCGCGCTGGGGCGTTTACGATCCGGGTGCCCCATGCGGGAAATCAAACTTCACGAACTCAAGGTCAAATCTCCGACCGAACTCCTGACCTTTGCCGAAGGGCTCGAGGTCGAGAACGCCAGCACGATGCGCAAGCAGGAGCTGATGTTCGCGATCCTGAAGCAGCTCGCGGCGAAGGAGACCGAGATACTCGGCGAGGGCGTGGTCGAGGTGCTGCAGGACGGGTTCGGCTTCCTGCGCTCGTCGGATTCCAACTACCTGCCCGGGCCCGACGACATCTATGTCTCGCCCTCGCAGATCCGGAAATTCGGACTGCGCACCGGCGATACGGTCGAGGGGCCGATCCGGGGGCCGAAGGACGGCGAGCGCTATTTCGCGCTGCTCAAGGTCAACACGATCAATTTCGAGGATCCGGAGAAGATCCGGCACAAGATCCATTTCGACAACCTGACGCCGCTCTATCCCGACGAGCGGCTGCGGATGGAAGTGCAGGACCCGACCAAGAAGGATTTCTCGGCCCGCGTCATCGACATCGTCTCGCCGATCGGCAAGGGCCAGCGCGCCCTGATCGTGGCGCAGCCGCGCACCGGCAAGACCGTGCTGCTGCAGAACATCGCGCAGTCGATCACGACCAACCATCCGGAATGCTATCTGATCGTGCTGCTGATCGACGAGCGGCCTGAAGAGGTCACCGACATGCAGCGCTCGGTGAAGGGCGAGGTCGTCTCCTCGACCTTCGACGAACCGGCGACGCGCCACGTCCAGGTCGCGGAGATGGTGATCGAGAAGGCCAAGCGCCTGGTCGAGCATGGCCGCGACGTCGTGATCCTGCTCGATTCGATCACCCGTCTCGGCCGCGCCTACAACACCGTGGTGCCCTCCTCCGGCAAGGTGCTGACCGGCGGCGTCGACGCCAACGCCCTGCAGCGGCCGAAGCGCTTCTTCGGCGCGGCGCGCAATATCGAGGAAGGCGGCTCGCTGACCATCATCGCGACCGCGCTGATCGATACCGGCAGCCGCATGGACGAGGTGATTTTCGAGGAGTTCAAGGGCACCGGCAACGCCGAAATCGTCCTCGACCGCAAGGTCGCCGACAAGCGTATCTTCCCGGCGATCGACATCCTCAAGTCCGGCACCCGCAAGGAAGAGCTCATCACCGCCAAGGACGTGCTGCAGAAGACCTATGTGCTGCGCCGCATCCTCAACCCGATGGGCCCGCAGGACGCGATCGAATTCCTGATGGATAAGCTGCGCCAGACCAAGCAGAACTCCGAGTTCTTCGATTCGATGAACACCTGATCCTTCTCCCAGCGAGAAGGTCTGCAAAGCAGGCCAGTATGAGGAAGGGTCGCGCTCGCGGCCCTTTTTCTTTTCGTGCAAGCGCTTGGGCTCGCCGTCAGCCTATAGCATGCTGCGTTTAGACGGGATCGGGGTGTCTTTCCGGGGCATTGCGCAACAATGAGCCCGGAACCCAGAACCGCCGTCGATCATCGTATGGAGCGCAACGCGCAGCGCATTGCCTGCGAGAGCCCGTGGGTCTGGTTTCCAGGCTCGGCCCCACGGGCCGCCCCGGAATGACGGCGTGTTTCCGTCTAAACGCAGCACGCTCTAACGCGACGCGGCCAAGGCTTCGGCCAATCGATTCGGGTCCGTGACGGGCGGCAGGCAGCGGCCTTCGAAACAGAGGAACGCCGCGCCCCTGCCCGCCTGCCGCGCCATCGCGGCGGCCGGATGATCGGAGGGCAGCGCCGAGGCGTCCGGGCAATCGACGATGATCGTGGTCGTGTAAGGTAGTGCCAGCGCGGCGACGCGAAACGCCCCACGCTCCGGCCCCGCCAGCACCAGCTCGACACCGTTGCGGGCCAGATCGTAGGCATTGAGCACCGAGCTATGCGCCATCGGCGCACGCGCGGCAGCCGCCAGCGCTGCGGCCAGGAAGGTCTCGGCGCGGTCCCGGTCGGTGGCTTCGCCGGTCTTGGCAGCCAGGCGTAACAGGTTCGAGGCATGGACGCCGTTGGCGTTGGGCACCGCATCGTCATGGGTTGGGCGTGGCGAGACGGGCAGACCCTCGTCATCGCCGCGAGTCATCCCGAGTAGTGCCGCCTCGGAATGGCGGTAGTGCCGCCAGAGCTGCTCCGACCAGCGCTTGGCGTCATCGAGGTAGTGCTGTTCCGAGGTCGCGTCATGCAGAGCCAGGGCAGCCTCGGTCATACCGGCATGATCGAGCGCGAATCCGGGCTTGATCAGCCGCCCCTGCCGATAGGAATGGGCGAGCCCGTCACCATCCTGCATCGATTCGCTGACGAAACGGTAGCCGCGCTGGGCGAGCTTGAGCCAGTCGGGCCGCGCGAGCAGACCGGCGGCGTGCGCCAGGGCCGCGATCACCAGGCCGTTCCAGTCGGCCAGGATCTTGTCGTCGCGCGCCGGCGGAACGCGCTTTGCGCGAAGTGTGAGCAATGTCTGGCGGATGCGGGCGAGCTCGGTTTCCGTCGCGGCGTCCGGATCCGGGGTCTCCAGCCGGTTGGGGATGGTGACCTCTTCCCAGTTCCCGCGCGGGGTCACGTCGTAATGGGTCGCGAACAGCCGCGCATCCTCGGCCGACAGTGCCTGGTCGAGCTCCTGCGCCGTCCAGACATAGTACTTGCCCTCGACGCCTTCCGAATCGGCGTCGAGACTGGCGGCGAAGGCGCCTTCGGGCAGGAGCATCTCGCGCTCGAGCCAGGCGACGATGCCCTCCGCCGCACTGCGCGCCAGCGGATCGCCGCTGCGCCCGGCCTCGAGGGCATAGAGCCCGAGGAGCTGGGCGTCGTCATAGAGCATCTTCTCGAAATGCGGCGCGAGCCAGCGCTCGTCGACGGAATAGCGCGCGAAGCCGCCGCCGAGGTGATCGTGGATACCGCCGCGCGCCATCCGCTCCAGGCTGCGCGTGGCACGCTGCAGCGTGGTCGGGTCGCCGCTGCGGCTGCCATGGCGCCAGAGCAGCTCGACCAGCCCGGGATTGGGGAATTTCGGCGCGCCCCGCAGGCCGCCATGATGCGGGTCGAAGGCCTGGGCGACCTGGCTGGCGATGGCATCGAGATCAGGCTCGTAGCGCGCCTCGCCGACCGCGCTGGCTTCGCTCTGGCGCAGGGCGGCGCCAATGGCGGCGGCGTTGCGCTCGATGCGGTCGGGGTCCTGCGCATGGATCGCCGCGATCTGCTGCAGCACCTGGGTGAAGGACGGCCGCCCATAGCGTGCCGTCGGCGGGAAATAGGTGCCGCCCCAGAAGGGCTCACCCCTGGCGGTCAGGAACATGGTCAGTGGCCAGCCGCCTTGCTCGCCGAGGCTGTGCAGCGCGCTCATATAGACATGGTCGATATCGGGCCGCTCCTCGCGATCGACCTTGATGTTGACGAAGAGCTCGTTCATCAGCGCCGCGGTCGCCTCGTCCTCAAAACTCTCATGGGCCATGACATGGCACCAATGGCAGGCGGCATAGCCGACGGACAGCAGCACGGGACGGCCGCTCGCTTTGGCCTCGGCGAAGGCCTCGTCGTTCCACTCCCACCAATGGACGGGATTGTCCTTATGCTGCAGGAGATAGGGGCTGGCGGCTGCGCCTAGACGGTTCATGAACGGGTCTCCCGGAGGCCGAAACGGCATCGCGACGGAAAGAATTGGCTGCGCATGACGACAGGACATGAATACCCGACGATTGTGGCGTTGTCGTCGGCGAGCGGCCGTGCCGGCGTCGCGGTCCTGCGGGTGTCGGGCGCGCGGGTTCGATTCGTACTCGAAACATTTGCCGGACTTGTCCCCAGGCCTCGTCACGCGACGCTGCGCTCCCTGCGCCATCCGGCTTCCGGCGAGGTGATCGATACCGCGCTCGTCCTGTTCTTTCCGGGTCCGGCGAGTTTTACGGGGGAAGACGTAGCGGAGTTCCATGTTCACGGCTCGCGTGCCGTCCTGAGTCTACTGCTGGCAGCGCTGGCGGAGCTTCCCGACGTTCGGCTGGCCGAGGCGGGCGAGTTCACGCGCCGCGCCTTCGAGGCGGGCAAGCTCGACCTGGCCGCGGTCGAGGGCCTCGCCGACCTGATCGATTCGGAAACGGAATGGCAGCGTCGCCAGGCCTTGCGCCAAATGGAGGGCGCGCTGGGCGAGGCGGCAAGCTTGTGGCGGGGGCAGCTGATCCGCGCCATGTCGCTGCTCGAGGCCGAGATCGATTTCTCCGACGAGGGCGATGTTTCGGCCGGGCTTGCCGAGGACGCGGTCTCGGCCGTGGCCACAGTGTTGACCGGTCTGCGCGAGGCGCTCGGTTCGTTCCGGATGGGCGAACGGGTGCGCGAGGGTTTTGTCGTGGTCTTGGCCGGGCCGCCCAATGCCGGAAAGTCGAGCCTCCTTAATGCCTTGGCCCGGCGCGACGTCGCGATCGTCTCGCCGCAACCCGGCACGACGCGGGATATGATCGAAGTTCGGCTCGATCTCGCCGGGTTTCCGGTCATCCTCATCGATACGGCAGGCTTGCGGGAAAGCGCCGATCCGGTCGAGATCGAGGGAGTGCGGCGGGCGACGGCCCTGGCCGATAAGGCGGATCTGGTCCTGCGGCTCCGCGCGATCGATTCACCTCCGAACCGAAACGGCTCCGAACCTCAGGATCTACTGATCGCCACCAAATCGGACCTAACGGGGTCGGTGAGTTCTGGCGAACTGGCGATCTCGGTCCGAAACAATAGCGGACTGGACGCACTCTTGCAGATGATCGCCGCGCGCCTCGGCACGCTGGCAAACCCCGAGCCGGCCCTTCTGACCCGCGAACGCCAACGCGTCGCGGTGATGGAGGCGGTTGCAGCGTTGGAGCGCGCCACCGAGGCACGGCATGGCCAGGTCGAGCTGCTCGCGGAAGATATCCGCATCGCGGTGCGCGCGCTTGAACGGCTGGTCGGTCGCATCGATGTCGAGGATGTCCTGGATCAGCTTTTTGCCGGCTTCTGCATTGGGAAATGAGCGCAGGATCGGCGATCAGGAGCGTTTCACGTGAAACGTGCGGCTCGATGCGACAAGATGATTGACCGCTTCGGCAACGTTGAGTAGCGAAAAGCGATGTCCCATTCACCCGTCCCTGGCCATTACGACGTGATCGTCGTCGGTGGCGGCCATGCCGGCGTCGAAGCCGCGGCCGCTGCGGCGCGGCTTGGTGCGCGCACGGCGCTGCTGACGCATCAGCGCGAGACGATCGGCGTGATGTCCTGCAACCCTGCCATTGGTGGGCTTGGCAAGGGCCATCTGGTGCGCGAGATCGATGCACTCGACGGCATCATGGCGCGCGCCGCGGACCGGGCGGGCATCCAGTTCCGCATGCTGAACCGCCGCAAGGGTCCGGCCGTCCGCGGCCCCCGGGCACAAGCCGACCGCAAGCTTTACCGAAGCGCCGTGCAGGATCTGCTGGCGGTCTATGGCAATCTCGACATCATCGTGGGCGAGGCTTTCGATCTCGACATCGCCGGCGGCCGCGTCGCAGCCGTGATCCTGTCTGATGGCCGCCGATTCGCATGCGGAACAATTGTCCTCACCACGGGCACGTTCCTGCGTGGATTGATCCATATCGGCGAGACCCGGATTCCGGCCGGGCGCGTCGGCGAGGCGCCGTCGCTGGGCTTGTCGGCGACGCTCGAGCGTCACGGCTTCCCGCTCGGCCGGCTGAAGACCGGGACGCCGCCGCGCCTCGACGGGCGGACGATCGATTGGGCGGCGCTGGAGATGCAGGCGGGGGACAATCCGCCGGAGCCGTTCTCGGCGCTCACCGATGCGATAACGACGCCGCAGATCTCCTGCGGCATCACGCGGACCACCTTGGCCTCACATGAGCTGATTCGAGCCAATCTCCATCGCGCGCCGATGTTTTCGGGGCAAATCGAGGGACGCGGGCCGCGCTATTGCCCGTCCATCGAGGACAAGGTCGGCCGCTTCGGTGACCGCGACGGACATCAGATCTTCCTGGAGCCGGAGGGGCTGGATGATCCGACGGTCTACCCCAACGGCATCTCGACCTCGCTGCCCGAGGATGTGCAGCGCGGCCTGCTGACGACGATCCCGGGGCTGGAGAAAGCCACGATGCTGCGGCCGGGCTATGCGATCGAGTATGATTTCGTCGATCCCCGCGCGCTGAAGAACACGCTGGAGACCCGCGCGATTGGCGGCTTGTTCCTGGCGGGGCAGATCAACGGAACCACGGGCTATGAGGAAGCCGCAGCCCAAGGGCTGTTCGCGGGCCTCAACGCGGCGCGGCAGGCCGGTGGCGGCGAGCCGATCGTGATGGACCGGACCAGTTCCTATATCGGCGTGCTCGTCGACGATCTCGTCACGCGTGGCGTGACCGAGCCCTACCGGATGTTCACCTCCCGGTCCGAGTTTCGCTTGTCGTTACGGGTCGACAATGCCGATGAGCGCCTGACGCCGCTTGGCCTGGATTGCGGGCTCGTCGGAGCCGAGCGCGAGCGCCGGTTCCGCGCCAGCACCGAACAGGTCGAGAGCTTGCGCGCACGTCTCAAGGATTTGTGGCTGAGTCCGCAGCAGGCGGATGTCGCCGGTCTCAAACTCAATCGCGATGGCATCCGGCGGAATGCCTATCAGCTGCTGTCCTATCCCGATATCGGTTTCGATCAGCTTGCGGTGATCTGGCCGGATCTTGCCAGCTATCCCCCGCCGGTCGCCGCGCGGGTGACCGCTGATGCGACCTACGCGGTCTATCTTGATCGCCAGGCGGCTGAGATCGGCGCCTACCAGCGCGACCAGGCGCTCGCCGTCCCGGCCGATCTCGATCTCGACGTGATCTCGGGCCTGTCGAACGAGCTAAAAGCGAAGCTGTCGCAACAGCGGCCGGCCAATCTGGCTCAGGCGGCGCGGATCGAAGGCATGACGCCGGCGGCGCTGACATTGCTCGCCGCCCATGCGCGACGCAGCCGGAAGTCGCCGGTAGAGCCGGTGTCGTGATTCGTGCCTGTTGACAACGACGATCGCGCCCGCGCGCTGCGCTTGACACCTGTTTCACGTGAAACAGAGGAGCGTCTTGCGCTTCTGGTGTCCGAGTTGGCGCGCTGGCAGAACGCAAAGAATCTCGTCTCTTCGGCGACGCTTTCCGATGTCTGGACGCGCCATATTGCCGATTCGCTGCAGATTCACGCGCTGGCGCCGGAGGCCGAGACCTGGCTCGATCTTGGCTCCGGCGGGGGTTTTCCCGGTCTGGTGCTCGGAATCTGCCTGGCGGAAGCGGGCCGGGGCCATATCCATCTGGTCGAGAGCAATGCGCGCAAATGCGCCTTCCTGCGCCATGCGGCACGGCTGACCGGGGCGCCGGCGACGGTTCACGCGGCGCGGATCGAATCGGTGATCGGCGATTTCACCGGGAAAGTCGATGTCGTGACCGCGCGGGCTCTCGCTCCGCTGCCGATTCTGCTAGGATGGTGCAAAGACCTGTTGAGAACCGGGACGCTTGGGCTCTTTCCCAAGGGACAATATCTAGATGCAGAATTGACCGAAGCGTCTAAATATTGGAAGATTCAGGCCTCGACAGTTGTCTCCGTGACAGATCCGGCCGCGCGTATCCTGATGATTCGCGAGGCCGAGCAGCGGGCCGATTCATGAACGACCTGACACCCATACCCGTCCCGCGCCGCCCTCGGGTGCTGGCGCTCGCCAACCAGAAGGGCGGCGTCGGCAAGACGACGACGGCCATCAATCTCGGCACGGCGCTCGCCGCAATCGGCGAGAAGGTGCTGATCATCGATCTCGACCCGCAGGGCAATGCCTCGACGGGTCTCGGCGTCGACCGCAAGAGCCGGCGTTGCTCGACCTATGACGTGCTGTGTGGCGATATCGGCCTCGGCCAGGCCCTGCACGAAACCGCTGTTCCCGGATTGTTCCTGGCGCCCTCGACGCTCGACCTGCTCGGCGTCGAGCTCGAGATCGCCAGCGCCAAGGACCGCGCAGTGCGCCTGAAAAAGGCGATCGACGAGCTCTGCTATGACCAACGCTGTTCCGAGCTGACCTATGTCCTGATCGACTGCCCGCCTTCGCTCAGCCTGATCACGATCAATGCGATGACCGCGGCCGATGCCGTCCTGGTGCCGCTGCAATGCGAATTCTTCGCGCTCGAGGGCCTCAGCCAGCTGCTCAAGACCGTCGAGCAGGTGCGCGCCGGCCTCAATCCGCGGCTGATCATCCAGGGCGTGGTCCTGACCATGTTCGATCCGCGCAACAATCTCTCGGGCCAGGTCATGGCCGATGTCCGCGATTTCCTGGGCGACAAGGTCTATGAGACGGTGATCCCGCGCAATGTGCGGATTTCGGAGGCGCCGTCCTATGGCAAGCCGGCGCTGCTCTATGACCTGCGCTGCTCCGGCTCGCAGGCCTATCTCCGACTTGCCTCGGAGGTCATCAAGCGGGAGCGGGCGCTGCGCGCCGCCGCCTAATCAATCGTGGTATCAAGGGGTTCAGTGATGGCCGAGGAACAGGGACGTTCACGTCTTGGCCGGGGTCTCGCCGCTCTCATCGGCGATGTCGGCGATGAAATGGGCGCTCTTGAGCGCTCCCGCGGCCAGCGGCGCGTGCCGGTCGAGTTCCTGCGCCCGAGCGCGCGCAATCCGCGGCGCAGCTTCGCCGATGACGAGCTCGAGGAGCTGACCGCCTCGATCCGCGAGCGCGGCATTCTGCAGCCGATCATCGTGCGTTCGATCACCGGCATGGCCGACGCCTATGAGATCATCGCCGGCGAGCGGCGCTGGCGCGCGGCGCAGCGTGCCGGCCTGCATGACGTTCCGGTGATCCTGGTCGAGGCCGACGATCGCGAGGCGCTCGAGATCGCCATCGTCGAGAACGTCCAGCGCAGCGATCTCAATGCGATCGAGGAGGCGGCCGGCTACGAGCGGCTGATCGCCGAGTTCAGCTACACCCAGAACGACCTGGCGCGGGTCATCGGCAAGAGCCGCAGCCATGTCGCCAATACCTTGCGCCTGTCGAAGCTTCCCGAGCCGGTGCGGCGCATGGTCACCGAAGGGGCGGTTTCGGCCGGCCATGCGCGTGCGCTCCTGTCCGTGTCGGACCCGGAACAGATGGCGCGGAAGATCGTCGCCGAAGGCCTGAGCGTCCGCGACATCGAGCGTATCGTCCAGGACGAGGCGCGCGGGGAGACCAAGAGCGTTCCCGGCAAGCTCAAGCCCGACAAGGATCCCGATACCCGCGCCGTCGAGAAGGCGCTGGAGGAGGTTCTGGGGCTGTCGGTCTCGATCCAGCACCGCGCCAGCGGCGGCGGCGAGATGAGGATCGGCTATAAGACGCTGGAGCAGCTCGACGCGCTCTGCCGGCGCCTGAAGGCCTGATTAGATCGCCATGCGTCCCACCGGACGCAAAGTGGCGATCTATCTCTTTATTTTATCGCATTTTCTTTACGCGAACCGGTACCCACTTCGCTCGAAAATGCTTTAGCGGCCACGTCCGCCGTTCTGCCCCAGCCGGGCGAGCGTCCAGAGCGCGCGCGCGGCGGTTGGGCGTGCGACCTCGCCATCGCGCCTCACCGCGAGCATCGCGGTTCCCAATGTGCCGATGGCCTCGGTCAGCTTTTCGGTGGACCAGGCATTCACGGCCGCCTCCGCGGCCGCCAGGCGGGGAAACGGCAGGCGCATGGCCGCCACCGCGTCGCGGGCGCCGCGGCCGCTGTCGAGGCTCTGACGGGCCTTGAGCAAAGCCAGCGCGTGACGCAGCACCGCGCCGAGCATGACGCCGGGATCGAGCCCTTCGCTGACCAGCTTGGCTTGGGTCAGGTCGAGCACCGGCAGGCGGCCGGCGAAGACGGCGTCGACCAGCGCCGCCTGCTCGCGCTGGGCCGTATCGCCGACGACGGCCTCGATATGGCTCTCGCTGATCGCAACATCGGTTCCCGCATAGAGCAGCAGCTTCTCGATCTCGCGGCGCGAGGTCTGGCGGTCGCCGCCGAGCAGGCCGGTCAGCTGTTCGCGTGTGCCGCGGTCGATGGTCTTGCCGGCGGCGCGGAGCATTTCGTCGATGATGCTGCCCAGATCGCGCGCCGCGTCGCCATAGCAAGGCACCGCGAGCGCCGTCCGGGCCTTCTCGCAGGCCTGGCGTAGAGGGTTCGTGCGCTGGAGATCGCCGGCCTCGACGATGACGATCGCGTCCTGGGACGGCGTCGACAGCAGAGGCTCGACGGCGGCGTGCAGGGGTTTCGAGGTGGGCGAGACGCGAATGGCGCGCCGGCCGCCGAATAGGCCGATCGTGTTGGCCTCGTCGACCAGTTTCAGCGGATCGGAGGCGATATCGTCGCCATCCATGCGGACGAGCTGGAAGGCGTCATTGACGTCGTCGACGCTGGCGCGGGCCAGCGCCGAGGCGCGCTCGGAAACCAGGCCGGAATCCGGACCGTAGATCAGGACGAGGCGCCAGGCCGGGTCCGGCTTCGCCAGGGCCCGGTCGGCCTCATGCGCCTTGACGGCGACCATCCTCGCGCCCGGCTCAGCCGGCGACGAGATCGGCGGAAAGCTGCCCGCGAATCAGGGTCGCGAGCGATTTCGCCGCGCGGATCTGCGCATCGCGGGCCGCGCGGACCGTGGCGAAGCGCTGGAGCGAGCGCTCATAGGGCGCGCGCACGACATTGGTGCCAGAGGAGATGACATCGCCCGAGCCCTCGCGGGTGACCGACCAGTTCGCGGTGGCGACGAGGACGGCCGAATCGGCGCGGCCATTGGCGTAGTCGACGGTGATGACTTCGAGCGTCTCGCTCACGGAGGCCTGGAGCTTGAGGCGCTTGGGGCCGCCCGTCTCACCGCCGCCACCATCGAGCTCGAAGACGAGCTCATTGCGGAGATAATGGCCGACGAGGCCCTTCATCTCGGCGACCTCGACATCCTTGAGGGCATTGCCGACGCTGCCGCCGATGGTGCTGGTCGTGCCTTCCGCATAGAGCGGACGCAGGCAGCCGCCGGCCAATGCCGCGGCGCCAAGCGCTGCGGCGAGCATCAGGCGGCGGGTCGGCACGTTCCGGATCGGATCGGGACGGCTGGTATCAGGCGACGACATTCACAATTCTCCCCGGCACCACGATGACCTTGCGGATCGCGCGCCCATCCAGCGCCCTGACGACGGCCTCCGACGACCGGGCGATGGCCTCGACGGCCACCGTATCCGCATCAGCCGGCACGGTCACCTCAGCACGCTTCTTGCCGTTGATCTGCACGGGGAGAATGATGCTGTCGTCGCGTAAAAGTTCGGTTTCAGCCTCCGGCCAGGAGGCTTCGCCGACAAGACCCGGCCGGCCGAGCGCCTGCCAGCACTCCTCGGCCAGATGCGGCATCATCGGTGCGACAAGCTGCGTCGCGATCGTGGCGGATTCATGTAGCGCGAAGGCCATGTCGGCATCGAGCGCGGCCTTCTCGGCCGCGGCGTCGAGCGCTTTGCCGATGGCGTTGGTCAGCGTGTAGACATGGGCGACGCAGCGGTTGAAGCCGAGCCGCTCGATATCGGCGCCGACCGCGTGCAGGGCGCGATGGCTGGCCTTGCGCAGCGTGAGTGCCGCCTCGCCGAAGGTCGCGGGCGCGGCGGCCTCATTGCCGGTCCGTTCGGCGATCTCGCCGATCAGGCGCCAGAGCCGCTGGACGAAGCGGGCGGCGCCCTGGACGCCCTCGTCGGTCCAGATCACGTCGCGATCCGGCGGCGAATCGGAGAGCATGAACCAGCGCGCGGTGTCGGCGCCGTAGGAAGCGATGATGTCGTCGGGATCGACGACGTTCTTCTTCGACTTCGACATCTTCTCGATCGAGCCGATCTCGACCGGCGCGCCGGTCTCGACATCGAAGCCGCGCCGCTCGCCGCCCGTCGTCTCGATGCGAACATCGCCGGGCTCGAGCCAGGTCCCGTCGGCGGCGCGATAGGTCTCGTGCACCACCATGCCTTGGGTGAACATGCCGTCGAAGGGCTCGTCCAGGCCGGCATGGCCGGTCGCCTTCATGGCGCGGGTGAAGAAGCGCGAATAGAGCAAGTGCAGGATCGCGTGCTCGACGCCGCCGATATACTGGTCGACCGGCAGGAAGCGGTCGACGGCCTTGCGGTCGGTCGGGCTGTCCTCGCGCCACGGATCGGTGAAGCGGGCGAAATACCACGAGGAATCGACGAAGGTGTCCATCGTGTCGGTCTCGCGCCGGGCCGGCTTGCCGCAGGACGGGCAGGCGACATGCTTCCAGCCCGGATGATGGTCGAGCGGGTTGCCGGGCTTGTCGAAGGAGACGTCGTCCGGGAGCTTGACCGGCAGGTCGGCATCGGGAACCGGCACGGCGCCGCAATCGGCGCAATGGACGATCGGGATCGGGCAGCCCCAATAGCGCTGGCGCGAGATGCCCCAGTCGCGCAGGCGGAAATTGACCTTGCGCGCCGCAACGGGGTGATTTCCGCGGGTCTCACCCTCGAGCCGGCGCGCGACCTCTTCTTTCGCCTCCGGAATGGTCATTCCATTGAGGAAGCGCGAATTGATCATCCGGCCTTCGTCGGTATAGGCGGTGTCGGTGATCACGAAATCGGCCGGATCGACGCCCTCTGGGCACACCACCGGGGTGTTGCCGAGGCCGTATTTGTTGACGAAGTCGAGATCGCGCTGGTCATGGGCCGGGCAGCCGAAGATCGCGCCGGTGCCGTATTCCATGAGGATGAAATTCGCGACATAGACCGGTAAAGTCCATGACGGATCAAAGGGATGCACGGCGCGCAGGCCGGTGTCGAAGCCGAGCTTCTCGGCCTTGTCGATGGCCTCCTGGGCCGTGCCGGTGCGCTTGCACTCCTCGATGAAATCCTGCAGCGCCGGGTTGTCGACGGCTGCGGCCTTAGCCAGCGGATGGTCCGGCGCGATCGCCATGAACTTGGCGCCGAACAGCGTGTCCGGCCGCGTCGTGTAGATCTCGAGCTCGTTCTGACCCAGCGGATTCGATTCGAGGTCGAAACGAATCAGCAGCCCTTCCGAGCGCCCGATCCAGTTCTTCTGCATCAGCCGCACCTTCTCGGGCCAGCGTGTCAGGCCCTCCAGCGCGTCATTCAGCTCCTGGCCGTAATCGGTGATCTTGAAGAACCATTGCGTCAGCTCGCGCAGCTCGACCGGCGCTCCCGAGCGCCAGCCGCGCCCGTCGATGACCTGCTCGTTGGCCAGCACCGTCTCATCGACCGGGTCCCAGTTGACCTTGGCGGTCTTGCGGTCGACCAGCCCGGCCTTGAGGAAGTCGAGGAACATCTTCTGCTGGTGCTTGTAATAGCTCGGGTCGCAGGTCGCCAGCTCGCGGCTCCAGTCCAGCGACAGGCCCATGGACTGCAGCTGCGCCCGCATCGTCGCGATATTGGCGTAGGTCCATTCGCGCGGATGGATCCGGTTGGCCTTGGCGGCGTTCTCGGCCGGCAGGCCAAAGGCGTCCCAGCCCATCGGGTGGAGCACCGCGAAGCCCTTGGCGCGCTTGTAGCGGGCCACCACGTCGCCCATCGCATAGTTGCGGACATGGCCCATATGGATGCGCCCCGAGGGATAGGGGAACATCTCGAGCACGTAGTAGCTTGGCCGCGGATCGTCGTTGCGGGTCTCGAAGAGCTTGCGCTCATTCCAGACGCTGCGCCATTTCGGCTCGGATTCCTTGGGGTTGTAACGTTCGACGGCCATGATGCGCGGGCAATTCTTGCGTAAGCGGAGCCTGCCGGCCGCTTCCAGGAAATCGCAAGGCGCTTTCTCAGGAAACAGGAGGCCGTTTCCGCGGTCAGAGCGGGAGTCATGCGGAAAACCGGGTCCCGCTTTTCCACATGATGTTCTAGGACACCATTGCGCGCACGCGGTCAACGGCGCGCGCGAGATGGAAGGGTTTCACGATGAACGAGACGATGACGCGGCTTGCCGCCACGCAGGCGGCAATCGCGCGGGCGGCGCGCGATTTCGGACGCGAGCCCGGCGACGTGACGCTGATCGCCGTCTCGAAGACGATGCCGGACGAGGCGATCCTGCCTGCGCTGGAGGCGGGACAGCGAATCTTCGGCGAAAACTACGTGCAGGAGGCCAAAGCCAAGTGGCCTGCGCTGCGCGAACGCTTTCCGGATGTCGAGCTGCACATGATCGGGCCGCTGCAATCGAACAAGGCGCGCGATGCGGTCGCGCTGTTCGACGCGATCCATACGCTCGATCGCGAAAGCCTGGCCAAGGAACTCGCCCGCGAGATCGGGCGTGCAGGCCGCGCGCCCAAGCTCTTCGTCCAGGTCAACACGGGGGAGGAGCCGCAAAAGGGCGGCGTCAACCCGGGCGAAGCCGATGCCTTCATCACCCGCTGTCGCGCCGAGCACGGCCTCGTGATCGCGGGGCTGATGTGCATCCCGCCAGCGGACGAGCCGCCCTCGCCGCATTTCGCCCTGCTCGCCAAGATCGCCGCACGCAACGGCCTCAAGGGCCTGTCGATGGGAATGAGCGCCGATTACGAGGCGGCGATCCAGCTCGGTGCGACTTATGTGCGGGTGGGTAGTGCCATTTTTGGCGCGCGTGGGTAGGGCTCATTAAGTACTTGAAGTAATTGTCAGAATTTTGGTAGCGCTGACTGCGGTATGGCTGAGCGCTTTCGTCATGCTCGCCCTTGTCCCGACCATGACGGAAAGCATCTCGTTCAGAGATTCTCGGGTCTGCGCTTCGCTCCGCCCGAGAATGACGCTCTTCTTCAACCCTGCCCGATCACCATCACGCAATCCCGCGCCAGTCGCGGCAGCAGTTTGCGGAAGACATGGCGCTCGACGGCGACGCAGCCGGCCGTCGGCGTGAAGCCCGGCCGCGCCAGATGCCAGAAGATCGCGCTGCCGCGGCCGCGAATGACGGGCGCGTCGTTCCAGCCGAGCTCGACGATGACGTCGTAGAGATGGTCCTCGCGGGCGAGGCGCTCCTCGGCCTCGCCGGGCGGCCGGTCGATCAAGGTGTTATAGCGCCGATCGGTCCTATCATCGCACCAGGCGTCGCGCGGCGTGATCGCCCGGGCCGACAGCGCGGTCGACAGACGCGGCATCCTGTCGGCGCGGTAGAAGATGCGGCGCAACGGCAGAATGGCGCGCGGCGTGCCGCCGTCGCCCTCGCGCTTGGCGCCGGCCACGACGAGGCCGGAGCGGCCGAGCGCGCAGGGAAAGACGGAGCTTCCGGCGATCAGGAAGCCCTTGCGCCGGTCGTGGACGGAGGCGACGACGCGCAGCACGGAGAGGTCGCGGTAGTGCCGTTTGCGGCCGGTTCCGCCGTTCCAGTCACATCTTCTCACGGAAATTCCATCCTGCGTGACTTGCGGTCGCGATTCAGCGGGCCCATGGTGCCGGGATCGCAAACAATTCAAATGATTGCCATGCCCGCCGTCCATCATATCCTTCTGGTCGACGACGACCAGACGCTGCGTGAGGCGCTCGCCGAACAGCTCGCGCTTTATGACGAGTTCCGGATCTCGACCGCCGCCACCGCGACCGCGGGGGTCAAGGCGGTTCAGGCGGAGCGCGTCGACCTCACGGTGATGGATGTCGGGCTTCCCGACATGGACGGCCGCGAGGCGGTGAAGATGATGCGGCGGAACGGCTTCAAGAGCCCGGTGATCATGCTGACCGGGCAGGGGTCCGACGCCGACACGGTGCTCGGGCTCGAGGCCGGCGCCAACGATTACGTGATCAAGCCGTTCAAGTTCGCCGTGCTGTTGGCGCGGATCCGCGCGCATTTGCGGCAATACGAGGCGAGCGAGGACGCGATCTTCCAGGTCGGGCCCTATACCTTCCATCCCGGCTCGAAGCTGCTCGTCAGCGAGAAGGGCTCGAAGACCAAGCTGACCGAGAAGGAAACCGCGATCCTGCGCTTTCTCTATCGTGCCGGCCGCAAGCCCATCGCCCGCGAGATCCTGCTGCAGGAGGTCTGGGGCTATAATTCACAGGTCACGACGCACACGCTCGAGACCCATATCTACCGCTTGCGCCAGAAGATCGAGCCTGATCCGGCCAATGCGCGGCTGCTCGTGACGGATGCCGGCGGCTACCGCCTGAATCCCTAGACTCTTGATGACGCTCAACGACGACATCGCGTTTCTGGCCCGACAGCCCTTGCTGAGCCTGATGGAGCGGGACGCCTTGCGGCTGGTCGCCTTCGCGGCCGAGAACCGCATCCTGCGCGCCGGCGACGTCCTCTTCCGCCGCGACGACATGTCGGACGGCGCCTTCCTGGTGGTGACCGGCGCGGTCGCGCTGATGAACAAGGATGACGGGCAGCCGGCGGACGAGGTCGTCGGTCCCGGCGCGCTGCTCGGCGAGCTTGCCCTGTTCGCCGCGGTCAAGCGGCCGGTCACGGCGATCGCCCGCGAGCCGACCCAGGTGATGAAGCTGTCGCGCAGCGTGATGCGCCGCGTGCTCGGCGAATCACCGCAATCGGCGCAGGCCATCGCGGCGGCGATCGGCGAGCGGCTGCAGGGTTTCGTCAGCGAACTTTCGCAGGTCCATGAGGCGCTGACGGCGATCGACCGTAGCTGAGTCGCCCGCGCGAGCCGCTCCCTTCCCCGTCATTGCGAGCGTTAGCGAAGCAATCCAGGAGGTTTCGCTCAGTCTTCCTGGATTGCTTCGTCGCTTCGCTCCTCGCAATGACGGGAGAACGAGCTTCAGAGCTCCAGCGTCACCGTGACCGGGACGTGGTCGGAGGGGCGTTCCCAGCCGCGCGCCTCGCGCAGGAAGGTGAGGTTCCGCAAGGTCGGCTTGAGGCCGTCCGAGAGCCAGATGTGGTCGAGACGGCGGCCCTTGTTCGAGGCAGCCCAGTCGGCGGCGCGGTAGCTCCACCAGCTATAGAGCTTCTCCGGCTCCGGCCGCAGCGTGCGCGCCGCGTCGGTCCAGCCGAGATCGCTGCGCAGCCTTTCCAGCGTGGTGGTCTCGATCGGCGTGTGGCTGACGACGTCGAGGAGCTGCTTGTGGCTCCAGACGTCATGCTCATAGGGCGCGATATTGAGGTCGCCGAGCAGGATGCTGGGTCGTTCGCTCGGCTTCTTGGTCACGCCCCAGGCGCCGATCTCGTCGAGAAAGGCGAGCTTATGGGCGAATTTGGGATTGAGCTCTGGGTTGGGGATGTCGCCGCCGGCCGGGATATAGAAATTATGGATGGCGATCCCGGCAGCCGCGCCGGCGCCGGCATCGAGCACCGCCGTCATGTGGCGGGCGTCGCTGCGGCCGCACATCGCCATGGCGTCCTTCTCGCTGAAGGGCAGCTTCGAGAGGATGGCGACGCCGTTATAGCCCTTCTGGCCGATAAAGGCCTGATGGACATAGCCGACCTTGTCGAAGGCCTTGGTCGGGAACTGTTCGTCCGGACATTTGGTCTCCTGCAGGCAGAGCACGTCCGGCGCATGGCTCGTCAGGAAATCCGTGACCATGCCGATGCGCAGGCGCACCGAGTTGATGTTCCAGCTTGTGACCTGAAGTTTCACGCCCGTATCCGCTTTGCTGCCTCGCGCAGCCCAAGTCGGTCGCGCCGTCTGGCTCAATCTGGCGGCGGGACAAGGCAGGCGCAACGGCAAGCGGCGCAATGGCGGTCGTCATCCGCAGAAAAGGGCCATGGCAATGCTACTTATCGTCATGGTCGGGCTTGTCCCGACCATCCACGTCTTCTGCGGCAAGCGTTCAAGACGTGGATGCTCGCCACAAGGGCGAGCATGACGGGAGGGCGGCACGCGCCTACGTGATCAGAGCATGCGCTCGTAATTGATCACGAAGTTCTTCGGATCGGGGCGGCGCTGGGTGTCGAGATTATAGAGCGAGACCGAGGTCTCGTAGCCCTGCGGATCGACCACGACCCATTGCCGCAGCTCGTTGGCGGTCAGGTCGAAATTCAGTGTGATCTTCGAGGTGCCGCCCAGCGTCGAGCGATCGTCGACGCTGACCGAGAGGATATCGCCCTTGCTGCTGACCTTGGTGATGGTCGAATCGCGGGCGAGGTCCATGCGCTCCTTGGTCAGGAATTTCAGCGGCGTCTGGCCGATCGAATAGAGGTCCTGCGTCGCGAGCTTCTTGTCGCGGATCGCGACCGAGGTGCCGTCGGCGATGACTTCCATGGTCACCGGCGGACGATACTCGAAGCGCATCTTGCCCGGCCGCTGGATATAGAGCTTGCCCTCGAGCCGGCGGCCGTCGGCCGCGAACTGGATGAAATCGCCCTGCAGGGTCGAGAAACTGTTGAAATAGGCGTTGAGACGCTCGACCGCGTCCTCCCGCGTCAGCGGCGCGGAAGGCTTGCTGGTCTTCACCGGCGTCGCGGCAGGACGCGGCTGTTCAGCCGCGGCGCTCGCGACCGTGGTGGGCGCAGCGGAGGCGGCAGCGGCCGCCGTGCGCGGCATTCCCAGCCCGGGCGGGCGGGCGGGCGGAAGCGGCAGCGCGCGTGGAGCGGCCGGGCGGCTCGTGGCCGCGGCAGGCTTGGCCGGCGGCTGCAAGCTAAGCGGCTGCGCGGCAAGCGGCCCCATCGCCAGGCCGAGCCCGAGCGCGACGCATGCGCCGAGCGAGGCCTGCGGTGGCATAAGACGTGTCATGAGCAAGGCTGCTCCGGTGCTTGGGCCTGTCGGCCGGAATGTCGTGCCGTCGCCGGGACTTTGCAATGGCCCAGGCCCAGCAATGACGGGAGCGGGCGCCAAGCCCACTCCCTAAGGGAAACGCATCGACTGCCGGATGAGTTGCATCGCAGCGTGGCAATTTGAGGACGCGTTCCCGAGGGGGAGCAGCGCCGTTCAATCCTCGTCTTCCCTGGCGCGGCCGGTCTCGACCAGGATCTCGCGCTTGCCGGCATGGTTGGCGGGCCCGACGATGCCCTCGTTCTCCATCCGCTCCATGATCGAGGCGGCGCGGTTATAGCCGATCTGGAGGCGGCGCTGGATATAGGAGGTCGAGGCCTTCTTGTCGCGCAGCACGACCGCCACCGCCTGGTCATAAGGATCTTCGCTCTCGGCCTGGCCCATGGCGCTCTTGTCGAAGACGGCGCCGTCCTCATCTTCGGCCGCTGCCTCCTCATCGGCGGTGACGGCGTCGAGATAATCCGGCCTCCCTTGCGTCTTCAGATGGGCGACGACCTTCTCGACCTCGGCATCCGAGACGAAGGGCCCGTGGACGCGGGTGATGCGGCCGCCACCGGCCATGTAGAGCATGTCGCCCTGGCCGAGCAGCTGTTCGGCGCCCATCTCGCCGAGAATGGTGCGCGAATCGATCTTGGACGTGACCTGGAACGAGATGCGGGTCGGGAAATTCGCCTTGATCGTGCCGGTGATGACGTCGACCGAGGGCCGCTGGGTGGCCAGCACGACATGGATGCCGGCGGCGCGCGCCATCTGGGCGAGGCGCTGGATGGTGCCTTCGATCTCCTTGCCGGCGACCATCATCAGGTCGGCCATCTCGTCGACGATGACGACGATATAGGGCAAGGGTCCGAGCTCCATCACCTCTTCTTCGTAGATAGCCTCGCCGGAATGCTTGTCGAAGCCGGTCTGGACGGTGCGGGTGATGACCTCGCCGGCAGCCAGCGCCTCGCCGACGCGGACATTGAAGCCGTCGATGTTGCGGACACCGAGCTTCGACATCTTCTTGTAGCGCTCCTCCATCTCGCGCACCGCCCATTTCAGCGCGACCACGGCCTTCTTCGGGTCGGTGACGACGGGGGTCAGCAGATGCGGGATGCCGTCATAGACGGAGAGTTCGAGCATCTTTGGATCGACCATGATCAGGCGGCACTCCTCCGGCTTCAGCCGGTAGAGGATCGACAGGATCATGGTGTTGATCGCGACCGACTTGCCCGAGCCGGTGGTGCCGGCGACGAGCAGATGCGGCATGCGGGCGAGATCGGCGATCACCGGCTCGCCGCCGATGGTCTTGCCGAGGCAAAGCGCCAGCTTGTGCTTGGTCGATTCGAAATCCTGGCTGGCGAGGAGCTCGCGCAGGAAGACGGTCTCGCGCTTGGCGTTGGGCAGTTCGATGCCGATGGCGTTCTTGCCCGGAATCACGGCGACACGGGCCGAGATCGCGCTCATCGAGCGGGCGATGTCGTCGGCCAGCGAGATGACGCGCGAGGATTTGGTGCCGGGCGCCGGCTCGAGCTCGTAGAGCGTCACGACCGGGCCGGGCCGGACCTGGCTGATCTCGCCGCGGACGCCAAAGTCCTCGAGCACGCCTTCGAGCAAGGTGGCGTTCTGTTCGAGCGCGTCGGTCGAGATCGTGTTGGCCGGCAGCTTCTTGGGCTCGGCCAGATAGGTCAGCGGCGGCAGTTCGAAGCGGTCGCGGTCGAGCAGCGAGGGCTGGGCCTCGCGCGAGAGGCGCTTGCCGGGCTTGGGCGCGGCGGGCGGAGCCGTGACCCGCGGCGCGTTCAGGTCGCGCAGGTCCTGCGGCTCGTCGAGGTCGTCTTCATCGTCATAAGCCGCGGGCCGGGTCGTCTGGCGCGGCGCCGGCAGCGGCTCGGGCGCGAAGACCGGCGGAGCGCCGCGTGCCGGCGCCTCGTTGAATTGCGGTTCGCGGCGCACGCGGCCGACGGGCTGCGAGCCGGCCGAGCCGGTGCTGACGGCAGGCTCTGGCGGGTGCGGCAGGCGGCGCAGGATGGCGCCTTTCAGCATCATCGCGCCATGGGCGAGCCAGCCGACCATGATGACGGCGAAGCCGGGCTCGTCGTCGCGCCGCTCCTCGCTCTCGGCCCAGGATTCGTCGTCGTCCTCGTTTTCCGGGACGGGATCCTCGTCGGTGACGAAGCCGTAGCCGGCGGCGGCGGTGACCGCCAGAATCGCGATGCCGGCATAGAGGAAGGCGACGAGGCCGGCGAGCGCGCTGCCGGCGATGCCGACGAGATTGCGGGTGCCGAAGAGAAGGCCGTCGCCGATGACACCGCCCATGCCGGTCGGCAGCGGCCAGCGCGGCGTCGCCGGAAGGGCGCTCGCCACCGCGGCGGTGGCGACGATGCCGACGATCCAGAGGCCGAGCTTGAGCGCGCCACGGTCGAAGATATGGAACCGGACCAGGCGCAGCGACCAGATCAGCGGCGGGAACAGCATGGCGATGACGCCGAGCCCGATCATCTGCATCGTCAGGTCGGCGATCATCGCGCCGGGCCGGCCGAGCAGGTTGCTGACGGCGCCGCCGGTCGCGTTGTTGAGGCTGGGATCGTCGGCCGTCCAGGTCGCAAGCGCGAGCGCGACGGCTGCGGTCAGCGCCAGCAGCCCGAGCCCGACCATTTCCGTCGTCCGGCGCGACAGGAATTCGCGTGCCGGATCGGGCAGCCGATCGATCAGGGATGAGGAGCGTCGGATCGTGCGCATGCGGGACGGACCGCCTTCCATAGAACTTCAGACCGCGTGGTCCGGCCTTCTGCAGCCACGTTATGAAGGCGAGGTTAAGACCCGCTTAACCTTGAGCGGCCGGCCACTGACATTGCCTCGCCCGGCGTTTCGCTGCTGACGGAACAATGCCGGCAGATATGCCTTCATGACGGATATCGCGAGGTTCGAGGGCGCTGACGACATCGAAAGGAGCGGCAATGACCGAACACGAAACGAAGGCTCAGCCAAAGATCGCGCGGATCTGGCGCGGGCGCACCAGCGCGGCAAGGGCCGATGAATATGCCGTCTATTTGCGCGAGGCCGGGGTCACGCCATTGCTCGAGATATCGCTCGGCGCGCAGATGTTCCGCGAGGACCGCGACGGCGAGAGCGAGTTCGTGACGATCTCCTATTGGGAAAGCATCGAGGCGATGTCGCGCTTCGCCGGGCCCGATCCGCGCCGCATCCATCATCTGCCGCGCGACGCCGAGTTCCTGATCGAGCTGCCCGAAAGCGTTCAAGTGCTGGAGATCGCGCTGCATCGCCCCCCAGCTGGGCAATAGAAAAAGACCCCGGTGATCTCGCGCCGGGGCCTTCTGTTTCACGTGAATCGCAGGTGGCGGGCGCTCACATGTTGTAGGCGCGCTCGCCATGCTCGGCGATGTCGAGGCCTTCGCGCTCCTGGTCGGTGGTGGCGCGCAGGCCGACGATCACGTCGACGACCTTGTAGAGGATCAGCGAGCCGACGCCGCACCAGACGATCGCGACGACGACGGCAACGAACTGCTTCCAGACTTGAGCGCCCATGGCGTAGTCGGCGACGCCGACGCCGCCGAGCGCGGGGCTGACGAAGATGCCGGTGCCGATCGAGCCGATGATGCCACCGACGCCGTGGATGCCGAAGACGTCGAGCGAATCGTCATAGCCGAGCGCGTTCTTGATGGTCGTGCAGAAGAAGAAGCAGACCACGCCGGCAATGGCGCCGAGCACGATCGCGCCCATCGGCCCGATCAGGCCCGCTGCGGGCGTGACCGCGACCAGTCCGGCGATGATGCCCGAGAGCATGCCGAGCAGCGAGGGCTTGCCCTTGACGATCCATTCGATGAAGAGCCAGCCGAGACCCGCGCCGGCCGTCGCCGTGAAGGTGTTGATCATGGCGAGCGCCGCGCCACCGGTGGCCTCGAGATTCGAGCCGGCATTGAAGCCGAACCAGCCGACCCAGAGCAGAGCGGTGCCGATGAAGGTCATGGTCAACGAATGCGGCGACATCAGCTCCTTGCCGTAGCCGACGCGCTTGCCGACGAGCAGGCAGCCGACCAGCGCGGCGATGCCGGCATTGATGTGGACGACGGTGCCGCCGGCGAAGTCGAGCGCGCCGAGCGTGAACAGGTAGCCCTCGCTGAACCAGACCATGTGGGCCATGGGGAAGTAGACGAAAGTGGCCCAGAGCACGACGAAGAGTAGCATCGCCGAGAATTTCATGCGCTCGACCAGGCCGCCTATGATCAGCGCGGGCGTGATGATCGCGAAGGTCATCTGGAAGCAGATGAAGGTCCATTCGGGGATGACGACGCCCTTGGTGAAGGTGTCGGAGACCGAATCATTGTTCACGCCGGCGAGGAAGGCCTTGGAGAAGCTGCCGACGAAGCTCGTCAGCGAGCCGCCGCTGGTGAAGGCGAGGCTGTAGCCGTAGACGACCCAGACGATGCACATCACGCAGGCGGTGACCGTCACCTGGCTCATCACCGAGAGCATGTTCTTGCTGCGCGACAGGCCGCCATAGAACAAGGCGAGGCCGGGCATCGTCATCATCAGCACGAGGATGGTCGAGACCAGCATCCAGGTGGTGTCGCCCTTGTTGGGCACGGCGGCGGCAGCCGCAGCAGCGGCCGGGGCTTCGGGCGCAGCCGTCTGGGCGAGCGCGATGGCGGTGGTGGCGGCGAGCGCCAGCCCAACCAGCCCGGCCCGCAATGGGGTCTTGAAATTCATCGTTGAAAACTCCTGGAACGAAGGATCGTGAGAATCAGAGGGCATCGCCGTCGGTTTCGCCGGTGCGGATGCGCACGGCCTTCTCGATCGACGAGACGAAGATCTTGCCGTCGCCGATCTGGCCGGTGCGGGCCGCGGCGGTGATCGCCTCGATCACCTTGCCGACGAGCTCGTCCGAGACGGCGACCTCGATCTTGATCTTCGGCAGGAAGCTCACGGCATATTCGGCGCCACGGTAGATCTCCGTGTGGCCCTTCTGCCGGCCATAGCCCTTCACCTCAGTCACGGTCAGGCCGTGCACGCCGATGGCGGTGAGCCCGTCGCGCACCTCCTCCAGCTTGAACGGCTTGATGATAGCCATCACGATTTTCATTGCTGGGTTTCCCCGTTTCCGCCGCCCGGATGTCAGCCCCGGCGATCCCGTTGCGCCTCGCGCGCGCCCGAGAACCCGGCGCGCGTCACGGCGGGTCAATTCAAGGCGCGTGCCAACTGCGGGATGGCGGTCTTGCCGGCCCCAAGACCGGATCGGCCCCGATCACGTCATTTTGTGACGCGTCTTTGCCTAAGAAACAGGCAGATGCCTGATAATCGCTCTCTTGCCCAGAAAGCGCTCAGCCCTGGAACGCGCTCAGCCGAGGTCCGGCCGCGGCCGAATCAGGCCTTCCTGCACGACCGAGGCGACGAGCTCGCCCTGCCGGTTGAAGACGAGGCCGCGGGAAAAGCCGCGCGCGCCCGAGGTCGAGGGGCTGTCCTGGGCGTAGAGCAGCCAGTCGTCGGCCCGGAAGGGGCGATGGAACCAGAGCGCATGGTCAAGGCTGGCGCCCTGGATCTTCTTGTCGAAGACCGAGGTGCCATGGGCGATCAGGCTCGAATCGAGCAGCATCAGGTCCGAGGCATAGGCGAGCACGCTCTGATGCACGGCCGGATCATCCGGCAAGGGATGCATCGCGCGGATCCAGACGTTGAATTTCGGCTCCATCTTGCCGCCGGTCGCATAGCGCGCGAGCTCGACGGGGCGGATCTCGATGGGGCGCTCGCGCTGGTAATAGGCGCGCACCGGCTCCGGCATATGCGGCAGGACGCTGCGCTTCATCTCCTCGCGGTCGGGCAGATCCTCCGGCATCGGCACGTCGGGCATGGGCATCTGATGCGTCAGCCCCGGCTCCTCGACCTGGAAGGAGGCCGACATCGAGAAGATCGCCTCGCCATGCTGGATGGCGAGCACGCGCCTGGTGGTGAAGGAGCGGCCGTCGCGCAGGCGCTCGACCTCGTAGATGATCGGCGTCGCGGGGTCGCCCGGCAGCAGGAAATAGGCATGGAGCGAGTGCGGCTGCCGGCCCTCGACCGTCTTGCAGGCCGCAAACAGCGCCTGGCCGATGACCTGCCCGCCAAAGACGCGCTGCCAGCCGACCTTCGGGCTGCGACCGCGGAACAGGTTGCGCTCGAGCGGCTCGAGGTCGAGGATCGACATCAGGGAGTCGCTGATCTGGGACATGGTCGTTCGGGCTCGGCTGGCAGGCGGATTGACGGACGCGCCGGCTGCGCCGAAGAGGGCAAGCCGGTCCTCGCATCAGCACCGACGCCATGGGCGTCGTCAAGCCGCAGGCGTCGAGACCGGCCGACAGGCCTGGGAGCAACGAGATGGGTCAGCAAGCCGCCGCTTCCTCCAGCCGGATCGTGATCGCGGGCGGCGGCGTCGCCGGGCTTACGCTGGCGCTCGCGCTGAGGCAGGCGCTGGGCGAGGGTTTCTCAGTCGTCCTGGCCGATCCGGCGCTGGCTGCCGCGCCGCGCGCCGATAATCGTGCCTATGCCGTCGCCGCGGCCGCCCGCAACATGCTCGACGCGCTCGGAATCTGGGAGAGGATCGCGGGTGGCGCCGCCGCCATGACCGAGATGGTGGTGACCGACAGCCGCAATCCCGACGTGGTGCGGCCGGTTTTCCTGACCTTCGACGGCGAGGTCGCGCCGGGACAGCCCTTTGCCCATATGGTCGAGAACGCGGCGCTGGTGACGGCGCTGCTCGATGCCTGCCGCGAGGCCAAGGTCGAGCTTCGGCCTATGGGCGTGCGCGGCTTCGAGGTTGCGCCCGAAAGCGTCCGGGTCACATTCGCGGATGGCGGCGAGGCCGCAGCCGCTCTGCTCGTCGCTGCGGACGGTGCGCGCTCGCGGCTGCGCGAGCGGGCCGGCATCGGCTGGGTCGGCTGGTCCTATGACCAGTCCGGCCTGGTGGCGACGCTCAGCCACGAACGGCCGCATGGCGGACGCGCCGTCGAGCATTTCCTGCCGTCGGGCCCTTTCGCGATCCTGCCGCTCGGCGATGGCGGCAGGCTCGGGCACCGCTCCTCGATCGTCTGGACGGAGCGCAAGGAGAATGTCGAGGCGCTGCTCTCGCTCGACGATGCCGACATGCTGGACGAGATCGAGCGCCGCTTCGGGCTGGAACTCGGGGAGCTGGCGCTGGAGAGCCCGGTCGTGGCGCTGCCGCTCGGTTTCGGCGTGGCGCGGCGCTTCGTCGGGGAGCGGCTGGCGTTGCTCGGCGACGCGGCCCATGTCATCCACCCGATCGCGGGGCAGGGGCTCAATCTCGGGCTGAAGGACGTCGCGGCGCTGGCCGAGGCCATCGTAGACGCGGCCCGCCTCGGGCTCGATCCTGGGTCGGAAGACGTGCTGGCGGGCTACGAGCAGGCGAGGCGCTTCGACACCGTCGCGATGGGCGCGGTGACCGACGGGCTCAACCGGCTGTTCTCGAATGATGCGACGCCGCTCAGGCTGGCGCGCGATCTCGGCCTCGGCCTGGTCGACCGGATGCCGGGGCTGAAGCGCTTCTTCATCCGCGAGGCCGCCGGGCTCGCCGGCAAGCCGCCGCGCCTGCTCAGGGGCGAGGCGCTGTAAGATCAGGCGTCATGCTCGGGCTCGACCCGAGCATCTCAGGCCGGTGAAGGCGCTGGCGGGTACTACCTCGTCATGAGATTCTCGGGTCTGCGCGGAGTTAATCCTTGGGCCGACCGAAGGTCGGACCCGAGGCTTCGCCCGAGAATGACGTGTGGCACTACCGAAGGCACTACCCTTCCAGCTGCCGCGCTTCCTCCGGCAGCATGATCGGGATGCCGTCGCGGATCGGATAGGCGAGCCTGGCGCTGCGGCTGATCAGCTCCTGCTTTGCGGCATCATATTCCAGCGTGCTCTTGGTCACCGGGCAAACCAGGATTTCGAGCAGTTTCGGGTCGATCCGCGTGGCGGGCACGTCGTTTTCGGTGTCGGTCATGGCTATATCCGTCAAAGGCTCTTGCGTGGCAGGTCGGCGAGCATGCCGGCCGCGACCATCAGCTTCGGCAAGGACAGGCCCGAGGTGGTGATGGCCGAGACGGTGGCGCGCGTACGGTCGGCCTCGGCGCCGCGCTCGGCCAGCCAGCCGTTGAGCGTGCCCGTGCCATTGGCGCCGGCGGCGATCTCCTGGGTCAGTCCGGCATGGGCGTCGACCAGGGTTTCGATCGCCCGGTCGCGGGCCATGCGCTCGTAATCGTCGGTGGCCGGCACCGACCCGGCCGAGATCGCGAGGCCGGACAGCCCGAAAGCCGAATCGGCTCCGAAATGAATCCGCGCGACCTCGGCGATCGGCCGGCCGGTCCGCTCGGCGATATCGACGATATCGGTCGCCTGGGCGAGTGCCGGCAGGCTGGCGATGCGGGTCGCAAGGGTCTCGGGCACTCCTTCGGAGACCAGCACGGTGATGCGGGCCGTACGCTCCCTGGCCGCCGCCTCGGGCAGCAGGCTATCGAGCTCGGATGCGAGCGCAGCGACGCCCTTGGCGTAATGCGTCACGGTCTGCTCGATCGTGCCCGGCTTGGCGACGCCCCGGCGCAGGAACCAGCCCATCCGGTCGGTGACGAGCTGCTGGGCGGCGGCATAGAGGCCGAGCTGGGTCTTGCCGGAGATTTTGGCGTCGAGCGCGTCGATCGCCCCGTTGAGCGCGATCAGGTCGAAGGAATCGCGGGCGATCGCATAGGCCGCCGCGATCTCGGGCGCCTCGGCGCGATGCTGGCCGGCCAGGATCGGCACGATCGCCGGGCCGCCGCGGTTGATGATGGCGTTGGCGAGCTGGGTCGCGACGATCTCGCGACGCAGCTTGTGGCCGGCGATCTCGGCCCCGTATTTGTCGCGCAAGGCCCTGGGGAAATAACGGATGAGCTCGCTGTTGAGATAGAGATCGTCCGGAACCGCCGATTCCAGCAAGGCGTCATGCAGCGCCAGCTTGGCATAGGCCAGCAGCACCGCGAGCTCGGGCCGGGTCAGCCCCTCGCCGCGCTTGCCGCGCTCGGCCAGGGCCATGTCGGTCGGGAGGAACTCGACCGAGCGGTCGAGCCGGCCTTCCGCTTCCAGCGAGAGCATCAGCCGGCGCAGCCCGGGCGTCGCCGCGGCGCCTTGCGCCTCGGTCAGCGAGAGGGCCAGGCTCTGCAGGTAATTGTTGCGCAGGACGAGCAGGCCGACCTCGTCGGTCATCTCGACCAGGAGGGCATTGCGCTTCTTCTCTGGCAGGGCGCCGGTGCGGACCGGACCCGCCAGCGCGATCTTGATGTTGACCTCGACGTCGGAGGTGTTGACGCCGGCGGAATTGTCGATCGCGTCGGTGTTCAGCTTGACGCCGCCCCGCGCCGCCTCGATGCGGCCGCGTTGGGTCGCGCCGAGATTGGCGCCTTCGCCGACGACGCGGGCGCGCAGGTCGGCGCCGGTGACCCGGATCGCGTCATTGGCGCGGTCGCCGACCTGGGCGTCGGTCTCGTCCGCGGCGCGGATATAGGTGCCGATGCCGCCGAACCAGAGCAAATCGACGCGCGCCTTCAGGATCGCCGTCATGACTTCGGGCGGCGTCGCCTCGGGCTTGTCGAGGTCGAGCAGCGTGCGCAGCGCGGCGCTGAGCGGGATGCTCTTGGCCTGGCGCGAGAAGATGCCACCGCCCTTCGAGATCAGGCTCTTGTCGTAGTCCTGCCAGGAAGAGCGCGGCAGATCGAACAGGCGCTGGCGCTCGGCGAGCGAGCTCTCCGGGTCGGGTTCGGGGTCGAGGAAGATGTCGCGATGGTCGAAGGCGGCGACGAGCTTGATCGCCGGCGAGAGCAGCATGCCGTTGCCGAAGACGTCGCCCGACATGTCGCCGACGCCGGCCACCGTGAAGGGCGTCGTCTGGATGTCGATGTCGATCTCGCGGAAATGGCGTTTCACGGCCTCCCAGGCGCCGCGCGCCGTGATGCCCATCTTCTTGTGGTCGTAGCCCTGCGAGCCGCCCGAGGCGAAGGCGTCGCCGAGCCAGTGGCCCTTCTCGATCGAGAGCGCGTTGGCGATGTCGGAGAAGGTCGCGGTGCCTTTGTCGGCGGCGACGACGAGATAGGGGTCGTCACCGTCATGGCGCACGGTGTCGACCGGTGGGATCACGGTCTCGCCGTCGAGATTGTCGGTGAGCTCGAGCAAGGTGCGCACGAAGATGCGGTAGCTCTCGGTGCCCTCGGCCAGCCAGGCCTGACGGTCGGAAGCCGGCGGCAACTGCTTCGGGAAGAAGCCGCCCTTGGCGCCGACCGGCACGATCACGGCGTTCTTGACCTGCTGCGCCTTGACCAGACCGAGAACTTCCGTGCGGAAATCCTGCGGCCGGTCGGACCAGCGCAGGCCGCCGCGGGCGACCTTGCCGAAGCGCAGATGCACGCCCTCGACGCGCGGTGAATAGACGAAGATCTCATAGAGCGGGCGCGGCAGCGGCAGCTCGTCGAGCCTGGCGCATTCGAATTTCAGCGAGATCGTGCTGCGCGGATGCCCATCGGGCCCGACCTGGAAGAAGTTGGTGCGCAAGGCGGCTTCGATCAGGTTGACGAAGCGACGCAGGATGCGGTCCTCGTCGAGGCTGGTGACGTCGTTGAGCGCGGTCTCGATGCGCTCGCGCTCGACGCTCATCGCCTTGTCGCGCTTGCCGGCGGGCAGGCGCGGATCGAATTTCGCGACGAAATAGGCGATCAGCCCCGAGGCGATGCCGGCATGGCGGGTCAGCACGTCGGCGATATAGCCCTGGGCATAGGGCGCGCCGACCTGCCGCAAATAGCGGCCGAGCGCGCGCAGCAGCGCCGCCTCGCGCCAGGCGAGCCCGGCGGCGAGGACGAGCTGGTCGAAACGATCCGATTCGGCGAGGCCGCGGAACTGCGCCATCAGCGCCGCCTCGATCGTCGGGTCGAGCCGGGCAACGTCGATCTCGCTGTTGTCGGCGCGCTCGAGCGTCATGTCGTGCAGCCAGACGCGCGAGTTCTTCGCGGAGGCCGCGGCAGCTGCGCCCGCTTGCGGCGTCAGGTTGAAGGTGCGCTCGTTGACGACGCGGAAGCCCATGTTCTCCAGCACCGGGACGCGGGCCGAGAGCGAGATCGGGGCGCCGCTGGAGAAGACCTTGAGATTGGCCCGGGTGTCGGGATCGCCCTCGCGCCGGTAGAGATTGACGGCGCGCGGCCGCTCGGCCGAGAGCTTCTGCAGCATGTCGATGTCTTCGAGCGCATCGACCGCGGAGAAGCGTTCGCGATAGGCGGCGCCGAAGGCCTCGACATAGCGCTCGGTCAGGGCGCGCGCGGCAGGGCCGGCCTTCTGCTCGTCGAGCACGTCCTTCAGCCCGTCGGCCCAGGTCCGCACGATGGCGGCGATGCCGGCCTCCAGCGTGGCGCGGTCGATCCTGGGCGTGCGGCCCTCGTCGCGGCCGATGATGTAATGCGTGCGCGCCAGCGGCCCGTCAGGATAGGCCGGATAGGCGGCCGACAGGCGGCCCTGGTAGATGCCGGCGAGGAATTCGCCGACGCGACGGCGAACCTGCGTGTCGTAACGCTCCTTCGGGATGAAGACGAGCACGGAGACGAAGCGGTCGAACTCGTCGACGCGGGCAAGCGCGCGAATGCGCGGTCGCTCGGTCAATTGCAGGATGTCGAGGGCGAAGCGCTCCAGCGTCTCGGTGTCGATCTGGAAGAGCTCGTCGCGCGGGAAGGCGTCGAGCACATTGAGCAAGGCGCGGCCGGAATAGCTCGCGGCGTCGAAGCCGGCGGCCTTGGCGACCCGCGCGACCTTGAGGCGCAGATAGGGGATGGCGCGGGCGCTGCCGGTATAGGCGTTCGAGGTCAAAAGGCCGACGATGCGCATCTCACCGTCGAGCCGCCCGTCCGGCGTGAACAGCTTGACGCCGACATAGTCGAGATGGACGCGGCGATGCACTAGGCTCTTGACGTTGGCCTTGGTGATGATCAGCGCCTGCGGCTTGGCGAGGAAGGCGCGGATCTCCGGCGTCATCACCACCATTTCGCGGTTCTTGCGCAGCACCCGCACCGAAGGGTCGCGCAGGATCCCGAGCCCGGAGCCGTCGATCGGGTCGGCCGCCGCATCGCCGCCCGGGAAGCGATAGGCACGGATGCCGAGCAGCGTGAAATTGTCGCCGGCGATCCATTCGAGGAACTGCAGCGCCTCGTTGACCTCGTCCTCGGGGAGCGGCGGCGGATTGGCGCGATAGGCCTGGATCACCTCGGTGATCCGGCCGCGCATCGCCGCCCAGTCGTCGACGGCGAGCCCGACATCGACATAGACGCGCTCGAGCCCGGCCTTCAGCCGCTCGCGCGCCTCGGGGGTGTCGATGCGGTCGAGATGGATATGGATCAGGCTTTCGCGGCGCGCCCCTTCCGGCGCCCTTCCGGCGGCCTCGCCGGCGAGCGAGACGAAGGCGCCCTTGGCATCGCGCACGACCGCGAGGATCGGGTGGGCGACGAGGCGCGGCTCGTAACCCTGGTCGGTCAGCTCGGCGAGCGTCGAATCGAGCAGGAAGGCGCGGTTGTCGTTGACGACTTCGAGAATGGTGATCTGGCGCTCGCGGCCGTCCTGGGTGAGCGATTCGTCCCGGAAGCGCAGATTGGGCGCGCCGGTGGCGCGCCTGGCGGTCAGGTGCTCATAGGCGGAGGCGGCGGCGCGGGCGAGCAGGTCGGCCGGCAGGGCGACAAGATCCTCGGCGACGACGCGGCCATAGAGCAGGCGCGGAAAATCCGCCGGCATGTCCGTCTTGATCCGGGAGGCTGCGGCCTCGATCGCGGCGATGGCCTCGCCCGTCGCACTCGTCACCCGCTTCGCCATTCCCCGACCCTCTGTTCTTTTGCCGCAGCGATGACATAGGCTGCGGCGCCTTTCAACTTTCGTCGCACCATGCGCCCGAGCAAGCGGATCGTGCCAGCATCCTGGCCGATTCTGTCGCAAGTTCAGGCTCATCGCCACAACGGAAACGGACAATGTCGAACAAGCATGACAAATCGAAGGTGGGGGAGGCTCCGGCCCGGCAGGACGAGCCGCCCAGGGTGATGGCGCTCAACCTGCCCCAGGCCACGCTATCGGCGGAGAATCAGGCCTATTTCGCCAAATGCCAGGAGAAGCTCGGCTTCATCCCCTATGTGCTGCTGGCCTATGCCCATGACGACGCCAAGCTCTCGGCCTTCGCCGCCTTCTATAACGACCTGATGCTCGGCCCGTCCGGCCTGTCGAAGCTGGAGCGCGAGATGATCGCGGTGGCGGTCTCGAGCGTGAACCGCTGCTATTACTGCCTGACCGCGCATGGCGCCGCGGTGCGCCAGCTCTCGGGCGATCCGGTGCTCGGCGAATTGATGGCGATGAACTATCGGGCGGCGGCGCTGTCGCGGCGGCATCGCGCCATGCTCGATTTCGCGGTCAAGCTCAGCGAATCGCCGCATCAGATCGAGGAGGAGGATCGCGAGGCCCTGCGCAAGGCCGGGTTCGGCGAGCGCGACATCTGGGATGTCGGCGCCGTCGCGTCCTTCTTCAACATGTCGAACCGGATGGCGTCGGCTGTCGATATGCGGCCGAACGCCGAATATCACGGGCAAAACCGCTGAAAAGGCCGGCGCGGCCAAAGAAAAACGGCCAGCGGAAACCGCCAGCCGTTAGGTAGCCTCGACTCGATTGGCCCGACCCCATGAGGCCCCGGGGGGCTGGGGGGCTGACGTATCCGGAACTCCATGAGACCGGGCCGTCGAGGCAACGATTGGAGTTGAGGCCTTCAACTTGGCCATGGCTTGACGTGTTCGCGGCGAAATTGCGGCGCGGCTTACGAAGGCGTGATCATCTCGCGGTGCCTTGCCAGCGCAGCATCGCGGGCGCATCATCATCCTTCCAGGAAAGAGCGGTTCGGCCTCGCCGGATCGCCGATCGGGAGGCGCGATGAGCGAAAGCGAAACTCCGCAATCGCAAGTGGCCGGGGCGGTGGTCGCCTTCCCCGGCCCGAGCAAGCCGGCGACGGTCACCTTCGATCGCCGTGAACTCTCCGAGCTCCTGAACCTCTACGGCCGGATGGTCGCCGCGGGCGAATGGCGCGACTACGCCATCGATTTCCTGAAGGACAAGGCGCAGTTCTCGGTCTATCGGCGCACCTCGGAGGTGCCGCTCTACCGGATCGTCAAGGATCCGGCGCTGGCCAAGCGGCAGGGCGCCTATTCGGTCGTGGCGGCGACGGGGCTGATCCTCAAACGCGGCCACGATCTCGCGCGCGTGCTGCGCGTGGTGGACAGGAAGCTGAGCGTCGTGAGCTGAGCCTCAGCGCGACGGCGGCGTGCGGTCGCCCTCGCCCAGATCCTTCTGCATCAGCATCTGGTCGAGCCAGCGGCCGTGCTTGTAGCCGACCGAGCGCGCGACGCCGACGAGATGAAACCCCGCCTGCTCGTGCAGCCGGCGCGATGCGGCCGAGGCGCCGGTGCCGTCACCGATGACCGCAATCATCTGGCGAAAGCCGCGCGCCTCGCAGGCGGCGATCAGCGCAGCGAGCAAGGCGCGGCCGAGGCCCATGCGCTGCGCCTGGCGTGCGAGATAGATCGAATCCTCGACCGTGCTGCGATAGGCCGGGCGCGGACGATAGGCGCCGGCATAGGCATAGCCCAGGATGTCCTCGCCACGGCTCGCGACCAGATAGGGATAACCATCGGCGACGAGGGCCTCGAAACGGCGCAGCATCTCGCCCGGCGAGGGCGGCTCGAGCTCCCAGGAGGCGGTGCCGTGCCGGACGGCGTCGGCATAGATCGCGGTGAGGACCGGGATGTCGTCAGGACGCGCGTCCCGAATTTCAACAGGGTTCATCCCCGAATGATGAACCGCTCCGGCCCCAAAAGAAAAGCCCCGGCCGCGAGGCCGGGGCTCGACCGGCCCACATGGGGCCGATCGCGTCAGGAGACCAGGCTCACTCGCGGTTGCCGAACAGCGAGAGCAGCATCTGGAACATGTTGACGAAGTTCAGATAGAGCGACAGCGCGCCGTTCACCGAGAGCTTCGCGGCCGATTCCGCGTCCAGGTCCGAATAGAGATACATCTCCTTCAGGCGCTGGGTGTCCCAGGCGGTCAGGCCGGCGAAGACGAGCACGCCGATCACCGAGATGCCGAAGGACAGGGCGCTGGAGGCCAGGAACAGGTTGACCACCGAGGCGATGATCAGGCCGATCAGGCCCATGATCAGGAAGGAGCCCATGCCCGAGAGCGACTTCTTCGTCGTGTAGCCGTAAAGGCTGATACCGCCGAAGGTCGCCGCCGTGATGAAGAACACCTTGGCAATCGACTCGCCGGTGAAGACGACGAAGATCGACGACAGCGAGATGCCCATCACCGCCGCGAAGGCGAAGAACATGGCGCGCGCCGAGGACGAGCTCATCTGCTCCGCCCGGAACGAGAAGAACAGGATGAAGGCAAGCGGGGCCAGCATCACCAGCCACTTGAGCGGGCTGGCATACAGGGCGGTGCCGAGCGGGGTCAGCGCGGTGACCTTGCCCGTGTCCGAATAGCCGGCGATGGCGAGAAAGCTGATGCCGATCGCGGCGAGGCCGGTGATGGCCAGGCCGATCGACATGTTGTTGTAGACGCCGAGCATGAACGAGCGCAGGCCCTGATCCATCTCGACGGCGCTGGTCTGCTGTGCGCGGCCGGCACCCCAGACTGGAGCATTGCGGTCGAAGTTGCTCATAGAGCGGTTCCCCTCAAAGGTGGCATCCGAGGCGGGTATCGCCTCCGCGATCCCCACCGTCGCGCAAAATCGTGGCGACAGCGGGAATATGAGGGGGAAGCGCCCGCCTTACAAGAGGCCGCCATGGTTAAGAGGACCGGCTGCATAGAAACGGAAGCCCGCTGCGATGCAATGTCGCGCCGATGTCATGTCTAGAATAGCGTGCCTCAGTGAAGTCGTCATAAATTCCGCAGATGAGAAGCTGGCGCTTTCGATAGTATTTTCAGCGTCCCGGCCAATCCGAACAGGACGGTAACGACAATCGCTGCAGTCGCTGCGAGGATTGCGCCGGTCGGATCGCCGACGAATTCTATCTTCATCACTTGCGTGACGACGCCCCAGCCCGCCAGGGCGCCCGCGACAACACCGAACAAAGCGGAGATGAAGCCTATTCCGGCATATTCGAGGGCGTACGACGAAAGTATAAAGCGGCGCGTCGCGCCGAGCGTTTTCAGGATCATCGCGTCGTAAAGTCGCGCGTGTTGCCCGGCCGCCAGCGCGCCGGCGAGCACCAGCAGGCTCGCGGCGATGGCCAGCGCGGAGGCGCCGCGAATCGCGGTGGCGAGCTGGCCGACGATGGTGTTGACCGCTTCCAGCGCGTCCTTGACCCGCACCGCCGTCACCGAGGGGAACTCGCTGGCGAGGCGTCGCAGCAGCGCCGCATCGGCGCTGGCGGGGTCGTCGTCATGGGCGGTCAGGGTCGCGAGATTGGTGTGCGGCGCACCGGCGAAGGCGTTGGGCGAGAACACCATGACGAAATTGATGCCGAGCGAGCGCCATTCGACCGTGCGCAGATTGGCGACGCGGGCGGTGATGTTGCGGCCGAGCACGTTGACGGTGATCGGGTCGCCGACCTTGAGTCCGAGGCCCGCCGCGATCGGTGCGTCGAAGGAGACGAGCGGCTCGCCGCGATAATCGGCGGGCCACCACTGCCCGGTCGTGATCCTGGAGCCCTCCGGCAGGGCGGCGGCATAGGTGATGCCGCGGTCGCCCTCGAGCACCCAGGCCGCCTGCTCGGAGGCCTTCACCTCCTCGGCCTTGACGCCGTTCAGGCTGACGATGCGCCCGCGCATCATCGGGACGCGCTCCAGCGTCGCGCCCGGTCGGGTCTCGGCGAGGAAGGCGTCGAAGCGTTCGCTCTGGGCATTGGGAATGTCGAGGAAGAAGAAGCTCGGCGCCTTTGCCGGCAAGGCCTGGGTCAATTGCCGGGTCAGGCTGACATCGATGAAGGCGAGCGCCGAGAGCAGGGCGACGCCGAGGCCGAGCGAGAGCACGAGCGAGGGCGTCAGCGCGCCGGGGCGGTGGGCATTGGCGAGCGCCATGCGCAGCGCCGGGTTGCGCGCCCGCGGGCTGCGCCGGGCGAGCGCCATCACGCCCATGGCGACCGTCCGCAGCAGCAGGAAGATGCCGGCGGCGACGCCGATATAGATCAGCGCGATGCGCCGGTCATAGGCGAAGGCGATGGCGACGCCGACGAGCCCGATCAGGGCGGCAGCGAAGACCGCGAGATAGATCGGCCGCGGCCGGCGCAGATCGGGCTCGACCTGGTCGCGGAACAGGGCCGAGACCGGCACGTCATGGGCGCGCCCGAGCGGCAGGATGACGAAGACGAGCGCGGTCAGCAGGCCGTAGAGCGCGGCGACGGCGAGTTCGCCCGGCGCCAAGGTCGGCTCGAAGGGCAAAGGCAGCAGATCGCGCAAGGCGTAGCCCAGCGCGTAGGGCGCGGCCGCGCCGAGCACGAGGCCGATCGCGATGCCGAAAGCCGCGACCAGCATGACCTCGGTCAGATGGATCGCGACGACATGGCCGCCGGTGGCGCCGATCGCCTTCAGGGTGGCGAAGTCGAGCTTCTTGGCCTCGACGAAGCGGCGCACCGCATTGGCGACGCCGACGCCGCCGACCAGCAGCGCGGTCAGGCCGACCAAGGTGAGGAACTGGGTGAAGCGCTCGAGATTGCGCTGGAAGCTCGGCGCTGCATTGGCGCGGGAGCGGATCTCCCAGCCGGCATCGGGCTGCTCGCGGCCGGCCGCCGCGATGAGCGTATCGAGGGCGGCATCGTCCGTCGCCGTCGCCGGCAGGACGACGCGATAGGTCCAGCGCACCAGGCTGCCGGGCTGGAGCAGGCCAGTGGCGCGCAAGGCGTCCTGCGAGAGCAGCAGGCGGGGCCCGAAGCCGACGCCCGCCGCGATCTTGTCCGGCTCCGAGCCGAGGCTGGCGCGCAGCTGGATGCGGGCGGCGCCGACCGAGATGGTGTCGCCGGGCTTCAGGTCGAGGCGGCCGAACAGGACCGGGTCGGCAATCGCGCCATAAGTCCCGTCGCGGAGGGCGAGCAGGTCGGAAACCGGCGCGGCCGGTTCGCTGACGACGTCGCCGATGCTCGGATAGGCGGCATCGACCGCCTTGATCTCGACCAGCGCCGCGCCCTTCTCGCCCGCATTGGCCATGCCGCGCATGGTGGCGATGCTCGAGAGCCTGCCGCGGGTTTCGAGGAAGGCGCGCTCGGCCTGGGTCGCCTCGCGATGGATCAGGCTGAAGGCCGCGTCGCCGCCGAGAATGCGCCGGCCTTCGCGATTGAGCCCCTCGGTCAGGCCGCGCGAGGCGGAGGCGACGGCGGCGATCGCCATGACGCCGAGCGCCAGGCAGGCGATGAAGACGCCGAAGCCGCGCATTCCGCCGCGCAGGTCGCGCCAGGCGAGCCGGAATGCGAGCGCCGGCCCGAAAGCGCGGTTGGACATGGGCGCGGCGGCGGGTCTGACGGGAGCGTGCATGGCTCAGGCCACGGCCATGTCGGCATCGAGCTCGATCCGCCCGGCACGCAGGCGGACGGTGCGGTCGCAGGCGGCGGCGAGCGACAGGTCGTGGGTGACGAGCACCAGCGTCGCACCGCGTTCGCGCCGCAGCGCGAAGATCAGGTCGACGATCGAGCGACCGGTGCTTTCGTCGAGGTTTCCGGTCGGCTCGTCGGCGACGAGGATCGCCGGATCGGGCGCGACGGCGCGGGCGATGGCGACGCGCTGCTGCTCGCCGCCCGAGAGCTGGGCCGGATAATGGTCCATGCGGTCGCCGAGCCCGACATTGCGGAGCTCGGCCTCGGCCCGGGCGAAAGCGTCGTCCGCCCCCGCGAGCTCGAGCGGCAGCGCGACATTTTCACGCGCCGTCATGGTCGGGACGAGGTGGAAGGACTGGAAGACGATGCCGATATTGCGGCCCCGGAAGACGGCGAGGCCGTCCTCTCCGAGCTGGCCGAGATCCTGTCCGGCGACGCGGACCAGTCCGGAATCGGGGCGCTCCAGCCCGGCCATCGTCATCAGCAAGGTCGACTTGCCCGAGCCCGAGGGACCGACCAGTCCGGTCGCCTCGCCCGATGCCAGTGACAAGGAAACGCCCTTCAGGATATGGACGCGGGCGGCTGCACGCCCCAAACTAAGCTGGACATCCCGCAATTCGATAGCCGGGGCAGACTTCTCGCTCATCGCCACATGATCCTGACTTCAAGACAATCGACCACGCCCGCTCGCTTCGCTTCGCGCTCCGAGCGGGACGTCACCTCATCGCGCCCCGCCGCCCGATATGGGCGCGGCCTTGCGCTTGTCCAATCTCTGGCGGCGTTTTTCTGGCTGGCGTTCGCGCCCGCCCTCCTGGTTTCCGTCATGGCCCAAGGTTCCGTCATGGCCCAGACCCCGCCCCAAACGCAGCCGCTCAAGCTCGTCGCGCTCGGCGACAGCCTGAGCGCGGGTTACATGCTGCCGGCCAATGCCGCCTTCCCCGCGGTGCTGGAGCAAGCCTTGCGCCAGAAGGGCATCGCGGTCGAGATCGCCAATGCCGGCGTCTCCGGCGACACCGCCCAGGGCGGGCTGGATCGGCTCGACTGGTCGGTGCCGGACGGGACGGACGGCGTCATCCTCGAGCTCGGCGCCAATGACGCGCTGCGCGGCTTCGACCCGGCCGCGACGGAGAAGGCGCTGGACGAGATCATCACGCGGCTGAAGGCACGCGGCATCAAGGTGCTGCTCGCGGGGATGTACGCGCCGCGCAATCTCGGCCCGGACTATGCCGGCCGCTTCGACGGGCTGTTCAAGGCGCTCGCGGAGAAACACGATCTCGTGTTCTATCCGTTCTTCCTCGACGGCATCGCCGGCGAGCGGGCGCTCAACCAGGCCGACCTGCTGCATCCCACCGCGGAGGGCGTGCGGGTCGTCGTCGAGCGCATCCTGCCGACGGTCGAGCGTTTCCTGGAGACGCTGCGCGCCAAGTCCTGATCGCTCCCGGTCGCGCCGCCAGCCGGCCCGAAAATCGCTTCCCGCTTCATGGGCGCCGCTGCGCGCCGACTTCCGGAGATGCTTCGTCATGCAATACCGCCGTCTCGGGCGCACCGATCTCAAGGTCTCGGTGATCTGCCTCGGAACCATGACCTGGGGCCAGCAGAACAGCGAGGCCGAAGGCCATGAGCAGATGGACTACGCGCTCGACCAGGGCGTGAACTTCTTCGACACGGCCGAGATGTACGCGATCCCGCCCAAGGCGGAGACGCAAGGCTCGACCGAGCGCATCATCGGCAGCTGGTTCAAGGCGAGGGCGAACCGCGACAAGGTGATCCTCGCCTCCAAGGTCGTCGGCCGCTCGGCCAATGACTGGTTCCGCGACGACGGCGGACCGACCCGGGTCAACCGCAAGCAGATCTTCGAGGCCGTCGACAAGAGCCTGAAGCGGCTGCAGACCGATTATATCGACCTCTACCAGCTGCATTTCCCCGAGCGCGCCATGCCCTGGGGTTCGAATCCGACGCGCTTCAGCAAGGCGGCCTATGAGCCGCCGGAGGACGAGACGCCGATCGCCGAGCAGCTCGACGCCTTCGGCGAGATCGTCAAGGCCGGCAAGATCCGCCATCTCGGCCTCTCGAACGAGAGCGCCTGGGGCACGATGAGCTTCCTCGCCGAATCGAAGGTCGCCGGCCGTCCCCGCGTGCAGTCGATCCAGAACGCCTACAGCCTGCTGAACCGCACCTTCGAGACGGCGCTGGCCGAGGTGGCGATGCGCGAGCATGTCGGGCTCTTGGCCTATTCGCCGCTGGCCCAGGGCTATCTCACCGGCAAATATCTCGACGGAGCGCGGCCCGCCGGCGCCCGCACGACGCTGTTCGACCGTGGCCAGCGCTACGAGACGCCGGGTTCGGAGACCGCGATCACGCGCTATGTCGCGCTCGCCCGGGAAGCCGGCCTCGATCCGGCGCAGATGGCGCTCGCCTTCGTCAATTCGCGGCCCTTCGTTACCGCCAACATCATCGGGGCGACGACGATGGAACAATTGAAGACGGATATCGGTTCGATCGGTATCGTCCTGTCGGCGGAGCTGGAGGCGAAGCTCGACGCGATCCACCAGGAAGTCGGAAACCCCTGCCCCTGAAGCCTATGTGCCCGATGGCGCCCGGACGGAGCGAGGGCTGTGGACGATGCGCCACGGCTCTCGGCTACCGTCTCGCCAGAGTCACAAAAACTTGGCACTGATTCGCACATGCCGAGGCTGTTCACAGCTCTGGAGATACCGGCCGAGGTCGCCTCGGCTCTGACGCTGCACCGGGGCGGGCTGGTCGGAGCGCGCTGGATCGAGCCGGCCGACTACCACATCACCCTGCGCTTCGTCGGCGATGTCGACCGCCGCATGGCGCATGACGTCGACAGTTTCCTCGGCGACCTGCAGACCCAGCCGGTCGAGATCACGCTCGACGCGCTGGGCAGCTTCGGCGGCGACCGGCCGCGCGCGGTCTTCGCCCGGGCCCAGCCGAGCCGGCAGCTCACCGAGCTGCAAACCGATATCGAGCGCCTGATGCGGCGGCTCGGCCTGCCGCCGGAGGCTCGCAAGTTCGTGCCGCATGTGACGCTGGCGCGCCTGCGCGACACCTCGCCGATCGAGGTCGCGCAATATCTGGCGTTGCATCCGATCGTGCGGCCGATCAGCTTCACCGCCCGGCGCTTCGCGCTGATGTCGTCGCGCGATTCGATCGGCGGCGGGCCCTATGTCCTGGAGGCGGCCTATCCGCTCGGCCCGAGCTATCCGAACCGGCTGCACCGAACCGATTTCCAGCGGAGATGACCATGCCCAAGCGACTGAGTGCCGAGGCGCGCAATGAGGCGCTCGTGACGCTGACGGGCTGGAAGCTGGTCGATGGGCGCGAGGCCATCGCCAAGCGCTTCGTCTTCCGCGATTTCAACGAGGCTTTCGGCTGGATGAGCCGTGTCGCGCTGCTCGCCGAGAAGATGGACCATCACCCCGAATGGTCGAATGTCTACAAGACCGTCGAGGTCACGCTGGCGACGCATGATGCCGGCGGCCTGACCGAGCTCGACGTCAAGCTCGCCCGCGCCATGGACGCGATGGCGGGCTGATCAGCCGCGCTCGGCCCGGTTCCAGGTGGCGACGCGGCGCGCGATCCCGGGCGGCAGGTGCTTTGCCGCGCTCTTCAGCGCCGGCCGCAGGTGCTGGAAGCCGAGGCCGCAAACGAGGCGGCCCTTCAGCGACAAGGGCAAAAGCAGATCGCCGACGGGGGTCATGCCGTCGGCATGTTCGAGCTTGTAGGCGTCGGCCGGCGCCAGCAGGTCGAAGATCGTGCTGCCGCGGACCCTGGCGCAGGCGAAGCTGTGATGCACCAGGATGCGGCCGACGCCGCCACGCTCATGGTCGGGATGGGTGGCGATGACATGGCCGAAGCTGCGGCCCTTGCAATCGAGCGAGAGGTCGATTGCGATCGTTTGGCCGGCGCAGCGGATCGCCGAGACGCGCAGCGTCGTGCCGCCCTCGGCGTCCGCCGCAAGGTCCTTGAAGAAGGCGCCGAAACGCGGGTCGCCGACCGTCGGCGCGATCGTGCCGTGGCGCAGCAGCGAGGCCTGCTTCATCGCGATCGCCTCGCCGGCCAGTGCCGCGGCCGCCGGGCCGGGCGGCGGCGCCTCGAAGCTGAGCGGGCCACGTTCCTCGAGCCGGCGCAGGCGCCGGCGATGGTTGGAGCGCTCGCGGGAGGGGTAGGCCGTGCTCGGGCCGTTCTCGCCGACGCGCCAGGCGAGATCGGCGAAGGGCGCCTCGTGCTGTTCCTGCCGCATCGCGTGCTCGAGCAGGTCCGAGCGCGCCAGGACCGAATCGGCGCGCAGCTTGCGGGCCTCGAAGAGATCGGCGCCGAGACCGCGGACCGCGCGCCAGCCGGCCTGCAGGAGATTGTCGTCATCGGGGCGCTCGACGAGCACGTCGCTGAACTGGGCCACGGGGATGCCCATGAAGCGAAGCGTGTCGAGGCTGCAGCGGCGCTGCCGGACGAGCGGCCAGACCATCGCGAGCTCGCCGCCCCGCCGGGCGGTGACGATGCTGAGCGTGCTGTTGCGGTCGAGGTAATGCGCGGCCCAGTGCCGCAGGAAGACATGGCTCTGGAAGACCTGCTGCGGCAGGGCGGCGCGCTCGAACAGCGCGTCCCATTCCTCCCGCAGCGCGTGAAACCCGTCGAGGTCGCTGACGAGACCCACCGCGAGCGCGCCGCCGGCCTGTACCCCCGCCATGCTCAACCTCCGGTGCGCAAGTGGGAGATCAGCCGCCGCGCGCCGGCGAGCGGGAAGCGGGCGAGGTAAGGCAGGAGCAGGAGCGGATGCCGCGCGGCGAAGGGCGCGTCATGCTCGACCATGTGGCGGATCGCCAGAACCGGCAGCGGCGCGCGCAGCGGCCGGAAGGCGGGGTTCCAGAGGCCCGGAGCTTCGGAGCCCGCATGCATCAGCCCGATCATGCGGTTGCGCCGCAGCGAATAGAACTTGTGACGCTTCTGGACACGCTGGAGCATGGCGATGCCATCAACCTCGCCGCAGGAGGGGAAGCCGATGATGATCGTGCGGAAATGCTCCATGCCCGGCTTGCAGGGGATGGTTTCGAGCTCGCCGAAGCTGCGGCGGATCAGCGCGAAGGCATCCTCCTCGTCGGCTGGGCCCGCGTCGCAAATGGCGAGGCGGGCGGTGTCGAGCCTGGCGGCCTGGCGGGTGAAGGGACAGACGGCGCCGACGCGTCCGAGATCGGCATGGGCGTTCATCAGGTAGCCCTCGACCCAATCGAGCAGGATGGCGAGCGGCGCTCCGGTGCCGGCGTCGATCGCCGCGCGCCGCGCTGCGCCGAGCGTCATCAGCTCGCGCGGAGCCTTGGCGCCGCCGCTCGTCGCGGTCTCCGACATGAACACACGTCCCGGTTGATCCGCGGCAGCGATAGCAAGCCGGAGTTAGCAAAGCGTTGATGATCGGGAGCGATGCCGGGACAGCGTGTTAGGATTTCAGAAAGCTTCCCGCCAGCCGCACCGGCGCAAGGCTTCCTGCATATGCGGCGGCGGCGGCGCCTCGACGCGGATCGGCTCGCGCTTGCTGTAGAGCGGGACCGCGATGCTGCGGGCGTGGAGCTGCAGGCCCGGGCCCTCGTCGCGCGCCGCGGAGCCGTAGATCTCGTCGCCGAACATCGGCCAGCCCGAGGCGGCGCAATGCACGCGCAGCTGATGCGTGCGGCCGGTGAGCGGCTCGAGCGCGAGCCAGGCGAGCCCCGAGGCGCGGCCCAGCACCCGGTAACGGGTTTGTGAGGGCAGGCCGTCCGGATCGACCTTCATCCACCAGCCGCGCTCGGGCGAGCGCCTGGCGAGGGGCAGGTCGATCAGGCCGGTCTCGTCATCGGGCCCGCCCTCGACGATGGCCCAGTAGGTCTTGCCGATCCGGCCGTCGCGGAACAATTGGTTGAGCTCGGCCATGGCGCGGGGATGGCGGCCGAGCACGAGGCAGCCGGAGGTGTCCTTGTCGAGCCGGTGCGCGGCTTCGGGGCGACGCGGCAGGCCGAAGCGAAAGGCGTCGAGATGGTCGGTGAGGACGGGAATGACCTGGCGCTTTGCCTGCGGGCCGCGATGCGAGGGCAGGCCGGCGGGCTTGTCGATCACGAGCATCATCGCGTCGCGATAGAGCAGCGGCAGCGGCGGCTCCTCGCGCGAAAAGGCTGGTTGATCGGGCTCGGTCATGGCATTGCGCTAGCGAAGCCGGCCCGGTGACGCAAGCCGATCCGCGTAAGCGACAGGACGATCGACGAGCGATGAGCGAGAACGAACCGAAGAAGCGCGGCTTCTTTTCGAGGCTCTTCGGACTGGAGGAGGAGCAGCCCAAACCGGCGCCCGAAAGCCAGGTCGAGCCTTCGCCGGAGCCCGATGCGGCGACGGAGGTTCCGCCGGAAGCCGAGCCTGAGGCGCCCACCGCCCCGGACGTGCTGATGGGCGAAGCCGCGCCCTTGCCGATCGCGATGCCGGAGGTCGAGCCCGAGCCGGAGCCGGAGGCGCAACCGGAACCTGAACCAGAACCGGTCTTCGCTGCGCCAGTTCCTCCGCCCCCGGTTCCCGAACCCCCGGCTCCCGAGCCTCCTGCGCCAGCCGCTCCGGCGGCCCAGCCGAAGCGGAGCTGGTGGCGGCGCCTCACCGAGGGCCTGTCGCGGACCTCCTCGGCGCTGACGACCGGCATCGCCGAGCTCTTCACCAAGCGCAAGCTCGATGCCGGCACGCTGGAGGACCTGGAAGACATCCTGATCCAGGCCGATCTCGGGCTCGCCACCTCGGCCCGCATCGCCAAGGCGGTCGGCGAGGGACGCTACGACAAGCAGATCGAGCCCGAGGAGGTGAAGGCCATCCTGGCGCGCGAGGTCGAGAGCATCCTGGCGCCGGTGGCGCTGCCGCTTTCGGTCGACGCCACGAAAAAGCCGTTCGTGATCCTGATGGTCGGCGTCAATGGCTCAGGCAAGACGACCACGATCGGCAAGCTCGCGGCGAAATTCCGGGCCGAGGGCAAGTCGGTGATGCTGGCGGCCGGCGATACGTTCCGCGCGGCGGCGATCGAGCAGCTCAAGGTCTGGGGCGAACGCACCGGCGCCGAGGTCGTCTCGGGCCAGCAGGGCGCCGACGCCTCCGGCCTCGCCTATGAGGCGCTGCAGAAGGCCAGGGCCAACGGCACCGATATCCTCCTGGTCGACACCGCCGGGCGCCTGCAGAACAAGACCGGGCTGATGGAAGAGCTCGCCAAGGTGGTAAGGGTGATCCGCAAGCTCGATCCGGAGGCGCCCCATGCGGCCTTGCTGGTGCTGGACGCCACCGTGGGTCAGAATGCGCTGTCGCAGGTCGAGGCCTTCCAGGAGACGGCCGGCATCACCGGGCTGGTGATGACCAAGCTCGACGGCACGGCGCGCGGCGGCATCCTGGTGGCGCTGGCGGCGAAGTTCGGGCTGCCGGTGCATTTCATCGGGGTCGGCGAGAGCGTCGAGGATCTGGAACCTTTTTCCGCGCGCGATTTTGCCCGCGCGGTCGCTGGACTGGGAGAAGCGGCGTGAGCGAGAGCGTGGCCGAGGCAACCAAGGGCAAGAGCGTCAATCCGCTGCTCAAGCTCGCGCTCGAATTCGGGCCGCTGGCGATCTTCTTCTTCGCCAATTCCTATGGCGACCGGCTGTTCGGCGTCGCCGAGGACCGGCGCATCTTCGTCGCGACCGGCATCTTCATCGTCGCCTCGCTGGTCGCGCTGGTGCTGTCGCGCATCCTGCTCCACCACCTGCCGCGCATGGCGATCGTCAATGCCGTGGTGGTCACGGTGTTCGGCGGGCTGACGCTGGCGCTCGACGACGCCTTCTTCATCAAGGTCAAGCCGACCATCGTGAACACGCTGTTCGGCTGCGTGCTGCTCGGCGGGCTCCTCTTCGGCCGCTCGCTGCTGGCGCTGGTGCTCGAGACCGTGCTGCAGCTCGACGAGGAGGGCTGGCGCAAGCTCACCTTCCGCTGGGGCCTGTTCTTCTTCGTGCTGGCGGCGCTGAACGAGATCGTCTGGCGCACGCAGACCCAGGATTTCTGGGTGGCGTTCAAGGTCTGGGGGGTGATGCCGCTGACCATGGCCTTCGCGCTCGCCCAGACGCCGCTGATCCTGAAGCACGAGATCAAGCCGGCCGTAGCCGCGGGAGAATAGGCGAACGAGGCAGGTCTTGCCATTTGGCATCAATTTGACTAAATAAGGTCAAATGGAGCCGCAGATGACAACGCCGCATATGTCAGCCTTGCAGCGGATCGACACCGCACCACGCGATTTCGCCCCCTCGCCGATCTCGGATGCCGAGGCGGCGGCGATGTTCCGGGCCGCCGGCAACCTGTTCCGGCTCTGGCGCGTCACCGACGAGGAGGCGGCGACGCTGGTCGACCTGCCGGTGCGGACCTATCGGCGCTGGAAGGCCGGCGAGATCGGCCGCATGGGCCGCGACGGCAAGGCCCGGCTCTCGAACCTGATGGGCATCCACAAGGCGCTGAGGCTGATCTTCCGCGAGCCCCAGCGCGGCTATGCCTGGATCAAGGCGCCGAACGCGGCCTTCGCCGGCCGCTCGGCGCTCGACGTCATGCTCGGCGGCGAACTGACCGACCTGATGCGGGTGCGGCGGTATCTCGACGCCGAGCGGGGCAACTGGTGACAGGCATTGCCGGGCCGGCCGTCGCGGAGATCGCGTGGCGCGGCGCCGTCCGGATCATCCGCAGCGTCTTTCCGCCGATCGACCTGTTCGAGGATATCGCCGACCCGGCCGACTGGCCGCTGATCCTCTCGGCCGAGCAGAAGACCAATCCGCGCCTGATGGAAAGCGTCGGCAATCTCGACCTCGTGCCGCCGGAGCGGCGGGTCGCGGGGCCGGGCGCGAGCTATCTGATGGCGTCGTTCACCCATGTCAGCACCGACCGGCCGAGCCGGTTCAGCGACGGCTCCTTCGGCGTGCTCTATGTCGGCAAGATCTTCGAGGTCGCGCTGTTCGAGACGGTGCATCACCACGGTCGCTTCATGGCAGCGACCGGCCAGGTCGCCGGCTGGACCTCGCAGTTCCGCGAGATCGTCCTCGACGTGACCGCGTCGCTGCACGATCTGCGCGCGGATTCGAGCGAGGAGGCGCGGGAGGCACTCCTGCCGGACGATTACGAGGCGGGCCAGGCGCTGGGCGCCCGGCTGCGGGAGGCGGGCTCGGAGGGCGTCGTCTATCCGAGCGTGCGCTGCGCGGGCGGCGAATGCGCCGGCCTGTTCCATCCCGACCTTGCCGCGAACCCGACCCAGGGGCGCCATCTCGACTATCACTGGGACGGGGCGCGCGTAGATCTCTATCGCGACCTGAGCTCGGGCGAGGTTTTCCGGATCGTTTGAGCCCCTTGGCAGCAGGCTGCTATTTCGGCGCCAGCCGGATCGCGCCGTCGAGGCGGATGGTGACGCCGTTCAGCATGTCGTTCTCGAGGATGCTCTTCACCAGCGCGGCATATTCCTCCGGCTTGCCGAGGCGCGAGGGGAAGGGCACCGAGACCGCCAGCGCCGCACGCGCCTCGTCGGGCAGGCCGGCGAACATCGGCGTCTCGAACAGGCCGGGCAGGATGGCGGCGACGCGGATGCCGAGCTGCGCGAGGTCGCGCGCGATCGGCAGGGTCATGCCGGCGACGCCGGCCTTGGAGGCGGCATAGGCGGCCTGGCCGATCTGGCCGTCCTCGGCCGCGACCGAGGCGGTGGAGATGATCACGCCGCGCCCGCCATCGGCGGTCACCGGCTCCAGCGCTGCGAGTGCCACCGCCGATTTCGCGATCACCCGGAAGGTCCCGACGAGGTTCACCGCCACCGCCTTCTCGAAGGTCACCATGTCATGCGCGACGAGCTCGCCGGTATCCCGCTTCTTCGAGACGACGCGGCGGCCGGGCGCGATGCCGGCGCAATTGACGACGATGCGGGCGACGCCATGCGCCGCGCGCGCCTTGGCCAGCGCGTCCTCGACGGACGCCTCGCTGGTCACGTCACAGCTCGCGAAGACGCCGCCAATCTCCTTCGCCACCTCAACGCCGCGTTCGGCGTTCATGTCGAGGAGCGCGACCTTGACGCCGTGCGAGGCCAGCATACGCGCGGTCGCTTCGCCGAGGCCGGAGGCGCCACCGGTGACGATGGCGGCGAGGGAGGAATCGAGCTTCATGACGCGGACCTGTTCGTAAATGGGCTTGCGACTGCCTTAATGTGCCGCGCCAAGGGCTCCAAGCGCGATTCTTGCTGCAACCCTTGTGCAGGGTTTCGGCCGGGGCCACATTTCGGCGGGATATCGGGTGCCGCATGGGGCGGTGACGGAGAAACGGAAAGATGGGCGAGGGTTTCAGTTCGCGGTTCAGCAGCGAGGAGATGGCGGCGATCCGCCGGAGCCTGCGCGACGAGGCGCGCTTCGGCTCGGACTTCATGGCCCTGCTCAAGCGGGTCGCGAAGCGCATCCCCTTCGCCGAGGATCTGCTGGCGGCCTATCTCTGCGCCCGCGACCCGGCGACGCCGCGGCGCGTGCGGCTGACGCTGCTGGCGGCGCTCGGCTATTTCGTGCTGCCGATCGACGCCCTGCCGGACATCATGCCGCTTCTCGGCTTCAGCGACGATGCGGCGGTGATCGCCGCGGCGCTCGCGGCCGTCGCCGGCTCGATTACGCCGGAGCATCGCGAGACGGCGAAGGAGATGCTGGCCCGGCTCTGAACCGCTCAGGGGGTCAGGACGATCTTGCCCTGCGCCTTGCGGTCGCCGATCAGCGCAAAAGCTTCCGCGGCCCGCTCCAGCGGGAAGGTGGCGTGGACATGGGCGCTGATGCGGCTGGCGGCGGCCCATTCGAGCAGCCGTTCCATGTTGCGGCGATGCGCCGCCGGCTCGCGCGTCACGAACTCGCCCCAGAACACGCCGCGCAGATCGCAGCCCTTCAGCAGCAGCAGGTTGAGCGGGATCTTCGGGATCGAGCCGCCGGCGAAGCCGATGACGAGATAGCGGCCCTCCCAGGCCATGGCGCGCAAAGCCGGTTCCGCCAGTTCGCCTCCGACCGTGTCGTAGAGCACGTCGACGCCGCGGCCCTCGGTCAGGCGGCGCAAGCCGGCCTTCACATCCTCGGTGCTGTAGTTGAGCTCCTCCTGCGCGCCGTGCTCGCTCGCCAAGGCCAGCTTCTCCGGCGAGGAGGCGCAGGCGATGACATGGGCGCCGAGCAGCGCCCCGATCTCGACCGCGGCGAGGCCGGCGCCGCCGCTGGCGCCGAGGATCGCCAGGGTTTCGCCGGCCTTGAGCCCGGCCCGCTGGATCAAGCCGTGCATCGCAGTGCCGTAGGTGACGAAGAGGCCGGCCGCCTGCGCGTCGTCGAGGGTGTCTGGCACGCGCACGACGGCGCGGGCGGGAACCGCGACCTTTTCACGCGCGCCGCCATGTCCGAGCCAGGCGGCGACGCGGTCGCCGACGCGCCAGCCCTCGACCTCGCTGCCGACGGCGCTGATCGTGCCGGCGCATTCGCCGGCCGGCGAGAAGGGCAGGGCGGGCTTGGTCTGGTAGCGGTCCTGGATGATCAGCGTGTCGAAGAAGTTCAGCGCCGCCGCCTTGACGGTGACGACGATCTCGTCCGGCCCCGGGACCGGTTCCGGCAGCTCCCGGATGACGAGGCTTTCGGCCGGTCCGTGCGTTTTGCAGAGCAACGCCTTCATCGCTTCGCGTCATCCTCGCTTCGACCGCGATCCCCGGTCATGGCCGGTGACCCATGGTCCGCGGCGCCACGTTCGGGGGATTGTGACACGGGACGCAGGCCGGCGGAACCTCGCCGTGGGCACCGGCCTATTCGCATTTCCGCCAGGATCGTGGCATCCTATGGTTGATGCACCCCTCTGGGTTTCGGACAAAATGCTCCGAAAATAGAGGTACTGTTAACATTTCTACTGATTGATGGCGGTCGATGATTCTCAGCCACTTCCAAACCTGCGTCGCCGCCTCCCGGCACTTGAAACTGGCTTCCGCGCTCGTCGTGCTGGCCCTGCCGCTGATCGCCGCCACAACCCCGGCCCAGGCGCAGCGCGCCGCGACGGCGGGCCAGGGACAGGCGATGCTGCTCGAGAGCGCCGGCAAATGGCAGGCCTTCTCCTCGCAGCAGGGTCGCTCCAAGATCTGCTATGCGCTCTCGAAGGCGGAAGCGCGCTCCCCGGCCAATCTCAAGGATGTCGACGGGCTGCTCTTCGTCTCGAGCAGGCCGGCCGAGGGCGTGCGCAACGAAATCAGCCTGGTGATGAATTTCGACCTCAAGGAAGATGTCGAGCATCAGGCGATCATCGGCAGCGAGACCTTCGCGCTCGTCGCCAAGGGCCAGAACATGTGGCTCAAGAACCCGGCCGAGGAAGGCCGCATGCTGGACGCGCTGCGCAAGGGCGCGGGACTCGAGATCAAGGGCACCTCGAAGCGCGGCAATCCGACCAGTGACAAGTATTCGCTCGCCGGCCTGACCCAGATCGTCAAGCGCGCCGAAGACGCCTGCAAATAGCGGGCGCTGCGCCCGATTTCTCGCGCGGGCCGGTTTGTGCTATGAGCGCGCCGATCGCGGGCGCATGACGCCCGCTCGAGCCAGAGTTCCGATGTCCCTGTCCGCTATCGCTCCCTCCGCTCCGGCGGCCGAACCCGTTTTGCGACCCGTCTCGCTGGTCGGGCGCACGCGCGCGGGCCTTGCCGAGGCGCTGGCCGAGATCGGCGTTCCCGAGAAGGAGCGGCGCATGCGCGTCGGCCAGCTCTGGAACTGGATCTATCATTACGGCGTCCGCGATTTTTCGACGATGACGACGATCGGCAAGGGCTTGCGCGCGGCGCTGGCCGAGCGCTTCACGCTCGACCTGCCCGAGGTCACGGCCGAGCAGGTCTCCACGGACGGCACCCGCAAATGGCTGATCCGGATGGCGCCGACCGGCCCGCATGATCGCGGCGCCGAGATCGAATGCGTCTATATCCCCGAGGTCGACCGCGGCACGCTTTGCGTCTCGAGCCAGGTCGGCTGCACCTTGACCTGCACATTCTGCCATACCGGGACGCAGCGCCTGGTGCGCAACCTGACGACCGAGGAGATCGTGGCGCAGCTGATGGTGGCGCGCGAGAGGCTCGGCGATTTTCCGAACCGGAGCGCGCCCGAGGGCGCTTTCGTGCCGAATGATGGCGGGCGCTTCGTCTCCAACATCGTCTTCATGGGCATGGGCGAGCCGCTCTATAATTTCGACGGCGTGCGCGACGCGATCGACGTGATCTCGGACAATGAGGGGCTGTCGCTCGGCCGCCGCCGTATCACCGTCTCGACCTCCGGCGTCGTACCGCAGATCGGCCCGCTCGGCGCCGAGATGGGCACGATGCTGGCGATCTCGCTGCATGCGGTGCGCGACGAGCTGCGCAACGAGCTGGTGCCGCTCAACAAGAAATACCCGATCAAGGATCTGCTCGAGGCCTGCCGGACCTATCCCGGCGTCTCGAACGCAAAACGCATCACCTTCGAATACGTGATGCTGAAGGGCGTCAATGACAGCGATTCCGAGGCGCGCGAGCTGGTGCGGCTGCTCAAGGGCATCCCGGCCAAGATCAACCTGATCCCGTTCAATCCCTGGCCCGGCACGCGCTACGAATGCTCGGACTGGGACCGGATCGAGCGTTTCTCCGAGATCGTCTTCCGCGCCGGCTATGCCTCGCCGGTGCGCACGCCGCGCGGACGCGACATCCTCGCCGCCTGCGGCCAGCTCAAGAGCGAGACCGAGAAGCTTTCGGCCCGCGCCCGGCTGATGCTGGAGCAGGGCGAGGCGGACGCCGCGGCGCTGGCGGGCTGAACCGATGCTGCGCTGGCTGCTGCTGATCCCCTTCGCGCTGCTGTTCGCGATCCTGGCGGGCATGGTCGCCCTGCTCGTCGCCAGCGTCGCCTCGCCCGATATCGCGCTCCTGATCGGCGGCGGCTTCGAGCGGCTGCTTGCCGCCCTGTTCGCGCAGGCCGAGAGCGGCTTCGATCCCGGCCCGACGGCGGAAGCCGCCTTCACCCTGCTCGGCCGGCTCGGCTTCGCGATCATGGTGGCGCCGGTCGTGATCATGGCTGTCGCGAGCGAGCTCTTCCGGATCCGCAGCGGGCTGATCCAGAGCGGGTTGACCGGCCTGCTGGCGGCGCTGCTGCCGCTCGCCATGCTGCGCCTGGCGCGCACGCCGAGCGCCGCCGAGATCCAGATCATCTCGGCGCTGTTCCTGGTTGGGGCGGCAACCGGCTTCGTCTACTGGCTGATTGCGGGGCGTGGCGCGGGCGGCGAGCGGGTGGCTCAGCAACAGGGCTAACCACGGCGTCATGCTCGGGCTTGACCCGAGCGTCTCTCGCCGAAGACCCGCTCGTCCCGAGATTCCCGGGTCTGCGCTTCGCTTGGCCCGGGAATGACGTGCCTTTCAATCCCCAATCGCGACGCCTTCCCTTCGCCCGTCCGCACCGCCGAGATAGCCCTCAGGCGTCTTGACGATCGCCTGGATGCCGGAGGTCATCTCCAGCAGCCTGACCTCGTGGCCCTTGGCTTCGAGCGCCGGCTTCCAAGCCTCAGCCTCGCTACCCGCCTCGAGCTCGGTCGGGCCGTTGCGGCTGCCGAAATTGGCGAAATCGACCGCGCGTTGCGGGTCCATCTTCCAGTCGAGCAGCGCGACCAGCGTCTTGGCGACATAGCCGATGATCTGGCTGCCGCCCGGCGAGCCGGTGACGGCGTAGAGCCGGCCGAAGGCATCGAAGACGACGGTCGGCGCCATCGAGGAGCGCGGGCGCTTGCCGCCCTCGACGCGGTTGGCGACCGGCTTGCCGTCCTCCTCGGGCACGAAGGAGAAATCGGTCAGCTCGTTGTTGAGCAGGAAGCCGCTCCTAGTCATCAGTCGCGAGCCGAAGCCGTCCTCGATCGTCGTCGTCATCGAGACGGCGTTGCCGGCGGCGTCGATCACCGAGATATGGCTGGTGCCGTTCTCGATCCCGTCGGAGGGCGCCAGGAGCTGGGCGCGCTTATGCGGCGGATCGCCGGCTTTGGCGCGGCCCATCGATTTGTCGGGGCTGACGAGGCCGGCGCGGGAGCGGATATAATCGCGGTCGATCAGCCCGGGAACCGGGACGCTGATAAAGGCCGGATCGGCGAGATAGAGCGCGCGGTCGGCGAAGGCGAGGCGGCCGGCTTCGCTGAACCAGTGGGCCGCCTCGGCGGAGGGGCCGAGCCGGGCCATGTCCCGGGTCTCGAGCACGCCGAGCATCTGCTGGACCGCGATGGCGCCCGAGCTCGGCGGGCCCATGCCGCAGATCCGCCAGACGCGATAGGCGCCACAGACCGGCTGGCGCTCCTCGACCGTATAGGCGGCGAGGTCCGCCAGCGTGATGTCACCCGGATTGACCTTATGGCCGGTGACGGTCGCGACGATGTCCTCGGCAACGGGGCCCGCATAGAAGGCTTCGGAGCCTTTTTCGGCGATGGCGCGCAGGGTCGCGGCGAAGGCCGGGTTCTTCAGCACGGTGCCGACAGCCTTGGCTGTGCCGTCGGGCTCGTAGAAATAGGCGGCGGCGAGCGGGTCCCTGGCGAGGTTCTTCTCGCCGGAGAGCAGGCCGTTGAGGCGCGGCGAGACGGTGAAACCGTCTTCGGCGAGCTTGATCGCAGGGGCGATCACGGCGGACCAGGAGAGCTTGCCCCAGCGTTTGTGCGCCTCCTCCAGCAGCTTGACTGTGCCTGGCACGCCGACGGAGCGGCCGCCGACCACCGCGTCGACGAATTTCATCGGCTTGCCGTCGGCGCCGATGAAGCGGTCGGGCTTGGCCGCCTGAGGCGCCTTCTCGCGCCCGTCCAGCGTCACCAGTGCCTTGGACGCCTCGTCCCAGTGCAGGAAGAAGGCGCCGCCGCCGATGCCGGAGCTTTGCGGCTCGACCAGGTTCAGGACGAGCTGGATCGCGATCGCTGCATCGGTGGCGCTGCCGCCGGCACGCAGGATGTCGCGGCCGGCGCTCGCGGCGAGCGGGTTCGCCGCCGCGGCCATGAAGCGCTGGGCCGTGCCCAGCGATTTCGCGATGCGCCCGGTCCCGGCCTCGGGAGCCGGAGCGAGGGTCTGGGCCGTTGCCGCGGTCGCAAGCAGCGATGCCGCGGCGAGCAGGGCGAGGCACGGATGCCGGCCGCCTGCGCGCCGGACCGAGAACGAGAGGCTCATGATTGCGGTCTCCTGCCGAACGCGTCGCCTGCCCCGATGACGATCAGATTAGCGCGCAAGACCCGATCCGCGCCACGGCCGATTGCATGAGCGCCTCCCATACACGCGCTTTGACCTGTCACAGCGGAGGATTAAGGTCCGATTCGGTCGTTCGATCATTGCCAAGGGGGTTCCGGCATGTCGTTTGCGCTCTCCACCTTCCGTCGCCGCGGCTTCGCGCTGGCGGCCGTCACTCTTTTCGGCCTGGTGCTCGCCGGCTGCGGCGTCAACAACGTGCCGACGCTCGAGGAGAAGGCCAAGGCCGCCTGGAGCGAGGTCCAGAACCAGTACCAGCGCCGCGCCGACCTGATCCCCAACCTGGTCGAGACGGTGAAGGGCTATGCCACCCAGGAGCGCGAGGTCCTGACGCAGGTGATCGAGGCCCGCGCCAAGGCGACGCAGGTCAAGGTCGACGCCTCGACCATCACCGATCCGGCCAAGTTCAAGGAATACCAGGACGCGCAGAACCAGCTGACGGGCGCGCTGAGCCGCCTGCTGGTCACGGTCGAGCGCTATCCCGAGCTGAAGTCGAACCAGAATTTCCTCGCCCTGCAGTCGCAGCTCGAGGGCACGGAGAACCGCGTCGCCGTCTCGCGCCGCGACTACATCCAGACCGTGCAGGCCTTCAACACCGAGATCCGCACCTTCCCGGGCGTGATCTGGGCCCGGCTGTTCTGGGGCGCAAAGCCGATGGAGACCTTCACGGCGACGGCGGGAGCCGAAAAGCCGCCTGAGGTGAAGTTCTAGGGGCGATCCCCGATGCGCCTTGCCGGGCTCCAGGCCGCGATGCGAGGCATCGTGGCGGCGATCGTGCTGGTCTTCGCCGGCATGGCCGCCGCCGAGCCGACCTATCCGGCGCTCACCGGCCGCATCGTCGACGACGCCAACCTGATCGGCGCGGAGGCCCGCGGCCGCATCGAGCAGAAATTGCAGGCGCATGAGGCGAAGACCAGCGATCAGGTCGTGGTCGCGACGCTGCCCTCGCTGCAGGGCGTCACGATCGAGGACTTCGCCAACGGCCTGTTCCGGCACTGGCAGCTCGGCGAGAAGGCCCGGAACAACGGCGTGCTGCTGCTCGTCGCACCGAACGAGCGCAAGGTCCGGATCGAGGTCGGTTATGGGCTGGAGGGCGCGCTCACCGATGCGCTCTCCAAGGTCATCATCACCACGGCGGTGACGCCGAAATTCAAGAGCGGCGATTTCGCGGGCGGCATCGAAGGCGGCGTCGACGCGATCCTGACGATCCTGGCCGGCGATGCCGAGGAATGGCAGCGCCGCGCCACGATCCGGGACGATGAAAGCTCGACCATCGAGGACATCGCCGTCATCCTGGTGATGTTCTTCATCATCCTGATCATCGTCAGCATCTTGCGCGGCCTGAAGCAGCAAGGTGGAGGCAGCCGGCTGCATCGCACCCGCGACGGCCGCTGGATCAGCCTGCCGCAAACCGGCTCGGGCTGGAGCACGGGATCGGGTTCGGGCTGGAGCGGCGGAGGCTGGAGCTCGGGGTCGGGTGGTGGCTTTTCGGGAGGCGGCGGCTCGTCCGGGGGCGGCGGCGCGTCGGGAGACTGGTGATGGATGACGAAGACCGGGACGCGATCGCCGAGGCGGTCCGCCAGGCCGAGAGCCAGACTGCGGGCGAGATCGTCGTGGTGATCGACCGGGCCGCCAGCAGCTACCGCACGGTGCCTGTGGTCATGGCGCTGGCGCTCGCCCTGTTCGTGCCCTGGCCGCTGCTCTGGCTGACATTGACGAGCGCGCCGCGCATCTTCCTGATCCAGCTGATCTGCGCGGCTTTGCTGCTCGCCGCCCTGCTCTGGTACGGACGTGGCGGGCGGTTCGTGCCGGGCTTCGTCAAGCGCCGGCGGGCGCATGACGTGGCCCTGCGCGAATTCACCGCGCGCGGCCTGACCCGCACCCGCGGGCGCACCGGCGTCCTGCTCTATGTCGCGCTGCAGGAGCGCTATGCCGAGGTCGTGGCGGATCTGGCCATCGAGGACGAGATCGACCCGGCGGTCTGGCGCGGGATCATCGAGCCCCTGCTCGAAGCGGCGCGAGAGGATCGCCTGCGCGCGGGCCTGGTTGATGCGGTCGGGGCGGTCGGAGCCGTCCTCGCCCGCCACGCGCCGCCGGCGGCCGACGATGTCGACGAGCTGCCGAACAAGGTCGTCCTGCTCTAGGACTCGTCATTGCGAGGAGCGCAGCGACGAAGCAATCAGGGGGGACTGCGCGAGACCCCTGGATTGCTTCGCCACGCTCGCAATGACGGGAAATAGTTGGTTCAGCGCTTGGCGCGCGCGGCTCCGAGGATGGCGCCCGGCATCATGCCGTATTTGCTCGGCTGGTCGGCCTGGACCAGCACGACATAGCTGTCCGCGCCGCCTGCCGTGGTCGCCGAGAGCGGCGTGGACAGCGTCGCAGCCGTCCCGCTCCAGTCGCCGACCCTGACGAGCCCGCGCACGACATTGGCATAGGAGACCGAGCGGCCCTTGTTCTCGCCGCGCTCGATCGGCACCATGACGAGACGCGAGATCGGCACCACCCAGACACCGCCGCTGATTTGCTCGCCGGACCGCGCCGGGCTGAGCTGGATACGCAGTGCGCCGGCATCCTCGGTGAGCGCGACCGCGACCGGAAAGGCCTCGCTGGCCTGCTCCTGCACGGCCTGCGCGAGTTCCGCCTTGTTGGAGCCGACCATGTGGGCGGCGCCGTTGATGACCGCCTGCGGCGTGTAGATCTGTCCGTCGCCGCGCGTCTTGGCGTAGAGCTTCTGGCGCTTGCTGAAGGCCTCCTGGCCGAGCGTGTCCTTCCAGCCGAGATAGTCCCAATAGGTCACCGGCATGGTCAGCGTGATCAGGTCCGGATCCTTCGCGAGCTCGACGAACAGGGCGTCGGCGGCCGGGCAGGACGAGCAGCCCTGGCTGGTGAAGAGTTCGAGCACCGCCTTGGGCGGCTGCACCGGATTCTCGGCAAGCGCCGCCGGCGCGCCCAGCAGGATAGCGGCGATGAAGGCGGCGAAAGAGCGTCTCCGGCGGATCATGTCTCGAACTCGGCTGCGGACTGACTGCGTGACGTTAGCAAAGCGCTCAACTTGTCTCACTTGGAAATCACGTTGCCTTGAAAACGGGCTCCGGCCAGGTCGCATTCTCAAAATTGGCAAGCGCGGCGGCGCTTATCATCTTCGGCCGCCAGCGCCGGTGCATCCAGAGCCATTGTTCCGGGTGCTCGCGAACCCAGCCGTCGACGATCGCCGTCATCATCGCCATCGCGCCGGCGACGTCGATTTCGCCCGCCTCGTCGCGCGGCAGATCGAGCGGCGGCGTCAGCTCGAGGCGGAAGCGCTGGTTCGGCAGCCGAATCACGCGCACGCCATGGACCGGGCAGTCGAAGCGCCGGGCGAACTTGCCGAGGATCGGGTTGGTCAACGCCGGCCGGCCGAGAAAGGGAACGACGACGCCGCGGGTAAAATGCTGGTCGATCAGCATGCCGAGATGGCCGCCCTTCTCCAGCACGCCCTGCATGGCGAAGGCCGCGCCCTGCCTGGCCGCCGCCAGCCCGCCCATCGCGCCGGAGCGGATCTCGTGGACGACGCTGGCGATGGCGGGGTCGTTCGGGGCACGGAAGACCGCGGTCGTGTCGAGGTCATAGGCGGCGGCGCAGATCGCCGGCAGCTCCCAATTGGCGAGATGGGCCGAGAAGATCAGGCCGGGCTTGCCGTCGTCCTTGAGCGCGATGAAATGCTCGATGCCGGCGACCTCGACGCGGGAGGGCGCGTCGGGATTGTGATAATCGTAGTCGAAGAGGCTCTTGAGATGGGCGTATTCGGCGGCGGTGCGGCCGAGATTCTCCCAGGCGCCGCGCGCGATCGCCTTGACCTCGGCCTCGCTCTTCTCTGGAAAGACGGCGCGGATATTGGCGAGCGCCACGCGATTGACCGGGATCACCGGGCTGACGCTGCGCAGCAGCCAGCCGCCGAGATCACTCGCCCGCTCCGGCCCGAGCAGGCGCAGGAAGCCGAACAGGCCCCGGATCAGCCCGATCATCACGGCGGCGAACAGCCGGGCGGCGAAATGTTTCAGCTGTCTCAACGCGGCGAAGGCCTCTCCGGATGGCCGGAAGAGCCGGCGCCAGCCGCGCGACTTGCGTCAGGAACGCGCGGCGGTCAAGTCCGGGGCGCGAATCGCACGTTTCAGAAGGTGACGATGACCTTGCCGAAGACCTGGCGGCCCTCGAGCCGGGCGAGGCCCTTCTCGAAATCCGCGAGCGGGAAGACCGAATCGATCACCGGCTTCATGCCGCCCGCCATCTTCTCGAGCGATTGGGCGATGTTCTCGATGCGGCAGCCGAACGACCCGAAGATGCGGTATTGCTGCTGGAAGAGCTGCATCAGGTTCATCGTGGTCGAGGCGCCGGATGTGGCGCCGCAGGTGACGAGCCTGCCGCCGCGCTTCAGGCAGAGCAGCGAGCCGTTCCAGGTATCGGCGCCGACATGCTCGAAGACGACGTCGACGCCCTTGCGCTTGGTGAGCAGGCGAACCTCGCCCTCGAAGCGCTCGGTCTTGTAGTTGACGACGAAATCGGCGCCCAGTGCCTTGGCCTTGGCGCCCTTCTCGTCGTCGCCGACGGTCGTGTAGACCGTGCAGCCGATCGCCTTGGCCATCTTGATCGCGGCGGTGCCGATGCCCGAGCCACCGGCATGGACGAGGATCGACTCGCCGGGCTCGAGCTTCGCGTTGTCGAACAGCATGTGCTGGACGGTGCCGAAGCCGATCGGCGCGCAGGCGGCGTCCTCGAAGGAGACGCCCGCGGGCGCCTTGATGACGAGCCGCTCCGGCCGGTTGACCAGCTCGCGGGCAAAGCCGTCGATATGGAAGCCCATAATGCCGGCGACGTTCTCGCAGAGATTGTCGCAGCCTTCGCGGCAGGCCTTACAGTGGCCGCAGGTCTCGGCGCCGTACATCGTGACGGTGTCGCCCTCGCGGAAGCGCGAGACGCCCTCGCCCACCGCGACGACCTCGCCCGCCGCCTCGACGCCGGCCGCCTGCGGCATCTTGCGCTTGGCGAAGGCCATGCCGCGAAAACCCCAGACGTCGAGATAGTTCAGCCCGACGGCGCGGACGCGGATCTGGACCTCCCCGGCGGCGGGCGGCGGTGGCGGCTCGATCTCGGTCAGGCGCAGGTCGCGGTCGCCGAAGAGCTGGAGGGAACGCATGGGGAGAGAAGCCTTTCAGAGCCGGTCAGGCCATTGCCGCGAGGCATGCAGGGCCGCCAGGATTTCGACGCGTCCATCGCGGACGCGGTAAGGGAGGACATAGTTGGTGCCCGTTACCACGAGTTCGCGGGTTTCTTCCACTCGGCCTGCACGACCCATCTCGGGATAGTCATCCAATGATATCGCAGCCGCTCGGAGACGGCGTACGAGTACGAGCGCTGCACGAGCGTCGAACTGGCCGATATAGCGGGCAATGTCGTGAAGGTCGGCGCGGGCTCCAGGAGTCCAGATGGCTTTCACTTGCGTGAGGCTTCGATCTGGGCCTGAAGCTCCTGCTCAATCGCATCCAGTTCTTCCTCGGTCGCGAACTCGCCGCGATCGGCCTGAGCGATGCCCTCCTTGATCTTGGCGATCTGCCAGGCATTGAGCTCGACATAGCTCTCGATCGCCTTGGCGGCGAGCCAGCTGCGCGAGCGGTCGGTGTCATTGGCCAGCGCATCGAGCTTGGCCAGCGTCTCGTCGTCGAGGCGAATGGTGAAAGCTGCGGTCATCGCGGTTCACTCCGGTTCGGAGAGAATGTAGGCGGTTTATCGAAATGCGCCAAGCGGCGCATGCCCTGCTTCACGTGAAACGACTGCGACAGCCTAGAGCCGGATGCTTTGAGATGGAATCGCGCAGCGATCCCATCTCAAAGCATCCGGCTCTCACCAATGAGTTAGAGCAGGATCAACGCGAAAAACCGGTGCCCACTTTTTCGCATCCTGCTCTAGCGATGGACGCCGAGCTGCGCCGTCACGCCGCCGTCGACCGGCAGCACGGTGCCGGTGACATAGGCCGCGGGCTCGCTCATCAGGAACGCCGCGACGCCCGCGACCTCTTCCGGCCTGGCGAAGCGGCCGGCCGGGATCTGGGCTTCCATCTTCTCGCGATAGGCGGCGTAGGGCGCCATCATGTCGGTGTCGACGAAGCCCGGCGCGATGACATTGACGGTGACGCCGCGCTTGGCGGTCTCGACGGCCAGCGTCTTGGCATAGGAGATCAGCGCGCCCTTGGAGGCGGCATAGGCGGCGTTGCCGGGATTGCCGCGCAAAGCCGCGACCGAGCCGATCGCGACGAGGCGGCCGCTGCGGGCCCGCAGCATCCCGCGCATCAGGCTCTTGGCGAGGCGGGTAAAGGCCCAGAAATTGACCTGCATCGCCGCTTCGGCCTTGTCCTGCGCCATCATCGCGGCGAGCGCGTCATAGGGCTGGCCGGCATTGTGAATGAAGCCGAAATAGCTTTCGCCCTCGATCGTCTCGCAAAAGGCGTCGAGCGCCGGCTTGTCGGAGAGATCGAGCGACAGGGCGCGGATCGCCTGGCCGGGATGCGCCGCGGCGATCTCGCCGGCCAGCGCCTGGGCCTGGTCGCCGGAGGAGCGATAAGTGAAATCGACATCATGGCCGGCGGCGGCCAGTGCCCGCACGATCGCGGCGCCGACGCCCTTGGCGCCGCCGGTGACGAGGATGCGGCTCATGCAGCCTCCGGCGGCGCCGTCAGGACGAGGCAGGTGTTCTGGCCGCCGAAGCCAAAGGAATTCGAGAGCACCGTCTTGACCTTGGCGTCGCGCGCCGTGTTCGGCACGACGTCGAGCGGGATCGCCGCATCGGGCTGGTTGTAGTTGATCGTCGGCGGGATCCGGCCATTGGCGATGGTCAAGAAGGAGAACACCGCCTCGACCGCGCCGGCGGCGGTCAGCGTATGGCCGATCATCGACTTGTTCGAGGAGATCGGCAGGCTCGTCATACGCTCGCCGAAGACGGCGGTGCAGCTCATCGCCTCCATCTTGTCGTTCTCGGGCGTCGAGGTGCCGTGGGCGTTGATGTAATCGACATCCTCGGGGCTCAGCCCGGCATCGTCGAGCGCGTCCTGCATAGCGAGGATCGCCGGCTTGCCGTCCGGGCTGGAGCGCGTGCGGTGAAAACCGTCGCCGCGCTCGCCGCAGCCGGCGACGAGGCCGAGAATGGTCGCGCCGCGCGCCAGGGCGTGGTCGTAATCCTCGAGCACCAGCGCGCCCGCGCCCTCGCCCATGACGAAGCCGTCGCGGTTCTTGGAGAAGGGCTTGGCGGCTCCTTCCGGCGGGTCGTTCTGTGTCGAGAGCGCCGAAAGCAGCGAGAAGCGGATCAGCGCCTCGGCATGGACCGAGCCGTCGGTGCCGATGCAGAGTGCGGCCGAGGTCTCGCCGCGGCGGATCGCCTCGACGCCCATCTGAATCGCGGTCGCGCCGGACGAGCAGGCGGTCGAGAGCGAGATCGGCGAGCCCGTGGTGCCGAAGCGGTCGGCGATGTGGTCGGCGACGCCGCCGAACAGGAAGAGCTCGTGCATCGCCTTGAATTTCTGCGTCGCGGCGGCGCGCAGCAGCCCGTCATAATCGGCTTCGCCATCGATCTCGCGCGCCAGCTCCTGGCGCTGCGGCCATTCGATTTCGACCGGCGGCACGGCCATGAAGAGCTCGCCGGGAAAGGCGCCGTCCTGGCCGAGCCCGCTTTGCGCCACGGCCTCTTCGGCGGCCAGCGTCGCGAGCTTCTCGGAGAGCTGCGGCGCGGCGAAAGGCTCGTCGAACAGGAAATCGACCGTGCCGGCGATGGTGGTGCGCAGGCCTTCGACCGGAAAGCGCTCGATGCGGTGGATGCCGGAACGCCCGGCGGTCAGGGCGTCCCAGTTCGCCGCCTTGCCCTGGCCGAGCGAGGTGACGACGCCGAGGCCGGTGACGGCGACGAGCGGGCGCCCCTTGGCGTCGCGATGCTGTGCGCTCATGAGACTGTCCTCACGCTTTCACCAGGCGCGCCGCGCCCTCGCCGCGCCAATGGCCGACCCCGGTCACGATCGCCTCATTCGCCTGGCCGGCCGCGAGTGCGGCGGCTGCGAGCGCGACCGAGACGGGAAAGGCGGCCTCGACGGGGTGGCCAAGCAGGTCGCCGGTCGCAATCCGCCTCGCCTGCGGAAGTCCGGCGAGGACGGCGGCCTCCTCGGCGGTGATCCCGGCGACGCCGGTGGCGGCGGAGACCGACAGCACGCCGGGCGCAATCGCTCCCAGCTCAGTGATGAGGCCGCGCAGCGAGGCTTCGACCGCGCCCGCCTCGCGGCGCTTCGAGCGCCCCGCGGCGACGGCGTCGAGCCGCGCAAAGATTCTGGCCCCGCGCGCGGCGGCGCGTTCGGCCGATTCGAGCACGAGGAAGGCGGCGGCGCTGCCGGTGATCAGGCCCGGATTGCCGTCGCGGGCGAAGACCGGTGCGAAATCGCCCCTGCGCAGGAAGCCGCCGAGCTCGAAGAGCAGCAGCATGTCGCGCCGCTCGGCATTATAGGCGCCGCCGGCCAGCATGATCTCGGCCTGGCCGCTGGCGATGCGGGCATGGGCGGTGCGGATCGCGTCGACGCCGGCCTGCTCCTCGCCCATGAAGGTGCGCGAGGCGCCGGTGATGCCGTGAACGATCGAGATATTGCCGGCGAGAAGATTGGAGAGCTGCGCCAGGAAGAGGGTCGGGCGCAGGTCGCCCATCAGCCGCTCGTTCAGAAAGGTGCCGGGCTCGTTCATGCCGCGCAGGCCGGTCAGGATGGCGCTGTCGACGGCATGGTCGCGCTCGCCGCCGCCAGCGGCGACGATGACCTGGAGCTCGCTCTTGGTCTGCGCATCCTCCTTGAGGCCGGCGGAATCGAGGGCGAGGCCGGCGGTATAGACGCCGAGCCGCTGCCAGGGCTCCATCTGGCGCTGGTCGGACTTCTTCGGAATCTGGCGATCGAGTTCGAGCGGCTTCAGGGGATGGACCGGATAGGGCGCGAAACCCTGCGTGTCGACGACCGGCGCCGCGCCCGAAGCGAGCGCCGCCGCGTGCGCCTCTGCGCCCTCGCCGAGGCTGGAGGCGAGGCCGATGCCGGTGATGACGACGTCACGCTTCATGGCTCAGTTCCGCACCGGCTCGAGGCCGATCGCCGCGATCCTGGTTTCCATCAGTTGGCGCATATCGGCGGGGAAGGGCATCAGCCGGAAGCGCAGTTCGGCATCGCAGATCGGCTTGCCGGCGATCGCGATCCTGGCCTTGGTCGCGGCATAGCCGGAGCCTTCATGGACGAGCTCGGCGCTGACCTCGAGCACGGCGTCGGGCTCGACGAAGGTGCGGAAGCGCGCCTTGTCGACCATCATCAGGAAGGGCATCTGCGTCAGCCCGTTGAGGGCCAGCAGCAGATAGCCCGAGGCCTGCGCCATGGTTTCGGTAAGGAGCACGCCCGGCACCAGCGGGTGGCCGGGGAAATGGCCCTCGAAGACCGGGCTCGCATTCGGCACGGTCGAACGCGTGACGATGCGCTTCTCCGACGGATCGAAGGTCGCGACCGTGTCGATCATGTCGAAATATTCGAGGCGCATGCGATCCTGATCGGCTGGCGAGCAATATATGCGAGGAACCGGCCGGGTTCACGACCGGCACGACAGCGTCATGCTCTATCGGGAGAGGATGTCCGGCTCAAGGCCGGGCTTGCGACCCGGATCCCGGAGCTGGATCAGGCCTTCTTGGCGGCGACGAGGTCGTCGATGCGCTGGCACAGGTTCTCGAGCACGAAATACTGCTCGGCCGGCGCCTTGCCCTCGTTGACCTCCTGCGTCCACTGCTCGAGCGGCAGCTTGATGCCGAAGGCCTTGTCGATCGCGAAGGCGATGTCGAGGAAGGCGAGCGAGTCGATGCCGAGATCGTCGATGGCGTGGCTCTGGGGCGTGATCTTCTCGCGCGGAATATCGCAGGTCTCCGAAATAATGCCGGCGACCGTCTCGAACGTGGCGGACATGCGGGTGCTCCCGTCGTCATGGATGGTGGCGGCGGACATCCGGGCGCGCTGGCGCGCGCCTGCCCCAAGCCCCCCGCCAAGGATGGCTGTGACGCCCCATTACACCTCAGTGCCGAATAGGACAACTACGGGGTGTTTCCTTCCCCCCTTGCGGGGGAAGGTGGCTCGGCGAAGCCGAGACGGATGAGGGACGAGTAGACCGGGTGAGGGGTGCGCCGAGATGACCCGGCGCTTCCCTCATCCGTCTCCGCTTCGCGGAGCCACCTTCTCCCCACTGATGTCGGATGTTTCCGACATCAGCTTACGTCGTCCCATCTCGGGCAAGCCCGAGATGGGTGGGGAGAAGGAAGAGTTACGCCGCGATGCCGCGCAGCACGTAGTGCAGGATGCCGGCGTTCTTGAAGTAGTCGAGCTCGTCCAGCGTATCGATGCGGCAGAGCACCGGCACTGTCTTCACCTTGCCGTCGGCCGAGGTGATCTCGGCTTGAAGCGTCTGGCGCGGCTTCACCGTGGCGAGGCCCTTGATGGTGACGGTCTCGTCGCCCTTGAGGTCGAGCGAAGCCCAGCTCGTGCCTTCCGGCAGCGTGAAGGGCACGACACCCATGCCGACCAGGTTCGAGCGGTGGATGCGCTCGAAGCTCTGGGCGATCACGGCCTTGACGCCGAGCAGGTTGGTGCCCTTCGCGGCCCAGTCACGCGAGGAGCCGTTGCCGTATTCGACGCCGGCGAAGACGACGAGCGGCACCTTCTCATGCTGGTAGCGCATCGCCGCGTCGTAGATCGGCAGCTCTTCCTTGCTCGGATAATGGATGGTGTAGCCGCCCTCGCGCCCGTTCGGCCCCATCATGTGGTTGCGGATGCGGATATTGGCGAAGGTGCCGCGCATCATCACCTCGTGATTGCCGCGCCGCGTGCCGTACTGGTTGAAGTCGGCGACGGCGACGCCATGCTCGGTGAGATAGGCGCCCGCCGGCGAGGCGGCCTTGATCGAGCCGGCCGGGGAGATGTGGTCGGTGGTGATCTTGTCGCCGAACAGGCCGAGGATGCGCGCGCCGACGACATCGGTGACCGGCGCTGGCTGCTTGCCCATGCCCTGGAAATAGGGCGGGTTCTGCACATAGGTCGACTTGTCGTCCCAGGCATAGGTCTGGCTCGCCGGGGTCTTGACCTTCTGCCAGTTGGCGTCGCCCTTGAAGACGTCGGCATATTTCGCCTTGAAGATCGCCTTGGTGACGTTCTTGGCGATGAAGGCCTGGATTTCCTTGTTGCTCGGCCAGATGTCCTTGAGGAAGACCGGCTTGCCGGCCTTGTCCATGCCGAGCGGCTCGGTCGTCAGGTCCTTCTGGACGGTGCCGGCCAGCGCATAGGCGACGACCAGCGGCGGCGAGGCGAGATAGTTCGCCTGCACGTCCGGCGAGACGCGGCCCTCGAAATTGCGGTTGCCGGAGATCACGGCGGCCGCGATCAGGCCCTGGTCGTTGATCGCCTTCGAGATCGGCGCCGGCAACGGGCCGGAATTGCCGATGCAGGTGGTGCAGCCGAAGCCGACCAGGTTGAAGCCGAGCTTGTCGAGGTCCTTCTGCAGGCCGGACTTGGCGAGATATTCGGCAACGACCTGCGAACCCGGCGCCAGCGAGGTCTTGACCCAGGGATGGACCTTCAGGCCCTTCGCCACCGCGTTGCGGGCGAGCAGGCCCGCGCCCATCAGCACCGAGGGGTTGGAGGTGTTGGTGCAGGAGGTGATGGCGGCGATGACGACGTCGCCATGGCCGAGATCGAAGTTCTGGCCCTCGACCTTGACCCGGCGGGAGAGCTCGGCGGCCTTCTTGTATTCGGTGTCCATGGCGGCGGCGAAGCCGGCCTTGATCGCACCGAGATCGGCGCGGCCTTCGGGCCGCTTGGGGCCGGCCATCGAGGACTGGACAGTGGTGAGGTCGAGCTCGAGGGTATCGGTGAAGACCGGATCGGGTGTCGAACGCGTGGCGAAGAGGCCCTGCGCCTTGGTGTATTTCTCGACCAGCGCGACACGGGCGGTCTTGCGGCCGGTCGTGGTCAGGTAGTCGAGCGTCTCGGCATCGACCGGGAAGAAGCCGCAGGTCGCGCCGTATTCCGGGCCCATATTGGCGATGGTGGCGCGGTCGGCCAGCGTCAACGCGTAGAGGCCGGGGCCGAAGAACTCGACGAACTTGCCGACGACGCCCTTCTTGCGCAGCATCTGGGTGACGGTCAGCACGAGGTCGGTCGCGGTGATGCCCTCGCGCAGCTTGCCGGTGAGCTTGAAGCCGATCACCTCGGGCAGTAGCATCGATTGCGGCTGGCCGAGCATGGCGGCCTCGGCCTCGATGCCGCCGACGCCCCAGCCGAGCACGGAGAGGCCGTTGACCATGGTGGTGTGCGAATCGGTGCCGACCACGGTGTCGGGATAGGCGACCTCGACGGTCTCCGTCTTCTTGCCCTTCTTCACCTTCTCCTTCTTGGTCCAGACGGTCTGGGCGAGGTATTCGAGATTGACCTGGTGGCAGATGCCGGTGCCGGGCGGGACGACGCGGAAATTGTCGAAGGCGCCCTGGCCCCATTTCAGGAAGCGGTAGCGCTCGCCATTGCGCTGGTACTCGAGATCGACGTTCTGCTTCAGCGCCTTGGGCGTGCCGAACTCGTCGACGATCACCGAGTGGTCGATGACGAGATCGACGGGAACCAGCGGGTTGATCTTCTTGGGATCGCCGCCGAGCGCCTTGACGCCGTCGCGCATCGCGGCGAGGTCGACCACGGCCGGAACGCCGGTGAAATCCTGCATCAGCACGCGGGCCGGACGGAAGCCGATCTCCTTGCCGGCCTTGCCCTTGTCCTTCAGCCAGGCGACGAAGGACTGGATATCGGTCTTGGTGACGGAGCGGCCATCCTCGAAGCGCAGCAGGTTCTCGAGCAGCACCTTCATCGAGAAGGGCAGCTTCGAGATGCCGGGCAGGCCGTTCTTCTCGGCGCTCTTGAGGGAGTAATAGACGTATTTCTTGGTGCCGACGGTGAGCGTCTTGCGGCACTTGAAGGAGTCGAGCGAAGCCATCTGGCTGAAATCCTGATCAAGGGGTTGCGGTCACGGTCCGCCTGGCCTTGCCGGCCGAACGGATCGAAGGCCTAATGCGCATGACGCGCGCGCCGCCTCGGGAGTGCCCGAGCCCCGCGCCGGATCGGCGTGCGGCGTAGCCATGGGTTCTATAGATCAATTCCAAGAAGCCCGCTACATGAACGAAACGCGTGCGTCGAGGGTTCTGACGCTCGGAAAGACGCCCTGGCCTTGTCGCAGATCCCATTCCCGAAGCTTGCCCTGAGTGCCGAGAACCTCGCCTGCCGTCGCGGCGGCCGGCTGATCTTCGACGGGCTCTCCTTCGCGCTGGCGAGCGGGGAGGCGATCGCGCTCACCGGCCGCAACGGCGCCGGCAAGTCGAGCCTGATCGCGATGATCAGCGGGCGCTTGCGTCCGGAGGCCGGGAGCCTGCGGATCGCGGGCGCGGACGAGACGCCCTTGCCCGAGCTGATCCATCTCGTCGGCCATCGCGACGGCCTCAAGACGGCGCTGACGGCGCGGGAGAACCTCGATTTCGCGCAGGCGCTGCTCGGCGAGCCCGGCTCTTCGCCGGACGAGGCGCTGGCCGCAATCGGCCTGCCGCATGTCGCGGCCCTGCCCGTCGGCTATCTCTCGGCCGGGCAGCGGCGACGCGTCGCGCTGGCGCGGCTCCTGGTCTCGCGGCGGCCGCTCTGGCTGCTCGACGAGCCGGCTTCGGCGCTCGACACGGCCGCGCAGGTGATGCTGATCGGGCTGATGCGCGGCCATCTCGCGCTGGGCGGGGCGATCCTGGCCGCGACGCATGGGCCGCTCGGGCTCGACGGCGCGCGCGAACTGAGGATCGGGCCGTGAGACGCGCCTTCCTCGCGATCCTGAAGCGCGACCTGGCGTTGGCGGCCCGCGCCGGGGGTGGCGGCGAGCTCGCGCTGGTGTTCTTCCTGACGCTGGTCGTGCTGGTGCCCTTCGCGCTCGGGCCCGACCTCAACCTGCTGTCGCGGATCGGGCCGGCGATCCTCTGGCTGGGGGCGCTGCTGGCGACGCTGATCGGGCTCGACCGGCTGTTCCAGGGCGACGAGGAGGACGGCTCGCTCGACCTGATCCGCGCCTCGGCGCTGCCGCTCGAGCTTGCCGTGCTGGCCAAGGGGCTGGCGCATTGGCTGACGACCGGGCTGCCATTGGCGATCTGCGCGCCCCTGCTCGGCCTGCTCGTGGCCCTGCCAGCCGAGGCGATGCTGCCGATCGCCGGGACATTGCTCGCCGGCACGCCGGCGCTGAGCTTCATCGGCGCGGCTGGCGCGGCCCTGACGGCGAGTTTGAAACGTGGCGGGCTGATCCTGCCGATCCTGGTCGCGCCGCTGACGGTGCCGGTGCTGATCTTCGGGGTCTCGGCTGCGAACAGCGCGCTTGGCGGCACCGTTCCCTTTCTGACGCCCTTCCTGATCCTGTGCGCGCTTTCACTCGCGGCGATCGTGGTCGGGACGATCGCGGCGGCGGCGGCGTTGCGGCAGGCCGACTGAGACGATCCGTCAGTTGATCGTCAGCGCGCCTTCGCCGAGCTCCAGCGCGCAGCCGGATTGAACCGCGACCTTCGCGACGACGGTCGCGATGTCCTCGAGCGCGACATTCTGGTCAACGAAGCGCAGCCGAACCTGTTCGGCGATTCCCGCGACATCGATAATCCGCAACTCATGCGCTTTTACGCGGACCATCAATTCGATGTCGTGCCTCATCTCGTCCGAAAGCGTGATCAACATGGCGATGCTCCTCCGGGGAGCCAGCCCACTGGCCGAGCGGCTTCGGCACGATAGGAGCGCCTCTTCGGGGGGTCAAGAAATTTATTTTATTTTACAATAGGTTAGCAAGTTAGGCCGATATGTGTTGAGCCCATTCGCCTGCGAATCCGCTGGATGAAAATCATGAGCCAAAGGTTGCTTCCAGGCGGAGTTGTCATACATAGTTCTTTACTCATTCGACCGACGCGGCGAGCATCACGATGGCTGAACTGGAACGGGGCGAGCGCCTTCAGATCATGCTGAACGCCGAGGAGTTGCGGGCGCTGGAAAACTGGCGATTCGAGAAGCGGATGCCGAGCCGCGCGGCGGCCGTCCGCGAGCTGTTGCGGCGGGGGCTGGCGGCGGAGGGCTTCACGCTGGCGGCCGAAGGCGCGAAGTCCGAAAGCTTCGGCCTCCTCGATGAGGACGCGCCGCATCCGCCCGACAAGAGCTGAGCGACGGTGCGGCGTTGTCGCAGGCGGGGCCAGCAGATTGCCGGCAGCCGGCCGCATTGCTAGATCAGGCGTCTCGAGGCTTCGGACGAGCCGGCAGCCCGATCTGACGCGGTGACATGGCCAGCCTGATAGATCTAGCGAATCCGACGCGCTTCATGCGCCTGTCCGCGGCGCTGCTGCCCTGGGGTCTGGGCGCGGCCGTGCTGCTGCTCGTCGTCGGGCTCTATCTCGCCTTCTTCGTCGCCCCCGCCGATTACCAGCAGGGCGAGACGATCCGGATCATGTTCGTGCATGTGCCGGCCGCCTGGCTGGCGCTGATGTTCTACACGATGATGGCAATCTCGGCGCTCGGCACCCTGGTCTGGCGGCATCCGCTGGCCGATGTCGCGCAAAAGGCGGCCGCGCCGATCGGCGCCTGCTTCGCGCTGATCTGCCTGATCACCGGCGCGCTCTGGGGCAAGCCGATGTGGGGGACCTATTGGGTCTGGGACGCGCGGCTGACCTCGGTGCTCGTGCTCTTCCTGATCTATCTCGGCATCATCGCGCTCTGGCGCACGCTCGACGATCCGTCGCGCGCCGGGCGCGCTGTGGCGATCCTGACGCTGGTCGGCTTCGTCAACGTGCCGATCATCAAGTTCTCGGTCGACTGGTGGAACACGCTGCACCAGCCGGCCTCGGTCTTCCGCGCCGGGGGGCCGACGATCCACCCGGCCATGCTCTGGCCGCTGCTGATCCTGGCGCTCGGCTTCACCTTGCTGGCGCTTTGCCTGCATCTCGTCGCGATGCGCGCCGAGATCATGCGCCGCCGCGTCCGGACCCTGACCATTTTCGAGGCCGAGCGGCTCGACCGGCTGGCGGCCGAGGTGCCGGCATGAGCGGGCTTGGGCCGCATACCGGCTTCATCGTCGCGGCCTATGCCGCAGTCGTCGTCATCCTCGGCGGGCTGATCCTCGCGACCTGGCGCGACCATCGCGCCCAGAGGCAGGAACTGGACGCGCTCGAACGGCGCGGCGCCGGCCGCCGGCGAGGTGCGCCATGAGCGACGCCGAAAGCCTGCCGCGCCGGCGCTCGCCGCTGGTCTTCCTCGTGCCGCTGATCCTGTTCGCCGGGCTTGCGCTGGTCTTCCTGGCCGGGTTGTTCTCCGGCGATGCCAGCAAGGTTCCCTCGGCGCTGATCGGCAAGCCGGCGCCGGCAGTCGCGCTGACGGCGCTCGAAGGCCTGCAGCAGGACGGGCGGCCGGTGCCGAGCTTCTCCGTCGCCGATCTCGCCAAGGGCAAGGCGACGCTGGTCAACGTCTTCGCGAGCTGGTGCGCGCCCTGCCGCGTCGAGCATCCCTATCTCGTCGCGATGGCGGAATCGCCGGCCGTCAAGCAGGGCAAGGTCGCGGTCGTCGGGATGAACTACAAGGACGAGGCTGAGAATGCGCGCCGCTTCCTCGGCGCTCTCGGCAATCCCTACTCCGCCGTCGGCGTCGACCGGCCCGGCCGGGCCGCGATCGAATGGGGCGTCTACGGGGTGCCCGAGACCTTCCTGATCGGGCCGGACGGAAAGATCGTCGAAAAGCATGTCGGGCCGCTCGACGCGGCCAGCGCGCAGCGGCTCCTGGCGAGGGCGGCGGCGCTGGCGAAGTGACGCAGTCGCGTCATGCTCGGGCTTGACCCGAGCATCTCTGGACGAGCTGGCGCCTTATCTTGCGAGAGATTCTCGGGTCTGCGCTGCGCTTCGCCCGAGAATGACGGGAGGGCTCACGCCGCCTTCTTGCCGCCCATCAGGCTCTCGAACATGCCGCGCCCGTCGGTGCCGCCGGTCAGCGAATCGATCAGGTTCTCGGGATGCGGCATCAGGCCGAGCACATTGAGCCCGGGCGAATAGATCCCGGCGATGCCGTTCAGCGAGCCGTTGGGATCGGCCTCGGGCGTGACCCGGCCGTCGACATCGGCATAGCGGAAGGCGACCAGCCCCTCGCCCTCGAGCCGCGCCAGCGTCTCGGGATCGGCGATGTAGTTGCCCTCGCCATGGGCGATGCAGACATCGATGACCTGGCCCTTGGCATAGGCATTGGTGAAGGCGGTGTCGGCGCGCTCGACGGTGAGGTGCTGGCGGCGGCAGACGAATTTCAGATTGGCGTTGCGGGCCAGAACGCCCGGCAGCAGCCCGGCCTCGCAGGCGATCTGGAAGCCGTTGCAGATGCCGAGCACGTAGCCGCCGCGCGCCGCATGGGCCCGCGTCGCATCCATGATATGGGCGCGGCCGGCAATGGCGCCACAGCGCAGATAGTCGCCATAGGAAAAGCCGCCGGGCAGCACGACGAGGTCGGTGCCGGTAGGGAGCTCGGTATCGGCGTGCCAGACATGGCTGACCGAGGCGCCGGCCTGGCGCAATGCGGTCGCGACATCGCCGTCGCGATTGGAGCCGGGGAAGGTGACGACGGCGGCTTTCATGAGATCAGTGTCCTGACAATAGCGAAAGACCGCGGGCGGCAACGCTGCGATTCGTGGAAACGACGGCGTCCAAAGTCGCGGTGTTGTCTTTCACCAAGGTGCGTCCCGCGGCGTAGACTGGCGTCCCGTCTTTGGCGCGCCCTGTGGCCTCGACGTCCAAGCCCACCAGACCTCCCCTTGAAAACTGGGCGAATCTGGTCACGCGCCCGGCGCCGTGTTGGGTTTTCATGGAAGCCTCCATGATGTCCTGCAATGTCGCGTCCTTGTACTGGCGGCGTCGAATAGCTTCCTCCGCCGTGATTCCCCCGATTCCGGGCGATGCGATCGCAGTCGCGCGAAGGGCGGTCGAGGCATGACCGCAGCGCTCCTTCTTGCAAACGTAAAGCCCGTTCACGACGAAGTTTTGGCCCGCAGGCGCCGAGGGTGTCTCCGCACTGCGCTCATAGCCCGCCGCTTCGAGCTTCGCTTCGACAGTTGCAGGCAATCGGTTTGCCGCTGTCTGGCAACCTCCGGCCAGAGCCGTCAGGCCAACAAGCAGCACCAAATTTTTCAAGCAATGCACGCTGGCCTCCCCCAAAGGCAAATACGGGCCTCAAATCTCGATGCGATAATTCTCGATCACCGTATTGGCGAGCAGCTTCTCGCAGGCGTCCTTGAGCGCGGTCTCGGCTGCCGCCTTGTCGCCGGCCGCGAGCTCGATGTCGAAGACCTTGCCCTGTCGGACCGAGCCTACGCCGTCGACGCCGAGCGATTTCAGCGCGCCTTCGATCGCCTTGCCCTGCGGGTCGAGCACGCCGGTCTTGAGGGTGACGGTGACGCGGGCTTTCATTGGGCTCTCCGGAAGGGGGCTGCTGCGGGGTGCCTTAGCGGCGAATCGGCTCGGGCTCAACCGATTGTGTGGGTTGCGGGACGAATCAGCGGCTGTGCCAGGCGGCGCTGGCATAGTCGCGGGCGGCGTCGGTATCGTTGCTGACGGCGATGGCGAGGACGAGCTTGCCGGCGTCGCGGCCATAGAGGATCGCGGTCGCGGCAAGGCGGCCGGTCTCACCCTCGCCGCGAATCGTGACGAGCAGGCCGCTGGTGCCGGCCTCGCTGAAGCGGGTGACGTTCGTCCTGCTCTTCACGCCGGGCTTCGCTGGCTTCGCCGCTTTCTTGGTCTTGTCGGGCTTGGCCGCCGGCTTGGCGAATTCGCGGGCGAGGCGGGCGGGATCGGCTGCGAGCGCGCGCTCGAGCTCGTCAGCCTTGCCGCCCTCGGCGACGATCAGCGCAGCCATGGCCGGGCGCAGGCAGGGCTCGCCCGGGCAATAGACGATGCTGCGCGGCTCCAGCCCGTCATTGACGACCCAGGAGCCGATCGGCAGCGGCCGCCAGCCGCGATCGGCGGCGAGCTTGGCGAGGCCGGGGCCGAAATGGCTGGTGCAGGCGCCGAGCAGGCAGAGCGCGCCGGCCAGCGCGACCAAAAGCAAACGGGAGCGCATGCGCTCCCGTTTGCCTGTCGATAGCGGAGAGGCGGCGGCGCTCACTGCACCAGGCGCGGCCCGGCGGCGGCGGTCGCCTTCTCGTTCTCGCCCATGATGCCGAGGCGGCGCGCCACCTCGGTATAGGCCTCGATCAGCCCGCCCATGTCGCGGCGGAAGCGGTCCTTGTCCATCTTGTCCTTCGACTTGATGTCCCAGAGCCGGCAGGAATCCGGGCTGATCTCGTCGGCGACGACGATGCGCATCATCTCGCCTTCCCAGAGCCGTCCGCATTCCATCTTGAAGTCGACGAGGCGGATGCCGGCGCCGAGGAAGAGGCCGGAGAGGAAATCATTGACGCGAATGGCGAGCGCCATGATGTCGTCGATCTCCTGCGGCGTGGCCCAGCCAAAGGCGGTGATGTGCTCCTCGGAGACCATCGGGTCGTTCAGCGCGTCGTTCTTGTAGTAGAACTCGATGATCGAGCGCGGCAGCTGCGTGCCTTCCTCGAGCCCGAGCTTGGTCGAGAGCGAGCCGGCGGCGACGTTGCGCACCACGACCTCGAGCGGAATGATCTCGACCTCGCGGATCAGCTGCTCGCGCATGTTCAGCCGGCGGATGAAATGCGTCGGCACACCGATATCGTTGAGGTTCGAGAAGATGTGCTCGGAGATCCTGTTGTTCAGGACGCCCTTGCCGTCGATCACCTCGTGTTTCTTGGCGTTGAAGGCGGTCGCGTCGTCCTTGAAATGCTGGATCAGCGTACCGGGCTCTGGTCCTTCATAGAGGACCTTCGCCTTGCCTTCGTAGATGCGACGGCGGCGATTCATTGGGATGTACCGTGGCTTGAGGAAATCCAAAGGTCGGCCTTTCTCTGGTCGCAGGTCGCCCCGCGGCGGGATCGTGGCCCCTGTTCAGCCCGCCCTTCGCAGCTTGCGTTGATCCGCGGCAGAGCGGACCAGCCTAGACTGCTGAATGGTCCGGCTCAATGCGTCGGAGGCCGTTCCGGCCGCCTTCGCGACCGCTATATGGCGCTTCTGCACTGCAAACGCAACAAACCGGCCGGCGCGGCGCCGGGCGGCCGCAATCGGCGCTGGCCCTGAGCGCTGCGCCATCCTATATGGCTTGGATGACGTCGCCCGGAGCAGCGTGAGAGGACCGAGATCGCATGAGCACCTTCGATCAGCGCAAGGACGCTTTCGAGAACAAGTTCGCCCTCGACGAGGAGCTGCGTTTCAAGGCCACGGCAAGGCGCAACAAGCTGCTTGGATTGTGGGCCGCGGAGAAGCTCGGCAAGAGCGGCGCTGAGGCCGACGCCTATGCCAAGTCGGTGGTGCTCGCCGATTTCGAGGAAGCCGGCGACGAGGACGTGCTGCGCAAGGTCAGGTCCGATTTCGCGACTGGCAGCGTCGCGGTGGCCCACGAGGAGATCCGCCGGGTGATGACCGAGCTGCTGATCACGGCGGCCGAGGAAATCCAGGCGGGGCGCTAGCAGCGCCGGTTCGCCAGACGCAGGACGTGGTTGAGACGGGCGCATGAGCGCCCGTTTGCTTTTGTGCGAGGCTCCGGTCCACCTTGCTCCACCCGCCGCGATCCAAGAGCGGGCAACCGGATGAACGCGCCCATGGCTTCCGCTAGACCGACCGTCCTCTCCTCGCTCGCCGACCGCCTCGCGAAGGGCGACACGATCCTTTCCGCCTGGTGCGGCATCGCCGATCCCAGCGTCGCGGGCATCCTGGCGCATGAGGGCTTCGACGCGGTCACGCTCGACATGCAGCACGGGCCGATCACGCTGAACGAGGTCATTCGCGCGATTCCGCTGATCAACGCCGCCGGCAAGCCGGCCATGGCGCGCATCCCCGTCGGGGAGTTCCAGAACGTCTCGAAGCTGTTCGATGCCGGCGTCTCGGGTGTGATCGCGCCGATGATCAACACCATGGACGACGCGCGGACCTTCGCGGCCTACTCCAAGTACCCACCGCTCGGCGAGCGCAGCTGGGGCAGCTATGGCGGGCTCGCCGCCTCGGGGCTCGACCAGAACGCCTATCTCAAGGAGGCCAACCGCTTCTCGCTCTCCTTCGCGATGATCGAGACGCGAGAGGCGATGGCGATCCTCGACGACATCCTGGCGCTGGACGGCATCGATGCGGTCTTCGTCGGGCCTTCCGACCTCTCGATCGCGCTCTCGGGCGGCAAGCAGGTCGACGCGCTGTCGAAGGAGGTCGACGAGGCGATCCGCCATATCGTGGCGCGGGCCTCGGCCGCGAAGAAGCCGGTGGCGATCTACGCGCAATCGGCCGAGCGGGCGAAAGCCTTCGTCGAAATGGGGGCGAAATTCGTCGCCGTGATGGGTGACGCGGTTTTCCTGCGCGTCGCGGCCCAAAGCGCGCTGAAAGTGATCCGCACCTAGAGCATCGGCTCGAAAAGTGGATTCCGGCTTTCTCATGTCATCCCGGGCAACCGAAGGGAGACCCGGGATCCATGCCTGGCCTTTTGAGCAATACGTTCCGGCATGGACCCCGGCTCGGCGCCGCTGACGCGGCTTGGCCGGGATGACGGGGGTGTGGCCGCCCTCAGGCATTGATCCCTTCGCGGTTCTTCAGCGCGGCGTAATAGGCCCAGAGCAGCCGTGCGGCGACGCCGCGCCAGGGGCGCCAGGCCTCGGCGAGGGCGGCCAGCTCGCGCGTGCTCGGCCGGGCGGCGAGCCCGAAGCCGACGCGGGCGGCCTCCTGCAGGGCGAGGTCGCCGGCGGCGAAGCCGTCGCGATGGCCGAGGCAGAACATCAGGTAGACATCCGCCGTCCAGGGGCCGATGCCGGGCACCGCCGTCATGTGCTCGTGGATGCGCTCGGGCGAGGCGTCCTCGAGCAGGGAGAAATCGAGGCTGCCCGCAGCGATCGCCCCGGCGACGGCGCGCAGGCTGCGCTGCTTCGGGCGCGAGAGTCCCGACAGGCGCATCTCCTCGTCGCTTGCCGCCAGCACGCGCTCCGGCGTCAGCGGCGCCAGCACCGTCTCGACCCGGGCGAGGATGGCGCGGGCACTGGCGACCGAGACCTGCTGCGAGACGATGATCGCGACGAGCCCGCGGAAGCCGCCCTCGCGCCGCCGCAGCGGGGGCAAGCCGGTCCGCTCGATGATGGCGGTCCAGCCGGGATGGAGCGGGCGCAGCGCGGCCATGCCCTCCTCGAGATCGGCGTCGCAGGTGATTCTGTTCATGCGTCCATCTTGATCGCAGGCGCGGCCAGATCCGTCAGCAGGGTTGCGGCGGGACTTGGCCGGGCACGGGCGAGACCATAGACAGGGGCGATGGCGACGTCCTCCTCCGATCGCGATAAACTGGTGCTTCGTTTCGCGCCCAGTCCGAACGGGCGGCTGCATCTCGGGCATGCCTTCTCGGCCCTGACGAACGAGCGGATCGCAGCGCGGCTCGGTGGGCGCCTGCTGCTGCGCATCGAGGATATCGACGTGACGCGCTGCCGGCCGGAATTCGAGCAGGCGATCCATGAAGACCTGGCCTGGCTCGGGCTGCGCTTCGACGATGCCGTCCGCCGGCAATCGGAGCATTTCGACGATTACCGCGCGGCGCTGGACCTCTTGCGGGGGCGGGGGCTGGTCTATCCCTGCTTCTGCTCGCGCCAGCAGATCGGGCGGGCGGTCGGGGCGAAGGAGGCCGAAACCGGCGGGGCCTGGCCGCGTGATCCGGACGGGTCGCCGCTCTATCCCGGCACTTGCCGCAAGCTCTCCGAGGCCGAGGCGCAGGCGCGCATCGCCGCTGGCGAGCCGCATGTCCTGCGTCTCGCCATGGATCGCGCCCTGTCGGAGATCGGCGGAGAGGCCGTCTATCAACGCTTCGACGAGGCGGGCACCGAGTGCATGGTCAGGGCGGAGCCGGAGCGCTGGGGCGATGTCGTGCTGGCGCGCAAGGACGTGCCGACCAGCTACCATTTGTCCGTCGTTGTCGACGACGCGCTCCAGGGCGTCACACATGTCGTGCGCGGGCGCGATCTCGAGGCCGCGACCGACATCCACGCCGTGCTGCAGCGCCTGCTCGGATTGGCAAGCCCGCGCTACCATTTCCACCGGCTGCTGCAGGACGAGACCGGCCAGAAACTGGCGAAGAGCCGGATGTCGGAAAGCCTGGCGGATCTCAGGGTGCGCGGGGTGACGGCGGCGGAGATACGGGAGCGGCTCGGTTTCCCATAGCCGTCATTGCGAGGAGCGTAGCGACGAAGCAATCCAGAAGGGCTCGCGCAGCCCTCTGGATTGCTTCGCTTCGCTCGCAATGACGGGTCGCGTCACCCGACGCCGAGCCAGGTCAGCCAGGCGGCGGTGGTGAAGAGCGAGACCATGGTCGAGAGCGCGATGGCGCTGGAGGCGTCGGCGACGCCCTGCCGGTAGCGCTCGGCGAAGAGATAGGCGTTGATCCCGCAGGGACAGGCCGCGAAGAGCACCGCGACGCCCGACCAATGTGCCGGCATCGCGAAGACCTGCGTCGCCAGCACATAGACGATCAGCGGATGCAGGCCGAGCTTGAGGCCGCTCAGCACGACCGGCAGGCCGAGCCCGGACGCGAGACCATAGCGCCGCATCGCGATACCGAGGCTGATCAGGGCGCAAGGCACGGCCGCGCCGGCGAGCAGGTCGACGATGGTCCAGAGCGGGGCCGGAATCAGGTCGATGATCGGGCGCGCGGCCGAGCCGAGCAGGATGCCGATGATGATCGGATGGGTGAACAGGCGCCGGACCAGCATGGTCACGGACGCCGAGCGGCCTTCGGCGAGAAGGGTCGCGATCGTCATGGTCACCGGCAGATGGACGGCCAAGAGCAGGCCGAGCGGCACGGCGCCGGCGTCGCCATAGGCCTTCAGGATCATCGGCACGCCGACGAAGACGGTGTTCGATTGCGCCGCGGCGAAGCCGGAGACCACCAGCTCGGGACCCTTCCGGCTGAAGACCCGATGCGCGACGAGGGTCGCCAGGGCCCAGACGATGGCGAGGCCGGCGAAATAGGAGATCCAGTAGCCCCAGGGCTGGCTCGACGGGATGTCGGCCCTGGCCAGCGTCTTGAAGAGCAGGCAGGGCACGGCGAGCACGAAGACGAAATCGGAGAGGCCCTCGCCGGTGGTCTCGCGCACGAGCCGGACCCAGCGCGCGAGATAGCCGAGCGCGATCAGGCCGAAGACGGGCAGGACGACGAGGAGGGAGGAGAGCATCGCGAGGATCGGGGAAGGTCGTCGGTGAAGATCACGGGGATCGGCGTCCCGTCGCGATCCTCCCTCACGGCGGCAAAGTCAAGGAAGCGGCCTCTCAAAGAGCGGTCGGGCCTGCCACATTTGCGATCAGCGGAGGCTGGTCAGCCTGCCCGATCAGCGTGCCTGGGCGAGCGTGCCGCCGGCGCGGACGATCAGGCCCTGGACCTCGTCGCGCTGGCGCTTGAACTCGGCCAGCGTGCGGCCCTCGAGCTCGCGGCCGCGCGGGACGCGGATCTTCATCGGGTTGACGAAGTTGCCGTTGACCATGACCTCGTAGTGCAGATGTGGCCCGGTCGAGAGGCCGGTATTGCCGAGATAGCCGATGACCTGACCCTGCCGCACCTTGACGCCCGCCGCGATGCCCTTGGCGAAGCCGGACTGGTGCGAATAGGTGGTGACATAGCCGTTGGCGTGCTGGATCTCGATGCGCCGGCCGTAGCCGGAGGCCCAGTCGGCTTTGATCACGGTGCCGTTGCCGGCGGCCAGGATCGGCGTGCCGATGCGGTTGGCCCAGTCGACGCCGGTATGCATCTTCGAATAGCGCATGACCGGGTGGTAGCGCATGCCGAAGCCCGAGCGCATCTCGGCATCGGTGATCGGCTTGCGCAGCAGGAACTTCTTCAGCGAGCGGCCATCCTCGTCGAAATAGTCGATCAGCCCGTCTTCCGGCGCCTGGTAGCGGAAGACGCGCCGCGTCTCGCCGCCGATGGTCAGGGCAGCCGAGAGGATCTCGCCGCGCTCGCCTTCGTCGTCCTCGGTGAAGATGACCTCGAGATTGTCGCCGCCGCGCACGCGCTGCTGGAAGTCGAGGTCATAGGAGAAGATGCGGACGAGCTCGTCGATCAGCGGGCGCGGCAACTCATGTCGCAAGCCCGTCTCGTAGAGGCTCTCGTAGAGCCGCGCGCCGCCCGTGCCCTCCTCCTCGTCCTCCTCCTCGTCATTGCCCCGGCGCTGCGGGCCGGCGATCTCCTGCTTGGGCAGCGTGACCGGCACGAAGACGCCCTTGTCATTGGCGGCGATGGTCGCCTCCGGCTGGCCATTGGTCAGCAATGACACGCGCATGATCTGGCGCGGGTCGCCGGGGCGCGGGCCCGGCGCGAACAGCGCCTGCAGGACCTGGCCTTCCGGCAGCGCCGAGACGCGGATCTTGCCGCCGAAGGCCTGGATCATCGCCCTGATCTGCTCGGGCGGGGCGCCGGCGGCGCGCAGCACCTGCTCGAAATTCTCGCCGCGCCGGGTGATCAGCAGCTTGTCCTCGACGAGCGGCTCGCGCGATGCCGCGATTGGTGTCTTGAGGGCGTTGGTGACATTCTCCGGCACGACGCGCACCTCGATGCCGGAAAAGCGCGTATCGGTCGCCGGGGCATAGGCGAGAAGGTCGTTGCCCCTCGCGGCGTTGCCATTGCCGAGCGTGCGGCTGAGCATCAGCTGCGGCGGTATCGGCAGTGGCCTCTGCCGGCCCGCCGCGGCGAGATTGGCGCGCTCCTCCTCGATCTGCGCGACCACCTCGGCATCGCCGAGCCGGGGCTTGCCCGGCTTGACCACGACCTCGGCGAGATCGCGCTTGACGATAGTGACGTCGGCATCCGGCATGTCGCCGGCCGGCTCGGCATAGCGCTCGGCCGGCTGGCCGCCCTCGGCGAAGAGCCGAAGCGGATTGAAGGGTGGGATGTTGGTGGCATAGACGCCGGTCGTCAGCGAGAGGTTCGAGGCCAGGCGCACGAAGGGGCGGACCCGGATCACCTCGCGCTCGCCGACGCGCTGGGACATCGGCGCGCGCGCGCTGTGCCGCGCCGACATCACCGGCTGGTCGGCGACGAGCTTGTCGGCCTTGCGCGCCCCGCCGCCGGCACCGGCCGCGGAGGCAGCCCGCACGGTGACCGCTTCCGGCTGCTCGGGCAGGCCGGCATCGCCCTGCACCGCAACCAGGATCGCGCCGCCGAGCAGGGCCGCGCCGCAAGAGCCGACCAGCGCGCAGGCGGCAAGCCAGCGCAGCGAGACGCCACGCCGGTCGAGCGCCTGGTGCGGCGCGCCGTCCGGCCGGATCGCCGGCTCGATGCCGAGATCGACCAGGAGGGCCGCGGCTTCCGGCGACAGCGGTTCTGCTGGCGTGCTGAGCTCGGGGTGGGCGTTCATCGTCTGGGGTCTGAGAGCCTTGCTTCCGATCCGGACTCCGGCGGGAGCCGCGTGCTGAAGATGACGCGATCCTCACGCTCGCGCGTCGGATCGACCATGCCCGCGTCGCTGCCCGGAATCAATCCGGACGGTGCGGTCGCCGCGTGCGGGAGTGAGCCAGTGACCGCTGATTGCGGCTGTTTGCAGGCGTTCCTCGCGCGCGCGCGCGATTTACAAAGTCGCTGCTGCCGAAAACGGCGAAGCCGCCTAAGAAAAATGCGCTTTGTCGAAAAAACTTCAAAATCCGTGTTGACACCCGAAGCGGCCGTCCCCTATAAACCGCCCATCGAGACGGCGACGCCGCTGGCGGCGCCACTCACTGCGCTTCACTAGAAACGCTAGGCCTTGTAGCCGACAACCTCGGCCCAAACGCCTGTCTTCTGTGACGCCACGCTGTTTGAAAACTGAAGACAGAAAGAGAAACGTGGACGGCGGAGTTCTTGCGGACTTGCCTTCGGGCAAGTCAAACGAGACTTCGGTGTGCTGCGTTACAAGAGCTCATCGCTTGGTTGCTTAGGTAATCAAGTAATGGCTCCGTCAATACGCAGCGATGCCGGAACAAACTCACTCAAATCTGAGAGTTTGATCCTGGCTCAGAGCGAACGCTGGCGGCAGGCTTAACACATGCAAGTCGAACGGGCACTTCGGTGCTAGTGGCAGACGGGTGAGTAACACGTGGGAACGTACCTTTCGGTTCGGAATAATTCAGGGAAACTTGGACTAATACCGGATAAGCCCTTCGGGGGAAAGATTCATCGCCGATAGATCGGCCCGCGTCTGATTAGCTAGTTGGTGAGGTAATGGCTCACCAAGGCGACGATCAGTAGCTGGTCTGAGAGGATGATCAGCCACATTGGGACTGAGACACGGCCCAAACTCCTACGGGAGGCAGCAGTGGGGAATATTGGACAATGGGCGAA